>NZ_BDBS01000009.1 GCF_001613105.1 Nocardia pseudobrasiliensis NBRC 108224 | reverse complement strand
GCCGCGCCCCCACGCCGGGAGCTGCCGCCCGCGCGACGACGGGGTGGGGGCGACGGCGCGCCCCGGCGGTCGATAGATTCGGATTCATCGCGTCGACGCGCCGGTGCGGCCGGTCGCGGCGATCCGGGACGCGGCGAGAGTCGCGGCACGATGTCCTGGCGCACCACACGGGCGTGGGAGCCGACGTATCCGATCAACCATGCGAGAGAACGGGGTAATCCGAGGTGACGAGCGGCCGAGGCGACAGGTCCGGAGGCACACAACAGGCCGGGGGACGGGCGCTTTCGGTGATCGTCGCGGGTGGTGGCACGGCCGGGCATATCGAACCGGCCATGGCCGTCGCCGATGCGCTGCGCCGACTCGATCCGTCGATCCGGATCACCGCCCTGGGCACCCAGCGCGGTCTGGAGACCACGCTGATTCCCGAGCGCGGCTATCCACTCGAACTGATTCCGCCCGTCCCGCTGCCGCGTAAGCCCTCCGCGGATCTGCTGCGGTTGCCCGGCCGGGTGCGGGCATCGATGGCCCGGGCGCGCCAGGTGATCGATGCGGCCGAGGCCGATGTGATCGTCGGCTTCGGCGGTTATGTGGCGCTGCCCGCGTATCTGGCCGCGGGCCGTGGCCTGCGACGTCGCCGCGCGGTGCCGGTGGTGGTGCACGAGGCGAACGCCAAGGCCGGTGTCGCGAACAAGGTCGGCGCGCGTCGTGCGGCGCGGGTGCTGGCGGCCGTTCCGGAATCCGGCGTGCACGCGCGCGGGCGGACCGAGGCCGAGCTGGTGGGAATTCCGGTGCGCGAGTCGATTTCGACCCTGGACCGCACGGGGCTGCGGGCCCGGGCGCGGGAGTCCTTCGGCCTGCCCGCCGAGGGGCCGGTGCTGTTGGTGTTCGGCGGTTCGCAGGGCGCGCGTCGGCTCAACGAATCGGTCTCGGCCGCGGCGGCGCAGCTGACGGCGGCGGGTGTGTCGGTGCTGCACGCGCACGGACCCAAGAACACCGTCGGGGTCTCCGGGGTCGATCCCGAGGGCGCGGCGAAATATGTGGCGGTGCCGTATCTGTCGCGAATGGATCTGGCCTACGCCGCGGCCGATGCGGCGGTGTGCCGATCGGGCGCGATGACCGTGGCCGAGGTGTCCGCGGTCGGACTGCCCGCGATCTATGTGCCGCTGCCGCACGGTAACGGCGAACAGGAACTCAATGCCCGCCCGATTGTCGCCAAGGGCGGTGGCATCATCGTGCCGGATGCGCAGCTGACGGCGAAATATGTGATCGACGAGGTGATTCCGCTGCTCACCGACCCGCAACGCCTGTCGGCCATGGGGGCCGCGGCGGCGGGTGCGGGACATCGGGACGCCGCCGACGCGGTGGCGCGGATCGTGGTGGAGGTGGCGGGACGATGACGGGACCGAACGAGGCACTGGGACATTCGGAGCTGCCGCCGCTGCTGAGGCGGGTGCATATGATCGGCATCGGCGGTGCGGGCATGTCGGGTATCGCGCGCATCCTGCTCTCGCGCGGCGGCGCGGTATCCGGTTCGGATGCCAAGGAGAGCCGGGGGGTGCTGGCCCTGCGCGCCCGCGGCGCGGAGGTGCGCATCGGGCACGACGCCAGCGCGCTGGATCTGCTGCCCGGCGGGCCGACCGCCGTGGTCACCACCTACGCCGCGATTCCGAAGACCAATCCCGAACTGGTCGAGGCGAATCGACGCGGCGTGCCGGTGCTGCTGCGCCCGGCCGTGCTGGCCGAACTCATGCGCGGGCATCGCACCCTGCTGGTCTCGGGCACCCACGGCAAGACCTCGACCACCTCGATGCTGATCGTCTCGCTGCAGCACTGCGGATTCGATCCGTCGTTCGCGGTCGGCGGGGAGCTGAACGAGGCGGGCACCAACGCCCACCACGGCACCGGCGACTACTTCGTCGCCGAGGCCGACGAATCGGATGGTTCGTTGCTGCAGTACGACCCGGATGTCGCGGTCGTCACCAATATCGAGTCCGATCATCTGGATTTCTACGGATCGGTCGAGGCCTATGTGCGGGTGTTCGACGATTTCGCGGCGCGGTTGACGCCGGGCGGACTGCTGGTGGTGTGTCTGGACGATCCGGGTTCGCTCGCGCTGGCGCGGCGGGTGTCGGAGCGAATCGCGGCCGGGGAGCTGAATATTCGGGTCCTCGGCTACGGCTCGGGCGAACTGGCCGACGCGCCGGTTCCGGTCGGGGTGCGGCTGCTGGCCTGGGAGCCCCGCGATGTCGGCGGCGTGGTCACGCTGCAGCTGGCCGACGAGCCCGCGCCACGCACGCTGCGGCTGTCGGTGCCCGGGCGGCATATGGCGCTCAACGCGCTCGGCGCGCTGCTGGCCGCGCGCGACGCCGGGGCCGATCTGGACGAGATCCTGCAGGGCCTGGAGGGTTTCGGCGGGGTGCACCGCCGGTTCCAGTTCGTCGGCCGCGAGAACGGCGTGCGGGTGTTCGACGACTACGCCCACCATCCGACCGAGGTCGCGGCGGTGCTCGGGGCCGCGGCCGAACTGGTCCGCCAGGAGGCCGCCGACGGGGCGCGTTCGCGACAGGGTCGGGTGATCGTGGTGTTCCAGCCCCACTTGTACAGCCGCACAGCCGCATTCGCGACCGAATTCGGCACGTCGCTGTCGCTGGCCGACGAGGTCGTGGTGCTCGACGTCTACGGCGCGCGCGAGAAGCCGCTGCCCGGCGTCAACGGCGCGCTGGTCGCCCAGTCGGTCACCAAACCCGTGCACTACCAACCCGATATGTCCCGGGTCGGCCGCCAGGTCGCGGGCCTGGCCCGGCCCGGTGATGTGGTGATCATCATGGGCGCGGGCGATGTCACCATGCTCGGCGGACAGATCCTCGACGGCCTGCGGGTGCGCCCGCCGGTCGGACGGTGAGCGAGATGACACGGGTCGGGCGGTCGGTATGAAAACCCGTGGGGGAGCGGAGCATCGAGACGCCGAGGCGCTCGATACCGAGACCGATGAGGTCGACGAGCCTCGGAAGCCCCACGGACGCGACCGATTCCGGCGTACCCGGCGCGAGGGTTCGGTCACCCCGGCGATGCGGCGGCGAATCGCGTTGTGGTCGTTGATCGTTGTCGTGGTGCTGGTCGTAGTCGCCGGTGTGGCGTGGTTCACCCCGGCGCTGTCGGTGCGCACGGTCGACATTCGGGGCCTGAAGGCCGTGCCGCAGGAGCAGGTGCGCGAGGTGCTGCGAATTCCGGAGGGCATCTCCATGCTGCGCATCGATACCGATGCCGTGGCCCAGCGGGTGGCGGCGCTGCCGAAGGTGCGGTCGGCGCGGGTGCAGCGGGTGTTCCCGGCGACGGTCCGGGTGACCGTCGACGAGCGGGTCGCGGTGCTGTTCTTCGACGGTCCCGAGGGCTCCCATCTGCTCGACGGCGATAGCGTGGAATTCGCCGTCGAACCGGCGCCTCCGGGGGTGCCGAAACTCACCACCGATCATCCGGGCAGCGACGATCCGGTCACGCGCGCCGCGGTCGCGGTGCTGGCAGCGGTGCCGCAGGCGCTGCGAGCCCAGGTGGGAGAGGTTGTGGCGCGGACTGTTTCGGATATCGCGTTGAATCTGACCGACGGACGCACAGTACTGTGGGGTGGTCCGGGCGATTCCGGCCGCAAGGCGGCGGTCGTACTACCCGTGCTGACCCGTCCCGGAACGGTATTCGACGTTTCGAGTCCCGATCTGGTGACGGTAAAGTAAGTGACACCCGTTGTGCCCTGGGCTTTTTCGGTACACGCCGAATAGGTCGAGGTCACAGGGAACGATTCCCCGCACCGGGGACGGCCGTTCGCGATACGATGCGGGGCGGGCTCGGACGAGACAGATCACACAAGATTCTGTCACTCGTTTCGGCGCGCCTGCGCGTCTATTGCGGCCGGTGCGAATAGCGTTCCGGAACAGTCGGATACTTGACATAACGCTAACCTTATGGTTGAGGTTTAGGGTTTGCCCGAGCGGAAGCCCGGGTCGGCCCACTCCACGAGCGCTCTGCCGAGGATCCGAAACGACAGGCTTTGGATCGAAGGAAGGCGAGAGCCCATGACGCCCCCGCACAACTACCTTGCAGTGATCAAGGTCGTCGGTATCGGCGGCGGCGGCGTGAATGCCGTCAACCGGATGATCGAACAGGGACTCAAGGGAGTCGAGTTCATCGCGGTCAATACCGACGCGCAGGCGCTGCTGATGAGTGATGCGGACGTCAAGCTCGATGTCGGCCGCGAACTCACCCGCGGCCTGGGCGCCGGCGCCGATCCCGAGGTGGGTCGCAAGGCCGCCGAGGACCACAAGGACGAGATCGAAGAGGTGCTCAAGGGCGCCGATATGGTCTTCGTGACCGCCGGTGAGGGCGGTGGCACCGGAACCGGTGGCGCGCCCGTGGTGGCCAGCATCGCCCGCAAACTGGGCGCGCTGACCATCGGCGTGGTGACGCGGCCGTTCTCCTTCGAGGGCAAGCGCCGCAGCAATCAGGCCGAGTCGGGCATCCAGGGGCTGCGCGAATCCTGCGACACCCTCATCGTGATCCCGAACGACCGGCTGCTGCAGCTCGGTGATGCGGCCGTCTCGCTGATGGACGCTTTCCGCTCCGCGGACGAGGTGCTGCTCAACGGTGTTCAAGGCATTACCGATCTGATCACCACACCGGGTCTGATCAACGTCGACTTCGCCGACGTCAAGAGCGTCATGTCCGGTGCGGGCTCGGCCCTGATGGGTATCGGTTCCGCGCGCGGCGAGGGCCGTTCGGTGAAAGCCGCCGAGTCGGCGATCAATTCGCCGCTGCTCGAGGCGTCGATGGACGGCGCGCACGGAGTGCTGCTGTCGATCGCGGGCGGGTCGGATCTGGGCCTGTTCGAGATCAACGAGGCCGCCTCGCTGGTGCAGGAGGCCGCGCATATCGAGGCCAACATCATCTTCGGCACGGTCATCGACGATTCGCTCGGCGACGAGGTCCGGGTCACGGTGATCGCGGCCGGATTCGACGGCGGCACCCCGGCCCGGCGCATCGAGACCCGCGGCAATGCGACCATCGGCACCGCCCGCGCGGGCGAACTCAGCCGCAGCACCACCCCGACCACCGAATCCCGTCCAGCCGAACCGGCCCAGCCCGCCCCGGCGAGCGCGGTCGAACGCGGCCCGGCCCCCAACTACGGCCAGCCCCGCACCCCGACCGATCCGACGGTCGCGAGCAACAGCCGCTCGCATATCCAACCGCCGGACGAGGATTCCGACGACGACGTCGACGTGCCCTCGTTCATGCGTCGCTGATCCACCCTCGAAACGCGCCCGCTCGGCTTCGGCCGGGCGGGCGCGTTTCCGATCTTGCCCGCCCGGGTATGACTCGCTGCGGGCCACATGCGCGGCCGGGAAGGGTGCGGTGTGGCGAGGACGGTGAGTTGCTTCCGGGTGGCTACTAATCTCGGGGGTATGACGACAACTGCGGTTCGGGTGCGACGGGTCACTACTACGCGGGCTGGCGGGTTTTCGAAGCCGCCCTATGACTCGTTCAATCTCGGCGATCATGTCGGTGACGATCCGGAGGCCGTGCGCCGCAATCGGATCGGGCTGGCCGAAGTGATCGGGTTGGCTCCCGAACGTCTGGTGTGGATGGAACAGGTGCACAGCCGGACGGTGACGATCGTGGACGGCCCACGGGCCGAACCGGTTCCGGTGACCGACGCCCTCGTGACGACCGTGCCGGATCTGGCCCTGGTCGTGCTCAGCGCGGACTGCGTGCCCATCCTGCTGTCCGACGACGAGGCGGGCGTGATCGCGGCCGTGCACGCGGGACGGGTGGGCGCGCGCATCGGGATCGTGCCGCGCGTGCTCGAGGCGATGATCTCCGTCGGCGCGCGGCCCGAGCGCATCGGCGCGTTCCTGGGTCCCGCCGCGAGCGGACGGCAGTACGAGGTGCCCGCGGCGATGCGCGCGGATGTCGAGGCTCATCTGCCCGGCAGCGCGACCACCACCGCCAAGGGCACGCCCGGCCTGGATCTGCGCGCGGGCATTCAGCGTCAGCTCGAGGCCGCGGGGGTGGGCGCGGTGGCCGTGGACCCGCGCTGCACGATCGAGGACGAGTCGCTGTTCAGTCACCGGCGTGGTGCGCCGACCGGTCGGCTCGCCGGTGTGATCTGGATGGAATCGGCCGCGTGAGTGCCCCGAATTTCGCGGGCACGGAGGGTTCTCGGAGCCCGGTTAAGTACCGGCAATTGGCCGATTTCGCGTATTCGGGCCTATTCGTGATCAGTTTCGCATTTCAGGGAGTTCGCCTATGACCGCCGAATCCGGCACCGCCGCAGCGGAATCGGTCCGCACCGCGGAACTGTCCAGTGCGCTGACCGGTCTGTTGTCCCGGATCGAGGCCGCATGCCGGGCCGCGGGGCGCGATCCGTCGACCGTACAGTTGCTTCCGGTCACGAAATTCTTTCCCGCTTCGGATATCGCGATCCTCTATGAATTGGGTCGCCGGGAATTCGGTGAATCACGCGACCAGGAGGCCGCCGCGAAGGTGGCCGATCTGGGACACCTGTCCCAGATGCGCTGGCATATGATCGGACGCCTGCAGCGCAACAAGGCCAAGTCCGTGGCCCGCTGGGCGCATACCGTCCATTCGGTCGACAGCGAACGTCTGGCAACCGCTCTTGACGCCGGTGCGGGCGCGGCGCGCGAGGCCGGTGAGCGCGATACGCCGATTCGGGTGTTACTGCAGGTCAGTCTCGATCGCGACCCCGGGCGCGGCGGTGTCGCCCCGGCGGATCTGCCCGCCCTGGCCGACCATATCGCCGAATCGGACAACCTGCAGCTGGCAGGGCTGATGGCAATCCCTCCGCTGGACGTCGATCCGGAGCCCGAATTCGCCCGGCTGGCACAGCTGCACGCGCGGCTGGTGGCCGATCATCCCGGGGCGGGGGAACTTTCGGCCGGTATGTCGGGAGATTTGGAGGCGGCAATTCGACACGGCTCCACCTGCGTGCGTGTCGGTACTGCCTTGATGGGCGCTCGACCGATAACCTCGGGATAGCAAACAAACCTCATCAGTCACATTCGAAACATATGCTTGTGGCAGGCGGGGACTGAGCAGGACTTCAACACCCCAGGCCAGCCGGGTGCCGTAGGAAGGTCGACCAGGATGAGCGAGCGCAGCGAGCGGGAATTGGGCGCAGCCACGAGGGGGCTCGTGCTGGAGCCGAGCATTGACGAGGTGACGGCATGAGTACGTTGCACCGGTTCAAGGCGTACTTCGGCATGGTTCCGCTCGAGGAATACGAGGACGACTACATCGATGACCGCGGGTCGCGGGCCGTCGAGGAGCGTTCGCATCGGGCGCGCGACTACGCCGAGCCGCGGTACGAGCCCGCCGGTCGGTCCCGCTTCTCCGACGATCGTTACGACGACGAGCCCGGCTACCCCGAGCCCACCTACAAGGCCCCCTATCAGCCCGGTTACACCGTCGCCCGCCGCGAGGACTACGGCGACGAGTCCTACGTCGACGACCGGTACGAGCCCCCGCGTCGTCCCACGCGCATCGAATCGGCCCCCTCGGGCCGCTCGCGCGGGCTGGGCACGCCCCCGATGGTCCGCGGCACCACGCACGGCGCGTTGGCGATGGACCCCGAGGCCGAGCGCAGACTGGAAGAACGGCGGGTGGAGGAGCGCACTCGCTTCGAGCCGGCACCGCGTCGCGCGCCGGTCTTCGAGGACGGAGGGCCCTTGTCCAAGATCACCACCCTGCGGCCGCGCACCTACGCCGAGGCCGCCATCATCGGCGAGCGCTTCCGCGACGGCACCCCGGTGATCATGGATCTGGTCGAGATGAGCAATGCCGACGCGCGTCGGTTGGTCGACTTCGCCGCGGGTCTGGCGTTCGCGCTGCGCGGTTCGTTCGACAAGGTCGCCACGAAGGTGTTCCTGCTCTCACCCGCCGATGTCGACGTATCGGCCGAGGAGCGCCGGCGCATCGCCGAAAACGGTTTCTACAACCAGAAATAGGACATTTCACCGGGGGTGCCCGGCATGGTCGGCCGACCGGGTCGACACGCCGCGAGCGGGGGGAGTCACGCCGTGCTGGACGGCGCGGGGAGTTTGCAGGACACCGAATCTGAGGCAGAGTGGACACGTGGCCTTGTTCAAGGTGCTGTATGTACTCCTGTTCCTCTTCTGGCTGTTGCTGATCAGCCGAGTCATCGTCGAGTTCATCCGCAGCTTCGCCCGGGACTGGCATCCCCGGGGTGTCGTCGTGGTGATCCTCGAGGTGATCTTCACGATCACCGACCCTCCGGTGAAACTCCTGAGGCGATTGATACCTCCAGTGAATCTGGGTGGAATTCGCCTCGATCTGTCGATTATGGTGCTGCTTTTCATCGTCTTCATCTTGATGACGATCACGAGCAGGCTCGGGCAGCCGGTAGGCCCGGTGTGACAGAATGGGCCGTGAAGAATAGCTTGCTAGATCTAGTGCTAGATCTCCGTACGAAGCGTGAAGGGATCCTTCCATGCCGCTGACCCCAGCCGATGTGCACAACGTCGCGTTCAGCAAACCGCCGATCGGGAAGCGCGGCTACAACGAGGATGAAGTCGACGCCTTCCTCGACCTGGTCGAGCAGGAACTCTCACGCCTCATCGAGGAGAATGCCGATCTTCGCCAGCGGGTTGCCGAGCTGGATGCCGAACTCGCGGACGCGAAGAAGGCCCGCCCGGCGCCGCAGGCCGTGAAACCCGCGCCGCCGCAGCCGGAACCGCCCAAGCCCCAGCCCGTGGCGCCCCCGGCCCCGATGCCGGTGGCCCCGCCCGTGGCGAAGGATCCGGCCGGAGCGGACGCGAATCTGCAGGCCGCCAAGGTGCTCAGTCTGGCCCAGGAGATGGCCGACCGGCTCACCAGCGATGCCAAGACCGAGGCCGAGCAGCTGCTGGCCAACGCGCGCGCCAATTCCGAACGTCTGGTCAGCGATGCCCGCACCCGCTCCGAGGGCATGGTCGCCGAGGCCCGGCAGAAGGCCGAGGCCCTGCTGACCGACGCGCAGTCCCGCTCGGACAATCAGCTGCGGCAGGCCAAGGAGAAGGCCGACGCCCTGCAGGCCGACGCCGAGCGCAAGCACACCGAGATCATGGCGACCATCACCCAGCAGCGCAGCGTGCTGGAGAGCCGCATCGAGCAGCTGAAGACCTTCGAGCGCGAATACCGGGTGCGGCTGAAGTCCTACCTGGAGTCGCAGCTCGAGGAGTTGGAGAACCGCGGTTCCGCGGTGCCGGTCGACGGCGGCGACGCGTTCGAGGGCGCCGGCGCCAACCACAACCACGCCCCGGCCTCGTTCGCCAAGGGCGGCAAGTAGTCTCGTAGGTACTGCGCCAGCGCAGTCGTGTGGTCGGAAGTCTTGTCGAGCCACCTGGCCCGCCTAGGGGGTGACCATGCTCGTTCTGACGCTCGTCCTGGCCGCTATCGGCTTTGCCCTACTGGTGACCGCGTTGACCACCGGATCGGTGGTGTGGGCCTGGGGCTGCATCGTCGTGTGCGTCATCGGTGCGGTACTGCTGCTGGTGAGCGCGCTGTCGATGCGCGATACGGTCGACGATCTGCAAGCCGGTCCCGGTCGGCACGCCAAGCGGGTGACTCCCACTCGCGGCGCTCCCACGCGGCACGCCCATCCGGGCGAGTCGCCTCGCTACCGGGGCCGAGAATAGGTTTGCCCGCCACAGTTACAATCAAACATGAACAAACGGCACTGATCCGGCCATCACCGGGGAGCCTTCGGAAGAACGGCGCCGCGCGCTCAGTAGAACCGAACGGGTGAGCCCGTCACAGCTCATAACGAGAGGTCCATTGGACAAGCGGGGTGGTACCGCGGTTTCGGCGCACCGAGCGCCGGGGTCGTCCCCGTGCCCACCGGGATGCGCCGTACGGGCGCACTGGCACGAGGAGACCACGCCCGACATGTCGGACGAAGCACCCACCCGCACCGCGGTGCCTGATGAGGCGTCCGCGGCTCCCTCCATGGTTACGCAAGCTGCCTCCTCCGGTCGCGTCGCTCCCGCCTACCCACGCGCGGACCTGGGTGAAGGCGGCCAGGTGTCGTTCCCCGATCTGGAACGGCGCGTCCTGGACTACTGGGCCGCCGACGACACCTTCCGGGCCAGCATCGAGAACCGTTCCAGCGCCGAGGAGTTCGTCTTCTACGACGGACCGCCCTTCGCCAACGGATTGCCACATTACGGGCATCTGCTCACCGGATACGTCAAGGATTTGATCCCGCGTTTCCAGACGATGCGCGGCAAGAAGGTCGAACGACGTTTCGGCTGGGACACTCACGGCCTGCCCGCGGAAATCGAAGCCGAGAAGCAGCTCGGTATCACGGACAAATCACAGATCGAGTCGATGGGTGTCGCGGAATTCAATGCCGCGTGCAAATCCTCGGTCCTGCGCTACACCAATGAGTGGCGCGCGTATGTCACGCGTCAGGCCCGCTGGGTGGACTTCGACAACGACTACAAGACCCTCGATCCGAGCTTCATGGAGTCGGTGATGTGGGCCTTCAAGTCGCTGTACGACAAGGGACTGATCTATCAGGGCTTCCGGGTGCTGCCCTACAGCTGGTACGAGCAGACCCCGCTGTCCAATCAGGAGTCGCGCCTCGACGACGCCTACCGGATGCGCCAGGATCCCGCGGTCACGGTCGACATGGCGCTCACGGTGCCCGCCGGTCATCCGCTGCACGAGCTGGACGGCGCGAACGCGCTGATCTGGACCACCACGCCGTGGACCCTGCCGTCCAACCTCGCCATCGCCGTGCATCCGGACGTCACCTATGTCCATGTGCGGGGCAAGGACGACAAGCGGTACGTGCTTGCCGCCGAACGCGTCTCGCACTACGCCCGGGAGCTGGGCGAACAGCCGCAGATCCTGTCCGAGCACGCGGGCGCGGCGCTGGTCGGCCTGCACTACCGTCCGCCGTTCGACTTCTTCCTCGGCCACCCGAACGCCCATCGCGTGCTCGAGGCCGATTACGTGACCACCGACTCCGGCACGGGCGTCGTGCACCTCGCACCGGCCTTCGGTGAGGAGGATATGGATGTGGCCACGGCCAACGGCATCGAGATCGTGCAGCCGTTGGATCCGGGCGGCAAGTTCACCTCGATGGTGCCGCCGTACGAGGGCCTGATGGTCTTCGACGCCAACCCGGTCATCATCAAGGATCTCAAGGCCGCCGGAAAGCTGCTGCGGCACGAGACCATCGAGCACTCCTATCCGCACAGCTGGCGTTCGGGCCAGCCGCTGATCTACATGGCCGTGCCGTCGTGGTTCGTCGCGGTCACCAAGATCCGCGATCGGATGATGGAGTTGAACAAGCAGATCACCTGGGTGCCCGAACACATCCGCGACGGCCAGTTCGGCAAGTGGATCGAGAACGCGCGCGACTGGAACATCAGCCGCAACCGCTTCTGGGGCGCGCCCATCCCGGTGTGGATCTCCGATGATCCGGAGTATCCGCGCGTGGATGTGTACGGCTCGCTGGATCAGCTCGAGCACGACTTCGGCGTGCGTCCGAGCGATCTGCACCGCCCGGCGATCGATGAGCTGGTGCGGCCCAATCCCGATGATCCGACCGGCAAGTCGATGATGCGGCGCACCCCGGAGGTGCTCGACTGCTGGTTCGAATCCGGGTCGATGCCCTATGCCCAGGTGCACTACCCGTTCGAGAACAAGGAGTGGTTCGAGGGCACGCACGACCGGACCGCGCACAGCCCGGGCGACTTCATCGTCGAGTACAACGGTCAGACCAAGGGCTGGTTCTACAACCTGCATGTGCTCTCGACCGCCCTGTTCGACCGCCCGGCGTTCAAATCGGCTGTGGCACACGGCATCGTGCTCGGCGACGACGGATTGAAGATGTCCAAGTCCAAGGGCAACTACCCGGATGTCAACGAGGTGTTCGACCGCGACGGCTCCGACGCCATGCGGTGGTTCCTGATGGCCTCGCCGGTGCTGCGCGGCGGCAACCTCATCGTCACCGAGCGCGGTATCCGCGAAGGTGTGAGTCACGCGCTGCGGCCGCTGTGGAACGCGTGGACGTTTTTGCAGCTGTACGCGTCGAAACCCGGTGAGTGGCGCACGGATTCGACCAATGTGCTGGATCGCTACATCCTGGCCAAGCTCGCGGCCACCCGCGACGCGATGACCGAGGCGCTCGACGTCTACGACATCGCCACCGCGTGTGAGCAGCTGCGCTCGTTCGCCGACGCGCTCACCAACTGGTATGTGCGCCGGTCGCGTTCGCGCTTCTGGGACGAGGACCGCGATGCCATCGACACCCTGCACACGGTGCTCGAGGTGACCACCCGGCTGGCCGCGCCGCTGCTGCCGTTGATCAGCGAGGTGATCTGGCGCGGGCTGACCGGCGGTCGCTCGGTGCATCTGGCCGACTGGCCCGCCGCGACCGAACTGCCGAAGGATCCGGAGCTGGTCTCGGCCATGGACGAGGTCCGCACGGTGTGCTCGACGGTGCTGAGTCTGCGCAAGGCCCAGAATCTGCGGGTGCGCCTGCCGCTGTCGGAGGTGACCATCGCCGCGCCCGACGCGGATCGGTTGGCGCCCTTCGCGGATCTGGTCGCCGACGAGGTCAATGTCAAGAAGGTCGACCTGACCACCGACGTCGCCGCGCACGGCCGCTTCGAACTGGTCGTGAACGCGCGCGCCGCGGGTCCGCGCCTGGGCAAGCAGGTGCAGACGGTCATCAAGGCGGTCAAGGCGGGGGAGTGGACCGAAAGCCCCGAGGGCGTGGTCAGTGCCGCCGGGATCGACCTGCTTCCGGAGGAATACACCCAGCGCCTGGTCGCCGCCGAGCCCGAGTCGACCGCCGCCCTGCCCGGCAATGCCGGTCTGGTGGTGCTGAATTCGGAGGTCACCGAGGAACTCGAGGCCGAGGGCTGGGCCCGCGACCTCATCCGCGATCTGCAGGAGACCCGAAAGTCGTTGGGACTGGATGTTTCCGATCGCATCTCGGTGGTGCTGGCCGTTCCGGCGGACCGGCTGGCGTGGGCGCGGACCCATCGCGAGCTGATCGCCGGTGAAATCCTCGCCACCGCACTGACCTTCGGCGATCCCGGTGCGGACGCCGCCGAAGTGGTCGGCGGGGTGCGGGTTTCGATCACCAAGGCGTGACGAGCGCGGGCCGGTGGGTGGCTACCATCCACCGGCGCGCGGTCGCGGCGCGAAAGTTATTCGTGGAACTCGCCTTTGGGCAGTGAGGGTCGCGCGCTGGGCGGCCAGTTCGCCTCGCCGAGCTTCAACGTCCAGCCCGCCGGTGGCTGGGTGAAGTCCATCCAGCGGCCGTGGCCCAGCCACAGTGACCACATGTCCTCGGCGGGAAAGTCGCCCAGGCGCACGTGCAGGGTCTGGCGCGGGGTATGCCCCACCATCCAGGCGGCGTCGTCGGTATCCGGGGTGAAGACGACCGTGGCGGCGAGCGCCTCCTCCAGATCCGTGACCTCGTCCGAGCGTTTCACCATTGTTGTCCGCCTCTCACCCTTCGAAGTTCACGCCGGGTACGACCTTGTCGAGCACGGGACCGAATCGCGGCCGGTCCGCCACGGTCGTGGTGCCGGTGGCCTGCAGCAGGTAGCCGACGTTCGCGCGTTGATAGATCGCGTACTGGGTGATCGAGTACAGCGGCACGCCGTCGTCGGTATAGGTGCCGGACTGGACGGACCATCCGCTGTGCGGCCGCGCCGCAGGCCATTTCGTGGCCTGTTCCTCGTGCCAGTGCGGTAGGCGCCGCGCTTCGGTGAAGGCGTGTTCGCCCAGTACGGCCAGATCGATGCCGTTGTCCACGATCACTCGGGTGAGCACGACGATCAGGTTGGTTCGGAAACCCGACTTCGGTTGCGACCGCACGCCGAACAGCCGTAGATAGCCCAACGCGTGACCGTCGAGCTCCTTCCACGTATCGCGGTCGAGCTCGACGTCGACCCGTCCCGGGATCGTGCGCGAATTCACCACCCGATGCGTGGTGATGGCCAGCGCCGTCAGCGCGTCGTAGATCGATGCCGTCTCGGTCATCAGAACAGGCCCCCAATCCATTTACCAACCTCGCCACCGCTGATCGCGCCCGCGATGCCGCCGACGACGCCGCCGACCGCACCGCCGACCACGGTACCCACCGGCCCGGCGAAGGATCCGACGACCGCGCCGCCCTCCGCGCCGACCTCACCCCCGGCGACCATACCGGCGACCGCGCCGCCGCTGTGGCCGACGGCCTCCGGCACGGTCTCCTGACCGTTCTGCACCTGCTGGTAGTCGTCGTAGATCGTGACGCCCGCGGCGATCGGCAGCGCCGCCTTACCCGCGATGCGCAGTCCGCGCGCGGCGGCCGACTCGCCGCCCGCGCCCGCGGCGACGTCCTCGTTCGGGACGAAGTTCTCTCCCGCCGGTGCGCCCGGCGGGGCCTTCACACTCTTCGGATCGGGGAATTTCGCCGTCTTCGGATCGACCCCGAGCGCGGCGTTGACCTCCGCGTTGCTCTTGCTCGCGGTATCGAGGATGTCCTGCAGCGCCTGTTCGCGGGTGGTGAATCCCTTGCGCGCCATCTTGTCTTGGATCAGTTCCTCGAATCCCTTGTTCGGTCTGTTCTGGAAGAGTTTGGCGGCCTCGGCCTGGTCGGACATCAGCTGACGGGCCCGGGTCCGCAGTTCGTTGCGCAATGCCCAGCCGATCTTGGCCTTCTCCTCGAGCGACAGATCGGGATCGGCGACGATCTTGGCCATGAACTCATCGATCTTGCGTTCGGCCGCGAGGTAGTAGTTGCGCGTCTGGAGGCTGTCCAGCGACTGGTCCGGATAGTCCGGAATGCCTAGTGAGCCAAGGCCGTACATCGACGCGTATACCGGCGCGTGGTTGTTCTTGGCCAGGTCGTCGATGCTCATCTCGCCATCGGCGCCCTTGATGGCCGCGGCCAGATCCGCATCGGCGAGCTGGGCGTTGATCAGCAACTGATTGACCTCGAGCTGCAGGCCCGCCTTCTCGTTGTCCAGGATCTGCTGCCTGTCCGCGGTGAACGGTCCGTTGATCGTCTGGCGCACGGTCCCGTCATCGCCGATCGCGAAACCGTGCTGACCGGCTTGCGTCCGCAGTCCCGCCAATTTCGTCTTGACCGTGGCGATTTCGCTCGCCGCCGTCTTCGCGGCGTCGGCGATCGCGGCGACGTGCTGACCGTGGGCGTCGAAGTCCACCCGGGTCTTGCCGACCGACTGTTCGGCCGCGGCGGCGGCGTCGCCGTCCCACGAGTCGAACGCCGATAGATTGCCCAGGCCGGTGGCCCGTTCGTCGCAGTGGTCGGCGTGCTGGGTGCAGACCTGGAATACCTTGTCGATATCGTCGGGATTCCATCGATCGATATCGGCTATCGTGATTTTCGGTGCCATCGGAATGGTCAGAGGTTGGTCAACCGCGGCCCATGAGATCCTATTCGTCCGATTTCGCCGCCGGATTCGCGATCGCCGCCGTGATAGGTGGGGAACGCGCCGTGGAATTTCGTCGAATGGTCGTCGAGCCGACCGGTCAGCGTGGCAGCCGAGTCGCGCATCTTCCGTAGTGCCGCCTCCATCGCGATGCGCGAATCGCCCACCCAGCCACCAGAAGTGGCGTCCTCGATGTCGGTGTGGCCGGATTCGAAGAGGTGTGAACTCTCGCTGTGCCAGCCCGCCAGTTGCTTACCCGTGCTGTGCATGTCGTGGAATTCCACATTGATTCTGTCTCGCACCCGCGACCCCCTGGTTCAGAATTTCGGAGACGAATTGTCGGAAATCCCAGATTAGCTCGCGCCCGGTGCCCCGAAATCCCCTGAAATCATGGGCAATACCACAATGTGGGCGAATTGTCCGGTGTGGCAGTGGATTCGATTCCCCGGTGCGAATCTTTCACCCGCCCAGTGCCTGTCGATACACCGCCAGCTGGACCTCGAGCAACAGCCGGTCGGAGGGGGAATCCAGATCCAGGCCCATGAGCTGGGTGGCGCGGCGGATGCGGTAGCGCAGGGTGTTGGGGTGGATGCGCAGATGCGTTGCGGCGGTACGCACATCGCCGCGGTACACGAGATAGGACTCGAGGCTCAGGCGCAGTTCGGCGGAGTACTTCTCGTCGTAGTCGATCAGGGTGCGCAGGCGGGGGTCGCGCAGTTCGGGGTGATCGCCGACGAGGGTGAGGATCTCGGCGAGCAGCACCGTGGTGCGCGAACTCGCCAGGGTGGTGACTCGTTCGCCGTCGGGCAGCGTCGCGGTGCGATCGAGGACCCGGTCCACCTCGGTGCGGGCGCGGGCCACATCGGCCAGCCCATCCACCGGCGCGGCGATGGCGGCGCGCAGATCCAGCCCGGAGCGCTCGGCGAGCTGGCCGATCACCTGGCGGGTCCACGAGGCCACCCGATCCACCGAATGATGTTCGGGGAACAGCACATACAGCCGATCGCCGATCCGGGTGGTCAGACAGTCCTGCCGGAAGGCGCTGGCGTGCAGGCGCAGTGTGACCGTGCCGCGGTGCAGCGTGTCCTCGTCCGGTTCGCCCGCGGCGTGCGGGGCGAATCCGATCACCGCCGCGCGGCCGTCGGCGGGCATGGCGAAGGTTTCGGCGAAGATCGGAATATCGACCTCGCCGCCGTGCGCACCGAACAGCCGCTGGATCATCAGCGCGTCGGAGGTCGGCGCGTTGCGGGCGCGCCAGATCACCCGGGCCGCAATGGAAGCCGCGCCGCGCAGCACCCGAGCGCTGTCGCCGTCGAGCGGTTCGGTGGCCTCCTGCACCCAGATGGTGCCCAGCCAGGTGCGCCCGCGCCCGCCCCGGCGGCCGGGCTCGCGAATGCCGATCGCGATGCGCCGCCGCGTCTCCCACTCCGACTGCGCGGGCACCTCCACCACATCGGCGGTATTGCGCAGTCGATCGAATACGCCCTCGCGTTGCAGCCAGTGCAGATAGCCCGACGGTCCCTGCCGGCCCAATACCGACGAGCGGCGCACCACATCGGCCGAGGCCGTGCTGTCCGCCGAATAGGCCAGCAGCCGGGACTGATCGTCCTCGATGCTCACCAGCCCGCGCGTCGACTCCGCCACCGACTGCGCCAGCCCGAACAGATCGGTGTCCACCGCGGGCATCGACTCCACCGCGCGCGGTCCGGCGCCGTCGCCGATGATCCGCCCGATCAGCGAATGCACCATCTCCCACCGTGCGTGCGGATGCACCGCGACCACCGCGATCCCGGCCTCGCGCGCCGCGGTCCGCAGGCGCGGCGAGGCGCCCTTGGAGAAGACCACCCGCGGCCGATGTTCGGGCGGACAGCGCTCGCCCAGGTCGCGCAGCCAGCGCGTGGCGTCCTCGTCGTCGACGCCGACCTGCAGATACACCTCCGGAAGCGCTCGCCCAGGGGGCATATCCATCGCGAGGTCGTCGACATCCATGAATGCCACGGAATCGACGATCACTTCCTCGCCCGCGGGTGCGTCGAGCAGTGTGACAACCGCGCTGGTCAGCGCGGATAGCAGCTCCGACAGCGGTATGAAGCGGTTCACACACTTCATTCAATCGGACGAAAATCGCGGTGGCAATTCGTCCGCGCGGACAACGGCCCGGAATGTCCGGATGAGGTTTATTCCTGAGTATGGACGCGATCACCACGGTTCCCGCACCGTCCAACGAACCCGTCAATTCCTACGCGCCCGGCACCCCGGAGCGTGCGCGGCTGCAGGCCGCGCTGCGCGAGTTGGCGAACAATCCCATCGAGCTCGCGCACGTCATCGACGGTGAGCACCGGGCCGGCACCGGCGCCCGCGTCGATGTGGTTCAGCCGCACAACCACGCGGCCGTGCTCGGCGCCTTCAGCGTCGCCGAGGCCGGTGACGCGCAGGACGCGGTCGACACCGCCGTGAAGGCCGGAGCCGCTTGGCGCGCACTACCTTTCGACGAGCGCGCCGCGGTCTTCCTGCGCGCGGCCGATCTGCTGTCGGGCCCATGGCGCGAAACCATCGCCGCCGCGACGATGCTGGGCCAGTCCAAATCGCCGCAGCAGGCCGAGATCGACGCGCCCTGTGAGCTGGTCGACTTCTGGCGTTTCAATGTGCACTTCGCGCGGCAGTTGCTGGCCGAGCAGCCCATTTCCAGTGCGGGCGTGTGGAATCGCACCGATTACCGCCCGCTCGAGGGTTTCGTCTACGCCATCACCCCGTTCAACTTCACCGCGATCGCCGGAAATCTGCCCACCGCACCGGCTCTGATGGGCAACACCGTGGTCTGGAAGCCCTCGCCGACCCAGGCCGTGGCCGCGTATCACACCATGCGCCTGCTCGAGGCCGCCGGACTGCCCCCGGGCGTGATCAACCTCGTGCACGGCCACGGCCCCGAGGTTTCCGATGTGCTGCTGGCCGATTCGCGCCTGGCGGGTATCCACTTCACCGGTTCCACGCGGACCTTCCAGCATCTGTGGCGTGAGGTCGGCAATCACATCGACCGCTACCGCACCTATCCGCGACTGGTCGGTGAGACCGGCGGCAAGGATTTCGTACTCGCCCATCCCTCGGCCGATCCCGAGGTGCTGATCACCGCGCTGGTGCGCGGCGCCTACGAGTACCAGGGTCAGAAGTGTTCGGCGGCCTCGCGGGCGTTCGTACCGCGGTCGCTGTGGTCGCGCATCGGTGACGAACTGATCGGCCGCATCGGTTCGCTGACCTACGGCGATGTCACCGATTTCGCGAATTTCGGTGGGGCCGTGATCGATCGGCGCGCGTTCGACCGCAATGTCGAGGCCATCGAGCGGGCCAAGGCCACCGGCTCGGTGACCGTGGCCACCGGCGGCACCTACGACGACAGCGTCGGCTATTTCGTCGCCCCGACCCTGCTGGTCGGCGACGATCCGACCGATGAGGCGTTCCGCACCGAGTACTTCGGCCCGATCCTGTCGCTGCACGTCTACGACGACGCCCGCCCGCACGCCTTCGAGGATGTGCTGAAGCTGGTGGATTCCGGTTCGGCCTACGGTCTGACCGGCGCGATCATCGCCAACGATCGCTCGGCCGTGGAGAAGGCCAGTGCCGCACTGCGTTTCGCGGCGGGCAACTTCTATGTCAACGACAAGCCCACCGGCGCGGTGGTCGGACAGCAGCCGTTCGGCGGCTCGCGCGCCTCGGGCACCAACGACAAGGCCGGTTCGGCGCTGAATCTGCTGCGCTGGACCTCGCCGCGCTCGATCAAGGAGACCTTCGTGGCTCCGACGACTCACGAGTATCCCCACCAGGCCGAGGAGGCGTAGATGAGCACGGTGCTGACCAACCCGCTGCGTCCCGCACTGCTGGCCGCCGCCCGCTCGGCGCGGGCCGAGCGGGGGCTGACCCGCATGCCGGTGACCAAGCGCATCGTCGATCGTTTCGTGGCGGGAGAAAACCGACAGACCGCTCTGGATGCGGTTCGAGAGCTCTTGGCGCACAATAGATTCGTCACCATCGACTATCTGGGCGAGGACACCGTCGATCCGGCGCAGGCCCAGCACGTGGTGGACGAGTATCTGGAACTGATCGATGCACTGGCCCAGTTGCCGGTCGGCTCCGAGACGGAGCGAGCGCGACCGGTGGAGGTGTCGGTGAAGTTGTCGGCGTTCGGGCAGGCGCTGCCCGGCGACGGGCACGCCATCGCGCTGAACAATGCCCGCAAGGTGGTCGAGGCGGCCGAAAACGCCGGTGTCTGGGTCACTTTCGACGCCGAGGATCACACCACCACCGACTCCACCCTGGCGGTCGTGCGCGAGTTGCGTCGCGATCATCCGGAGACGGTCGGCACCGTGCTGCAGGCGTATCTGCGTCGCACCGAGGACGACTGCCGGGCCTTCGCCGCGGAGGGTGCGCGCATCCGGCTGTGCAAGGGCGCCTACAACGAGCCGGAGACCGTTGCCTTCCGGCGCAAGCGCGAGGTGGACGCCTCGTATCTGCGGTGTCTGCGAATCCTCATGCAGGGCAAGGGTTATCCGATGGTGGCCACGCACGATCCGGCCATGATCGAGGCGGCGGCGCTGATGGCGACCGCGGTGTCGCGCGGGCGTGAGGACTTCGAATATCAGATGCTCTACGGCATCCGGCCGGTCGAACAGGATCGGCTGGTGGGTATGGGTCAGCACCTACGGGTCTATGTGCCCTTCGGCGATCAGTGGTACGGCTATTTCGTCCGACGGCTCGCCGAGCGCCCGGCGAACCTCATGTTCTTCCTCCGGTCGGCCGCACCGGGGAAGTGAGTCGCGGCTCGGCGAGTATGCCCGCTTTCTGTGACGCCACCTGGGCGTTCTCGCCGAGCGGCGGCAAAATATCGGACCGTTGTTCATCGTGCCGTTGTCCAACGGCAAAATAGTGGTACTGTTATCCACATGACAGTGACTGGGCCCACTTCGTGAGGGGGAGTCCGGCCGCTGTCTCGAGCTTCCCGAGCTCACCGATCTCGGGAATGCGAAGCCGATGCTCGGCGGGTGCGACACCCCAACAGTGACGCCACCTGGTCGTATCCGCCGAGCACGGCGAGCCCTCCCTTCGGCCGGCCTAGTTGAGGACCGGCCCCGGGCCCTAGTTGAGGACCGGGCGGCCCGGCGACTTATTTTTCCGAATATGAATTTTGCCGCACTCGTCTCCGTTCGGAGTTATGCTCAGCAACTATCACTGTCTAGTTGAGCTTTGTTGTACCGATCGACCCAGCTGAGACAACCGCACCACCAGGCGCGTCCGGAGGTGTTTCGCGGTAGCCGGGCCTGCCTCTCGCGGTGGTGCATCGCGACCGGAGGGCGAGCGCACAGTGACAACACTGCACGGCGGACATAACCGGTCCCTACGGACCGGATTGATGGCAATTCTGATCGTCTCGATCTGTGCCGCACCGGCGGCGGCCGATGTCGGCTTCGTCAGCGGCAGTAGCTCCGGCTCGGGGACCGGGTCGGCCTCGCTCAGCGCCGACGGCCTGGCCAATATTCCGGCGGCCAGTCCGCGGGCGATGGGCGCATTGCAGATAGCCCTGTCCCAGATCGGCAAACCCTATGCCTGGGGCGCGGTGGGCCCGCTGGCATTCGACTGTTCCGGCCTGGTGCAGTGGGCATTTCGCCAGGTCGGCATCATGCTGCCCCGCACCACCTGGCAGCAGGCCCGGGCCGGGAGCGCGGTGCCGTTCTTCGCGCTCATGCCCGGCGATGTGGTCGTGGTGAATCCGGACGGTTCCCACGAGGGCATCTACGCGGGCGGCGGCATGCTGCTCAACGCCCACTCCGATGGCATCGGCGTGGTGCTGACCCCGCTGAGCGCCTTCCACATCTACGCGATCCGCCGGTTCTTCTAGTCAGACGCCGACCACCTCTTCCATCTCCTCCTCGGCGTCCTCGTGGCGCACCGGCTCGGGCGTCGGTTCGACCGCATGCCGGCCGTGCGCCGCGGGGAGCGTCGTCGCGGCGCGGCGACGCTCGGTCGATCCGGCGATCAGGACGAGCGCCAGTCCGGCCGCGAACCACAGGCCCAGACTGGTGATACGCCAGCCGAATCCGGCCGCGCCGTCGAAATACAGCAGGCTGCGCGCGCCCTCGACGAAGCCCGCGCCGTTCCAGAAGCCGTGCAGCGCACCGAAGAACCCGTTCTGCAGTTCGGGGCGGTAGATGCCGCCGGAGGTGGTGAAGTTCAGCATCACGAACAGCACCATCATCGTCAGCGTCGTCCAACGCCCCAGGAAGGTGTGCGCGCCGATGCCGATCAGCAGGATGCCCGCCGAATACAGCCAGCCCATCGCCCAGATCTGCGCGTAGTCGTGGTCGACGACGCCGAAAACCGGTCCGGCCATGACGATTCCGATAATGCTCACCAGCAGTGCGGTCACCAGCCCGCACAGCGCCCGCAGCGTGGCGCTCAGCCCGGCTCCGGCCGCGCCGATGGCCGCCACGCTGCCGTAGGAGCCGATACTCAGCGCCACCAGCAGGAAGAACAGGCCCTGACCGGTCGGATCGCCCGCGGGCAGCGTGGTGATGTCGGTGGTGCGCAGCGGCACGTCCTGCGTGGCGGTCACCCGTCCGAACACCGCCTGTACGGCCATCGCCGTGGTATCCGAATTCGCCTTGGCCACAAGCAGTTCCGGATGCTGCGCATCGGGGACGTACGCCCCCGCCAGATCGCGGTCGCGCAGCTGTGCGATCGCGGCGTCGCGATCGGGCAGCGTCACGACCTCGAGCGCGTCGCCCGCGGTGTCCTTCATGGTCTGCGCGAGCACCTTCACCTGTGCGGTATCGCCGATGACCGCGACCTTCAGATGATTGGGCTCGGGATGGTGGAACGCGCCCAAATAGGCCAGCGCCATGCCGACGCACATCAGCAGCGGGGTCAGCAGATGCCCGGCGACGTGCCGGAGCTGGTGGGAGGCCATACGTTCCGCTCCAAAGGTTGGTAAATACAACTATTAATCGTTGTACTCTACAACTTTATCGTTGTACTATGCAACTATGACCCCCACGGCTCGCGACGCGGCGATCCAGAGAATCCAGCGGGAACTGACCGCATTCGCCCGGCGCGCCCGAGGTCGCGCGGCCGAACTGCATCCGGAGCTGTCATTGGTCGCGGTGAGCATCCTCGATCTGGTCATCGATCGAGACGGCTGCCTGGCGACGGAACTGGCCGAGCACTTCCTCCTCGACAAGTCCACGGTCAGCCGCCAGGTCGCGGCGTTGGAGCGCGACGGCTATCTGACCCGCGAGGTCGATCCGGCCAACCGTCGCAATCACATCCTGCGCGCCACCGCCGACGGTAAGACGGTGGCGCGTGCGGCCGAGCGGGCGCGCCGACGGGCGTTCACCGAACGCTTCCGCGACTGGGACGATCGCGATATCGCCCGGCTCGCAACGTATCTGGAGCGTTACAACGCGCCCGACGACTGCTGACCGGCCACCATCTGGCGCAGCAGCGGGCCGTACTCCGGATGCGCCAGCGCCGAGGCGAACTGGGCGGTCAGGTAGTCGGCCGGATTGCCCGTGTCGTACCAGCGGCCACGAATCACCTGTCCGTACACGGCATTCGAGTCGGCGAAGATATTGATGGCATCGGTCAGATAGACCTCACCGGTGCGGTGGGTGTACCAGTCGGCCACCTGCTTGCGCAGCTCCTCGACGATGCCCGGGGTGACCACGTAGCCGCCGATAGCGGCATAGGCCGACGGGGCGTCCTCCGGCTTCGGCTTCTCGCGCAGGCCGCCGATGCGCAGCAGCCCGTCCTCGAGGGTTTCGCGCACGACCGGCACGCCGTAGCGCTTGGAGTCGGCGGGGTCCATGGGCATCAGCGCCAGCACCGGGGCCTTGGTCTTGTTGTAGGCGTCGATGAGCTGCTGGGCGCGCGGGATCTCGGCGACGAACACATCGTCGGGCCACAGCACCAGCATCGGCTCGTCGCCCAGGTTGCGGGCGGCGTTGAGCACCGGCGTGCCGTTGCCGTAGGGGCCGTGCTGGTCCAGGTAGGTGATGTGGCCCAGGCGGCCCAGCTCACCGACCTCCTCCACGGCGTCGGCGTAGGCGGTCTTGCCGTCGGAGCGCAATTGCGCCACCAGGGCAGGATTGGGCCGGAAGTGGTCCTGGATCAGGGACTTACCGGCGCTGACCACGATCGTGATGTCGGTGATACCCGAGGCCACCAGCTCCCGCACGGTGTGCTCGATGACCGGCTTGTCGCCGACCGGCAGCATCTCCTTGGGGATGGCCTTGGTCAGCGGCAGCAAGCGAGAACCGATGCCTGCGGCGGGGATCACGGCCTTGCGGATAGTCATGGACCGATCATCACATACTCTTCCGAGCGGATCTGTCGGTAGGCGAGCGTAGATTTCGGGACATGAACCGCGAACCCGCCTCGGCTACGCCACGGTTTTGGCCTGGTCAGCAGGCATTTGGCGCGGTAGGACAGGGTAGTACGAGTCGGTCCGGGGCGGGTTCGGATCCCCAGGAATTCAACAGCAATTCCGTAGCTATTAGCCCCGATGGGATCGTCGGGGTTCGCGACCTCACAGTGACCGCCCGGCGTTGGGTGCTGCACATCGATATGGACGCGTTCTTCGCCTCGGTCGAGCAGTTGACCAGGCCGACGCTGCGCGGACGTCCGGTGCTGGTCGGCGGGACGGGCGGGCGCGGCGTGGTCGCGGGGGCCAGTTACGAATCGCGGGTGTTCGGGGCGCGGTCGGCCATGCCGATGCATATGGCGCGGCGGCTGGTGGGGGTCACCGCGGTCGTCGTGCCGCCGCGCGGGGTGGTCTACGGCGAGGTCAGCGGGCAGGTGTTCGAGACGCTGCGCTCACGCATCCCGGTACTAGAGACGCTGTCGTTCGACGAGGCGTTCGGCGAACCGGCCGAACTGGTCGGGGCGAGCGTGGGCGAGGTGCTCGAATTCTGCGAGGGGCTGCGGGCGCTGGTGCGCGAGCGCACCGGACTGGTGGCCTCGGTCGGGGCGGGCACCGGTAAGCAGTTGGCCAAGATCGCCTCGGGCCTGGCCAAACCCGATGGGGTGCGGGCGATTTCACCGGCCGACCAGCAGCGGCTGCTGGCCACGCTGCCGGTGCGCAAGCTGTGGGGGATCGGGCCGGTAGCCGAGGGGCGGCTGCGCTCGGTGGGCATCGAAACCGTCGGCGCGTTCGCCGCGCTGCCCGAACAGGAGGCGGTGTCGCTGCTGGGCGGCAGCGTGGGCGCGGCCCTGCACCGGCTGGCCCGCGGTATCGACGACCGCCCGGTGGCCGAACGCGCCGAGGCCAAACAGATCAGCGCCGAAACCACCTATGAGAGAGACATTCTCAACCTCACCCAGTTGCGCTCGGCCATCGAGGAGATGGCCGCGCACGCGCATCGGCGGCTCACCAACGACGGGCGCGCGGCCCGCACGGTGGTGCTGAAATTGAAGAAGACCGATATGAGCATCGTGACGCGGTCGTTCACGCTGCCCTATGCCACCGAGAATCCGGCCACCCTCACGGCCGCCGCGCTGCGCTCGGCCATCGATCCCGCTCAGCTCGGTCCGATTCGACTGGTCGGGGTGGGTTTCGGCGGATTGTCCACGGTGCGTCAGGAATCACTGTTCCCGGAGCTGGATCAGGATCTCGCGGCGCGGCGCGCACCCGGCCCGGCCGAGCGCAGTCCGGGCGCGCTCGACGCGCTCGACGAATTCGTCGCTCCCGAACCGACTTTGGCGATCGCCCAGCCCGTCGAGCCCGGCCCGGGTCCGGCGGTGCCGCCCGCGACCCGCTCCTACACCACCGAATTCTGGTATCCGGGCCGCGATGTCGCCCACCGCGAGTACGGCCACGGCTGGGTGCAGGGCAGCGGGCACGGACGCGTGACAATTCGGTTCGAGACACGCTCGACAGGGCCGGGTCCGGCGTATACCTTTGCCGCCGACGATGTCGATCTCGCCCCGGCCGACCCGCTCCTTAGTCTTCGTTGAATTTCTGCGGGTAGCGTGAGGCCACTCGTGCAGCGCTGCCGTTCCGGGTGGAAGCTGTCACGTGAACGGAACCAGACCAACTCGAACGCAAAGGACGAGCATTGAAGCTTCAGACCACAGGACGCATCGCGGTCGCCTCCCTGGCCGTAGTGGCGGCGCTCGGGATGTCGGCGTGCGGTAGCGGCGACAAGAAGGACACCAAGCCCGCCAAGACGACGACCAGCGCGGTCGCCACCTCGGCCGCCAACCTGCCGCCGACCCCGTCGGTCGCGGAGCTGAACACCGAACTGCAGCAGACGCTGGATCCGAATGTGCCCGACACCCAGAAGGTCCAGTACCTCGAGGACGGCGAGGCCGCGCTGCAGAAGGATCCGGAGATGATCAAGAAGCTGGTCACCGCGTACCAGCAGAACAACGCCAAGATCGAGGTCACGAGCGTCTCCGCGCTGCTCGATCAGCTGACCGCGAAGGTCAACTTCTCCATCAACGGCGCCGCCCCCACCGAGGCCGATGTGCCGTTCATCGCGCAGGACGGCAAGTGGAAGCTGCAGAAGAGTTGGGCCTGCGCGGGTCTGCAGAACCTCGGCCAGACCTCGCCCGCCTGCACCTAGATCGCGCTCGCGTATCGGCCGGTATCCGACAACTCGGATACCGGCCGATGCTATCGGTAGGTCCTGGTAGTTAAGGTCCAAGTTAAGTGGACGCTGAGAATCGTCGGACGACTTAACAGGTTGCGAAGCCCTGCCGCTAGCATCTGCCTCCGTGACAGACACGATGGTGAGGGGCGATGCGGCAGCCGCGGCAGGTGAGCTATCCGGGACCGGCGGACGCCGCGGCGGCTGGGCCCAGCCGCTCGCCTTCGTCGCCGGTCTGCTCGCCGTGTTGTTCGCCGTCGCCGTGCCGCTGCTGCCGGTACAGGTAAACAAGACGACTCTGACCTGGCCACAACAGGATTCGCCGCGCAGTATCACCGCGCCGCTGGTCTCCTACGCGCCGTTGAGTTTCGACGCCACGATTCCGGGCCGTGCCACCGCCCAGCTGAGCGAACGCGGCGGGATCGTGACCTCGACCCTGCCCGACGGCGCGCCCGACCTCGAGCACTACGGTTTCGTCGCGCGGGTACGCCCCGCACAGGACGACAAGCCCGCGCGGCTCGAACTGGTGCTGCGCAATCAGTCGCTGCTGAGCGTGCCGCTCGATCAGCTGGGCGACGGCGCGGTCACCGTCCACTCCGAGACAGCCGGTACGACCGCCACCGCTCCCGGTGTGAAACCGATTGCGCTGCAGGGCGATTACCGACCGCAACTGGTGGGCATCTTCAGCGATCTGACCGCCGCGGACGGCGCTGTGGTCACCGCGCAGGTCGACAGCCGGTTCTCGGTGACCCCGACCGTGCTCAAGCGGGTGGCCAGCGTGCTGGCGGTGGTGTTCACCCTGATCGCGCTGTTGGCGCTGCATCGGCTCGACGCCTTCGACGGCCGGCGGGTGCGGCGCTGGATTCCGCGGCGCTGGCGCAGCTTCTCCCTGGTCGACAGCCTGGTGCTGGCCACTCTGGTGGTCTGGCATTTCATCGGCTCCACGACCTCCGATGACGGCTATCAGTTCGGGATGGCGCGCGCCTCGCTGGTCTCGGGCTATATGGCCAACTACTTCCGCTTCTTCGGCGTGCCCGAAAATCCGGTCGGCACACCGCCTTACGACATCATCGCCCGGATGGCCGAGATCAGCACCGCGAGTCCGTGGGTGCGGCTGCCGACGCTGCTGGCCGGTGTGGTGACCTGGCTGGTGCTCAGCCGCGAGGTGATTCCGCGGCTGGGTGTGGCGGTGCGCCACGACCGGATCGCGGTGTGGACCGGTGCGCTGGGCTTCCTCGCGGTGTGGCTGCCGTACAACAACGGTCTGCGGCCGGAACCGGTGATCGCCGTATCGGTGCTGACCACCTGGTGTTTCGTCGAACGGTCCATCGCGACGCGGCGGCTGCTGCCCTATGCGTTCGCGATCGTGATCGCCGCGTTCAGCTTCACCGCCGCGCCGTCGGGCATCATCTGCCTCGCGCCGCTGATCGCCGGGCTGCGCACGGCGGTGCGCAGCGGTATGGCGCGGGCCCGTGAATTCGCCGATTCCGGTGCCGGACAGAAGATCTCGTGGTGGAGCTGGGTGCGCGGATACGGCGCGCTGGTGCTGCCGCTGATCGCGGCGGGCACGGTCATGCTGGTGTGCATGTTCGGTGTCGAACCGCTGTCGGCGATGTTCGAGATGAACCGGGTGCATCACGCGGTCGGTCCGGCCGACCCCTGGTACAACGACTATCTGGCCTACCAGTGGCTGTTCATGCCCACCGCCGACGGTTCGATCGCGCGGCGCTTCGCCATGGTGGCGATGTGGCTCGGGCTGCTGGCGTGTGTGTTCGTGCTGCTGCGCAAGGGCGGGCGGATTCCGTTCACCGCGTCGGGGCCCGCCAAGCGGCTGCTCGGAATCACCTTCGGTGCCATGCTTTTCATGGCGATCACGCCCACCAAGTTCACCCATCACAACGGCATCTACGCCGGGCTGGCGGGTGCGCTGGCGGTGCTGACCGCGGTGGCGGTCGGGCCGCGGGTGATGCGGTCACCGCGTAACCGGGCCCTGTTCGCGGCGGTGATCTGCCTGGCGCTCGCGCAGATCTTCACCAGTGTCAACGAGTGGTGGTGGATCTCGAGTTTCGGGATTCCGTGGAACGACAAGGCGCCCTCGATTCACGGCCACGGGTTCTATCTGGTGTTCCTGGCCGCCGCGCTGGTGCTGTTGCTGCTGGCCGGTTGGTGGCATGTGCGCGCACCGGAACCCGGTACGCCGCACCGGATCTCGCCGCGCGCCTGGCGACTGGCCGCGATTCCGCCGCTGACGGTGGCCGCGGCGCTGATGGTGCTGTTCGAGGTCGCCTCGTTCGCCAAGGGCGCGGTCGCGCAGTATCCGGCGTTCTCGCTGGCGAAGTCGAATATCAATGCGGTACTGGGCAAACCATGCGGGCTGGCCAATGAGGTGCTGGTCGAAACCGATCCCAACGCCTCGATGCTGACGCCGCTGACCGGCGACGCGTTCACCACCTTCGGCGCGCAGGCCGACGGCTTCGTGCGCGGCGGTATCGGGGATCTGACTCCCGACGGTGAGCCGAGCAACGGCAGCAGTATCGCCAATGCGTTCAACAACAAGCCCGGCGGCGACAGCGGTACCGAAACCGGCGGCGCGCCACTGCCGTTCGGCCTGGATTCGGCGACGACGCCCGAACTGGGCACGGCCGGACATCCGGGTAACGCGGATCTGACCACCGGCTGGTATCGCCTGCCCGAGGGCGGCAATCGCGAGGGTCTCATCGCGATCGCGGCGGCCGGGCGCATTCGCTCCATGGACAAGGACGGCGTCGTCAGCCCCGGTCAGTCGGTTGAAATCGAATACGGCACCGCCGATTCCGCGACCTCGGCGCAGCCGATGGGCCGGGTCGTCCCGATCGATATCGGTCCCGCGCCGTCGTGGCGCAACCTGCGGGTGCCGCTGGACCAGATTCCCGCTCAGGCCGATGTGATTCGCATCGTGGCCGGTGCGCGCAGCCTGGACCCCGGCCAGTGGCTGGCTCTGACCCCGCCGCGCGTCCCACGCACGCAGACGATCAACGAACTGCTCGGCTCGCGCAGCCCCGTCCTACTGGACTGGGCCGTGGGCCTGCAATTCCCGTGCCAACGCCCCTACGACCACAAGGACGGCATCGCCCAAACCCCCGCCTGGCGCATCCTGCCCGACCGCGGCGGCGCCCACGACACCAACCTGTGGGAAAGCCACGACGGCGGCGGCCCCCTCGGCTGGAGCCAACAACTCCTGCACTCGCAAACCCTCGCCACCTACCTGAACCACGCCCTGTACGAGGACTGGGGCGAGCTACAACGCCTCACCCCGATCGACGCCGACGCGACCCCAGCGGTTCCGACGGTAACCAAGGAAACCCATACGGGACTGTGGAATCCGGGGCATATCAATACGAACTGGCAGTAGTGGGTTCTTGACGTCCGGGCTTGGTTTTCCATTTCCCTGGCGTCCGGCCCCAAGGGCCGGACGCCAGGGCATCACAGTCATCCGCGCCGATAGTTCACATGTTTGCGCGCGGGCACTGTCGTCCGGTTGTGCGCGCTGAACTTCGTATCGGTCAGGCTGGTTTCGGTCTGGGTTGTCTTGCGTCGACGCTCGCGGCGGGACAGCTGGGACTGTTCCGGCGGCACGGGGGAGGGGTTGTTCGCTGCGGGCATAAGTGCCTCCTGAGATATGTGGGCCGACGTACCGGGCGGTGGCCGGCCGGATCGGATATGCCGCGAGGCGGCGGGAATGCGCGCGAGAGGCGCTCAGGAGAACAACTGAATCCACATGGGTTGAGACCGTAGCAGCGGGTGCGGGGGAGCCGCATCCCATTTATCTAGGGGCCGATGAAGCCCTGCAGCCGCACGATCTGCGCGGCGGTCAGATCGCGCAGGGCCGCGGGGTCGACCGGTTGAGTTGTGGTGCGCGCGATCTGGACCACCGCGCTGCCCACCACCGCGACCGTGGCCGAGGAGTACAGCGTCATCCCCTCGCTGGTGGTGCGGACCTGGAACGAGGTGGACGCGTCCCCGGCGCGCGGCTGATCCAGCCCACCGGCCCGGTAGCTGGTGGCCGTGCCGTCGGCATCGGTGCCGGAGTACTTGCCGCACTGGCGAAGCAGACCCTGCACGGTCGAGAAGGCTTGCGCCGCACCGCTGCCCGGATAGCTCGCGATATCGATATCGATACTGCTGAAGTCGGTATTCGTATAGTGCGCGGCGGCGCGCGCACTGAACCCGGGAGCCTGATCGCTCACGGCCGCCAGGACTTTCGCGCAAGCCGGGGGATCGGTGCGCGAGCGGTCCACCGGCTGCTGTACCCCGTTGCCGGGTGAGGCGTCCTCGAGTTCGGTGAACCCGGGCGGCAGATCGGCCACGGTCAGCAGGCGGGACCGCAGGCCCTTGGCATCGGTGGTCGCGGGTGCGGAGATCGGCGGCGCGGTCGCGGTCGGGCCGAAGCCGGGTAGCGAATCATCCTGGGAGGAACCGCATCCGGCCGCGCACAACGCCACGCCCGCCAGCAGCCATCCGGCGCGTTTCACTGGCCCCATTGCACCTGCGTGGAGATGTTCTGCCGCAGTGCGACATTGGTGTGCGGATCGCGGTAGGTCTGTCGCCCGCCGATGGTCACCGAACCCGAAACCGGCAGCGGCAGACCGAGATCCACGGTGATGGTGCCGTTGCCGTGCATCATGTACTCCATGATGTCCAGCGAGCCGGCATTGTTGGGCAGCTTCCACACCGACGACTTCGGGGTCTGGGTCACATTCAGTTCGATGGTGAGCAGATTGCCGTCGCGCCGGGTCAGCGTGGCCGTGGTGACCTGATCGAGCAGCACGCCGGTGGACACCTGCTGGCGCACCGTCCAGACCGCGCCCTCGCCGACCGGCTCCTGGGGCAGCGTGATCGACTGATACACGGCCTGATAGAACGCCTGCTCGAGGGCGGCGCGGGCGCTGTCGGGGGTGGCGGGTTTGGGCGTCAGCCGCAGGGCCGTCACCGAGCCCAGCTCGCCGACCTCGAATCCGGCGTGCGAGCCGTCGGCCGAGAGCAGCTGCTGGGCCAGGGTCGGATCGGGGGAGGTGGCCGTGCCCAGCGTCAGATCGATACCCGCCGGATTGGCCCGGGCGGTCAGCGGGATCGTCACCGAGGGCGGTGAGAAATCGCGCATGGCCTGATCGTTGAGCTGCTGTTCGATGTGGTGATCGGTGCGCAGCGTCACCTGCTGGGCGGTGCCGGGGGCGACCTCGGGGCGCAGCGGCGCGCGCGGCGTGTCGCCGGATTCGACCACGGTCGTCAGCGCCGCGTTGATCGGCATGGTGACCTCTTTGCCGATTCCGGCGGGTTCCACCTCGGCATCGCCGCTGGACTCGGTGCGATCGGCGCAGCCGACACCCATCGCCGACAAGGCGACAGCGAGCACCATCAGCAGCACACCCGACCGAGCGGATCGCACGCCTCCGGCGCGGGCGAATGTCCCGAGCGGAGAGCGGGAGCGGGAAGACAACACCGTCACGCCGAACAGGGTACGACCGGTTCCTGAAAATCAGCTGGGACGCGGCGGGCCACGGGGCCGCTATCTCTATAGGGGATGATGTCTGCTGTGAGTAACGACCGGCAGCGCGAGCAGCACACCGACGACCACGAGCCGCCCGGCGAAGCCCCGGTCCGGCCGCGGCGGCTACCCGCCCTACTGGCGGTCGCCGCCGTCGTGTTCGCGCTGGATCTCGGCACCAAGGCCCTGGTCGTGGCGAAAATGAAGCCGGGCGAGCCGATTTCGATCATCGATGACGTGGTCCGGCTGACCCTGGTGCGCAATCCGGGTGCGGCGTTCTCCATGGCCACCGGCATGACCTGGCTGTTGACCCTGATCGCCGCGGCCGTCGTGGTCGGTGTGATCCGTATCGGCCGCTCGCTGCGGTCGGTGGGCTGGGCCGTCGGGCTGGGTCTGGTGCTGGGCGGTGCGGTCGGCAATCTGATCGATCGGCTGTTCCGCGCGCCGGGACCGCTGCAGGGGCATGTGGTCGACTTCATCTCGGTGACCAAGTGGTGGCCGGTGTTCAATGTGGCCGACTCCTCGATCGTGTGCGGGGCGATCCTGCTGGTGGCGCTCACCGTATTCGGATTCGAGCCGGACGGGACCCGCTCGGGTCGCGACGAGCGGGCTCCGGAGGCGGACGCGTGAGCCCGTCGGGGTCCCGAGGAGGCAGCGTGCGTAACCAAGCAGGGCCCCGGGCTCATGCACGGAAGGACACAGCATGAGGGAGACCCGGGCCATGCCGGTTCCGGATGGGCTCGACGGTATGCGGGTCGACGCCGGGCTGTCGCGCCTGCTGGGGTTGTCGCGGACGGCCGTGGCCTCGCTCACCGAGGAGGGCGCGGTCCAGATCGATGGCGTGGCCGTGGGCAAATCGGAGCGGCTCACCGGCGGGGCCTGGCTCGAGGTCGAATTCCCCGAGCCCAAGCGCGAACTGACCGTCGAGGCGACTCCGGTGGAGGGGATGAAGATCCTCTACGCCGACGATGATGTCGTCGCGGTGGACAAGCCGGTCGGGGTGGCCGCGCATACCGGTGTCGGCTGGTCCGGGCCGACGGTGGTGGGCGGTCTGGCGGCGATGGGCTATCGGATCTCGACCTCCGGCGCGCACGAGCGGCAGGGCATCGTGCACCGGCTCGATGTGGGCACCTCCGGGGTGATGGTGGTCGCGCAGTCCGAGCATGCCTACACCGTGCTCAAGCGGGCGTTCAAACAGCGCACGGTCGACAAGCGCTATCACGCTCTGGTACAGGGGCATCCGGATCCCTCCAGCGGCACGATCGACGCGCCGATCGGGCGGGCGCGCGGTAACGACTGGAAGTTCGCGGTCACCGCGGACGGGCGGCCGAGTGTGACCCACTACGACACGATCGAGGCGTTCCAGGCGGCGAGCCTGCTCGACATCCATCTGGAAACCGGTCGCACCCATCAGATTCGGGTGCACTTCTCCGCGGTCCGCCATCCCTGCTGCGGCGATCTCACCTACGGGGCAGATCCGCGACTGGCCGAGCGGCTGGGTCTGGAACGGCAGTGGCTGCACGCCAGGACTCTGGGTTTCGCGCATCCCGCCGACGGCCGCTGGGTCGAGATCACCAGCGACTATCCGGCGGATCTGGAGCATGCGCTGGACGTGCTGCGCGGTGCGTGAGTCGCTGCGCGCGGCCGTATTCGCCGGCGCGGCGCTTGTGCTCGTGGTGCTTATCGTGGCGCTCGGCTGGGCCTACCCGCCGCGCGCCTCGGTCATCGCCACCGACCGCCTCGGCCCGGATGCGAACGAGCCGATCGCGGATTACCTTGCGCGCGCGAAACTTTCCCTGTCCGGCACGGATTCCGACGACCACTGGGCCCTGGCGTCATTCACCACCGGCATCACCCCCGACCGCATCCCCGACCACACCGATGGCCTACGCATCGCCCAGGTCCTCCACCACGTCCCACTCGACCGAGTCCTCACCCCCGTCCTCACCTTCCCCGTCCCCGCAGGCGACCAGGCCGCCATAGCGACGGCCAGCTCCGCCGCCGCCACCCTGGACCACACCCCACCCCTGGACGACCGCGCCGCCCGCATCGCCAAGGTTTCCGCGACCCGCCTACGCTCCGGCTGCCCCTGCACGATCGCCCTGATCCTCCGCGGCCGCCTGAACCAATTGCGAGCCCTGTCCTCCCACAACGACATCCGATCAATCGAGGCCCTACCCGCCGACGCGGGAATTTTCGCGGTGACCCCACTACTGCCCGAGTACACCGACAGGGCCGCCCCCGGCCCGGACGACGGGCCGATCCCGGAGAACTGACATCCCGGCGAAAAGCGCGCCGGGAAAGTGAGAAGGCCGGGCGCGAGCGACATTGCGCCGGGGAAGGGAGAAGTTGGGCGCGAGAGACGTTGCGGGGGAAGGGAGGAGCTGGGCGCGAGCGACATTGCGCCGGGAAATGGGGAGGCTGGGCGCGAGGTGACATTGTGCTGGGCATCTTCCTCCCGCTCGCCGCGCTTCTTGGATGCGGCGCCTGACGCCTCTGTCACGCATCTGTGTTGCGCGAGGCGCTTGCCGCCTGCGGCGCGCACTCATCTTGTGCGAGGGACGCGCTCTATCCGCCGCGCTTGCCGCATCCTTTTCCCTGTCGTGCAGCGCAGCGCGATGCACGACAGGGGTCGGGTCCCTTACAAACTGCGCTGCATCAAGATCGTGTCCAGCCACCGGTCGTGTTTGTGGCCCACGTTGCGTAACCGGCCCGCCTCGACGAAACCCCGGCCGCGGTGCAGGGCTGGGGAGGTAAGGTCGCCGCTGTCGGCGATTACGGCTATGACCTCTCGGATGCCTCGGGTTCGGCATTCGGTCAGCAATTCGTCGAGGAGGCGGCCGCCGAGGCCGCGGCCGGTGGCCCAGGGGGCGATGTAGATCGAGTTTTCTACCGTGTTGCGGTAGGCGGGGCGCTGCTTCCAGGGGCCGCAGTAGGCGTAGCCGGCGAGGCGGCCGTCGAATTCGGCTACCAGGAACGGTAATCCGGCGGCGGTGATCGAGGCGAAGCGCAGGCGCCATTCGGCGGTGTCGGGGGCATCGAATTCGAAGGTTGCCACGGTCTCGGTCACGTAGTGCGCGTAGATCTTGGCGACCGCCGGTAGATCGGCCTCGGTGCCGTGCCGGAGCGTCGGCGATTTCTCTATAGAGGAAGCAGTCACTACTATAGTGTAGATGGATCTGGTTGCGCTCGGCCACCGCATTCAGCGGCTGCGCCATGAGCGCGGTCTCACCCTGCAGCAGCTCGCCGAGCTGTCGGCGGTGAGCGTCAGCATGCTGTCGGCGGTCGAGCACGGGGACAAGGCGCCGACCGTCGTGGTGCTGGATCGTGTCGCACGGGGATTGGGCACGCGGCTTTCGGCCCTGGTCGCCGAATCCGACGACGAGCGCATGATCGTGCGCCGCGCGGCAGAACAGGACGTCGTCCACGAACAGGGCTGGCAGCGCACCATCCTCACCCCGGTGGTGGCGGGGGTGAACTTCGAATGGATCCGCTCCGCCCTGCCGCCGGGCTGCGTCCCGGGTGAATACCCTTCCTACGCACCGGGTTCGCATGAATTCATCTACGTCGAATCCGGCACCGTCACCCTCACCGTCGACCGCACCCGGATCGTCGAGCTGAGCGCCGGCGACTCGATCTACCTCGCCGCCGACGCGACCCTGCACTACGCCAACAACTCCGACCGCCCGTGCGTCTACTACGTCGCCGCGCTCATCATGCGCCCACGCGGCGCCCGGCAAATGCACCGCATACTGCCCGATTAGTCCGACACGTTCTAGGCTGTCGAGCATGTCCATCACCGAGCAGGCATCGCGTGCGCCGGGTCTGACCACGGCCGAGGTCGAGCAACGCATCCGCGACGGGCAGAGCAACGATGTGCCGGATCGAGCCAGTCGCTCGGTGGCCGATATCGTCCGGGCGAACGTCTTCACCCGCATCAACGCCATCCTCGGGGTGCTGTTCGTGCTGGTGTTGGCGACCGGCTCGCTCATCGACGGCATGTTCGGCCTGCTGATCGTGGCCAACAGCGTCGTGGGCATCGTGCAGGAGCTGCGCGCCAAACAGACCCTGGACAAACTCGCGATCGTCGGCCAGGCCAAGCCGGTCGTGCGCCGCGAGGGCGCCGCGCGCGAGGTCGCGCCCAAGGATGTGGTGCTCGACGATCTGATCGAACTCGGCCCCGGCGATCAGATCGTGGTCGACGGCGAGGTCGTGGAGTGCGAACTGCTCGAGGTCGACGAGTCGCTGCTCACCGGCGAGGCGGACGCGATCGACAAAACCGTTGGCGCCCAGGTGATGTCGGGCAGTTATGTGGTCTCCGGCTCGGGCTGCTACCGCGCCACCAAGGTCGGCAAGGACGCCTACGCCGCCAAACTCGCCTCCGAGGCCAGCAAATTCACCCTGGTCAACTCCGAACTGCGCAACGGCATCGATACGATCCTGAAGGTCATCACCTACCTGCTGATCCCGGCCGGTCTGGTGACCATCTACAACCAGCTGTTCTCCAGTCACGAATCCTGGCGTTCGGCCCTCAACGGCATGGTCGCGGCCCTGGTGCCCATGGTTCCGGAGGGCCTGGTGCTGATGACCTCGATCGCGTTCGCGGTCGGTGTGGTCCGGCTGGGTCAGCGCAAATGCCTGGTGCAGGAGTTGCCCGCCATCGAGGGCCTGGCGCGGGTGGATGTGGTGTGCGCCGACAAGACCGGCACGCTGACCGAGAACGGTATGCGGCTGGCCGAGATTCGCACGGTCGGCGACACGGACGAGGCGGCGCTGCGAGAAGTGCTGTCCGCCATGGCCTCCGACGATCCGCGCCCCAATGCCAGTGTGCTGGCGATCAAGGAGGCGACCGGGGACGGGCCGGGCTGGCGGCAGACCGGTATCGCGCCGTTCTCCTCGGCCAAGAAGTGGAGCGGATTCTCCTACGGCGAACACGGCAACTGGCTGCTCGGCGCACCCGATGTGCTGCTGGACTCCGGCTCCGAAATCGCCTCCACCGCACAGGAAATCGGTGCACAGGGCCTGCGGGTGCTGCTGCTGGCGAGCAGTTCCGGCGCGGTCGACGCCCCCGACGCCCCGGGCCGGGTCACGCCGCAGGCGCTGGTGGTGCTCGAGCAGAAGGTGCGCCCCGACGCGCGCGAGACCCTCGAGTACTTCGCCGAACAGAATGTGGCGATCAAGGTCATCTCCGGCGACAACGCGGTTTCGGTTGGCGCAGTGGCCGCTTCGCTGGGTCTCACCGGCGGCGACCACGCCGTCGACGCCCGCAAACTGCCCGACGGGCAGGACGAGTTGGCCGATGTGCTCGACCACGAAACCACCTTCGGCCGTGTGCGTCCCGATCAGAAGCGGGCCATGGTCGCGGCGCTGCAGTCGCGCGGACATACCGTCGCCATGACCGGCGACGGCGTGAACGACGTACTCGCGCTCAAGGACGCCGATATCGGCGTGGCCATGGGCGCGGGCAGTCCGGCCACCCGCGCGGTCGCACAGATCGTATTGCTGGACAACAGGTTCGCGACGCTGCCATATGTGGTGGGCGAGGGCCGGCGGGTGATCGGCAATATCGAGCGCGTCTCGAATCTGTTCCTCACCAAGACCGTGTACTCGGTGCTGCTGGCATTCCTGGTCGGCGTGGTGGGCATCGGATCGCAGTGGTTCCACTACGACCCCGTGCCGTATCCGTTCCTGCCGCGGCACGTCACGATCGCGGCGTGGTTCACCATCGGCATTCCGGCGTTCATCCTGTCGCTTGCGCCCAACAACGAAAGGGCGCGAACGGGTTTCGTGCCGCGCGTGCTGCGGCTGGCGGTGCCGTCCGGGATGGTGATCGGGGTGATGACCTTCGTGGCATACCTGATCGCCTATCAGGGCGCGGATCAGTCCGAGACGGAGAAGGTGCAGGCGGGTACGACCGCGCTGATCACGCTGCTGATCATCGCGGTCTGGGTGCTGGCGATCGTGGCGCGGCCGTGGAACTGGTGGAAGCTGCTGCTGATCTTCGGATCCGCGGCGGGCTATCTGATCCTGTTCACGGTGCCGTTCACCAGGCACTTCTTCAAACTCGATCCGTCCAACCTCACACTGACCGGGACGGCGGCGATATGCGGTGTGATCGGCATCGTGCTGGTCGAGGTGGCCTGGTGGGTCAGCGCCCTGCTGAGCGGTGAGCGGCGCGGGCTGCTGCCGGAGGCGCCCGGCGAAAAGGGCTGACCGCCGCGCGGATTCGAGCCCGGTGAACTGGACAGATGCTATGGCGCGCCGTGGCTGCGTTGTGCCGCGTGTCGATTGGCGGCGAGGGTACCTTCGGCAGTATGGAGGTCCTGCTGCATCAGATCGATGCCTTCGCCGATGCGCCGTTCACGGGCAATCCGGCGGCGGTGATGCCGCTGCTGGAATGGTTGCCCGACGAGCTGCTGCAGCACCTGGCCGAGGAGAACAACCTCGCCGAAACCGCCTTCTACACTTCGGTTCTGCCGCCGTCGGCCGGTGCGGCCCCGGCGGACGGCCCCGCGTTCCACCTGCGCTGGTTCACCCCGGAGGCCGAGATCGACATGTGCGGCCACGCCACCATGGCGACCGCCGCGCAAATCCTCGAAGACCTGTATCCGGGCTCCGACCGCGTGCACTTCTTCACCCGCAGCGGCTGGTTGAGCGTCGATCGCACCGATGACGACGAATTCGTCCTGAACCTACCGGCCTTGCCGTCGGTCGATGTGGTTCCCGACCCGGAACTGGCGGCGGCCGTGGGCGTCCGGGTCATGCGCGCGCTGACCGGCCAGGACGAGGTCCTGGTCCTGGCCACCGAATACGAAGTCCGCGAGGCCCGCCCGAATGTGGCGGGGTTCCCGAAACTTCCGCGCGGCGTCATCCTCACCGCTCCCGGCGACACCGCCGACTTCGTCTCCCGCTATTTCTCCCAGGGCGCGATCCCGGAGGACCCGGTAACCGGCTCCGCCCACGCGCAACTCGTCCCCCTGTGGTCGCGAGATCTGGGCCGCGCGAACCTCACCGCCCACCAACTCTCCGCCCGCGGCGGCCGACTGCACTGCGCCCTCGACGGCGACCGGGTGCTGCTGTCGGGGCGGTGTCATCGGTACATGGACGGGGTTGTGCGCCTTCCGGACTGACGATCACGCCGTCGAGGCGATATCGTCAGCCAACGGCGCGATAGCCGAGATGATCTGAGAGACAAGATCTTCGGGGACACCTGCCACGGTGAGGGCGTCGGTGAGGTGACCGGCCACCAGGGTGAAGTGGTGCATCGTTATGCCGCGGCCCTGGTGGACCTGTTTCATCGGGGCCCCGGTGTACGGGTCGGGGCCGCCGAGGGCGGTGGCGAAGAATTCGACCTGGCGGCCTTTGAGGCGGGCCATATTCGTGCCGGTGAAGAACGGGGCGAGGTCGGTGTCGGCGAGGACCCGGACGTAGAAGTCGTCGACGACCGCTTCGAGGGCCTCGTGGCCGCCGATCCTGTCGTAGATCGTGTGGGTGTCGATTCGCATGTTTCCAGGACAGCATCGGGCTGTTGCGTCGTCGTTAGTCCGCGGTCGCGAGACGGTATCCGCGCGTAGCCGCGAGATTGCCCCGATCTCACCGTACGGGCCGGGCGGCTGTGAGGACGGTGACCGGCCGGGCCGGAAACGGCTCGACATGGCTACCGGGTGGAACTAGCGTCGTTACGGTGCAGTTACGCGGTTCCGAAGTGGATGTGGTTCCGGTGCGACGCGGGTCGCGGGGTGTGGTCTTCGGGGCGAGCGCCTATCTGATCTGGGGATTGTTTCCGGCGTTCTTCGGGTTGCTGGAATTCGCGAGTCCGGTCGAGATTCTGGCGCAGCGCATTCTGTGGACCCTGGTCGTGGTGCTGGCGCTGCTTGCGGTCTCCGGTCGCCTGCGGGAACTGCGCACGATCGACGCGGCCACCTGGCGGCTGGCCACCGTCGCGGCCGTGACGATCGCGACCAACTGGGGCGTCTACGTCTACGGCGTGACCACCGGACATGTGGTCGAATGCGCGCTCGGCTATTTCATCAATCCACTCGTGACGGTGCTGTTCGGTGTCGTGATCTTTCGCGAGCGGCTGGCGTGGCCGCAGTGGCTCGCACTGGGACTGGGCGCGACCGCGGTGATCGTGCTGACCATCGACTATGGCAAACCACCCGTTATCGCGCTGATCCTGGCCTGCTCATTCGCCACCTACGGTCTGGTGAAGAAGGTGATCCGCCTCGACCCGATGCGCGGCATCGCCGCTGAGGGACTGGTGTCGGCCCCGGTCGCGCTGGCGGTGGCCATCGCCTTCGCGGTGACCGGGCAGGCGAGTTTCGGGCACGGCGTGAGCCACACCGCGCTGCTGATCGCGACCGGACCGGTGACGCTGGTGCCGCTGCTGCTGTTCGCCCTCGCCGCCGCGCGAGTGCCGCTGTCGACCATCGGCATACTCCAATATCTCACTCCCGCACTGCAAATGGCGTGGGGTGTGCTGGTGGGGCATGAGGCCATGCCGCCGTCGCGGTGGGCCGGATTCGGGCTGATCTGGCTGGCGCTGGCGGTCTTCACCGCGCATGCCCTGCGGGCCGCGCGACTTCGCAAAGCCGACAGCGCGGTGTAGCCTTCGTGGAGTGGCTATGCTCCTGTCGGCCGACTTGTACCGGTCCAGGGTCGGGATCGTCACTACCAGAGGAGAAATCCAAACTGTCTGTACAGTTCAACCACACCATTGTCGGATGTCGTGACAATCGGGAAACCGCCGAATTCTGGGCGGAGATATTGGGTTTGGACGTCGGCGCGCAATGGGGGCCGTTCATTCCCATCGTCGTGGCGAATGGGGTCACCTTCGACTTCGCCACGGTCCCACCACATGTCACCGAGATCGCGCCGACCCACTACGCCTTCCTGATTTCCGAGGCGGAATTCGATGCGGCCTTCGCGAAGATCCAGGGCTGGAAGTTGAAGTTCTGGGCGGATCCGCATCAGCATCTCGAGGGTGAGATCAATCGTAATGACGGTGGTCGGGGGGTTTATTTCCTTGATCCCAATGGTCATTATATGGAGTTGATTACGGTGCCTTATGGTGGGTGGCCGGAGACGTAGGTGATCCCCGAGTTCCGGCCCTGGGGGCCGGAACTCGGGGAAAATAGTGGGGCCAAGGCCGGAACTCGGGGAAAATAGTGGGGCCAGGGCCGGAACTCAGGGAAATGGTGGGGCCTGCTGGGCGAGGTGGGGCCTGCCCGGCGGGGAACGGCCTACCTACTGCCTCTTGTCCAACGCCCGTTGCACGAACTCGTTGGTATACGTCTCTTCCAACTTGATCCGATCCCTGGCGGGCTTCACCGAGCGGGAGTACTGACCCAGAATATTCAAAACATTCTGGGAGCCTTCGGGTTTCATCAGGCCGTCGCCGTTGAACATGCCGATCGAATCGCGCAGGGACTGGATATAGAGGTCCTTGCCGCCGGAGGCGTACTGCGGGGGCATTGTGGCGGCGATGTCCTCGGCGGAGTGGGTTTTGATCCACCGCAGGGTCTGGACGAAGGCGTCGGCCAGTTTCTGCACGATATCGGGGTGGGCGTCGACCATATCGCAGCGCATGTAGAGCGAGGACGCGGGATACAGGCCGCCGAGGGCCGCCCGGGTGCCCGCCTCGGTTCGCATATCCAGCAATACCTTCGCCTCACCGGACTTCACCATCTGCGCGACCGTGGGATCGGTGGTCATACCCGCATCGATGCCGTCGTGGTTCATGGCGGAGATGAAGGTCTGTCCCGCACCGGCCTGCACGGTCGAGTAGTCGGCCGGTTTCAACCCCGCCTGCCCGGCCAGTGCCTGGGTGATGAAGTCGGTCGAGGATCCGAACGAGGTCACCCCGAGCTTGCGCCCGCGGAAATCGGCTGGGGAGGTGACGGATTCGGCATCGGCCTTCGACACCAACTCGACCTCGCCGGGCACATCCGCGAATTGCACCACGGTGCGCAGACATTGATCCTTGGACTGCATATCGATGGTGTGATCGTAGAACCCGACCACGCCCTGCGCCTCGCCGGTGAGCAGCGCCAGCTCGGCGCTGGACCCGGAGGACTGGCCGATCAGTTTGACGTCGATTCCATTGCGCGCGAACCCGTCCAACCGCTCGGTGAGCATGGCGGGCAGGTAGATCACCTTCTCCAGCCCGCCCACGATGATGGTGATCTGCGGATGTCCGTTCACCATCGGAATGCGTCGCGAATCCCGGCAGCCTGTGGCCACCAGCAGCGTGCAGATCGCCAGCAGGACGACCGCGATGTGCTTGCGGTAGCGCATCACACCTCCCGCGCCGACTGCGCCTGCGAGGGACGCCATTTCAGCAGCCGGTTCTCCGCCGCCCCGATACCCCATTCGGCCAGCAGCGCCACCACGGTGATGATGATCATGCCCGCGTAGATCCCGGCCGCGTCGAAGGTGTTCTGCGCGTTGGAGATCAGCAGACCCAACCCCTTGGACGCACCGGCGTACTCACCGACCACCGCGCCGATCAGCGCGAAACCGAAGGCGGTGTGCAGACTCGACAGAATCCAGGTTGTCGCGCTCGGCAGCACGATCTGTGACAGCACCTGCCAGCGCCCCGCACCCAGGATCCGGGCGTTGTCGATGACATTGCCGTCCACCTCGCGCGCCCCGGTGAAGGCGTTGAAGAACACAGCGAAGAAGGTCAGCACGACCACGGTCGCCACCTTGGACTCCAGGCCGAGCCCGAACCAGATGATGAACAGCGAGGCCAGCACGATACGCGGAACGGCGTTGAGCGCCTTGATGAACGGCGCCAGCACCTCGGCCCAGTATCGGCTGCGTCCCAGCAGTACGCCCAGCACCACACCGGCGACGCTGCCGATCACGAAGCCCAGCACCGCCTCCTCGACGGTGGTGAAGATCTGCAGCCAGATCGAGCCGAATTGTGTTCCCTGCGAGAACCATTCGACCAGACGGTCCCAGATGCGCGACGGTTTGGAGTAGACGAACGGATCGATCCACAGCGTCGCGGTGAGCTCCCACGACCCCAGCCACAGCACCACCAGTACGGCCCTGAGCCCCCAGGTGCGCAGGGCCGACCGGCGGGCCTGGCCGCGGGCGCGGGCCAGGATCTGTTCCTCGGATTCGGCCTCGACTTCCGGTGCGGCCGTGGCGATCCGGGCGATGGTGTCAGGCGACACGACGGGCTCCCTTCGCGCGGGCGGCCTCGACCTGGTCGCGCAGCGTGCCCCAGATCTCGGTGTAGAGCCGCCGGAACTCATCGGTCATCCGGACCTCCTCCACATCGCGCGGCCGGTCCAGCGTGACGGTGAAATCACCGCAGACCGTGGCCGGGCTCGCGGTCATGACCACCACCCGATCGGCGAGGACGATGGCCTCCTCCAGATCGTGGGTCACGAAGATGACCGCCGAACCGGTTCCCGACCACACCCGCAGCAACTCGTCCTGCATGAGCTGGCGGGTCTGCACGTCCAGCGCACTGAACGGCTCGTCCATCAGCAGGATCTCGGGCTCGTTGACCAGGGTCTGGGCCAGCGCCACTCGCTTGCGCATACCGCCGGACAGCTGATGCGGGTAGTAGCGCTCGAATCCGGCCAGGCCGACCTTGCGCACCCACTCCGCGGCCCGCTCGCGTGCCTGCGCCTTCGAGATGCCGCCGAACCGCGGCCCGAGGGCGACATTGTCGAGCACGGTTCGCCACGGCAGCACGGCGTCCTGCTGGAACATGTAGCCGATGCCTTCGGGAATGCCCACGACATCCGTTCCGCGCACCAGGGTGCGTCCGGCCGAGGTCTTCTCCAGGCCGGACACCAGCGACAGCGTGGTGGATTTGCCGCAGCCGGTGGGGCCGACGACGGCGACGAATTCGCCCGGGGCGACGGTGAAATGGAGATCCTTCACCGCGGTGTGGATGCCACCGCCGGAGCCGGGGAAGCGCTTGGTCGCGCCCCGCAGCTCGATGAGTGGGTTGGTCATGTCGAGCTCCTGCAATTTCCTGCCGCACCGTGTGACGTGCGACTCGGGATTCGACCATAGGTGCCGCAGGTCACAGTGGATCGCTTGTGCGCACAACCTCCGCAACCCGCAATGTCCGCGTTCTGCGCATTGTGCTCGCGGCATTGTGATCATTCTGTGCACGGTGATACAAAGTGTCACGATGAGGATGTTCGGCCGCGCCGTGCGGTTGCGGACGCAGATCGTGTTGCTGCAGGTCGTGCTGGTCGCGCTGACGCTGGGTATCGCGTTCGGCGTATTCGCGTATGTGGGTGAGCAGCGGCTGTCCGGTGAGTACGGGCAGCGGGCGCTGGCGATAGCCCGCACCGTGGCGGCCGAGCCGGCGGTGCGCGCCGAGGTGGCTCGCTATTCGGCGGCAACCGCCGTGGGGCCGGAACTGTCGCAGGAGCTCGCCGGGGGACAGCTTGAGCGCGTCGCCGAGGAGGCCCGGGTGCGGACCGGTGCGCTGTACGTGGTGATCACCGACGATGCCGGAATTCGATTGGCGCATCCGGAGATCGTGCGGTTGGGGGAGCGGGTGAGCACCGATCCCTCCGCGGCCCTGGGCGGTTCGGAGGTGGTGATCCAGGAGCTGGGCACGCTCGGGGAGTCCGTGCGGGCGAAAGTGCCTGTGCTGCAGCCGGACAACCAGCGTGTGGTCGGCGAGGTGAGCGTCGGCATCTCCACCGCGGCCGTGCATCAGCAGCTGCTGCGCGATCTGCGCCGGGCCGCGCTGTTCGCCGCGGCGGCGCTGTTGGCGGGAGTGGTGGGGTCACTGCTGCTGGCCCGGCGCTGGCATGGGCTGACCCTCGGCCTGCAACCCGCGGAACTGGCCGAACTGGTGCGCGAGCAGGCCGCGGTGCTGCACGGGATCGGCGAGGGTGTAGTGGCCGTGGATACCCGCTGGCGCACGACCGTGATCAACGACGAGGCGCGACGGCTGCTCGGGATCGGTGCGGTCGGCGGGCTTCCGGTCGACGAGATCGGGCTCACCCCAAGGGTTCTGGAGGTCTTCCGTGCCGCGGACGGCCGTCCGGTGCCCGCCGCGGTGGGCGATCGGCTGGTGGTCCTGACCGCCCGCGAGGTCAGCCGCGACGGCCGCCCGCTGGGCGCGGTACTCAGCGTGCGCGACCGTACCGATGTGGAATCGCTGACCCGTCAACTGGACGCGGTCCGCTCGATGAGCACCGTCCTGCGCGCCCAGCGCCACGAATTCGCCAATCGCCTGCACCTGCTCAGCGGTCTGCTGCACGGCGGCCGCCCGGAGGAGGCCTCGCAGTACATCGACGAACTGCTGGGCTCCGGACCGCTCGGCGCGGCCCTACCCGGTATGGACGCCATCCGCGACCCGTATCTGCAGGCCTTCCTGGCCGCCAAGGCCGCCCACGCCCGCGAGAGCAATGTCCGCCTGCGCCTCGGTCCCAATACGTGGGTCGATGCCAATCTGATTGCGCCCGTGGAGGTCACGACCGTCCTGGGTAATCTGCTCGACAATGCCATCGAGGCCGTGCGGACAGTGGGATTCGACGACGATACGGAATCGGCCGATGCTCGACAGGTGGAGATCGAGCTGGTGCAGGAGGGCGCGACGCTGCACATCACCGTCGCCGACAGTGGGCCGGGTGTGCCGCCGGAGTTGGCGGAATCTGTATTCGCCGAAGGGGTTTCGACCAAGGCCGACGGCGGGGTGCCCGGCGGTCGGGGCGTGGGGTTGGCGTTGTCGCGGCAGGTGGCGCGGGCGCTGGGCGGGGATGTGGTGCTGGCGCATCCCGGTGGCGGCGAGACTTCCCCGGGCGGTGCGGAATTCATCGCACGGTTGCCGGGGGTGCTGGTAGAGGGAGAAGTGGTGTGGGCGCAGTCGATCTGAACGTACTGGTCGTGGACGACGATTTCCGGGTGGCGAATCTGCATGCCGGAATCGTCTCGGCGCTACCGGGTTTCGCGGTGGGGGCGGCAGTGCACACCTTGTCGGCGGCACGGTCTGCCATCGACACCGCGCGATTCGATCTGGCGCTGGTCGATGTCTATCTGCCCGACGGTTCGGGGATAGATCTGGTGCGCGAGATCCGATTCGACGCCATGATGCTGACCGCCGCGACCGAGGCCGATACCGTGCGCTCGGCCCTGAGCGCCGGGGCCCTGGCGTATCTGGTGAAGCCGTTCGATCATTCGGTGCTGGCCACCCGGCTGGCCGGATACGCCCGCTATCGCCGCCTGCTGTCGACCTCGGTGGTCACCGCCCGCGATATCGATACCGCGGTGGAGGCGCTGCGCCCGTTCGGCGCGGCGAGCCCCGTTGCCGCCCCCGCCTCGCCCACCAAAGAGCTTGTGCTACAGGCGATCCTGGACTCGCCCACGCCCATGTCGGCCGCCGAGGTCTCGGCCGTCACCGGCGTCTCGCGCGCCACCGCCCAGCGCTATCTGGCCACCCTGGTCGGCACGGGCACGCTGCGCATGCAGCTGCGCTACGGCAGTACCGGCCGCCCCGAACAGGAGTATTCGGCCGTGCCGCGCTGACTACGGCGAGACCGCCACGCCGAGGACCTGCGCCGCGAGCACCTTCGGATTCTCATAGAACGAATCCAGCTCCCGGACTTCGAAACCCGCCCGGTCCAGCAGGGCGGGGATATCGCGATTGAGATGGCAGCCGCCGAACAGGGTCTTCTGGACCGGGTTCAGTCGATGCTGCCACCGCTGGATGCCCGCATCGGGTGCGAGGCCGTGCTCGACGAAGTGCAGCGTGCCACCGGGGATCAGCACCCGGCGGATCTCTCGCAGCGCGGTATCGATATCCGGAATGGTGCACATGGTCCAGGTCGACAGCGCGCTGTCGAAGCTGTTGTCGGCGAACGGCAACGCCTGTCCGTCCAGTCCCGCGCGTTCCACCGGAACCGGCGCGTGGGCCAGTCGCTTCGCCGCGAGCTCCCAGCCCAGTCCGGCGGGTTCCACCGCGCTGACCACGGCCACGGTCTTCGGATAGAACGGCACATTGCGTCCGGAACCGAAACCGATCTCGACCACCCGGCCGGTCAGCCCGGAGCACACCCGGCGACGCTTGTCGTCGTGTAGCCGCGCCCCGCAGGACAGATCCACGATGCGCGGTAGCACCTGGTCACTGTAGATACCCACGGGCCCACTGTGTCACGCCACCGCGTGCCAGCGCACGTCGGCGCTGCGCGGATCCCGCAGGCTGCGCATCCGGTGGCACAATTCCGCGGCGGCGGCGAGGTCACCGGCCTCGGCGCGGCGGATGTAGGAGGTGAGGGTGTGCAGATCGCGGATCTGCCGCAGCACCTCGAAGCCCACCCACTCGCGCACGTCCCAGCCGTAGGCCAGACCGAATTCGTGCAGTTCGGTGGCGCTGTGGCCGAAGCGGACGCCGCCCTGATAGATATTGACCAGATCCAATTCGCGCGGCGCGATCGCGACCTCGTCCCAATCGCCCAGCAGCCCGCGGTCCTCGTCCCAGATCGTATTGCCGGGGTAGGCGTCGCCGTGCACCATGCCGATTCCGAGCCGGGACTCGAGCCCGTCGTACTGCCCCAGCAGCAGCGTCCGGCGCTCGTCGAGCCAACGCCGATCGGATTCGGGCAGCGTGCGCGGGCCCGCGTCGAGTACCTGCGCCAACCCGTCCAGCGGTCGATAGCGCGGTAGTTCGAACGGCGGATCGGAGAGGCCGTGCAGATCGCGCAGAATCGCGCCGAGCTCCCGGGCGGGCGGGCGGGAGCGATCGGGCTGCGGGTAGTAGCGCCAGAATGTGACCGTGGCCCCGGCGATTTCGACCACCTCGTCGCGCGCGGGTTCGGTCACCGCGAGGCCCTGGTCGGCCAGCCAGCGGGCGATCGCGACCGAGGCCCGGGCGCGCAGCCCGCGGTTGTCCGTATCGCTGATCCGGACGACCACGCGTTCGCGTTCGAGGACGTAGACGATATTGGAGTGGGCGTGCACCAGCCGGGCGCTGTGCGCGGCCAGACCCACACGGCGGCAGGCGAATTCCAGAATGTGTCCGGCGGGCCGGTCGATCAGTGCTGTGTCCATGTCTCGGGAGTTCTGAAGGAGGAGATTTCGTCACGGAGTCGGCGGCCGGTCCCGGACTGGCCCTGCAGATGGGTGTCCACCTGCCGCAGGCCCTCCAGCACCGGATGGATGCGTTGCCCCGGCGGCAGCGCCAGGACCGGTGTCAGGACCTCGCCCGCGCCGTCGACCGACCCGTGCGCGATCCGGGCGATCGCCACGTCCACGCGGGCGAGCGCCTCGTCGCCGTAGCTGCGTTCGTGGCTCGGCCCCGTTTGATAGGCGGTGATCGCCCTGTTCGCCCAGCGCTCGGCCTCGTCGTAATCGCCGATCAGGCGGAAGGCGCTGCCGATGTAGTAGGACGCCTTGGTCATCGAGAACCGCAGCACCCCACCGAATTCGGTGATGTCGTCGACATCACCGGCCTGTTCGCCGGCCGCCAAGGCCCGGGACACCGCGGCCCGCACCTGTTCGGCCCGGCCGAGCCGAGCCGCGCAGCGGGCCTCCAGCGCGGCCAGTCGGACGCGCTGCTCACCCGGCGGCGCCACCAGCGCGCCCTGCTGGGCGAATTCGATGGCCTTGGCCGGATTTCCGCTCCACTCGGCGATCAGCGCCTTGGCCCCGTCGGCCCAGGCCAACAGTGCGGTGTGCTGGGCCCGTTCGGCCAGCCGTTCGGCCGCGAGCGCGTGCTGCATCGCCGCTACCGAATTACCCAGATTGTCGGTGACCTGCGCCAGCAGCACGATCGCCGCGCCGCCGAGGAACATCAGCTCTCGCGCGCGGGAGGGTGAGGGGCCGTGCCGCAGCAGCTGCCACACCTGATCGCGTAGCAACTGCAGATCGTTGAACAGCGGTTGCGGTGGTGCGTGGACGTAGCTGGACGCGATCCGCGTGATCTCGTAGTGCAGGCTGTCGACCGAAAGCTGGTCGGCCCCTTCGCCGGTCGCCCAGTCGGCGAAGGCCAGCGAGCGGGCGGCGGCCGCGCTGATGCCGTCGGGGGCGAACGCCCCGCACTCGCTCGCCAGCGACATCAGCGAGCCCCCGGCGTCGAGTTCGGCGTCGAGATCCTGCGCGATCTTGAGCGGCGGTCTGCGCAGACCGTTCTCGATCCGCGACAGCGCCCCCGCGTCGTATCGAATGCTTTTGGCCAGGCTGCGCAGGGACCTGTCCTGTTGCAGGCGCAAGCGCCGCAACTCACCCCCGAATGTCTGCCAGTCGTTCATACCGCTAACAATCCGTTTCAGTACAACAACTTTCACCACTCGTTGCGCAGTCATGGCAACTACTGGCAACACCGCAACGCTACCGCATAACGCACATCTGCAAGCACAATTGCACGTGCATTCGGTGTGAAAAATCGGTCTCGATTCGTGGAGACCGAGCGGTCGGTGACCGAGTTGTGCCGAATGCCCAAGATTAGCGGAGCCAAGAGGCGGTTCACGATGGAACCATCGGAAGTCACTGGGGTGTACGGCGTTTCGATCGCCGATACACAGAGGTTCGGATGTGCTCGGGTGGATTCGCGGTTACGTCGTTTCACGAAGATCTCCGCGTTCTGCGCGGGCGCCAATCAGGGGCGGCGCGCGGCGCGGCGATCGGTGCGATCGGCTGCCCGCGTTCCGGAGCACCGGTGAACCGGCATGTGCGGCGTGCCCGGCCGCTCACCGTGAACGGCGCACATCTGATCTGGCAGGCCCATCGGCGCTGCCGAATCGATGGCTGCCCGCAGAAGGCCGCCGCGCTGGTGGTGCTGGTCGAGGCGGGGAAGGTGCGGCTGGACAGTTCCCGGCTGCCGTATCTCGAACAGCTCCACGACCTCCTCGAACGCCGCCGCGGCTAGCGGGCTGCCATGCTGGGGCGGTGACCTTGTTCGAGGTGTGGGCGCCGCGGGCGCGGCGAGTGCGGGTCGAGGTGGACGGTCGCGTATCCGAGATGTCGGCGGATACGTCCGGATGGTGGCGGGTCGAACTCGCGGCGGGTGACGACGCCCGCTACGGATTTCTGCTCGACGACGATCCGGCCGTCCTACCCGATCCGCGCTCGCCGCGTCAGCCCGACGGTGTGCACGGGCATTCGGCCGTGCACACGCTCGACACCGGCCGGTGGACCGATTCCGGGTGGACCGGGCGGCCGCTGGCCGGGTCGGTGATCTACGAGCTGCACATCGGGACGTTCACCCCCGAGGGCACATTCGACGCGGCGATCGGGCGGCTCGATCATCTGGTGGCGCTCGGGATCACCACGGTCGAGGTGATGCCGGTCAACGCGTTCAACGGCGTGCGCAACTGGGGGTACGACGGTGTGCTGTGGTACGCGGTGCACGAACCCTACGGCGGTCCGGATGGGTTGCAGCGCTTCGTCGATGCCTGCCATGCGCGGGGTTTGGCGGTGGCGTTGGATGTGGTCTACAACCATCTCGGGCCCTCGGGTAACTATCTGCCGCGGTTCGGACCGTATCTGAGCGAGGGTCGCAACACTTGGGGCCAGAGCGTGAATCTGGACGGTCCGGGGTCCGACGAGGTGCGGCGGTTCATCGTCGACAACGCGCTGCGGTGGTTCGACGAGTTCCATATCGACGCGCTGCGGTTGGACGCGGTGCACGCGCTCGTCGATCATCGGGCGATCCACCTGCTCGAGCAACTGGCGGTGGAGGTCGAGCGGCTCTCGGCGCGCGTCGGGCGGCCGTTGACGCTGATCGCGGAGAGCGATCTGAACGATCCGCGGTTGATCACCGCGCGTGCGGCCGGTGGGTTCGGGTTGCACGGGCAGTGGAACGACGATCTGCATCACGCCGTACATGCCGCGGTGTCCGGCGAAAGGCAGGGCTACTACGCGGATTTCGGTTCACTGGGCTGCCTGTCGGAGACATTGCGGCGCGGATTCTTCCATGCCGCAACGTATTCCAGCTTCCGAGGACGAGTGCACGGGCGGCCGTTGAATACCCGGGTGGTGCCCGGTAGCGCGCTGCTGGCCTACACCTGCACCCACGATCAGGTGGGCAATCGCGCGCTCGGTGATCGGCCGAGCGCGTATCTGGACGGCGGGCAGTTGGCGATCAAGGCGGCGCTGGTGCTGTTGTCGGCGTATACGCCGATGCTGTTCATGGGGGAGGAATGGGGTGCGCGCACGCCGTTCCAGTTCTTCACCTCGCATCCGGAACCGGAGTTGGCCGCGGCCGTCGCGCATGGGCGCAAGGAGGAGTTCGCCGAGCACGGGTGGGCGGCGGCCGAGGTGCCCGATCCGCAGGATCCGGCGACGTTCGAGCGGTCGAAGCTGAACTGGGCCGAACTCGGTGAGCCGGAGCAGGCGCGGCTGCTCGAGTGTTATCGCACGCTGCTGGCGCTGCGGCGCGAGTACGCCGATATCGCCGATCCGTGGCTGGCCGGGGTGGGGGTCGAGTTCGACGACGACAAGGGGTGGATCGCGGTGTGCCGCAATCGGATTCGTCTGGTGTGCAATCTGTCCGCGGCGGCCGTGGTCGTGCCGTTCGTCGGTGCCGTGCTGGCCTCGTGGGACGAGGTCGAGCCGAATGCCGCGGGCACCGCGGTCCCGGGGCATTCGTTCGTGGTGCTCGAGGCGGTCAGCGACCGGGCGGGAAACGCTTGGTGAGCCAGGCGGTGATGTAGTCCAGAACCTCTGGGGCCATGGTGGTTTCGATGGTCGGGTATTCGGCGGGCAGGCCCGATCCGGCCGGTTGCATCAGATGGTTGAGGCCGTCGAAGACATGGATATCGGCATCGGGATCAGCGGCCAGATCCCGGCGGGCCAGCGGTTCGCTCTGGGCGGCCGGGACCTGGAGATCCTTGCTGCCGTAGAAGGCGAGGACCGGCATGCGCAGGGCCTGCAGGGCCGGGGCGGGGTCGTAGGAGATGAACGACGCCCAGTACGGGGAGGTGTAGAAGTCGATCTGCGCGGGGGTGGCCTGTTCGTTCGCGGGGATCGAGGCATTGTGGTCGAGCAGGTACCGGCGCACCTGTTCCATATCGCCGGTGCGGATCAATGTGGCCAGGGTGCTGACGAATTCGGTCTGTTTGCGCAGTTCCTCGGGGCTGGCGCCCTGGGCGGTGAGCAGGAGTTTGTTCTGCTCCAGCAGCACATCCGAACCCGAGGCGGCCGGGCCCGCCATCATGATCACGAAGGCCACGCCGCTGTCGGGGCGCGAGGCGACCAGCGGGCCGAGGTAGCCGCCCTCGCTGTGGCCGAGCAGGCCGATGCGGTTGCGGTCGATGTCGGTGCGGGTGCGCAGGAAGGTTGTTCCGGATACGACGTCGTTGGACAGGTCGCGGTAGTCGGCGCTGTCGAGTTTGCCGCCGGTGCCGCCGACGCCGCGGTCGTCGGTGCGCAGGACGGCGTAGCCCGCCCTGGTCAAGGTGTCGGCGAGGAGCAGGAAGGGCTTGTGGCCCAGCAGTTCCTCGTTACGGTCCTGGGCGCCGCTGCCGCTGATCAGGATCACCGCGGGGTGCGGGCCGGGGGTGTTGGGCTCGGTGAGCGTGCCCGCGATGGTGATATCGCCGCTGCGATAGGTGACGTCCTCGGATTTGTACGGCCACGGTGGTTTCGGTTCCTGCGGACGCGGCGGCGGGGGCACCTTGCCGCGGTTCATCGTCAGGGGTAGCTGGTTGCCGGATTGGCTGAATGTGCCGGTGAGGGTGTCGGCCGCGCGGTCGTGGCGGCCCTTGAAGGTCGGGACGCCGGGGATGTCGGGGATGGTGAAGCCGACATTGTCCGGATCGGTGGTGACCTGGATGGTGGGTTTGTCGTAGATGCCCTGTTCGGGGATGGTGACCGTGATGGTCGCGTCCCTGGTGACGGTGATGCCCAGGGGGAGCGCGTGGTTGGGCAGGGCGAGCGTGCCGTTCCAGTCGCCGACCAGATCCTGGGCGGGGGCCTTGGTCGGCGTGGGCGCGGGCGATGGCGCTTTCGAGCAGGCCGATACCAGGGCTGGGAGGAGTAGTACGACGGCCACTGATCGCAACGATCGCATAACTCAGCGTATCCATCGGTGTGGGGTCGGGGCGTGGGGTTCGGTGATATTCGACGGACGTTCTCGCAGATCGCGGCGTGTCTCGAGGTGGGGTCACGATGTGGTCGCGGCCCGGTGAGCGGGGGCGGTCGGGTGGGTGGACGGGAAATCACCGGTCGGCCAACATCATTGCCGACCGCTGTTGTTCGCAAGTACCGTGGGTATGTGAGCAACGACGCTTTTTCCTCCGCTACCGCGGATCTTCCCGCCGATATGGGCGGGCATGCGGCCGCCGAATTCGAACCGCTGGTGCGTACCTTCGCCAGGTTGGTGGGCAATCGGCGCGGAGCCGGTGGGGCCCTGTCGGTGCATCGGCACGGTCGGGTGCTGGCGGAGGTGTGGACCGGGGAGGCGGCGCCGGGGGTGGCGTGGACGCGCGATACCGGCAGCATCGTGTTCTCGGCGACGAAAGGTATCGCGGCAACGGTTGTTCACCGTCTCGCCGATCGCGGGCTGATCGATTACGACCTGCCTGTGGCTGCGTACTGGCCGGAGTTCGGCGCGGCCGGTAAGGATCGAATCACGGTGCGGCAGTTGCTTACTCATCGAGCCGGGCTGTCCGGGCTGGCGCCGATCGCCGCCGGGTTGGACGAGGTGCTCGATCATCGGCTGATGGAGCAGCGGCTCGCGGCGGCGAAACCCGATCGGCTGCTGGGTGTTCCGGCTTATCACGCGTTGACGTTCGGGTGGCTGCTGTCCGGGCTGGCGCGGTCGGTGACCGGTCGGGGGATGGGGGAGTTGATCCGCAGCGAGGTCGCCGAACCGCTCGGGATCGACGGGATGTATCTGGGCCGACCGCCCGCGGACACCGCCATGTCGGTCGCGGCACTGTCGGGATCGCGTTTGGCCGCAGCGGGTTCCGTGATCGGCGCGATGTTCCTCGGCCGTGCCTCCGGCATCCCCGGCGCGCCCGGCGCGGCCACTCGCGCCCTGTTCCTCCCCGGCCTCGAGGCCCTGCTGGAGGGCGACGAACCACCCATCCTGAACACAGAGCTGGCCGCCGGCAACGGCGTATGTACCTCGAGCGCCCTGGCCACCATGTACGGCGCCCTGGCCTGCGGCGGCACCGCCAACGGCCGACAGTACCTGTCCGCCAACACGATCCGCTCCCTACGCAAGGTCCAAACCCTTCACCTCGACCACGCCCTGTTCTACCTCCCCATGCTCTGGCACCTCGGTTACCACTCCCTCCCCGCCCCCGGCGCCCCCGCCGGTTTCGGCCACATCGGCCTGGGCGGCTCCTTCGGCTGGGCCGACCCCCGCTCGGGACTATCGATAGGTTTCGTCCACAACCGCCTGACCCTCAACAAATTCGCCTGGGACCAAATAGCCGCCAGCTGGATCCTCCCCCTGGCCGTCCGCAACGCCCGCCCCACCACGGGCCCCGCCCACCTCCCACAACCCCAAGCAGCCTGACCCCAGCCCTCGCTTCGCTCGGGCGGGGGAAGGGGAAACTCGGGCGGGGAAGGGGAAAGTCGCCCGTCTCGATTCCGAGTGGGAAATCCATATTCCCGCCCGAGCGAAGCGAGGGCTGGGGTTGGCTCAGGGCCAGTGTTGGGGAAGCGGATCTGTTGGTTCGGGTGGGGTTCGGTCAGGGTGGGGGCATGTATATTCCCGCGTCTTTCGTTCCCGATGAGCAGGCTGTGCGTGAGTTGCTCGGGCGGTGTGGGGCTGCCGATTTGATTACGGTGACGGCGGAGGGGATTGTTGCCACGACGTTGCCGCTTGTGTATGACGGGGCGGGGGAGGGGGTGTTGCGAGGGCATTTGGCTCGGGTCAATGAGCAGTGGAGGCGGCCTGTGATTGGGGAGGCGATGGTTATTGTGCGAGGGCCGGATGCGTATGTGTCGCCGGGGTGGTATCCGAGTAAGGGGGAGCATGGGCGGGTGGTGCCTACTTGGAATTATGTGACGGCGCATGTCTATGGGCGGCTGACGGTGCATGATGATCCGGCGTGGGTGGAGCGGAATGTCGTCGAGTTGTCCGAGCGGCACGAGGGTGGGCGGGTGAATCCGTGGTCGGTGGATGACGCTCCGCCGCAATTCATTTCGGGACTGCTGCGGGCGATCGTCGGGGTCGAGTTGTCGATCACCCGGATCGAGGCGAAATTCAAGCTCAGCCAGAATCGGCCGTCCGCCGATATCGACGGCGTGATCTCGGGGCTGAGCGCTGACGGGCACGAAGCCGCCGCAGCGGCAGTGCGCAACGCCCGGCCAGCGTGAACCGCTCGCCCGAATAGGCGCTCCCGCAGGGGGTATCCGGCCGCCGGAAACCTACCGTAGGAGGCGTTTTCCCATGACAACTCGGCTTACTCGTTTCGCCGTGTCCACGGCTGCGGCCGGGGCGGCGGTGCTGGCGGCGACGGGACAGGCGGTGGCCGCGCCCGTCGGCGTATCGATCGACGGCAATATGCAAGTGATGGGCATGAACGTGCTGCACATCAATGCACAGGGCACGGGCGACGGCCCGGCCACCGGAACCTATCTGGCCACGGCCCAATTCGGGAATATGCCGTTGCCGGTGCAGGTCACCGGCCCGGTCACCTGCCTGAGAGTGAACGGCGACACCGTGTCACTGGTCTACCCGATCACCACGACCCAGCCCATCATGCTGTTCCCCCCGGATTCCATGGCGGTCCAGATCACCGTAACCAAGGGCCACAACGGCCAGCCGAATATGATCGGCTACGGAATCCCCATGCCCACCACCATGTTCCGCGATTGCATGCCGGGACCGACACCGATGGTGTTCGACGGGTCGGTTGATATCAGCTGAGCGGGGCCCTGCACCGCCCGCTGGGCGGACGGTGCAGGGAAACAAGGGGGCGGCGGGCCGGGGAGCGCAGGGAAACATGCGGGTAGCGGGCCGGGCGGTGCAGGGAAATATGCGGGCGGCGGGCCGGAGGGCGCAGGGAAATATGCGGGCGGCGGGCCGGAGGGCGCAGGGAAATATGCGGGTAGCGGGCCGGAGGGCGCAGGGAAACATGCGTGTAGCGGGCCGGAGGGCGCAGGGAAACATGCGGGTAGCGGGCCGGGCGGTGCAGCGAAACATGCGGGTAGCGGGCCGGGGAGCGCAGGGAACAAGCGGGTAGCGGGCCTGAGGGCCACAAGGGGGCGGGGTCGGACGGTGCATCGTTCGGAATCCGATTGTCCCGTGCGGAATTCTCCTTTTTCTTCCCGTGCGACCTCCTTTTCCTCCCCGGCGGAATCCTCCCCTTTCCCCGAGCGAAGCGAGGGGTCAGGTGGGGGAGTTGATCCGGAAGGTTCGGGGTGGGAGGCCGTGGGTTCGGCGGAATTGGCGGGTGAAGTAGCCGGGGTCGGGGAGGCCCACTCGGCGGGCTATTTCGGAGATGGGGAGGGTGGTTTCGGTCAGGAGGCGGCGGGCCTGGGTCATGCGGTGGTGCAGGATCCAGTCTTGGACTGTGCGGCCGGTGCGGTGGCGGACGACGGTGGTGAGGTAGCCGGGGGTGAGGTTGACCGTGCGGGCTATGTCGCTGAGGGAGAGGGGTTCGTGGTGGCGTTTGTCGATGATGTCGAAGACCTCGGCCAGGAGCGGTTCGCCGCTGCGGCGTAGGTCGCCGACCACGTCGGCCGCTATGCGGGACAGGTCGATCAGGAGCAGGGTGAGATGGGCTCGGGTGGCTTGGCGGTAGCCGTCGTGGCGTTCGGTGAGTTCGGCTTCGATGGCGGCGATCGCGTTGTCCCACAGCGGGCGTCGCTCCGGCGGGATGGTCAGCCTCAGCAGGCCGTCGCGTCTGCCGTGCAGGAACGGATAGAGCAGCGGATGCGAATGCCAGGCGGGCCACGGCGCGCGGGCATCCTCGCCCAGCGCGGCCGGATCGAACATGACCGCGGTGCCCATACCGTCGATCCCCGCCGCGGTGCCGTCGACGACCTCGCCCGCGGCGACCACGCAGACCGTGCCGCTGGCCGCGCTGTACCAGAGCACCGGGAAGTCATGGATATGCGGATGCCCGGTCGGCCGCGTCGACGGGTCGTAGCGCATGAGTGAAACCGGCGGCGTGAGTGGATCGCTGCGATAGCCGTAAACGGGTACCCCGCCTTGATGCCGCACCAGCCGAGCCGCCTGATTCATATACCGAAGATAGTCCCAGTCCTGCCGATGATCACCCAACTTCTCTGCATGTAATGCGATCACTATGGAATTCATGACCGAACATCATCCTCATCCAGTGCTCCGCCGACTGACCGACCGCCACGACTACCTGCCCGCCTTCGGCATCGACGCCCTGCTGCCCGCCTATGATCTGCTCACCCGACTGCTCGGCGCACCGCAGCTGCACCGCCGCCTGATCGACCAGGCCGAACTCGCCCCGGGCCATCGGATACTCGAGATCGGTTGTGGCACCGGCAATCTCACCGTGATGGCCGCCCGATCCCAACCCGCCGCCGAGGTGATCGGCTCCGACCCCGATCCGAAGGCCCTTCTGCGGGCGCAGCGAAAGATCAACGGCCGCAGCGGAATCCGCTTCGAACGCGCCTACGCCCAGGATCTGCCCTACGCCGACGGCGAATACGACCGCGTGCTCTCGGCGCTCATGCTCCACCACCTGCCCGCCGACACCCGGGCCGCGGCCGCCGCCGAGGCGCTGCGCGTGCTACGCCCCGGCGGCCGCCTGCACCTGGTGGATATCGGCGGCGACGAGATCGCCGAGACGCTGACCGCCGCCGGATTCGACTGCGCCCTGGTCGCTTCCGAGCACCGCCGCCGCCTGGGCCGAGTCGCCTACTACCGGGCCGAACGCCCGGCGTGATCAGGTGAGATAGCGGTAGGCGGGCGAATCGGGCTCCAGCCGCTCGCACTGGATGGGCGAATGCCGAATCCGCTTCAACAGCGGATCCAGCCCCTCCGGCGAGCCGAGTTCGATACCCACCAGCGCCGCACCGGTTTCCCGATTGTTGCGCTTGACGTACTCGAACAGCGTGACATCGTCCTCGGGCCCGAGCACCTCGTCCAGAAACCGCCGCAGCGCACCGGGCTCCTGCGGGAAGTCGACCAGGAAGTAGTGCTTGAGTCCCTGATGGACCAGCGACCGCTCGATGATCTCGCCATAGCGGGACACGTCGTTATTACCGCCGGACACCAGGCACACCACCGTGGCGCCCGGTTCGATCCGGACCGTCGGCAGCGCCGCGACCGCCAGCGCACCCGCGGGTTCGGCGATGATGCCCTCGTTCTGATACAGCTCGAGCATCGTCGTGCAGATCGCGCCCTCGTCGACCAGTGAGATGCGGAAAGATCCCGCGCCGCTGGGCGATTCGGTCGCGGTCAGCAGCGGTAGCGAGGCGTGCGAGATGACCCGCCCGCCGAATTTGGCGACCGTGGCATAGGGCAGTTCGCCGATCCGGCGCACCGCCGCGCCGTCGACGAACGGATCGATCTCCGGCAGCGTCACCGGCCCGCCCGCCACCAGCGCGGCGGTCATCGACGCCGCACCCGACGGCTCCACGCCGAGAATCGCCGTCGCGGGCGACCGCTCGCGCAGATAGGTCCCGATCCCGGCCAGGCAGCCACCGCCGCCGACCGGCACGATCACCAGATCCGGTGTGTGCCCGAGCTGTTCGAGGATTTCCGCGGCGATGGTGCCCTGGCCGGCGGCGGTGCGGGGATCGTCGAAGGGCGGAACCATGGTCGCACCGGTGCGGGCGACGTCGTCGGCGGCCGCGGCGGCCGCGGCGTCGTAGGTGTCGCCGATCGCGATCAGTTCCACGAACTGGCCGCCGTGCGCGCGAATGCGGTCGCGCTTCTGCTTCGGCGTGGTGGTCGGCACGTAGATGCGACCCGAGATGCCCATCGCCCGGCACGCGAATGCCACGCCCTGCGCGTGATTTCCGGCGCTCGCGGTCACCACGCCCGCGGCGCGTTCGGCGGGGGTGAGCTGGACGATCAGGTTGTAGGCGCCGCGCAGTTTGTAGGAGCGGACGGAGGTGAGGTCCTCGCGTTTGACGTAGACGTTCGCTCCGGTCAGCGCGGACAACCGGTCCACCCGCTGTAGCGGCGTCGGCTGAATGATGTCGGAAATTCGCTCGGCGGCAGCATCGATCTCGTCCGCGCTCAGTTCGGGCAGCGGACCGGATACTTTCTCTGCGAGATCAAGCGGATTCGACACCCGAACATGCTATCCGGGGGCGTCGCGGGCGCCCTCGGCCGCATGCGGAAACTACCGCGGGCTGAGCACGAACAGCGGAATCTCGCGTTCGGTCTTCTTCTGGTACTCGGCGTAGTCGGGCCAGGCCTCGACCGCGCGCTTCCACCACCGGGCCTTCTCGTCGCCGAAGACCTCGCGGGCGGTGTAGTCCTTGACCACCTCGCGATCGCGCAGTTCGACGTGCGGGTTGGCCTTGACGTTGTAGTACCAGACCGGATGCTTCGGCGCCCCGCCCAGCGAGGCGACCACGGCATACTCGCCGTCGTGCTCGATGCGCATCAGTGGGGTCTTGCGCAGTTTGCCGGTCTTGGCTCCCTTGGTGGTCAGCAGGACGACGGGTTTGCCCCGCATGGTGTTGCCCTCGGCGCCGTTGCTGGCCTCGTACTGTTCCGCGTGCTGGCGGGACTCGTCCAATGCGCTGGGCTCATATTCTCCGGTCAGTGGCATACCTCTGGTAATTCCCCGGCAACCGATCGAATAAGCCCGCAAGAAAGTTCGTCTACCCGAACTTGACAGTCCGAGTACCCTGACTACATGGCAGCGGTCAACCCCACCCCGCGGTCGGCGAGCATTGATATCGCCGGGACGGCGTGGCCCGTGTACAAAATCGAGGCTCTGGCCCTCGCGCTGCTGACCTGTGTCGTTCTCGCCGTGGTCACCGGTTCGCTGCAGGCGGCCGTGCTGGCCGCGGCCGCGGTGGCGACGTTGCGCTGGGTTATTGCCGCCGCGCGGGGGAAGTGGCAGCCGTCACGTTGATAAACCGGGGGGTCTGCGCGAATCGTAGTGTCGGCTGATTGTTTGCTCCGAACTGCGAGGCGATGTATGACCGATAGCGCGCATGCTCTGTCGTTCCACGAGAGCACCGACGTCGGGCGTCTCGACGAACAGGTGTGGCTGCTGGACGTGCAGGATCGAGTGCCCGGCATCCAATATTTGCGGGAGTGGTCGCGCGCGGCCCTGGCGTTGCGGCCCGGCGAGCGTGTACTCGATGTGGGCAGCGGCACCGGAACCGAGGTGCTGGCAGCGGCGGAAGAGGTCGGGCCGACCGGAGCATCCGTGGGTATCGATCCCAACGCCGGCATGATCGAGCTCGCCCGCGAGCGCGCGGCAAATCTGGTCGGCGCCGCCGCCGCGAGTGCGGGACACGGGTCTCGACCGAGTGCGGAAGGAGTCGAGGGCGAAGGAATCGGTTTCGGGGGACCGGTCGATTTCGTCACCGGCTCGGTCTATCGCCTGCCGTTTCCGGACGCGTCCTTCGACGCCGTCCGATGCGAGCGGGTCTATCAGCATCTGCAGGACCCGCGGGCGGCGACCGCCGAGATCGCGCGCGTGCTGCGCCCCGGCGGGCGTGTGGCGCTGATCGACACCGACTGGTACACCACGATCGTGCATCCGGCCGATCCGGTGATCCTGCGCGCGCTGCACGACTTCATGCTGGCCGGGGTGCCCAATCCCGCGGCGGGACGGCGGCTGCGCGGGCAACTCGCGACGGCGGGCTGTGTCATCGATCGGATCACATCCGCGGCGGGCGTGTGGGAACCCCGGCAGTTCCGACCGCCCTATGCCGAACTCGCCCGGCGCGCCGAGGCCGCCGGGGCGATCAGCGCCGCCCAGCGCGAGCAATTCCTGGCCGATCTGGACGCCGGCGTCGCCGCCGACGACTATCACGTCTCCGTCACCCTCGTCGCGGTCCTCGCGCACAAGCCGTAACCGATTGCCGCCGAACGGATTCCCCTCGAACGCCGCGGTTTCGGCGGTCCGGCGCGCCGGACCGCTAACCTGAGACCGGGATCGGGTGCACCGGAAGGCGGGATGTGACGGACAGACAACGACCGGCGGTGATGACCGACGTCGCCAAGCTGGCGGGGGTTTCGCATCAGACGGTCTCGCGTGTGCTCAACGGTAGCCCGCAGGTGCGGCCGGAGACCCGTGAGCGGGTATTGGCCGCGGTCGCCGAACTCGGCTACCGGCCCAACGCGATGGCCCGCGGACTGGTGAGCAGGCGTTCCAAGGTGCTCGGCGTGGTCACCTTCGACACCATCCTCTACGGTCCGGCCTGCATGCTGCTGGGTATCGAAAGGGCCGCGCGCGCAGCGGGTTACGGCGTCGGCATCGTCACCCTCGAGCAGGTCGATCGCGACAGCGTGCTCGCCGCGGTGAACACCCTTGCCGGACAGGGTGTCGACGGGGTGATCGTGATCGCCCCGCAGGAGGCCGCGGCCGCGGCGCTGCACAGTTTGCCCACCCCGCTGGCGGCGGTGGTGGTGGAGGCCGGGCGCGAGGTGGGGCTGCCGTCGGTGGCGGTGGATCAGTTCGAGGGCGCGCGCTTGGCGGTGCGGCATCTGCTCGACCTCGGCCACGAGACGGTGTGGCATCTGGCCGGACCGGACGGCTTCGGCGAGGCGCGCGATCGCCGCGAGGGCTGGCAGCGCACACTCGCCGCCGCGGGTGCGCCCGTACCGCCCCCCGGCGTGGGGGACTGGAGTGCGCGCTCGGGATATGAGGCCGGGCTCGCACTGGCCGAAAACCCTGAGGTCACGGCATTATTCGTCGCCAATGACCAGATGGCCCTCGGCGTGCTGCGGGCCTTCGCCGAACGCGGTATCGGCGTGCCCGGCCGGGTGTCGGTGGTCGGATTCGACGATATTCCCGAGGCCGCCTATCTGACGCCGTCGCTGACCACCGTGCGCCAGGATTTCGACGAGGTCGGTCGGCGCAGTATGCGATTGCTGCGGCAGTTGATCGAGTCCGTCGAACCGGAGCCGCAACCGCCTGTGGCCCCGACGCTGGTGGTGCGGGAAAGCTCGGCCGCGCCGCGTTGAACCGCGTGTCCACCCTGGGCAGATAGCCGTCGGCTACTACAGTTTCGACTATGACGTCCGCCCTGTGGAAGGTCTGCGCTATCGCTGTCGGTGTCGTCCTGTTCAGCACGCCGACCGCGCGGGCGGATGTCGAGGAGTTGACGCCGCACGAGAAGACCTTCGGCTCGGCATTCGGCAGTTTCACCGTTGGCAGCCGGTTCGAGACCATCAATCGGATTGCGTCGCTGAATCTCATGGGCACCACGCGTGAGGCGCTGCTCAGCGGTATCGCCTACGGTCTGGTCAACGGTGCCGCGGTCGGTGTGCTCAAAACCGGCTACCACGTCGGCTGCGCGGTCAATATCGGCGGCGGCAGCGTGGGCGCCTCCCCCCAGGTGACCGTCACCAGCCCCGGCAGTCAGAACGGACTTCCCCAGGTACAGGCCGAATTTCAGCCCATCGTGAGCATGAGCCTGGCCCCCGGTGAGGTCAAGGAGGTCCCGCTCGGGGAGAAGGAGATGGCCCCGGGCCGCGTGGTTCAAATCGTCATCCGCGACTTCCACCTCACCGTCAACCAGTGCAGCGGCCCGGTCACCCTGCGCCAATACGCCTACCTGTACGCCAAATCCGCCGATGTGGACGACAGCGGCGCGGTATTCGGCGATCCGACCTGGCTGTAACTATCCCGCCAGACACCCCGGGCCCAGCAGCGCCTTCAGGTCGCCCATCAGTGCCGAGGACGGTGAAACGCGCAGGCTGTCGTCGAGTTTGAGCAGGGTGGTCTTCTCGCGGGCGCCGACGTGGCGGATGTGGACGTCGGCGGGGCCGGGGTGGCTGCGCAGGACGCGCTGCAGGGCCTTGATCTTGTCGGGGGTGCACATGCGGGTGGGCATGGTGACCGCGAGGGGTTTCTCCATGCCGATGGCCGACAGGTCCGGCACCACCAGATCGTTGGCGATCAGCGAGATCCGGTCGTCGCGGGCTGAGACGCGGGCCTTCACCAGCACGACCGCGTCCTCGACGACGTCCATACCGAAGGCCGAATAGGCCTGCGGGAAGAACAGCACCTCGATACCACCGGACAGATCCTCCAATTGCGCGGAGGCCCAGGGCATTCCGTTCTTGTTGATGCGCCGGGTGACCGAGGCCAGGATGCCGCCGACGGTGACCTGCGCGCCGTCCTGGAGATTGCCTTCGAGAATGTTCGGGATCGCGGTATCGGCCTGGGCCGAGAGCACATGCGCCACGCCGTCGAGCGGATGGCCGGATACATACAGGCCCAGCATCTCTCGTTCGAGGGCGAGTTTGTGCTTGGTGTCCCACTCCTCGTCGGCGACCTTCACATTGAAGACCGAGGCCATCGACTCGTCGCTGTCGTCGAGGCCGCCGAACAGGTCGAACTGGCCGATCGCCTCGGCCTTCTTGGTGGCCATCACCGCGTCGATCGCATCGGAGTGCACCAGCAGCAGACCCTTGCGCGGGTGATTGAGCGAATCGAACGCGCCCGCCTTGATCAGCGATTCGGTGACCTTCTTGGTGCAGGCCACGGTGTCGATCTTGTTGAGGTAGTCGGAGAAGTCGGTGAACTTCGACTTCTCCTTGCGGGCGGCGATGATCGAGGCCACCACGTTCGCGCCGACATTGCGCACCGCGCCCATACCGAAGCGGATGTCGTTGCCGACGGAGGCGAATTCGAGTTCGGACTCGTTGACATCCGGCGGCAGCACCTGAATGCCCAGGCGGCGGCAGTCGGCCAGATAGACCGCGGCCTTGTCCTTGTCGTCACCGACGGAGGTGAGCAGGCCCGCCATGTATTCGGCCGGATAGTTGGCCTTGAGGTAGGCGGTCCAGAACGACACCAGGCCGTAGCCCGCGGCATGGGATTTGTTGAACGCGTAACCGGCGAACGGGAGAATCGTGTCCCACAGCGCCTTGATCGCCGGTTTGGAGAAGCCGTTCTCCAACATGCCCTTCTCGAAGCCCTCGAATTCGGCCTCGAGCACCTCGGCCTTCTTCTTACCCATGGCGCGGCGCAGAATATCGGCTCGGCCGAGGGAGTATCCGGCCACCTTCTGCGCGATCTGCATGATCTGCTCCTGGTACACGATCAACCCGTAGGTGTCGGCCAGGATGTCCTTCAGGGGCTCCTCGAGCTCCGGATGGATGGGTTTGACCTCTTGCCGCTTGTTCTTGCGGTCGGCGTAGTCGTTGTGGGCGTTCATGCCCATCGGGCCCGGGCGATACAGCGCGAGCACCGCGACGATGTCCTCGAAGCCGGTGGGCTGCATGCGGCGCAGCAGATCGCGCATGGCGCCGCCGTCGAGCTGGAATACGCCGAGAGTGTCACCGCGAGCGAGCAATTCGTAGGTCGGCGGATCTTCCAGCGGCAGGGTGTCCAGGTCGAGTTCGATACCGCGGTTGGCCTTGATGTTGACCAGGGCGTCGCCGATGACCGTCAGGTTGCGCAGACCCAGGAAGTCCATCTTCAACAGGCCGATGGCCTCACACGACGGATAGTCCCAGCCGGTGATGATCGCGCCGTCCTGCGCACGCTTCCAGACCGGGATGGCGTCGGTGAGCGGCTCACTGGACATGATGACCGCGCAGGCGTGCACACCGGCGTTGCGGATCAGGCCCTCGAGGCCGCGCGCGGTCTCGTAGATCTTGTTGACATCCGGGTTGGTATTGATGAGCTCCCGGACCTCGGCGGCCTCCTTGTACCGCTCGTGCTCGGGATCCATGATGCCCGACAGCGGAATGTCCTTGGCCATGATCGGCGGCGGCAGCGCCTTGGAGATCTGATCGGCGATCGCGAAACCCGGCTGGCCGAACTGCACGCGGGCCGAATCCTTCAGCGCCGCCTTGGTTTTAATGGTGCCGAAGGTGATCACCTGGGCGACCCGGTCGGTACCCCACTTCTCGGTGGCGTAGCGCACCATCTCACCGCGGCGGCGATCGTCGAAGTCGATATCGATATCGGGCATGGACACGCGCTCGGGATTGAGGAAGCGCTCGAACAGCAGCCCGTGCGGGATCGGGTCGATATTCGTGATGCCCATGGCGTAGGCGACCAGCGAGCCGGCCGCCGAACCACGGCCCGGGCCGACGCTGATGCCGACCGAGCGGGCGTAGGTGATGAGGTCGCCGACCACGAGGAAGTAGGCCGGGAAGCCCATCTCGATGATGACGTCGAGTTCGTAGTCGGCGCGGCGGACGTACTCGTCGGGCACGCCGCCGGGGAACCGGCGATCCAGGCCGCGGAAGACCTCCTTGCGCAGCCAGCTGGCCTGGGTCTCACCCTCGGGCACCGGGAAGATCGGCATCCGGTCGCGATGGGCCCAGACGTCCTCGTAGGACTGCACGCGCTCGCCGATGAGGACCGTATTGTCGCAGGCCCCAGGCACTTCCGCGTCCCAGATGGCGCGCATCTCCTCGGCGGACTTCAGGTAGTAGCCCGAGCCGTCGAATTTGAAGCGTGTCGGATCGGAGAGGGTCTTACCGGTCTGGATGCAGAGCAGCGCCTCGTGGTTGGCCGAATCCGACTCGTGCACATAGTGACAGTCGTTGGTGGCCAGGGGCGGAATGCCCAGCTGGCGGCCGACCTCGAGCAGGCCCTCGCGCACCCGGCGCTCGATGGACAGCCCGTGATCCATGATCTCGAGGAAGAAGTTGTCCTTGCCGAAGATCTCCTGCCACTTGGCGGCGGCCTCGAGGGCCTCGCGATCGTGGCCCAGGCGCAGGCGGGTCTGCACCTCGCCCGAGGGGCAGCCTGTGGTGGCGATGATGCCCTCGGCGTGCTCGGCGATGATCTCGGCGTCCATACGCGCCCACTTGCCGAGCTGACCCTCGATGGAGGCCAGCGACGAGAGCTTGAACAGGTTGCGCAGCCCGGTCGCGGTCTCGGCGACCATGGTCATATGCGTGTACGAACCGGAACCGGACACGTCGTCACTCTTCTGCGACGGGTCGCCCCACAGCACGCGCTTGGTGTTGAACCGCGACTCCGGCGCGATGTAGGCCTCGATGCCGATGATCGGCTTGATGCCCTGCTTCTTGGCGGAGTTGTAGAACTCCGAGGCGCCGTACATGTTGCCGTGGTCGGTCATGCCGACCGCGGTCATATTCAGCCGCTCGGCCTCTTTGAACAGAGGCGTGATCTTCGCCGCGCCGTCGAGCATCGAGTACTCGGTGTGGTTGTGGAGATGGACGAAAGATCCCGACGAGGCTGACACGCCATCGGATTCTAGAGGTAGCCACCGACGAAAATCGGTCCGACACGGCCCGACACGCAGAACCGGCTCATGGTATAGGTCACGGTCCTGGTCGGGACCCGACAAGATCGGCGTGTCGCGATTCTGCGTGTCTGCGAACCGATCTCAGCTCGCGCCGGTGACGATCTCGTCCTCGGGGTCGCGTTCGGGCTCCGGCGGCGTCGTGACCACGTCGATCTGCTCGCCGATATAGCGGACCACGACCGCCGCCACCGCCGCGATCGGCACCGCCAGGAACGCGCCGACGATTCCGTAGAGCGATCCGCCCGCGGTCACCGCGAGCAGCACGATCACCGCGTGCAGTTTCATACTGCGGCTCTGCAGCACCGGCTGGAGCACATTGCCCTCGAGTTGCTGCACCGCGATGATGATGGCCAGCACGATCAGCGCGGTGGTGAAACCCTTGCCCACCAACGCCACCAGCACCGCCAGCGCCCCGGCCACGAACGCGCCGACCATCGGAACGAATCCGCCCAGGAAGGTGATCACGGCCAGCACCAGCGCCAGCGGAACGCCGAGGATCACCAGCCCGGCCCCGATGAAGACCGCGTCGATCAGGCTGACCAGCGCCTGGGTGCGGATGAATCCGCCGAGGGTGGCCCAGACCCGGTTGAGCACCTCCTCCACGTGCTGCGCGCCGCGGCGGCCGAACAGCGCCTGCAGCCACGGCACGAAGCGCGGCCCGTCCTTGACGAAGAAGAATGTGAGCACCAGCACCAGAAACAGCGTGATGATCCCGCTCGTGGCCGCGCTCACGCCGCTGAACACTCCGGTGGCGATCCGCGTGGCACTCGACTGCAGCCGCGAGACGATCGCGTCCTTGGCCGAATTCAGCTGTTCGTCACGGATATTCAGCGGCGGGCCGTGTAGCCAGGCGGTGACCCGATTGATGCCGTCGGTGGCGCTGTCGGCCAGTTGCGGCACCTGGTCCACCACCGACGGCACGATCAGGGCGATGATTCCCGCGAGTACGGCGACGAAGCCGAGCATGGTGATCGATGCCGCCGCGGCGGCGGGCAGCCCGCGTTTCACCAGCCAGCGGGTCGGTGGCCAGAGCACCGTCGCGACGACGACGGCCAGCAGCACCGGCAGCACCGCGACCCACAATTTCGCGAGGACGTAGAAGATCACCCAGGCGCCCGCGGCGATCGCGACGATGCACACCGACCACTTGGCCAGCCAGAGCAATCCGTTGCCGATCACCGTCCCGCGATCCGCCGCGCCCGTTTCGTCCGTTTGCCGCTCGCTCACCGCCCCAGTCTGTCAGAGTAACCAGGGGTTGGTCGTACACACCAGGTTCGGGTGCGCCACCGGGTCCAGGGCGTGCAGTGCGATCGACACCGCCCGCGGTGAGTAGAGCATCGAATTGTGATCGGAGGTGTCCAGCGCACAACCGTCCTGCAGCGTGCGGTTGTGCACGGTCGCGCCCGGCCCGGCGGTGAGGAAGGTGCGCGGGGCGGGCGTGGAGACCTCGTCGAGGGCATCGGCCACGATCGTGTAGTCCACGCCCGGCACGGTGTCGCCGCCCGCGTTGAGTTTCCTCAGCACCGATGAGCCGACCAATTGCTGGATGCCCGCGTGCCCGATCAGATCCTCGGTCGGCGCGGTGAGATCGGTTCCGGTGCGCGCCTTGACGATTGCGAGCAGATTGCCCAGACCGCTCAGCGTGGTGCCGTGATTGGTGGCGCCGAAGGTGATCAGATGCCGCACCTTCGATCCGCCGGAATTCGAACCGCCGTCGAATTTCAGATACTGCCGCGCGACGACGCCGCCCTGGGAATGGCCGATCATATCGACCTGATCCGCGCCGGTGGTCGCGAGGACGCGATCGACGAAGGCCGCCAATTGTTTTCCGGAGTCCTCGATGTATCCGGTGGCCCCGATACTCGGCTGGACGAGTCCGTCACCGGGTGCGTTCGCGCGCCCGTAATTGAAGGTGAAGACGCAGTATCCGGCCTCGGCCAGCTGCGGCGACATATAGGAGTAGGCGCCGAACGCGCTGGCCCAGGTGCCGTGCACCAGCACGACCGGGCGCGGATGGGCCGCGTCGGGCTTGCAGTTCCAGTCGTTGGAACCCTGCGGCGCGACATCGGGATTGGCCAATCCGTAGGCGAAGGCGATCGCCTCGTCGGTGAATATCGGGCCGTAGCCGACGGTATCGGAGGAATGCGAACCGGAATCGGCGAACGCGGTTGCGGACAGGGGGCCGAATACGGCGGCAGTGGCCGCGGCCAGGATTACCGCGACACGGGGTGCGCGGCGGAGAACGCTTTTCATGTGGAGCCTGTGAATCTGTGTGCAGCGATGGGTCGAACTGGTCGGCCGTCCAGTTGCAGTGATAGTAGCGTCCGGATGGAAGTAATGTTGCTGTGAGTGTGCTCACCGAATGGTTGTGGCTCGAACCGACCCGTGGACACGATCGGAGAGTTCATGTCGGCGCTGTGTATTGCTCGCCGGTCGGTCATACCGACCGCGCAGGCTGCCGTGATGGCCAAACGTGATCTTGTCTTACTGCTTGCGATCGTCGCCGTTCTGTTCGGGGGAGCGCGCGCCCCGCTGGCGTCGGCCGCCGCGAACGCCGAGCCGAATTTCGAGGTCAAACTCGATCTCGTTGCCGCGGCGCTGGATTCGTCGGGCGCGCCCACCGCCGAGGTGCGCTCCGCCTTCGGGCTCGGCGCCTCGTCCAGGGCGCTCGCCTACGAGTACTTCGACACCTCGCCGCTGGAATTGAAGAACGCGGGCTGGAGTGTGCGCCTGCGGCACAAGGACGGCAAGGATCTCGACCTGGACTACAAGAAGCGCTTCGCGATCTCGGGCGAGAATATCGACGCCGCCCTGACCGAGGCCAACCGGCAGGGTTTCGATTCCTCCGATACCAACTACGCGGCCCAGGTGGACTGGACCTACGAGAAGATGACGCTCAGCTTCTCGAACAAGAAGTCCGAATCGGCCAAGGGCTACAAGGGAACTCGGCTGCCCTCGGAATCGGATGCGCGCACGCTGCTGGTCGACCGGATTCCCGGCAAGCTGGCGGACTGGTCGGGAAGGAATTGGGGCCGAGACCGATTGGCGGACTCGCGCCAGCACGGGCCGGTCGAGGCGCGCGACTGGTCGGGCTCCTGGCAGGGGACCGATATCGATCTCGAGGTGGTGCCGATCCGCGCGGTCTCGGGCTCGGGCACCGAGACGGTGATCGAGCTGTCGTTCAAGACCGATACCCGCGACGAGGCGAGGACGTTGCGCGACAAGGCCATCGGCACGCTGCGGTCCAAGGGCTGGCTGGCGCCGACCGACGTGCTGAAGACCGATCTCATTCTGACGCGGTACTGATTTCCGGCAGCGCCAGCACCGCCAGCGTGCCGCCGTCGGGCGCGGCCTCGATAATGGCGCTGCCGTCGTGCAATTGGGCGACCCAGCGCACGATCGACAATCCGATGCCGTGCCCGCTCGGCGAACCGGTGGTGCCGTGGGTGAACGGATCGCCGAGTGTCGCGTCCACTCCCGCGCCGTGATCGCGCACGCTGACCCGGCCCGCGGCCACGCTCACCTCGACCCGGCCGCCGCCGTGTACCAGGGCATTGTCGACCAGATTGCGCACGGCCAGGGTGAGCAGGTCCGGATCCGCCTGCACCACAGTGGGTTCGGCGCTCAGGGCGATATCGGGCCCGCATTCGGCGACGACGGCCTCGACCAGCTGATCCAGCCGCAGCCGCACCGCGTCCGGGCGCACCACCCCGGTCTGGGTGCGGGTGCGGGCGAGCAGTCCGGTGACCAACCGGCCCATCCGATCGGCCAAGCGCCGCACATCGGTCAGTGCCGTGGTGGCTCGATCCGGTTCGCGCAGGCCCGCATCGGTGTGCAGACGCAGGGTGGCCAGCGGGGTGCGCAGTTCGTGTGCGGCGTCGGCGAGGAAGCGTTCCTGATCGTCGAGCATGCGCAGCGCCGAGCGCATGCTCAGCCCCGACAGCAGATGGCCCGCGGCGGCCGCGAGCGCGATCAGGGCCGCGCCGCCCAGTTCGAGCGCGAGCACCAGCCCGTCGTGATCGCGTTCGCCCGGCGCGGGATCCACGGCCGCGAAAACCACCGCGCCCACCTGGGTTTCGCTGTTCCAGCTCGGCACCGCGGCCACCCGCACGGGATGGCCGTCGTTACTCGGCACGGTCCGGATGATCTGCTCGCCCTCGGTGGCGGCGTCGGCGGCCAGCGCCGCCAGCCGCGCGTCGGTGGGCAGGCCCGGCCGCCGGTGACCGAACGCCTCGCGCCAGCCCGCGGTCGCATCGTGGCTCAACACCGCGACCGAGGCCGTGCCCTGGGCCAGATCGTCCTCGCGCAGCAGTTCCAGATCGAGTCCGCCCTTCTCGTCCCAGAACACGTCGCGGGTCAGGCCGGTGGCGATCCGGTCGACGCGATCGTCGAGGGCCCGCTGGCGTGAGCGGGCGTCGATGGTCGCGGCGAAGGCGCCGAAGACGATCAGGCAGATCGCGGTGATCGCGGTGAACAGCACGGTCAGCCGCCAACGGGTGCGTCGCAGCCGTGCGACCGCCGGGCGCGGATCGCGTCCGGTCACGGTTCGATGGTGAAGCCGACGCCGCGGACGGTATCGATGAGCGGCGGCGCGCCGAGTTTGCGGCGCAGCTGCGCGATCACCACGTCGACCACGTTGGAGGCGGGTTCGGCCATCTCGTCCCAGCAGCATTCGATGAGTTCGGTGCGGGTGACGACGCTGCCCGCGCGGGTGGCGAGCAGTTCCAGGACGCCGAACTCCTTGGGCGTCAACGTCAACAGCACCCCGGCCCGCTGTACCCGCCGCCGCGGGCGGTCGACCACCAGATCGCGGATCTGGGTGCGGGTCGGCGCCGGGCGTTCCTGGCGGCGGCACAGGGCGCGCACCCGGGCGGCCAGCTCGTCGAGGTCGAAGGGTTTGACCACATAGTCGTCGGCGCCGTGGGCGAAGCCGTCGAGCCGGTCGGCCAGGCCGTCGCGGGCGGTGAGGATCAGCACCGGGGTGCGGTCGCCGGATTCGCGATGTGCGCGCACCAGATCCAGGCCGTCGCCGTCGGGCAGGCCGCGATCGATGATCAGGCAGTCGTAGGCGTTGACCGTGATCTTCAGATCCGCATCGGCCATATCCCGCGCGAGATCGACCGCGAAGCCCGCGGCCCGCAGGCCGTCGGCGACCTCGTCGCCCAGCTCGCGATCGTCCTCGACTACCAGTACGCGCATCCTGCTCATTTCAGCACAGCCGGGTGCGGTGGCGACGGCAGCGCGTTCTGCGGGCATGTCCGTCACAATGGCAGGGACTTCATGAGGAATCTGTGAAGCGATTAACACTTGCGTAGGGCCGAGTCGATGATTCGGGTAGTCGGCTACGCAAGTTCGGGGACGAACGGGGCGGGAGGATTTCACCCATGAAACGACTGGTGGTCTGTTGTGACGGCACGTGGGGTGCGGAGAGCAACCCCTCGGTGTCCAATATCGTCAAGATCGCCGAATCGGTCCGGCTGCACACCCCCTCGGCGCGTGGGGGCGGGGTGGGTCAGCGCGTCTTCTACATCGACGGGCCCGGTTCGCGCGGTTATCTCGCCGACAAATTGCTCGGCGGGGCGTTCGGCCTGGGCCTGGACGCGAATCTGTCGACCATGTACTGGCAGCTGGCCCTGAACTGGGAGCCCGGCGACGAGATCTACATCTTCGGCTTCAGCCGCGGCGCCTATACCGCGCGCAGCCTCGCGGGCATGATCAACCGCCTGGGCCTGATGACGGCCGAGGCGATGATCGATGGGAAATATCCGCAGGCGCTGCGGATCTATCGGGAGCGCAAGCGCAATCCCGATGATCCGGATCCGCAGCACTGGGTGCGCTTCCGCGAGGAGAACTGCCACTACTCGGTGCCGATCAAGTTCATGGGCGTCTTCGACACCGTGGGCTCGATGGGTGTGCCGCTGCTGACCTCGTGGCGCTACCGCTTCCACGATGTGCGGCTGTCGCCGCTGGTCGAATGCGCGCGTCAGGCGTTGGCCATCAACGAACGCCGCCGCGCCTTCGCGCCGTGTCTGTGGGAGGTGCCCGAGGCGGTGCAGCAGGATCCCGAGCGGGTCAAGCAGGTCTGGTTCAAGGGAGTGCACACCGATATCGGCGGCGGCTATCAGGATCCGCGGCTGTCGAACATCACGCTGCGCTGGATGGTGAGCGAGGCCGAGAAGCAGGGCCTGGTGTTCGATCGGGATCGGTTGGAGCAGTTGATCGCTCGCCACGCGGGCTTCGACAACTCCGTGACGCCGCACAACTCGCTGACCGTCGGCTATCGCATGCTGAATTTGTGCGCGAAGGTGGCGCATCCGACCAGTAAGCGGTTCTATCGCGACTCCTGGCGGCGATTGGGCCTGCCCGACGATCACCAGGTGTACCTGTCGACCACGGCGCAGCCCTGTTCGGATTACAACCCGCCGAACGTGATGCGCTGGGAGAACGAACTGGCCGGCTCGCTTCCCTACGAGCCGGCCGCGACGACCTCGGAGCTACCGCAGGCGATCACGGCCTGAGGTCGTCAGTTCGTTCGCACCGTCAGACCCGGATTGGCCTGCAGCACAGGGTTGATCGGCTGACCGATCAGCAGTGGGATCAGACCGCATCCGTCCGACGGTGAGGTCGGATCCATGGCGACGGCGCTGGTGATCCCGACGGCCTTGGAGCCGGCGAAGATCGGACCACCGCTGTCGCCGTGCTGACCGCAGACATTGGCGGCGAACATATGCTCGAGGCGGGTGGAGTCCTTGTCCTCGGGCTTCATCTTCACATTGAGTTCCAGATCGACGTCGATGACCTGGCCGCAGGTGTAGCCGGTGCGCATACCGGCCTTGCAGACGATGCCGCCGACGACGGGGTCGGCGGTGCCGTCGATGCCGATATCCGGACCGGCCGGCGGCGTCCCGGCCGACCCCTCGCTGCTGCTGGTCGGCAGATGCAGTCCGGCGGCCGAACCCGCCGACATCGGGCCCGGCACCGTGATGCGGCGGGTGGTGATCTGGTTGTTGCGGAAGCGCGCCGCCGCGGCGTCGCCGATGCGGATGACCGAGAAGTCGTGCGGGCCGAGATTGGACGCCTCGAAGTAGCCGAGATCGTCGCCGCGCCGCTTGTCGTGGGCGTCGAAACCGGTTTCGAAGATGTGCCGCGGCTGGGTCGACTTGTCGGCCTTGGGGAGCAGATTGTTCGGATTGCAATGTCCCGCTGTGATATTCACGGCGTGTCCGGCGGCGTCGGTGCCGTTGAATCCGAACGAGCATTTGCCGGTCCGGCCCAGGAAGTCGAAGGCATAGGGCTGCCCGCCGATGACGGCGTCGGTGCCGGCGCCCGTCATCGGCTCCTTGTCGACGATCGGGCCGCTGTAGGGCTGGGCCACCGGGATCTGCGCGGTGATCGAGCGGAGCCGACCCGCCTCGCTGGGCAGCTGCGTGCCCTGGGCGACCCGCACGGTCAGGCTGTTGTGCGTGACGTCGATGCCGTAGCCCACCACCGATTCGGCCACCGATCGCGGCTGCCGAGCCAGCCACTGTTCGAAGGCGGTGCGCCGCCCGCGCAGCGTGGCCAGGCTGTCGCCGACCGTCTCCACCGCGAAACCCGCCTGCTGCGCGGCCTTTCGGGCCGCATCCGAACTCACCCCGTCGGCCAGCGCCACGACGCCGCGGTCACCGTCCATGCGGACACCGGCGAAAACGTTCGGATGCGCGATGCGCGCGGTGGACGCGAAGTCGGCGAGCCGCTCGGAGGTTCGGATGCGCGCGAGATACTGCTGAGCGCTGATCTTCAGATCGCGCTGCAGGGCCTCGACCAGATCGGTGGGGAGGTCCGGCGATTGCGGAGCCGCGGGGGCGGGAGCGGCGAGCGTCCCGATCATCGTGACTGCGACGCAACAGCCGAGCGCCACCCGACGCGCGCGGAAACCGAACTCCATACGAGCTGCCTCCTGACGAAACGCGATCGATCGTGCGGATGCAGCCGATGATGCTATGTCTCACCAGTCACAAAAGGGACCAACGGGTCGGCCAGCGTGTCGCGTGGCCGGGCGTGTCATCGCACCAGCAGGGCGACCGGAAGCCGGGCGAACAGCTTGTCCGCGCGGACCGGACCGGAGAAGATCTGCCCGGTCAGCCGGTCGGTCCAACTGCCCTCGGGCAGTTCGAGGGCGGTATCGCCCCAGCCGGAATCGGCCAGTCCCACGCTGTGCCGGGTCGCGGCCACGATCACCTGCGGCGGTTCGCCGATCCGGCCGCGGGCGTAGCCGAGTAGATGCGCCGACCGCTCGCCGGTCGCGAACAGCGGGGTGTAGCCGCCGCCGACGAAGCAGTCGGGGCGCTCGCGGCGCAGCCACAGCGCATAGGCGACCACCCACATCTTCGCCGCCCCGGAGGCGTCCAGTTCCGGTGTGCCGGTGAGAGATTGGAGCATGGCCAGGCGATGGGAGAAATCCACCGGGCGGCGGTTGTCCGGATCGACGAGCGAATCCTCCCAGAGTTCGCAGCCCTGGTAGATATCCGGAATGCCGGGCCCGCACAGCTGTAACAGCTTCTGCGCCAGCGCGTCCGACCAGGCGTGCGGGGACAGTTTCGTGACCAGCTCGCTCAGCTCCGCACCGACCGGGCCGTCGATCACCGCGTCGATCCAGTGGTGCAGTTCGGTCTCGAATTCGGAATCGGGCTCCTCCCAGGAGGACCGGGTGCCCGCCTCGCGAACGGCCTTCTCCGCGAACTGATGCAGCCGCTCGCGCAGTCCGGGTACCGCGGCGGCCGCGCGGCCGTCGGCCGGCCAGACCCCGAACATGTTCTGTAACAGGAACAGCGCGGTCGCGCCGTCCGGCGGCGGGGTGATGTCGTTCCACGCCGTTACCGCGCCCGCCCACGTCTCAGCCAGCTGCGACAGCACCGAGATGCGGGCGCGCACATCCTCACCGCGCTTGGTGTCATGGGTGGACAGGGCGGTCATCGAGGCCGGCCAGCGGCGAGCGCGATCGGCATTGGCGAGGTGGAATTCCAACGGCGAGCGCCCGAATCGGGCCGGATCGCCGCCGACCTCCTGCAGCGACACCAGCCGCGCGGCCTGATAGAACATGGTGTCCTCGACGGCCTTGGCCGTGATCGCCCCGCACACCTGCTGGAAGCGCACCGCCGCCTCGCCGCCCGCGGCCAGCGCCGCGACCAGGACCGCCAGCGGCGCGGCCAATTCGCCGTTGCGCCTTTCGATTTCGGCGATGACCTCGGCGAGCACACCGGTCAGGGGCGAATAGTCGGTGCGATAGACCGGCACATGCGACAGCGCCTCGATGGTGGCGTTGGTGAGCGCCATGGTGTCGAAATCCTCGGCGCCGCCGTCGCGTTTGACCGCGGCCACCAGTCGTCGCACCTCGGGCACCAGCAGCTTCTCGGCCACCGCGCGTTTGATCCGATGTTCGGTATCGGCGAACCATTCCGCGTCGCTGCCGTGCTCGCACAATTCGCGCGACAGTTCGGTGAGGGCCGGCTCCCCGGCGGGGTCGACGAAGACCCCGCCCACGAGGGCGAGCGCGTCGTAGCCGGTGGTGCCATCGATGGGCAGGACGGGGTCCAGCGGTTCGGAGCGGGCGAGGATCTTCTCCACCAGCAGCAGCCGATTGGGGCCGATCAGGCGGCGCAGTTTGGTCAGATAACCCGCGGGGTCGGCCAACCCGTCGGGATGGTCGATGCGCACGCCGTCGACGAGATCGTGTTCACACCAGGCGGCCAGTTCGCGATGGCTGAGGTCGAAGACGGCCGGATCCTCCTGCCGGATCGCGGCCAGACTCGACACCGCGAAGAAACGGCGATACGTGCACACCCCGGCCTTCCAGCTGACCAGGCGATAGTGCTGGCGATCGTGAATGCGCAGCGCGTTCTCGCCGTCGGTGCCCGGGGCGATGGGGAAGCGCAGATCGTGCAGGGCGAGCATGGGCTCGGGGCCGCTGCGGTCCACGGTCAGCGCGGCCGGATCGTTCTCGCTCTGCAGCACCGGCAGCGCCAAGCGTCCGCCCGCGCCGTTGGCCGGACTCCAGTCGATATCGAAGAAGTGCGCGAACTGCGAGCCCTTGCCGTTGCGCAGCACATCCCACCACCACGGATTCTGGCGCGGATCGGCCACGCCCACGTGATTGGGCACCAGATCGACGATCAACCCCATACCCCGGGCGCGAACCTCGTCGGACAGCGCCTTGAGTCCGGCCGGGCCGCCCAGCGCCGCGGAGACCGTTGTCGGATCGGTCACGTCGTAGCCGTGGGTGGACCCGTGGGCCGCGGTCAGGATCGGGGACAGGTACAGGTGGGAGATGCCCAGCTGCTGCAGATACTCCGCGATCGCGCGGGCATCGGCGAAGGTGAGCAGGTCGGGCCGCAGTTGCAACCGGTAGGTGCTGCGGACCGATGTACGGCGGGCGATCGGCCCGGTGACCTCGTCGGGCGGTGTCGGTTCTGTCATCTCGCCATCGATCATGCCGTCCGGCGCAGAACAAGCAAGCAGCGCGGGAGAACCTCGACCGTCGCGGCGGCGGGAAAATCCGCCTCGGACTCCCCGGTCGGGGTCGCGCAGTCCAGCGCCACCGACCAGCGCTCGCCGAACTCGACGCCGGGCAGAACGAACCCGATTGCGGCATCGTGGGCGTTGAAACACAGCAGGAAGGAGTCGTCGGTGACGCGCTCCCCGCGCGGGCCCGGTTCCTTGATGGCCGCGCCGTTGAGGAATACCGTCAGCGAGCGGCCGAAGCCCGAGTCCCAGTCGGCGGCGGTCATCTCCTCACCCGCCGGGGTCAGCCAGGCGATGTCACCGGGGTGAGCGTGGCCGGTGGCGGGGCGGCCGTCGAAGAAGCGTCGTCGCCGGAACACCGGATGTTCGGCGCGCAGCGCGATCGCCGCGCGGGTGAATTCGAGCAGATCCGAATTCTTCTGTGCCAGCGACCAATCCATCCACGACAGCGGCGAGTCCTGGCAGTAGGCATTGTTGTTGCCCTGCTGGGTGCGACCCATCTCGTCGCCGTGCAGCAGCATCGGGGTGCCCTGCGACAACACCAGTGTCGCGATCATGTTGCGGCTCTGGCGTTCTCGCAGCGCCAGTACCTCCGGATCGTCGGTCGGGCCCTCCACGCCGCAGTTCCAGGAGCGGTTGTGGCTCTCGCCGTCGCGATTGCCCTCGCCGTTGGCCTCATTGTGTTTGTCGTTGTAGGACACCAGATCCCGCAGGGTGAACCCGTCGTGGGCGGTGACGAAGTTGATACTGGCGCTCGGCCTACGGCCGGTGGCTTCGTACAGATCGGAGGAGCCGGTGAGCCGGGAGGCGAACTCGCCCAGCGTCGACGGCTCACCGCGCCAGTAATCGCGCACGGTGTCCCGGTATTTGCCGTTCCACTCCGTCCACAGCCCGGGGAAGTTGCCGACCTGATAGCCGCCCTCGCCGACGTCCCACGGTTCGGCGATCAGCTTCACCTGGCTCACCACCGGATCTTGCTGCACCAGATCGAAGAAGGTGGAAAGCCGGTCCACATCGTGCAATTCGCGCGCCAGGGTCGCGGCCAGGTCGAAGCGGAAGCCGTCGACGTGCATCTCCAGGATCCAGTACCGCAGCGAATCCATGATCAGCTGCAGGGTGTGCGGATGGCGCACATTGAGGCTGTTGCCGGTGCCGGTGTAGTCCATGTAGTGCTCGGGCTCGTCCTCCATCAGCCGGTAGTAGGCGGCGTTGTCGATACCGCGCAGGCCGATGGTCGGGCCGAGGTGATTGCCCTCGCCGGTGTGGTTGTAGACCACGTCGAGGATGACCTCGATGCCCTCCGCGTGCAGTTCCCGCACCATGGCCTTGAATTCGGTGACCGCCGCGCCGGGTCGGCGGTCGGCGGCGTAGTCGTGATGCGGGGCCAGATAGCCGACGCTGTTGTAACCCCAGTAGTTGCGCAGTCCCTGATCCAGCAGCATCTGATCGTGGATGAACTGATGGACCGGCATGAGCTCGATCGCGGTGATGCCCAACGATTTCAGATGTTCGATGATCGCCGGATGGGCGATGCCCGCGTAGGTGCCGCGCAACTGCTCGGGCACCGCCGGATGGGTCATGGTCATACCCTTGACGTGGGCCTCGTAGATGACCGTCTCGTGATAGGGACGGGTGGGCGAGCGGTCGTCGGCCCAGTCGAAGAACGGGTTGATCACCACGCCGGTCATGGTGTGGCCCAAGGTGTCCTGGCCGTAGGTGTGCAGCGAGGAATGCCCGTCGAATTCGCCCGCGAAGGCCTTGCCGTACGGGTCGAGCAGCAGTTTGCTTGCGTCGCAGCGCAATCCGCGGTCCGGATCGAAGGGTCCGTGCACCCGGAAGCCGTAGTGCTGACCGGGCGCGACCGTCGGCACATAGGCGTGCCAGACGTAGGTGTCGACCTCCTCCAGCGGAATTCGCGTCTCGACGCCCTCGTCATCGATCAGGCAGACCTCCACCCGCTCGGCGACTTCGGAGAAGACCGAGAAGTTGGTGCCCGCGCCGTCGTAGGTCGCGCCCAGGGGATAGGGCGTCCCCGGCCAGACGCCCAGCGGGGCCACGTCGCCGGTCGGATCGGGCAGCACCATGCTACCGACAGTAGCCGCCGGGTCCGACGGGTCGATGCGCGTGGGGTTCGAGTGCCGGTGTTTCGCGGATTCGCGACGGGTTCGGTGCCCGGCCGCGATTCTGGACGAATCGGTCACATCCGGAATCTGGACTTTTGACCATCCCGTAACCGGGCCGCGACGCGTCACAGGGCGCGACGCCAGGTCTGTCCCGTCACCTCCCGGCCGAAGTCGTGATGCGGTGCGGTGTCGACCAGTTCGAAGCCCGCGCGCTCGTAGATGTGGCGGGCCGAGGTCTGGGCGTCGGTGGTCCACAACACCATTCGGCGATAGCCCGCCGCGGCGGCGAAGCGCAGGCACTCCTCGACCAGTGCGCTGCCCACGCCCAGTCCGCGCGCCGACGGCTCCACGAGCAGCAGCCGCAGCCGGGCGGTGGTGTCGTCCTCGCGCATACAGAAGATCGAGCCCACCGGCTCGCCGTCGGATTCGGCGATCCAGGCCCGTTCGGTATCCGGTTCGTGGGTGTCCAGATAGTCGGCCACGATGCGGGCGACCAGGGTTTCGTAGGCCAGGTTCCAGCCGCATTCGGCGGCGTAGAGCGCGCCGTTGCGCTGTACGACCCAGCCGTAGTCGCCCGGACGCGGATCGCGGATGGTGAAGGAGGCGGCCGCGCGGCCGTCGAGGATGCGCTCGATGGTCCGCATGGCATTGACCAATCGGCTGCGTTCGGTGGGGGAATGGTCGCCGAGCAGGGTGGCCACGCTCGCGTCGGAGCGTCGGTCCAGTTCGGCGAAGACCTCGCGGCCGTGCTCGGTCAGCGCTACCTCCTGGCGTCGGCCGTCGTGTTCGGAGCGGCGGCGCTGCGCGAGGCCGGATTGTTCGAAACGGGTGAGGATGCGGCTCAGATAGCCGGGATCCAGGTCCAGGTCCTGGCGCAGGGTGACGACCTCGAGCGGGCCGAAGTTGTTCAGCTCGAACAGGATTCGCGCCTCGGTCAGCGAATGTTCGCTCTCGACGAGGTGTTCCTGCAGTACCCCGATCAGCCGGGTGTAGCGGCGGTTGAACTCCCGGACCGCGGCGATGTGCTCGGTGTCGACGGTGTCGGTGACGGCGGTCATATTCGTCTCCAATCCTTTGACTGAGTCAAAGGATACGGCCGGTTCGGCCGTCGCGGACCGGTTTTTCGCGGTCCGGTGGTAACTTGAACGGCGTTCAAGCTTCGTATCGTGGAGGAGTTCCGTGACACCCGACGAGATCACCGCACTCGACGCCGCGCACGTCTGGCATCCCTACGGCGGCTTCCCGGCGACCACCGAACCGCTGGTCGTGGCCTCGGCCGCGGGCACCCGGCTCACCCTGGCCGACGGGCGCGAGCTGGTGGACGGTATGAGCTCGTGGTGGGCGGCCGTGCACGGCTATCGGCATCCGGTGCTCGACGCCGCGCTGGTGGCGCAGTCGCAGCGAATGAGCCACGTCATGTTCGGCGGCCTGACCCACGAACCCGCCGCGCGCCTGGCGCAGCTGCTGGTCGAGCTGACCCCGGCCGGGCTGGACAAGGTGTTCCTCTGCGACTCCGGTTCGGTGTCGGTGGAGGTGGCGGTCAAGATGTGCCTGCAGTACTGGCGCGCGCTCGGGCGGCCGGAGAAGCGGCGGCTGTTCACCTGGCGCGGCGGATATCACGGGGATACGTTCACTCCGATGAGCGTCTGCGATCCGCGCGGCGGTATGCATTCGCTGTGGACCGATGTGCTCAGCGAACAGGTATTCGCGCCGATGCCGCCGAAAGAGTATGAGCCGGAGTATGTTTCGCGGCTGGACCGGCTGCTGGGCGAGTATGCCGGCGAACTCGCGGCGGTGATCGTGGAGCCGATCGTGCAGGGCGCGGGCGGAATGCGGTTCCATCATCCGGACTATCTACGGGATCTGCGCCGCCTGTGCGACGAGCACGGCGTGCTGCTGGTGTTCGACGAGATCGCCACCGGATTCGGCCGCAGCGGAACGTTTTTCGCCGCCGATCGGGTCGGGGTCGCGCCGGATGTGATGTGTGTGGGCAAGGCCATCACGGGCGGCTATCTCACCCTGGCCGCGGCGCTGTGTACCTCGGAGATCGCCGAGACGGTCAGCGCCGGGCACGGCGGGCTCATGCACGGGCCGACCTTCATGGGCAATCCGCTGGCCTGTGCGGTGGCAGTGGCCTCGATCGAGCTGCTGCTGTCGCGGGACTGGCAATCGCAGGTGCGGGGCATCGAGGCGGGACTGACCGCAGGATTGGCTGCGGCCCAGGCGATTCCGAGCGTAGCCGAGGTGCGGGTGCTGGGCGCGATCGGGGTCGTGGAATTGGAGCACCCCGTGGATATGCGCAAGGCCAGCCACGCGGCGGTGGAGGCCGGGGTATGGCTGCGGCCGTTCCGCAATCTGATCTACACCATGCCGCCCTACATCAGCACCGCCGCGGACGTCGAACGCATCGCCGCGGGTGTGGTGGCCGCGGCATCGGCGTGAGAAGCGTTGCGACCATCAACCGGCCTCGACGTCCTGCGGATGATTTCGCGAATTCCATTGGTCCGCAGGACGGTAGAGAATTCGGCCGTCGGACCTACAGTTCGATGACCTCCAGGCCGGGCATATCGTCGTAGTCGCCATCCTGTGTCACGACCGGGATCCCGTACGCGATCGCCGTGGCTGCGATCCAAGTGTCGTTGGTCGGCGCCTTTCGTCGGGCTGCCCGCAACTGGGATACCAGTAGAGCCCATGCGTTCGATACTTCTTCATCGATGGCCAGTGGTTCGTATCGCTGGTCCGATTGGTAGGTGGACAGTCTCCGGCAGTCGCTTGTGGGTCGCCCGCGTGGAGGACTCTCAGGCGCAACTCGCCGAGAGTGACTACGCCTGTAGTTGGATGGGCCGACCCCGAGTCGGTTCGCCGATCGCCGCTTGCTCCTGAACGCCGTTCAAGTATGCTTCCTGCCTGTGAGTGATCCGTTGAGCTGGTTGGACGCGCGGGCCGCCGGGCGGGTGGCCGCGGGACTGCGGCGGGAGCTGCGGGCGCGGGCGCCGGAGACCGGGCTGATCGATCTGGCTTCCAATGATTACCTGGGACTTTCGCGTCATCCCGAGGTGATCGAGGGCGCGATCGAGGCGGTACGCAAATGGGGGGCCGGCTCGACCGGCTCGCGGCTGGTGACCGGGACGACCACCGAACACGAGGAGTTCGAGGCCGAACTCGCCGACTTCGTGGGCGCGCGGGCCGGGCTGGTCTTCGCCTCCGGTTACGCCGCGAATCTGGGTGTGGTGACCGCGCTGTCCGGGCGGGGAGCGCTGGTGGTGTCGGATGCGGGCAGTCACGCCTCGCTGGTCGACGCCTGCCGATTGTCGCGGGCCCGGGTCGAGATCGCCCCGCACGGTGACGTCGCGGCCGTCGATCGGCTGCTGGCCGCGCGCACCGAGGAGCGGGCGCTGGTGGTCACCGACTCGGTATTCAGCGCCGACGGCGATCTCGCGCCGCTGGCGGAACTGCACCGGGTGGTGCGTGCCAACGGCGCGGTACTCGTCGTGGACGAGGCGCACGGACTCGGCGTGCGCGGTGCGGGCGGTCGCGGTCTCGTGCACGAGCTCGGCCTGGCCGGACAGCCCGATCTGGTGATCACCGCGACGCTGTCGAAAGCCCTTGCCGCACAGGGCGGTGTGGTGCTGGCCGACGAGCGGGTGCGGGCGCATCTGATCGACGCGGCGCGCACCTTCATCTTCGATACCGGCCTCGCTCCCGCCGCGGTGGGCGCGGCCCGCGCGGCACTGCGCCTGCTGCGCCGCGAACCCGCCATGTCCACTCGCGTACTCGCTCGCGCCGCCGAGATCGCGCGCATCGCCGATGTGGCGCAACCGGATTCGGCGGTCGTCTCGGTGGTCCTCGGCGAGGCGCAACGCGCCTACGACGCCGCTCAGACCTGCCGCATCCGCGGCCTGAGCGTCGGCTGCTTCCGTCCGCCCTCGGTTCCCGAAAATACCTCACGCCTGCGCCTGACCGCCCGCGCCGATCTGTCCGATGACGAGATGCGCACCATCGCAACGGTTCTCGCCGAGGTTCTGGCCCACGCTCGCGGCGTACAGGAGACCCGATGACCGTTCTGATCGTGACCGGAACCTCCACCGATATCGGCAAAACCGTCACCACCGCGGCCCTGGCCGCCACCGCCCGCGCGGCGGGCCGGTCGGTGGCCGTATGTAAACCGGCCCAAACCGGCATCGCCCCCGGCGAACCCGGCGACCTGGCCGAAATCCAACGCCTCTCCGGCGCCACCCGCACCCTCGAATTGGCCCGCTACCCGGAACCGCTGGCCCCCGACACCGCCGCCCGCCGCTGCGGCCAGCCCCTGCTCACCCTGAGCGAGGTGGCCGCCGCCATAGACTCCCTCTCCGACGCCGACCTCACCCTGGTGGAGGGCGCGGGCGGCCTCCTGGTCCGCCTAGGCGAATTCACCCTCCTGGACCTGGCCCAAAAGCTCAGCGCCCCGGTCCTGGTGGTCACCGCGGCCGGCCTGGGCACCCTCAACCACAGCGAACTGACCACCCGAACCCTGACCGCCGCGGGCCTGCACTGCGCGGGCCTGGTCATCGGATCCTGGCCCGCCACACCGGATCTCGCCAGTGAGTGCAATCGCTCGGATCTTCCGGCGGTCACCGGCGTGGAGGTTGTCGGTGTCGTGCCCGAGGGGGCGGGGGGTTGGGGGAGTGAGCGGTTCGAAGCCGAGGCTCCGGGGTGGTTCCGAACGGATTGGGCCGCCCGCTACCTGGGCTGAACAGGGTTGGCATCCGGATCCCCCCTGCCGGGATCACGTCGCCGAGCTGGGCGGATGATCATCCGCGCGAGTGGTCCTACAGTGGATGGGGATGCTGTATGAGGACCGGCACCCGTCCACCGTCGCGGATTTCGACGATGCGCGGCGGCAGGCCCGCTTGGCCGAGACCCGGCTCGGCCATGGTTGGAAGACCTTGCGGCGCACTCGCCTGGTGTTGTTGCGGCTGGCCGTCGTGCCATTGGTGGCAGTGTCCCTGTTCGCTCAGTACTGGGCGGGGGATATCGAGCCCGAGCGGGCTCGGCTGGCGCGCACCGAACCGGGGGCGGTACCCATCGCGGCGCCGGCGACCCCGCAGCAGCGGGGGACCGCGGTGTTCGATCTGCTCGGTCTGGGCGGGCTGGATGCGACCGATACCGCCCGCACGCTGCCGTCGCTGACCCAGCTCGGCTCGGTGTGGGCGATCCGCTACGACAACACCGGTATCGATACCAAGGTGATCAGCGATCTGATCATCCGGGTCACCGATGCCGCGAATATCGACAACATCGTCCTGGTCGGTCACAGTATGGGCGGGGTGATCGCGCTCGAGATCGGCAAGCACATCCATACCGGCAGCGCCAAGAGGCTATCGGCGGTGATATTGGATTGCACCCCGGTCAATTTGGACGCTGTGCGGCCGGAGAGCCGCGACCAGGGTGAGGAACTGCTGCGCTGGACGGGCTGGATGCCCGGCGCGCGCGAGAGTCGCACCCTGCGGTTGCTCGCCGAAACCTTCGCCCGGCGTGAGCAATTCACCGACTACGGCAGCCTCGGGCCCGGCGTGCGCGCGCAACGATTACGTACGACGCTGGGACAGGTGCTGGCGCAGAAGGTGTTCAATCGCGATGTCGCCAGCAATGGGCTGATCGAGGCGCAGTTCAAGGCGATCGTGGCGGGCGGCGCGGTCGACGATCTGCGCGCACTGGCCAAACCGGCGGCCGGTAAGCCCCGGCCCGCGATCGCGTTCATCCGGCCGCACAATCCCGACCGCGACCCGATCGTCGACGACACCTACACCCATCAGGTGCTGATCGATCGGGTCGGCGGGATCGACGGCACGCTGCTGGTGGTGCTGACCCGCACCACCGGCCACGCCAATCCGATGCAGCAGCCGCGCGAATACAACACCGTCATCGCTCAGCAGATCGTGCCGTTCGTCCGCCAGATCGCGCGGCAGGAGCTGACCGCCTCGCGCTAGCTCACGGTGTCGTCGGCCTGCGGTCGAATCGTCGAGGGCGGCAGGAGATTCCAGTGCTCGAGCCGGACGCGGATCTGTTCGGCGGCGTCGATGTTGAGCGGCCCGCTGGTCCACAGCGCGTAGGGCAGATTCAGGAAGCGGCCCTCGGTGACCGCGCGCAGCTGATTGATACCCGGCTTGGCGCGCAACAGGTCGACCTTCTGCTGGAAGGTCTGCTTGGGATAGTCGACGAAGACGATGGCGTCCGGATTCGAGGCCGCCACGCGTTCCCAGGAGACCGCGGTCCAGGTGTCGGCGACGTCGTCGAGAACGTTGCGGGCGCCCGCGGCGTCCAGAATCGCCTGCGGCGCACCGAATTTACCGCTGGAGAACACGGTATCGCTCGCGCTGTCGAAGACGAAGATATTCGGCGTGCGCGCCGCGCGGGGCGCCTGGCGCAGGGCGTCGAGGCGGCGATCCAGATCCGACACCAGGCCCGTGGCCCTGTCGGTATGACCGGTGATCGCACCGAGATTGGTCAGATCGGTGCGTAGCGCCTCCCAAGGCTCCACCACGCCCCGGGGTCGCCCGCCCTCCTGCTGGCGGCAGCTCTCGGTCAGCGTATAAGCCGCGATCCCGTTCTTGCGCAACGAATCCGGCGTCAGATCCGCCGCGTCGTTCCAGCCGTAACTCCACCCCGCGACCATCACATCGGGTCGCTGTGCGATCACGGTTTCCCGCGAAGGATATTCCGGCGCAACCTGTTTCAGTCTATCCACCGAATCGCCGTAGTGCCGCCGCAGCGTATCGGCATCGCGCTGCAGACTCGACACCGCAACCACCGAATCCTGTGCGCCCAGGGCCAGGGCCATCGAGATCATATTGCCGTCGTTGACGAACATCCGCTGCGCGGGCGAGGGGAATTTCACCTCCTCCCCGCAATTGCGCACGGCCAGATTGCCTTCGGCCGCGGTCGAACCCCCGCACCCCGCCACCAGCGCGACCGCGGCCAGTGCCGCGCCCGCCGATCCGAACCGTCTCATCATCGTGCTCCTCTCACAATAGGTCTGCCCGCGCCTCGAGCAGCAGATGCGTCCGCCCGCTGTCGGGATGTCGCACCCGCGCCGCTCGGACGCCGAAGACCTCCGCCAATACCTGTGGACGCAGCGCCGTCTCGGGAGCAGCCAGGGGACCGGTTGTCCCGTTGTGCACCAACAACACTCGATCGCAATACCGATCGGCGAGCCCCAGATCGTGCAGGGCGAGTACGACCGTGCGGTCGAGGTCGCGGGCCAGATCCAGCAGCGCCAGCCGGTGGGTGATGTCGAGATGGTTGGTCGGCTCGTCCATCAGAAGCAGCGCGGTGTCCTGGACCAGTGCGCGCGCCAGCAGCACCCGCTGCCGCTCGCCGCCGGACATTCGATGCACGGGCCGGTCGGCGAAACCATCCAGATCGACTGCGCGCAAAGCCTTCTCGATCGCCTGTCGCTCGCGCGGGCTGCCGGGGCCCCACGGCGGCAGATAGGGCGTCAAGCCCAGCGCCACCACCTCACCGGCTCGCAGATCCGCGGGCGGTTGCTCGTCCTGTGACACCAGCGCCACCAGCCGGGCTCGCGCGCGGGGTGAAAGTCCGTGCAGCTCTTGCCCGTCGATCAGCACCCGGCCGGCCGACGGACGCGCCAATCCGGCCAGGGTGCGCAGCAGCGTCGTCTTCCCACTGCCGTTGGGGCCCACGATGCCGATCGTCTCCCCGGGCCGGATCGAGGCGTTCACCCCGTTCAGCACCGTCCGCCGCCCGCGCGCGCACGAGAGGTCGACCATGTCCAGGGCCGCCGGTTTGCCGCTCATGCCGCCCCGTACCGATAGCCGCGCCGTCCGAGCAGCAGCAGAAACACCGGCGCTCCGATCAGCCCGGTCAGCACCCCCACCGGAATCTCGGTGGGCCGCACCAGGACCCGCGCCCCCGCGTCCGCCACCACCAGAAACAGCGCCCCGCTCACCGCGCACACCGGCAACAACGTCCGATGCGGCGACCCGACCAGCAGCCGCGCCGCATGCGGCACCACCAGTCCCACGAATCCGATCCCGCCCGACACCGCCACCAGCACTCCCACCAGAATCGCCAGCCCGGTGAACAATCCGATCCGCAACGCCCGCACCGGCACCCCGACCGAGGCCGCCGTATCCGCCCCGACATGCAGCGCGTCGAGCCATCCGCTCACCGCGAACAGGCCGACCGCCGCGATCGCGACCACCGTCGCGGGCAGTCCGACTCGCGTCCAGTCCGCCCCGGACAGGCTGCCGAGCAGCCAGAACAGCACCCGCTGCGCCGCCGCGGGATCCGAGCTGCGAAAGATCAGATAGCTGCTCAGCGCCGCGAACGCCGAACCGAGCACCGTCCCGGTCAGCACCAGCCGCAGCGGAGTCAGCCCGCCCTGCGCGAGCGCGATCACGAAGACCGCCGCACTCGCCGCGAAGGCCCCGGCCAGCGCGCCGCCCGACAGCGCCCACACCCCGGCCCCGGCGAGAAATCCGGAGGTGATCACCGCGGCCGCGCCCACGCCCGCACCCGAGGACACCCCGAGCAGATACGGATCGGCGAGCGGATTGCGCACCAGCGTCTGCATCGCCGCACCCGCCAGCGCCAGGCCCGCCCCGACCACCGCGGCCAGCACCGTGCGCGGCACGCGCAGCTGCCACACGATCGTGTCGATACCGGGGTCGGTGGCGACCGCGCCGGTCAGATGTCCGCGCAGCACCTCGAAGACCGTTGCGGTCGGCAGGTTTTCGGCGCCGAAACCGGTCGCCGCCACCATGGCCAGCGCCAGTAGTACGGCGAGTGCGGGCAGGACGTACGAGATCCGGGCACGGATCATCGCCGGGACTCCACGGGCATTCGCGACCTCTCGAGAGTTGCGCCCGGCGAGGGAGGTCTGACTTCCGCGGCAGGCCGCGGACACAGTGGCGCGACCGTTCCGGATTCGCACCGGATTCCCGCACCCGCCGGGTAGGACGCCCGAACTCTACCGTCCGGTTTGTCCGGTCAGCGCACCCGGTCGCCCAGCAGGTGGCGTACGCCACCCAGGAACAACTGCAGGCCGAAGTCGAAACGCTCGGTCGCGCTGGTGTTCTCGTACAGCGGCGAGTCCTCCTCGGCCAGCGCGCCCGCGGAGTCCATCTGCATGCGCGACTGCTCGTCCACCGTCTCGCCCAGCACGTAGTACAGCAGGGTGTAGGCGCCCAGGTCGGCCTCCTCGCGGGTCATGCCGCCGCGGATCAGCGCGCTCGCCACGCGTTCGCGTCCCTTGCTCGTGGTCAGCCGCGAGGCGTAGGTCGCCGATACCAGCTCCGCGCCGTCGCGATAGGCCAGCAGGCACGAGCGCATCCGATGCATCAGCTCATCGATCTGCGCGGCCCAGTCCTCGGCCTCGACCGGCTCGTCCATCGGCGCGAGAATCCGGTCGCCGACGGCCCCGAGCAGAGCCTGCTTGTTCGGGAAATGCCAATACAGCGCCCCCGGCTGCACATTCAGCGAGGTCGCGAGCCGGCGCATGGTCAAATCGGCCAGGCCGTACTGGTCGAGGATGGCAATGGCCCCATCGACCACGTCCCCGCGATGCAGCTGCATTTTCCAAACCTCTCCCGCTTTGACTCACTACTGCCGCTACCCTAGCCTGAACACCGTTCAAGTTGCACGGCCACCCGGCCGAACGAAGGGATTCGCGCGCATGACTCAGGCACCGGTCCGGACCGAGGTCGACAGCGATATTCTCGCCGTCGCTCGCGAGCAGGTCCTCGAACGCGGTATCGGGCTCACCCGGGAGCAGACCCTCGCGGTGCTGCGTCTGGGCGACGAGCGGCTCGAGGAACTGCTGGCGCTGGCGCACGACGTGCGCATGCGCTGGTGCGGTCCCGAGGTCGAGGTCGAGGGCATCATCTCGCTGAAAACCGGTGGCTGCCCGGAGGATTGCCACTTCTGCTCGCAGTCGGGTCTGTTCCAGTCGCCGGTACGCGCGGCCTGGCTCGACATCCCCTCACTGGTCGAGGCCGCCAAGCAGACCGCCAAGACCGGCGCCACCGAATTCTGCATCGTCGCGGCCGTGCGCGGACCCGATGCCCGGCTGATGGCCCAGGTCGCCGCCGGTGTGGAGGCCATTCGCAACGAGGTCGACATCCAGGTCGCGTGTTCGCTGGGCATGCTGAACCAGGAGCAGGTCGATCAGCTGGCCGCCATGGGCGTGCATCGCTACAACCACAATCTCGAGACCGCCAAATCGCATTTCCCGAATGTGGTCACCACCCATACCTGGGAGGAGCGCTGGGACACCCTGCGCATGGTGCGCGAGGCCGGGATGGAGGTGTGCTGCGGCGGCATCCTCGGCATGGGCGAATCGCTCGAGCAGCGCGCCGAATTCGCCGCCCAGTTGGCCGAATTGGAGCCCGACGAGGTTCCGCTGAACTTCCTCAACCCGCGTCCGGGCACGCCGTTCGGCGACCTCGAGGTGCTGCCCGCGGCCGATGCGCTGCGCGCGGTCGCGGCCTTCCGCCTCGCGCTGCCGCGCACGATTCTGCGCTTCGCCGGCGGCCGCGAGATCACCCTCGGCGATCTGGGCGCCAAACAGGGCATCCTCGGCGGTATCAACGCCGTCATCGTGGGCAACTACCTGACCACCCTCGGCCGCCCGGCCGAACAGGATCTGGATCTGCTGTCGGATCTGAAGATGCCGATCAAGGCGCTGAACGAAACTCTGTGAATGGCGTCCGGACCCGCACAGGCTGTTCGGGTATGGTCGTTCTTCGGCCTGGGACGAGTACTGCATCGAGGTGGTCGTGGACATTCAACAGCGCTACAACCCGTTCACGGGTAAGCCGGTCGTGGCCGGGCTCGCCGATACCGTCCCGGCGGCGGCCGCGCTGGGGCTCGAACCCCCGCGGTTCTGCGAACAGTGCGGTCGGCGGATGATCGTGCAGGTGAATCCCGATGGCTGGTGGGCGAAATGCTCGCGGCACGGGATCATCGATTCCAAGAGCCTGGAACATCGCTGATGGCACACACCTTCACCGCTGTACGATCCGGCGCGGTACGCATCGAGTTGCGCGCCGCGGCGGGATTCGCGGGCGCCGTGCTGCTGGTGAGCGCGCTCGGCGGTGTGGTGTGGGCTCTGCTCGCCCCGACCGAGAAGGTCGTGGTGCTCGAACCGGGCCGCGGCGCGGCGCTGACGGGGGAGAGCGCGCACCGGTTCGATTCCCTTGCCGTACTGGTGTGCATCGGGGCCGTGGTGGGTTTGATCTCCGCCGCGGCGATGTGGCGGTTGCGGCGTCGGCGCGGCCCGATCATGCAGTGCGCGTTGCTGTTCGCGTCGCTGGCCGGGGCGTGGTTGATGTCGTTCTGCGGTGAGTTCGTGGCGCGGCGGATCCATCCGCGACCGGTCGAACCGGCCGTGCACACGATCGTCGAATTCGCGCCGAGTATCACCGGCTGGACCGCGCTGCTGGTGCAGCCGCTGGTGGCATCGCTGGTGATCCTGATTTTGGCCGCGCTGTCCACCTCGGAGGATCTGGGAGCCGATATCGCGCCCGATTCCGAAAACACCGGCGCCGCAAGGCCGTACGCGTCCGATGTCACCTACGGTCCCTACGGCACCCCGGTTTCCGGCTCCACCCCGATCACCCTCGGCAACAGCGGACCGTTTCAGGACGTCGACTCCCGCTGACCGACCGAGCGCGACACCTCGGCGAGGGTACGGTCCCGTCCGCTGACATCGCGGCCCGGTCGCGCGCCGCTGTTCGATCTCCTCGGCCGGGTGTAGCTCCCGCGCCCGACGGACGGGCGTGGGACCTGCACCTGGCGGCCGCCGATTACCCGGCCCGGCGGGCCAGTGCGTGCACGGTGCCGTCGGTGGTCAGCGCGAACAGCAGATCACCGCTGACCGACAGCGCCGAGGTGACCCCGCCGCCCAGGTCGTACTGGTGCAACAACTTTCCGGTCGCGCGGTCCAGCGCGACCACTCGACCGTCCCAGGTGCCCGCGTACACCACGGTCTCGGTGGCCAGCGCGTGCATCGCGGGGGCGTTCGGCGCGGCCGTACAGCCCGCCGCGACCCGCGCGGGATCCTCGAGCGGTCCCGCGCCCGGCACATAGCCGACCGCGGTCTCCCACACCGGTTTCGCCGGATTGCTCGCGGCGGTGTCGAAGGCGCGCACCACGCCGTCGATCGAGGCGACATAGGCCAGCTGCCCGCGGGTGGCCGGGCCGGTGATCGGCGGCGGCCCGGGTTCGCAGGCGCTGCCGGGGATGTCGGCATGCCAGAGCGCGCGGCCGTCGCGCGGATCGTGGCCGGTCACCCCGCCCGCGGTCATGGTGACCAATTGCCGGGCGCCCTCGGTGAACGCGGGGGAGGAGTGACTGAACAGGCCGCCCTTGGTATCGACGGAGAATCGCTGCGCGCAGGTGGTCAGGTCCATGGCGACGAGGGTCTGACTCGAACCCGAATGCAGATATGCCGTGGCCGAATTCGCCGCCCGCACCGCGGTGCCGTGGAATTCGCCCCAGCCCGCGGGCGCGGCGAAACCGCCGAGCTGCTTACCGGTCGCGGCGTCGCGGCAGGAGATCCGGTCGAACTGCTGATAGATCGCGACCGTGCGCTGCTGCCCCGGAACATCGAAGACGCTCACCGGGCCACCCGCACGGCCGTAGCGGCGCACGGACTTTCCCGCGCGGTGCTCGTCGTCGATCGTCTCCCACACCACCGCGCCGGTATCCGCGGCCAACGCGTACACCCGGCCCACGCCGGTGGTCAGATACACCCGGCCGCCGTGCACAGTGGGGAAGGATTCGGCGTCACCGTCCAGGTAGGTCCGCCACAATTCGCGGCCGGTATCGCGCTGATAGGCCAGGACCTGGTTGTAGGGCGAGGCGAAGGCCTGGGAGGTGACGATCACGGTATCGCCGGTCACGGCCGCGCCGTCGAGGACGAACTGCTCACCGGTATTGGCCGACCAGCGCTGGTCGAGTACCGGACCCGGATCCGACGCCGCGGTCGAGCCGCCGGATTCGTCACCGCCCTGGCGCGGCCAATCCCTACCCCGAGCCGGGGCCCGATCCTCCTGTGTCACACGGAAACCGCCGCGCAGCTCGGGCCATTGCGCGCCCGCCGCGCCGGTCGTGGTCACCTCGATGCGATAGGTTCCGGGCCGTAACTTGGCGATGCTGTCGTGCGCGGTCGCCCAATTGGCGTGCGGAGCGGGGCACGGTTCGGCGCGTCCGCCGGGTGGGGTGTAACAGTTGATCCGGCCGGGTTCGGCGGTGGTGGTTCCGAATCGCATTCGCGCGCTCCATACTTCGCCGCCGCGGTCGTCGCGCACGCGCACCTGGGCCTCGGTCGCGCCGCGCCCGGCGTCCTCGGCGTACAGATCCACCGGGATCGCGGTCGCGCCGCCGTACACGCCGTCGGGCGCGGGACTGACCAGCGCCATTCGATCGCGTACGAAGAACTGCCGGTGTACGCCGGAGATGTAGCCGGTGTCCTCGTTCGTCGGAGTCACCGGATCGTCGGTCACGCCGGAGAAGTCCACCAGCTTGTAACCCGGTCGCGCACCGTCGATTCCGTAGGTGATGCCCATATTGTTCACCTCCACCGAGCGCGGGAACGCGCCGCGGCGGAATTCGCTCTGCTGATCGTGGCCTGCGGCGAACATGCGCACGTCGTAGTTCGCCAGTTCGTCGACGATTGGCTGGATCGCTTGTCCGGCACCGTATTTGGTGAACAGCGAACGATGGGCGAAGACGAGTACCTGTCGCTTGCTGGCGTGGCGGCGCAGATCCTCACGCAGCCACTGCAATTGGGGAGCCAGGCCGGTGGTGTCGTAGTTGTCCTCGAGCACCACGATGTGGCGGCCGTTGCGGTCGAAGCTGTACCACTCCGGTCCGAGGTTGCGGCGGTAGATCTCCATAGCGGCCGCGTAGCCCTGGGTGGCGCCGGTGCCGCCCGCGTCGTGATTGCCCATGACCGGATAGAACGGGCGACCGAAGCGGCCCTTGGTCAGGCCGTTGCGCAGAATGTCGTAGCTGCCCTGCCGTCGCGGCGCGCCGGTGTAATCGGTGACGGTGAGATCGCCGGTCGCGATGGCCATGGTCGCCTGCCGATCACGGGCCATGGCCTCGACCTGACCGGTCCACTGCGCCAGCGTATTCGCGGCGGAGGCATCGCTGCGATTATCGGTTTCGCTGTCGGAGAGCATGAGCCACGTCTCGCGCGGATCGGCGGCATGGCGGTCTGGCACCAGCGCGAAGTCGATACCGTCCTGGCGGGGCTTGCCCTCCTCGAGGGTGCGGAAGAAGCGCGGAACGGAGTCCTCGCGCAGCGCCGGGGTGTAGCCGTCCGGCGAAACCACCTGGACCAGATCGGTTTCCCGCCGCGTCGGATCCACACGCAGCAGATAGCGGCCGTCCCAGCCGGTGGTCGCCCACACCGAGCCGTCGGTGATCGAGATCCCGGGCAGACCGATCTCACCATGGTCGCGCACGCCATTGCCGTTGTAATCGGCGAAGACCGTGCCGCTCGCCTCGACCGAGGTCTCCGCCGCGGCGGCCGGCACCGGAGCCGCGAGCGTCGCCAATGCGACAAACAGACAAACAAGACATTTCCACACGAAAAGAAAGCTAAGGCACGGGGATTCGTCGTGCGGTGGCCCGGCGCTACAGTTCGCCCGATGTACCTCGGCCGTTCGTGAAACCCCTGCGCTGTCTGGAAATTAACCGAATGGCAGCCGAATTGTTTTCGTATGGAACGTAACCTGAGGGCGGGGAGATCTTGGAGGTGCGGTGGTGGGCTTCATCGGGTCCGGTCCGGTGGTCGAGGAGATCGACGCCGTGTCCTGGCGCGTTCACGAGCCGATCGTCTACGAGGGCAAGCGGCAGCAGTTCGTGATACCGGTCGGCTTCCGGACCGACTTCGCTTCCGTCCCAAGGGTTCTGGTGTGGTTGATTCCCCGCTACGGCGCGTATACCAAGGCGGCGATCCTGCACGACTACGTGTGCCGGACCGGCATCGTCGGGCCCAAGGACGCCGACGGTCTGTTCCGCCGGGTGTTGCGTGAATCGGGCGTATCCACCCCGCAGCGCTGGATGATGTGGGCCGGGGTGCGGGCCGCCTCTCGGCTCGCGGGTGCGACGGGTCTGGATGTGGCTCGATTTCTGCTGGTGCTGACGCTGTCGGCGCTGTTCCTGGCGGTGCCGGTGCTCGTGGTGCAGGTGTGGCTACTGCTGTTCTGGCTGGTGGAGACGGCGTTCTGGTTCGGCGGCCGGATCGTCACGGGCGTCTGCACGCCACCGCCGCGACCGAAGGCCACCATCGCCGAATGAATATCGCTGCGCCGCCGGACTATCGGCCGCGGTGGGCGGCCTCGTACCGGGCCTCCATCGTCCGCTCGCGGCGGCGCTCGCGCAGCTTCCACACGATCAGGGCGAGGACGATCAACGCGACCACGACGATCGCGGCCGTGCGGCCCACGGTCTTGGCGACCGCCTCGTAGGATTGTCCCGCCACATAGCCCAGCACCACGAAGGTGACGCCCCATACGACGCCGCCGGTCGCGTTGTACGCCAGGAACTTCGGATACGGCATCCGCGCGGTGCCCGCCAGCGCGGGCATCACGGCGCGGAAGAAGGCCGTCCAGCGACCCAGGAACACCGCCCAGCCGCCGCGGCGGGCAAGGAAATCCTGCGCCTTGTCCAGGCGGGCGCGATGACGGTCCAGGATCGAGGCGTTCAGCAGTCGCGTGCCGACGTGTTTGCCGACCTCGTAGCCCACGCTGTCGCCGATGATGGCCGCGGCGACCACCAGCACGATCATCGCCCACAGCACCACATGGTTCTGGCTGGCAGCCACGCCGCCGAGCACCGCGGCCGTCTCGCCGGGAATCACGAATCCGACGAAGATCGCATCCTCGGCGAATACCAGCAGGGTGACGATCACGTACACCCACACCGGCGAGATATCGAGGATGCGGTGCATCAGCGAGTCCATATCGGCCACCGTACCCGGTCGGCCAGGTGCGGTCCGGCCGCGAAACTCACTGGCAGCATCGCCGAACCGGGGCTACCGTGGTGCGCCGTGACGAAAGGAGGTACGGCGATGACGAGAACCCGGCAGCGGGCCGACCAGGACACGACCCAGCCCGCCGAGCGCGCCGACCTCACGGCCTGGCGCCGCCGCCACGAACTACGCAGATCCGGCGCGACCCAACCGGTTCCGAGCAATCGGACCTATCGGCGCGGCGTCAAACACCGCAAACGCGATCGGTTCTGAACCGCTATTCGGCGACCCGGGTCCGATCGACCCACTCGAACACCGGTAGCTGCCCCTCGGCGGTCTCGGCGTGCCGCGCGGTGGCCCGGAAGTGCTCATAGCCGCCGCGGAAGGGGATCTTCAGCTCGACCCCCGGCGGGGTGATGGAGACGATGCGCTCGGAAAGTGCCTCGGGGCCGCCCTCGAGATAGGCCTTCACACCACTCATCACCCGAGTATGCGCGCGCTGGGTGGGCGTGCGGAATCGATTGGTATACAACGGAACGATGACACCAGAGCTGATCGAGCGAGCCCGTGCCCTGCTTCGCGAGGCCCCGGTTGTGGACGGCCACAACGACCTGCCGTGGACAATGCGGGTCCTGGCGGGCTACGACCTGGACGCGGTGGATCTGGCCACCGATCAGAGCGATCGGCTGCATACGGATCTGGACCGGCTGCGCGCGGGCGGGGTGGGCGCGCAGTTCTGGTCGGTCTACGTACCCAGCGGTCTGGCGGGAGACCGGGCGGTCAGCGCGACGCTGGAACAGATCGACTTCGTGCGAATGCTGGTCGAGCGCTTCCCCGATCGGCTGCGCCTGGCGCACACCGCCGAGGAGATGGAGGCCGCCCGCGCGGACGGCCGGATCGCCTCGCTGCTCGGGGCCGAGGGTGGGCACAGCATCGACTGTTCGCTCGGGTCGCTGCGCGCGCTGCACCGGCTCGGGGTGCGCTATATGACGCTGACGCACAACGACAATGTGCCGTGGGCGGATTCGGCGACCGACGAACCGAAGGCGGGCGGGCTGACCGCCTTCGGTGAAGAGGTGGTGCGGGAGATGAATCGGCTCGGCATGATGGTCGACCTGTCGCACGTCGCACCCGACACCATGCGCGCCGCGCTCACGATATCCGAAGCGCCGGTGATCTTCTCGCATTCCTCGGCCCGCGCGCTGTGTGACCATCCGCGCAACATCCCCGACGACGTGCTGAGCCGCCTGTCCGCCAACGGTGGTGTCGCCATGGTGACTTTCGTGCCGAAATTCGTACTGCCCGAGGCGATTTCGTGGACGGCCCAGGCCGATGAGAATATGCGCGCGCACGGTTTCGATCCGTTCGACACGAGTCCGGCCGGTCTGGACTGTCAGCGGGCCTTCGAGGCCGCCCATCCCCGGCCGACACCGACCGTCGCGACGATCGCCGATCATCTCGACCATATGCGCGAACTCGCGGGCGTCGATCACATCGGCATCGGCGGCGACTTCGACGGCACCGCATTCGTCACCTCGGGGCTCGACGATGTGTCCGGATATCCGAATCTGATCGCCGAACTGCTCGGGCGCGGCTGGTCGGACGCGGATGTCGCGAAGCTGACCTGGCACAACGCGGTTCGGGTGCTGCGCGAGGTCGAAGGGGTCGCCCGGGATCTGCGGCGGACCCGGCGGCCGTCGATCGCGACCATCGAGCGGCTGGGCGGATAGCGCGCGGCTCAGAGCAGGCGAAGATGCCGCCTGCTCTTGTCGCGGCGGCCGCGGTCCTCGGGTACCGGCGGGCGCGGCCGCGGAATCGGCCCGCCGCTCATGCTCGCGCGGGTCTCGCGCTCGATCTCGGCGTTGTCCGCGTGGATCTCCGCGGCCACCTCGCGTACCTCGCACATCTGCCGCGCGCTGTAATTCCCCGCCGCCTGCACGAGCCGCTCGTCGACGCCGAAGGTGAGCGCCTCGGCCGCGGCCACCAACTTGAAACTGGATACCTCCTCGTAGGCCGCGGGGTCCCCTTCTGCCCGCGGCAGCAAGCCGTCCCAATGGCGCACACGATTGAGCGCCTCCACCCCCGATTCCTCGTCGAACCGTTCCCCCGTCACCGGCATACCTTCCAGTCGGGCCACCTAGTCGCACAACGGTTTTCCAGCGCTGGTTCTTCGATACCAGAGGGCGGGGCGGCCCGGGGGCGATGGCGCGAAATTGTTGTCGCTATGTCGTAAACGCTGCGGTTACCGCGTGGTCAGTTCGGCGGGCGCAGCGCGGCAAATTCATCGGTGACCCGAATGCCGGTATCGGTGTAGCGATAGACCGCGGCGGGGCGGCCGCCGGTTTTGCCCGGTGCGGCGGTGGCGCCGGTGGGTGTGATCACCTTGCGGCGAGACAGGACTCGTTGCAGGTTCGTCGTATCCACATCGTATCCCAATGCGGCGCAGTAGATTTCGCGAAGGGTGGACATGGTGAAGGCGGCGGGGGCCAGCGCGAAGGCGATATTGGTGTAGGAGAGTTTGGCGGCCAAGCGGGCGCGGGCGTGATGGACGACCGTGCCGTGATCGAAGGACATATCGGGCAGCGTGGACACCGGTTGCCACCGGGTGTCGGCGGGAAGTCGCGGATCGGCGGTCAGGGGGACCAGGCCCAGATAGGCCGAGGCGATGCGGCGCGGGCCGGGGACGCGATGCGGATCGCTGAACACCGACAGCTGCTCGAGGTGCCACAGTTCGCGCACATCCACCTTCTCGGCGAGCTGTCGCCGGGCCGAGGCGTCGAGGTCCTCGTCGTCGCGCAACCGACCGCCCGGTAGCGACCAGGTGCCGGTTTGCGGTTCCATCGCTCGCTGCCACAGCAGCACCGCCAGTTCGGTGTGCCAGCCGGGCGCCGGGCGCACGGAATTCGGATCGACGGGCTCGCTACGGCTCTGACCTGCGGTGATCATGTCGGGGAAGCGACGAACCTGGAACACGGCGGTGAGCGATTCGTGAATGGTGCTACTATGGGGCACGTTTTCGATTATAAGTCGAAAACCGGTTGTATGCGAATCGGCACGGGTGCCGACCGCTTGTGGAAGGAGCTGCCATGGCGACGATGATGCTTGCCGGGCACGTTGTGGACGGTCCGTCGGGGTTCACCGGGGTCGAGGCGACCCCGGAATGGGCGCAGGAGATCAAGCGGCTGGCGCGCGAGCGCAACGCCACGATCCTGGCGCACAACTACCAGCTGCCCGAGATCCAGGATGTCGCCGATCACGTCGGTGACTCCCTGGCGCTGTCCCGGATCGCCGCGCAGGCGCCCGAGGACACCATCGTGTTCTGCGGTGTGCACTTCATGGCCGAGACGGCGAAGATCCTCAGCCCGGACAAGACGGTCCTGATCCCGGATCAGCGCGCGGGCTGCTCGCTGGCCGATTCGATCAGCGCCGACGAACTGAGCGCGTGGAAGGCCGAGCATCCCGACGCGCTGGTGGTGTCGTATGTGAACACCACGGCCGCGGTAAAGGCGCTCACCGATATCTGCTGCACCTCCTCCAATGCCGTGGACGTGGTCGCCTCGATAGATCCGGATCGGGAGGTGCTGTTCCTGCCCGACCAGTTCCTGGGAGCGCACGTCAAGCGGGTCACCGGCCGGGAGAATATGCACATCTGGGCCGGGGAGTGCCATGTGCACGCGGGTATCAACGGCGACGAGCTGACCGAGCAGGCGCGCACCCATCCCGACGCGGAGCTGTTCGTACACCCCGAATGTGGTTGCGCCACGTCGGCTCTGTATCTGGCGGGGGAGGGTGCGTTCCCGGCCGACCGGGTGCACATCCTGTCCACCGGCGGCATGATCGATGCCGCCAAGGCCGCCAAGTCGAATCAGGTGCTGGTCGCCACCGAGGTCGGCATGCTGCATCAGCTGCGAAAGGCCGCGCCGGGCATCGACTTCCAGGCCGTCAACGATCGCGCCTCGTGCAAATACATGAAGATGATCACCCCGGCCGCCCTGCTGCGGTGCCTTGTCGAGGGGCGTGACGAGGTGCATGTGGATCCGGAAACCGCTGCGGCGGGCCGCAAGTCGGTGCAGCGGATGATCGAGATCGGCAATCCCGGCGGCGGGGAATGACCGCGCCCGTCTGGGAGGCCGAGGCCGATCTGGTGGTGATCGGCGGTGGCGTGGCGGGCTTGACCGCGGCGCGCACCGCCGCACTGCGCGGGCTTCGGGTGTTGACGCTGAGCAAGGGCGGTCCGGCCGACACCTCCACCCAGTACGCACAGGGTGGGATCGCGGTCGTTGCGCCGCAGGGTGATTCGGTGGAATCGCATGTACACGACACCGTGGTCGCCGGGGCCGGGCTGTGTGACGTCGAGGCGGTGCGCTCGATCGTGGCGGGTGGCGGCGCGGCGGTGGCGGCGCTGACCGATCTCGGCGCGGTCTTCGATCTCGGTCGCGACGGGGAGGTTTCGCGCACGCGCGAGGGCGGGCACAGTACGCGGCGCATCATTCACGCGGGCGGCGATGCCACCGGGGCGGAGGTGCAGCGGGCATTGAACGCGGCCGGGCTGCCGGTGCTGTTCGGGGCCGCCGCGGTGGACGTCGTGACCGGGCCCGGTGGGGTTCGGGGTGTGCTCGTGGTGTCGGAGCGAGGGCTGGGTGTGGTGCACGCGCCCGCGGTGCTGCTGGCGACCGGCGGGCTCGGGCAGCTGTACGCGTGCAGTACCAATCCCTCCGGGGCGACGGCCGACGGTGTGGCGCTGGCGCTGCGGGCCGGGGCGGTGGTGGCGGATCTGGAATTCGTGCAGTTCCATCCGACCGTGCTGTTCACCGCCGGTGGTCTCGGGCGGCGTCCGTTGATCAGCGAGGCCGTACGCGGTGAGGGCGCGATTCTGGTCGATCACGAGGGTTGTTCGGTGACGGCCGGGGTGCATCCGCGCGGTGATCTCGCCCCGCGCGATGTGGTCTCGCGTGCCATCGCCGCGCGGATGCGGGAGGCGGGTGTCGATCACGTCTACCTCGACGCCCGAGCGATCGAGGGCTTCGACCGACGCTTCCCGACCATCACCGCCTCCTGTCTGGCCGCGGGCATCGACCCGCGGGCGGACCTGATCCCCGTAGCGCCCGCCGCGCACTATCAATGCGGCGGCGTCGTCACCGACCCGTCCGGCCGCACCACGGTTCCCGGCCTCTACGCCGCGGGCGAGGTGGCCCGCACCGGCCTGCACGGCGCCAACCGTCTGGCCTCCAACAGCCTCCTCGAGGGCCTGGTGGTCGGCGAGCGAGCGGGCGCGGCCGCCACCGAACGCGTCGAGGTCCGAGCCCGCGTCACCGACATCCCCGCACTGTCGTTCCCGCGAGCCGACCGAAAAGCCCTGCAGGCCTTGATGACCGACCACGCCGCGGTAGTCCGCGACGGCGACGGCCTACGAGCCGCGGTCCTACGCCTACTCCAACTCCACCGCGCCGAGCCCCCCACCACCCCCGACCTCACCGCCCTGGAAGACGCGGCCCTGACCCTCACCGCCAGAACCCTCCTCATAGCAGCCGCGGCCCGAACCGAAACCCGAGGCTGCCACACCCGATCCGACCACCCCACCCCCCGCGACGACTTCCACCGCAGCCTCCCCCTCCGCCTGGGCCCCGACGGCCGCCCCCAACTCGCCCCGGAAGGCGCCGACCGCCCCGGCCACTGGCCACCCACCACAGTCCCCCGAGCCTCATGACCCACAGGATTCGAAACTAATAGGAGTGCAGTGATGTTGGATGCCGGGCTGGATCGGGACGAAGTGTTGCGGGTTGTTCGGGCCGGGTTGGATGAGGATCTTCGGTATGGGCCCGATGTGACCACCTTGGCGACCGTCTCCGAGGAGGCGGTGGTGAAGGCTGAGATGGTGTCGCGGCAGGCGGGGGTCGTGGCGGGGATCGATGTGGGGTTGCTGGTGCTGGATGAGGTCATCGGGGCGGGGAAATATGAAGTGGCGGGGCGGGTTTCGGATGGGAGTCGGGTGGGGGCGGGGGATTCGGTGTTGAGTGTGGTGGCGCCCACCCGGGGGCTGTTGGTGGCCGAGCGGACCATGTTGAATCTGGTGACGCATATGTCGGGGATCGCCACGACCACCGCCGCGTGGGTGGAGGCGGTGTCGGGGACGCGGTGTCGGGTTCGGGACAGCCGTAAGACGTTGCCGGGGTTGCGGGCCTTGCAGAAGTACGCGGTGCGCGCCGGTGGCGGGGTCAATCATCGGATGGGGCTGGGGGACGCGGCCCTGATCAAGGACAACCATGTGGTGGCCGCGGGGTCGGCGGTCGCCGCGTTGCGGGCGGTGCGGGAGTTGAATCCCGAGATCGCCTGTGAGGTGGAGGTCGACAGTCTCGATCAGCTCGACGCCGTACTCGCCGAGGATGTGGAACTGGTTCTGTTGGACAATTTTCCGCTCTGGGCCACCCAGGCGGCGGTGCAGCGCCGCGACGCCCGCGCGCCGCGGACCGAGCTCGAATCCTCCGGCGGCCTGACCCTCGACGTCGCTTCGGAATACGCCCGGACCGGTGTCGACTACATGGCCGTCGGCGCACTCACCCACTCGGTGCGCGCCCTGGACCTCGGCCTGGACTTCTAGCGGACTACAACCCGAATTCCGCCGGGGTCAATCGCAGCACCCGGCAGCATTCGCGCAGCGCGGCGGCGCCCCGATCGCCGACATCGCCGTCGGCCCCGGCGATTTCGAGCCCGATGCGCACCGCGGCGCGTGCCTGCGCGGGTCGGCCGGTCGCCCGGGCGACCTGCTGCATGACATACGCCCGGCCGAACGCTGGATCCAGATTCAGCCGAAGCCAATTGTCTTCGAACAGGGTTCGCAGCTCTCGCTGCGGAAAGTGGTGCAGGACAGCGGCACTGCCGACACGGTTGGCGATCCGGACACGGCGATCCGGATCCCCGGTCGTTCCGGCGGTGCTCACCAGCGCGCAGACGCCGACGGCGGCGTCGCGAAAGACGCTGTCGCGCAATCCTTCCGGAGGGGGACGATCGACGGCGGACAAGGTGATCACCTCCGAGACGCGAACTCGAGAACGGAACGGACCGACGCTAACAGAGTGCGCCCGACCTGACGCGCGGATATCGGCCGCGGCCGGTTCGGCAATAGCCGATCCGACTGATCCCAGCGCGCGGGGCAATATCCAAGCAATTCCCTTGCATCTGGAACCGCCTGCGACCGATGAAATTTCACCGTCCCGATGACCTGCCCGCCTCCGAGACGACCAGCATCCGATCGAGCGCTACGGCATCGTCCGAACGCGCCGAGGGCCGCGCCGGGCACACGCCGATGCTCCCGGCCGAACAGCCCGAATTACAGGGTCGTGATTTCCGCCACACTCATGCGGTCAACTCCCGCTCCAACGGCGTACGGAATCGCGGAATCGCCCGCACCTCACCGAACCACTCCCGTACCCGCTCGGCCTCCGCCTCGATCGCCGCCCGCGCCGCGCCGCCGACATCTTCCAAAGCCCGCCAGGCGATTTCACCGTCCCGCCGCTGCCCCCACCCGCCGACGATCCGCCCGTCCCACCACACCGTCGGACCGATATTGCCGAAGCGATCGAACAGCGCGGGCCCGTGCTCCCCGAGGAACCACTCGCGCGACTGCCACCCCATCGGAGTCGGATCCAATGCGGGCAGCAGCGCCGCCCACGGCTCCGGCGCGGCCACCGGCTCGAGATCGTCGGCCAGTGCGACACCGGTGACCCCGTCGAGATCCACCTCTTCGATATCCAACTGAGCCAGGGCTTTTCGTGCCTCCCCCAGGCCCCACCCGGTCCACCATTTGAAATCCGAGACCGGCGCTGGACCGAAGGCGCGCAGCCAGCGTCGCGCCAACTCGGCCCGCGCCCGATCGATCGGCATCGCGGGAATGCCCGCGGGCAACCACGATTCGATCGGCGTCCAGCTGTACCGACTACTCGTCCACGTGCCACCCGGCCGCCCCCGCACGATCGCCCCCGAACAGCCGAGCGTCACCAGCACCCAGGTGGTGATATTGGTCGGCTTCGAATACGGCTTGCCCGGCGCGGTATCCACCTGCGTGCGCAACTGCGGCACCGCCGCACCCAATTGCGCCCCCGTCGCGCTGCCACGTTCGAGCAGCACCCGATGGGTCTCCTGCTCCACCTCGGCCAGCCACGCCCCCACATCTCCCTCGACCACCTCGGTCAGATATCGCCCATAGGTCCGCCGCTGCTTGTCCGCCAGCGCATCGGCCACCGAAGCCTGTAGCGCGGGCACCAGATCCACCGGCACCACGAACATCGTCCGCCGCATGGCCAACATCCGCAGCAGCGTCCGATCCTCGTACAGCACCTTCTCCACATGCCCGGGCTCGAGCCCCACCCCTCGCGCGGCCACCGACAAATACACCGTCGCCGGATCGGTGGCATGCAATGCGACCATCGCCCCCGCGATACCCGCCACATCCCCACTCCGATACTCCGCCGCCAGCCGATGCCGCACTGCCAGCCGAGCCCGCCGCTCGCCCACGTCAATCGAACGCACGGTCGAATCCTAACCCCGCCTCCCGGCCCCTCGCGGAACATGTAAGGGTTGCCGGCGGTTGTCCACAGCGGGTGTAGCGAGACGGAGGCGAAGATGGGTAAGCCCGCGGAGGCGGCGTATCACTGGGACGGGGATGCGTTGGATCTCGATGCCTATTTCGGGCATATCGGGTTCGACGGGGAGCGGAGCGCGAGTGTGGCGACTCTGCGGGCGGTGCAGTTCGCCCACACCACCACGATTCCGTTCGAGAATCTCGAACCGGTATTCGGGCGACCGGTTCCGTTGGATCCGGAGTCGTTGCTGGACAAGGTCGTTCGGCGACGGCACGGGGCCTACTGCTATGAGAACGTCGGCCTGTTCGCGGCCGCGCTGGAGCGGCTCGGCTTCGGCGTCACCGGATTGCACGCTCGGGTCAGCATGGGCGCGACGGGGGCATTGCGACCGGCCACGCACGCGCTGCTGCGCGTCACCACCGACGACGATGAGCGAATCTGGCTGTGCGACGTCGGTTTCGGGTCGGGGCCGCTGGCTCCACTGGAGCTGAGGGCGGACGCGGGTGAGGTGGCGGCGGGAGAGTGGCGCTATCGGCTCGAGCGCGGCCGCGGCGAACTGGACAGCGAACTGTGGACGCTGCATCAGCTCGGCCGCGACGGCTGGATCGATCGCCACACATTCACCCTGAACCCGCAGTACCGCATCGACTACGCGGTCGGCAATCACTTCGTCGCCACCTCACCGCGCTCACCGTTCGTCACCCGCCCGTTCGTGCAACGCTTCCGGCCCCATGTCCATCACGTGCTCGACGATCGCACCTGGACCAGCGAATATCCGGACGGCAGTTGGCAGTCCAGCGATGTGGCTCCCGAGGAACTGCCCGCTCTGCTGGCCGAGGAATTCGACATCGAACTCGACGATGCCGACGCCGAACGACTGGCGACCGGCTTCTGGGTGCGATGACACCCGACAAAACGTACGTTTCCGGGCGGTAGCTGTTGTGGCCGGTAGGGTCGGGCGGGTGCGTACGAGTACGAGGTTGTTCGCCCTGTTCGCCACCCCTGCCCTGGCCCTCGCCGGCTGTTCGGGAGATAAAGCGGCCGACCGGTTGAACAGCACGGTACACAATTTCGCCGATGCGCTGGGCCGTGAGGATCCGGCCGCCGCGGCCGCGATCACCAGCGATCCAGCCCAGGCCGCGGAGACGCTGAGCAAGCTGTTCGACAGTCTCGGCAAGGATGTGCGCGTCGAGGTCGGCACGGTCGAGAAGAACGACGCGGGCGCTACTTTCACGCTCAACACCACCTGGAAGCTCGGCCAGGACGGCAAGAACCAGTGGTCCTATACGACCAACGGAACCGCGGTGCGCGCCGGCGACAACTGGAAGATCCGCTGGAGTCCGGCCACCGTCGCGCCCGGACTCGATACGGGCCCACTGAGTTACGGCACGGTCTATCCCGAGCCCGCCGCGCGCGTACTGGACCGCACCGGCGCGGAACTGCTCACCCAGCAGGTCATCACGCTGGTCGATGTCGCCCCGGGCGCGGATCTCAACGCCCTTGCCGCCCTGTTGAATCCGATCGACCCGAGCATCACCGCGGCCGCGCTACAGTCCGAATTGTCCGCCGCGCAGGGCAAATCCATCACCGCCGTCAATCTGCGCCAGGCCGATCTCGCCCCGATCTCCGATCGGCTCACGGCCCTGCCGAATGTGACCCTCGCCCCGCAGACCCGCCTGGTGGCCACCGACAAAACGCTCTCCTCGCCGACCCTGTCCGGCCTGTCGGAGCTGTGGCAGCACGACTCCGACGCCGCGGCGGGCTGGGCGGTACGCGCCCAGACCGCGGGCGGCACTCAGCGAATCGGCGGTCAGGACGCCAAACCGGTCGCCGATATCCCGAGCACCCTCGACATCGGCATGCTGCGCGCCGCCGAGGACGCACTCACGCCCATCCCCACCCCGGCGGCCATGGTCGTCATCCAGCCGTCCACCGGCAATCTGCTGGCCCTGGCCCAGAACGCCCCGGCCGACGCGCAGGGCCCGATCGCGCTCACCGGTCTGTATCCACCGGGCTCGACGTTCAAGACCGTCACCGTGTCCGCGGCGTTGCAGGCCGGTCAGGTCACCCCGGACACCGTGCTGCCCTGTCCGGGCACCGAGAACATCGAGGGTCGTCAGATCCCCAACGACAACAACTTCGACCTCGGCCAGGTGCCGCTGCACACCGCGTTCGCGCGCTCCTGCAACACCACGATGGGCCGGTTGGCGGTGAACCTGCCGCCGGACGGCCTCGCCAAGGCCGCCGCACAACTGGGCCTGGGTATCGACTACACCGCGCCGGGCATGACCACGGTCACCGGCAAGGTTCCCGTCGCCGACACCGCGGCGCTGCGCGTCGAGGAGGGGATCGGTCAGGGCAAGGTGACCGCGACCCCGTTCGGCATGGCGCTGGTCGCCGCGGCGCTCGCGCACGGTTCGGTGCCCGCGCCGACCATTGTCAACGGCAAACCCGGTGTGCCCGACCACAATCCGGAACCGCTTCCGGCCGCCGTCGCCGACCGGGTGAAATCCATGATGCGCGAGACGATTACGAACGGCACCGCCACCCAGTTGCGCGACATTCCGGGCATGTTGGGCAAGACGGGCACCGCGGAGTACATCGACGACAAGCACGCGCACGGCTGGTTCGTCGGCATCGATGGCGATCTGGCGCTGGCGGTATTCATCTCCGACGCGGGCAGTTCCACCCCGGCCGTGGATGCGGCGGGTCGGTTTCTGCGGACGGTGAAGTGACGTTGGTCACGGAACATGTAGCGGTGATCACACAGTGATCTCGCCTTCATCGCACAGGTGTCGGACATATTTCGCTCAGATCTCACTCCGGCGTCGGAGCTCCCGGTCGGGCCAGCTACACTCGTGCGGGGAACACGCGGGCAACCGCACATCGGTAAGTCATGGATCGCGGAGAAACTCGGAGTAGTGCCATCGAAACCGGCCAAGTGATCGCAGGGCATTACCGCCTGGTCGAACGGATTGGTAGCGGCGGCACAGGCGTCGTTTGGCGTGCCGTCGACGAGCGACTCGAACGATCGGTGGCGATCAAACAGATCCTCACCCAGCCGAGCCTGCCGCCGGGTGAGAAGGACATCGTGCGCCAGCGCGCCTCTCGTGAGGCCCGCAACGCCGCGCGTTTCCAGCACCCCAACGCCATCGTGGTCTTCGACATCACCGACCACGAGGGTGATCCGTGCCTGATCATGGAGTATCTGCCCTCGCAGAGCCTCGCGGTGGTGCTGTCCTCGCAGGGCACGCTGCCGCTGCCGCAGGTCGCGCGCATCGGCGAGCAGGTCGCCTCCGCGCTGGTGGCCGCGCATCGGGCGGGCATCGTGCACCGCGACGTGAAGCCGGGCAATGTGCTGCTCGGCGAGAACGGCACGGTCAAGATCACCGACTTCGGCATCTCCAAGGCCAAGGGCGATGTGACGCTGACCGCGACCGGCCTGATCTCCGGCACCGCCGCCTATCTCGCGCCCGAGGTGGCGCGCGGCGCGGAGCCGAGCCCGGCCGCCGACGTCTTCGCCCTGGGCGCAACGCTTTTCCACTCCCTCGAGGGTGAGCCGCCCTACGGCACCAACCCGAATCCGCTGGCGCTGCTCTACGCCGCGGCCAACGGCCAGCTCAGTCAGCCCCGCAATGCCGGACCGCTGACCGATCTGCTGCTCGATCTGCTCAGCTTCGATCCCGAGGATCGCCCGAGCATGACCGAGGTCCGCGACATCCTGGCCGACTTCGCCGACTACGGCGCGGATTCCGAGCCCACCCATATGCTCGCGACCCGTCGCCCGGCCGCCAATCGCGCGGCCGCCCCGCGTCGGCAGCAGGCCGTGCGCACCCTGGATCGCCGTGCGGCACAGGCGGATATCTCCACCGCGGAGATGATGGCTACGGCCGCACCGTATTCCGAACCCGAGATGCCGCCGGTTCGCCCGGCCCCGCCGGGTGCGCATCCGACCCGTTCGCATCCGGTGCAGACCCCGGTCGACGCGGAGCCGCCGCGTAATCGCAAGCCGCTGTTGTTCATCGGCGGTTTCGCGGTGGGCCTGGTTATCGTGGCCGTGGCGCTGGTGGCGATGTTCAACAGCTCGGATTCGAATTCACCCGGCGCGCAGGGCAATTCCTCCGCGGTGAGTGGCCCGACGGGCGGCGGCAGCACCACGTCCGCGGCCGCCGCGGTGGGCAAGACCAAGAGCAATGGCCAGGCCACCGTCGGCGCCGCCGCCGATATGATCGACCAGTTCTACAGTGCCCTGGTCGATCAGGGCACGAGCACCGCCTGGAATATGCTCACCCCGGCCGCGCAGCAGGTGTACGGCAGTCAGAAGGACTTCGACAGCTACTGGTCCCAGCACCCGGTGACGGGATACCGGGGCATCGAGGGCACGGGCGGCGGCTCGGGCACCAATTCCGATGGCTCGGTGGACATGTCGGTCGCCAGTGTCACCGCCGGTGGCCAGAGCAAGCGGGTGACCATGCGAGTCGTCATCGGCAGCGGCGGCCGCCCGCTGATCGACAGCGACACCCGGATGTCCGCCTCCAACTCATAGCCGCACGCTCAGCGAACCCAGCAGGCGCAGCGCCGTTTCCGACGGCGAGCCCGGCTCGGCGGTCTGGGCGATATAGGCTTGATCGGGGTCATCGGGCAGCCGCAGGGTTTCGTAGGCGAGCTCCAGGCGACCCACCTCCGGATGCCGGTAGACGTAGCGGCCGTGAGTCTTGTCGCGGATCTCGTGCCGGGCCCACAGCGTTCGGAATTCGGCGCTGCCCGAGGACAATTCGTCGATCAGAGCGCCGATGAGCGGGCAGCCCGGATGGCGCGAGAGGTCCAGGCGCAGATAGGCGACCACATCGGCGGCCTTGGCGTCCCAGTCTTCGAACAGCTGGCGCATGCCCTCGTCGAGGAATACCAGCCTCGCCAGATTGCGGTCCGCGGGCGCGAGCGCGGCGAAATCGGTGATTAGCGCTGCGGCCAGCCGATTCCAGGCCAGCACCCGGGCGCCGCGTCCGACGATATAGGCCGGGATATCGGCGGTGTCGAGCAGACGGCGCAACCCCGGGCGGACCTGCTGATCGTCACCGGTCTCCGCACCCGACCATGGCCGGGCGAGCCGGTAGAGGTGTTCGCGTTCGATCGGGGTCAGCCGCAGCACGCGAGCCACGGCGTCCAGCACCGATTCGGAGAACTGCAGGGTGCGGCCCTGTTCGAGACGAACATAGTGATCAACGCTGATCCCGGCCAGCATCGCCAATTCCTCGCGGCGCAAACCCGGAACCCGGCGACGAGTGCCGTGATCGGCCAGGCCGAACTCCTGCGGACGCAGCCGGGCCCGGCGCGAGCGGAGGAATTCGCCGAGTTCGGCGCGTCGATCGAATGTCATGATCATCAGTATCGTCGGCGGGGCGGAACCGAACCTGGTCACGTCGTGCCCAGGCGAGCGGCGCACTGGCGCGTCCTCTTGGAGAGGGCGAGAGTGGGTCCCATAAAGCTTTCAGCCTGAAGGAGTGAAAACCCATGAGTCTGTTCGTTATTGCCGAGACCCGCGCGGCGGCCGGACAGGAGGATCGGCTGCGCACCGCGCTGGAGGGGATGATCGAGCCGTCGCTGGCCGAACCCGGCTGCATCTCCTATCAACCGTTCGTCGACCCCAACGATCCGGCGCACATGGTGATCGTGGAGGAGTGGACCGGCGGGGAAGCGCTCGACGAGCATTTCCGCACACCGCATTTCGAACATGTGGCCAAGGTGCTCGAGGAGATCCTGGCCGAGCCGCTGGTGATTCGCCGCCTGGTCGCCGAATAGCATCCGCTACCGGCCGGAACTATGACTTCCGCGACAACCGTTGCCGTGGATAGTCTTTCGCTGTGAACACCCGGGAGTTGCTGCGGGCCGAGCGGGCGGAGCTGATCGCGCTGCTGCGGAGCCTGTCCGATGAGGAATGGCTGGCGCCGTCGCTGTGCGCGGGCTGGCGGGTGCGCGATGTCGTCGGACATCTGCTCTACGACGCCATCGCCGCCCCGACCTACGCGGGTGTATTCCTGCGCTGTGGCCTGTCGGCCGACCGCATGAACAACCTGCTGGCCGACAAGTCCCGCGCCCTGTCGACGACACAGCTGGTGAGCAGGCTGGAGAACTCCGGCGAGCGCATCACCCGGCTGGCGCCGCGGGTGGGCCTGTCCGACATGCTCGTTCATCAGCAGGACATCCGCCGCCCGCTCGGCCGGACCCGGCAGATCCCCGAGGACCGGCTGCGCAGCGTGCTGTCGCATCCGGACCCGTTCGCCGGGCCGGGTCGCTACACCCGCGGACTGCGGTTCGCGGCGACCGATCTGGACTGGTCCACCGGATCCGGCCCGGAGGTCCGCGGGCCGGGCGAAGCCTTGGCCATGGCCATGGTGGGCCGATCGGCCGCACTGGACGACCTCGACGGTGCGGGCGTATCAGTGCTCCGGCAGCGGATGTCGACGCCCGCCTGAGCTTCCGTCGCGTCAATGCCCGCGGCGCTTGGCCTTTCGTTTGCGGGCGGCGGCCTCTCGGCGTTGCTCGGATTCGGTGACGCGGCGGCGCTTGGCGGCCGCGCGGTTCTCGTGGCCCGCCTGTTCGTGAGCCTCACGCAGGGCCTCTTGTGCGGCGGAACTCACCGGGCGAGCCGCCTGTTCACGGGCGGCCAGGCGGGCCAGGCGTTTCGGGTTGAGTCGTGCGGTCGGCCGGGACTCGAGGGGGACGGGCGGGGCGGCCAGGGCTCGGTCGAGCAGACGGCCGTAGTGGCGCAGGGCGAATTCCTCGAGTTCGGCATTGCTCGGCTCGGCCCCGAAGATATGGCGGGCCGCGCGCACACCGAATTCGTCGGTGATCTCGAGGACCCCGACCCAGAACTGGCCGTCGTAGAACACGCTGAACGTGCTCGGCATCGTTTCCTCCCATGGTTGTGGTGCGGCTGCGCGCCGCGGGTGGGAGGACGGGCCGGACACCCTGGGAGGGAGGTTACTGAGCCGCGGGTCGCGACCGCCCGGACTACCGACCGGGCCGTGTTTTCGCTCGTCCCGCCCGCGATGGTAGCGACATCCGGCCGCGGCGGGCCATCGGATTTCCGCCCGGCGACGGCGGTGAATATCCACTGGCAGCTACCGGATAGTCTGGTAACTGGCCAGAAGCCGATCTGATGACCAGCACAGACGAAGGATTTCCACCGCCATGACATCCCGCATCGAGCTCGCCCGCGTCGATCTGCGCGGTCGCACTCCCACCGCCGCCGAGCTGCGCGCCGCGCTGCCGCGCGGGGGAGTCGACGTCGACTCGGTGCTGCATCAGGTGCGCCCGGTGGTCGAGGCGATCCGCGATCGCGGCGTGGGCGCGGCAATCGAATTCAGCGAGAAGTTCGACGGCGTCGCGCCCGCCTCGATCCGCGTTCCGGCCGCGGCCCTGGACCAGGCCCTGGCCGAACTCGAACCGGCCGTGCGCACGGCCCTCGAGGTCGCCATCGAGCGCACCCGCAAGGTGCACGCCGATCAGCGCCGCACCGACACCACCACCGAGGTCGTCCCGGGCGGGACGGTCACCGAGCGCTGGGTTCCGGTCGAGCGGGTCGGGTTGTACGTACCCGGCGGCAATGCGGTCTATCCGTCCAGCGTCGTGATGAATGTGGTGCCCGCCCAGGCCGCGGGCGTGGAATCGCTGGTGGTGGCCTCGCCGCCGCAGGCGCGGTTCGGCGGCCTGCCGCATCCGGCCATCCTAGCCGCGGCGAAACTGCTCGGCGTCACCGAGGTCTGGGCCGTCGGCGGGGCGCAGGCGGTCGCGCTGCTGTCCTACGGCGGCGTCGATACCGACGGCGTCGCACTGGAACCGGTCGATCTGATCACCGGCCCGGGCAATATCTATGTCACCGCCGCCAAGCGGCTGTGTCGCGGCCTGGTCGGCATCGATGCCGAGGCCGGGCCCACCGAGATCGCCGTACTCGCCGACGCCACCGCCGACCCCGCGCATGTGGCCGCCGATCTGATCAGCCAGGCCGAACACGATGTGCTGGCCGCCAGCGTGCTGGTCACCGACAGCGTCGCACTCGCCGACGCCGTCGACGCCGCGATCAACACTCAGCTCGCGGTCGTCAAACACCACCACCGCGTCGCGGAGGCGCTGTCGGGCAAGCAGTCCGGCATCGTACTGGTCGACGACATCGAGCAGGGCCTGCGCGTGGTGAACGCCTACGCCGCCGAACACCTGGAGATCCAGACCGCCGACGCCGCCGCCGTGGCGGCCCGGGTCCGCAGCGCCGGAGCGGTTTTCGTGGGTGCGTGGTCGCCGGTCAGCCTCGGCGACTACTGCGCGGGTTCCAATCATGTGCTGCCGACCGCCGGATGCGCCCGGCACTCCTCGGGTCTGAGCGTGCAGACTTTCCTGCGCGGTATCCACGTCGTCGACTACAGCGAGGCGGCGCTGAAAGACGTTGCCGGACATGTGGTCGCGCTGGCCGACGCCGAGGACCTGCCCGCCCACGGTCAGGCCGTGCGGATTCGTTTCGAGGCGCTGTCATGACCGTCCCCGGATCCGCGATCAGCCTCGACGATCTGCCGCTGCGGGACAATCTGCGCGGTAAGAAGCCTTACGGCGCACCGCAATTGACCGTTCCGGTGCAGCTGAACACCAATGAGAATCCGCATCCGCCGAGCCGGGCGCTGATCGACGATGTGGCCGAGTCGATCCGCGCCGCGGCCGCCGATCTGCACCGCTATCCCGATCGCGACGCGGTCGCGCTGCGCGGTGAGCTCGCGGCGTATCTGACCCGGCAGACCGGGGTGGCCCTGGATACGGCGAATGTGTGGGCGGCCAACGGCTCCAACGAGATTCTGCAGCAGCTGCTGCAGGCCTTCGGTGGTCCGGGTCGCAGCGCCATGGGCTTCGTGCCCTCGTATTCGATGCATCCGATCATCTCCGAGGGCATCGATACCGAATGGGTCGAGGCCAAGCGCGCCGCGGACTTCTCCCTCGATGTGGACTACGCGCTGGCCTGCATCGCCGAGCGGCGGCCCGATATCGTCTTCGTGACCAGCCCGAACAATCCGACCGGACACAGCGTCGCGGCCGCGGATCTGATCCGGATCCTCGAGGCCGCGCCCGGTCTGGTGGTCGTGGACGAGGCCTACGGCGAATTCTCCGCGGCCGCCAGCGCGATCGGGCTGATCGATCGGTATCCGGCGAAACTCGTTGTGACGCGGACGATGTCGAAGGCCTTCGCGTTCGCCGGTGGGCGGCTGGGTTATCTGGCCGCCGCGCCCGCGGTGATCGATGCGCTGCTGCTGGTGCGCCTGCCCTATCACCTGTCGGTGGTCACCCAAGCCGCCGCGCGGGCGGCCCTGCGTCATGCCGACGAAACCCTCGCCAGCGTGGCCGAATTGGCCGCGCAGCGCGATCGGGTCGCGGCGGCGCTGCGGGAATTGGGTTTCGAGGTCGCGCCGAGTGACGCCAATTTCCTGCTGTTCGGCCGGTTCGCCGACGCACCGGGCGCGTGGCAGAGGTATCTCGACGAGGGCGTGCTGATCCGCGATGTCGGCATCCCCGGCTATCTGCGCGCCACCATCGGCCTGGCCGCGGAGAACGACGAATTCCTGCGTGTGAGCGAGAAACTCGCGAGCGCGGAGGTCGTGAAGTGACGGAAGTGAGTATGAACCGAACCGCGCGGGTGGAACGCACCACCAAGGAGTCGAGCATCGTCGTCGAGTTGAATCTCGACGGCACCGGCAAGACCGATATCGCCACCGGCGTGCCGTTCTACGACCATATGTTGACCGCGCTCGGCGCACACGCCAGCTTCGACCTGTCGGTGCGTGCCGAGGGCGATATCGAGATCGAGGCGCATCACACCGTCGAGGACACCGCGATCGTCTTCGGGCAGGCGCTCGGACAGGCGCTGGGCGATAAACAGGGCATCCGTCGCTTCGGCGACGCCTACATTCCCATGGACGAAACCCTCGCCCACGCCGCGGTCGATGTCTCCGGCCGCCCGTACTGCGTGCACACCGGCGAGCCGGAACACCTGCTGCACACCGTGATTCCCACCAACGGGCCCGGCGCGCCCTATTCGACCGTGCTGAACCGGCACGTCTTCGAGTCGATCGCGCTCAACGCCCGCATCGCCCTGCACGTGCGGGTGCTCTACGGCCGCGATCAGCACCATGTCACCGAGGCCGAATTCAAGGCCGTGGCGCGGGCGCTGCGCGCCGCGGTGGAATTCGACCCGCGCGTGAGCGGCGTGCCGTCGACGAAGGGGACGCTGTGACGAAGTCGGTCGCCCTATTGGACTACGGCTCGGGCAATCTGCACTCCGCCAATCGCGCGCTGATTCGCGCGGGCGCGGAGGTGACGGTCACCGCCGACCCTGAAATCGCCTTGAACGCGGACGGTTTGGTGGTGCCCGGCGTCGGCGCCTACGCCGCCTGCATGGCCGGTCTGCGCGCGGTGCGCGGTGAACGCATCATCGGCAAGCGCCTGGCCGGGGCCCGCCCGGTGCTGGGCATCTGCGTCGGCATGCAGATCCTGTTCGCGCGCGGCGTCGAATTCGGCGTCGAGACCGAGGGCTGCGCCGAATGGCCCGGTACCGTCGAGCGGCTGCCCGCCTCGATCCTGCCGCATATGGGCTGGAACACCGTCCGGGCCCCGGTCGACAGCGTCCTGTTCGCGGGCATGGACGCCGATACCCGCTTCTACTTCGTGCACTCCTACGCCGCGCAGAAGTGGGAGTGGACCGGCGAGGGCCCGCTGGAACCGGCCAAACTCACCTGGTCCGACCACGGCGGCCGCTTCCTGGCCGCGGTCGAGAACGGCCCGCTCAGCGCCACCCAGTTCCATCCGGAGAAGTCCGGCGACGCGGGCGCGCAGTTGTTGCGCAACTGGGTATCGTCGCTCTAGCGCTGCGGCAGCACCGGATCCACGCGCCCGGCCAGCCAGCGTCCGTCGACATTGTCGAGGTTCACCCGCATAACCGAGCGGGCCTGCTGCGGAATGCCGAAAGTGGTGTCGCTGCGGGTGGATTGGTCGACGGTGACGATCGTCTGGGCGTGATCGGGATCGGCTGTGTCGGTGACGCATTCGACCTTGAGGGCTTCCGCGCGGGTGTGCGCGGCCACGGCCTGGGCGCGTTTGTCGGGTAGTTGTCCCTCGAACTGACCGCGGAATTCGCCGGTCGAGCGGTCCAGGACGCGACGGGTGTAGTCGTCGTAGTTGCTGTAGTCGTAGGTGTTCAGCTGCCAACCGAAATCGCAGGCCGCCTGGGTCAATGGGTCCGACGGCGCGGCCGCGGCCGGATTGGCTACCAGCGCAGCCGTTCCGGCTACCGCCGAAGGCAGCGCGACGGCCAGGCGCCGCAGCGTGATCCGGAACATGGGTCACCCCTCGTTGGTCGACATGGACTGGCGAAAGGACCTGTGCCCGTGCCCCCGATGACACGTCCACTGTGTCTGTAACCCACTCGGCGACCGGCCAAACCCTGCCGTGGTAGAGGCCACGCGTGACACAGGTCGCATTGCGTGCCGCCCGGTTCGGATGCCGTAAAGATTGCCCAGTAGGCTTCTCACGTGAGCGAGCTTGCGAGCGAACCAGATAACACAGCGTCCCTGACGGGCGGCGCGGCCGAGCGCCAGCGAGGCGGCGGCGCTCGTCTTGTGTTGCTACCCGCGGTGGATGTCGCCAATGGTGAGGCCGTGCGCCTGGTTCAGGGGGAGGCCGGGAGCGAAACCAGCTACGGCGCGCCCCGTGATGCCGCGCTCGCCTGGCAGGAGGCCGGCGCCGAATGGGTGCATCTGGTCGATCTGGACGCCGCCTTCGGGCGCGGCTCCAACCGTGAGCTGCTGGCCGCGGTGGTCGGCGAACTGGACGTCAAGGTCGAGCTGTCGGGCGGCATCCGCGACGACGACTCGCTGAAGGCGGCCCTGGCCACCGGCTGCGCCCGGGTCAACCTCGGTACCGCGGCCCTCGAGGATCCGCTGTGGTGCGCCCGCGCGATCGCCGAATACGGCGACAAGATCGCGGTCGGCCTGGATGTGCGCCTCGTCGACGGGGAGTACCGGCTGCGCGGGCGCGGCTGGGTCAGCGACGGCGGCGATCTGTGGGAGGTGCTCGAGCGCCTCGAACGCGACGGCTGCACGCGCTATGTGGTCACCGACGTCACCAAGGACGGCACCCTCACCGGGCCCAACCTCGAGCTGCTGAGCGAGGTCACCAATGCCACCGACGCGCCGGTGATCGCCTCCGGTGGCGTCTCCACCCTCGAGGACCTGCGGGCCATCGCCTCGCTGGTCGAGGAGGGAGTGGAGGGCGCGATCGTCGGAAAGGCCCTGTACGCCGGGCGATTCACGCTGCCCGAGGCCCTGGCCGCGGTGCGCTGAGGCGATGGCCGTCCGGGACCGCAACGCGCTGCTCGCCATCGCGAGCGAGGTATTGGATTCGGTCGCACCGCGTTTCGCCGAGGGCATCGGCGCCCCGAGCGCGGTGCAGAAGGGGCGCGGCGACTTCGCCACCGCGCTGGATCTCGAGCTCGAGCGCACCCTGTCCGAGCAATTGCGCGAGCGCACCGGAATCCCGGTGCACGGCGAGGAATTCGGCGGTCCCGAACTGAGCTCCGGCACGGCCTGGGTGCTCGATCCGATCGATGGCACCTTCAATTACTCGGCGGCCCATCCACTGTCGGGCATGCTGCTGTCGCTGGTCGACGACGGTGAACCGGTACTGGGACTGACCTGGCTTCCGCTGCTGGGCCGCCGCTACGCCGCCGTGGTCGGGGGTCCGGTGTATCTGGACGGAAATCCGTTGCCGCCCTTGGCGCATGGCAAACTCTCCGATGTCATGATCGGCTTCGGCACGTTCAATCTCGACAGTCACGGTCGCATCCCGGGGCGGTTCCGCTTCGATCTGCTCGGCGCGCTGAGCCGGTTGTCGGGGCGCATGCGCATGCATGGTTCGACGGGAATCGACTTGGCGTTCACCGCATCCGGCGTTCTCGGGGGCGCGGTCGTGTTCGGCCATCATCCCTGGGACAACGCCGCCGGGGTCGCGCTGGTGCGCGCGGCCGGGGGCGTGGTGACCGATCTGCGCGGCGAGCCGTGGACGCTGGCCTCCGGGTCGGTGCTCGCGGCCGCGCCCGGCGTGCACGAGGAACTGCTGGAGCTGATCGATATCGCGGTGGATCGGGAGACCGCGCGCCGCACGACGGGAGACCGAACGCAATGACCCTGGCCGTACGCGTGATTCCCTGCCTGGACGTCGACGCCGGTCGCGTCGTCAAGGGCGTGAACTTCGAAAATCTGCGCGATGCGGGCGATCCGGTGGAACTGGCCGCGGCCTATGACGCCCAGGGCGCCGACGAGCTGACCTTCCTCGACGTCACCGCCTCCACCGGCGAGCGCGGCACCATGATCGACGTGGTAACCCGCACCGCCGAGCAGATCTTCATCCCGCTGACCGTCGGCGGCGGCGTGCGCACGGTCGAGGATGTCGACCGGCTGCTGCGCGCGGGCGCGGACAAGGTTTCGGTCAATACCGCCGCCATCGCCGATCCGGAGATCCTGCGCGAGATGTCGGAGCGCTTCGGCTCGCAGTGCATCGTGCTGTCGGTGGACGCGCGGCTGGTGCCCGAGGGCAATGATCCGACGCCGTCGGGCTGGGAGGTCACCACCCACGGCGGTAAGCGCAGCACCGGCATCGACGCCGTCGAATGGGCCGTGCGCGGAGCCGAATTGGGTGTGGGCGAGATCCTGCTCAATTCGATGGACGCCGACGGCACCAAGGCCGGCTTCGATCTGCCCATGATCGCCGCGGTCCGCGCGGCCGTCACCGTGCCGATCATCGCCAGTGGCGGTGCGGGCGCGGTGGCCGATTTCGCGCCCGCCGTGCAGACCGGCGCCGACGCGGTGCTGGCCGCGAGCGTATTCCACTTCGGCGATCTGACGATCACGCAGGTCAAGGACGCCATGCGCGGCGAAGGTATCGTCGTACGGTGAGCACGAGTTTGGATCCGGGGATCGCGTCCCGGCTGAAGCGCAACGAGGCCGGACTGGTCGCGGCCATCGCCCAGGAGCGCGCCACCGGCGATGTGCTGATGATGGCGTGGATGGACGACGAGGCCCTGGCCCGCACGCTGGCGACCCGCAAGGCCACCTACTATTCGCGCTCGCGCCAGCAGTACTGGGTTAAGGGTGAGACCTCCGGCCACACCCAGTACGTCCACGAGGTGCGCCTGGACTGCGACGGCGACGCCATCCTGCTGATCGTCGATCAGGAGGGCGCGGCCTGCCACACCGGTACGCACACCTGCTGGGACGGTGACGTTCTGCTGTCGGACCGATCCCGCTAATCGGTCATCGAGTCCGCGGGCGGCGTCGGCCGTCCGCTGGAGCGGCCGATACCGCGGTCCATACCCGTCTCCAGCTGCTGGACCAGCGTCTGGCCGAGCTCGAGCAGCTGCCGGGTCTGATTGGCATCCATACCGTCGAAGACCAGTCCGCGCACGGCGTCGAGATAGCCGGGAGTGGCCTCCTCGACCTTGCGATAGCCGGTGTCGGTGAGCACCGCATGTGCGCCGCGTCGCCCGGGCAGCACCTCGCGATGCACCCAGCCGAGTCGTTCCAACTTGGTCACGACATGGGACAGTCGAGATAGCGATGCATTTGCCTTATAGGCGAGTTCGCTCAACTGCAGCCGGTGCCCCGGTTCCTCCGACAGCACTGCCATTACGAAATATTCGAAATGCGTCACGCCGGATTCACGCTGCAGTTGCGTATCCATTGCCGCTGGTAGCCGAGTCGTCAGTGCGACAAGGGTCCGCCAAGCTCGCTGTTCTATGGGATTCAGCCACTTCGTCACTTCGCGCCCTCTCTTGCAGCCAAGTGACGGTGATTTCGTTAGCAATCCTAGGGATTATTGAAACTTCAATTCACGGTCACCTGCGGCTTCAAGTTTGCCACGATTTCGCTCGAAGGTCACCCGTGTTGGAAATGACGTGACATCTCTCACGGCTGATCAAGCGTCCGACTGCGTCGGCGACGTCGGGGTAGTCGTCGGCGCGGGCTGCTCGGGCCGGGTGGCCGCCCGATGTTTGCGGAAGCGCCGCCGCACGCTGCCGAACACGACGAGCAGGAACAGCGCGGCCGCGACGATCGCGCCGATCAGGGTCGCCCCGCGGAATCCGGGCGCATCGACGTCGAGTACCCGCTCCCCGGCGTGCGCGGCGCTGCTGCCACCCGCCACGATCGATAACGTCATCAGATTCGGGACGGCCGCGGCCACCGCGAGCACCGCCGCCGCTCCCGCGACGAACCGGCCACCGCGCCTGCGCCAGATCAGCGCCGCGCACAGCAGAAGTAGCAGCGGCACCAGCGAGCACAGGAAGCCCAGCGCCAATCCGGACCAGATGCCCTTGGCGAAGCTGCCGTGCCCGGACATCTCCGCGATGCGCTGGGCCCACCAGCGCGGGATGAAGGCGGCCAGCAGGAAGTAGGCGATGACCAGCGCCACGATCACGAGCAGCAACCCGACGATCCGGTTGCGCCACGTGGCGGACGACGACCCGCTGCCGGGTGATTGCTCCACGCTTCGCGTAGTCATACCTCTCAGGGTATGCGCCCGGCCTCGAGCCGAGGGGTTGTCGCGAACAGCGTTTCGGATCAGCCGTTTCGTTGGCGGAGGAACTCCAGCGCGGTATCGGCGTGGGTATTCGCCCTGAATTCGCTGGAGATCACCTTCAGGACCGTGCGGTCGGTATCGATGACGAAGGTCTGCCGCTTGACCGGAGCCAGTTTGCCGAGCAGCCCGCGTTTGACGCCGAATCGCTCGGCGACCGCGCCGTCCTGATCCGACAGCACCGGATAGGCCAACCGCTGCTTATCGGCGAAGCCCGCCTGGGTGTCGATCGAATCGGTGCTGATGCCCGCGCAGGACGCGCCCAGGGCGGCGAATTCGGCGGTGAGATCCCGGAAGTGGCACGCCTCGGCCGTGCAGACCGGCGTATTGGCGGCGGGGAAGAAGAACAGCACCAGCGGCCCGTCCGCCAGCAGCGAATCGAGGGACCGGGCGGTGCCCGACTGATCGGGAAGCTCGAACTGGGGTGCGCGCTGGCCTTGCTTCATGGCATGGACAGTACCGGGCGCGCGAGGCGCCCGGCACCGGTGGCGAATTCGGTACTAGGCGCCGATCAGCGCGGCAACTTCCGGGTTCTTGATATCCATGACGTCGAGGATGCCGTGCGCCTTGAGGAACGGCTTGAGCTCCTTGATGCGATCGGCGTGCTGCGCGTACTCCTGCGGAAAGCTGTTGCGGTCCAGGCCCTCCAGCGCCTTCACATAGGTGACGAACGAGGCGAGTGCGTTGTGCTTGCCTATTCCCGCGGGCGGGCTCATGTTCATCATCCGCGGCGCCTGGGTGGGCATGCCGCCCAACGGCTGGCCGGCAGCATGTCGCGGACCTTCCGGCGACACCGGTTGCGAGGGGTACATCGCTGGGGAACTCCTCTCTGTGGCGGTCTTCGGTCTACTTCTATTCGAGACAGATCAAGGCTCGGCTGTGTCCGATTGCCAGCCCTCGCATCAGGTGAGTTCGCGAACCGGGAAGCCGACGGCCGCGACGATGCCGGTAAGGCTAGCCCGCGCGATCGGGTCCGGGGAGGGTTTTCGCCGGTCGCGGGGTGCGGGAAACCCGCTTGCCGGTGCCTGGAATGATGAAGAAATGCACGGCCCCTCATCCGATCGTCTCGGAGAACCCACCACCACGACGCGCGAGCAGTTCCGGGCGCTGGCGGCCGAGCACCGTGTGGTGCCGGTGACCCGAAAGGTGTTGGCGGACTCGGAGACTCCGTTGTCGACCTACCGCAAACTGGCCGCCGATCGCGCGGGGACATTCCTGCTCGAGTCCGCGGAGAACGGGCGGTCCTGGTCGCGATGGTCGTTCATCGGCGCGGGCAGTCCGGCCGCGCTGACCGTGATCGACGGCGAGGCGGCCTGGCTGGGCGCGACCCCCGCGGACGCGCCGTCGGGCGGCGATCCGCTGCGGGCCCTGCGTCACACCCTCGAGGTGCTGCGCACCGAACGCCTGCCCGGCCTGCCGCCGCTGACCGGTGGACTGGTCGGCTATTTCGCCTACGACATCGTGCGACGCCTGGAACGGCTGCCCGAACTGGCCACCGATGATCTGCAACTGCCCGATATGGTCATGCTGCTGGCCACCGATCTGGCCGCCTTCGACCATCACGAGGGCGCGATCACGTTGATCGCCAACGCCGTCAACTGGAACGGCACCGACGAACGCGTCGACGAGGCCTACGACGACGCGCTGGCGCGGCTCGATCGCATGACCGCCGCGCTGGCCGCGCCCGCGGAATCGACCGTGTCGATCTTCGACCGGCCCGAGCCGGACTATCGCCGCCGGCGAACGATCGAGGAGTTCGGCGCGGGCGTGCGGCGACTGGTCGGGGAGATCGAGGCGGGCGAGGCGTTCCAGGTCGTGCTGTCGCAGCGCTTCGAAATGGATTACGACGGCAGTCCGCTGGATCTGTATCGCATGCTGCGCGCGTCGAATCCGAGCCCGTACATGTATCTGCTGCATGTGCCCGACGGCTCGGGCGGCACCGCGTTCTCGATCGTCGGTTCCAGCCCCGAATCGCTGGTGACGGTGAAGGACGGGGTGGCGACCACCCATCCGATCGCCGGTACGCGCTGGCGCGGGGCGACCGACGAGGACGATCTGCTGCTGGAGAAGGATCTGCTGGCCGACGAGAAGGAGAACGCCGAGCACCTCATGCTCGTCGATCTCGGCCGCAACGATCTGGGCCGAGTCTGTCAGCCCGGCACCGTGCGCGTCACCGACTACCGCCACGTCGAGCGCTACAGCCATGTGATGCATCTGGTTTCGACGGTGTCGGGTCGGCTCGCGCCCGGCCGCATCGCCCTCGACGCGGTGCAGGCATGCTTCCCCGCGGGCACGCTGTCCGGTGCGCCGAAGGTGCGGGCGATGGAATTGATCGAGGAGCTCGAGCCCACCCGGCGCGGCGTCTACGCCGGGGTGGTCGGCTATCTCGACTTCGCGGGCGACGCCGATACCGCGATCGCCATCCGCACCGCACTGCTCAAGGACGGCGTCGCCTACGTCCAGGCGGGTGCGGGCATCGTCGCCGACTCCAAGGCCGAATACGAGGACACCGAGGCCCGCAACAAGGCCATGGCGGTACTCAAGGCCGTCGCCGCGGCCAGGACCGTACGCACCTTCGCCCCCGACGACGGCAAGGATCGATGAGTTCCCCGGAAACCGAACCACCCCAGCCCGATTCGCGCGGGCCCCAGCCGCCGCGTCGTGACGATCCGCAGGCCGACGCCGCTCACGCCGCTGCGGTGGCCCACCCTCGGAAATATCCGATCGGGCCGGTGCTGTTGCTCGCGGTCGCGGCGCTCGCGCTGTGGGGCTCCTCGCGGCTGAACTGGGTGACGCTGCGCTCCTCCGACGGGCTCACCGAACCGCGGACCCATCAGCTCAACGGCGGGCTGTGGTTCGGGGCGCTGACGCCGCTGGCGCTGGTGCTGCTGGCATCGGTCGCGGCCGTACTGGCCGCGCGGGGCTGGTTGCGACGGCTGGTCGGCGTGGTGGTCGCGGTACTGGCCGCGGTGGCCGCGGTGCCCGGCTTCGCCATGCTGACCCATCACGGCGATACCGCCGCCCGCGCGGCCCGGCTGGCCGAACTGCCCGCCCGAGCACAGGTGGACCAGGTCACCACGGCCGGATTCCCCGCATTACTGAGCGTGCTGGGCGCGTTGGCGGCGTTCGTGGCGGGCGTATTGCTGGCCCGTATGCCCGAGACCACCGCGCGGCTGTCGGGCAAGTACGACAATCCGGTGTTCCGCCGCGCGGCGGCCGCCGCGCAGGTGGCCGAGCGGCACGCGAAAGCCGCCAGCGGCCAATCGGATACATCGGAACGACCGGACGAATCCACCCCGACCGGCGGGTTGTCCGAACGCGTGCTGTGGGACGCGCTCGACGCGGGAACCGATCCGACCGACGACGAGCCGGGTAAGCGATGACCCGCGCGGCTCGCGGATGCGACGCAGAACACCCCGCCGTCGGCGCGGCGAACATAGCCAATTACTCTTTATCAGCATCGGTGAGACAGCGCCTGGGGGGATTCTCAGGCAGCAAGTCCGTCTCCCCAGAAAGGATTCGAGCCAGATGACGGTACTCGACTCGATTCTCGACGGGGTCCGCGCGGATGTGGCCGCTCGGGAAGCCCTCCTGGATTTCCAGGCCGTCAAGAAGGCTGCCGCCGCCGCCCCGTCGCCGCGCAACGGGCTGGCCGCACTGCATCAGGACGGTGTCGGGGTCATAGCCGAGGTCAAGCGCGCCAGCCCCTCCAAGGGTTCGCTGGCCGACATCCCCAACCCCGCCGAACTCGCCAAGGCCTATGAGGACGGCGGCGCGCGCATCATCAGCGTGCTGACCGAACAGCGCCGCTTCCACGGTTCGCTCGCCGATCTGGACGCCGTGCGCGCCGTGGTCGATGTGCCGATCCTGCGCAAGGACTTCGTCGTCGGGCCCTATCAGATCCACGAGGCGCGCGCCCACGGCGCCGACGTCATCCTGCTGATCGTGGCCGCGCTGGAACAGGATGTGCTGTCCTCGCTGATCGACCGCACCGAATCGCTGGGCATGACCGCCCTGGTCGAGGTGCACACCGAAGAGGAAGCCGACCGGGCCCTGGAGGCCGGCGCCTCGGTGATCGGCGTGAACGCCCGCAATCTCAAAACCCTCGAGGTCGACCGTGATGTGTTCGCGCGCATCGCGCCCGGCCTGCCGACCGAGATCATTCGCGTCGCGGAATCCGGTATCAACGGCACCGCCGATCTGCTCGCCTACGCGGGCGCCGGAGCCGATGCCGTACTCGTCGGCGAGAGCCTGGTGACCAGTGGCGACCCGCGCGCCGCGGTCTCCGAACTGGCCACCGCCGGAACGCATCCGTCCTGCCCGCGCCCGCTGCGCCGCGGAGCCAGCCGATGACGGATCTCCCCGATACCGCGCTGCCGCAGGCGAGCGAGGGCGTCGTCAAGCGCAGTCACGACCCCGACGGGGGCGGCCATTTCGGCGTCTACGGCGGTCGGCACGTACCCGAGGCGTTGATGGCGGTGATCGAGGAGGTCACCGCCGAATACGACAAGGCCCGAGTCGATCCCGGCTTCCTGCACGAGCTGGACCGGCTGCAGCGCGACTACGCCGGTCGCCCCTCGCCGGTATTCGAATGCGAGCGGCTGTCCGAGCACGCGGGCGGTGCGCGCATCCTGCTCAAGCGGGAAGATCTGAACCACACCGGATCTCACAAGATCAACAATGTGCTCGGTCAGGCGCTGCTCGCCAAGCGAATGGGTAAGAACCGGGTCATCGCCGAGACCGGCGCGGGCCAGCACGGCGTGGCCACCGCGACCGCGTGTGCGCTGCTGGGCCAGGAGTGCGTGATCTACATGGGCGCGGTCGACACCGCCCGCCAGGCGCTGAATGTGGCCCGCATGCGGCTGCTCGGCGCGGAGGTGGTCTCGGTGACCACCGGCTCGCAGACGCTCAAGGACGCCATCAACGAGGCGCTGCGCGACTGGGTTTCGCACGCCGACGACACCTACTACTGCTTCGGCACGGCCGCGGGCCCGCATCCGTTCCCGACGATGGTGCGCGATTTCCAGCGCGTCGTCGGCCTCGAGGCGCGGGTGCAGGTGCAGTCGCGGACCGGGCGGTTGCCCGATGCCGTGGTGGCCTGTGTGGGTGGCGGATCCAATGCCATCGGCATCTTCCATCCGTTCATCGATGATCCGAGCGTACGACTGGTCGGCTTCGAGGCCGCGGGCGACGGCGTCGAAACCGGAAGGCACGCCGCCACTTTCACCGGCGGACGCCCCGGCGCGTTCCAGGGCGCGTACTCGTATCTGCTGCAGGACGAGGACGGCCAGACGATCGAATCCCATTCCATCTCCGCCGGTTTGGACTATCCGGGCGTCGGTCCCGAACACGCCTTCCTCAAGGATGTCGGCCGCGCCGAGTACCGGCCGATCACCGATGCCGAGGCGATGGACGCGCTGCTGCTGCTCTCGCGTACCGAGGGCATCATCCCGGCCATCGAATCCGCGCACGCCGTGGCGGGCGCGCTGCAGCTGGGCCGCGAATTGGGCGAGGGCGCAATCATTCTGGTGAACCTGTCCGGTCGCGGCGACAAGGATATGGACACCGCGGCCCGCTGGTTCGGGTTGTTCGACAAGGAGACCGATCAGTGAGTCGCCTGGGTAGTACTTTCGCGGCCTGCCGCGGCGAGAACCGGGCCGCGCTGATCGGCTATCTGCCCGCGGGCTATCCGGATCTGGCCGGATCCATCGCCGCCTGCACCGCGATGGTCGAATCCGGTTGCGACATCATCGAAGTCGGCGTCGCGTACTCCGATCCGGTGATGGACGGGCCGACCATCCAGGCCGCCACCGAACAGGCGCTGAGCGCGGGCATTCGGGTGCGCGACGTATTCGCCGTCGTCGAGGCGATCACGAAGGCGGGCGGTAAGGCCGTCGTGATGACCTACTGGAATCCGGTGCTGCAGTACGGCGTCGACCGGTTCGCGCGGGATCTCGCCGCTGCGGGCGGGCTCGGCATGATCACCCCGAATCTGATTCCGGACGAGGCGGGGGAGTGGTTCGACGCCTCCCGCGCACACGATCTGGACCGCATCTTCCTGGTCGCCCCGTCCTCGACCGAGGAGCGGCTGGTCAAAACCCTCGAAGCCACCAGTGGATTCGTCTACGCCGCCTCGACCATGGGTGTGACCGGCGCGCGCGACAGCGTGTCGTCGATGGCCCCGGAACTGTGCGCGCGGGTGCGCGCGCATTCCGATATTCCGATCGGCGTCGGCCTGGGTGTGCGCAATGGCGCACAGGCCGCGGAGATCGCCGCCTACGCCGACGGTGTGATCGTCGGTTCGGCCCTGGTGTCGGCTGCGGCCGAGGGCCTGGACGCGGTGCGCGCGCTCACCGCCGAACTCGCCCGTGGCGTGCGTTCGGCCGCCGTTCCGTCCTGAACCATCGGCGCCCGCGCCTCGTATTTCGATATAGCGACCCGTTCCTCGGGTCGCGCTGAACGGAGTACGCCGGCGAGTGTTCCCACACGCCCGCGGTGACGCGTGCGTCGCTGGATTCGGGGGGCCGGGCTGCTCGAGTCGGTCGAGGGGTCCGGCAACGATCGAGCGGCGCTCGCCCGGACCCGCGGGCGCGTCGTCGGCGTATTCCGTTACGGTGGGGCCCGTGACTTTTCCATCCTCGGCCGTGCTTGCCTACATTCCCAGCCCGCCGCGTGGGGTCTGGTATGTGGGTCCGCTGCCGCTGCGGGCATATGCGCTGTGCATCATCGTCGGCATCATCATCGCCATCTGGTGGGGTGAGAAGCGCTGGCAGGAACGCGGCGGGCAGTCGGGCGCGGTGTTGGACGTGGCCATGTTCGCGGTGCCGTTCGGCCTGATCGGCGGTCGGCTATACCACGTGGCCACCGACTGGCAGAAGTATTTCGGCGCGGACGGGCATCCGATGAACGCGCTGAAGGTCTGGGAGGGCGGCCTCGGCATCTGGGGTGCGGTGCTGCTCGGCGGCATCGGCGCCTGGATCGGCTGCCGGGTGTATCGGATTCCGTTGCCCGCCTTCGGCGATGCGATCGCGCCCGCGATTCTGCTGGCGCAGGCCATCGGGCGGTTGGGCAACTACTTCAATCAGGAACTCTACGGGCGCAAGACCGATCTGCCGTGGGGCCTCGAGATCTACGAGCGGTTCGGCTCCGACGGTCAGCTGGACATGATGAACGGCGTCTCCACCGGCGTGGTGGAGAAGATCGTGCAGCCGACGTTCCTGTACGAACTGGTGTGGAATGTGCTCGGCGTCGTGGCGCTGGTGTGGCTGGATCGGCGCTATCGCATCGGCCACGGCCGATTGTTCGCGTTGTACGTGGCGATCTACACCTTCGGCCGGTTCTGGGTGGAGCTGCTGCGCGACGACGAGGCCACTCATATCTTCGGCATTCGCGTCAACACCTACACCTCGATCATCGTATTCGCGTGCGCCATCGCCTATTTCGTCCTCGCCACCAAGGGCCGCGAGACCGCCGAGGCGCTGCGCCCCGGCGCCGACCGGCCGTGGCCCTGGCAGCTGGCCGCGCTGCGGGCTCGCGGCGCGCAGGCGGAATCCGAATCGGCCCAGGCTGATTCGGCGACCGAGGCGGTGACCGTGGTGGACGGTGAACCCGCCGCGGACGAGCCGGAATCGACCGAGGTGATCGAGAAGGAATCCGAGGAGAAGTCCGAGGCGACGGCGGAGACGCCCGCCGACGACGGCAACGAATCCGAGCCCGCGAACGATAACTCCGCGACCGATTCGGCCGAGACCAAGGCGGCGAAATCCGCCGACTCCGGCCAGAATTGAGTGATCGAGGAGGACCAGCATGACCGATCCGTACCAGCAGCAGCCCGGCTACGGCCCGCAGTTCGGCCCCGCGGGTACCGGCCCGGGCGTCGGTGGCCCCCAGGACGCCCAGCAGCCCTACGCCCAGCCCTACGCCTACCCACAGGCCCCCGTCCCGCCCGGCGTCGACCCCAACGCCCCCTACGGCCGCAACATCTACGGCGAGCCCTACTCCGACAAGTCCAAACTCGTCGCGGGCCTGCTGCAGATCTTCCTCGGCTGGGCGGGCGTCGGCCGCTTCTACCTCGGCTACCCGGCGCTGGGCGTGGCCCAGCTGGTGGTCAGTGTCCTCACCTGCGGGGTGGGGCATATCTGGGGGATCATCGACGGGGTGCTCATCCTGACGGGCAAGGTGCGTGATCCGAACGGGCTGCCGTTGCAGGAGAACTGATCCCTCGCTTCGCTCGGGAAATTTGGGGCGGGCTGCGCCGGGGGAAGATTTGGGGGCGGGCTGCGCTGGGACGGGCCCCTTTCCCCGTGCTCGTTCCTCTCTTCCCCGTGCTCGTTCCTCTCTTCCCCGTGCTCGTTCCTCTCTTCCCCGTGCTCGTTCCCCCTTTCCCCGCGCTCGTTCCCCTTCCCCGAGCGAAGCGAGGGGATTCGACTCACGCCGAGCGTCATCCTCCACCTTCGAAGACGCATGTCGTAGGCTGTGGCGGTTCTATGTGTCTCGTATGAGGGAAACCCCGCATACTGCCGGAGAGGTACTCCATTGCGCCGCAAGCTGTTCGCTGCCGTGTTCGCCGTTGCCGCCGCTGCCGGGCTGTTGACCGCCTGCGGGAGCGGGAGCGATCCCAATGTGCTGAAGGTGGGGACCGAGGGGACCTATGCGCCGTTCAGTTTCCAGGGGACCGACGGGAAGCTGACGGGGTACGACATCGAGGTTGTGCAGGCCGTGGCCGACAAGCTCGGTAAGAAGGTCGAATTCGTGCAGACGCCGTGGGACGCGATCTTCGCGGGGCTCGAGTCCAAGCGGTTCGATCTGGTGGCCAATCAGGTGACGGTCAATCCGGACCGGCAGAACAAGTACGCCCTGTCGCAGGCCTACACCACCTCCGACGGCGTGCTGGTGACCAATGCCAACAACGGGTCGATCAAGACGCTGTCCGATCTGCCGGGCAAGACCTGCGCGCAGTCCTCGACCAGCAACTGGGGCAAGGTCGCCGCGGGCGCGGGCTGCAAGGTCGAGGCCGTGGAGGGCTTCGTGCAGGCCATTCAGCTGCTCAAGCAGGGCCGGGTGGACGCCACGGTCAACGACACGCTGGCCGTCGGTGAGTACAGCAAGAAGACCGGCGACTCCGGCATCAAGGTCGCGGGCAAGACCGGCGAGACCAGCCATCAGGCGTTCGCGGGCCGCAAGGACGAGGCCAAGCTGATCGAGGACGTCAACGCCGCCCTGGACAAACTGCGCGCCGACGGCACCCTGGCCAAGATCTCCGAGAAATACTTCGGCGCCGACGTCAGCAAGTAGCCGGTAACCTCGTCCACCGGTATGGACTCACCCACCTGGACGCTCATTCGCCACAACCTCTGGCCGATGCTGGAGGCGACGGTCACCAAGACGCTGCCGCTGACCGCGATCAGCTTCGCCATCGGTCTGGCGATCGCGCTGGCCGTCGCGCTGGCGCGCATGTCGACGATGTGGCCGCTGTCGGCGCTGGCCCGGTTCTACATCTCGATCATCCGCGGCACCCCGCTGCTGGTGCAGCTGTTCATCGTGTTCTACGCGCTGCCGCAGCTGAACATTGTGATCGATCCGTTCCCGGCCGCGGTCATCGCCTTCAGTCTCAATGTCGGCGGCTACGCGGCCGAGATCGTGCGCGCGGCGATTCTGTCGGTCGCGCACGGGCAGTGGGAGGCCTCGCAGGCGCTGGGTCTGTCGCAGGTGCAGACTCTCGGCTCGATCATTCTCCCGCAGGCCGCGCGCATTGCCGTGCCGCCGCTGTCGAACACGCTCATCTCCTTGGTGAAGGACACCTCGCTGGCGTCCACGATCTTGGTGACTGAACTGTTGCGGGTAGCGCAATTGGCGGCCGCGCCGACCTTCGACTTCTTCGCTCTCTATGGTGTCGCGGCGGTGTACTACTGGATAATTTGTTTGATACTCGGATTTGCGCAAACCCGCCTCGAGACGCGTCTTGCCAGGCATGTGGCCAGGTGACGCGCGTCATGGTTTGGTCGATTGATAGCGAAGGGTATGCCAGCTCAGCGGTCGATCTTCGACAGGACTAGGCTCGAGCACGTGATGCGACGGACAAAGATTGTGTGCACTCTCGGACCGGCAACGGCCTCCGAGGACCGGATCCGCGAACTTGTCGAAAGCGGCATGGACGTGGCCCGGTTGAATTTCAGTCACGGCGAACACGCCGATCACGCCGAGAATTACAAGAAGGTTCGCAAGGCCGCGGACCAATTGGGCCGCGCTGTCGGCATTCTCGCCGATCTGCAAGGCCCCAAGATTCGCCTCGGTCGTTTCATCGACGGCCGTACCACCTGGGCCACCGGAGAGGAGGTGCGGATCACCGTCGACGACGTCGAGGGCACCCACGACCGCGTCTCCACCACCTACAAGGAACTGGCCCACGACGCCCGCCCGGGCGACCGCCTGCTGGTCGACGACGGCAATATCGGCCTGACCGTGGTGCGCGTCGACGGCAACGACGTGGTCTGCCGGGTCACCGAGGGCGGCCCGGTCTCCAACAACAAGGGCGTCTCGCTGCCCGGCATGGACGTGTCGGTACCCGCCCTGTCCGAAAAGGACATCGCCGATCTCGAATTCGCCCTGAAGCTGGGCGTGGACTTCATCGCGCTGTCGTTCGTGCGCTCGCCTTCGGACGTGGAGCTGGTACACGACGTGATGGATCGCGTCGGCCGCCGCGTGCCGGTGATCGGCAAGCTGGAGAAGCCCGAGGCGATCGATAACCTCGAGGCGATCGTGCTGGCCTTCGACGCGATCATGGTCGCCCGCGGCGATCTCGGCGTGGAGCTGCCGCTCGAGCAGGTGCCGCTGGTGCAGAAGCGCGCGATCCAGATGGCTCGCGAGAACGCCAAGCCGGTCATCGTGGCCACCCAGATGCTCGAATCCATGATCGGCAACTCCCGGCCCACCCGCGCCGAGGCCTCCGATGTGGCCAACGCCGTGCTCGACGGCGCCGACGCGGTGATGCTCTCGGGTGAGACCTCGGTCGGTCAGTATCCGATCGAGGCGGTGCGGACCATGGCCCGCATCGTGCACGCGGTGGAGGCCGAATCCTCCACGCGGGTCCCGCCTCTGACGCACGTCCCGCGGACCAAGCGCGGCGTGATCTCCTACGCGGCCCGCGATATCGGCGAGCGGCTCAACGCCAAGGCCCTGGTGGCCTTCACCCAGTCCGGCGACACCGTGCGCCGCCTGGCCCGGCTGCACACCCCGCTGCCGCTGCTGGCGTTCACCCCGCTGCCGGAGGTGCGCAGCCAGCTCGCATTGACCTGGGGCACCGAGACTTTCATCGTGCCGCCGGTGGGCACCACCGACGAGATGATCGGTCAGGTCGACAAGGAGCTGCTCTCGCTCAACCGCTACCAGAAGGGCGACCTGGTCGTTATCGTCGCCGGTTCCCCGCCGGGTACGGTCGGATCCACCAATCTGATTCACGTGCACCGTATCGGCGAGGAGGACCACTAGGTTGAACGCGTCACTGGGCGAATCGGTTTCCACCGGCAGGAGCGGTCAGGGCCCGGAGGCGGCAGCGGAGCGTAACCACGCAGGGCCCAGAGCTCATGCCGCCGATGGACACTGGAAGACCGACCTCGAGGTGCTGCTCGATCTGCTCGATCTGGAGCAGATCGGCGAGGATCACTTCCTCGGCCATCACCCCGAGAAGGTGCACAGCCGCACCTTCGGCGGGCAGCTGATGGGGCAGGCGATCGTAGCGGCCGGCCGGACGGTGGGGCCCGAACGCCCGGTGCACGCGGTCAACGCGCATTTCGTGCGCGGCGGGGATGTGACCAAGCCGATCGAGTACCGGGTGGAACGCCACCGCGACGGCCGCTCGTTCGCCAATCGCACGGTCACGGCGTATCAGAACGATCAGGAACTGTTCGTCATGCTGGCGGCCTTCCAGGACTGGTCGCCCGGCCTCGAACACGCCACGCCGCAGCCGCAGGTTCCCGATCCCGAACAGCTGCCGCGCGTGGAGGAGTCGTTCACCGGTCTCGAGGACCGGCTGCAGATGTTCGTCAACGCGCCGCATCCGATCGATCTGCGCTACGCCAACGATCCGGCCTGGATCCTGAAGGGCACCGGCGGCACGCTGGACTACAACCGGGTCTGGATGAAGGCCGACGGGCGGCTGCCCGACGACGCGCTGATTCACGTTGCGACCCTGGGCTATTCGTCCGACACCACGGTGCTCGATTCGATCATCACCACCCACGGCCTGTCCTGGGGTTTCGATCGCATCATCGCCGCGACGGTGAACCATTCGATCTGGTTCCACCGGCCGTTCCGCTTCGACGACTGGGCGCTCTACGCCACCCAGTCCCCGGTCGCCGCCGGATCGCGCGGCCTGGCGACGGGCCATTTCTATTCGCGCGCAGGCGAATTGCTGGCGACGGTGGTGCAGGAGGGCGTCATCCGTCACTTCCCGCCGCGCGCCTAACCCAATTCCTGCGCGACGTAACCGCGGAAGGTGTTCGAGAAGAACTGGTTGTCCCCGCGCATCGATAGAATGCCCAACCGTCGCATCGAGGTGAGATCCGTCGGTCGGACGGCGTTCTGGCGGTCGCGCAGGATCAGCGCGAGCAGATCGGCGGCGCGATTCTCGGTCGCCGCGTCCAGGGCCTTCCACATCGACTTGAACTGCCCGTGGAACTGATTCTCGAGATCGAGATACGCGGCGGCGACCACGAGGGGAGCCTCGGCCATGGCCGCGCCGACCAGTTCGCGGCACAGCAGTCCCAGCAGATACGGATGTCCGCCCGCGAGTTCGACCATGGCGTCGCGCGCCGGGCGCAGGTCCATGTCGACCCACCGCGCCAGGCCGAGCAGCGCGTCGATCTCCGGATCGCCGAAACATTCCGCATAGCAGCGCAGCGACAGCACCCCGTCGAGGGTGGATCCGCCGACGGCGTCCTTCTCGATCACGTCGACCGGTCGGCGTGAGATGGTGATCAGGCCGGTCGCGTAATTGGATTCACTGGCCAGCGTCCGCAGCACCTGGAAATGCGAGCGATTGGTGAAAGTCACCGCGGCCCGGTCGAATTCGTCGAGGATCAGCGCGATGCAGACATTCGACCGGGCGACCGCGGCGAAGAAATCCTTGATCGCCCCCTCGAGGCCGTACCAGTCGGAGCTGGTCGCGACCTCCTTGGCGGCGGCGCTGACATCGAAACGCGCCGAGGTCAGCTCCGGTGGCAACGAGTTGTACAGTGCCCCGGCCCTTTTGACGATCGCCCGCAGTACATCATCGCCGGATTGATGATCGCCCACCGAGATTCGGACGAAGATCAGCTCGGGACGTGCGCCGCGATCCAGTTCCACCGCCCGCATGACGAAGCTCGACTTACCCATGCGATGGCTGCCCTGCACACTCAGATTGCTCGGTGACCCGCCACTCTGCCAGCAGGATCGAACGGTCCGCACCTGCGCGCTACGGCCGACGAAGGCATCGCCGGTCACTATCTCCCCGACGAATCGGTACGGGTTATGCCTGCTCACCCCGGCCGCCTCCCTCGCGGTTCTGCGGATGATCACCGAGCATCTGCGCCAGCAACCACTCCTGATACAGCCGAACCACGATGCGGTACTGACCCTTTTCCTCCCGGACCACATCGCGCAGCACCAGATCGTCGAGCAGGCCCCGCAATTCGGTGGCGCCGGTGTACTGGTCGGCGACCCGGTCGAACGACGCCACGCCGTCGCGGGAGGCCACCGCCACCGCCTGCAGCGCGCGGCGATAGGTCGGCCCGTCGGACTTGTCGAGATCGGTGTAGCCGGAGGTCTCCAGATTGTCGAAATCGGCCCAGCGCATGGATTCCAGCAGCAGTTCACGCACGAGTTCGATATCGGCCTCGGTGACCGCGGGGGCCCGCTGCTCGTTCATGTATTCGACGAGTTCGAAACAGAATTTCTGAATGTAGAACGCGCTGCCGCCGGTCAATTCGATGATTCGATCGATCGCCCGTTCGCGGAACCGGCTCTGGCCCGAACCGGTCGGCGGATCCTGGATCGGCCGGTCGATGAGGATGTGCGCGTACTTCGGTTCCAGATAGCTCACGCGTTCCTTCGCGAAGACGCCGAAGACGTTCGCGTGTTCGGCGATCAATCGTTCGACCGCGTCCTGACCGACGATGACCAGATGGAACAGCCGTCGTTCGATCAGCGCCTTGATCGACTGCATGAACGAGGGTGACAGCAGGCCGGATTTGATCCACTGGTCGAAGTATTGGAACTCATCGATCAGAACCACCAGCCGCGGCTTCTGTCCGGGTGGGAATCGGTCGAGGAACCGTTGAATCAGATCGATGAACACCGCCATGGGCTGTTCGTCGTCCAGCAGCGCGCGGCGGGTCCACTCCGGCGGAATCACCGGCACCGCGTCCCCTGCGCGTGCGCGATACGCCTCCTGTGCGCGCTCGAGGATTTTCCACAGCAGGGCCGCGACCAATTTGCGGCTGGAGGTCTCACCCGGCTCCGGCGCGAAATCGCCGATATTCTCGAGATCGACGACGATGAAACCGGATTCGGTGATCAGCCGCCGCGTCAGATGCAATCGGATCGATGATTTGCCCGCGCGTTTCTGCCCGAAGATGGCGACGCCGTTGCCGGGCCGCAGCGCGCTGTCGAGATGGCGGTAGATGCGGGAGATGAGTTCGCCTCGCCCGATGAACATGTCCGGGCGGTCGACCACCCGCCCGGACGCGCCGTCCTGGAACGGATTGACGATCGGGACGAAATCGTCGCCGTTGAGCAAGCGCACAGGCAGGGTGGTCTCGCGCGATTCCCGCCTGTCGAGATTGCGCGCGCCGTACTCGAGGGTGACCGGCAGCGAGAACGCGCCGTCGTCGCGAATTCGGCTGCGCACCCGGATCTTCATCACCTGGATGTGGTGGTCGCCGCCCCGGATCGCCACCGGCAGATTGTCCGACAGGCTCTTTCCGTCGAGCAGTTCCTCATCGGCGCACATCAGGGTCGGTGATTCCAGCGGCGCGGCCCCGGCGCGGTTGGACACCTTGATCTGCACGGTGATTCGACCGCTCTGATCCATCGTTGCCTGATTCAGCGCGAGCGACAGTTCCGGTTCCGGTTTGTGCTGGGCGTGCAGATCGCTGGTGGCCGCGCTGACCAACTGCAGAATCTTCTCGCAGACCGGCCAGATCGCCTCGACGGAGAATCTGGTCGGCGCCTGCCGAATCTCCTGCTGCAGGATCTTCACCGTTTCGCTGGCCCGGCGCAGGCGGGCCTCGCGATCCTCGAAGGACTTCTCCGCCAGATAATCTCGCAGCCGCTGCAGCGCGGTGGACACCCGATACAGCTGATCCTGTTCGTGCGGTCCGGTCAGATATTGATCGATCCGCTCGATGGTCACGGCGAGCACATCGTTGGACAGATCGATGTCCTGTAGGAACGACAGCTGCGCGATCGTCTGCGACTGCTCCTGCGACCAGCGTTCGGCCAGCCGCCGCCAGGCGTTCTTGAGCAATTCGGCCGAGCCCAGGCCGCCGGGCGAATCGACCTGCTGGCGCAGATAGTCCCGCGCCGGGCGACCCAGACCGTCGACCTTGCCGACGGCCTCGAGAATGATCTCCCCGCCCAGACTGGTCTGCGACACCAATTGGGTGACGAGGTCGAAGACGTTCTCGCCGTGCGCTTTCAGCTGATCGGCCAGAGCCTTGGCGATATTGGATCGGCTTTTCTGCGGACGACCGCCCAGCAGCACCATGCGCCCGTCGCGGGAGCGGACGAAGCGATTCAATGCCAACCAGGTGTCCTGTAGCGCCTCCGGATCGTCGAGACCCTCCGAAGCGCGCAGCGCCTCGAGATAGAGTTCGCGCGCCGCGTCCGGCGACTGCCGCTCGAGCATGACATCGGCGACCGTGGTCAGGCCCGAGGTCAGGAATTCGGCGAATTCCTCCTTGGTGGACTCCCAGGTGATCGCCGCGGCCGACATGTAGTTGTCGGCGCTGAGCTCTCGGGCGTGCTGCCGATTCTGGCGGCCGATATCGGCCAGACGGCGAGCGTCCTGATAGGACGGCCGCTTACCTTCGCCCTCCTTCTGCTGGCGAAGTTTGGTGGCGCTGACGGAATAGTGCTCCATCACGAAATTCACCAGCGGGGTCAGCGGGAGGCGGTCCGGTTCGCCGAGGATCTCGGTGGCCCACTCGCGCAGGTCGATGTCCTTGTAGTCGCCGCTTCTGATCTCATCGATCCGGCGGCGGATATCGGCCGACTTCTCGTCGACATCGCCCTCGAGCACCCGCTCGGCCTCGTCGTAATCGTCGACGTTCGCGCGCTGGATGAGCGCCAGCGCCAGGCCGCGCCGGGCCGCGGGCGACGGTCTGGTCTGATTGATCCGATGCCAGTCCTCGACGCATTCGCGCCCGTCGGACAGCTTGCTGATGGCGAGTTGGTAGGTGCGATGGGCGCGTTGGCCCTCATTGATATCCGTGCGTCGCGCCTGCCGCTCGAGCAGCGGGATGACGGCGTCGTATTCCTGGGTGGACAGGTAGAAGTCGATGAGGATGTTGTCCAGCGCGTCCCCGGGGCTGACCATGCCCGCGAATTCGACATTGATCACGCGCAGGGCCGCGTGCGGGCCCTCGACCCGTTTGGTCAGCCATGCCAGATCTTTGACCGCGCTTTCGGCTTTGAAACCCAGTTTGATGGCTTGGCGGTAGGCGGCCTGGGCTCCGGCGAGATCCTTCTCCCGATGTTCGAGGTGTTTGGCCTTGTCGTAGGGGTTCTCCGGAGTTCTGGTCTCCGGCTTCGCGGTCGGGACCCGGCGCACGGGGGCGATCCGCGTGGGCCGCGGGACGGGTGGTTTCGCCGCCGGGACGGGCGTCCGCACCGGCGCGGGTTCCGGTTCGGCGGGCCCGACCAATTTGCGCGCGTGCTCGGAGGCTATGTCGTCCAGCACATTTCGGGTCGAGCCGCCGGCGCTGAGCTGCCGCAGGATTCGCCACAGGGGATCGGTGCGTTTGGGTGGGACCGATTTGAAATAGTCCACCAGTGCGAAGACCGCGGCCGCGGTCTCCTCGGTCCGCGCGCAGGCGATCGCCGTCAGGCGCAGATACTCCGGATCGTCGCCGATCTCCGCGGCGGTGGTCAGCGATTGTCGCGCGTCGCGATCCTCGCCCACCAGCAGGGCGAGCACCCCGGCCAGATAGCGCAGATCCGCCGCGCTCGGATAGCGGCTCACCAAACCCTTGGCCCGCAGCAGCAGCGGCCGCACCCGGCCGTATTTCGGGTCCAGCTCATTGATTTTGACCGCATTGCCCAGGGAGTTGGTTATGGAGACCACGTCGCGACGCACCGGATCGGGCGCGGTCAGCGGCGCGCGTAGCGGCAGCACGCTCATGGCCGCGAGTTCGGCCAGCGGCGCGGAGACATCGATATCCGCCGGGGGATCGTCGGCCGGGCGAGGCGGCGAAGTCGGCGGCGCGGGCGTCTGTTCGCCGGCGGCGGCGACGGTGCGCACGAACAGGACCGCCCCGAGCGTGAGCACCAGCTGACCGTCGGGGCCCTGATCGAGCACGAGCCGATCCTCGCCCAGACTCGCCAGTCGGCCCGGCAGCAGATCCCCGCTCACCAACCGGATTTCGACCTGATCGCCGACCGACGCGACGGATCGAACGAATTCCGCGTCCACTGCTCCCACTACCTCACCTTTCGAACTGCTTCGGTCGGCGGCCTCCCCGAAGGCCGTCGCATCAACCGATCGGCGCGCATACCGCGCGCGCCCGAGCCGCCACCGCCGGTGGCGCGTCCGCGGTCGTCCCGTCGGCCACGGTCCAGCTCAACTCGGGCATATCGTCGTCGTTCACGAACAGCGGGATCTGTTTGACCCGAACCGCCTCGACCAGAATCGCGGTGGCTCGCTCGCTGTGTTTGGCCGCGGTGTAGAGCAGCAGCGGCGAGACGATCAGACCGATGAGCCACAGCGATCCGTAGGTCCAGGCGAGGGCGGCGAAGACCGCGCCCGCGGGAATCGCCACCGTCGAGCGGAATTCCGCCTCGGCATGCGTCTGGTCCCAGCTGTTCCAGATTTCACGATCGGCGGAGACGAGCCGGGCGGGAACCAGATCGAGCAATTCCGCCGCCGCGGCGGGAAGGAGCGCCGCGGTGCCCTCGGCGAGTAATCGCTCGCGACCGTCGGAGGCCCGGCGGTCGGTATACATCTGCGCGAGTTGGCCGAGCGTGTTGCGGAAATTCCGGGAGGTCGGCGAATCCGGCCGGGTGGTTTCATTGTCCAGGCGTCGCTGCACGAGTTCGGACAGTCGGCGAATATTGGCGCCCGAGAGTCCGCCGTTCACGGCGTTGGCGGTGGTCGCGAATATCTCGCGCCGCGTGCGCCCGCCGAGATATCGGCCGCTGAGCCGGAGTGCGTTCTGCCAGACCGGAACCCAGATCACCCCGGCCAGATAGGCGGCGAAGGTGATTGCCGCGAGCGTCGGCCCGCGCCCGCCGGCCGTGGCGAGCCGGGAAAGATCTTGGAACAGCGGCGTTTTCAGGCCGCGCGCGGCGGTGAGACCCGAGGCGAGCGCGAGGGTGGCCGCGATCAGATATCCGGCCGCCAACGGGGTTCTGATCTGACGAATACCTGGTAGCAGGCCGGACAGCATTGGTACTACTTTCCCGGAAGATTCGTTGTCGTACTTCGCATCGCAAGGCATTCTGCGACACGAGTTCGTTCCGGGGTCGTCGAAGACGCTGAAGCGTAACCGGATCGAGTTCGTCCGTCCGGCCCGCTTGACGAACGGATACGCGAATCTAGATCAACTCGCGGTTTTCCTCGAGATCGAAGCCCTCGCGATGGAGGGCGTGGATGGAGTAGGGCGCCGCGTCCTCGGCGGTCATTCCGAGGGCGAGTTCGCGTTCCAGGGTGGCCAGATTCGCCGCGGTGAGCAGTTTCTTGTCCCCGACCAGGCTCAGCGCTATCTCGTAGGTGCGTCGATCGCCCGATTCGGCGCCGGGATGATCCAGCCGCCACTGCGTTTCGAGGACCGTATGATCCGGTTGGTCGGTATCGACCGGAAGGGTGAAGCGCCAGGCGAAGATGTCCCGGTCGGCCACATGATCATCGACCACACCGCGCACGGTTTCGACGACGCGTTCGAGGGTTTCCGGCGTCACATAAACATGGAGCGAAACATCCGAAATGCGTTTCGGCATGTCTGAGTCCTGTTCTTGTGTCGAACCTTCGGCAGCACTGTTCCGCGGGGAGTGTAATCCTTTGTCGCGCGTTATGGGGAGGACACATGCGTGTTCTGCCGAACCTTTTCCGCGTGGATCAGGCGTGCCGGCCCAGTCGCGTCATCGTGGTGTAGGCCGGCGGCTCGCTGCGCCCGCCCGGCAGCACCACCAGCCGGGGTCGTCCGCGCTCGTCGGTGCCCTGGTTCTCGTGGATGTGCAACGCCAGCAACAGCGGAACCAGCGCCTCGGCGATGCGGTCGCCGACCTCGCAGTACTTCTCCTCCGACAAGCCCACCGGATCGGCGATGTTCTCCCGGCCCACCAGCGCGAGATCGTTTCGGGCGCGATCGATTTCGGAGATCGTGCGGGCGCCGCTGACCTTCGCGATCCGGTGCGCCTCGAGCAGCGTGAAGGTGCGCGCGGCCGCGGGCGGATCCAGTTTCATGATGTCGTCGCGGATGTGTTCGGTCATGGCCAGCACCAGATCGGCGCGTTCGATCATGTCGGGCTTGAGTTTGCGGGCCTTGAATCCGTCGGCGTCGCCGCCGAGTCCGGTGATGGTCTTGGCCGCGAGCGGTTCCACGCCGAATCCGACGAGCGCTCGCGTGCCGGCGCTTTCGGCGGTGAGGTCGGACAATCCGTGTTCGGCGGCCATGGCGCGGGTGAGGCGCTCCGCGATCACCGACCTACAAACATTGCCGGTGCAGACGAACAGGACGTGCATGGCAGGTACGCTAAGCGGCCCTTCGGCGACACGGGTAGCGCGAAATGGCCGTATCCGCCTGATTTGGTCAGATGTTCATGTTTAGGTAGCGAGTCGTGCACGAGTGTTCGCCCGCAAGTCGCCGTACAGGGTAGATCATCGGAAAACGACTGTTTTCAGCCGGAACCGTCCGGGTAGTAAGCCGTTTCGTCGACCACGGGCGCGACCAGTGGATCGGTTCGTTGCACCCGGCCGCGGGTGGAGAACAGCCTGCCGCGCGACGGGACCGTGGGCGCGAACTGGGCGAGTCCGGTCGGGATTGTCATATCGTCGTACATCGCGTCGATACCGCCGCGGGCGAAGTACGCCTCGTGCCAGAATCCGGTGCCGCCGGAGTCGCGGAGAAATTGCTGCCACCAGTCCCGGTGCGGCGCGGATCGGGTCCAACGCTCCAGGCTGTCCAGATCCCGCCAATACTGCCGGGCTCCCCAGTGCGGCGGGAACAGCGACCAGATGACGTCCTCGTGCAGCAGCAGCCCGTCGGGCCGATCCCGATGCGAGCGATACAGTTTCGGGCCGAGCCCGAGCAGCCGTAGAACACCCCTCGGTCTGCGCACCCGCATACCGAGATAGATGACGACGAGATCCGGGTATTCCGACAGGTCCGCCGTCAGCCGGTTCACCCGCATATTCGCGACCTCCGCTCGAGGGCTGTATCTCACCCTACGCGGATCTACGCATTCGCGGCCGGACCGGTTCAGCGCAGCCCGTCGACCACGATCCGGGCGGCATCGGCCAGCAGTGCGTTATCGGCCTGAGCCTGCTGATCGGATTTCACGCTGAGGATCGAGATCACCACCGGCGTGCCCCGCTCGGTCCACGCCACCGCGACGTCGTTGGCCGAACCGTAGTCGCCGGTGCCGGTTTTGTCGCCGACGGTCCACTCCTTCGGTACGCCCGCTCGAATGCGTTGTCCGCCGGTGGTATTGGCGACGAGCCAGGATTTCAGCCGGTCCCGCTCGGGTGCGCCGAGCGCCTCACCGGTCAGCAGCGCGCGATAGTCGTTTCCGATCGCGGCGGGCGTCGTGGTGTCGCGCTCGTCGCCCGGAATCGAGGTGTTCAATTCGGTCTCCCACCGATCCGACCGGGTTACCGAGTCGCCGAGCGTCCGCAATGCCTTCGTCAAGGCCTCCGGCCCACCCACGAGTTTCAGCAACTGGTTCCCGGCCGTATTGTCGCTCTTGGTGATTGCCGCCTCGCACAGCTCCGCGACGCTCATCCCCGTATCGATCCGCGTCTCGGTCACCGGCGAATATTTCACGACGTCCTCGCGCGTGTAGTGCACCACCTGCTCGAAGTACCCGGTAGCCAGTGGATGCTCGCGCAACAACGTCCCGCACACCAGCGTCTTGAACGTCGAATCGAAGGCGAACCGCTCATCCTGCCGATATCCCACCCGCTTGCCGTCCGAGTCGATCGCGAACACCCCCAGCCGAGCCCCGTACTTCCGCTCCAGCTCACCGAACCGCTGATCCGACGAGCTCGCCGCCGGTGTAGTCGGAACAGACCCCGTGCTCGAACACCCCGCCACCATCACGACCCCCGCGACAACCGCAACCCCGACCCACCGACTCAACCGCATCCCGCACCTTCCGTCTCGTCACGTGCGGCCCACGATTCCATACAGAAGATTCCCGGCCGTCAGGCCGGTGTCACTTCGGAGTCAGTGCGCCGTTTCTTTCAGCTCCGCTAAACAAATCCGCTGATTTCTCAGGGGTTTCCCGGATTGGATTGACATCGGTCTCGCGGGTGATTGGATGACGGCGTGATCGGCGGTCAGGTGGTAGGTGTCGTGGTGACGGGGGCGTTTCGCGGGGAATTCCAGAATCTTCGAGACGACCGCGTCGAGACGACGAGGACGAGGACCTATGTGCCGGCCGCGCGAGTTGTCACCGAGCTCGGTGCGCCGTGGATGGTCAACTTTTGCACCGCGATATCGGCGGGCATCGCGGTAGGCGCTCTGGCATGGGGTGTATTCGTCGCGGTGATCACGGGCGGCATTCCGGTAATCATCAATCTGTCGGTCGGACGGCACGGAGTTGTGGAAAGCGAGCCACACGGCGTGAATCCGGCGATCCTCGCCGCCATCGGTTTCGGCTTGGTCATCGAGATTCTCTTGGCCGGACCGCGCGAGCTGATCGCCTGGACGGCCTCGGTGCTCGCCGTTCTGGCGGGTGTCTGCGTGGTGACGGCGGTATGGAAATGGAAGGTATCGGCCCACACCGCGGTCGCCGCGGGTACCACCGTATTACTGGCGATGATCGCCTCACCCTGGGCGCTCGCGGCGCTCCCGCTGACCGCGGTGATCGGCTGGTCGGGGGTCCGGCTCGGCGATCACATTCGCCAGCAGGCGGAAGTCGGCGCGCTCCTGGGCATCACGCTCGCCTCGGCGGCGTATCTGCTCACCGCGTGAGGGAAAGCGATTGCGCCACATGAGCTTCGACTCGCGGGACGGATGCCGGGTGAGGATCCCTGGATTGGTGCCGAGTGTGGGACTCGAACCCACACGTCCGTGAGGACAACGGTTTTTGAGACCGTCGCGTCTGCCAGTTCCGCCAACTCGGCGCACCGGGGGGAAATGATAGCGGGTGGGGGGCGTCGACGACGAATCGGTGTGGGGTTGGCGGCTTTGCGCTGGGTAGATGGGTTGCTCGACGGGTTGAACTGTACGCTTTAGGGCACTCGGGTGCGTGCCGGGCCGGCGTGGGTGGGCGTTGGGTGCGGTGGGTGGCGAGTGTCGGCATCGGAATCACGAGGGGTCTGTCTATGGGAACGTCAGCAGGGGGCGCGAAGAAGGATGCGGCCGCCAAGCGTGTGGTGGTGGCCGAGGACGAGGCTCTGATCCGGATGGACCTGGTGGAGATGCTCTCCGAAGAGGGGTATCAGGTTGTGGGTGAGGCGGGGGACGGTCAGCAGGCCGTCGACCTCGCCGAGGAGTTGCGGCCCGATCTGGTGATCATGGACGTCAAGATGCCGCGACGCGATGGCATCGACGCGGCCGCCGAGATCGCCTCGAAACGCCTTGCGCCGGTGGTGATTCTGACGGCGTTCAGTCAGCGCGATCTGGTCGAGCGGGCCCGGGACGCGGGCGCCATGGCCTACCTGGTGAAGCCGTTCACCAAGTCGGACCTGGTCCCGGCGATCGAATTGGCGGCCAGCCGCTTCCACGAGATCACCGCGCTCGAGGGCGAGGTGGCCAATCTGGCCGACCGGCTCGAGACCCGCAAGCTGGTCGAGCGGGCCAAGGGTGTGCTCATGCAGACCCAGGGTTTGTCCGAGCCACAGGCTTTCAAGTGGATTCAGCGGACCGCAATGGATCGCCGCACCACGATGAAAGCCGTCGCCGAGGTGGTTTTGGAGAACTTGGCGCCGAAATCATAGGACGAATGGCGCTCGCAAATTTCCCAGACGGAAATTATCGGGTCATGCGCGAGGGCTTCTGCCTGCGTGATTGCCGGAAATTAACGCTCCGGCAACACGGCCTCGTAAATACTCGGGATCGAAGTTACATGAATGATCCGAATGTGATGCGGAGCTAACGCCGCGCCGCTAAGTTCTGCAGGCGAGTCGATGTTTAGGTCGACTCCCTCTCGGTGACCCCGGGGGGTGCGCAGGATTTAGAGGTGAAACGTGCTCAGTTCGTCATGGCGCGGTCGTACCACGCGAGGTTTGTTGGTCCTCGGCGCTGCCGCGGCGCTGGTGCTGACCGGATGCAGTTCCAAGTCGACCACAAGCGGCGGTGGTTCGGAGTCGGGCACCAGCGGCGGCAGCGGCGCTCTGTCCATCCAGCCGATCGGGCCGGTCGACTCCAGCGGTAAGACGCTGTCGATGGGCGAGGTCGCCAAGGCGGCCGATCCGGCCGGTGACGGTAAAGCCACCTGCGCCCCCGGTACGGCCCTCGCCTTCGCGGGCGCGCAGACCGGCGCGAACGCCGCACTCGGCATCAACATCTCCCTCGGCGCGAAACTGGCCGTGGACAAGCACAACAAGGCCAACCCGAACTGCAAGGTCGATCTGAAGATCTTCGACACCGAGGGCGATCCGCAGAAGGCGACCTCGGTGATCCCGCAGGTGCTCAACGACAAGTCCATCATCGGACTGGTCGGCCCGGCGTTCTCCGGTGAGACCAAGGCGACCGGACAGATCCTGTCCGACAACGGCCTGGCCGCGCTGACCTCCTCGGCCACCAACGCCACGCTGTCCACCAACAACTGGAAGACGTTCTTCCGCGGTCTGGCCAACGACGACGTGCAGGGCACCTCGGTCGGTAAGTACCTGGCCGCCAACTACAAGAAGGTCTGCGTCGTCCAGGACGACAGCGATTACGGCACCGGCCTGGCCAAGAGCATTACCGCCGGTCTCGGCGCGGTCGCCGATCCGTCGTGCGCGGCCGGTGTGAAGACCGGTGACAAGGACTTCTCGGCCACCGTCACCAAGGTCGCGGCCGCGAATCCGGATGCGGTGTTCTACTCCGGCTACTACGCCGAGGGCGCGCCCTTCGCCGCGCAGCTGAAGTCCGGCGGTGTGAAGGCCACCTTCGTCGGCCCCGACGGCGTCAACGACCCGCAGTTCCTCGCCCAGGCCGGCAGCGCCGCCAAGGGCGCGGTGCTGAGCTGCCCCTGCGGCCCGGCGCCCGATCAGTTCGAGAAGGACTACCAGGCTCTCAACGGTCAGAAGTCCGGCGTCTACTCCGTGGAGGCCTACGACCTGGCCACGATCCTGCTGAAGGCGATCGACGGAGGTAAGTCGACGCGCGCCGATGTGCTCGATTACGTCCGTGGTTACGAGGGTGACGGCACGGGCGGCCGTCATTACAAGTGGAACGCGCAGGGCGAGCTGACCAACGCGGTGGTGTGGATCTACACGGTGAAGTAGTCCGACGATAAACAGCACGTGTGGGGAAGCTGCCGGAGTTTATCGGCCCCACACGTGCTGTTTCGTCAGGCTCGGTGAATGAGGGTTTGAGAAAAGTATGACCACAACCGCGCTAGCCGACTCGGTACACCTGGTCGGCGCCTCGATCGGATTCGACTATCACGGTCTGATCGATAACTTCTGGCGACTGACCGTCGACGGAGTGACCTATGGGTCGATCTATGCCTTGGTCGCTGTGGGCTACACCCTGGTCTACGGCGTACTGCGATTGATCAACTTCGCGCATTCCGAGGTATTCATGCTCGGTATGTTCGGCCAATTGATCGGACTGATGCTGCTGGGTTTCGCCGCCGCACCCGATGCCTACGCGCAGGGAATCCTGCTGACATGCGTATATCTGGTGGCCGCGATGATCATCGGCATGCTGGTGTCCGGCGGCGCGGCCGTCGGGTTGGAACGTATCGCCTATCGGCCGCTGCGTAAACGCGGCGCCCGACCTCTGAGCTTCCTCATCACAGCGATCGGAATGTCGTTCGTGCTGCAGGAATTCGTGCACTTCATCCTGCCGAAGATCGATCCGGATCTGGGCGGCACCAATGCCCAGCAGCCGATCCGGCTGGTCGAGCCGATCGAGCAGTTCCGCTTCCTCGGGACCTCGGTCACCAATGTCATGATCATCATCGTGCTCGCCGCCGTGGCACTGGCCGTGAGCACCGAGATCGTGATCAATCGGACCCGCTTCGGCCGCGCCATCCGCGCGGTGGCCCAGGATCCCGATACCGCGACGCTCATGGGCGTCTCGCGGGAGAAGGTGATCATGCTGACCTTCCTCATCGGCGGGGTACTCGCCGGCGGGGCGGCGCTGCTGTACACGCTCAAGGTGCCCAACGGCGTCATCTATCTAGGCGGATTCATCCTGGGCATCAAGGCATTCAGCGCCGCGGTCCTCGGCGGCATCGGCAATCTGCGCGGCGCGCTGCTCGGCGGCATCCTGCTGGGCGTGGTCGAACAGTACGGCCAGATCCTGTTCGGCACCCAGTGGCGCGACGTGGTCGCGTTCGTGGTGCTGGTGCTGGTGCTGATGATCCGCCCGACCGGCATCCTCGGTGAGAGTCTAGGGAGGGCGCGGGCATGAGTGTCACCGTCACTACAAAACCCGCTGAGCCGCAGGAGAGTTCGCGGCACGGCCTCGGCGATTCGCTGCGTGGTTGGTGGGAGGGGCTGAGTAGGCCCGCGCAGTGGGGCGTCGGTGTTCCGGTGCTGGCCCTGCTGGCGCTGCTGCCGCTGTTCCCGCCGCCCGGAATCGACACTCCCAGTTACAATTTCGGCCTCGTGATGGCCCAGGTCGCGATGTACTGCCTGGTGGCCATCGGCCTGAATGTCGTTGTCGGCCAGGCTGGTCTGCTCGATCTGGGCTATGTCGGCTTCTACGCCGTCGGCGCCTATACCGTGGCGCTGCTCACCAGTAAGAACAGCCCGTGGAATCAGACCGCGGGCGGCTGGCTGGATCCGAAATGGGCCTGGCTGGCCTGTCTTCCGCTGGCGGTCGTGGTGACCGCGCTGTCGGGACTGATCCTCGGCTCACCGACGCTGCGGTTGCGCGGTGACTATCTGGCCATCGTCACCCTCGGCTTCGGTGAGATCGTGCGACTGCTCGCCGACAATCTGAACGAGATCACCAATGGCAGCCTCGGCCTGTCCGAGGTCGCCTATCCGCATCTGGGTGAATCGGCGGACAAGCCGAAGGGCTGGTTCTCCGCGGGCAACGGCGGCGACTCGTCGAGCCTGAATCCGCTGGACCGCGCCGGATACGGCACCTACTGGTACTGGTTCGGCATGATCTTGATCATTGTCATGCTGCTGATCGTCGGCAATCTCGAACGCAGCCGGGTCGGCCGGGCGTGGGTGGCCATCCGCGAGGATGAGGACGCCGCCGAAATCATGGGCGTGCCCACCTTCAAATACAAGCTGTGGGCCTTCACCATCGGCGCCGCCGTCGGCGGCATCTCCGGCGCGATGTACGCCGGACAGGTGCAGTTCGTGAATCCGACGCAGTTCAACGTGGTCAACTCGATGCTGTTCCTGTGCGCGGTCGTGATCGGCGGACAGGGCAATAAACTCGGGGTGCTGGCCGGCGCGTTCATCATCGCGTACCTGCCCGCGCGCCTGGCCTCGGTGAAGATCACCTCCGACGAGACGACCGGCTACGTCTACCTGCTGGTCGATGTCGCGATCTTCGTCGGGCTGTATCTGCTCTACCGGTTCCGGGGCGCGCGAATGTCGCACTGGCCGCGGCGCGGGGTGATCACCGGCATGGTGATCACCGGCGTGATGGCGGCATTGCTGCTCGGTAGCGTGCTGCTGTTCCGCAAGGGCGGGGCGCAGTCCCTCGGCGACCTGAAGTATCTCTACTTCGGTGTCGCCCTGGTGGTGATGATGATTCTGCGACCGCAGGGCCTGTTCCCGGTGCGGCAGAAACTGCTCACCTTCGGCAGACAGGTATTCCAGGCGGTTCGGCGACCTGCCGAACCCGGACCGATCGGAGCGGGCCGATGACCGGGCCGGGCGCCGGTGGCGCGCTGTTCGACAACGAGGATATGGCCGCGGGCTACGCCGACACCGAACGGGTGCGGGCTGCGGGGGAGGTGGACGTCACCGCGGTCATCCCCGAACTCGCCGATGCCGGGACGGTCGCGGAAGTCGTTGCCCCACAGCGCGATATCCAGACCGCGATGGGCGAGTCGCTGCTGCGCACCGACGGTCTCACGGTGCGCTTCGGCGGCCTGACCGCGCTCGACGATGTGAGTTTCGAGATCCGCCGCGGCGAGATCCTCGGCCTCATCGGACCCAACGGCGCGGGAAAGACCACCTGTTTCAACGCGATCAGCGGCGTCTATCGGCCGTCGGCGGGCACGGTCTACTTCGACGGCAAACCGCTGACCAAGACCAAGCGCAACGAGATCACCCGCCTGGGCATCGCCCGCACATTCCAGAACATCCGGCTGTTCAGCGAGATGACCGCGCTCGAGAATGTGGTCGTCGGCACCGACGCCCGGCACAAGACCTCGGTGCCGGGCGCGATTCTGCGCACCCCGCGGCATCGTCGCGAGGAGCGTGACGCCATCGAGCGCGGTATGGCGCTGCTGGAATTCGTGGGCATCGCGCCGCGCGCGGTGGAGAAGGCGCGCAACCTCTCCTACGGCGATCAGCGCCGACTGGAGATCGCCCGCGCGCTGGCGACCGAGCCGAAACTGCTGTGCCTGGACGAACCGGCCGCCGGATTCAATCCCAGCGAGAAGTCGGCGCTGATGGATCTGATCCGCAAGATCCGCGACGACGGCTTCACGGTGTTGCTCATCGAACACGATATGCGCCTGGTCATGGGCGTGACCGACCGTATCGTGGTGCTCGAGTTCGGCCGCAAGATCGCCGACGGCCTGCCCGACGAGATCCGTGACGATCCCGCCGTCATCGCCGCCTACCTCGGCGTGGCCGACGACCAGATCGCCGAGGCGACCTCGACCGAGGCCGTGGCGGAGATCGCGATGCAGGTCTCCGAGCGCGACACCGAGCCCGCACCGCTGCACGCCGTGCCCGAGCCCAGCGGCGAGCCGCTGCTGCTCATCGAGGACATGGTCGTCAACTACGGCAGAATCCAAGCCCTGCACGGGGTTTCGCTGCGTGTGGACCAGGGCGAGCTGGTGACCCTGCTCGGCGCCAACGGCGCGGGCAAGACCACCACCATGCGTGCGCTGTCGGGGTTGCTGCCGCTGACGCGCGGCCGGATCCTGTTCGAGGGCAAGGACATCAGCCGCGTCAAGGCGCACGAGCGGGTGGTGGCGGGTCTGATCCAGGCTCCCGAGGGTCGCGGTGTGTTCCCGGGTATGACCGTGCAGGAGAACCTCGACATGGGTTGTCACGCACGGCCTTTCAAGGAGCGCACGGACTACGCCAAAACCCTCGACTGGGTCTTCGAGCTGTTCCCGCGGCTGGCCGAGCGGCGCAAGCAGGTCGGCGGCACCCTGTCCGGCGGTGAGCAGCAGATGCTGGCCATCGCGCGGGCGCTGATGGCCCGGCCGAAGCTGCTGCTGCTCGACGAGCCGTCGATGGGCTTGGCGCCCATGGTGATTCAGCAGATCTTCCGGATCATCGGTGAGATCAACGCACAGGGCACCACGGTGCTGCTGGTCGAGCAGAACGCCCAGCAGGCCCTGGTGCGCAGCGATCGCGCCTACATCCTGGAGACCGGTGAGGTCACCAAGACCGGTTCGGGACGGGAGCTGCTGACCGATCCGGCCGTCAAGTCGGCCTATCTCGGCGTGGCGTGATGTCCGATGCGCGATCCCGGGTGCTCAGCGCCCGGGATCACGCGTCAAACATGGTGATCATGTGATCAAAGCGATATGAATGCCGACCGGTAGCTGTTGCGACCGTATGGTCACCTTGGGACACTCTTCCAAGTGGAAGCTTCAGTCGTCGAGAAACCCCGGGCCGACCCTGCGGTAGACCCGAGTCCGTCCTCCCCGACCCCTCAATCTGGACGCCTGACCAGGCGTATCGGGTTGGCCGCCCTGCTCGTCGCCACCGCGGCGGTCTATCTGTGGCGAATCACCGACAGCGGAATGGCCAACAACTTCTACGCGGGCGCGGTGTGGTCGGCCACCCGCGACACGAAGGCGTGGTTGTTCGGTTCGGTCGATCCCGCCGACTTCATCACCGTCGACAAGCCGCCACTGGCGCTGTGGGTGATGGGCCTGTCCGGGCGACTGTTCGGATTCTCCAGCGCGAGCATGCTCGTACCCCAGGCGCTCATGGCCGTCGCCGCGGTCGCGCTGCTCTACGCGGCCGTGACCCGGGCCACCGGCAATGCGGGCGCGGGCCTGCTCGCGGGCGCGACCCTCGCGGTGACGCCCGTGGTGGCGCTGATGTTCCGGTTCAACAATCCCGATGCCGCGATGGTGCTGCTGATGACCGCGGCCGCCTACTGCGTCATCCGCGCGCTGCCCCGGGCGGATGCGCGCTGGCTGGTCCTGGCCGGTGTCGCATTGGGGTTCGCGTTCCTGGCCAAGATGCTCGAGGGGCTGCTGGTGCTGCCCGCGCTCGCACTGGTCTATCTGGTGGCCGCGCCGATCGCCCTGGGTCGGCGGATCCGCCATCTCGTGGTCGCCGCGGTCGCGCTGGTCGTGTCCTCGGGCTGGTACGTACTGCTCACCATCGTGTGGCCGTCCTCGTCGCGACCCTATATCGCCGGATCCGACGACAACTCGTTCATGGATCTGGTGCTGGGCTACAACGGTTTCGGGCGCTTCCTGGGTAACGAGCAGTCCGGCGGACAAGCGCCGCTGCCGCCCGGTTATCGGGTGCCGCCCAAACTGCTCAACAGCTTCAACGACTTCGGTTCGGCCGGGCCCACCCGAATGTTCCTGGGGGAGAGCGGTTTCCAGATCTCCTGGCTGGCGCCCGCCGCGCTGGTGGCATTCGCGCTGGTGCTCGCCTCGCGCTGGCGCGCCCCACGCACCGACCGAACCCGTGCCGCCGCACTGCTGTTCGGCTCGTGGCTGATTCTGGTGGGCGCGGCGCTGAGTTCGATGAAATCGGCCGAGCACGCCTACTACTCGCTGGCCATCGCACCGGCCGTCGCGGGGACGCTCGCGGTCGGCGTGGCCGAGCTGTGGCGGCGACGCGCCGAAGCGTTCGGACGGATCGGTGCGGCGACGCTGATCCTGACCGCGGGCGCGTGGAGTTTCCTTGTGTTGCAACGCAATGCCGATTGGCAGCCGTCGCTGCGCTGGATCGTGCTCGGCGTCGCGGTCGCGGCGGCGCTGGGTCTGCTCGTGGTCGCGCTGGTGCGTTCGTTCGATCGGGCGCGCGCGGCGGCCACCGCGGTGCTGGTCGTGGTCGGGCTGATCGCCGGGCTCGGCGGCTCCACGGCCTATGCCGCCGCGACCCTGCCGCAGGCCCATACCGGGCGCAGTCCCGTCGTCGGCCCGCCGCCTCCGCCGGAAACCGGATTCCAGGCCATCATCAAGGGGCAGATGCGCAATTTCGCCGACGGCACGGCGTTCACCGATCCGCGCATCGTCGAGCGCCTGCGTCACTCCGACACGCGCTGGTCGGCCGCGGTCGAACGCTCCTCCATCGCCGCGGCGATGGAATTGGCCAGCCACACCGCGGTCATGGCGATCGGCGGATTCGCCGGTGACGATCCCGTGCCCACGCTGGATCGTTTCGAGGAACTGGTTCGCGACCACCGCATCGGTTTCTATGTGACCCAGGAGATGCGACTGCCTCCGACCTGGCGTTACGACCCCTCCGCACCCGTGGTGACCTCCCCGTGGTCGCAGGCCTCGCATCGCGATATCGCCGACTGGGTGGCCGCGCACTACGCGGTCGAACGCATCGGCGGCGTCGCGGTCTACGACCTGAGCACACCGATTCGATAGCCGCTGCGGTGGTGGCGTCGCAGGTTGTCGGTGCCGATACATAGACTCTGTGCCGTGACCCCAGCCACCACCGATCAGCGTCAGAGCAGCGTGCCCGCAGCAGCCTCCGGTGAGAGGCCCACCCTCCTGCTGCTGGACGGGCATTCGCTGGCCTATCGCGCGTTCTACGCGCTGCCCGCGGAGAACTTCAAAACCGTCACCGGGCAGACGACCAACGCGGTGTACGGGTTCACCGCGATGCTGATCAACCTGCTGCGCGACGAGAAGCCCACCCATGTGGCCGCGGCTTTCGACGTCAGCCGCAAGACCTTCCGCACCGAGGCGTATCCGGAGTACAAGGCCAACCGGATCACCACGCCCGACGAATTCCGCGGTCAGGTCGAGATCACCCAGGAGGTGCTGGGCGCGCTCGGCATCCCGGTCATGGCCATCGAGGGCTACGAGGCCGACGACATCATCGCCACCCTCACCACCCAGGCCGTGCCCGAGGGGTTCCGGGTCCTGATCGTTTCCGGTGACCGCGACAACATCCAACTGGTCAACGACGATGTGACCGTGCTGTATCCGCGCAAGGGCGTTTCGGAGCTCACCCGCTTCACCCCGGCCGCGGTGGAGGAGAAGTACGGCCTCACCCCCGCGCAGTATCCGGATTTCGCGGCGCTGCGCGGCGATCCGAGCGACAACCTGCCCGGCATTCCGGGTGTCGGGGAGAAGACGGCCGCCAAGTGGATTCGCGAGTACGGCGATCTCGACACGCTGGTCGATCGGGTCGATCAGGTCAAGGGCAAGGTCGGAGACGCGTTGCGCGCCAACCTGTCCAGCGTGGTGCTCAATCGTCAGCTCACCGAGATGGTCCGCGACGTCCCCGTGCCCTACACCCCCGACCAACTCGCCCAGCAGCCGTGGGATCGGGACAAGATCCATCGCCTGTTCGACGATCTGGAATTCCGGGTGCTGCGCGATCGACTGTTCGAGACGCTGGCGCCGCCGGAGCCCGAGGCCGAGGGCGGTTTCGAGATCAGCGGCGGCGCGATCGAACCCGGCGCGGTGGGCGACTGGCTGGCCGAACATGCGAAAGCGGGTGCGCGCCACGGTATCTCGGTGGTCGGAACCGGCATTCCGGCGCACGGCGATGTGAAGGCGCTCGCGATCTCGGCGGCCGACGGCGAGGGCGGCTACTTCGATGTGGTGAGCCTGACCCCCGAGGACGAGCAGGCGCTCGCGACCTGGCTGGCCGATCCCGCGACGCCGAAGGCGGTGCACGAGGCCAAATCCGCCATCCACGCGCTGCGGGGCCGCGGCTGGCGACTGCGCGGACTGACCAGCGACACCGCATTGGCGGCCTATCTGGTCCGCCCCGGCCAGCGCACCTTCAACCTCGACGATCTGTCGCTGCGCTATCTGTCGCGCGAGCTGCGGGTGGAAGCCGCCGAGGACACCCAGCTGTCGCTGCTCGACGATTCCGAACAGGTCGACGCCGAACTCGCCCAGGCCGAAATCCTGCGCGCGCGTGCGGTATCGGATCTGGCCGACGCCTTCGATTCCGAACTGCGGGGCATCGAATCCACCAAGCTGCTCACCGAGATGGAGCTGCCGCTGCTGGGCGTGCTGGCCGAGCTGGAAGACGCGGGCATCGCCGTCGATGTCGACGAGCTGGAGGCGTTGCAATCCGAATTCGCCGGTCGGGTCGCCGATGCCGCCAATGCCGCCTACGAGGTGATCGGCAAGCAGATCAATCTCGGCTCGCCCAAACAGCTGCAGGTCGTGCTGTTCGACGAGCTCGAGATGCCGAAGACCAAGCGCACCAAGACCGGCTACACCACCGACGCCGACGCGCTGGAATCGCTGTTCGAGAAGACCGAGCATCCGTTCCTGGAACATCTGCTCGCCCACCGCGACGCGACCCGGTTGAAGGTGACCGTGGACGGCCTGCTCAAGTCGGTCGCCGACGACGGCCGCATTCACACCACCTTCAACCAGACCATCGCCGCGACGGGTCGACTGTCCTCGACCGAACCGAATCTGCAGAACATTCCGATCCGCACCGACACCGGCCGTCGCATCCGCGACACCTTCGTCGTCGGCGCGGGTTTCGAATCGCTGATGACCGCCGACTACAGCCAGATCGAGATGCGCATCATGGCGCATCTGTCCAAGGACGAGGGCCTGATCGAGGCGTTCAACTCCGGTGAGGATCTGCACACCTTCGTCGCGTCCAAGGCGTTCGACATCCCGATCTCCGAAGTCCATCCGGAGATGCGCCGCCGCATCAAGGCCATGTCGTACGGTCTGGCGTACGGTCTTTCGGCCTATGGGCTGTCCCAGCAGCTGAAGATCAGCGCCGAGGAGGCCAAGGCGCAGATGGAGGTGTACTTCAGCCGCTTCGGGGCCATCCGCGACTATCTCAACGACGCGGTGGATCAGGCCCGCAAGGTCGGCTACACCGAAACCCTGTTCGGCCGCCGCCGCTACCTGCCCGATCTGGACTCCAGCAATCGCCAGCGCCGCGAGGCCGCCGAACGTATGGCCCTCAACGCGCCCATCCAGGGCACCGCCGCCGACATCATCAAGGTGGCGATGATCAATGTGCAGAACGCCGTCCACGCCTCCGGCCTGAAATCGCGCATGCTGCTGCAGATCCACGACGAACTGGTCTTCGAGGTCGCCGCGGGTGAGCGCGAGGCGCTGGAAGCGCTGGCCCGCGAACATATGTCGAAGGCGATCGAGCTGTCGGTTCCGCTGGAGGTCTCGGTCGGCGTGGGGCGCAGCTGGGATTCGGCCGCGCACTGAGCCCCGGAAAGTCCGGGCGCGCAACGGATCGCGGTATATGGCAGTCTCGGCATGGTCGGGGCACGGAGAACCGTTGCGCGAGGGGATATTTCGATATGATCACTGCCAGCAGAATCGCGTCCGGGGCCGTGGCGGCCGGGGCCTTGGTCGCCGCCGCGGTCCTCGCCGCGCCCGTGGCTGTCGCGGACACCTCGATCACCAAGGTCGAGGTCGCGCCCGGCCTGAGTTTCGGTAGTTCGACCGCGTATGGCACCGGATGCTCCTACAAGGTGACGGCCTTCGCCCCACCCGACGATGCCATCATGTTCACCGACGAAACCGATTCGGGCGCAACGACTCGGACGTTGAGCCCGTCGTATCTGGCCACCGACACCGATGGCCGGTCGACCGTGACGTGGACACCGACGGAGAAGGGCAAGCATCGGATCCGGGTGCAGGAGAACCATCCGGGCGCGACCTCCGTCGTCACGACCGTGACGGTGGGAACCGGTATCGCGCTCGGACCGGTATGTCTCGTGCTGCCGTAGTCGGTCTCGGGTTCGACGCCGCGGGTATCAGTCCGCGCGGCAGGTGAGATCGGCGGCGGGCAGGGTTCCCTCGCGCAGATAGGCGTCGACGGTCTGCCGCACGCAGGCGCTGTCGATGGTGACCACGCCGTGGACGATCACGTCCCGCAGTGTCACCAGGCGCGATTCGGTCAGCGCCCGGTGCAGGCCGACGCCCTGCCGATACGCGGTCAAGGGGTCGCCGGTGGCCTGCAGGATCAGGGCGGGCGTCGAATTGCGCACGGCGGTAGGCGCTTCCACGGGCGCGGGCCAGAACGCGCACGGCGAGATGTTGTTGGCGAGCGGCCCGAAGATCGGCTGGGTGGCGCGGGCGGAGTCGATCGCGGACCGATACCAGGACGGGTCGCGGGGTTCGGCGACGTCACCGCAGCGCACGGCCGCGCCCGCATCGTCGAATTCGCTCGACGGCGTCGCGGCGAGCAGATGGCTCAACTCCGCTTCCAATTCCGGGCTCGGCCGCACCGCGACGCCCGCCGCGGCATCGGCGAGTTGGCGCACCATCGCGGCGAGTACGTCGAAGCCGCGCGGATCGGTGACATTGTCGAATACCACCGTCGGCAACCAGTGTTCGTCGAGGTCGTAGGCGCCGATCCGGATCGGCTGCCGGGCAGCCGTGGCGATCAGGTCCGTCACTACCGCGCGGACCGCCGAACGCGTTGTGCCCAGGTGATATTCGCTGTCGCGGTCGGCGGCCCAGTCGGCCCAGGCGTCGAGTGCGGCCTCGTCGGCCGGGCCCATATCGCGGAATGTCCCGATCGCCCACTGGGCGGGATCGACCGCGCTGTCCAGCACGACGCGATCGGCGCGCTGCGGGAACATCTGGGTGAACACCGCGCCCAGATAGGTGCCGTAGGACAGGCCGAAGTAGCTGATCCGGTCCTCCCCGAGTACGGCGCGGATCAGATCCATATCGCGCGCGGTATTGCGGGTGGTGATGTGCGGCAGCCGGTCGCCTGCCGCGGCCTGGCAGCGTGCGGCCAGATCCGCCTGTGTCGCAACCGATTCCGCGAATCCGGCGTCATCGATCCCGGCCGACTGTCCGTAGGTGCCGACCGGCCACCGGCAGTCGATCCGCGACGACCGGCCGACACCGCGCGGGTCCATGCCGATCAGGTCGTACTGCTGCCAGGGATAGGACGGCAGGCCTTGACCGAGATTCAGCGCGAAGCCCAGGCCCGATCCGCCGGGCCCGCCCGGATTCGACAGCATGATCCCGCGTCGATGGGCCGCATCGGCGGCCGGTATCCGGGATATCGCGACGGTGATGGTGCGGCCCTGCGGTTCGGCGTAATTCAGCGGTACCGTCACATCGGCACACCGCGCCCCGGCCCTGTCCAGCTGTTCTTCGTCGCATGCGCGCCAGTCCAACTGCTGCCGGGTGAAGCGGTCGAGCCCCTCGGCCGCCACCGGACCTGCGGATACGGTCTCCCACGCGCCGACCCCGGCGACCAACCCCGCGACCGCCGCGGCCACGGCCCATCGGACGACCCGTGGCCGAAACATCTTCCCACTCAAGCGTTTTCTTCCCTCCGTGACACCCTGCGGGAATCACAGTAGGAAAGTCGCGGCCGCACGCCCATCGTGCCAGCCCCCGAATCGCCCCACGGGTCTGCACGCAAACGACCCCCGGCGGCATCGTTGCCATCGGGGGCCGCTTTCGCAACCGACATCAGCCGGGATCACTCACATTCGGGCGCCACCGCGTCGTCGCGGCCGGTGTCGACGAACGCGTCGCTGACCCAGGAACCGTTGTCGAGCTTGTTCCACAGCGTGGTGCCGTTGAGGCGGTCGCCGCGCGCGGTGCACACGATGTTGACCGTGTCACCGTCGCGGGCGGTGCCGACGATCCTGGACCGCACGCTCGGCTCCGACCGCAGGTTCACCGGACGCGAGCGATCGGGATTCGGCCGCACCGTCCCGCGCGCCGGGTTCGGATCCGGTTTCGGGGCCGGCGGATTCGGCTTCGGATCCGGATTCGGCTTGGGATCGGGCTTGGGATCCGGTTTCGGATCGGGCTTGTCCCCGCCGCACGCCGGAGCGACCGGATCATTGCTGCCGGTGTCGACGAAGCCGTCGCTGACCCAGGAGCCGTTGTCGAGCTTGTTCCACAGCGTGGTCTGGCCCCAATTGCCATTGAGGCGGTCACCGCGAGCGGTGCAGACGATATTCACCTTGTCACCGTCGCGGGCGACGCTGACGACCTTGGCGCGCAGATTCGGCTCGGACCGCAGATTGACCCCGCGCGTGCCGCTCTGCGGCCGGATGGTGCCGTTGACCGGCGAGGGGTTCGGGCCCGGATTGGGTTTCGGCGGTTCCGGTTTCGGGGTGGGATCCGGCTTGGGCCCCGGATTCGGGATCGCGTCGCCGCCGCCGAAATTCGTCAGCCGCCCGCCCGGGCCCACCCGCTGCCCGTTGCGCTCGGCGAAACCGCCGTAGGGTCCGCCGCCCTCGTGGAAGGTCCAACCGCCGATGTTCACCCCGTTCACCGGCACCGGCTTACTGCCCTGATACAGCGACATGTGCACATGCGGACCGCTGGCGCTGCCGCCGCAGGGGAGCTGGACGCCGGTGTGGCCGAGATAGGTCCCGGCCGCGATCTCGGTGCCGTCCTTCACATTGATCAGATTCGTCATGTGGTAGTAGGAGGTCGTATAGCCGTTCGGGTGAACGATTTTCACCTCCGCACTCCCATTGCGCACACACGTCTTGTAGACCCGGCCCGCCGCGGGAGCGAGTACGCGCTCGTCCCCGCCATTGAAATCGATCGAGTTGAACGGGCGGCTGTTACCGCTGATGCCGTGCGGGCCGCCGCCCATGAACCACGACTCGCCCTGTTTCCACGGCAGCCCCAGCCCGGACCGATCCGCCCGGGGCGTCGGCGCGGCCAGGGTCGCCTTCTCCTCCCGGCTCACCACCGATTCCGGCGCCTGTTCGGTCAGGCCGCGGAATTCGTCGGTGCCCTGCAGCGCGACCTGCCAATCGCGATTGCCCTGCCGCTTGGCCACATAGAGTGTGGATTTGGGCGAATCCTCCTCGGGGGAGGGCACTGTCGCACCGCCGAACACCCAGTCGCCGTCGCTTCGCAACCGGTCGACAACCATGCCGTCCTTCTTCTCCGGCGCGTTGGCCTCCAGCGCGGGCTCCTCCGCCACTGTGATCTTCACCGCATCGTCGAGACCGTCACCCGGCGCGGCGTGGACCGGGCCGACCGCAATCGTCCATCCGATCGCCGTGGCCGTACACGTCGCCAGCGTGGCGATCGCCAGGTATCCCCGACGCGCGAACACATACCTACGCAATGTCATTCCGTTTATGTCACCTTCGGAAATCGCTCTTTTTCGTTTCCGGCCGCAACCGTAGAGTTCGCGCGGACGACCGACGAGCGAGGTAAGAAGGGCCTTCACACGACCGCGCGGCGACGCAGGCCGGGCGGATGCTCGCGGCGAAATCGGAAGAGTTCCGGTATGTTAAACGATCATCGAACCGGGGCGATTCGAAAGATCACTGGCCGCAATGGTTTTCGACTCCACCGCCGCCGACGTTACCGCCGCAGGCTCCGAGGGTGTCGATCTCGATCATGAACTCGCTCACCGTTCACCGTCGTCGCCGCGCCATGGACGGTGTGACGGGGACCGTTCTGATCGGCTTCGGGATGACATCGGCCCTGGACCGTCGCTGATGGCGGGTATGGCTACTGTGGGTCGGTGCCGCGTTCGAGGATCGAAGACGTAATCGAGGGTCAGCTCGCCTGGACCGAGGTGGATCTGCTCGATATCGGGGACAATTCGGCCCTGCGGATGCGAAGTGGTCTGGAGGAGTTCGGCGTTCGGGTGAACTATCTGCCGATCGGGCAGCCGCGGCATGTGCTCGCCGCACTGGGTGGGGAGCGGATCGTGGCGCCCTATGTGATCGTGAGCTGCCACGGCGACGACGGTCGCATTCTGCTGCCCGAACTCGCCGGTCCGATCGCCGCCGAACAGCCCTTCACCGATCGCATGGGCCCCAAGCGCGTTCGCAGACATCTGCGCCTGGCCGGTAGCACCGTCGTCTGCACCGGCTGCGACACCGGCAAACCCGCACTCGCACAAGCCTTCCTGGACGCCGGGGCGGACGCCTACTTCGCCCCCACCGACGCCCCGGAGGGCCATGACGCCTTCGTGGCCGTGCTGCTGCTTTTCCATCAGCTCACCATCGGACGCCCCCTGCGGGAGGCCGCGCACCGAGTGCGCACCTACGACGACGGGTTGACGATGTGGAAGCTGTGGGAGCGCCAGCCGGTCGCTAGTACGCGATGAACAGGATCTCGTCGCGCGAATAGTCGTGGCCCGGATGCTTTTCGTTGAGGTGGGCCTGGGTCTTGGTGACGAGCTCATCCTCGTCGGCGCCCGTGATGTACTCCCCGCAGGGGCAATTGAGCCTGGTCTTCATCGTGCCTCTCCACATCAGTTGGTACAACAACATCCCATCATCCACGGGATGCGCCGCTCGTGCACCGAGTTGTGCACTGTGTGGAAATCCGCCGAAAACGCCCCTGGTCGGGCGCTGATGTGGCATCGTCGGCGGAACTTGGGATACCGGAAGATTCCGAGTACCTGTGGTATTTGGAGGTCTGATGAGCGGTGTGGCTCGGGTGCTGGGAGCGGTGGGTCTGACTGGGCTGCTGCTGGTTTCGCCGACGGCGGGCGGTGATCCGGGGTCGTGGGTGGATCCGGCCGCGGAGGCGCGCAATCTGCTGATCTGGGGCGAGACCACCGATGCGCTGGTCCGCGAACTCGGGCCGGACTATGTGAACGGGCTGGTGGCGGCCACGGCCGACTATCAGGGGCAGCGGCTCAGCGCGCTGCGCGCGGATCCCGAGCGACGACCGGATCCGAATTCGTGCACGCTCGTGCTGAGCTGTCCGATCGATCCCGAGGTCGGCGTCGAACGCTGGCGGGCCGGGGGTGGGCTGGTCGAGCACGTGCTGTTCACCTCGCGCTCGGGCGCGACGCTGTCGGGTCATGTGTGGGCCACCCGCGAGGGTCCGGCGCGGCGGCCGGGAGTGGTGTTCTCCAACGGTTCGATTCTCGCCTTCGAACAGGCCCACTGGTTCATCGCCCAGGCGCTCGCCCGCGCCGGTTATGTGGTGATCACCTACGATCCGCAGGGCGAGGGGATGTCGGATCAGCTGGGGGAGACGCCCGACGAACTCGAGGACGCCTTCGCCGGAATGCCGTTCCTGGGCCTGGCCGGACCCCAAAGCGTCACGGGCGCAATGCTCAACGGCACCCATCGGCCCGTCGGTGATGGATTGGGGCTGGGCGGCAATGGACTCGGCTTCTACGACGGGCAGATCGACGCGCTGGATTACTTTCTGTCCACTCCGGACAGACCTTTCGAGCCCCGGCCCAGTCGCACCACCGCGACCGGTCATGCCGCCAAACAGCAGCGGCGGGTCGGCGAGGGGCGCGACAGCGCTTACAACCCGCTGTGGGAGATGCTGGACCCCAGCAGAATCGGGCTGGCCGGGCATTCCTACGGCGCGATCGCCGCGAGTTGGAACGCCCAGGCCGACCCGCGGGTGAACGCGGTGGTGGCCCTCGACGCTCTCTGCCTGCCCGGGCCGCCGCTGGACGAGATGGTCGCGTTCGCCACCGCCCCGGTCAACAATGTCGGTGGCGCACTGCAGATTCCGGCTGGCTACGGTTTTCCCGACCGCTGCTTCGGCTCACCCGACGAACCGGCCCCGGCGATCACCAAACCCGGACTGTCGGTGACCGGCGACTACGTCGTCGCGCCCGTGCCCTATGCGCTCGCGCCCGATCCACTGGCCAAATCCCGTGCGTCACTGGCATACTCGCAAACCGGTGTCGATTCGGCGGCGATCATCATGCGCGGCGGCGACCATTTCGACGGCGCGGACAGCGTGGGGCTGCTGCCGTCCTCGCTGCGCGGGCGCGACATGATCACCTGGTACACCACGGCCTGGTTCGACAAATACCTCGCTCACGACCCGAGCGCCGACGACCGCCTGATCGACCCGCCCTGGCGTGCGGACGCCGGGACCGCCGCCGTGGATCCGTCCCGTGATCCGAACGCGTATTCCTATCACTACCGTTCCCGCACCGACATCACCCTCGCCGACGGCACGCGCCACGACTGCGAGGATCTGCGCCGGGGTTGCCCCTAGCGCGGGCTGCTATGGTTGCGCCTCGGTGCCGATCGACCTCTGGGGGCTTGTGTGCTGACCATCGTGGCCGCCGTAATCGCCGTGACCGGAACGCTTCTCGGCTCGATCGTGACCTTCGTCTTCCAGCGCAAGATCGCCGATCGGGCCGCGGCGGTCACCCTGGCCGATCGGCTGCGACAGGATCGGCTGGCGGCCTACGCCGCCTACGCCGAGGCGGTGCTGCAGTTCCGGCAGGCCCAGCAGGACCGGTGGGGACGCCAGCAGGAGGATCCCGAGGGTGAGCCGTATCTGCTGGCCAAGGCCGAATCGCATCGCAAGCGCGCGGTGGCCCGGACCGCCCTGCTGCGGGTTCACCTCGTCACCGATGATCCGCGGCTGCGCGAATTGGGCGAGGTGGCGCTCGAGCAGACGCGGCAGATCCACGAGGCCGTCGACCGGGAGCGATGGCTGGAGCAGGCCGACGCGGCCTTGGACGCGATCAAGCATTTCATCAACGAGGCCGCGCTGAGCCTGCAGGCCGCTGCGGGACAGGCGAATTCACCGGGGCTGACCAATGCGTCGATCGCCCTGCCGCGCGGGGACGAGCGCGAGTGACCGGGTGGAGCGGTCGCACACGATGGACCGATCTGCCCGGTCGGGTCCGGGCGGTGATCGAGGAACGGCTCGGCGGGCGGGTGGTCGGGGCCGTGGTCCCCGACGGCGGCTATGGGCGCGGATTGGCCTCGGTGCTCGAATTGGACCGCGGCGAGCGTGTTTTCGCCAAGGCGGTCCCGGATCGCGGCCGCTCGGCCGACTTCTTTCGCGTCGAGATGCACACGGCCGCAAGGCTTCCCGAAGCCGTGCCCGCGCCGCGGGTGGTGGCCGCGCTGGAAACCGACGGCTGGCTGGTGCTGATCTTCGAGGCGGTCGCGGGTCGCCACCCCCGCCTCGACCATCCCGCCGAACGGGCCGCGGTCTTCGACACCGTGGGACGGATGGCGCACGCGCTGACGCCGAATCCGCTGCCTGATATTTCCACACTCGGTGATTCGTCGGCCGCGTCGCTGCGCGGCTGGCGCGAATTCGCGACCGACGGACCGCCGTCTGATCTCGACCCGTGGGCACTCCGTCATCTTGACCGGCTGGCCGAAATCGAATCCGAATGGACGACGGTGACCGCGGGAAACACCCTGTTGCACTTCGATCTTCGGCCCGACAACATGCTGCTGACCGAGGACGGTCGAGTGGTCGTGGTCGACTGGGCGTGGCCCTGCCGGGGCGCGGCCTGGGTGGACGCCGCGACGCTCGCCCCGTGCCTGCTCGAGGTCGGCGTCGACCCCGAGCCGATCCTGGCGAACCTACCGCTGACCGCCGGACTCACCCCGGCCGTCATCGACACCTTCCTGTGCGCCCTGTGCGGCTACTGGACTCACGCGAGCCGCCTCCCGGCCCCCGAGGGTGCCCCGTCCCTGCGCGCGTATCAGGGCCGCAAGGCCGAACTGCTCACGACGTGGCTGGCCCGGCGGCTGGGGTGGTGAATTCGCGAATCATCATCAGCACGGCATCGTCGTCCACCGTGATCGACTCGCCCGGCGTCACGGGCCGATCGCCGTGCACGATGCCCCGCCCGTCGGGCAGATAGCCGCGTCGGCAGTAGAGCCGTTGCGCCGCACCGTAATCGGCGGTCAGACCGACGCCGATGCCGATCCGCTCACCGCGTGCGCGTGCGAGCTCCTCGATCGTGTCGAGCAGCCGAGTCCCGATGCCGCGATCGCGATATTCCGGTAGCACGTTCAAATCGCTGATCTCCGGAATGCCCTCGGCTCGAAATGGCGCATAGGACGATTCCCAGACCAGCGTGCAATATCCGGCGAACGCCCCGGAGCGCTCGGCGACAAGGCAGATTCGCCGATTCGCTCGCTGTTCGGCGAGATATCGCAGATACAACTCCAGCGGCTTGATCCATCCCAGCGCGGTAAAGGCCGCGGAGATCGTGCGAGGATCGGCCGTATCCAATGTCCTGATGGTGATCTCATCGGTCACCCGCCGAATCATCATCGGGAATCGAATCCGTGACAAACGGTTTCGGGCCGGACCAGTTGGTCGGAACTGGCTCGTGACAAGGATGGGCGGGATGGGCGAGCATGGGGAACATGATCGAGATGACGGCGGTGCTGGGGGTGGCGGCGGCCGCGCTGGGGATGGTGCTGACGCCGGGGCCGAACATGATGTATCTGGTTTCGCGAACCGTTTCGCAGGGTCGCCGGGCCGGGTTGGTGTCGTTGTCGGGGGTGGCCGTGGGCTTTCTGGCCTATCTGGCGGCGGCGACGGCCGGAATCACCGCGATCTTCGCCGTCGTGCCGGGGCTGTATCTGACCGTGAAGCTGGCCGGTGCGGGATATCTGGCGTATCTGGCGTGGAAGACGTTGCGCGGCGGCGTTTCCGCGTTCCAGCCCTCGGATCTGCCCGCCGATCCGGCGCGTAGGTTGTTCGGTATGGGCCTGGTCACCAATCTGCTCAATCCCAAGATCGCGATCATGTACATGGCGTTGATCCCGCAGTTCGTGACGCCCGAGCACGGGCGGATCTGGTTGCAGAGCCTGTGCCTGGGCGCGGTGCAGATCGGTGTCGCGCTCACCGTGAACGGTCTGATCGTGTTGGCGGCGGGCGCGATCGCGGGCTTCCTCGGCGACCGACCGCTGTGGCTGCGCGCCCAGCGCTGGATCACCGGCACCATGCTCGGGGCCATCGCGGTCCTGCTGGCCACCGATCGCGCGCGCCCGGTCCCGGCCTGATCGCGATGGACGCGCTGGACTGGGATCACAACGCCTACTACCAGAACACGCTGCTGCGCCTGCTGCCGCCGCATCCGCGGCATGTGCTCGATGTCGGTTGCGGCACGGGTGCTTTCGCGGCGCGGCTGGCGCGCCGGGCCGAACGCGTCGACGCGATCGATCGCTCGCCGGAGATGATCGCCGCGGCTCGGCGGATCGCGCCGCCCAACCTCACCTGCACCGTCGCCGATGTGCTGGATGTCGACCTACCACGCGGCGAATACGACGCCATCGTATCGGTGACGGCCCTGCATCACATGCCGCTCGAGCGCGTCCTGCCGATCCTGGCCGAGGCGCTGCGACCGGGCGGGGTGCTGGCGGCGGTGGCCCTGCCGCGCGCGGATTTGCCGCGGGAGGCGCCGGTCGAACTGACCGCGGCGCTGGCGCATCGACTGTTCGGGGTGACATTCGCGACGTTGCGCAGATTCGGTGACGATCCTTGGTACGCGCGATCGCCCGAGGATGCCGATATGCCGGTCGTCCTCGACCCGGAATCGACGACGCGGCAGGTGCGGCGGCAGGTCCGCGAAATTCTGCCGGACGCGCGGGTGCGACGGCTGGTGTTCTGGCGCTATCTGCTGACGTGGCGAAAACCGCTGTAGCTCAGCTCGGTAGCCATTCGTCGTCGCGCAGCAACTCCTTCTCGGCGGGGTGGCGGATCTGCTCGATGTAGACCGTGCAGGCATCGGCGGCGGCGCGACATACGGTGGCACAGGCGGTTTCGCCGAGGCGCTCGCAGCGTTCGGCGGTGTCGGTGCAGACGCGGGCGGTCACCTCGCACAGCGACGGCCCCCATTCCGAGCGGCGGTCCAGTAGATCGGCGGCGACCCGGCACAGATCCGAACAATCGGTCAGGGTCTGAATGTGATGGGCGGTGGCGTGCTCGCCGCCGCGATCGAGGGATTCTCGGATCTGATGTTCGCAGCGGCGATGTCCGCCGAGCAGATGATTGAGCGCATTCTGCAGAATCGGGTCGGTCATCGCGGGCTCCTCGGCGAGTCGGCTCGGCGGGTCGCGGATCATGCTCAGATTGGCATAAAACGGACATGCGTGCCGGATATCTGGAAGTTTGCTGCGGCGTGTCGCAATCATCCCAAGGGCCGTAAAAGGCGTCAACTGGAGGTTTGCTTAGCAGGTCATCCGTGGTTCGTGTTCCGTTTACGGACGATTGTGACGAAGTTACTCATCGGTTCCGCGTGAATGTGGTTGCCATCGCTGATCGGAGTCCATATTCTCGTTCCCGTGCCGAATCCCGCCGCCAGTCACAGCGCAGCGCCGCACGTCGCCGACCGCGACCGCGCCGCGCTCCTTTCGCTGACCGCGATGGTGACTGCCGGTCGAATTCTCGTAGTACTTCGCCGTAGCGGGGTCTGATTCGGACCGGCCCCCTCGCTGCGGCCGTACTCTCATTTGCTTGCGCTGGTCCCCTTTTGTCAGCAGACACGACAATGCCTCGGGAAGACCTGAAACCCATGACGATCACGATCGAAACCCACGACTTCATCTCGGCCGCGCCCAAGAGCCTGCGCACCGAATGCGCCGGCCTGACGCCCGCCGAGTTCTACGACCGCTACTGCGGTCCGTCCGGCCCGGTCAAGCTCAGCGACTGGACCCGCGCCGCGCTGCACCAGCCCGCCGCGACCTACACCGCCACGCTGGAATTCACCGGCCGCCTGCGAACCGTGGTCTCGGCCGGCAGCCCGGTCGCGGCCCTGACCTCGGCCCTCTACGACGAGGGCTACCCGGTCGAAATCCTGCAATTCCACCAGCGCCGCACCACCGCGGGCACGGCGACCTTCGTGCAATGCGAGTTCAACGGCCGCCGCGGCTGGGGCGCCGCCCTGGCCGATGATGGGGCGGAGTCGACGATTCGCGCCATGATCGCGGGGATCAACCAGCTCGGCAGCTAGCTCACCACGACAACGCCGCACCACCGAAAGGTGGTGCGGCGGTTGGGGTTTGCCGTTACTTCTGGTCGGATTCGGCGAGTTGTTTGCGGACCTCTTCCATATCGAGGGCCTTCACCTGGGTGACCAGGTCCTCGAGGGCGGAGGCGGGCAGGGCGCCGGGCTGGGCGAAGACCAGCACGCCCTCCTTGAAGGCCATGATGGTCGGGATCGAGCGAATGTTCGCCGCGGCGGCCAGGCCCTGCTGGGACTCGGTGTCGACCTTGCCGTGGACGACGTCGGGGTGCTGCTCCGAGGACTTCTCGAACGTCGGGCCGAAGGACTTGCACGGTCCACACCACTCGGCCCAGAAATCGACCAGCACGATGTCGTTACCGGTGACGATCTCGTCGAAATTCTGCTCGGTCAGGTTCTGGGTGGCCATGGGATCCTCTCGTCGGGTTGTGCAGGGTACAACGCCGTGCACCCCGGTTATCTTCCACTGGCGGTTCCACGGGCGACCGGCCATTCACGCCGCTGGTCACCGTCCCACCGTCGAATACCCACGACAGTAGCCGGGAAATCGCGATCACTGGCCACCACATGGATCGCCTCCCCTAATTGCTGCGGTCGTAATCGCCGCGCGAGCGTCACATGCGGGGTCCACGCATCGGGTCGCACATTCGCCGGTACGCCGGGACATTGCGCGATCACGGTGTACACCCGGCGCTGTAGATCGAGCAGCGATTCGGTGGGCACCACGAGCCGCACGAGAATCGGATTGCGCGAGCCGAATACGACCAGACCGCCGAGCCGCACCGGCAGCGGCCGGAATTCCTGTGCGGCCAGCGCCTGATCGAGCCGCGACCAGATCTGGCGCGCCACCGCGAGGGTGATGTGTGGTCGGTGATCGGCTGCGGGACTGTGAACCCCCGCCTCCGACAACAGCTCCCACTGTCGGCGGATCTCCGCATCGGCCGTGTCGTCCAACAGCAATTCAACCGATTGCACCATGATCTTGGCAAAGATACGCCAGGTCACGGGTGCGCGCTGGGCAGTCGGCGGCATCCGGCGGACACCGGGTGAAGCCGACCGACCAGGATGGGGACGTGCGCATACGACTGGGTTTGATCGAGGGCGATGGGATCGGCCCGGAGGTGGTCCGGGCGACCCGCGATGTGGTCGACGACGCGACCGGGGGAGCCGTCGACTGGGTATCGCTGCCCATGGGTCGCAGCGCCATCGACGAATTCGGTTCCGCGCTACCGGATTCCACCCTCGACGCGCTGGCGGGACTGGACGGCTGGATCCTCGGCCCGCACGACAACGCCTCCTACGCCCCCGAGCATCGCACCGGCGCCCCGCCCGGCGGCGCGGTGCGCAAACGCTTCGGCCTCTACGCCAATATCCGTCCGGCGCGGACGTTTCCGGGCGTGCGGTCCACCGCGGCGAGTATGGATTTGGTGATCGTCCGGGAGAACAGCGAGGGCTTCTACGCCGATCGCAATATGGCCGCCGGTTCGGGGGAGTTCCGCCCGACCGAGGATGTGGCGCTGGCGGTCGGGGTGATCACCCGCGCGGCATGCGAGCGGATCGCCCGTCAGGCCTGCGAACTGGCGATGACCCGGCATAGGCGCCTGACCATCGTGCACAAGGCCAATGTGCTGCCGATGACCATGGGCCTGTTCCGCGACGTGTGTTTCGACGTCGCGCGCGGATATCGGGGACTGACCGTCGAGGACGAACACGTCGATGCCACCGCGGCCCATCTGGTCCGCGCCCCGGACGATTACGACGTACTGGTCACCGAGAACCTGTTCGGCGACATCCTCTCGGATCTGGCCGGTGAACTCGGCGGCTCGCTGGGCCTGGCCGCCTCGCTGAACTGCTCGGACACCCAGGCGATGGCCCAGGCCGTGCACGGCGCCGCGCCGAATCTGGCCGGACGCAACCGCGCCAATCCCGCGGCGCTGCAGCTGTCGGCGGCCATGCTGCTGCGCTGGCTCGGCGCGCGCAACCCCGATCCGGCCCTTATTCGCGCCGCCGATCACATCGACCGCGCGATCGCGGCCACCCTCGCCGCCGGAGTGGCCACGGCCGACCTCGGCGGTCTGGCCTCGACCACGGAGTTCACCGAACAGGTGCGCGCTCGGTTGAACCGATGGTGATAGGGTGCCGAACTCGGCGTGTATGGGCCATGCGCCGACCCGGCGCGGATTAACCTTCGGTAACCGACCGGCACAGTCGGTCCGAATCGCCTAGATTTCGAACGGCGGGCGACGCCCGGATGTCGCCCACCCAAACATGGAGGGCTGCTGTGTCTGTTCGATCCGGTGCCCGCGGGTACATCCTGCGGGCCGCGTGTGTCATCGCCGGTGGTGCGCTGGCGTTGACCGCCTGTACCACCAACACCGAGGACAATGGTCCGAAGGTGGACAAGGTTCAGGTCGCCAAGGTCGACTCGATCGCCGCCAAGCTGCCTGCCGACATCAAGCAGTCGGGCAAGCTGGTCGTAGGTGTCAACGTTCCCTATCAGCCCAACGAGTACAAGGATCCGGGTAGCGGCAAGATCGTGGGCTTCGACGTCGACCTGATGGACGCGGTGGCGTCGGTCCTCGGCGTGAGCGCCGACTACAAGGAAGCCGACTTCGAGAAGATCATCCCGTCCATCGAGGCGGGCACCTTCAACCTCGGCATGTCGTCGTTCACCGACAATGTCGAGCGTCAGAAGACCGTCGATTTCGTCGACTACTTCTCCGCGGGCATCCAGTGGGCCCAGCAGAAGGGTAAGGCGATCGACCCGAACAACGCCTGCGGCAAGAAGGTCGCCGTGCAGCGCACCACGATCGAGGACAACGACGAGATCCCGGCCAAGAGCAAGGCCTGTGTCGAGGCCGGTAAGCCGGAGATCACGAAGGTGCCCTTCGACGAGCAGAGCGCCGCGGCCACCGCATTGGTGCTGGGTCAGGTCGACGCCTTCTCCGCCGATTCGCCGGTGACCGCGTACGCCATCAAGCAGAACAAGGACAAGATCGAAGCGGCCGGTCCGCTGTTCGAATCCGCGCCCTACGGCTGGCCGGTGAAGAAGGGTTCGCCGCTGGCGGCCGTGCTGCAGGAGGCCGTGCAGCATCTGATGGACTCCGGTGAGTACCGCAAGATCTGCGAGAACTGGGGCGTTCAGGACGGCGCGATCAGCAAGTCGGTCATCAACGGCGCGAAGGCCTGATAGCGGGTGAGTTCCGAAGACTTGGACGCGGCCGCACCGGCCGATCCCGTTCCGATCAAAGCGGTTCCGCTACGGCATCCAGGCCGCTGGATCGCCGCGGCGATCATTTTGGCGCTGGTGGGCCTGTTCGTCTACGGCGCGGCGACCAATCCGGGCTATCACTGGGATGTCTACTGGAAGTACCTGTTCGACACCCGCTTGGCCCGAGACGGTGTCATCGTCACCCTCGAGCTGACCGTGCTGGCGATGGCCATCGGCGTCGTGCTCGCCGTGATCCTGGCCGTCATGCGCCTGTCGCCGAATCCGGTGCTGGGCGCGGTGGCGTGGGTGTACCTGTGGATCTTCCGCGGGACGCCGGTGTATGTGCAGCTGGTGTTCTGGGGCCTGTTCCCGGCGCTGTACCAGAGCATCGATCTCGGAATCCCGTTCGGCGGACCGCATTTCGTACATCTGGACATCCAGAACCTGTCGGCCGCGTTCTTCTTCGCGATGCTCGGCCTGGGGCTGAACGAGGCCGCGTACATGGCCGAAATCGTCCGCGCCGGAATCAATTCCGTCGGCGAGGGGCAGCGCGAGGCCTCGGTCGCGCTCGGCATGTCGTGGGGTCAGACCCTGTGGCGTACGGTCCTGCCGCAGGCGATGCGGGTGATCATCCCGCCGACCGGCAACGAGTTGATCAGCATGCTCAAGACCACCTCGCTGGTGGCCGCGATCCCGCTGACCACCGATCTGTACGGTGTGGCCCGGACCATCTACGGCCAGAACTTTCAACCCATCCCGCTGCTGCTGGTCGCGGCGACCTGGTATCTGGTCGTCACCAGCATTCTGATGGTGGGTCAGTTCTATCTGGAGCGGTACTTCGCGCGCGGCCAGAGCCGGCAGCTGAACGCGAAGCAGCTCGAGGCGCTGGCCAAGGTGCAGCGGGGGGAGGACAAGGTCCTGTGACATCGATGATCCGCGCCCAGCAGGTGTGCAAGAACTTCGGCGCGCTGCAGGTGCTCAAGGGCATCTCGCTGGAGGTGTCGCGGGGTGAGGTGATGTGCCTGGTCGGGCCGTCCGGTTCGGGCAAGTCGACCTTCCTGCGCTGCATCAACCACCTCGAGCAGGTCAACGCCGGGCGGCTGTATGTCGACGGTGAACTGATCGGCTATCGCGAAAAGGGCGACAAGCTCTATGAATTGAGCCCCAGGCAGGCCGCGGCCCAGCGTCGCGATATCGGCATGGTGTTCCAGCACTTCAACCTGTTCCCGCATCGCACCGCGCTCGAGAACATCATCGAGGCGCCCACTCAGGTCAAGAAGATCCGCAAACAGGACGCGGTCACCCGGGCCAAGGAACTGCTCGACCGGGTCGGTCTGGCGGACAAGGCGCAGGCCTATCCGGCGCAGCTGTCCGGCGGGCAGCAGCAGCGGGTCGCGATCGCGCGGGCGCTGGCCATGGATCCCAAGCTCATGTTGTTCGACGAGCCCACCTCGGCGCTGGACCCCGAACTGGTCGGCGAGGTGCTCGGCGTCATGCGTGAGTTGGCGGCCTCGGGTATGACCATGGTCGTGGTGACCCACGAGATGGGATTCGCCCGCGAGGTGGCCGACCAGCTGGTGTTCATGGACGCCGGTGTGGTCGTCGAGGCGGGCGATCCCCGTGAGGTACTGGCCAATCCGCAGCACGAGCGCACCAAGGCGTTCCTCTCGCGGATCCTGTAGGGCCCGAACCCTTCCACTCGATCGGCTCGTCAACTACGCTGTGTAGTATCAACTGAGCCGATCGGGTGGAGGTCGAGCCATGGGGGCGCAGGTCGCAGCGGAGCGCCGAATCGCGGCGGGGCAGTGGAGTTCGATCCAGTGGGCGGTATTCGTCATCGCCGTGGTCCACATCGCCTGGGCGATCGCCGGATGGATCGCCGAGCCCAGTTTCGCCATGGGCGCGCACGCACCGGCGACGCCGGTACTCGGCATGGATTACAACGGCTGGCACGCGGTGGCCGGATTGCTGCTGTTCGCGCCGGGACTCGTTGCGATGCGGCGTAAATCGTGGTCGGCGTGGTACTGCCTGGCCGCCGGGGTCGGCGGCGGTTTCATCGTCGGCATCTGGGCGCTGTTCGCCCGCAACGTCCTGGTGTTCAGCTTTCCCAATCACCGGCTGGACGCGGTGGAGCATATCGTCACCGGCCTCGTGTTGATCGGAGTCGTTGTGCTGCAGGCGATCCGGGATGGCGGACTGCGCCCGGTGCTATTCGAGCGCCGCTGAGAGAACCGCCTTCTGCCGGGTCAGGGCGATACGCAGTTGGCCAAGTAGGACTTTCGCGGCGGGCGCGGTGAGACGGTCGGTGCGCCACGCGAGGGCGAGCCGACCACGCAACTCCGGTTCGACGATGGGAACGGTGCGCACGCCGAAGGCGGCAGCCTCCTGCGCGCTGAGCGTGGGGACGACGGCCACGCCCAGACCGCGCGCCGCCAGCCGCAGCAGCAGCGGGGGAGCGGCGGCCTCGAAGGCCACATCCGGTACGAATCCGGCGGCGGCGCAATGGCGTTCGAGCAGTCCGCGCAGGCCCGTCCCGCGGGTGAGGCAGATCAGCCGCTGATCGCGCAGCTCCGCCAAGGTGATCCGCTCCCGGTCGGGATGATCGGCGGGCAGCGCGGCCACCACGCCGGTCTCGAGGACGACATCGAGCCCGAGCCGGGGATCCAGTTCCGCACCCGTCAGGCCGATCAGCGCGATATCGAGCGCGCCGCGGTTCAGCTCCTCGAGCATGTCGTCGGAATTCGTTTCGGTGAGGGTGATTTCGACCTGCGGGTGGTCGGTGTGGAATCCGGCCAGGACGGTGGCGAGATCGAATTCGCCCATGGCGACGCCGGAGATCGTGGCGAGCCGGATGTGCCCGCGCATGAGGCCGGTGAACTCGTCGACGGTATCGCGCACCCGCTCGGCCGCCGCGAGCGCGGCTCGGGCGTGCGGCAGCACCGCCGCCCCGGCCGTCGTCGGGGTGACCGAACGCCCCGAGCGGTCCAGCAGCGGCTGACCCAACTCCCGTTCCAGCTGCTTGATCTGCGCCGACAGTCCCGGCTGGGCCAGATGCAGCCGAGCCGCGGCCCGGGTGAAGTTGGCCTCCTCGACCACGGTGACGAAGTAGCGCAGCTGGCGAAGTTCCATAACTGATAATTCTAGCTACGAGAATATCTATCTGTTTTACTTCTCATCGCGGCTGCGGAATGGTCGAAGACATGAGCAACACGGACTTCCCCACCTTCACCGGCCCGATCTTCCGCCCGGGCGAGGAGGGTTACGACGCCGAGATCGCGGGCTTCCAGACCGCCTACACCCATCGCCCGGCCCTGGTGGTCGGCGCCCGGCACGCCGAGGATGTCCGCGCCGCCGTGGAATACGCCGCGCGCCACGGTCTTCCGATCGCGGTGCAGGCGACCGGCCACGGCCTGTCGGTGGCGCTGGACGGCGGCGTGCTGATCAGCACTCGCCGGATGACCGACATCTCGATCGATCCGGACGCCCGCACCGCGAAGGTCGCGGCCGGGGTCCAGGCCGGACCGCTGATCGAGGCGGCCACCGCGCACGGACTCGCCCCGCTGAACGGCTCCTCGCTGTCGGTCGGCGTGATCGGCTACCACCTCGGCGGCGGCCTGGGCATCCTGGCCAGGACCTTCGGCTATGCGGCCGATCATGTGCGCGCGATCGAACTGGTCACCGCCGACGGCCGGCTGCGCCGGTTGGTTCCCGGTGACGAGCTGTTCGGCGCGGTGCTCGGCACCGGCGGTAATTTCGGCGTGGTCACCGCGCTGGAATTCGAATTGGTGCCGCTGACTTCGGTTTACGGCGGTCAGCTGGTCTTCGACACCGCACTGGTGGGGCCCGCGCTGCGAGCGTGGCGGGAGTGGACCCGAGACGTGCCCGAGGAGATGACCTCGGCCATCACGGTCATGACCATGCCCGATATCCCGGTGATTCCGGAACCGCTGCGCGGGCGCTACATCGCCACGATCAATATCGCCTACACCGGTTCGGCCGAAGAGGGCGAACGCCTCGTCGAGCCGCTGCGCCGGGTGGGTGATCGCCTGAAAGACGAACTGCGCTCGATGCCGTACGCCGAGAGTCACGCGATCTACCGCGATCCCGATTTCCCGCACGCCTACACCGCGACCAATGTCCTGCTGAACGAGCTGAACGCCGATGCGGCCCAGGCGTTTCTGGACTCGACCGGTCCCGACGCCCCGGTGTCGGTGGTCGCCGGATTCCGGCATCTGGGCGGCGCGCTGCGCCGTCCGGGTCCGGCGACCATCGACCACCGCGATGCCGAGTACGTCGCCCGCTTCATCACCGAACCGGGCGAGGGGGCCGTGCGCGATCAGCACGAGCTGATCCGCAAGGCGTTGTCGCCGTGGACCGTCGGCCACAATCTCAACTTCCTCTACGGCGCGGGCGACTGGGCCGACGAGCAGCAGACCCGAGGCGGATACGCACCCGACACCTATGCGCGACTGGCGGAGCTGAAGCGGGAGTACGACCCCGCCAACCTGTTCCGGGCCAACCGCAATATCCGGGGCTAGCGGGGGAGGGCCGGGCGCGCTATCTTCATGATATCACTTCAATATTGGGAGGATGTCATGGAGCTTCGTCCGGCCTTTCGGGTGAACGGGTTCCTCATGCTGTTGGTCCTGCTGGTCGTCGGTGGCCTCGGACTGTTCGGCGGGGTGGCGCTCACCAGCGCCACGGCCGACGCGGACGGCGGATCGCCGATCGGCGCGGTGGCGCTGTTCGTGGTCGTCGGGCTCGCGGTGCTGATGCTGACCGGACTCACCACGGTCAGCCCCAACGAGGCCAAGGTGATCCAGTTCTTCGGCCGCTATATCGGCTCGCTCAGCGAGGCGGGCTTCTTCTGGGTGGTGCCGCTGACCAACAAGCGGCGGATCTCGTTGCGGGTGCGCAACTTCGAGACCCAGAAGCTGAAGGTCAACGACTCCGACGGCAATCCGGTCGAAATCGCCTCGGTGGTCGTCTACCGCGTGGTCGACAGCTTCAAATCGGCCTTCGCCGTGGACGATTACGAGGAGTACGTGCAGACCCAGTCCGAGGCCGCGGTCCGGCACCTGGCGACCGTGCATCCCTACGACTCCGACGATCCGAACCGCACCAGCCTGCGCAACGGCACCGAGGTCGCCGAGGAGCTGACCACCGAACTCAGCGAGCGGACGGCCCTGGCCGGAATCGATATCCTCGAGGCCCGCATCACGCATCTGGCCTACGCGCCGGAGATCGCCCAGGCCATGCTCGTGCGGCAGCAGGCGGCCCAGATCGTGGCCGCGCGCAGCCGCATCGTCGAGGGCGCGGTCGGCATGGTCGGTATGGCGTTGGAGCGGCTGGCCAGTGAGGGCATGGTCGAACTCGACGAGGAGCGCAAGGCCTCGATGGTGTCGAATCTGCTGGTCGTGCTGTGCGGTGATCGCTCGGCCCAGCCCGTCGTCAACACCGGCTCGCTCTACGCGTGATGGCCAAGCGCGAGCCGAAGAAGGTGCTGCTGCGGCTCGATCCGGCCGTCCACGAGGCGATCGCCAAGTGGGCGGCCGACGATCTGCGCAGCGTCAACGCCCAGATCGAGTACGCGCTCCGCAAGGCGCTGGAACAGGCCGGTCGGTCTCCGAAGAGTCGGGGATAGAAAAGTCCCCGCACCCGCTTTGTCCGAAAATTATTACCGCTAAGTCACGTGTTGGGCACAAAACACCTGTGGACATGCGAAAACGCTACGAGTCGGTACCGTGGTCGCGTGCCGATCGCGTTCGAAACCAAGGGATTACAGCAGTTCGATCACAGCAGATGGGGTAATCCGGCCACCGGCGATGTGGTGACCCTCACCTACATCGATCAGGTGCCGGACCTGCCCGCCGGATTGGGCGATCAGGAGACCCTACGGCGACGGCTCACCGAGCTGCAGGCCGAATTCGGTTGCCTCATCGAGGCGCACGCCATCACCGTCGACGGTCAACCGGCGCTGCTGCGGCTGGAGAAGTTCCCGCTCGAGGGTCGTCAATCCGGACTCGGATTCACCGCGGGCCTCGTGATTCCGAAGGCGACCTGCAGCGCGATTCTGAAAATTATGTGCATGGAGACCGGTCGGTCCGGTGTCCGTGAGGCGGCGGTCGTGCCCAAGGTCGGCTTTCAGAACATGTTCCCGCCGCATCCGTACGCACCCGAGATCAAGGGCAAACTGCCCTACAACGCCGCCGACGACGCGCGCTGGGATCCGCAGTTCCCCGGCCATCCGCTCACTCGGGCGCGCGGGTGGATCACCTACATCAGCCGCACCGCGCGCATCGATCCGCGCTTCGCCGCGCTGCCGCCGTTCGTCGCCCCGACTCCGACACCACCGCCCGCCGCGCAGACCGTGGCGATTCCGACCGGGACGCGCGCGGAGACCACGGCGATTCCCACCAGTCCGGTGCGCGCGGAAACGGTGCCGATCAGGCGGGGTTAACCGGTTTCTCGGTGACGAATATGGCTGTGCCCGGGAAGATCTCACCGCGCAGGGGACTCCACTGACCCCATTCGCGATCGAGCCACTCGGGCCAGTCCGGTTCGATCAGATCGACCAGCGTCAGTCCCGCGCCGACGATCTCGCGGACCCGATCGCCGACGGTGCGATGGTGTTCGACATAGGTCGGCTCGCCGTCCGCGTCGACCTCCACATACGGCGTGCGGTCGAAATACGGAATGGCCGCGCGCAGCCCCTCCGGGCCCGGATCGTCGGGAAAGATCCAGCGCATCGGATGATTCACCGAGAACACCCAGCGCCCGCCCGGTCGCAGAATCCGCGCCACCTCGCGCATCACCCGGGCCGAATCGGCGACGAAGGGCACCGCGCCGAAGGCCGAGCAGGCCAGATCGAAGGATTCGTCGGCGAACGGCAGCGCCTCGGCCCCGGCCTGGATCAGCGGCACCCGCGGTCCGCCGCGGTCCATCGCCGCGAGTCCCCGCTCGAGCATCCCCCGCGACAGATCCAGGCCGACCGGATGCGCGCCGCGCGCGGCCAGCCAGCGCGCGCACGGCGCCGAGCCGCAGCCGATCTCCAGCACGCGTTTGCCGGTGATCTCGCCCAGCAGCCGCCAGTCGCCCTCGTGCAAACCCTCCGGGCACCAGATGAATTCGCCGTCGGGGGAGTCGACGCCGAGGAAGTCGGCATGGGTTTCGTGATACTGCGTGGCGTCGGCGTCCCACCAGCGCCGGCTGGCGCGCTGACTGGCCACGGAATCGATCTTCGTGCGGGTCACCCCGGTGGTGCCGAGTAGGGCGTTGGCCTGGGCGTGTCGATCTTCGTCCAGCGCGACGGGATGATCATCGGGCATCATGTAAGGGTATCCACTTTGCGCAGAGGGCCCCGTGTTTGCTTGACGCAACTCACGTCGCGTACGCTGTGTCCCGCGAGTGTCTTCTGTACTTGCGTACCGAAGCCGCGCGTGCTGTGAGATTACATGCGCCAAGTGCAGCGTTGTGCAGTGCGGCAGCGATGTGCTGTGCATGTTCAACGTAGACCCCTGGCTGTGATCGCACGGCAAAACCGAAAGTACCAATGTCCACTACCGACCACAATCCGTCCGGAGCACCCCAACATATGCCCACCACGACCACCTCGCCGCAGGTTGCCGTCAACGACATCGGCACCGCCGAGGACTTCCTCGCCGCAATCGACAAGACGATCAAGTACTTCAACGACGGCGATATCGTCGAAGGCACCATCGTCAAGGTCGATAGGGACGAGGTCCTGCTCGACATCGGCTACAAGACCGAAGGTGTCATCCCTTCCCGCGAGCTCTCCATCAAGCACGATGTCGACCCGGCTGAGGTCGTTTCCGTGGGCGATGAGGTCGAGGCCCTGGTCCTCACGAAGGAGGACAAGGAAGGCCGCCTGATCCTGTCGAAGAAGCGCGCGCAGTACGAGCGGGCGTGGGGCACCATCGAGGAGCTCAAGGAGAAGGACGAGGCTGTCAAGGGCACCGTCATCGAGGTCGTGAAGGGCGGTCTGATCCTCGACATCGGCCTGCGCGGCTTCCTCCCGGCTTCGCTGGTGGAGATGCGCCGGGTCCGCGATCTGCAGCCGTACGTCGGCAAGGAGATCGAGGCCAAGATCATCGAGCTGGACAAGAACCGCAACAACGTGGTCCTGTCCCGCCGCGCGTGGCTCGAGCAGACCCAGTCCGAGGTCCGCAGCGAGTTCCTGCACCAGCTGCAGAAGGGCCAGGTCCGCAAGGGCGTCGTGTCCTCGATCGTCAACTTCGGCGCGTTCGTCGATCTCGGCGGCGTCGACGGTCTGGTGCACGTCTCCGAGCTGTCCTGGAAGCACATCGACCACCCGTCCGAGGTTGTCGAGGTCGGCATGGAGGTCACCGTCGAGGTTCTCGACGTCGACCTGGACCGCGAGCGGGTCTCGCTGTCGCTCAAGGCGACCCAGGAAGATCCGTGGCGTCAGTTCGCCCGCACCCACGCCATCGGCCAGATCGTGCCCGGCAAGGTCACCAAGCTGGTTCCGTTCGGTGCGTTCGTGCGCGTCGAGGAGGGCATCGAGGGTCTGGTGCACATCTCCGAGCTGGCCGAGCGCCACGTCGAGGTGCCGGATCAGGTCGTGCAGGTCGGCGACGACGCGATGGTCAAGGTCATCGACATCGACCTGGAGCGTCGCCGGATCTCGCTGTCGCTGAAGCAGGCCAACGAGGACTACCACGCCGAATTCGACCCGTCGAAGTACGGCATGGCCGACAGCTACGACGACCAGGGCAACTACATCTTCCCCGAGGGCTTCGACCCCGACACCAACGAGTGGCTCGACGGTTTCGAGAAGCAGCGGGAAGAGTGGGAAGGCCGCTACGCCGAGGCGGAGCGTCGCCACAAGATGCACACCGCCCAGATGGAGAAGATGGCCGCCGACGCCGCCGCGGAAGCCGCGAACGGCGCACCGTCCAACTACTCCTCGGAGAGCGGCGAGCGTGCCTCGACCTCGCAGTCGGAGTCGGCCGGCGGTTCGCTCGCCAGCGACGCGCAGCTCGCCGCCCTGCGCGAGAAGCTGTCCGGCAACGCGTAATTCGCGCCGCAAGACAACGGAAGGCCCCGGTCCTCGGACCGGGGCCTTCCCCGTTCGCGAGAACTCCCGGTTGGTCGCCGAAGATCATGTCGGGTAGCCTCAGCGGCGGTCTCGAAACTGGGATGTTTCACAAACCTGCGGAAGGTTCGGCTTCATGGGGCTGTTCGACGGCATCAATCGGCGTGATTTCCTGGCCAAGGCCATGGCCGCCGGTGGCGCGGCGACGCTGGCGTCGTGGGCGAATCCGATTATCGAGCGGGCGCACGCGGCCGATCCGGCCGGGATGGGCGGGCTCGGGGATATCGAGCATTTCGTGCTGCTGATGCAGGAGAACCGGTCCTTCGACCACTACTTCGGAACCCTGTCGGGCGTGCGGGGATTCGACGATCCCTCCCCGGCGTGGCGGCAGTACGGGTACGCACCCGGGGTCGGGCCGACGCCGGACGGCTACATCGAACCGTTCCGCCTCGACACCACCAAGGGCGCGACCCTCGACGGCGAGTGCATCAACGATCCGGACCACACCTGGGCCGGTATGCACGAATCGTGGAACGGCGGCCGCAACGACCGCTGGATGCCGATGTCCATCGCGAGCGTGGGCGCCGGAAACGGCCCCGCCGCAATGGGTTACTACACCCGCGAGGACATCCCCGTCCACCACGATCTGGCCGACGCCTTCACCATCTGCGACCACTACCACTGTTCGGTTCTCGGTCCGACCGACCCGAACCGGCTGTACTGGGTCTCGGGAACCATCGATCCGGACGGGAACGCCGGCGGCCCCCTGGTCGAGACCCCGACGCTGATCCCGCAGAACGTCTACAGCTGGCGCACCATGCCGGAGAACCTCTCCGATGCCGGAGTCAGCTGGAAGATCTACAACAACCGCGACGTCGGCCCGATCTCCTCGGTGATCCTCGACGGCATGCTCGGCTGTTTCAAACAGGCCGCCGACCCGGCCTCGGAGCTGGCCCGCCGTGGTAAGGCCCCGGTGTATCCGAGCGATTTCGCCGCCGATGTGGCCGCCGACAGCCTGCCGTCGGTGTCGTGGGTGATCCCGCCGTTGTTCAACTGCGAACATCCCGCGCTCCCGCCCGCCCTCGGCGCGGTCGGCATCATGCAGGTACTCGACATTCTCACTTCGAATCCGAAGGTGTGGGAGAAGACCGCGCTGATCGTCAGCTACGACGAGAACGGCGGCTTCTTCGATCACGTCACCCCGCCCACCCCGCCGCCAGGCACCCCGGGCGAATTCCTGACCGTCGACCTGAACCGCGTATCCAAGGCCAATGGCATCGCCGGGCCGATCGGTCTGGGCTACCGGGTCCCGTGCTTCGTCATCTCGCCGTATTCGCGCGGCGGGCTGGTGGCCTCGGAGACCTTCGACCACACCTCCCAATTACGTTTGCTGGAACGCCGTTTCGGCGTCGACGTGCCCAATCTGACCGCCTGGCGGCGCGGCGTCACCGGGGATATGACCTCGGCCTTCGATTTCGCCTCGGCCCCGAACGTGGCGCGGCCCCGGGTGACCGATCCGAATTCCCGCACCGCCGCCGCCCTGGCCCAGTGCGGCCCGAATATCGCCCTCGGCACGGCCGACAAGGGTGTCCCGTATCCGGTGCCGCCGAACAATATGCCGTCCCAGGAACCGGGCAGCCGTCGTCGGCCGAGCGGAATCGTCTGAGACGCTTCACGTGTCGAGCAGGTGGGGTAGACCCGCGCGGTAGCGGTCGGCGTCGACGCGCCTGAGCGGTTCGAAGATCGGTGGTTCGAACGCCCCGAACAGCCGTGCGCGCGGGGCGTCGTCGTTCGCGGCGTCGAGTACCGCATTGGCCGCGCGGCGGCCCGCCTCGTTCGCCGCCTCCATCGACGCCAGGTCGAAGGTCGTGCGGACGTGTTCGCCGCAGAAGAAGAGGTTCTCGACCGCGCACCGCGCCTGCGGCTTGCGAAACCACGCCCCGATCGTGTTCACGAATTGGGGCGCGTCGTTGACCACGCCGCCGGGCTCGAACCGTACGCCGGGATTGATGAACCACGAATGCACGTCCGCATCGCGCAGCCAGTCGGTGCCGTTGTCGAGCCATTGCGTCAGCTGCGCCCAGACCTCCTGGGCGACTTCGGCTTTCGTGCAGTCCCGGGCGGGCTTGCCGAACAGGATTCCGGGCGCGTCCCATACCGACACGTCCACCGACAGACAATCGGCCACCGAGCCGTCGCCGTAGGCCGCCGCGAAGTCGCCGCGCCAGATCGGGGCCTGCGGTATCGCGGTGAGGGCCCAGGGTGTGCCCATCGCGGCGATATGCCCGTGCGGCAGCGCGCTCGGGCGGCGCAGATAGAACTGCACGCCGATCATCCACTCCAGCACCAGATCCCGCACCCCGGCCAGCTGTGGATCCACCGCGAGAATGTCATCGCCGAGCAACCGGGCCAGCCGATTCGCGGGCATCGCGCATACGAACCAATCGGCGGCGACCGAACTCGCGCCCAGATCCGCGCCCGATATCCGCGCGCCGTCGAGCACCAGGCGATCCAGCGCCGCGCCCAGGACGAAGCGCACGCCCCGCGACCGCAGATACGCCACCCACGGATCGATCCACGCCGCGCTGGTCGGGCCGTCGAGTACGCGATCGAGTCCGCCGCGGTAGTCGGGGGCCAGGCCCGTCCCGGCCAGCAGCAGGATCTGGCATGCGGTCATCCACGCCCGCCCCGAGGTGAGCTCCGGCCGCGCGGCCGCCACCAGCTGCAACGGCGCACGCGCCAGATAGTCCTGATAGATCGCGGACTTGCCCTGTGCGCCGATAACATCCGGCCAGGAACGGTACTCCCACTGTCCGAAGCGCCGCTCGTCGCACATCGAATACCACATCAGCATCCGGTCGGCGAAATAGGAGAGCTCCTGCGGCGGCAGGCCGGGCAGGAACGACAGCGTCGTCGTGATCGAACGTCGGATCCCCTCGGGGGTGAGGTCGGCGATTCCGCCCGGCGCGGCCGGGACCGTGACGGGCGGGCGGTCCGGGAAGGCGAGGGTGGTCACACCGACCTGCGTCAGATTGCCCGCGACGCCGTCGGCATTGCCGGAGAACGGGATTCGAGCCATCGTGTCGGGCACGTGCTGATAGCAGCCGGGGAAGAAACGGAAGCCGTGCTCGCCGGGCAGATCGGCGCGACCGTCGCGGCCCGTGCCCGGCACGGGAATGCTGCGCGCTCGACCGCCCAAGGCGACCGGTTCGTAGACTGTGACGTCGTAACCGCGTTCGATCAGCTCGTGCGCCGCCGTCAATCCGGCCACGCCGCCGCCGAAGACGGCCACTCGCCGGCCGGCCGGTGCGGCCGCGGCGGTCGCGTCGAAAGTCAACGCCGCCATACCGGCCGCGGCCGCGGTCAGAATTCGTCGCCTGCTGAGTCCGCCTGTCGCGCGTGCGTCTTCGGCCACCAGGTCAGTGTCGGACGAGACGGCGTCGCATGGGGAGAGATTCGGCCGGAAATCAGCTGGCGGTCGCGGGAACCCAGCGAGAGGAGAGCAGCGTGCGCCGGCGCATGGAGGCGAAACTGTGCCTGGCGGGGCTGAGCAGGGCGGTGAGCCAGGGGCGACGGTATTCGGCCAAGGCGGTGGCGACGGCGGGGAGGTGGACGCAGTGCACCGTGCCCGGCATACCCAGTCGGTGGCGACCCGTCTGGATGTTTTTGGTGCCCAATGGTGTTCCTTTGCTAGCTCGAGACGGCCTGGATCGCCTGCGGCGAAACATTAGCGGAACAAAAGTGTGAAGCGCCGTATTTTGCGAAACTTCGACCCCGGCGTGTCGGAAAGTTGTGTACCTACGGTCCGGATACGGGCGAAAAAGTTTCGAATTGATATCGCGCCAGTCACGGAATGGGTAATTTGCTGGGAATCGGGTGAGAGTCATTGCCGCCGTGGGTAACCAGCCCGATTGGCCGTGCGCGGGGTGCGCCGAGCGTGGCCGGATTCGGGATGGGACACTGGTCGAATGTTGCGAATCGGTCTCACCGGAGGAATGGGCGCGGGTAAGTCGACGGTGGCTCGTCTGCTGGTGGAGCGGGGCGCGGTACTCGTCGACAGCGATGTCATCGCGCGCGAGGTGGTCGCGCCCGGCACCGAGGGATTGGCGGCTCTGGTCGAGGCCTTCGGCGCGGAAATACTCGCCGCGGACGGCGGACTGGATCGGGCCGCGTTGGCCGCCAAGGCATTTGCCGACGACGAGTCGCGCAAGACGTTGAATTCCATCACCCATCCGCTGGTGGGTAAGCGCACCGCCGAGTTGATCGCCGCGGCGCCGGCCGATTCGATTGTGGTGCAGGATATTCCACTACTGGTCGAAAACGGCCTGGGCGCGTTCATGAATCTGGTCGTCGTGGTCACCGCGGAGGTCGAGACCCGGGTGCGTCGCCTCGAGGAATTCCGCGGTGTCGCACACGCCGACGCCCTGGCCCGAATCAAGGCCCAGGCCACCGACGAGCAGCGCCGCGCGGCCGCGGATGTGCTGCTGGACAACAATGCCGACGCCGAGGCGCTGGAACCTCGGGTGCGCGCGCTCTGGGACGATCGGCTGGTGCCGTTCGAGCACAATCTGCGCACCCGAACCCGGCCCGAACGCGGCGCGGTGCGGCTGGTCCCCGCGGATCCGGACTGGGCCCCGGCGGCGCAGCGGCTGATCGCCCGCCTGGCCGTGGCCTGCGGTGGGTCGGCAGTGCGCATCGACCACATCGGCTCGACCGCGGTGCCCGGCTTGCCCGCCAAGGACGTCATCGATATCCAGATCACCGTGGCCGATCTGGATGTCGCCGACGCGCTGCGAGAACCTTTGGAGCAGGCCGGATTCCCGCGCATCGCCGAATACGACCACGACGATCCCAAGCCCGGAACCGATCCCGCGCGGTGGGGTAAGCGGATCCATGTCAGCGCCGACGCGGGCCGTCGGGCGAATGTCCATGTGCGGGTGGACGGTTGGCCCAATCAGCGGTTCGCGCTGTCGTTTCGCGATTGGCTGCGCGCCGAACCGGCCGCGCGCGAGGAGTATCTGGCGGTGAAGCAGAAGGCGGAGGCCGCCGCGGCGGGCCTGTCCGGTGAGCGGGCCATACAGGCCTACCTCGATGTCAAGACGCCGTGGTTCGACGAGATCTATCCGCGCGTGCGGGAGTGGGAGCGTCTCAACGCCAAGTGAGTTCGATGCCGAGCGCGGCCAGCCAGCGGTCGAAATTGTGGCCGTGCGAGGCGATTCCGTCGATCGTGGCGGTCGAGATGGCCACCGCCCGCTCGGCCTCGGCGAGTTCGAGATAGCCGGCGGCGTGCGCGGCGAGCAGCTCATCGATGTCGAGCAGTTCGGCATCCTCGCCGTTGCGCACGATGATGTCGAGGTACAGATCGAGCGAACGCCACCGGCCGGGTTCGACCTCGCCGAAGTCGCCGATATCGACGTAGTAGTCCTCGCGGCGCTCATGACCGGGGTTGTGGTGGAACTTCGTCGCGCGGATGCCCAGCGCCGGAAGTAACCACGATTCGAGGTAGTGGAATTCGAGGTGGTCGGCGGGACGGCCCATGTACAGGCCCCACGGCTCGACGTGATAGCGATCGACGGGGCGGACGAAACCCTTCGGGTCGACATTCGTCCGATCGGAGAGGTTGAAATGCTCGACCTTGGGTCGATGCAGATCCACCGTCCGGGTCGAACCCGTTTCTGCCTGCGTCATCCACGCCGCCTCTCGTGTGCAGGCCACTCGGGTTCCGCCGCATGGCCTGGTCACAGGTTTGTCTTCCGCGGGCGTACGAGATCAGTCGTCGCCTGGGGAGATTATGCGCCATCGCGATGCGGCGGCCATCCGATGTGCCGGGATGCGGCCTGCTCACAGCCAGCTGAGTGTGATTCCCTTGGTGGTCAGCCAGCGTTCGAAGTTGTGGTCGTGTGAGGCGATCCCGTCGACGACCGCGGTCGCGCGCTCGAAGGCTTGCTGAGCGGTTGCGGCGTCGATATGACCGGCGGCGTGCGCGGCGAACAGCTCGTCGACCCCGCGCAGTTCGGGGACGCGGCCGTTGCGGGCGACGATATCGATGTAGTGATAGCAGCCGCGCCAACGCTTGGGCTCGATGCGGGCGAAGTCCCCGACCTGGATGTGATAGATCGGGTCGCGGTCGTGACCGGCGTTGACGTGGTGCATCGCCACCTGGATCGACAGCTCGGGCAGCAGCCAGATCTCGGTGTAGCGGTTGGGCGGGGTGTCCGCGGTGCAGACCAGATACAAACCGAACGGTTCGGCATGGCAGCTCTCGACGGAGCGCACGAAGCCGCGGGCGTCGGTCTTGGTGAGGTCTGCGAGATCGAAATATTCGACGCGCGGCCGGTGTGGGGTTCTCGTGGCCTCCGCAACGGGAGAGTTGGAACCGGTGGTGTTCGTGCGCTTCGCAAACATGGGTACTACTCCATCGGGCGCGGTGCTCCGCGACGCCCGGGCTCGTTCGACGAGTCCGGCGATCGCGGGTACTGCCAGAAGTGATATGTGAAAACCGGCCATGACATTGCCCTTCTCGATTCTTGCCGAATCTCGGACCGTGTCAGAGTACACCTCAGCAACCCCGTGCGTGTGAACGTGAACAGACCGGAATTGTCCTGCCGCAGAATCGCTATCGCGGATGAGCCCCGTTGTGGCACCGGACAATTCGGACATTGGACGTTTGATCTTTTCCGGTTGGTCCGCTGTAGCCGCGACTGTGCTCGGCGCGACCGGCAACCTTGTTCGGGCGGGTGATTCCGTCTTGCTCCCATGCTGCCGCGCGCGAGCGATCGGGGGAGGAATTCGTGCGGTCGAAAGGTGTGTCGTGGGGAGTCGAAATATGCGCCGCCGATAATTGTCGCGGTGGTTTCGGAGCTGATTTCGCCTGTGTGCCAGGGTGGTTGACGGCTGTTGTGCGGGCGCGTGCGGGTGCGGCTGTCTGCGCGGTAATCCCCGTCCGGGGTGAAAAGCCTTATCGTGCAGCGGTTTCGGGCTGTTCGCCGGTGGCTGGCAGGTGTTCGCCGCGGTCGGCTCGGAGTGTGCCGGTGGAATGCCACCCCATCGACGGCGCATGGTTGCCGCGGAGTTGCGGTCGTGATCGTTCCGGATTGCGGCCCGCGCCGAGCGGCCGCGCGGCTCCGCCTTGCCGGAAGGTTCCGCGCGGGTCCGTCGAGTCCGGGGAAGTGAGATGAGTCACGATCCCGCATCGGCGCGTCGGGCCTGGCCGGTCGGGCCGCGGCGAGTGCCTGTTTGTTGTCGGTGGGTCGTCCTAGGGTGGTCACATGGCTTTCGCAACCGAGGTCCCCGCCGAGGGGAGCACGCCGCTGGCGCATTCGGAGTTCCGGCCCATCGGTGAGATCGAGCGGGCCGACGGCCGCCTGGAAGTGGTCAGTGAGCACCAACCCGCCGGCGATCAGCCGACGGCGATCAACGACCTCGAGCGCCGGTTGCGCGCCGGCGAGCGGGATGTGGTGCTGCTGGGCGCCACCGGTACCGGTAAGTCGGCGACCGCGGCCTGGCTGATCGAGCGCGTCCAACGGCCCACGCTGATCATGGCGCCGAACAAGACGCTGGCCGCCCAGCTGGCCAATGAGCTGCGGGAGATGCTGCCGCACAACGCGGTCGAATACTTCGTCTCCTACTACGACTACTACCAGCCCGAGGCGTACATCGCCCAGACCGACACCTATATCGAGAAGGACAGCTCGATCAACGACGATGTCGAGCGACTGCGCCACCGGGCCACGCAGAGCCTGCTGTCGCGGCGCGATGTCGTGGTCGTCGCTTCGGTGTCGTGCATCTACGGCCTCGGTACGCCGCAGTCGTATCTGGATCGCTCGATTCCCCTGGAGGTCGGTGTCGAGGTCGACCGCGACCGGCTGCTGCGACTGCTGGTGGATGTGCAGTACACCCGCAACGATATGGCCTTCACCCGCGGCACCTTTCGGGTGCGCGGCGATACCGTCGAGATCATCCCGTCCTATGAGGAGCTCGCGGTCCGCATCGAATTCTTCGGCGACGAGATCGAGGCGCTCTACTATCTGCACCCGCTCACCGGCGATGTCGTGCGTCAGGTCGACCGGCTGCGCATCTTCCCCGCGACCCACTACGTCGCCGGGCCCGATCGCATGGCCCGCGCGGTGCACGACATCGAGATCGAGCTCGAACAGCGGCTGGCAGAGCTGGAACGGCAGGGCAAACTGCTCGAGGCACAGCGACTGCGCATGCGCACCCAGTACGACCTGGAGATGATCAAGCAGGTCGGCTTCTGCTCGGGTATCGAGAACTACTCGCGTCATATCGACGGCCGCCCGGCCGGCTCGGCCCCGGCGACCCTGCTCGACTACTTCCCCGACGACTTCCTGCTGATCATCGACGAGTCGCATGTGACCGTCCCGCAGATCGGCGGCATGTACGAAGGCGATATGTCGCGCAAGCGCAATCTGGTCGAATACGGCTTCCGGCTGCCCTCCGCGGTGGACAACCGCCCGCTCACCTGGGAGGAGTTCGCCGACCGGATCGGGCAGACGGTATATATGTCGGCCACGCCCGGACCCTACGAATTGGGCCAGACCGGAGGCGAATTCGTCGAACAGGTCATCCGCCCGACCGGCCTCGTCGACCCGCATGTGGTGGTGAAGCCGACCAAGGGGCAGATCGACGATCTGGTGCACGAGATTCGCGAGCGCGCCGAACGCGATGAGCGGGTGCTGGTCACCACTCTCACCAAGAAGATGGCCGAGGATCTCACCGACTATCTGCTCGGCATGGGCATCCGGGTGCGATATCTGCATTCGGAGATCGACACGCTGCGGCGCGTGGAGTTGCTGCGGCAGTTGCGACTCGGCGATTACGACGTGCTGGTCGGCATCAACCTGCTGCGCGAGGGTCTGGACCTGCCCGAGGTCTCGCTGGTGGCCATCCTCGACGCCGACAAGGAGGGCTTCCTGCGCAGCGCCACCAGCCTCATCCAGACCATCGGCCGCGCGGCGCGCAATGTGTCCGGCGAGGTGCACATGTACGCCGACAAGGTCACCGACTCGATGCGTCAGGCCATCGAGGAGACCGAGCGCCGTCGGGCCAAACAGGTCGCCTACAACGAGGCCAACGGCATCGACCCGAAACCGTTGCGTAAGAAGATCGCCGACATCCTGGATCAGGTCTACCGCGAGGCCGACGAGACCGAGGTGGTCGAGGTCGGCGGCTCCGGCCGCAATGCCAGCCGAGGCCGCCGCGCCCAGGGCGAACCGGGCCGCGCGGTGAGCGCCGGTGTCTACGAGGGCCGCGACATCAAGTCCATGCCTCGCGCCGAACTCGCCGATCTGGTCAAGGACCTCACCGCCCAGATGATGAACGCCGCGCGAGAGCTCCAATTCGAACTCGCGGGTCGCCTGCGCGACGAGATCGCCGACCTGAAGAAGGAACTGCGCGGCATGGACGCCGCCGGTTTGAAATGACTCGGATCGCGGCGCGTTCGGTTGCGCCGGAAGGTTTTCCAGCCGGGAGCGCACTTCCCCGCGATGGTCTCCCGGCTGTGGTTCACGACCCGGGGCGTGGCCCCTGCGCGGCCAGCGGCGGCCGCGCAGGGGGCTGGTCACGCCTGCTGCTGGGCCATCCACTCGTTGACCCGGCGCTCGCCCTCCTCGCGGGATACGTCCTCGACGCGGGTCATGACGACCCAGCGGTGGCCGAAGGGGTCCATGACCGCGCCGAAGCGGTCGCCGGTGACGAAGGTTGCCGGATCCTCGACGCGGCGGGCGTCGTGTTCACGGGCCAGTTTCACGACCGCGTCGACGTCGGGACAGTAGTGGACGATGCTGGTGTGGACCCAGTCGTCGGCGGGGGCGCGCAGGCCGTGTTCGGCGACCGGCATGCCGACCTGGATGGTCGAATCACCGATCTTCAGTTCCGCGTGTGCGGCCTGGCCGTCGGGCAGGTCGTTGCGGCTGAGCACCTGCGCGCCGAAGACCGCAGTGTAGAACTCGATGGCCCGGTTGGCGTCGGGGACGGCGAGGAAGCAGGTGATGGAGTGGTAGCCCTCGGGGATCGGATTCACTGTGTTCGTCATGCGAACCACTCTCGTCGTTTGCCCGGTTCGGATCTTGTAAGAACGCGACAGGCTCGCCGCGATCGGAGGCGAGATCGTGACCGAGGCTGAGGATCGTGCGAAAAATATTGCGCCCGAACTGATTCCGGTGCCACCACCGGAGGTGGCCAAGGGCATTCTGTATCCGCGCGAGCAGGCGCGCCAGCGCACGCTGGGCCGATTGCCCGCTCGCGGGGAGACCGCCCGTTTCATCGAGTGGTACTGGTCGGTCGCCTGGGATCTGCGCGGCCGACCGGACTATCGGGCCGAGGTGCTGCCGTTTCCGAGCGTCAATCTGACCTTCGAGCGCACCCACACGCGCAGCGGCGGCTGGGTCAGCGGGGTCAGCACGGTCAAATACATTCGCGAGTTGTCCGGGCTGGGGGAGACCTTCGGCGTGAAATTCCGACCGGGCGGCTTCGGCGCATTCACCGGTCTTGACGTCGGCTCACTGAGCGATTCCGCGGCCGAACTCACCGCGATACTGCCCGATGCGGTGGGCCTGACCGAGAAGGTGCTCGCCGCCGTCACCGACGAGGAGCGCCGCGATATCGTCGAGGATTTCTTCACCGACGCCGCCCGGCATACACCGGTCGACGAGTCCTATCGCCTGGTGTTGCGCATCATCGCGGCCATGGAATCCGATCGCGATCTGACTCGGGTCGACCAGGTAACCGACCGTTTCGACCTGCCGATCCGCACATTGCAGCGCCTGTTCCGCCGCTATGTGGGGGCCGGGCCGAAATGGGTGCTGCGGCGCTATCGCCTCCAGGACGGCGCGCAGCTGCTGGCCGACGGGCGAACCGGCGACCTGGCCGCGCTGGCCCTGGACCTGGGTTACTTCGATCAGGCTCATTTCTCTCGCGAGTTCGCCAAGGAAGTCGGAATGGCGCCGCTGGAATACGCCCGCAACTCGCTGATGTCCGGTTGAATCCTGTATTACCGGCTCGGCAGGTAATGCCGACAAGCGAGGAGGAGTTGGCGATGGATGTTCTGGTGCTGATAGGGCGGATCCTGTTCGCCCTGTTGTTCCTCGGATCGGCCGTCGGTCATTTCACTCAAACCGATGCCATGGCGGGATACAGCGCGAGTAAAGGCGTGCCCGCCGCCAAGATCAGCGTGCTGTTGTCGGGCGCGATGCTGGCCGTCGGCGGCCTGAGCGTGCTGCTCGGGATCTGGGCCGATCTGGGCTCGCTCATTCTGTTGGTCTTCGTGTTGCCGACCGCGGTGCTCATGCACGCGTTCTGGAAGGAGACCGATCCACAAGCCAAGCAGGGCGAGATGGTGAATTTCAACAAAAATGTGGCGTTGGGCGGTGCGTCGCTGATGCTGTTCGCCTTCTTCGCCCATACCCCGGAGCTCGGGCTCACCATCAGCGGGCCGCTTTTCCACCTCGGCTGATGTGACGGAAATCCCAGCGGCACAAGACCGTTCGGTTCGGTGGCGAAGATCTCGCCGACGCCGAGGTCCGGGAATCGGCGCTGGTAACCGAGGCCGTATATGACATTCGGCCCGGGAACATGTGCTGTGCGTTACTCGCCGCGCGGGTGTGATGTGTTGCGATTCGGGATATTTCCGGCCCCGTAAAGGTTATCGTCTAGCGCAGTTGCCACGCGGTACCCGGCGTCACGGGCAAATCGCGTCGGCATCCGACCCCTTTGGACGTTTGGAGGACAGATGACCGCCTATCGGACCATTGTCGTCGGTACCGATGGCTCGGACTCGTCGTACGTCGCCGTCGAGAAAGCGGCGGCCTTGGCCGGCGCTGCCGGCGCCACCCTGTACCTCGCCTGCGCGTACTACCCGACCGATGATCGGGATGTCGCCGCCGCGGCCGATGTGCTCAAGGACGAGGCCTACCAGGTCCGCGGCTCGGCGCCCACGCACGAGATTCTGCGGACCGGCCGCGACCGGGCGACCGCCGCGGGCGCCACGAATATCGTCGAGCGCGCCGTCGTCGGCGAGCCGGTCGAATCCCTGCTGACCCTGGTCAAGGAGGTCAGCGCCGATCTGCTCGTAGTAGGTAACCGGGGCCTGAACACCCTCACCGGCCGCCTGCTGGGCTCGGTCCCCTCGGACGTGGCCCGCAAGTCTCGCACCGATGTGCTGATCGTGCACACGGTGCGCTGACCCGAGCCCACAAGTACGCGACGTCCCCGGCCAGGCGGCCGGGGACGTCGCGTACTCGCGGGCCGTTTCGACGCAGCGTGTCTGGACTTTCTCCAGACGTGCCGAGTTGTCTGCCGTCGAGAACCTGCTCGCGGCGCGCGGCTTGTGCCTGCCCACCTTCTCGACGCGGGGCCGGAGGATCTCCGGGATGCGTTCGAGCTGCCTGTCGTCACGGGCTTCGGGGGCGGAGCGGGGTACTCGGGCCGGGGCGCTCAGTCTTTCTGGAGGCCCCTCAACACCCCGGGTAGCGCATCGCTGTGCACGACCGACAGCCGTTGCGTGGCACGCGTGAGCGCCACATAGAGGTCGTTGAGTCCCCGCGGCGACTCGTCGAGGATCCGCTGTGGTTCGACCAGGATCACCGCGTCGAATTCCAGGCCCTTGACCTCCGCCACGGTCAGCACTCGCACCGAATCGCCTGCCTGATCGTCGAATTCGTGCACCAGATCGTGCGGGGCGAGGACCGCGGTGATGCCCGGGCGGTCGGCCTCCTCGGCGACCAGCTTGGCGATCTGTTCGGCGCGGTCGGCCGGTTCGACGCGCAAAGCCCGTGGCGGATAACCCGATTCGCGAACCGAGCGGGGCACGGTGGTGTCGGGATCGATGGCCGCGAGCACATCCGCGGCCACGGCCATGATCTCCGCGGGGGTGCGGTAGTTGACAGTCAGCTCGGTGAGCTTCCAGCGTTTGGCCACATAGGGTTCCAGCATGTACTGCCATGACGAGGCGCCCGCCGGATCGCCGGTCTGCGCCACATCGCCCACCACCGTGACCCAGCGATTGGGGATGCGCCGCATGACCATTCGCCACGCCATCTCCGAAAGTTCCTGTGCCTCATCGACGATCACGTGCCCGTAGGTCCAGGTTCGGTCGCCTGCGGCGCGCTCGGCGGTGGTCTGGCGGGCCCGCACCTGCTGCCGCTCGGCCAGCTGGCTCGCGTCGATCAGGTCGTATGCCATGAGGATTTCCGGATCCAGCTCATCCTCGAGATCCTGTGGCGCGGAACCGGTCAGGATGTCCAGCGCGTCCTGCGCCTCGGCCAGCTGTGCCCGCCAGCGTCGCCGCGACCGCTCGCGCTCCTCGGTATCGTCGACGCCCAGCAGTTCGGCCAGCTCGTCCAGTAGCGGCGTATCGGCCGCGCTGAAATTTCCGTCGTCGGGCCGGTACAGCACCTGGCGATCCTCGGCGGAGAGCTGATCGGCCGCCCGCGCCAGCCGTTTGGGATCGGCCCACAGCCCGGCGAGTACCTCCTGCGGGGTGAGGATCGGCCACAGTCCGGCGATCGCGCGCTGGATCTCGGCGTCGGCGCGCATCTCGTCGCGGATCTCGGTGAGATCGGCCTGGCTCAACAGGTTCCGGCCGCCCGTCAGATCCCGGCCCATCGTCTCGGCCAGCTGATCGGTGAGCGCGTCGACCACCGAGGCGGCGAAGACCGGCCGCGCGAGATTGTGCGCCCGGCGCGAGGAGCGGGCCCGGCCGCGGGCGCGGGTGGCGATCTTGCGATCGAGGGTCAGATCGTAGCCGTCGAAGCGCAGCCGGATCGGCTCGCTCGGCACCTGCTGCCAGTCGCGCACGCCCTTCTTGAGCACCTCGAGCATATTCAGCGAGCCCTTCAGCTCGCCCGCGCGCAGCGAATCCTCCAGCGTCGCCCGAACTCCCGGATACAGATTGCCGATCGTCGACAGCAGTACGCCGGTCTCGCCGAGGGAGGGCAGCACCTGGCCGATGTAGTCGAGGAAGGTGGTGTTGGGTCCGATGATCAGCACACCGGCCTTGTCCAGCTGTTGGCGATAGGTATAGAGCAGATACGCCGCGCGATGCAGCGCCACGGCCGTCTTACCGGTGCCCGGTCCGCCCTGCACCACGAGCACACTCTTGTGCTCGGAGCGGATGATCGCGTCCTGTTCGCTCTGAATGGTTTCGACGATGTCGCTCATATGCCCGGTGCGGGCGGCGTTGAGCGCGGCCAGCAGCGCGCTCTCGCTGCCCACCCCGCCCTCGTCGGAGTCGATGGCCCCGTCGCGGCGCGCGGCCTCGAGACTCAGATACTCGTCGTTGACGGCGGTGACCTGGCGGTTGCGCGAGCGGATGTGTCGACGCCGGGTGACCCCGTCGGGCTGGGCGGTGGTGGCGAGATAGAACGGCCGGGCCATCGGGGCGCGCCAGTCCAGCAGCAGCGTCTCGTAATCGTCGTCCTCGTCGAGGATGCCGATACGGCCGATATAGCGATGCTCCTCGTCGTCGTTGTCCGCCAGATCGATGCGCCCGAAACACAGACCGTGTTCGGCGGCGTCGTATTTGGACAGATCCTCGGAGTAGAGCTGGGTGAACGACTCGCGTTCGCTGCGCGCCTGCGGCGTGCCCCCGGTCTCCAGCAACACCTCGCGCAACCGCCGCTGGGCATAGGCGCGCATCTCGTCGAGTCGCTGGTACAGCCGCGTGAGGTGAACCTGCTCGCGCTCGAGTTCGGCCGCGCGATCGGTCGCCTGTCTGTCCTCGGTGAGGCGGTCGGGCAAAACGGAACTCCTTAGTCACCACGGCCGGCCGGACGAGGCCGCGCGCGAGCGGAAAACAGAGTTGTCGAGTCTAATGTGGGTTCGGCTCACTCGCCGTAACCGCAGGTAGGCCCGGCGGTGTCGCCCCGAGGACGGTCGTGAAGTGCTCGACGACCGGAAACGGTGCGTAGAAGTGGTGCAGCGCCTGCCTCCAGCGCTGGTATTGCGGTGAACCCCGGAAGCCCTCGGTGTGATCCTCGAGCCGGTCCCACTGCACCAGCAGCAGATAGGTGTTCGGGGTCTCGATCGAACGGGACAGTGTCAGCCAGCGAAAGCCGGGCATACTCGCGATGATCGTACGGGCCTCGTCGAAGGCCGCCTCGAATTCCGCGGTGCGATGGGGCATGACCGGAAGCAACGCGTGTTCGAGGATCATCGGCGAGTCTTTCAGGATGCGTGGGTGCTGTTCGGCCGCCGCACCAGGGCGCCGCCCTCGTGATGGGCGGCCGGTTTCGCACGGTACATCGCCCGGTCCGCATCGTGCAGCACGGCCTCCGGTGTTCGGGTGTCACCGGGCCGCAGCACGGTGACACCGACCGTGGCCGCGATGTGAATGCGATGGCCGCGGGCGATGATCGGCTCCGCCATCGTGGCCCGCAATCGGGCCACGAGCGCGGCCAGATCCCGCGGCCGGATCAGCCCGGACAGCAGCACCAGGAATTCGTCGCCGCCGATCCGGCCGACCACATCCTCGCGGCGCAGACCGCGCTGCATCCGCTGGGCGACGATCTGCAACACCGTATCGCCGATGGCGTGTCCCAGCGTGTCGTTGATGACCTTGAACCCGTCCAGATCGATGAACAGCACGGTCGAGACCGGCTGCTCCACACCGTCGCCCAGCGCGGCCGCCAGCCGGGCCAGCACCAGTGACCGATTGGCCAGTCCGGTCAGCGGATCGTGGGTGGCCTGGTATTCCAACTGCCTTCGGCTGGCGCGATATTCGGTGATGTCGTTGAACGAGGAGACCGCCGATGAGTCCGGATCGTCGGGTTCGAGCAGTCGGCTCGAGGCCGACAGCCAGCGACGCTGCCCGTCGGGACGGTCGATGCCGAACACAAAGCGCGAGATGGTCTCGCCGGTGGCCAAGGTGCGCGCGAGCGGATGCAGCGCGGGCGGCAGCGGCTGGGCGTTGGCGTCCAGCAGCGACAACGACAGCGCGCCGAGGGGCAGTCCGATCAGCTCGTCGTCGGGACGGCCGAAGATGCGCCGGGCCGCGGGGTTGATCGACTCGATGCGCCCGGCGCGATCGAGCACCACCACGCCCTCCTCGAGCTGCGCGACGACCGCCACCAGCGTCCGATACCGCTGCGCGAGCTGTTCGGCATCGGCCGGTACGTCGGCCCGGTCCGCGTCCACCTGATGTACCCCCTGATCGTTGGCGACTTGCGTCGGCGGCATTCGGGGATCGTGCTGGCAATATTGCGTCGATCACAGTTCGGGCACTTCATCGGAGCCGGGCCGTTGATCATTACAGGCGCGCGAGACTGCCGGAGCGAGGTTTTCGCGGCGCCTGGATGGATACGCCGGTCGCGTGCGGGTCGCGCGTCGGAGAACGTAGGCTGGATGAACGGTCGCGTCGCGCGATCGGCAATCCGTCGGCGACCGCCGAAATCCCGATAACGCCTGGTCGGCTGCCGTCTTCCGAAACTTGTCGGTGGGTGGTCCTAGCATGACGGCGCGGGGATGAATCTGGACGCCGAACACGAGGGAGAAGGGACGGCCTGTGGCGGATCGCCTGACGGTGCGCGGAGCGCGGGAGCACAACCTCAAGGGGGTGGATCTCGACCTGCCCCGCGACAGCCTCATCGTCTTCACCGGGCTGTCCGGTTCGGGCAAGTCGAGTCTCGCGTTCGACACCATTTTCGCCGAGGGGCAGCGCCGATACGTCGAGTCGCTGTCGGCGTACGCGCGCCAGTTCCTCGGCCAGATGGACAAGCCCGATGTGGATTTCATCGAGGGCCTGTCCCCGGCGGTGTCGATCGATCAGAAATCGACCAACCGTAATCCGCGCTCGACGGTCGGCACCATCACCGAGGTGCACGACTATCTGCGCCTGCTCTACGCGCGTGCGGGTACGCCGCACTGTCCGGTCTGCGGTGAGCTGATCGCCAAGCAGAGCCCGCAGCAGATCGTGGACCAGGTGCTGGCGATGGCGGAGGGCACCCGCTTCCAGGTGCTCGCGCCCGTGGTGCGCACGCGCAAGGGCGAATTCGTCGACCTGTTCGAGGGTCTCAACACCCAGGGCTATTCGCGCGTGCGCGTCGACGGTGTGGTGTATCCGCTCACCGAGCCGCCGAAGCTGAAGAAGCAGGAGAAACACGATATCGAGGTGGTCGTCGACCGCCTGGCGGTCAAGCCGAGTTCCAAACAGCGCCTGACCGATTCGATCGAGACCGCGCTGCGGCTGGCCGACGGCATCGTGGTGCTGGACTTCGTCGACCGCGACGAGCACGCCCACGACCGCGAGCGCCGCTTCTCCGAGAAGCTGGCCTGCCCCAACGCGCATCCGCTCGATATCGAGGATCTGGAACCGCGGTCGTTCTCGTTCAACTCGCCCTACGGCGCCTGCCCCGACTGCACCGGCCTGGGCATCCGCAAGGAGGTCGATCCGGATCTGGTGGTGCCCGATCCGGAGCTGAGCCTGAACGACGGCGCGATCGCGCCGTGGTCGCGCGGGCAGACGGCCGAATACTTCAACCGGCTGCTGCAGGGCCTGGCCGAGGCGCAGGGCTTCTCGATGGACACCCCGTGGAACCGGTTGCCCGCCAAGGCCCGCAAGGCGGTGCTCGAGGGCAGTTCGGATCAGGTGCATGTCTCCTACACCAACCGCTACGGCCGCAAGCGTTCCTATTACGCCGATTTCGAGGGCGTGATGCCGTTCCTGCACCGGCGCATGGAGAACACCGAGTCCGAGACCGCCAAGGAGCAGTACGACGGGTACATGCGCGATGTGCCGTGCCCGGTCTGCAACGGCGCGCGGCTGCGCCCGGAGATTCTGGCCGTCACTCTGGACGCGGCCGGGGGACGCCGTTCCATTGCCGAGGTCAGCGAGCTGTCCATCCGCGACTGCTCGAAATTCCTCAACTCCCTCGTTTTGGGCGAGCGCGAGGCGGCCATCGCGGGCCAGGTGCTCAAGGAGATTCAGGCGCGGCTGGGCTTCCTACTCGATGTCGGCCTGGAATATCTGACGCTCTCGCGCGCGGCGGCGACGCTGTCCGGCGGTGAGGCGCAGCGCATCCGGCTGGCCACCCAGATCGGTTCGGGCCTGGTCGGTGTGCTCTACGTCCTGGACGAGCCGTCCATCGGCCTGCATCAGCGCGATAACCGCCGACTCATCGAAACCCTCACCCGGTTGCGCAATCTCGGCAATACGCTGATCGTGGTCGAGCACGACGAGGACACCATCCACGCCTCGGACTGGGTGGTCGATATCGGCCCGCTCGCGGGCGAACACGGCGGCCAAGTGGTCTACAGCGGGCCCTACAAGGGTCTGCTCGCCGACCGCAATTCGCTCACCGGCGCGTATCTTTCGGGCCGCGAGCGCATCGAGGTGCCGCTGGTACGGCGACCGGTGAACAAGAAGAAGCAGCTCACCGTCGTCGGGGCCAATGAGCACAATCTGCGCGGTATCGACGTGAGTTTCCCGCTGGGCGTGCTCACCTCGGTGACGGGCGTATCGGGGTCGGGCAAATCCACTCTGGTCAACGACATTCTGGCGACCGTGCTGGCCAACAAGCTCAACGGCGCTCGTCAGGTGCCCGGCCGCCACACCCGGGTGAACGGGCTGGATCATCTGGACAAGTTGGTGCAGGTGGACCAGTCGCCGATCGGGCGAACCCCGCGCTCGAACCCGGCGACCTACACCGGCGTATTCGACAAGATCCGCACCCTGTTCGCGGCGACCACCGAGGCGAAGGTGCGCGGCTATCAGCCCGGCCGGTTCTCCTTCAATGTGAAGGGCGGCCGCTGCGAGGCGTGTTCGGGCGACGGCACCCTGAAGATCGAGATGAACTTCCTGCCGGATGTGTATGTGCCGTGCGAGGTCTGCCACGGCGCCCGCTACAACCGCGAGACGCTCGAGGTGCACTACAAGGGCAAGACCATCGCCGAGGTGCTGGATATGCCGATCGAGGAGGCGGCCGAATTCTTCGAGCCGGTCACCTCGATCCACCGGTATCTGAAGACGCTGGTCGATGTCGGACTGGGCTATGTCCGGCTGGGCCAGAGCGCGCCGACCCTGTCCGGCGGTGAGGCGCAGCGCGTCAAACTCGCGGCGGAATTGCAGAAGCGGTCGACCGGTCGCACGGTCTACATCCTCGACGAGCCGACCACAGGCCTGCACTTCGAGGACATCCGCAAACTGCTCGGCGTGATCAACGGTCTGGTCGACAAGGGCAATACCGTCATCGTCATCGAACACAATCTGGACGTCATCAAGACCTCCGACTGGGTGATCGATATGGGTCCGGAGGGCGGCTCCGGCGGTGGCACGGTCATTGCCGAGGGCGCACCGGAAGATGTTGCGGCCGTGGCGGAAAGCTATACCGGCCAGTTCCTGCGCGAGGCGCTGTCCGCCGAGCCCGCCACGGATCCGAAACCGGTCAAGAAGGCCGCCAAGGCCGCGAAGAAGACCACCACCCGGCGCAAGGTGGCGGTCGGCTAGTTCATCCGAAATGCCAGCGAGTGGCGCCGTGGGGTTCGGCGCTGGCGACCCCCACGGCGGCTCGTGGCGTCACGAAGTACAGCTGCCACGGCGGGGTGCCCGCGCTCGGGGCGCTGTAGGGCGCGGTGAAGGCCCGCCCATCCACCTCGACGGGCCATCCGAGTTCGCGGTAGCGGGCCGCGATGCGCTCGAGGGTCGGCGTATCGGTGACCACGGCCGCGTCGCCCTCGATCACGAGATCCAGCCCCGGCAACGAAAAGGTCACGGTGCAGGCGGGATTCACCGCGAGATTGCGTGACTTGCGTGTCGATGGTCCGCTGACGATGTAGACCCCTCCGTCGAGCCACAGCGCGCCGACTCCGGCCGTATGCGGTCGGCCGTCGGGGCGGCAGGTGCTGAGAAATACGGGCTTACCGGGTTCGGCGGCGAAGCCGTCGAGCGCGTCCCGGGCCCGCGACCACGGCAGCGGATCATGGCCGTAGATATCCAGATTGGTGGTTTCGAACTGCATGATGGTCCTCCTCGGTCGGCTATCGATACCGACGGTGGGGGCGGGCGAAACTCATCGCAGCCCCGGATTGTTGTCGGTGGCCCGTGGCAGACTCGGGCCGTTGCGACGGGAGGGTGTGCGATGACGGTTCCGAGTGGTTTCTCACCGCGCTGGAGCGAGGGCGCTCGCGCCGAGCCACCGCGAATCGGCGGCGAGCGGGAAAGCCTGTGCGCGTTTCTGGATTGGCACAGAACGACTTTCGAACTCAAATGCGCCGGAATCGCCCCCGAGCGCCTGTCCGAACGCGCCGTCCCGCCCTCGACCCTGTCCTTGCACGGTCTGGTGCGGCACCTCGCCGGAGTCGAACGCTGGTGGTTCCGTATCCAATTCGCGGGCGAGGACATTCCGATGCTGCATTACTCCGACGACGACCCCGACCAGGATTTCGACCGCCTCGACGGCGATGTCGCACAGGCCCTGGAACTTTGGCGCACCGAATGTCGACACTCCCGCGAGATCGTCAGCGCCGCACAGTCATTGGACGCCACCGGCACCGGTCGCCGCACCGGCGAACCGTTCTCGCTGCGCTGGTTGCTGCTGACCCAGATCGCCGAATACGCCAGGCACAACGGCCATGCCGACCTCCTCCGCGAGCGGATCGATGGCGCGATCGGAATGTGACCGTACCGCCGCCCTGTTCATCGGGGGTCGGCAAGAGCAGTGTCGGCCTCGAGGCGCATGCCCGGTTGTCCGAGGCCGGGGTGCGGCACTGCCTGATCGAGGGTGACTTTCTCGATATGGCCCATCCCTCGACCTCCGAATACGGACTGGCCGAACGGAATCTGGCCGCGATGTGGTCCAACTATCGCGAGCTGGGCTATCGCCGCCTGATCTACATCAATACGGCCGCCGTCCTCGGTCCCGTCACCGCCGAGCTGACCGCGGCGATGGGCGACCACCCGGCGCTGACCGCCGTCCTATTGACCTGCACCGACGAATCGGCTCGCCAACGTCTGTGCCGCCGCGAGATCGGCACCGCATATGACGAATTGCGCGTCCCGTGGAGCTTTTTCGCTGATCATCGCAGCCGGAAGGCCCGCCGATATGCACCCGGCGTCGTCCCGACCTGGGCGCGGAAGCGGCGGCGCAGATTGACCGCCGAGGTGAGGCCGACGCGGCAGGCGATGGCGTCCACCGGTAGATCGGTCTCCTCGAGCAGGGTGCGCGCCTCGGTCACCCGGCGCGACAGCAGCCATGCGCCGGGACTCGTGCCGAGCTGTTCGGCGAAGCGGCGCGCCAAGGTTCGAGGCGAGACGTTGAGCCGCGCGGCCATATCGCCCACGGACAGCGACGTTCCGACGCGCGCCTCGGCCCATTCGAGCAGTCCGTCCAGCGCGTCGCCGGGCGGCGGGGGTGGCGCGTACTGGGCCTGGCCGCCCTCGCGATGCGGGGGCATCACCATATGACGCGCGATGAGCGCCGCATGCGCGGCACCGTGATCGCGGCGGACCAGATGCAGGCACAGATCGATGCCCGCACCCGCTCCGGCGCTGGTGGCCACATCGCCGTGATCGATGTAGAGCCGATCCGGTTCCACTCGCACGCGCGGGAACTCGCGTCGCAGCTGCGCGGCCCGCTCCCAGTGCGTGGTGGCCGAACGGCCGTCGAGCAGTCCCGTGCGGGCCAGCGCGAACACCCCGGAACAGATGGTGACCAGCCGCGCCCCGCGAGCGTGCGCCCGCAGCAGCGCGTCGCGGACCGGATCCGACAGCGGCGTCTCGACCGGCGTCCAGCCCGGGATGAGCACGGTATCCGCCGAGGCCAGCGCGGAGAGGTCGTTCGGCACCGAGATCGCGTATCCGGCCGTCGTCGGCACCGGACCGGGTGTTTCGGCACACACCTCGAATTCGTAGTACCGCGGCACCGCCGCCCGTTCGGTGCCGAAAACCTCCACGGCGCAGCCGAGCTCGAAGGTCGACTGCACCGGCCGCACCAGGGCCACCACGCGATGCATGGCAGAAATGTACCCCTCGGTGTCCAACCCGACACTGTCCGGGGCCGTTCGCGCGCGGCAGGCTGGCGGATATGCACTCCGAGATCTTGAACCAACCGGGCTACACCTCCGTCGCCGTCACCGAAGTGCCTGTGCGCGAACTTTTTCCGGGCATTCGGCTACGGCCGCTGTGGACCGGACCGTCCGGCGCGCACGCCAATGTGCTGGAAATGGATCCGGGAACGTCGTGGCCGCGCCGCGACTATCACGAGCCCGGACCGGAGGAGGTCTACGTCGTCGCGGGCACCTTCAACGATGGCGCGCGGGACTATCCGGCCGGAACCTTCCTACACGCTCCGGCCGGTTCCTGGCACGTCCCCGCGACCGCGACCGGCTGCACGCTGTTCGTCTTCTATCCGGAGGGCTGAGGCCGCTGCCGGAGAACGCCTTTCGTGGTGTGTCGGCCCGGAACGCTATCGTGATCAGGGTCGGCATCGAGCCGGCGCGAGAGTTCGGGGGGATAGTGAGCACGCCGCAGAATTCACGTTCGATCATGGCCTTGGCGGATCTGGCCACGCCGATGGCCATTCGGGTGGCCGCGACCCTGAGGCTGGTGGAGCATGCGAGCGGCGCGGGGGAGACGGCCGACCAACTCGCCGCTCGCACAGCCACTTCCGCCCCGGCCCTACGGCGACTGCTCGATCATCTGGTCGCGATGGACGTGTTCGAGCTGGACCCGCGATCCGGCCGCTATCGCCCCACAGGCCTCGGTCAGCAGATGCGCGATTTCAACCCGCTGCTCGATATCAACACCGCGGGCGGGCGCGCCGAACTCGCGTTCGTCGAACTGCTGTACACCATCACCACGGGCAAGCCCGCCTATCCGCTGCGATACGGGCAGCAGTTCTGGGCCGATCTCGACGCCGAACCCGCGCTGCGGAGCTCCTTCGACGCGCAGATGAACTGGCGCTTCCGAATTCAGGCCCGGCAGATCGCCAAACGTTTCGACTGGAGTCGCTTCACCGACATCCTCGACGTCGGCGGGGGCGACGGCACGCTGCTCGCGGCGATCCTGCGCGCCCACCCCGGCGTCGGCGGACGGCTGCTGGACCTCGCACCCACCGCCGCCGCGGCCGCCGATCGATTCGCCTCGGCCGATCTGACCGACCGTGCCACCACCATCGCGGGCAGCTTCTTCGACCCGCTGCCCAGCGGCTCCGACGCCTACGTCCTGTCCGACATCCTGCACGACTGGAACGACGAGCACGCGTGCGCGATTCTCGCCGAATGCGCCCGTGCCGCCCGCCCGAACGGCGTCGTGGTGGTGATCGAGCCGATCCGGGGCGCGGGCGTGGGCACCGCGATGGATCTGTTCATGCTGATGTGCTTCGACGGCCGCGAGCGGACCGTGGCGGAACTGACCGAATTGGCCGCGGACTGTGGTCTCGTATTCCAGGCCGCGACTGCGGTGTCGGACAGCCGGACCGCGCTGGAATTCCGGCCGCGCCTGTGAGGGCCGCGCCGTTCAGCCCCGCGTCGAAATGGGTTGCGGCGCGGGCGGTCCGATGTAGCGGGCGGCCGGACGGATGATGCGCGGGTCGGCGGCCTGCTCGAGGACGTTGGCTGACCAGCCGACGACGCGGCTGACCGCGAAGGTCGGGGTGAACATGCTGCGCGGGATGCCGCACAGTTCCATGACGACACCGGCGTAGAACTCGACATTGGCGTAGAGACGGCGGCCGGGTTTGAGTTCGGCGAGGATCTCCACGACGCGCCGCTCGACCAGCGTGGCGAAGCCGACCAGGTCGCCGCCGAGTGCGGTGGCGATCTCGCGCAGCATGAGCGAGCGGGGATCGTCGGTGCGGTAGACCGCGTGCCCGAATCCCATGATGCGCTCGCCCCGTTCGATTTTCGCGCGCACCCATTCGTCGATCCGGTCGGGCGCGCCGATCTCGTCGAGGCTGTCCAGCGCGCGGTCGGGTGCGCCGCCGTGCAGCGGGCCGGAGAACGCGCCCAGGGCGGCGATGACGGCCGAGGCGATATCGGCTCCGGTAGAGGCGACGGTGCGGGCGGTGAAGGTGGACGCGTTGAAGCCGTGATCGATGGTGGCGATCAGATATCGTTCGACCGCGCGTGCGGCGGCGGGATCGGGGAGTTCTCCGGTCAGCATGTACAGCCAGTTCGCCGCGGTCGGCAGATCGGCTTGCGGCGCAATGGGTTCCAGGCCGTGGCGCAGCCGATACAGGGCGGCCAGGATCGTGGGGGTGACCGCGCAGATCAGCAGCGCGTCCGCGCGATGGGTTGGGGCGTCGGTATCCCACAGAGGGCGCAGATCGCGCACGGCGGCCAGCATCGACAGCGCCGTGCGCAGTCCGGCGATCGGCCGGAACTCGCTGCCGGCGGCCGCGGCCGCCGCCAGAACCGGCTCCAATTCCCTTGGCAGGGCACGTAATCGGGCGATGCGTTCGCCGAAGTCGGCCAGCTCGTGGTCGTCGGGTAGTCGTCCCTCGAACATCAGGAACCACACCTGCTCGAAACCGCAGGCGGTCGCGAGGTCGATCGCGGAGTACTGGCGGTAGTGGTAGAAGCCTTCCGTCCCGCGAACATCGCCGAGTCGGGTGTCGGCGGCCACCACATTGCGCAGGCCCGCGGGGACGTCGACGAGTTCGGTGCCATTGGTCGTCATGCTCAGAACCTCCTGTACTGAACAGTGCGACTACCATCGATCACAGTCAATATTGATCAAGTCAATATAGTTGGGAAAGGCGCAGGTCATGAGCGAGGAGAGTGACGTACGCCACCTCACTACCGAGGAGGTGGCGCAGCGTCTCGACATCAAGCCCGCGACCGTCTACGCCTATGTCAGCCGTGGGCTGCTGACCAAGATCGACGCTCCCGGGCGGCGCGGCAGCCTGTTCGCCGAGGACGAGGTCGTCCGGCTCGCGCGTCGGCGGCGCGGTTCGAGCCGCGGCGGCGCGCTCGGCGATGTCATGACCGCGATCTCGGTCATCGACGACGATCGGCTGTTCTATCGCGGGCATGATGTGACCGAGTTGGCGGGCGTCGTCGCGGTGGAATCGGTCGCGACGCTGCTGTGGACCGGGGAGCTCGGCGCGCCGCAGGCGATCGAGGCCCCGGTCGAAATCCTCACCGCGGCGCGCACGGCCGCCGCCACCCTCGGGCCGCAGGCGCGCATCGCCGATCGGATGCGGGTGGCGGTGACCGTCGCGGGCGCCAGCGACCAGCTGCGATTCGATCTGTCCGAACACGGCGTATTACGCACGGCGCGAACGATTCTCGCCGTCGAGGCCGATTGCTTCGGCCCCGCCTCGCGCGAGGGGACGCTGGGTGAGCGGTTGTGGCCGTGCGTGACCGATCGAGACCCGCGCGCCGATCTGCTCGACACCACGCTGACCCTGCTGGCCGATCACACCCTGGCCGTATCCACGGTCGCGGTCCGGGTCGCCGCCAGCGCCCGCGTCCATCCCTACGGCGCGGTCGGCGCCGGGCTGGGCGCACTCGACAGCCGATTCCACGGCGCCGCAAGCACTCTCGCCCACCGCTTCCTCGCCGACGCGATCGCCGACCCCGTCGGCACGCTCTCCGAACAACTACGCCTCGGCAATCGCATTCCCGGCTTCGGCCACCTGGTCTACCGAACCCGCGACCCGCGCGCCGAGCACCTGTTCGGCCTGCTGCGCCCCATTCCCGAAGCCGCACCGGCCTTCTCGGCGCTGGACACCATCACCGCCCAGCTGGGCCCGGCCTGGACCACCCTGCCCAATATCGACCTGGCCGTGGCAATCCTCATGCACGCGTTCGGAATGCGCCCGGACACCGGCGAATCCCTGTTCGCCCTGGCCCGCACCATCGGCTGGATCGCCCACACCCGCGAGGAATACGCCGAACCACCACTGCGATTCCGGCTGGGTCGGGACCGGTGACGGTCACATCTTGCCCTCGCGCCCGCGATGGGATCAGATGGTTGCATTCGACGTCGAAATGGGGGCCAGATGACCGACAGTCCGGATCGAATCCGCCGTGAGTTTCCCGGGATCAGCACCCGGGCCTGGGAGCATCCCGCCGATCGCACCGCGCTGGTGATGCTGCGGTCGTTGAGCGGGTTCGACAGCGTGCTGCGCATGCTGTCGGGATTGCTGCGCGAGCGTCAGCATCGACTGCTGTATCTGGCGACCGCGGTGCGGGTGGACGAGCGGCAGTTCCGGACCCTGCACGAGCTGCGGGCGGACTGTGTGCGGATTCTGGACGCGCCGGTGACCCCGGAGATGTTCGTCATCCAGGATCCCGCGGCCAATGCGTTCACCGTGGGAATGGATGTGCCGTTCATCGTGCTCACCACGGGACTGGTCGATCTGCTCGATGTCGAGGAGTTGCGGTTCGCGATCGGACACGAACTGGGACATGCGATGTCGGGGCACGCGGTGTATCGGACGATGCTCATGCATCTGCTGCGCCTGGCCGGATCGATCGGCTGGATGCCCGTCGGTGGCTGGGCCCTGCGGGCCATCGTGGCCGCGCTCATGGAATGGAGCCGCAAATCCGAGCTGTCCGGCGATCGGGCCGGCCTGCTGTGCGGGCAGGATGTCGAGGCGTCGGTGCGGGTGCATATGAAACAGGCGGGCGGCGCGATGGTGCGGGAGATGAACCACGCCGCCTTCCTCGAACAGGCCGACGACTACGACCGCACCGGCGATCTGCGCGACGGCGTGCTGAAACTGCTGAATCTGGAACTGCAATCGCATCCGTTCTCGGTGCTGCGCGCGGCCGAACTGCGCCGCTGGATCGCCTCGGGCGAATACGACCGAATCCTCGACGGCCGCTACCCACTTCGCGAACAGGATCGGAACACCCGCATCAGCGATGAGATCCGCGAGGCCGCCCGCACCTACCGCCAGGATTTCGACCAGTCCGAGGATCCGCTCATCCGCACGGTGCGCAATCTCGGCAGCGATCTGGGCGCGGCGGTGAGCACCGTGGGACAGGAAGTGAGCGACCGCGTCTCGAAACTCGGGGAGCGCTTCGGCTTCTAGTCCGTATTCGAGGCGGCCGATGCCACGGGAATGGTCGCGCTGTCATCGGCGTTGTCTAGAGAATTGGAGGTCCCGCCGAAAGGAAATGTGCTCCATGTCACTCGATGAATTCTTCGCCGAGTTCGATACCGGATCACTGCGACTGCGAAACAGATTCGCGATGGCCCCGATGACGAGAAGGAAGTCACCGGGCGGTGTCCCGAATGCGGAGAATGTCGAGTACTACCGCGCCCACGCGGCCGGTGGCGTGGGTCTGATCGTCACCGAGGGCACCCTCGTCCGCGGACCCGCCGCAGGTCCGCTCACCGAGGTGCCGCGCTTCTACGGCGACAGCGCCGAGGGCTGGCGCGCGGTGGTGGAGGCGGTGCACGCCGAGGGCTCGGCCATCGTTCCGCAGCTGTGGCATCTGGGCGTCGAACGTGGTGAGCAGCCCGAATTCGAGCCGGAGAGCCCGACGGTGAGCCCGTCCGGCGTCGACTACACCGGACGCCGGGTCGGCCGGGCGCTGGAATCCGGAGATCTGGACACGCTGGTGGGCTCCTATGTCGAATCGGCCGTGCTGGCCAGGGAACTCGGCTTCGACGGCATCGAACTGCACGGCGCTCACGGCTATCTGCTCGACGAATTCTTCTGGGCCGCAACCAATCACCGCGGCGACGACTATGGCGGGACCTTGCGCCGCCGCGCCGCGTTCCCCGCCCGCGTGGTGGCCGCCATCCGCGCGGCCGTCGGCCCCGAATTCACCATCATCTACCGCTATTCACAGTGGAAGGGCGTCGACTACACCGCCCGAATCGCCGAAACACCGGGCGAACTCGAGGAACTGCTCACTCCGCTGGTCGATGCCGGAGTGAATATCTTCCACACCTCTCTGCGGCGGCATTGGCTGCCCGAATTCACCGAGCACGCACAGGATCTGAGTCTCGCTGGCTGGACCAAGAAAATCACCGGCTTGCCGGTGATCACGGTCGGTTCCGTCGGGGTCGACAGCGTCTTCCGTGGCGATCGAATCGATGAGACCCAGGCTCAGCGCCTGCGGGTCCTGGAACAGCAATTCGAACGCGGTGAATTCGATATCGTCGCCCTCGGCCGCGCATTGCTGGCCGATCCGGAATGGGTCAATAAGGTCCAGGCAGGCCGGCTTTCGGAAATCACGCCCTTCCGCTAGACGGGGCCGGAATCGACAAAACCCCCTTCCGCGCGGCAGCATGAGGCGATGTCCGCGAACTGAAGGGGGATCGGTGATCGACTACGGAAACTTTCCGACACAGCCACTTCCGACACAGCCACTTCCGACGCAGCCACTTCCGACGCAGCCACTTTCGGTGCAGCCGGGTCTGGCCCGCGCCGGGGGACACGTCGCCGTCGCGGGACTGATCAGTCGGATCACGGGATTCGCCAAGACGATCGTGGTGGCCGCGGCGATCGGCGCGGCGGCCGTCGGGGATTCGTACAACCTCGCGAACAATATGCCGAACATGGTCTACGAGCTGATCCTCGGCAGCGTATTCGCCAGTGCCGTCGTGCCGCTGCTCATGCGGTCGCGCGGGCTCGGCCGCGCCCGGTCCCACGAGTTCACCCAGCGGGTACTGGTGGCGGCCGTCCTCGGCCTGGCCGCGGTCACCGCCGTGGCCGTACTCTGCGCGCCGCTGCTGGTGCGATTGCTCGGTGCCGGGGCCGAGCGGCGCGGTCTCACAACGCTGTTCGCGTACCTGCTGCTGCCGGAGATCTTCTTCTACGGGATCACGGTAATGCTGACCGCCGTGCTCAATGTCCGCGACAGCTTCGCCGCGGCGGCGTGGGCGCCGGTGGTCAACAATGTCGTCGTGCTGGCGACGGCGGGTGTGTTCGTGTTGCTGCCCGGGCCGGTCACGCTGACGCCGACCTCGATGACCACCGCGCAGGTCCTCACCCTCGGCCTCGGCACCACCGCGGGCATCGCGGGACAGGCCGCGTGGGTAGCGGTCGCACTGCGGCGCAACGGCTTTCACTGGAACTTCCGCGTCCGGCCGATTCCCTACACTTGGCGTCCGGTGCGCGCCGCGACGCCGCTGCTGACCTGGGTCCTGTGCTACGCCGCGATCAGCCAGATCGGCGTCGCGGTCACCATGCGCGTCGCCTCCGATCACGGCGGCATCTCGGTGTACACCTACGCCGATCCGCTGTTCCAGGTTCCCTACGGCATTCTCGCGGCCTCGCTGCTCACGGTGCTCATGCCGCGCCTGTCGCGCGCCGCCGCGGCCGGTGATCGTCCGGCCGTGATCGCCGATCTGGGCCGGGGCGCACGGTATCTCACGGTGGCCATGGTGCCGATGACGGTGGCCATGGCGCTGCTCGGGCCGGTATTCACCGCGGTGGTGTTCACCGGTCGCGTGGACGCGGACTCGGCCCGGCTGATCGGTGCGGCGGTGGCGGCGTCGGCATTCGGGCTGGCGCCGTTCGCCCTGGTGATGCTGCAGATGCGAGTGTTCTACGCCGACAACGACACTCGCACGCCCACGCTGATCAACCTCGCTATGGTGGCGACCAAGGTGTCGGTGCTGGCCGTATCGGCCGCGGCGCTGCCCGATCACGCGGTGGTGGTGATGCTGAGCGTGGCCGGGTCGGCCGCCTACCTCGTCGGCGCGCTCGCCGGGCATCTTTTGCTGCGCAGACGCTACGGACTCCTCGGATTCTCCACCGTCGCAGTCACTTTCGCGCGCGCGAGCTGGGCCGCCGCGCTGGCCGGGTGGTCGTGTCTGATCGCCATGGCCGCCGCGCGGCACGCGGTCGCCGATCCGATGCTCGCCCGACTGCTGACCCTCGCGGCGGGCGCGTCGATCGGCGTCGCGGTCTTCCTGCTCGCGGCCCGGGCGCTCGGAATCCCCGAAATCCGCAATGCCCGAACAATTTTGACCACATGATCGTATTCTGAGCGAGTGCCGGGGTCTCGGATCGGCCACCATTTTGACAATTGTCATAACTGTTTCGCGCGGAGACCGGGGGCCTGGCAATTTCTGGGTACACACTCCTGCAAGCCGGGCGAGACCCGGAGGCACGACAAATGAAGAAGTTACGATCATGCGTAGAGCAACGGCGCTCTCCGCCGCAATACTGTTGGCCATCCTCTTCACTCTCGTCAATCTGACCGGACCGAAGGCGAACGCCGCCAGCTGTTTCGGGGAGTGGTCCATCGGAATCGGCGGACTGGGAGACAACACATCGTCGGTGTTCATTCCGTTCGTCGATCAGCCAGTCGGCTACAACTCCACCGATCCGCTGTCGGGATTGAACGAACTCGACCGGTTGTTCTGGTCGCATCGCGACGAATGCCCGGGCGATCACATCCGGCTGATCGGGCACAGCGAAGGCGCGGGCATTCTGCACGCGTGGGTCACGGCCCATCAGGGCGTCGACAATGCCAATGCCATTCTGCTGGCGGATCCCAAGCGCGCACCCGGACCCGGGTGGGGCGGTTTGTCCTCGACGCCCGGCAGCGGGATCGTCGGCTATCCGCTGGCCGGTGTCGACGATTGGTTCGGTCCGTTCCCGGTCCTGACCGTCTGCAACCACGACGATCAGATCTGCGACACCTCGGCCGGTTGGTATGGCTACCTGTTCGCCGGCGCGCACGGTCGCTACGATTTCAACGTCTGGGACTACGGCGATTGGGATTCCGGGGTCTGGTACCGGTAATCCGATGAATCCTGGGGATCAGTAGCCCTGCGGCACTGGTCCCCACTGGCTGAAGCCGTGGCCCATCGAGGAGCATACGGCGACATCGCGATAGGTGATTTGGCAATTCGCCCCGGCGTAGGTGATCGAGAACCGCGCGGCGCGGGCATCGGCGGATTCGATGCGGGCCAGCGGCGGATTTCCGCCCGGCAGGGTATGGCTGCCGTTGGAGTTCCACTGCGGATGTGCGGGCATCGCGGCCGAATCGATGACGATCGCGGGCACATTCGGCACCGACATCTGCGCCCCGGCATAGAGCACATTCATCGACGGCGCCGGGGGCGTCAGGTCACAGCCCACCACCGAGTCCGCGCCGATCGAGCAGTTCCACCCGCCCATGGCGAAATACACGGTGTCGGCGGCGTGCGCGGCGCCGACACCGAACAGGCTCGTCCCGAACAGACATCCCACGGCACCGAGAATTCCCCCGCAAACCCTTGCGGTCACATACTTTCCGGCGACCATGAATCGAATTTATCACCATGCGCCGTAAAGGCAAGAGTTCCTGTCGAGGGGGCGCGACGCATATGCGAACCGATTCGGCGGATAGGGGAGACTGAGGGGATGACCGAGGGCGAGGAGCAATTGCTGGTGGTGGACGCGGCCAATGTGATCGGCTCGCGGCCCGACGGTTGGTGGCGCGATCGCGCGGGGGCCGCCCGGCGGCTGCTGTCGCGATTGTCGGCGCTGGGCGACGAACTGCCGCGCACGGTGGTTGTCCTCGAGGGTGCGGCGAAAGGCGCTGCGGCGGAGGCGGATTCACGCGTGGAGGTGGTGGCGGCCGAGGGGGCCGGCGACGACGCGATCGTCGCGGTGGTCGATTCGGCGATCCGCGCGGGTACGGCCTCGGTCACCGTGGTCACCGCCGATCGCGGCCTGCGCGAGCGCGTGACGGCGCTCGGCGCGAAAACCATGGGCCCGCGCCAACTTCTGGAACGCTTGGATACCCGGCGTTAGATCCGCGACTATCCCCGTCGACGCCCGAGCTGGCGGCGTTTGAAGAACACCTCTTCCATCGATTCCCACGGAATCGCGTCGACCAGAACGCTCAACCGGGCATCGTCACGGTATTCGGCCAGATGCCAATGCAATCCGGCCCGGCGCTCGCGCCGCAGCGTCGCCCAGACCGCGCCGATATGCGATTGCACCTCGGCATCGGCGCCCGCCAGGAATTCCAGCATCGGCTGCCACAGATCGGCCTCGGTGGCACAGGCGGGCAGATCGGCGAGGGTGGTGGGCGACAGGCCCGCCAGCAGCCGCGCGAACCAGCGGCGGGTCTCCGGCTCGAGGGCCCCGAGCAGTGTGAACAGGCCACGCCAGCTGGTCGGCCGGGAATCGCCGTCGAGTGCGGCGATCAGCGCCCGCATCGAGGGTTCGTGGGAAACGATCGGATTGGCGGCCAGCCGGGTCAGCGCCTCGGGACCGAGATGGCCCGCGACGGCGAACAATTCGGGTACCGCGCCCGCGCGAATGGCCGTATCGATGAGCGTGCCCAGCGCCTGATCGGAGCCGACGGTGAACAGGATGTCGCCGACCGTGGCGATGATATCGGGCTCGCAGCGGGCGAACACCGTCAGCGATGCCGTCTGCAGCTCCGGCGTCCCGGCCAGCACGGTATCGATGATGCGCAGGATCCGCTGTCCCGCACCGCCGAGCAGCTGGCGCACGATGGCGCTGAGGGCCTCGGCGGAGAAGGCGTAGGCCGCGGAGAACATCAATCCCGCGTCGTCCTGCACACCCTGTTCGACGGCCTCGATCAGCGCCGGTGTGGCATAGGCCAGGAACGGCCCGGCCGTGATGTAGTCGCCGCGGCGCAGTATCTCGTTGACGATGCGCACCACCGGTTCCGGCGGCGCGACATCGGCGAGCGTGCCGACCGTGCGCGGATCCAGAAAGGGCGCGCAGTCGGCGGCGTAGGCGGGATCCAACAGCGCGACGACCTCGGCCGCCTTCTTCGGATGATCGACCCCGACCGCGCCCGCGGCGCGCCCGGCCACCAGCGGCGGCACCAGCCGCTGCACCAGCGGCACCGAGATCGACAGCGGGATGATCGGCACCAATTTACTGATCCGCCCGAATGTTTCGGCATGCTGATCGAACAGCATCGCGGCCATCCGCTGCTGGATCTCGTGCACCTGTTGTGCGCCGAGGCGTTCCAGATGCGTCAGCCGCTCCGGCGGCACGTGCAGGGTGCGCGCCAGCAGGACGATCTGCGCCCGAGTGATCGGATCGCTCATCGGCCGAGCCGGTCGCCGAACATGATCTTCTTCGTGACGCCCCGCAGCGGCCGCGGCAGCGCGCCGATCATGGCGTCGACGGCCTCGCCGAGGGCGGCCGCCTCGTGCTCGCGCGCGGAGTGGAAAAGCGCCAGCAGATCATTGGTTTCGTGCTCGGTGAGCTCGTCGGTGGCCGCCAGCGGCCCGCGTAGCTCCTGTTCGAGGTCTGCTCTCGCGCTCATGCTGCTCCTGATCGTTCGTGTCTGGCATGGTAGGAGCGGACCAGCGCGGCGCGTGGCGAATTGAGCGCGCTTTGACCGATATCACCCAGCGGCGATCCTGTGGATCAGTTCGGCGAGTTCGGTCGGTCGCGACCACATCGGCCAGTGCCCGGTCGGCAGATCGAGGTAGTCGGCGGGCAGCCGGGACAGTTCGCCGAACAGCGGTTCGGAGCTCTCGTCGCGCAGGCGCTGGACCAGTTCGGCGCTGAAGCTGTTGCAGATGATCGTCGTGGGAACGTGCAGGCGCGCGGGGGAATCGCTCAGTTCCAGCGGTGCGGTGGCGATGCTCGCGGGTTCGGAGACCGCGTGCTCGCGGAAGTGCCGCAGGGCCGCCTCGTCCAGCCCGACCAGGCTGTTGCCCGCGGCCTCGAGCTCCGGCCAATCCGGCAGCGGCAGTTCGCGCGCGGACGCGGGCAGTTGGGGGACGAGGACGAAGCCGTTCGGCAGCGGTGCGGAGTCGACGTAGATCGTGCGCGAGAACCGCTGTGGCGCAAGATCGGTCGCCAGATAGGCGGGCGCGGAGCCGCCGGAATGCGATACCAGTACCGCGGGTTCGTCCCCGGCCGCGTCGATGATCGCGTCGGCCTGCTGTTTCAGCGTGACATCGAGCCGTCCGGGATCGGCGGGATCCAATCCGGGCAGGGTCAGGGCCCGCACCTCGTCGCCCCGGCGTCGCAACTCGCCGGCCACCTCGTCCCACGCCCACGCGCCCAGCCAGAAGCCGGGTACCAGAAGGATCGCCATGGCCTCGAGCATGGCATGCCTGGACCGCGGGGCGCTCCGCATTTTCCTGGCCCCTGTGCGCCAATTGTGCGCGGGTTTTCGTCCTAGGGCCTGCGGGCGATACCGCCCAGCATCGTCAGCCGGGTGGCGGGCGCGTCGTCGCCGAGCCACCGCTGCACCGGGGCCACACCGGGCTCGAGAAGTTCGAATCCCTCGAAGTACTCGGCGATCTCGGCGTGGGAGCGGTACACGAACTGGGCGGAGCTGCCCGCCGCGGCCCCCGCGGATTCCTCGAGAAAGGTCGGCTCGGTATCGGTGGAGCCGTGGCTGAGCACCAGATAGCTGCCGGGCGCCATCGCCTCGCGATACCCCGCGATGATCTCGGCCGGATGTTCGTCGTCCATCACGTAGTGCAGTACGCCGGTGAGCAGGACGGCGATCGGCTGCTCGAAATCGATCAGTTCGCGGTCGCGCAGCGCAGCGATGAGCTCGCGCGGTCGCCGGGCGTCGGCCAGGATCGGCGTCACGCCGGGTACACCGGACAGGAACGCGTTCGCGTGCGCCTGTACGACCGGGTCGTAATCGACGGCCACCACCCGCGCGTCCGCGTCGATCTTCTGCGCCATCTCGTGTACGGCCGGTGAGGTCGGGATGCCCGCGCCCAGATCGATGAACTGCCGCACCCCGGCTTGCGCGGCCGTGGTCGTGGCGAGCAGCACGAACTGCCGATTGGCGGCGGCAATGGCTCGAATATCGGGGATGGCCTCGATCATCTGCTCGGCCACGAGCCGATCGACGGAGTAGTTGTTGCGCCCGCCGAGTAGATAGTCGTACACCCGCGCGGAATTCGGCTTGGAGGCATCGACGCCCTTCGGCGCACGCCCGAGCTTCGACACCCGCACCTCCTCAGCGACAGAGCGTCAATCGTAGCAAGGAGGCGGGGTCGCGCCCGCGCGGCGGGTGTAGCGAATTTGCCTGGTATGTCCGGCATTCCGTGGGTTCGGACCGACGGATATCACCCGTGCCGATGACCCGCGCCCACCTCGGGCGTCGCCATGGGCGCGGGAGTCGACCGGTCCGGGCTCGGCCGAATGCCGCTGTCCCGCAGATAGATCTGATCGCCGAGGGCTACGCCTGCAAATTCGCCGATCAGTAGACCGGGCCGGTGTACTTCTCGCCCGGTCCCTTACCCGGCTCGTCCGGATGCGCCGAGGATTCCCGGAACGCGCGCTGCAGCGACTGCAGGCCCTCGCGGATCGGCCCGGCGTGCGGTCCGAGATACTCCACCGACGCGGTGACCAGTCCGGCCAGGGCGGTGATGACGCGGCGGGCCTCGTCCAGATCGCGGCGCGGGCTGGTGTCGGGGTCCTCGTCGGCCAGGCCCAGCTTCTCGGCGGCCGAACTCATCAGCATCACGGCCGCGCGGCTGATCACCTCGACGGCGGGGATGTCCGCCAGTTCGCGCACGGTCTCGGCTTCGTTCAGCGGCGCCTCACTCATGCCCGTAGCATGGCATCCGGAACCGATGTGCCTGGTCGCGGGGGCGGGCGATTTCAGGGTTCACGGTGGGGGATGTTAAGCTGTCCGGCGACGACCGCCCCGGTCCCGTTCTTCGGATCGGCTCGGGGCTCTAAGTGGAGCCCGACTCCCACCGTCCACCGGCACTGTGTTGTTCACGCGACACGCCAGGTACGACGGTCCGGTCGCCCATCATTTTCGATGGGTTCCTCGCGCGGGGTTTTCCCAGCGCAGGGTCGATGCGAGTTGTTCGCGTCGACGGCCGGTCGACATCGGGCCCCGTGGCGGTGAAATACCGTAACGGGGCTTTCGTGTTGGATATGGGGTTGCAGCTATAGCTTGCGGTCGTTGGACGACACCGCTTGACCTAGGAGGCCCCATCAGCACTGAGACCCGCATCAACGATCGCATCCGCGTACCCGAGGTCCGCCTCATCGGACCCGGCGGCGAGCAGGTTGGGATCGTGCGTGTTGAAGATGCACTGCGCGTCGCCATGGAGGCTGATCTCGACCTGGTCGAGGTCGCACCGGATGCGCGCCCACCGGTCTGTAAGATCATGGACTACGGCAAGTTCAAGTACGAGACGGCGCAGAAAGCGCGCGAGTCCCGGAAGAACCAGCAGCAGACCGTGATCAAGGAGCAGAAGCTCCGTCCGAAGATCGATGACCACGACTACGAGACGAAGAAGGGTCACGTCCTGCGCTTCCTGCAGGCGGGCTCGAAGGTCAAGGTCACGATCATGTTCCGTGGTCGCGAGCAGTCGCGGCCCGAGCTCGGCTTCCGGCTTCTGCAGCGGTTGGCGTCCGACGTCGCCGAATTCGGTTTCGTCGAGACCTCGGCCAAGCAGGACGGCCGGAATATGACAATGGTCCTCGCGCCGCACAAGGGCGCGAAGACGCGGACGAAGGCACAGCAGGCGGCATCGTCGCAGCGAGATGCCGCGCCCGCCACCGGTGGAGAAGCTCCGGCCGCGGAGGCCGGCGGGGCCCCTCCGCAGTAAACCCGATACAGGACCGGCGGTTTCGCGAGTTTCGCGCGCCGCCGGAACGAGACAGATTGAGGAATCCATGCCGAAGATGAAGTCCCACAGCGGCGCCTCGAAGCGATTCAAGGTGACCGGTAGCGGCAAGCTGCGTCGCCAGCAGGCGAACCGTCGCCACCTGCTCGAGCACAAGCCCACTACCCGGACTCGTCGTCTGGACGGTACGGAGCCGGTCGCGAAGGCCGATGTCCGTCGCATCAAGAAGCTGCTCGGTCTCTAGAGCCAGCCCTCCGCGATCCGTTTACGGACGCCTCAACCGACCATCCCTCCGGGCGCCGCGAGCGCCCCTCGATCGAACAAGGACTGACCAGTGGCACGCGTCAAAAGGGCCGTCAACGCTCAGAAGAAGCGCCGTTCCGTTCTCGAAGCCAGCAAGGGCTACCGTGGCCAGCGGTCGCGGCTGTACCGCAAGGCCAAGGAGCAGCAGCTCAAGTCGCTGACCTACGCCTTCCGGGACCGCCGGGCGCGCAAGGGTGACTTCCGCAAGCTCTGGATCGCCCGTATCAACGCGGCGGTTCGCGCGAACGACATGACCTACAACCGCTTCATCCAGGGCCTGAAGGCCGCGGGTGTCGAGGTGGACCGCAAGATCCTGGCCGAGCTGGCCGTGTCCGACGCCGAGGCGTTCGCCGGTCTGGTCGCGGTCGCCAAGGCGGCTCTGCCGGAGGACGTCAACGCTCCGGCCGCCTGAGCCCCGAGCCTTGATCTCTCGTCATTCGGAACGACCCGTGGAAGCGCTGTCCGAGCGCAATCCACGGGTCGTTTCGGCTGTGAAGCTGCATCGCGGCGTCGCGCGTCGCAAATCCGGGCTGTTCCTGGCCGAGGGCGCGAATTCCGTTGCGGCGGCGCTGGATACGGAACGGGTCCATGAGCTGTTCTATTCGGTGCGTGCCGCCGAACGCGAACACGAACTGGTCGCGGGTGCGATCGCCCAGGGCGTGCGGGCCACGCTGGTGAGCGAGCGGGCCGCCGAGCAGCTGGGGGAGACGGTGACCCCGCCCGGTCTGGTGGCGGTGTGTCGTTCGGTGGATATCCCTCTGCCGCAGGTACTTTCGGCCGCGCCGCGCATGCTGGCCGTACCGGTGGAGATCTCCGATCCGGGCAATGCGGGCACCCTGATCCGGGTGGCCGACGCGGTCGGCGCGGACGGCGTCGTCCTGGCCGGGGATTCGGTCGATCCGCACAACGGCAAATGCGTACGCGCCTGTGCGGGCAGCCTTTTCCACGTTCCCCTCGCCCGCGAACGCGATACCGACACCGTGCTGGCGGCGCTGCGCGAGGCCGGAATCACCGTGCTGGCCACGACCGCCCGGGGTGAGGTCGACCTCGACGACGCCGAGGAGATACTCCGCGGGCCGGTGGCGTGGCTGTTCGGCAACGAGGCGCACGGACTCGATCCGGCGGTCGCCGAGCGCGCCGACCATCGCATCCGCATCCCGATCCACGGCCGCGCGGAAAGTCTGAATCTGGCTGCCGCCGCGGCGATCTGCCTCTACGCCGGTGCGCGGGTGCGGTACCGCTAGGCGATATCGGCGACGAACAACAGCAGTCGGCGTCCGGCCAGGCGCGCGGCGAGCGGCAGGCCCGGACCCTCGTCCTCGCGGTTGATGATGCGCGCGTTGACCACATGCAGCCGGCGTCCGAGACGTCGTACATCGGCCTCCCCGGCGGCGACCACATTCTTGGCCCAGTCGGTGCGCCCGTGCCCGAGCGCGACATAGAACTTGCCCCGGTGCTGGAACCCGTTGACCGGAGTCGAATAGGCCCGCCCCGACTTGCGTCCGCGATGTTCGATCACCGCGAAGCCGGGCAGATACGGCGCCAGCGGGCGCACCAACGGATTCATGTACCGGACCTGCAGCCGGTCGAGCCATTCGGGAAATATGCTCTTGCCTCGATCGATGGTCGTCATATCCGCAGGTTACCAAGCATGCCTACCGGTCGGCAGGGCGAGCATCGTGCGAGGATTCTCGAAACAGGCGCGGCGACCGGAAGGACTTTCATGAAGTTCGGTAAGGGCGTGACACTACTGATCGGCGCGGGCATTCTCATAGCGAGCGTCGTGGCATGCGATTCGAACGAGCATGGCGGCCACGCGCTGCGGTGGACGGCCATTCGCGCGGATGCGGCCGGATTCGGGCGGGCGCCGGTCATTCTCACCTCCGGTGACGAATCCGTTCTGGTCGACGGTGGGTTCACGCTCTCCGACGGAAAAGCCGTCGCCGACCGAATCGCCTCCATCGGCAAACCTTTGACGAGCGTATTCGTCTCCGCCAGCGATCCGGACTACTACTTCGGCCTGCGCCCGATCACCGAGCGATTCCCCGACGCCAAGGTGATCGCGCCCGAGGATGTGGTGGCGGCGATTCACGGCAGTGTCGCGGGCAAGATCGCGACCTGGTCCCCACAACTGGGCGACAACGGGCCGCGCGCGGTGGCCGATGTCGTGGCGCCGCATCCCACCGCGCAGCAGACGCTGACCGTCGGCGGGCATTCGATCGATATCGTGCGCGCCGACAATCTGGGCGATCACTATTACCTGTGGTCGCCCGATCTCGACGCCATCTTCGGCGGCAATCTGGTCTTCTCCGGCGAACATCTGTTCATCGCCGATCTGCCCGGCCTGGCACAGCGGCAGCAGTGGATCACCACGCTCGACACCATGCTCGGCCGAAATCCGAAGATCGTCGTGGCCGGACACGCGGCCGCCGGAATCGATAACGGCATTGCCGCGCTGCGCTTCACCCGCGACTATCTGACCGCCTTCGACGACGCCGACGCGCACACCTCCGACAGCGCGGCCCTCATCGCCGCCATGCGACAGCGCTATCCCGGGCTGCCCGGTGACAGCAATCTGGAATTGAGCGCCAAGGTGGTGAAGGGCGAAATGCGTTGGGGCTGACCGCCGTCCCGGCCACCTGCCGGTCTGCCATACTCCAGTCATGGCAACCGGTCACAACTACGAGGCGATCTTCCGGGTCTACGACACCGACGACAGCGGCTACCTCGACCGCGACGAACTAGCCGCCATGCTCCGAGAATTCGGCGCCACCACCGGCACAGACCAATTCATGACCGATCTGGACCTCGACCGAAACGGCAAACTGACCTACTCCGAATTCGCGAAACTGTGCGACCACCTCTTCACCTCCGAGAAATAGGATTGCCCTGACTCTTTCGCGCGGCTAACTTCCTCGGGGTGCCCACATTCGAGGAGATCACCCGGCATACCGACCCCGACCCCACCGAGAACCCCTGGGTCGACGGGCCGCCGCGGGCGGAGACCGTGGTGATCGTCGCCTACGATCCGCGGTGGCCGGATCGTTTTCAGCTGCTGGCCAACGATATTCGGGCGGTGTTGGGTGAGGCGGCGCTGGAGGTCGAGCATGTGGGGTCCACGGCGGTGGCGGGGCTCGCCGCCAAGGATGTGGTCGATATCGACCTCACCGTGGCGGATCCGACCGACGAGCCTTCCTATGTTCCGGCCCTCGAAGCGCTCGGGTACGTGCTGACGGTTCGGGAGCCGTCGTTTCACGAGCATCGTTGTCTCAGGCTCGGCGAGCCTCGAGTGAATCTGCATGTGTTCGGGCCGGAGAGTCCGGAGATCATCCGCCATCGGATGTTTCGTGACTGGTTGCGTGAACATCCCGAGGATCGCGCACTGTACGAACGGGCCAAGCGGGAGGCGGTTCCGGGCGGCGGCGGGGTCATGGACTACAACATCCGCAAGCAGAGGGTGATTCGAGAGATCTACGACCGTCTGTTTCGTGCCGCCGGGATGCTGTGATCATGTGGACCGGGGCCGCAACACATCCTCGACCAGGGTGTCCACCAGGCCCCGCGCGATACTCGACCCGGTCAGCGCGCAGTACACGATCGGCCCGACCAGGGCGTCGAGTGCGGCATCCACGCCCAGGCGCGGCGCGATCTCCCCGGCATCCACCGCGCGCGTGAGCAATTCGCGCTCCCGAGCCCGGCGCGGCGCGAGATAACGCTGCCGCAGACTCGCGGCAGTGGCGGGATCGTGCTGCGCCTGGGCCAGTAGCGCGAGCAGCACCTTGCCCGCGGGATCGCGGGTGAGAAATCGCGCGAAGCCGCGCAGATAACCGCGGATGCCGTCGACCGTTGCCCTGTCCGCCGGGACCGGAAACCGCTTCTCGCTGTCCTCGATCAGCGTATCGAGCAGGATCTCCACCTTCGACGGCCACCAGCGATAGATCGTCTGCTTGGCCACCCCGGCCCGCCGCGCGATCGCCTCGATGGTCAGCGCGCCGAAGCCGTGCTCGACGAGCAGATCATCGGCCGCGTGCAGCACGGCCAGGCGCGCGGCCTCGTCGCGACGATTGCCGGAACGCGGCCTGGGAGGGTGGGAATCCGCAGCAGGCATGGCGACACCTTACCAACCAGCGGGGACGTGCTGTACCGTTGACGCAACGTTGCGTCTAGACACAACGTTGCGTCTAATCGAAATAGGAGTAGATATGTCCACGTCATCCCACCGCCGAGCCCTCGTCGTCGGCGCCTCCCGCGGCCTGGGCCTGGTCCTGGCCGACGAGCTCATCCGCCGCGGCTGGCAGGTCATCGCCACGACCCGCCGACCCGGCGGCGAACTACAGGCCAGGGCCGAGGCGTCGAACGGACAGCTGATCATCGAATCGCTCGAGATGACCGACCCCGCCCAACTGACCGCCCTGCGTGAGCGCCTGGCCGACCGCGCATTCGATCTGCTGTTCGTCAATGCCGCGATCGATCGCGGCGATCTGTCGATCGATCAGGTCCCCACCGAGATGTTCACCGAGGTGATGATCACCAACGCGCTGAGCCCGCTACGCACCGTCGAGACCCTGCGCGACCTGGTCGTCCCCGGCGGAACCGTCGCGATCATGTCCTCCGAACAGGGCAGCGTCTCGCAGAACACCGAGGAGGGCTACGAGCTCTACAAGGCCAGCAAGGCCGCGCTCAATCAGCTGATGCGCAGCTACGCCACCCGTTATGTCGACGACGGGCACACCAAACTGCTCATCGACCCGGGTCACAACCGGACCCTGCTCGGCGGACCCGACGCACCCCTCGAACCGGAGGACAGCATCCCGGCGGTCGTCGACGTCCTCGAGGCGCAGGCGGGCGCGCCGGGTCTGCAATTCCTGGATCGCCACGGCAAGACCGTCCCCTGGTAGAGCGACCGGTCCGCACTCGCGAAATCCGTTCGGAGTAGGACGGATTCGCGACCGTGCCGCGAAGTCCTTGTTAGGATTGCCGGATGTCCACGGCGGCGATCGCCGCGGGTCGTACTGCTGAGGATTCACCGCGATGATCGTTGTCCGGAGTATGGCCGAGCTGCGCGAAATGCTCTCGGCGCCACGCGATCGGGGTGAGAGCATCGGCTACGTGCCGACCATGGGCGCCCTGCACGAAGGACATCTCGCCCTCGTCCGCGCGGCCAAGACGCGTGATGATGTGGTGGTGGCGTCGGTTTTCGTCAATCCGCTGCAATTCGCGCCCCATGAGGATTTCGAATCCTATCCGCGCGACGAGGACCGGGATCTGGGACTCTGCGAGAAGGCCGAGGTCGATATCGCCTGGCTGCCCTCGGCGCAGGAGCTGTTCCCGCCCGGCTTCGGGCTGACCGTCGCGGTGCCGCGGCTGTCGTCGGTGCTGTGCGGGCGCAGTCGCCCCACCCATTTCGCCGGGGTCACCACCGAGATGGCCAAGATCCTGATCCAACTCGCCCCGACCGCGGTGTATCTGGGGGAGAAGGACTTTCAGCAATTGGTGGTGATGCGGGCTCTGGTCCGCGACCTGGGCCTGCCACTCGAGGTGCGCGGGGTGCCGACCGTGCGCGAGCCGGACGGTCTGGCCCTGTCCTCCCGCAACGCCTATCTGACCATCGCCGAACGCCCCAGCGCCGCAGCGCTTTTCCGCATCCTGTCCGAACTGGTCGCGGCGCTGCGGGCCGAACCGGATTCGGTCGCCGCGATACTCGACGAGGGCCGCCGCGAGTTGGTGCGGGCGGGCGTGGCGCGCATCGACTATCTGGAACTGGTCGACAGTGAAACCCTCGAACCCGTGCGGATCGCGATCCGTAGCAACCGGCTGGTGGCGGCCGTCTGGGTCGGGAACACCCGACTGATCGACAATCTCGAGATTTGACCCGAAGGCAACAATGGACATGATCACGGACCTGCTCGAGGCCGTATCCGACGATGTGCGGGCGCGCCGAATCGCGGGCGCGGTCGTGGCGGTCACGGCCGGTGGCTCGCTGATCGATCTGCGCGCCGTCGGCACCCTCGGTCCCGACGCCGCGACACCCATGCGCGAGGACGCGATCTTTCGCATCTACTCCATGACGAAGGTCTTCACGGCCCTGGCGACCCTGACGATGACGGCCGAGGGCCGGCTCCGACTCGACGACCCGGTGTCGACATGGCTGCCGTACTTCACCGACGTACGCGTCGAGGCCGACGGCGTACTGCGCCCGCCGAAACGGCCACTGCTGATCGAGGATCTGATGCGCCAGACCGCGGGCATCGGCGGCGGGCATCACACCTCGCGCAATATCAAGCCCTACTACGACCGCGCCGCGGTGCGGAAGTACGAGCACCGCACCGACTCGCACACCCTGGACGAGGTCGTGCGCACCCTCGCCCGCCAACCCCTGGCCGCGGACCCGGGCACCGTCTGGGAATACGGCATGGCCATGGACGTCCTCGGCCGCATCCTGGAACTCGCCGACAACCGACCCCTCGACGAGATCATCGAGCAGCGGGTCTGCCGCCCACTCGGCCTGCGCGACACCGGTTTCAGCGTCCGTGCGGCGGATCTGCACCGCGTGGCCGAACCGCTGCCGGACCAACCCGGAACACCCGAACACCTCGTGACCCACCGCAAGCGTCCCGCTTGGCTGTCGGCCGGATCCGGCGGCTACTCGACCGCCGCCGATTTCGCCCGGCTGCTGTGCGCGATCGCCGCCGACCGCGACGGCCGACTGTCCATCCCGGCCCTGGGACCCGTCACCCGCGACATATTCGTCGATCGGATCGGACCGCTCGCGGGCGGCGGCCCCGACTACATCCCCGGCAAGGGCTACGGCTTCTCCTACGGCCTGCACGTGCCGAGCAGCGAACCGGCCTGGGCGGCAGCGGATCCGAGCGCGCACACCGTGGGCTGGCTGGGCCGCGCGGCGACCTGTTTCGTCTACGACATTCCCAGCGGGGTGGGCGCGGTGCTGATGACCCAGTGCTACGGGCGAGCGGTCCACTATCGCGACGAGGTCCGCTCGATCGTCGCCCAGTACCGGGCCTGACCGTGGACGCGGCCCTCGACGAGCCGGTCGTCCTCGTGCGGGGATTGCGTAAGGCGTACGGCTCGGTCACGGCCCTGAACGGCGTGGATCTGGCCATCGGGCGCGGGGAGATCTTCGGACTGCTGGGCCGCAACGGCGCGGGTAAATCCACCGCCCTGGACATCATCTGCGGGCTGCTCGCGCCGAGCGCCGGACAGGTGGAGGTCTTCGGCCGCGATGTGCGCGGGCACGGCCGATCGGTGCGACGGCGGATCGGCTATGTGCCGCAGGACAATACGGTGTATCTGGCGATGACGGTGTGGCAGAACCTGCGCTTCGCCGCCATCGCGCGCGGCCTGTCGCGGCGCGGCGCACAGCGCCGGGCCGCGGAGGTGATGGAACGCCTCGGGCTGGATCGGATCGCCGATCGCGGTGGGGCGTATCTGTCCGGGGGCGAACGCCGTCGGCTTTCGATCGGCATGGGAATCGTGCATTCGCCGCCGCTGATGGTGCTGGACGAGCCGAGTACCGGCGTCGATATCGACTCTCGCCACGCCATTCACAATCTGCTGCGTGAACTGCGCGGCGAGGGTTCGACGATCCTCTACACCACCCACCATCTCGAGGAAGCCGAATCCCTCTGCGACCGTGTGGGTGTGCTCGATACCGGATCGATCGTCGTCACCGCCGACGTGAAGAACTTCGTGGCCGAATACGCCAGCCCGTACTGCGAGATCGCCACCGACGAGACCGCGGCCGTGGCGGCGCTGCTGCGCGACGCGGTGCCCGATATCGCGATCACCGTGCGCGACAGGCGTATTCGGGTGAGCACGCCACAGGTGGAGATCCTGCCCGCGGTGGTCCGCGCGATCGACGAGAGTCACCTGCCCGTCAAAGATGTGCGTTCGATACCGGTTTCGCTGGAGAACGCGTTCCTGCACGCGCTCGAACAGTACCGGCCCGGATCGGAGGTTCGATGACCCTCACCTGGGCCTTCATTCGCAAGGAGCTGGCGACCTGGCGGCAGGATCCGACCCTGTTCGTATTCCTGTTCGCCGCACCGCTTCTGATGCAGGCGTTGCTCAGCGATGCTTTCTCCGGGATCACCGGCGGCGCGGGGGCGAATCAGACCGTCCCCGGCTTCACGATCATGTTCGGCTTCTATGTCATGATGTTCATGGGCACCTCCCACTATCGCGAACATGCCTCCGGCGCATGGACATTGGTGCGTTCCAGCGGGCTGTCGCGGGGTGTGATGGCGATCCAGCTCGCGATACCGTACTTCCTGCTCTCGGCGGCGCAGATGACGCTGTTGGTGCTCACCGGCCGAATGCTGTTCGGCGGCACGATCAACGGTTCACCGGTGGCCCTGGCCGTACTCGTCGTGACCATCGCCTGGACCGCCATCGCGCTGGGACTCGTGCTGACCTCGCTCACCCGCAATGTCTCGGCCATGCAGAACCTGTGCCAGCTGGTCGTACTCGGAATGGGCGCGGTCGGCGGCGCGATCGTGCCGGTGCGGCTCATGCCTGCCTGGGATCGTCCGCTCGCGCCGCTGACCCCGCAGTACTGGGCGGTGGATGGTATGCGCCGGGTCCTGACCGAACACGGGGGGTTGGCGAGTATCGCGCAGAATCTCGCCGTACTCATCGGATGGGCCTGCGTGCTGTCGATCATCGCGACCGTCGCCTTCGATCCGGGAAGTCAGCGTCGGGTCGCGATCCGCTGAAGGAGGAGCACCGAAATGGCAGAGTCCACATCAGCCCGCGGGCGGGTCATCCAGTCGTGGTCGAAACAGGGTCTGCAAGCGCCGCCGCGGATCGTCGGTGGTAGCGGTTGCCGGTTCTTCGACGCCTCCGGCCGGTCCTATCTCGACTTCGGTTCCCAGCTCGTCAACGCCAATCTGGGACACAGCCGCACCGAGGTTCAGGAGGCGATTCAGAAACAGGTCGCCACCATGGCCACCCTCGGCCGTCCCTGGGATGTCGAGGTCGTCGGCGAATTGGCCGACCGGCTCGCCGAGGTCACCCCGGGCGATCTCAACTCGTTCTTCTTCGCCTGCAGCGGAACCGAGGCCAATGAGGCCGCCATCCGGCTGGCGCGGGCCTACACCGGCCGCGACAAGATCATCGCCCGCTACCGGTCCTATCACGGCAGCACCGCGGGCGCTCTCACGCTGACCGGCGAACCGAGGCGCTGGGTCGGGGAGCCGGGCGTGCCCGGTGTGGTGCGCATGCTCGATCCCTACACCTACCGCTGCCCGGCCGGACATCCCTCGCCGTGTCCGGTGTGCTCGGGCGCACCGCATCTGCGCGAACTGCTGCAGTACGAGGGCCCGGAGAATGTGGCCGCGGTGATCATCGAGCCGATCACCGGAATCAACGGCGTGATCGTCCCGCCCGACGGATATCTGCGGGCCATCCGCGAGGTGTGCGCCGAGTACGGGATCCTGCTGATCCTGGACGAGGTCATGACCGGATTCGGGCGCACCGGAACCTGGTTCGCATGCGATCGCTGGGATGTGGTGCCCGACATCATCACCTGCGCGAAGGGTTTGACCGCCGGATATCTGCCCCTGGCGGCGGTCGCGGTCAGCGACCGGTTCACCCCGTGGCTGCAGGAGTCGATGTTTCCCTACGGGCTGACCCACAGCGCCCACCCCGTGGCCTGCGCCGCCGCGGTGGCCGCGTTGGGGGTCTATCAGAAGGATCGGCTCGTCGAACGCTCCGAGCAGCTGGGCGCGCTGATCGGCGCGGGACTGCGCGAATTGGCCGAGCGGCATCCCTCGATCGGGGATATCCGTGGTAGCGGCTGCTTCTGGGGAATCGAACTGGTCACCGACCGCGAGACCAGGCAGCCCCTCGTCCCGTACAACCCCGACGCCGCGGCCGCTGAACCGATGGCGCGGCTGACCGCCGACGCGTTCGCCCGGGGGCTGTATCTGCTCACCCACTGGAACATCGTGCTCGTATGCCCGCCGCTGATCATCGACGAGGCCGAGATCGGCGAGGGACTGGCGCTGCTGGACCGATCCCTTTCCATCGCGGACGAATACGTGATCGGCCATGGCTGAGGGCAAGGTGTCGATCTGCGAACTCGTCGCGCGGTCGGCGGCGGGGCGGCCGCGCGACAACGCCGTGGAGGTACGTGGTTTCACCGCCGCCACCAGCGACGCCATCACCTGGCGCGACCTCGCGGCCCGAGCGGGTGAACGAGCCGAGGCGTTCCGGCGCACCGGATTGCGCGCGGGCGATGTGGTCGCGGTCGCGCTCGCGCCGGGTATCGGCCACGTGGTGGCGACGCTGGCGCTGTGGGAACTCGGCGCGGTGGTCGTTCCGGTGGATCATCGCTGGACCGCCGCGGCGAAATCCGATGTGGTCGAACGCTATCCGCGCGGCTGGGTGGTCGAGGGGAGCGAGCTCAACCTGGTCTCCTATCACGGGGGTGACGATCCGATTCCGGGCCTGGCCGAATTGACCGCCGACGGATTGCCCCGGTCGGTGTCGCTGTCGGGTGGAACGACCGGCGTTCCCAAACTCCTCATCCGCAACCGGCCGTGGGCCTATCCCGAATCGGGACCGCTCAGCGGGAAGGAACGCGAGCGGGGAATGGCCTACGGGCAGACCCAGATCGTCGGATTGCCGCTCTACCACGCGGGTTTCGGCGCGCTGTATCACGGCCTCGCCCTGGGACATCGGATCATCGTGCCCGCCAACGCCTCACCCAAACTGTTCCTGGAACTGCTCGAATCCGAAGGGGTCGAGGTGTTTCGGACCGTCCCCGCGCAAATGGGCACCCTCATCCAAGCCAGCGGCGGAGACGCCCGCCGGTTCGCTACCCTGCGGCTGGTCGTGCACACCGCGGCCCGCTGTCCGGAGTCGGTGAAACGCCGCTGGCTGGAGCTGATCGAACCGGATCGGGTGTACGAGGAGTACGGCAGCGTCGAACGGATCGGGGTGCTCAGCATTCGCGGCGACGAATGGCTGCGCCATCCCGGATCCGTCGGGCGGCCGATCCACTGTTCGGTCCGGATCCTCGACGAATTCCATCGCGAGGCCCCCACCGGTACGACGGGGGAGTTGTTCATGACCGACGAGAACGCCGCGCAGCCTGTCTATCTCGGCGACGGACCGCGACTGGCCGAAGCGGACGGGTACTTCAGCGTCGGCGATCTGGCGTACCGGGATGCCGAGGGTTACGTGACTCTGGTGGGCCGCAAGGACGACGCTGTCAATGTGGGCGGTGTGAAGGTGTTCCCCCGCGACGTCGAACGGGTCCTGGAACGCCACGCGGCGGTCCGTGATGTCCGCGTGCGCGCCATGCCCGATCCCCGGCTCGGGGAGGTCGTGTGCGCGCAGGTCAGCCTGCACGATGGCGCGACGGAACAGGTGCTGGCCGAGCTGTGGCGCGACTGCCGCGCGGAGCTCACGCGCGCGCAGACGCCGCGAGTGATCGAAATCGTCGACGATGTACGCCGGACGGCCTCCGGCAAACTGCGGAGAGAGGTATGACCGTGCGGGAACGAGTTTGGGCCGTCGTCGGGCGGGTGTGCGGCAGCGACTACACCGAGTCGGGCGCGAACTTCTATGAGCTCGGCGGCGATTCGCTGCTGGCCGATCAGCTGATGGCCGCGCTGCGCACCGAGTTCGGCGAGGGGCTGTCGGTCACCGTGCTGTTCGAGGCGCCCGATATGGGAACCTTCGTCGAAGAGACGGTGACGCAGCTGAATTCGCGGTCCTCTCAGCAGGGCGGATCGTAGCGACCGTCGACGGCGGTCCAACCGCCGTCGACGTAGAGCATCGTGCCGGTGACGAAGCTGGCGGCATCGGTCGCCAAGAACGCGACGGCTCCGGCGATTTCGCTGGGCCGCGCCCAGCGGCCCAGCGCGCTCTTGGACGCGTACGCCGCCTGCCATTCCGGCACCGCGTAGATCGAATCGGTCAGCGGCGTGCGCACCACGCCCGGCCCGACCGCGTTCACCCGGACCCCCGCGGGCCCGAATTCCGCCGCGGCCCCCCGAATCAGCTGCAGCAGAGCCCCTTTCGTCGCCGCGTACACGGCCTGTCCGGGTTCCACCGTGACCGCCCGGATCGACGACAGACCCACAATGGACCCGCTGCCCCGGGCGACCATGCCCTTGCCGAACGCCCGGATCATATGGAAGGCGGCCCGCAGATTGAGATCGAGTACGGCATCGAATTCCGCTATGTCATAGTCGAATACGCGCTTGCGGACATTGCGTCCGGTGGTGAAGACGAAGACGTCGAGCTCGGACATCGCCGCGGCGGCCGCCTCGACCGCGTCGGCGTCGCGGGCATCCAACCGATACGCCGTGGCCGGAGCTTCGGCCAGCGCCGCGGTCTCCTCCGCCTTCGCGGGATCGATATCGGCGCACACCACCTCCGCGCCCAATGCCGCCAGGGCGAGCGCGGATTCGCGGCCGATGCCACTGCCCGCGCCGACCACGAGGGCACGTCTCCCGTCGAGCCGGAACAGCGCTCGGTAATCGGTCATCGCATGGTCCTAACGTTCACGAGTGGTAGGGCAGCGTGATCGTCTTGACCACGCTCATCTCCCGCACGGAATACGGGATGCCCTCGCGGCCGACACCGCTGGCCTTCACGCCGCCGAACGGGATATGCGGCGAATCGAAATGCGGTCCCGCATTGAGATTCACCGCCCCGACCCGCAGGGCCGCGGCGACGGCGGAGAATTCGGCCACATCCGAGGTGACCACCCCGGCCTGCAGGCCGTAGCGCGTCCCGTTGGCCACCCGGATCGCCTCGGCGGTATCGGCGACCCGGATCACCGGCGCCACCGGCCCGAAGGTTTCCTCCACGACCAATTCGGCCTCGGCGGGCACCCGATCGAGCACGGCCGGAGTGATGAGCGGCCCGTTCCGATCGCCGCCGAGCAGCAGTTTCGCATCGGCGGCGACCGCGTCGGTGATGCGCCGGTGTACCGTGATCGCGGCCTGCTCGCTGATCAGCGGCCCGACATCGGTGCTCGGATCCATCGGATCCCCGGCCCGTTTGGCCCGGGCCGCCGCCACCAGCGCGGCGACGAGTTCGTCGGCCACCTCGCCCACGACGATGATGCGCTTGATCCCCCGGCAGGACTGTCCGGCCGTGGCGAACGCGCCCTGGGCGGCCAACCCCACCGCGAGTTCCAGATCGGCGTCGGGCAGCACGATCAGCGGATCGTTGCCGCCCAATTCCAACAGCGTCTTGCGGCCCGCGGCCGCGGCCGCCACCGCGCGGCCGGTACCGACCGAACCGGTGAAGGTCACCATATCGATGTCGGGATGCCCGGCCAGCGCGGGACCGATGACGCCGGGCTCACCCGTTGTGACGACGAGGTTTTCGGGCGGCAGCCCGGCCGCGAGCATGATCTCGGCGAAGGCCAGGGCGGTCAGCGGCGTCTGCTCCGACGGTTTCACCACGACCGGACATCCGGCGGCCAGCGCGGGAGCCACCTTCACGACCACCTGATTGAGCGGCCGATTGAACGGCGTGATCGCCGCGACCACCCCGATCGGCTCGAAGACGGTCAGCGCCAACCGATCCTGGCCCGGAATGGGGATGGTCTCCCCGCGCAGCCGCTCGGTCTCGGTCGCGGCGACGTCGAGATTGGTTGCGGCGCGCTCGGTTTCCTTGCGGGTCTCGGCGATGCACACTCCGGATTCGCACGAGATCAGTTCGGCCAGCTCCCCGGAACGCTCCCGGATCAGCGTCGCGGCCGCGTTCAGAATGCCCGCCCGCCGGTCCGGCCGCAGCGGTCGCCAGGAGTCGCGAAGCGCCCGCACCGCCGCGTCCATATCCGAAACCGTATCGCGCGCAACCGTTCCCACGCTCTCGCCGGTCCAGGGATTGCGCACGGTGAGCCGGTCGGCGGCGGGCTGTATCGCGCCGTCACGAAACATGGTCGACGTCCTTCCCCCGACCGGTCACGAAATCGCGGAACCGCCTCGCCACCTCGGGCGGGCGGACCGCGGGACGGCCCAATTCGGCGAGGGAACCCGGGCGGATCGTCAAATAGACGAACGCCGGTCCCGGCTCGGCCTGCGCTGCACCCACGGCCTCGGCGAATTCGTCGAGATCGGCGCAGTCGTACACGCGGGCGTAGCCGCAGGCCCGCGCCACGGCCGGAAAGTCGACCTGGGACGCCAAACTCCGCTGCCCCCCGGTGGAATCGTGCACCCGGTTGTCCAGCAGGACATGCGTCAGATTCGGTCCGCCGTGCGCGCCGACCGCGGCCAGCGTGCCCAATCGCATGAGCGCCGCGCCGTCGCCATCGATCACGACAACGGGTCGCGAGGTATGCCGCGCGACGCCCAGACCCACCGCGCTGGCCGAACCCATCGCCCCGACCAGATAGAAATGCTGCGGCCGGTCGGCCAGCGTATAGAGTTCACGGCTGGTCTTGCCGGTGGTGGACACCACGGCGGCCTCGTCGGTGAGGGTTCCGATCAGACATTCGAGGGCGGCCATGCGCGTCGGCGCGTCGCGAGAACGCCGGGATCGGATGAACGTCGCGGTCACCGGATCGGCCAGCGGCGGCTCGTCCAGTCGCTGGGCGGCCATGACGCCGTTGCGGAGGATGAACGCGAAAGGCGTTTGCTCCCGGTCCATTTCGGTCCAGCCCGCCTCCAGGCACTTGTCGAGTTCGGCGGCCTCGGCGGGCAGTATCGCGTGACCGACGCGCATGAGCTCGAGCAGTGCGGGGGTGATTTCGCCCATCAGCTCGTGCTGCGGTTCGTCCGGGAAACCCGGTTCCCCGCGCCAGCTGACCAGCAGCGGCACCGGAATACGGCTGGGATGGGTGAGCGAGGTCAGCGGATTGACCATATTGCCCAGACCCGAATTCTGCCCGATCACACAGGCCGTGGCTCCCGCGAGCCAACACCCGGCGGCGATGGCCACGGCCTCGCCCTCATGGGTCACCGGCAGATAGCCCGCGGCCGAACCGGACGCCACCCGATTGATCATCGGCGTCAGATACGAGCACGGCACGCCGACGACATCGACCACGCCGCGGGTGATCAGTCCGCCGAGCAGTTCGTCGGCGTCGATCACGAATCCACCCACTTCTGCGCGAGTGAGCTGTAGTGCGCCTGATCGGCCTCCAGCTCGGGATAGCCCATGAGCGAGAATAATTCGTCGAGCGGGGTGATCACCGGTTCCACCGCGGCCGCGCCGTCGCGGCGCAGCGCCCGGCAGGCCTCCCGCATGGCGGCCACCGAGGCGCGCATGGCGTGGTTGGCCCAGATCACCGCGGCGATACCGAGTTCGGCGAAGGTCTGAGCGGGCACGGTGTAATAGGTGGTCGGCGCGATCACCAACGGCAGGCGCGCGCCCCACTCCCTGGTGAATTCGGCGATCTCCTCGACGGTCCGCTGCCGTGAGTGAATGAAGATGGCGTCGGCGCCCGCCTCCCGGTATGCCTCGGCCCGGCGCAGGGCCTCGGCCATTCCGGCCCCGGCGATCAGGGCTTCGACCCGGGCCACGATCACGAATTCGTCGTCGACGCAGTCGCGGCACGCCGCGATCTTGGCGCAGAACTCACCGATCGGCGCCAGGGGATGCTGTTCTCCGAAGAACGAGTTCATCTTCGGAAAGACCTTGTCCTCGACGCAGATTCCCGCCGCGCCGATCCGCTGGGCGCGGGCGGCGAAGCGCCGGGCGGTGTTGAAATTGCCGTAGCCGGTGTCCGCGTCGACTAGCACGGGCACGCCGCCCGCCTCGACCATCCGCGCGGTCAGATCCAGCAGCTCACTCCAGGACACCTCGTCGTTGTCGCGACAGCCCAGGATCGTCGACATACACAGCCCCGACGCCCAGATCGCGGGAAATCCGGCCTCGGCGGCGATGCGGGCGCTGAGCCCGTCGTGCGCGCCCATGAGGTAGGACGGTTCGGGTTCGGCGAGCAGTCCGCGTAACTGCGCGCCGGCGACGCCCGCGGCCGGTGGTCTCGTTCGAACAGGGAGGTTTTCTCTCACACGCACTGCCTCTCTCAGGTGACTCGGCCTTCGGCGGGTGGTGGGCCACCGGCCAGAACCCCCGCGACGCCCTCGGCGATGCGTCGCCTACTGCTTCGCTCGGATTCCACCGACAGGAATGCGCGATGCGCCGACACCACCACGTCGTCGCGGGTCAGCAGTTTGCGCGCGGTCGGATCGTCGTTGGGATCCTCGGGGGTGAATACATCGGAGGCGAAACCGCCGAGCCGGCCGGCCTCCAGAGCCGCCAGGACCGCGGCCGGATCGACCAGCCGCCCCCGGGCGGTATTGACCAGGAAAGCGTCGGGCCGCGCCGCGGCCAGTGCCGCGGCGTCGACGAGCCGATCGCTTTCCGGAGTCAGCGCCGCGTGGATCACCACGGCGTCGGCGGCGCCGAACAATTCGGCGAGATCCATTGCGGCGGTGACGCCGTACCCGGCCATGAGATCGGCCGAGACGTAGGGGTCGTAGGCGATGACGCGCTGATAGAACGCCTGTAGTTTGCGCGCGGTCGCCCGGCCGATGCGGCCGAATCCGACGATTCCGGCGGTCCGAGTCCCCACCCGTCGCGGCACCCCGCCCGCGTGAATGTTCCACTGCCGGGTCTTGACCAAACGGTCCTGGGTGCAGACCCGCCGTTCCAGCGCGAGCAGCAGGGCCAGGGTGTGGGTGCTGACCTCGTCGACGCAGTAGTCGGGCACGTTGAACGACATGATGCCCGCCTCGGCCAGCAGCGGGGCGTTGAGATTATCGATGCCGACGCCGCTGCGGGCGATGACCCGGCAGCCCGGCCCGAGCGCGTCGAGCAGTTCCCGCGTGACCTGGCAGCGATAGACCACCAGGGCGTCCGCGCCGCGCACATGTTCGTGAAAGTCCGTGCCCCGCAGGATATATCGGCCGTCGAACAGCCCCAGCCGCAGCTCGATCCCCTCGCCGAAGGCCGCGCGCTCGATATCGGCCAGGGCGAGATCCGGCTGTCCTCGCTCGTTCAGCGCCCAGGCGGGATCGGTGTAGACGACGCGCAATCTTCATCTCCCGGAGTCGTAACCCCACCCGCGGCTGTCCCGGCGGCCGCGCCGCAGGGTGGCCGCCGGGGCGTAGGTGTTGGTCAGCTCGAACAGGTCCAGATAGCCCAGATGTCGTCCCGACCCCAGCTTGATCAGCGCGCCCGCGCCGGACCAACGATGCGAGACGAACGGCGCCACCCACACCGAGGCGTCGGCGGCCAATTCGGCACGCTCCTCGGAGCCGTCGGCGCGAATCCAGTGCAGCGTGGGCGCGCCGCCGGTGACCAGGTAGTGGGATTGCGCCGGCTCGCACAATCGGCCGCCCTCGCCCGCGACGCGCAGGAACAGTCCGGTGAGATCGGGCAGGTGCGGCGCGGAGGCCATCGAGGTGACCCGATAACCCTGGAAGGCGCGAATCTCCGCGCGGCACTCCGCGACGGATTTGAAGGTCTTGCCCACCGCGTCGTGCCGGGTCGTGGGCGGTATCAGCAGCCGGTAGTCGAAGCCGAGCGCGGTACCCAACTCCCGCAGCAATTCCGGTGATCCGGCATCGATCGCCGCGGCGAGATCGGCCTCGCGCACCCCCAGACCGGCTGCGGCCGATGCCAGGGTGTGTCCGCGACGCGACAGCAGCAGAAGCGCCACCTGCCGCGGAACCGATTCGCCCGCAAGCCATTCGAACATCGCCGTCGCGGCCGGATCGGACCAGTCGTTGAGGTCCTCGATCAGTCCGGCCAGCGAGGATTGACCCGTGTAGGACACGATTCGGGCCGGGGTGGTTCCGGCCAGTGAATAACTGTGCGGGCAATACGAAGGTTCCACATAGGAGTCGCCGACGATCCAATCGTCTTGGCCCCCATTGGTTTCGATGACCTGCCAGGTGGACTCGTCGAGTTCCTCGCCCCATCGCCCGTGAATGTCGCCGGGGCCGAGGTTGATCGTGATCGCCGGTTCGAGATGTCCGTTGTTCAGGGCGGGCACCCGATCGACCGGGCAGAGAATATCGAGGATGACCGGTGCGACCGCGCCCGGCGGCGCGGCCATTGTGTAGTAGTTGTAGAAGTGGATGCCGTCACGCTGAATCGGTCGGCGGGTGTCGCGCAATTGCTCGGGGGTGCGGATCGACACCGTCAGATCGGATCGGCCGCTGGCGACGAGCTGTTCGGGCGTGAGCTGCAACGCGCGGGCCACCGCGTCGGCGATATCGTCGGGCCAATCGCTCTCACCGGGCGCGGACATCAGTTTCGCGAGGTGTTCGTGATCGGCGCCGACGGCCGCGGCCAGCTGCCCGGTCGTGGTCTTCCTGATATTGAGCCAGTGCACGACCTTGTAATTGTCAACGCGCATAATCCCGCTCCGTGATCCCGGCCAGCAGCCGCGTCAGGGCCTGAACATCCACCCGGCGCGGATTGTTGCCCGCGCGGTCGTAGGCGAGCGCTTCGGTGGCGATCCGGATCGCGTCGCGGCGCAGATCGGGCGCGACCGGCAGCGCGGGCGAGGCCGCGAGCGTGTCGATCCTGCGCGCCAATTCCTCGACGTCCTCGACGCCCGCGGCGCTGACCACCCGCGCGATGGTCGCGCGCACCCGCTGTGGTCCGCGCGGATCGGCGCAGTCCGCGCCGACCGAGGCGTTGTAGCGCAGCACCGCTGCCAGGGTGAGCCCGCAGGCGTGCCCGTGGCCGAGCCCGTGGCGCAGGGTCAGCGGATACGACATCGCATGGCACACAGTGGTTCCCGCGAGGGCGATCGCCCGTCCGGCCAGATGTCCGGCCAGCAGCGCGGCGTGGCGCTGGGCCGCTCCCCAGTCGTCGGGTCGGCGGTCCAGCAGATCGGCCAGCAGCGCCCACGCCGCCCCGCCCAGCCATTCGGACTGCTGATCGGCGCGGATCGACCACGCGCCCTCCAGGCCCTGCGCGAGGGTGTCCAGCAGGCAGCTGATCAGGTGGGCCTCGGGGAGTCCGATGAGCAGATCCGGATCGAGCACCGCGGTCACCGGCCGCAGCGAGGCCCCGCGCAGGGAAAGCTTCCGGCCCTGACCCCGGTGCCAGATCGTCGCGAAAGGCGTTGCCTCGGCTCCGGTCCCGGGTGTGGTCGGCAGGGCGATGACGGGCGGCGCGGCCTCGCCGCCGGTCTCCTCGGCGCAGGCGCGCACGACCAGCTCAGGTGTGGGATCGGTGCGGATCGACAGGGCCGCAGCGGCTTTGCCCGCGTCCATGACGCTGCCTCCGCCCACCGTGAGCACCACATCGGCGCGGTGGGCGCGCACCTGCCGGGCCAGTACTGCCACGGATTCCGGTGTGGGCAAACCGGATTGGATCACCATGCGCAGCGGATACGAACGCAGCGCGGTCAGTAGCGGTGCGGACCAGCCGCGTCCGGTGAATCCGCCGCCCGCGATCAGGACCACGCGCGGGGCCACGGCGGTGCCCGCGGCTTCGGCCACAATCTCGGTGGCGACCTCCGCGGCCCGCACGCCGACGATCGTGCGAGGCGAGTCCAGCAACAGGTCGCTGACTCGAGTATCGGCGGCGTCCATCGACCACCTGCCTCCAACAAGACGAGAACCCGGTACGGACGCCGGTCGATCCACGGTACCGTAGGCCGAGTCGATATCGGCGAGTATCAGAATTCGCCGACCCATCATTTCTATGGGGTTGCGCGAACAGATGACCGAAGGCTACCGCGAACAGGTTTCCCGGAACCGATTGAGGTTCAAAACGATTGCCCGGACCTATGCGGACGGGCAGGGCCGACGCCTGGACGGCGAATTACTGGCCGAGCTGATCCGACCGGTGCGTTTCGAATTCGTTCTCGATGTGGCCACCGGAACCGGCGCCGCCGCCGCGGTGGCCGCGAAAGTCGGTGCGGGCGCGAAGATCATCGGCGTCGATTCCTCGGCGGAGATGCTCGTGCAGGCGCGTGCGGCCGGTGTGCTGCCCGTGGTCGGCATCGTCGAGGAATTGCCGTTCGCCGACGGCGCGTTCGATCTGGTGCTGTGCACCCGTGCGCTGCACCATGTTCGACATCCCGCCGTCGCGGTCGCCGAACTGGCGCGTGTGGTGCGCCCGGGCGGTCATCTCGTCGTCGCCGACAATGTCACGGGACTGTCCGGTGCGGCGCACGAGCGGGTCGAGACGATTCAGCGCCTGCGGGATCCGGGGCATTCCTCGACGCTGACCGAGGACCGGATCGTCGAACTGCTGCAAATCAATTCGCTGGACGTACTCGAATGTCGACGCACCACCAGCTATCGCCCGCTGGCGCAGTGGCTGGCCGACGGCGGAGCCGGTGCGCAGGAATCGGCCGAGGTGCGGCGGCATGTGGCGGCGCTGGAACCGAGCGACGACGAGGGGGTATTCGGTACGAATTTCGTGACCGAGGCGGGTGAGGTGGCCGGGCTGCGTCAGGCCATGTCTTGGATCAAAGCCCAAAAAAGAAACGGGTTGTAGGGCGCCGACGGCGTCGTAGCATGGACACTCTGACACCTGGGAGGCTCCGTGGACATCGCCGCTCTGGATGCCGGGATCGACGAGCGCGAACTCGTCGAATTCACGCAGCACCTCGTGCGCACCCACACCCCGGACGAAGAAGGCAGGGGTGAACGCGCCGTAGCGGCCTTCCTGCTCGCGAAGATCACCGAATGGGGTTGGCGTCCGCGGTTTTTCGACTCCGGCGGCCGGCCGAATATCGTGATCACCCTGGACGGAGGCGGGGGAGCGGGTCCGACCCTGGCGTTCGAGGGTCATCTGGATGTGGTGACCGAGGGCGATCCGGCCCAGTGGACCATGGACCCCTACAGCGGCGAGATTCGCGACGGCAAGCTCTACGGCCGCGGCGCGGCGGATATGAAATCCGGCGTCGCGACAATGCTTTACGGGACGCGGGCGCTCCAGCTGGCCGGTCCCTTCCCCGGACGTATCCGACTGCTGCTGCTCGCCGACGAAGAGGGACTGATGACGGGCGCGAAAGCGGCCGTGGCCCAGGGCTTCGTCCGCGATGTCGACGGGGTGATCTGCTGTGAGCCCGAAGGCGACGAGGTGTGCCCGGTCTCCAAGGGCGCGATCCGGCTGCGGGTGGATTTCACCGGTGTGATGAGCCACGGCGCCATGCCGACCCAGGGCCGCAACACCCTGCCCGCCATGGCCCGGGTGGTGCTCGCCCTCGAGACGCTCGAACACACCCTGATCCAGGAGGTCGGCAGCCTGCCAACGCTCGGCGCGCCCTCCATCACGCCCACTGTGGTGCGGGCGGGGACTCCGGATCAGATGAACACCATTCCGGGCACGACCGCGCTGTACGTCGATGTCCGCACGATTCCCGGGGTGGACCACGAGACGGTCCTGAAGCGCATCGGCGAATGTATCGACACCGCCGCGCGCGACTGTGAGATCGGCACGGCCGTGACCGTCATCGACGATCGTCCGTGGGTCGAAACCGCCTCGGACACACCGCTGGTGGCATCGCTGGTCGCGGCGCACGAGATCGTCAACGGGGTGCGGCCGGTGGTCGGCGGGGTGCCCGGCACCACCGACGGCACCATCCTGACCCATTACGGCAAGGTCCCCAGCGTCGTATACGGGCCCGGGGGTAAGTGGATCGCGCACAAGGCCGACGAATACGTCGAGGTGAGCGATCTGAAACGGTACGCGCTGACATACGCTGTTGCGGCACAACGCTTTCTGCGCGACGGCTCGTGATGGCGGGTCCGCGCGAGACCGGCGATACCAGGCTGCCGCTGAGTCCGGGGCAGCATCTGCTGGACTTTCTGGAATCGATCCGGCCGGGCGGCGCGGCCGAGGCGTTCAACATCTCCCTGCGGCTCACGATCGACGGTCGGCTCGATCGCGGGCGGCTGTTCGACGCCGTCGCCGCGGCGGTCGGACGCCACGACGCGCTGCGGGTCGCGGTGGTGCGCGGGCGAGGCATGGCCGAGCAGGTCATCGGGGTCGATTTCGAGCCCGAGGCGACGGTGCGACGGGTGTCGGCCGGAACATCCTGGGCCGAACCGGATATCGAGGCGCTGCTGGCCGAGTACAACAACAGGCCCTTCGATCTCACGCGGCCGCCGTTGCTGCGGGTACTGCTGCTCGAGAACGCCTCGGACCGGCGATGGCTGCTACAGGTGACGGTCCATCACAGCGTGGCCGACGCCTGGTCGCTCGAGGTGCTCGCGGGCGATATCGGCCGGTACTACCGCGCGGCGGCCGGTCTGGAACCGAAACCCGCACCGCCGCAGGTGAATTACGCGCGAATCGTCCTCGATGAGCTGGCCGCGCTGGAATCGGCGGAGGCCGATGCCGCCCGGACCTTCTGGCCGGAGTATCTGGGCTCGTTCGAGGTGTTGCAGACCGCCGGGTTGGATCAGGCGCGGCCGCAGGGCGATCCGGCGATCACCGGCCGGGGCGATCGCAGCCTGCGGCCGCCGGAGACCGCGGCCGTGCGCGGTCTGGCCGGGCGGTTGCGGGCGACCCCGTTCATGGTGCTGGCCGCGGCCTACGGCTTCATTCTGGGACGGCTCGGCGGCAGCGAGGCGTATCTGTTGCCGACCTTCACCCACGGTCGCCGGGATCCACGGTTCCACGAGTCGGTGGCCATGCTTTTCAATCCCTTCCTGATCAAATTCGCCTGGTCGCCGGGGATGACGTTCGCGGAGCTGGTCGCGACGTTCAAGCGAAACGCGCTGCCCGCCTATCGGTTTCAGTGGTACCCCTTCATCGAGGTGCTCGAGATCTGCCCGGAGTTGTCGGTATCGCTGATCGATCCGAGCAGCGCCCTGTTCCCGGTGCAGATGCTCAATGTCCCGAAAACCACCAGGGCCGAAGGGCTTTTCGGCCCCGACTGCGTCGTCGCGGAGTACGCCCTGCATCGGACCTCGGTGGGCAATGTGCTGCCCATCGACGGCATGCTCACGATCAAGGGCGCACCGCACGCGCTGGCGATGACATTCAATGCGGCACAGCGATTGTGGAGCGACGAGCTGTCCGCGGCCATGTGCGCGACCGTCGTCGACCTGTGCCTCGAGGCCGCTCGGGATCCCGCGGTCGAACTCGGGCGGCTGATCGACACCGTCGATCGCCGCTTCCGCAGCAACATATGGAGCGTTTGATGGTTCCCCCGACAGTGGCCGTCGTGGACGGCGCGAACGGATACGTCGCCAGTAATACGATCTGCGAGATGGTCAAACGCGGCGTCCGCGTGAAAGCGCTCGCGCGCGGGGCGCGGACGCGGGTTCCGCAGGCGCTCGCGATGGCGACGGTCAACGAGGGGGAACTGCCACCGCCCGGGGTGGAGAAGGTCGAGACCTACGAGTGCGAATTGACGCGGGAGAATCTGGGCATCGACGACGCAGTGGCGGCCGAGATCTTCGCCGAGCCTTGCGATTTCTGGCATTTCGCCGCCGCGGTCGATCTGTCTCCGAACCGGCCCGCGCTGCTCGCGGAGGTCAATACCCGGGGGACCGAGCGGGCGCTGCGATTGTTCGCCGAGCACGCTCGGCCGGGCTCGCGGTTCTTTCTGATCAGCACCGCCTATGTCGGTGGCGTCTCGGATACGCCGACCCGGGAGGACTGGCTACCCATTACCGCGGACTGCCGCTTCCGCACGGTCTACGAGGAGACCAAACGCGGCGGTGAACTGATCTTCCGCGATTACCTGACCGAACACGGTATCGACGGCGCGGTATTTCGGTTGGGGCAGGTGGTGGGCTCGTCGAAAACCGCGCACACCACCTCCGATTTCGGGATCTACAACTTCATGAAGGGGATGCGCCGGGTGGCCGCCCGCTTTCCCGGCGGATCCGCCGCGGTGCAGGTGGGTGAGTCCGCGACGCTGAATCTTGTGCCGATCGATATATGTGTGGACTGGCTGCTGGCCCTGGCCGAGGTCGAGAAACCGCCGCGAATCGTGAATCTGACCGACCGCGTCGGTGTTTCGGCGGCGGAGACGGTTCGAACGATCGGCGCGGGACTCGGCATGACGCTGCGGCCGGTTCACACACGGGACTGGGCCGATTCGCGGCTCAGCACGCTGGATCGGGCGGTGGCCGCGCGGCTGGCCTATACCGGTAAATATCTGGTCGATACGATCGAATTCGAGCGGCGTAATCTCGAATCGACGCTGACCGTCCCGGACGCGGTCTGCGATCTCGACCTCGTCGAACGATTGGTCGATTGGTATCTGAAGTAATGGACGACGCGGGCTGAACTAGCGTGCCGAAACCGTTGCGAGCGTGTCCGAAAGGGCCTGCTTCGGATCGCTCGGGGCCTCGAAGACGCGCCACGCGATGACGCCGTCCGGGCGTACCAGACTCGCGCCCGACGGGCCTATTCCGTAGCGGGCGAAGAATTCTCCGCCGGGCTCCGCGCCGATCGGGTGGATTCTCACGGCCGCTTCCAGCCCCGCGGCCGCCTCGGACCAGAGATTGCCCGCGCCGGTCAGCAAAACGAACCCGTCGCCGAAAAGGTCGATGGTCGACAGTGTTTCGTGGCGCAGCCACACATGCGGCGCGCGGAATCCGGGGCGGCCGCTCGGATGGAACGGATCCTCGGTGTCGGCGGGGTCGTCGTCGTCGGTGCGTATCGCCGCGGAGCGATAGCGGAATCCGAGGGTGAGCTCTAGTGCGCGTTGCCTTTCGGCGTTCGCGTCCGAGGCGGATCCGCGCTCGGCCAGCAGTCGCAGCGCCTCGGCGACGACCCGCTCGGCGATCGGACGGCGTTCGGCGTCATAGGTTTCCAGCAGCCGCGGTCCGGCCGTCCCGTCGAGTACCGCGGCGAGTTTCCAGGCCAGGTCGTAGGCGTCACCGATCGCGGTATTGCCGCCCAGTCCGCCGCTGGGCGGGGTGACCTTCGCGGCGTCACCGGCCAGCAGCACCCGGCCGACGAGGAAGCGGTCGGCGACCGCGGCCGCCATCTCCCACGGGCGCACCGCGGCGATTCTCGGTTCCAGGCCGGGCAATTCGGTGACCAGCCGGATCAGGTCGACGCATCGCTCGGTGGTGAAGTCGGGCGGGGTCTGCCCGGCGGCCGGATCGTAGCCGGTGGTCAGCAGATGCCGGTCGGCGGCGTGGTCGATGGTGGTGAATACGCCGCCGAGGTGTTCGTTGTGCAGGATGTGCAGGGTCGGGTGTTCGGGATCGACCAGGCGGCCCAGATCGGCGTCGAAGATGATGCTGATGTGGTGTGACAGGCTGCCGGGGCCGTGACGTTCGACGCCGAGCGCCGCGCGCACATCGCTGCGATTGCCATCGGCGGCAACCAGATACGCCGCGCGCACCCGCGTGGTCCGCCCGTCGTGGCGCAGCAGTGCGGTGACACCGTCGTCGTCCTGTTCGAAGGAGACCAGCTCGGTGCCGAAATGTATTTCCGCGCCCAGCTTCTCGGCCCGTCGTAGCAACATCGGCTCCAATTCGTGCTGCCCGGCCGCACCCAATCCGGCCGGGGACAGCGCGCCGATCGCACCGCCGTCCTCGCTCGAAACCTCTTCGTGCAGAGCCGGGCCCGGCACAGTGGCCGCGACCCGAACCCGAAATCGGGCCAGCCGCTCGGTCGCCTGCGGCACCTCCCCGGCGATCCCGCCGAATCCCAGCAGTTCCATCGTGCGCTGGTTCTGGCCGATCGCCCTCGGAAAGGGTGAGATCGCGGACCGCCGCTCGACCAGCAACACCTCGACTCCCCGTCGTGCCAGGAACATCGCGGCGGCCGAACCGGCCAACCCCGCACCTACGACCAGTACGGCCACTCGCTCTCGCATGCCCCCACGGTAGGAGGCGGCCCAAATATAGTCAAGCTTGATTAATCAAGCGCGAGTCGAAGCGCGAAGGGTCGATTACGCTGGCCGGTATGCAGGTCGGGCAACCCAGTAGGACGGCAATGGCCGTGGCGCATGCCAGGGCCGATCACCAAATCGTCGATGGGGCGCGGGTATTCGCCGATCCGCTGGCCGTGCGGATCGTCGAGGGTGACGATCGGGGAGCGAACGACTTCCAGGAGGGGCTCGATGACGACGCGGTGCGGCATCGGCGATTGCTGATCGCGGCGCGCAGTCGGTTCGCCGATGAGGCCGTCGCGGCGGCGATCGATCGTGGGGTCGATCAGGTTGTCGTGCTCGGGGCGGGGTTGGATACCGCCGCGTATCGGAATACTCGGGCGGATATTCGATTCTTCGAGGTCGACCATCCCGTGACACAGGAGTGGAAGCGGCAGCGGCTGGCGCGGACGGGGATCGAGGTTCCCGCCTCACTGACTTTCGCGCCGGTGGATTTCGAACAGTCCACGCTGGCCGACGGATTGGCCGCGGTGGGGTTCGATCGCGGCCGCGGCGTCATCTTCGTGTGGCTCGGTGTCGTGGTGTATCTGACCCGGCAATCGATCGAGGACACGCTGCGCTACATCGCCGAGCAGGATGGTCCGGTCGAGGTGGTTTTCGACTATCGGTATCCCGTCGCCGCGCCCGATCGGCAGCGGGTGGATCGGGTGGCGGCGGTGGGTGAGCCATGGCTCAGCTTCTTCGACGAGGACGAGATGCGAAGCCTGCTGCAGTCGCTCGGCTACGAACGGATTCGGGACCTTTCGGCGGCGCGGATCCTGGACGACTACGGGATCGCAAGTCGTCCAACGGATTCGGTGGTTCATCTGGTCCACGCCGGTGCGCGGTGAGCGACGCGGTGCCGATACCTTCGAGATGGTCGATATCTCGCCCGGGCGGGTCGAGCTGTCGGATCGGCGGACGCAACGGCGCTGGCCGGTGGAGGTCGCGCGGTTCCGGCTGTCGGTCCTTCCGGTGACCCAGGCGCAGTACGCGGAGGTGACCGGCCGATCTGGCTAATATGGTCCGGTGACCTGGAGTTCCTATCTCGCGTATCTGGTTTTCGTCGTGCTGGTGGTGATCGCTCCCGGTCCCGATACCGTCGTGGTTCTGAAGAACGCCCTCGCGGGTGGACAGCGGGGCGGACTGATGTCGACATTCGGCATCACCGTGGGCAATGTCGTACAGGGCACGGCCGTGGCGCTCGGGCTCGGGGCGCTGATCGTGCGGTCGCAGCCGGTGTTCATCACGCTGCGCTGGGTCGGCGCGCTCTATCTGGCCTACCTCGGTATTCAGGCGCTGCTGTCCGCGCGACGTGGGGAGTACGCGGGGTTGGACGAGACCGGTGCGCGGGTGGGTTCGTGGCGGCGTTGGCGGGAGGGGTTCCTGTCCAACATCACCAATCCCAAGGTCTTGGCGCTCTACCTTTCCGTGCTGCCCCAATTCCTGCATCCGGGCGTCACCACTATGTGGGATGCGCTGTTGCTCGCCTACACCGTATCCGCGCTGGGTGGGCTCTGGCTCGTGGCGCTGGTCTTCCTCGTCCGTCGGATCCGCCCGGCCCTGCAGCGCCGCAAGGTTCGCCGCTCACTGGACGCGGCGACCGGTACGGCGCTGATCGGGTTCGGGGCGGCGCTGGGGTTTCAGGGCTGATTCTCACAGTTCGGCTCGCTGTGTCGTCTGTTCGCGCCGATGACGACCGCTGTCGCCAGGACGAGAACGACGATCGCGAAAACGATTGCGGCGGTGGACAGGGGGACCCAGATGGCCAGCGCGCCCACGCCGACCACCGGCATGGTGAGGCCGAGGTAGGCGGCGGCGAAATAGGCGGAGGCTACCTCGCCTACTCGGGTGGGCGGAGCGGCCACCGTGACCGCGGACAGACCCGCGCGGAAGGCGGTGCCCGCGCCCGCGCCGCCGATGGTGGTGCCGATCAGGAAGATCGGCAGGGAGGCGGTGTTGAGGGCCGTCGCGAAAAGGACCGCGCCGATGGGCAGGAGGATCGATCCGGCGATGAGGCCGGTGCGGATATCGGTGCGGACGGTGATCGGCTGGGCGAGCGCGGCGGCCCCGAAGGACAGCAGGATCGCGCCGCCGGCGAGGATGTGGTTGGTCGAATGCAGGGATCCGGCAAGGAAACTTCCCGCCAGGCCCGCGGTCAGACCGAGTACCGAGAACGCCGTGAACACCCCGGCGGCCGCCGGGACGAATACGCCCATCGCGCTTTCCGGGATGCTCGGCCGCTGGGGACGGAACGACCAGGCCGACCGGTCGGGCACGGTTTCGGGCAGCAGCCCGATGACCGCCACCGGCAGCATGAGCACGATCATCAGCGCATAGGGCAGCCGCAGCGGCGCGTCGCTGAGCTGTGCGGTGACACCGCCCAGCAGCGCGCCCAACCCGAGCCCGGCCATATTCGCGATGCCCGCCACCAGTGCCGCGCGGGCCCGATTGCCGTGCAGCTCACCGAGATAGGCGGTCGTGGCCCCGGTCGTGAACCCGACCGACACCCCGGTCAACAGCCGCGCGATCAGCAATGCGGGCAACTGCGAGGACAGGATCGGAATCACCATGCCGACCGCGGCCAGCGCCACACCCAGCACGATGATCGGCAAGCGCCCCACCGAATCCGAGATGCGCCCGAACCCCAACAGCGTCACCAGGATTCCGACCGCGTAGACAGCGAAGACGGTGGTGATCGTGATCGGCGTCAGCCCATCGGCTTTCGCGTAGATGGGGAACAGCGGAGTCGATACGGTGCCGCCCATCATGACGACGACCAGCAGCAGAATGGCCAGGGCGGAGGCGAATCCGGCCCGGGGCCGAATCGCGGTGAGCGCGGGCGCTGGAGTGGTAGACATGCTCCCTAACCTCGTAGGTCGGTCCGATCACGGTCGAGGAGGCCGAGAAAGTCGGTGATCGCCTCGGCGATGACCACCGGCTGCTCGAGATGTGGCGCATGCCCGGTCTCCGGAAGTTCCAGACGCCGAACGATTCCGGCGGCCCCGTGCTCGATGGCGTCCAACTGCGCCGCGGTCCCGTACTGATCCGCATCGCCCTGGATCACCAGGACCGGACAGGCGACGCCCGGCAGCGCCGGACGAATATCCCAGTCGCGGAACCCCGGCGAGAGCCAGATATCGGTCCAGCCGCGAAACACCCGCTCCGGATCATTGTGGAACTGGGCCAGTTTGCGCGCCAGCGAGCCGTCGGTGAACCGATCCACCGCGGTCCGGATACCGGCCAAGGTCACCTCTTCGACGATCACGTGCGGTGCGATGAGGACGAGCGCGTCGGCCGAAACCTCCGCCGACCCGGCGTAGAGTATCGCGATCGACGCGCCGTCGCTGTGACCGACCAGGATCGGATGGTCGATCTCCAACTCACCCAACAGCTCTCGCAGCACCCGCGCCTCGGTGTGCATATAGCCGGGCTCACGCGGCAATCGGGCGGGACCGGAACCGCCGTAGCCGCTGCGCGAGTACACCACGGTCGAGCGGCCGGTCCGCGCCGCGAGCAGTCGAGGCAGCTTGCCCCACATACCGGCCGAACCGAGCCCCTCGTGCAGGAACACCAGCGGGTTCAGGCCGGGATCACCGGCGTGGACCAGGTATTCGATCGGCCCGGGCGACAATTCGATCATCGGCATGGGTCACCACGTCATCTCGCGAGCGTCGAGCATATTGAACCCCAGCAGCGATTTGCCCACGTACTCGAGGCATTCGTCCGGCTTGGCGGGCATCACCGAGCAGAAGACAGACTCACGCAGCATGCGCTCCAACGGATTCGCCTTGCGCACCGCGGCCGATCCGCACAGCTTGACCACGTCGAGCGCGATTCGAGGCGCGGTGTAGCCGATCGAGTACTTCGCGGAATACACCGCGCGATTGGCCTCGGTGGTGCCGCGCTGGGAATCCAGCAGCGCGGTCGCGTGGAAGACCAGTGCGCGGGTCTGCTCGAGTTCGATACTCATGCGCGCCAATTCGGCGCGCACGGCCGCCGAGGACCGCCGATTCTCGTCGCGGCCGATGTAATCCACCGCGAAATCGACCATCCCCCTGGCGATTCCGAGGTACGCGCCCATATAGCCGGCCACCATCCAGTGCGGCTCCCGGATGACCTTGAACAGCGACATCCCCTCGATGCCCATGAACAGCCGACTCCGCGGAATCCGCACGTCGTCCAAAATCATTGTGCCGGTGTGCGTTCCGTTCAGCGCCACGCCGTCCCAGCTGCCGCCGAACCGAACCCCGGCGTCGGCGCTGTGCACGACGAAGTGCGAAACCTCGGAGCGGTCGGTCGAATCGGCCGCCCGGGCCGCCACGACGTAATAGTCCGCCACCCGCGACAGCGAGACGAACGCCTTGGTCCCCTCGAGCCGATAGCCGCCGTCGGCGGTCTTCTCGTAGGTCGTGGTGATCTTGCTGAGCTTCGACCCGCCCGCCATCTCCGATGTCGCCGAGGCGAACATTCGGCGCTGACCGATGATCTCGTCGAAGGCCCAGGCCCGGAAATCCTCCGCGGCCTTCGGCAATGCGCTGTCCCCGAGATCGCACATCGCGCCGATGGCGACATTGTGCATATTGAAGCCCAGCGCCGAACTGCCGTCGCAGCGCCCGAGAATCTCCAGAATCCGGGTGTAACCGCTGAACGAGAGCCCGTACCCGCCGAACCGCTCGGGGACGAGCGCGGCCAGCAGCCCGGACTCCTTCACGATCCGGTAGCTGTCCTGCGCGTCGGTCCTGCCCGCATCGACATCCGCCGCGTTCTTGGCCAACCCGTCCGCGACCGCGGTGGCGATCGCTTCGAGATCGGACGTCATCGCCACTGTCATAGTCCCCTCCGAGGATTCAGTTTTCGACGGGCAGCCCGAGATCGCGGGCGATCGCGATCCGGAGCAGGTCGTTGGGTCCGGCGTAGGTGGCCGCCGCGGCGGGGCTGATGAGATCGACCGTCAGGCCGGTGCCCTCCACGAAGCTGCGCGCGCCGCCCAGACCCGCGGCCAGGGTGGTGAATTTGGCGAAATCCTCCGACAGTGAGATCTTCGCCATCGCCGCCGTCGTGGCCAGGCGTCGCCAGCTGGTGGCCCGATCGAATTGGGCCGCAAGGTCGTACACGAGCCGCCGCGACCGGAACAGGCATGCGGCCATATCCGCGATCCGCGCGGCGACCAGATGGCTGGAGCCCATGGCCCGCCCGAACTGCTTGCGCTCACCGGCCCAGCGGACACAGCGCTGTAGCGTCACATGCATCGGTCCCAGCGCATAGGACAGCAGCAGCGCCCGCTCCCAGGCCGTGGTCGCCGCGAGCAGCGCCAGACCCGAACCCTCGGCCCCGACCATCGCGAGCGCCGCCGCGTCGTCGAAGTCGATCGCGCCCATGGGAACCGCGGTCAGCGCGGTCTTGGGGAACGGATCGCTGCGGGTCACCCCGGCGGTGTGCAGATCGACGACGAACGGGGTGAGCGCGAACGGCTGGCGGCCCTCGCTGGTCCGGGCGAACACCAGCGCATAGGCGGCGACCGGCGCCGCGGTGACGAAGGCTTTGCGTCCGGTGAGCAGATACGTCCCGTCGGGCTGGCGCGCGGCGGAGGTCCGCATGGACAGCGGATCGCTGCCGCCGCCCTCCTCGGTCAGCGCGTGACAGAGCGAAACCTTGCCGGTCTCGGCGTCTTCGAGCCAATCCGGCGCGACAGACAGCGCGCGCCGCAGCGGAAACTGCAGACCGAACAGCTGTGAGGTGAGCGCGTAGACGATACCCGCGGGGGCTTCCGCGCGACCCAGTCCCTCGATCCTTGCGACCGCCCTGGTGACCGCGCCGCCACCGGGCTCACCGCTCGCACCCAGAAGTCCCAGTGGCGCGAGGCCGTTCCAATAGTCGGCGTAGTTCGCGTCCGTGGTCAGCTTCGAAAGCAGTTCCCGTGCCTGGGTTTCCGTTTCGGCGATGACATCTTCGATTTCCACGATGTCTCAGCCGATCCGTGCGACCAGGGAGTGCAGCTGATTCGGCGAGCGGAAGTTGGCCGCCACGATCGCGTCGTCGGGAAATGAAATGCCCGCGGCCTTCTCGATTTCCGTGACGATCTTCATGATCGTCAGCGAATCCAATAGACCGGTCAGCAGCAGTTCGGTGTCGGGCTCGACGACGGTGTCCTCAGCGCCCGCGCTGGCGCGAACGTTGCGCTGGACGATATCGCAGATATCGGTAATCGTTGTCACAGTCCATCTCCTGAATTCATGCGGATCGACGCGGTCAATTGCTGCCGGTCGATCTTTCCTCTGATATTGCGAGGAAGTTCGTCGAGTATCACGACATCGTCGGGCGCCGAACGCGGCGGAAGCACCGCGGCGATCACCGAATCGACCGCCGGGGGCTCGAGGCCGCGGCCGCCGACGAACAATGTGATGTGACCGCCGTCGGCGGTGTCGAGGAATACCGCCGCGCAGGCGTCGACCGCCGGGAAATCGGCAACCGCCGCTTCGATATCCGCGAGATCGATGCGAACGCCGCGACGTTTGATCTGATGATCGCGCCGCCCGGTGAAGTAGAGATTGCCGTCGGCGTCGAACCCGCCGTGGTCTCCGGTCGGGTAGCAGCGGCGAGTGATCCCGTCGCGGCATTCGATGAATACCGTCGGATCCCGGAATCGGCCGTCGGCCAGATAGCCGGGAAAGACCGACGGGCCGCTCACGGCGAGCTGTCCGGTCGAACTCGGGTGGCCCGCGTCGTCGATCACCTCGATCCAGGTGCCGTCGATCGGCTTACCGATGGGAACGGGATCCTCGGCGGTCCATCCGGCGGGTATCCGGTAGGCCGCGCAGACGTTGGTTTCGGTGGGGCCGAACAGATTCCAGATCTGCGCGGATGCGAAGGCGGTCCGCAGCCGGTAGAGGGCGCGGGCCGGGAACGGCTCGCCCGCGTAGGCCAGCACGCGCAGCCGGTCGGCCTGTTCGCCGTCGAGTCCGGCCCGCTCGAGCAACCGCACGTACAGGCTGGGCGCGGCGTAGAGGATCGAAACGCGGTCGCGGCGCAGCCAATCGAGCACATCGCGCGGGAAGCTGCGCAGGAAGTCGGGCAGCAGCGAGACCGTCGCACCGGCCAGGGCCGTGGAAAACAGGTCGAAGGTGGTCAGGTCGAACCCCAGCGAGGCCTGGGAACCGACGACGTCGTCGGCCCGCACGCCGAGCCGATGGGCCGCCCACCGGGCGAAGTGCAGGACGTTCTCGTGTGTGAGGGCAACCCCTTTGGGCCAGCCGGTGCTGCCGGAGGTGAACAGTATGTAGCCCACATCGCGCAGCTGTTCGCCGCCCGGAATCGGACCGTCGAATTCCGGCACGGTGGGTGCGGCGAACAGGCTCGGCCAAACCTGTTGGGGTTGTTCGGGAATGCGGTCGGGGGTCAGGCGTTCGGCGGCGGCGACCACGGTCTTCTTCGCTCGCGCGTCGAATATCAGCGTGGCGAGCAATCCACTGCGAGCCATTCGCTGGATTCGCTCGGGCGGTTCGGCCGGATCGATGGGGGCGACCACCGCGCGCCGCCGCAGCAGTGCGTAGATCGCGGTTACGGTCGCTATATTTTTGGTAGATATCAGCCCGACCCGCGTTCCGGGACCGATACCCACCCGGGCGAATGCCACTGCGCATTCATCGATCTCGCGGTCCAGCTCGGAATAGGTGAGTGAACGCGTGGAATCGACAACCGCGATACGGTCCGGACACTCTCGAGCCCGGTCGGTTATCAACTCGTCCAATCGGCCCAATTTCATTCCCCCTGTAGTCACAACTGAACCGGCATGAATGCGCACAGAACCCTCGCGTTGCCGAGTTGAAACATTACCGGATCACAAACATGGGCTGTACCCCCAGATTTGGGGGGCTGGGATATTCTGCACATCAATTCCACCCGGTCGGGGGGTGCAAAGATAATCTACTACCAGGTAAAATATTCGGCCAGAAGTTAATCGGTTCGTAATGTCCCCAAAAAGCCAGCGGCCCAATGGTGGTGGTGACCTCGTGGTAGGGCGTCGGTGTCCGGGTACGAGGCGTCGGTGGCGGAGGTGAAGATCAACCCGGCCGGACACCCGAACACAACGGCGACAAATTTGCCGAGTCGTGCAATCCGACACGCCGCCCACCTTCGAATACAGGTCAGGAGGTGGCTCAACATGACCGGATCGACGATTCTGCTGGCGGTCAACGACATCATCCCCGGCTCGGTGCTGGCCGATCAGCTGGAGCGGATCTGCGCACATCTCGACGAGGAGGGCCACGGCGTGGTCCGCGCGGGGACCGACGAGGACGCGCTCGCGCTGGTGCAGAGCCGAGCCGATCTGACCGCGGCCCTGGTGAGTTGGGATCTCGACGATGCCGACGGTGTACTCGAGCGCCCCGCCGAGGCGGTGCTACAGGCACTCATGGCCCGCTTCTCGCGCCTGCCGGTATTCCTGGTGACCACCGCGGCCTCGGTGGACGATCTGCCGCTGTGGGTCTCGGAGGCGGTGTGCGGCTACGTCTGGCTGCTCGAGGACACCCCGGGATTCATCGCGGGCCGTATCGGTGTCGCGGCCCGCCGCTATCAGGACGATCTGCTGCCCCCGTTCTTCCGCGAACTGCGCCGCTTCGACGACACCCACGAATACTCCTGGCACACACCGGCACACGCGGGCGGCGTGGCGTTCCTGAAATCCCCGGTCGGCCGCGCGCTGTTCGACTACTACGGCGAACGCCTGTTCCGCACCGACCTGTCCATCTCGGTGGCCGAACTCGGCTCACTGTTCGAGCACACCGGACCCATCGGCGACGCCGAACGCAATGCCGCTCGTATCTTCGGCGCGGACCTGACATTCTTCGTGCTGCACGGCGATTCGACCGGCGACCGCATCGCCCTGCACGCCAGTATCGCCACCGACGAACTGGTGCTGGTCGACCGCAACTGCCACAAGGCGATCTACCACGGCCTCACCCTCAGCGGCGGCCGTCCCGCGTATCTGGTTCCCACTCGCAACGGCTACGGCCTGATGGGCCCGATCCCACCGGCCGCGCTGACCAGCTCCGCGATCGCGGAAGTACTGGGCCGCAACCCACTTGCCGCCGACGCCGCCGACCCGTCACCGGTCTACGCCGTGATCACCAACTCCACCTACGACGGCCTGTGCTACGACGCGATCAGCCTGGCCACACTGCTCGGCCGGAGCGTGCCGCGCCTGCATCTGGACGAGGCCTGGTTCGCCTACGCCCGCTTCCATCCCCTCTACGCCCGTCGCTACGGCATGTCGGTCGACCCCGGTACGGTCCCCGACGACATCCGCCCGACCGTGCTGACCACCCAGTCCACCCACAAACTCCTCGCCGCGATGTCGCAGAGCGCGATGGTGCACGTGAAGAACTCGCCCCGCTCGCCGGTGGATCAGCGGCAGTTCAACGAGACCTTCATGATGCACGCCACCACCTCCCCGCTGTATCCGCTGATCGCCGGACTCGATGTGGCCGCGGGCATGATGGACGGCCCGGGCGGCCGATGGCTCACCGACGAGGCCGTCACCGAGGCGATCCGATTCCGTCAGGCCGTGGCCCGCATCGGCCGCCGCATCGCCTCCGCGGGTGATCGTCCCGGCTGGTTCTTCGGCACCTGGCAACCCGACGAGGTCACCGATCCGGCCACCGGACAACGCTATTCGTTCGCCGACGCCCCGCTGGAACTGCTGCGCACCGAACCCGCGTGCTGGACTCTCGAACCCGGGGCCGACTGGCACGGCTTCCCCGACATGGAATCCGGTTACTGCCTACTCGATCCGATCAAGGTCAGCGTCACCTGCCCCGGCACCGATGCCAAGGGCACACCGGCCGATACCGGAATCCCCGCCAAAATCCTCACCGCCTACCTCGAGACCCGCCGCATCGTCGTGGAGAAGACCGACACCTACACCTGTCTGATCCTGTTCTCCATGGGCATCACCAAGGGCAAGTGGGGCACGCTCATCGACGGCCTGCTGGATTTCAAATCCCTCTATGATTCCGGCGCGGCCCTGGTCGACGTCCTGCCCGGCTTGATCAAGGACCACCCCGACCGATACGCGGGCCTCACCCTGCGCGAGCTGTGCGATCAGATGCACGGGCAGTTGCGCGCGAGCGAGCTGATCCCGCTGCTCGACGAGGCGTTCACCCACCCGCCCCGCCCCGAACTCACACCGGCGCAGACCTATCAGCGACTGCTGCGCGGCGGCACCGAACCGGTCCGCCTCGCCGAACTCGCCGATCGCACGGTGGCCACCCAGGTGGTGACCACCCCGCCCGGCATCCCGGTGCTGATGCCCGGGGAGAACGCCGGGGACAAGGATTCCGCGACCCTGCGCTACCTGCGCGCGCTGGAGGATTTCGATCGGCATTTCCCCGGATTCCCCAGTGAGACACACGGTGTGCACCGCGACACCGACGGGGACTACTGGATCACCTGCCTGCGCTAGTCACACAGCGCGTGGGCGAGCAGGCCGGGGATGTCGTCGATGGCGGGTTGGCCGGTGTAGGAGATGGTGACCGCGCGCCCGTCCGCGGTGGCCCCGGCTATCGCGGAGAATCCGGTGAGCCCGCCCACGTGACCGATGAATTCTGTGCCGCAAGGCAATTGGGTGTATCCGACGCCGAGTCCGTAGGACATGCCGTCGCCGTGGCCCATATCCACCCCGTCGAGCATCTGCCGCAATTGGGCTTGCGGCACAACCCGACCCGATTGCAATGCCGTGTAGAAGCGGTTCAGGTCGGTTCCTGTGCTGACCAGTGCGCCCGAGGTCCAGGGCAGCGACGGTTCGACGCGGGTCCGGTCGACGGGCACGCCGTCGACGACCGCGTATCCGGTGGGGTGGGGCTCGCGCAGTCCCGTGTCGCCGGTGGCCGGTAGATAGGTGTCGGCGAGGTTCAGGGGAATCAGGATGCGGTCGCGAAGTTCGTCGGCGTAGGGGCGGCCGGTCACCGACTCGATCAGCATGCCCGCGATGAGGTAGTTGGTATTGGAGTATTCGAATCGGATGCCCGGGGTTATCTGCGTCGAGGAACGCAGGGCGAGCGCGATTTCCTGTGTGGGCGTGTAGGTTCGGCCGGTTCGGGCCGCCTCGTACTCGTTCGTGTCGGCGGTGGCGGTCGGGTCGGACAGTCCGCTTCGGTGCCCCAGGATCTGGCGGACGGTGATGGCGCGTCCGTCGACGCCGTTGCCGGTGAGCAGGCCGGGCAGATACGTCTCGATCGACCGGTCGAGATCGAGGCGGTGTTCGGCCGCCAGTTGCAGCGCGATCGCCGCGGTGAAGCTCTTGGTGATGCTGCCGACCCGGAAATGTTCGGTGGGATCGGTCGGCATCGGCGACTTGGCGGTGAGGTCGGCGAGGCCGGTGGCCATGACGGTGGTGACGCCGTTGTCGGTGAGCGTCGCCACGGCCCCGACCGCGCCCGAACGGATCATCGCGTCGAGATCGCCACGCACCGTGTCCATTCGGGCGGCGTTCGCCGTGCAGGCCGTCAGAAGCAGCGCCGCCGCGCAGAGCGGGACGGCAAGGGCTTGTATACGCATGTCCCGACGGTAGGAACCGGTGTCGCGCGGACGCATTGGACCGCGGTATCAGCGCTCCTCGCACCCGGGTATGAGAATCGCGTCAGGCCCCTCCGCGGGCGGTGGCGGCCAGTGTGCCGAGCAGAACGAGGGCCGAGCCGCTGGGGGAGCCCGGATCGGCGTGGTAGACGACCAACTGCTGCCCGGGAGCGGATCGAACGTCGAAGGTCTGCATGGTCAGGGTGAGCTCGCCGACGTCATGATGGTGAAAGCGCTTGCGCTCCAACGTCTTACCCCGGGCATCATGGGTGGTCCACAGTTTCGCGAAACTGGGGCTGTGGTCGAGCATTTCGCCGAGTACCTGCCGGATCCGCTGATCGGTCGGCGCCTCGCCGTAGCCGATGCGGAATCCGGCGACCGAATTGCGGGCGACCTCGGGCCAATCGCGGTAGAACGTGCGCGCCCCGGGATCGGTGAAGACGATGTGCAGCAGATTGCGCGAATGGGTCCAGTCGTGGAACAGCGCGTCGGCGATGGCATTGGAGGCCAGCACGTCGTAGGCGCGGTTGTAGACGATCGCCGGATTGTCCGGCCAGGCGCTCATGAGTTGCAGCAGGCTCGGATCGACCCGATCGCATACCGCGTCGGTCCGGGCGCGCGGGCTCAGTCCCGCCAGCCGGAACAGATGGCCGCGCCCGTCCTCGTCCAGCCGCAGCACGCTCGCCAGCACATCGACCACCTGCGACGACGGCCCGACCTCGCGGCCCTGCTCGAGCCGCACGTAGTAATCGACGCTGATACCCGCCAGCAGCGCCACCTCCTCGCGGCGCAGACCCGGCACCCGGCGATGGCCGACAGTGGGCAGATTCACCTCGTCGGGCCCGACGAGCGCCCGTCTGGCCCGCAGATAGTCGCCTAATTCGGAAGCAGCCATATTCGGATCGTAGGTGGCCGCGGGCCTGTCTGCCTGGGTGTGGCACTCCCTGTGTCAGCAGTTGTGCAGGATCCCGGCGATGGCGTCGTGCTCGGCCTGTGTGACCCACAGCCCGTATACGGATTTCACCTCGACCTGCCGTTCGACATAGGTGCAGCGATAGGACTTCTGCGGCGGCAGCCAGGTGGCCGCGTCGCCGTCGCCCTTCTGCTCGTTGGTGGGCCCGTCGACGGCTTGTAGATTGCGGGGATCGTTGGCGAGGTCGCGTCGCCGGTCCGCGGGCAGCTGCTGTGCGCCGGTCTGCCAGGCATCGCCCAGCGGAACCATGTGATCGATTTGCACCACAGTGCTTTTCGCGCCGCGCGTGAAGGTGATCGTCTTGCCGGTGTACGGATCGTGCAGGGTGCCCGAGGTGACCTGGCAGCCCGTGGCCGGTGTGATGTCGACCAGATCGCGCCGCAGGATGTCGTTGCGGGTGTCGCAGTGATTGTGCCCGTCGGGTGCGTTGTTGTCGTCGGTCCATGCCTCCCCGAACTGATCGCGGCTGTATCCCGTCATCGGGGCCCGCCCCTTGATCGGCAGCTGATCCAACATCTGTTGCGCCGCAGCGGGACTCATCGGACCCGGCGCAACCGGCCCCGCGGGCGGCGCTCCCGGCACGGTGGTCGCCTTACATCCGGACAGCAGTGAAACCGCTGCCAGTACAGATACCGACAGCGTGACGACGAACCTCATCGAACTTCCTTTGCCGAGCACTAGCCGCCAGGCAACATACGCGCAAACCCGTTGGCGGGCAGCTACCTTCGGCCGACCTTCATCAGGTTCCATTGTGCCCCTGCGTGCTGTCATACCGGGCGTGATACGGGTGCGGCGATACGGACAGCAATCGGAGCCGGACCGGGTCTGCGAGGGCCTCGAGCGCCGCCGCGAGCCCGGTCGCCCGCATTCGGCGATCCTCGAGGCCACCTCGGGGTTAATTTCCCGCTAGCGGGGAAGCCTGCCAATGCTTGACCAGGTAACGAGCAAAGTCACACGAATGCGATTCGAAGGAGGAGATCTCATGCGATTCGCCAAGGCAGGTGCTTTTGCCGTGGCACTGGCGGGTGCGCTCATGTCCGGAGCGGGCGTGGCCAGCGCCGATCAGTCCATCACGGTGACCGCCCAGATGTTGGACTGCGCGACGAAGGCTGATATCAAGACGCCCGACATGGACAAATTCATGTCGGTCAGCCCGGGAGAGTCGGTGATGTTGTCCGACGATACGGCTGCCGAGCTGAGACAGCGGGGGTGCCTGGGCTGAGTTGTGATCCGGTTGTCTTGGCCGCCAGGCCAGGACAACCGGGCGGCCCCTGGTCGTTACTGGTTGTCAGGCATCGTCCGCGGAGCCCATATAGTCGGAGATCTTGCGATCTACCGGCACATTTCCCGTGGCGCTGATGCTCACCTCGGCGGTGACCGGGTCGCCGTGTTCGGCGTCGTCGAGGTCGGTGTCCACAGTCGTCAACGTCGGCTTGCCGGTGCACTCCAAATTCTCGGCCTTGCCCTTGCCGGAATCGTCTTTCTTCTTGTCCTTCACCTGCACGGTAATGGTTGCTTTGTCTCCCTTGGGGCAGTCGTAGGCGATAATCACCGACCCGTCGACATGGCTGACCTTGAACACTCCCGCATTGGCATCCTGTGCGTCGGCCGCTTGTGCGACGGGAGCGGCCGCCAGCATCACGGCCGACAACACGCCCACGGTTGAGAGCACCTTCACGAAAGACTCCTCCTTCTCGGCTGTCGTACCCCGGAGCAATTCGTATCAGCCGGAAGTAAGGATGGGTGTCAGTCGAATCGGCCGTGAGTAATTGCCGCGGTGAAGGTGTCCCATTCGGTGGGGGAGAAGACGAGGGCTGGGCCGGTGGGGTTCTTGGAGTCGCGGATGCCGGTCATGCCGCCCGGGAGGTGGGCGACCTCGACGCATGCTTCGCGGCCACCGCTTCGACTGGATTTGAACCATACTGCGCTGGATAGCTCGATGCTCACGACGAGAACTCCCTTGCGATCGTCAGGACCAGATCCCTGGTCGCGCCCTCGTCCAACGCTACACGGCGGAGTATGGATATCACCTCGCGATACTTGGCCACTTCCTTCTCTCCGATGAGGTACAGCGCACCAGTGAATCCGTCCTTGTACACCACCGGAGGAGGCGTCAGCTTCGTGTTCGGCAGCGGTGGGAAGGTCATGAAGTTGAAGCTGTCCGCCACCAAGATCATCGGGTTCGTGCGGTTGTCCCGGATCACCCTGATGGAGACATTCGGCAACTGGCCCACCTCAGCGAGATGGTGCAACTGGTCCTCCATCACGCCTGGCCCCCCGATCGGCCGCCGCAGCACTATTTCCGGGACGAACACCTCGAGCTCGAATTGCGAGTCCGTGAGCCGCTTTTGGCGCTGGACAACGACCTGGATAAACCTGTCGATCTCCTCCGGCGATCGTTGCGGGAACTCCGCCCAGACGAGCTGCCGTCTGTACTCCGTCGTCTGAAGCAAGCCTGGGACGAGATTCAGGTGAAGGTAGGTAATCTTCCGCGCGTTCCCCTCGAGTTGTAGGTAGTACGCGAAGTTCTTCTCCAAATCGTCGATGTACGGCCGCCACCAGCCGCGCTCCCCGGACTTGTGTTGCTTGCGAACCTCTTCCGCCAGCAAGTGCAACTGCCGCCGCTCCTCGGCACTCACGCTCAACGTGTCACAGAGGGCATTGGTCAACAGAGTCGTGAGGTTCTGCTTCACCCCGTCCTCCAGCCGCCCGTAGGTCTGCGGCGACATCTCCACCGCCCGCGCCACGGCGTTCTGTGAGAGCCCGGCCCGCTCCCGGAACTTCTGCAGCTGTCGCCCGAGTGCCATGCTCGCAAGCGTTGGACTGGCCATCGTTAGCCTCTCTAAGAATTGGGCCCAATTTTGGAAAGCGCCATTCTGGAAACGCGACTGAATTGCGGCACCGTGGCCACCGAATACTCCCGCCCTGCTGAGCGGAAGAGTATCACTACACATACCGCTCTGTTTCCGATTCGACCTGGAAGGAACTACTCAATTACCTTGTACCCCATGTGCTTTCGATGTGCGCAATCGAGCTTGAAATGAATACTCGCCCCGCTCATACTTGTCCCTGTCGGAGGTCGGGGACCCAGCACATGTGCTTGCGCATGTTCGAATGAAGAGAAGGTGCGCGATGCCGTGCCAGAGTCCGCTCGAGGACGACGAGTTCACCGAGAGTCCTATAACACTCACCGATCTGCTCGAGTTGCATCCCTTCCAGGCGAAGTTGTATTCGCCACGGACCAGGGGCGCGCTGGTCGCCGCGGTGCTGGCGGCCGCCGGTGAGGGGCGGTCGCTGCGCGCCGCCGGGTCGCTGTATTCGTTGTCGCCCAATCACGTTGCCGACAATCTGGTGGCGATGACCTTTCTTCAGTCGCATCTGTCGCAGCCGTATCCGAGGCCGCGCGGACAGCTGACCCCCGAACGGCTGCTGCCGGGGGCCGATGAGTTGCTGCTGTCGCGGATGTGCGCCCGGGAGGCCGCGGATCTGCCGGGGCGTCATTTCGTCTTCGTCGAGGCCGGGATTCAGATCAAACAGTTGCTCACGGATTTGAAGCGGTGCGGGCTGGCGCTGCCGACGATGGGCGCGGGCGGCGGGCAGACACTGTCGGGCGCGGTGTCGACCGGCACGCACGGCGGCGATTTCGAGGTGTCGCCGCTCGGTGATTGGATCCGGGCGATACTGCTGGTCGGGCCGGGTGGCATCGAATGGTGGATCACGCCCGCCGATCCGCTGTTTCCCGGTGAGAAGGCGCGCGAGCATCTACCGCAGTGGTGCGCCGAGACCCGAATCGCCGCCGACGACAACCTGTTCGACGCGGCCCGGGTCGCGGTCGGTCGCGCCGGTGTCGCCTATGCCGTGATTCTGGAGGTCGTGCCGGACTACGCGCTGTTCGAGATCAATCTCGAGCACAGCTGGCCCTCCATTCGGGATACCTTGGCGCACAGTCACATCGGCGCGGGTGAGCGGACCGGAATCTTCGACGCCCTGTTCACCGATCTGGGCGGCGGCTACTTCGAACAAGCCTACGAGTACGTGAAGCGACAGAAGGAACAATTCATCCTCGACAATCCGGGTATCGCGCCGACGCCGGTCTGGACCGTCGGCGATGTGTTCCCGGAGCTGGCGTCGCTTCAGACGTGGATCGATCACTGGGGACTGCATCGCATCGCCGAGCGCTTGCACGGCAGTCCCGCGAAACCATTGCGGCACCTCAATATCGGCGTGAATCTGTCGCGCCCGGACCAGTGCTGGATCACCCGGCGCTGGGCCGTGCCGATCGGGACCGGACAGGCCGATCTCACGCCGAAACCGCCGACCGGAGTCGCGAAGGCCGTCATCGAACATCCGCGGTCGCCAGTGGAGATCGGGCCGGTGCTGTGGGATCAGATCAAGGGTGACTACTCCGACCTGGAGATCGCCTTGGGGAATGCGCTGGGCTGCGACAATGCGGAGGAGCTCGTCGACAACTTCCGCCCGCAACTCGAGCGAATCCTCCAGTCCAGCACCACGAGCGGCGAGGCGATCGTACTCATTCTGTATCGACTCGCCACCAATCCGGTTCTCGGTCCGCAGGGGCGACCCCAGGTCATTGCCGCGGTCTCCCAATTGCTGGCCGACAGTTTCAGTCCCGTGCTGCGGCTGGGGCACGCCTGCGACATGCTCGACACACACAACTACGCACTCGACGGCGCGCAGAGCGGCAATTCCGCGGAGTTCATATTCGACGCGGGCCTGAACTATCAATCCTTCATCGACACGATTCTGCAATTGGCGCGCGATCGGCTCGCCGCCGGACGTCCGGTGTTCGGGTACATAGGGATTCGGTTCACGCCCAAATCCTCGGCGCTGATCGCGATGCAGCGCTACGACCTGAGCGTCTCGGTCGAGATCGCGACCGGCCGGGCGCGGCAGGACGATATCTACGCCGGATTCTGGGACGACGTTCACGCCGCGGCTCGGACCTTCGGCGCGATCCCACACTGGGGACAGGAATTCCGAATCCCCGCAAGCGATCTCGCGGGCCTCTACGGCGATCGAATGCGAACCTGGCGCATGGCGTTGGCCACCCTGACCGATGCGGGCCAGGATGTGTTCAGCACGGCGTTCAGCCGGACGAACGGGCTGGAACCATTGTCGGTCAAAGCGATTCGGGCTCGCCTTCGAATACTCAACGACTCCGCGCGGCAACTGCAGTCGAGCGGACATCAGGACCGATCCGCCGGACTCGGTTACGAGGCCGAGCGATCGCTGGCCGAGCTCGGCGACCTGCGGACCACCGCCGACGATTCCGCCGATATGGCCGGAAACCTGATCTACCTCGGCGCTTACCTTGCCGCGGGTGACGAGGCGGTAGCCGTCACCGCCGCTGGGGTCCAGCTACTGCGCGATGCCGTTGCCGCCCAGGTAGATTCGCCCGCCTACCTGAACGGCCTGTCCTGGGCGCTGCACAATCTGACCGCCCGCTACAACAGCGCCGGAAACTCCCACGGCGCGGACGGACTCGGCTACGAGGCCGCCCAACTACCGGAACGATTCACCGCCACCGAGCCACCCGCCGACGTACGATCCTCGATCGCCTCCAATCTGATCTACATCGGCGCATACCTGCCCGCTGGACAGGAGGCCGTCGACGTGACGGTCGCGGGTGTGGCGGTCTATCGATACCTCAACGCCGCGCACCCCGACAACGCCGCCTATCTCGACAGCCTGTCCTGGGCGCTGCACAATCTCACCGCCCGCCACAACGGTGCCGGAAATCCGCAGGGCGCAGCGGGTCTCGGTCATGAGGCCGCCCGGCTGCCCGAACGGTTCGTCACTACCGGGGCTGCCGAGAACGTTCGTGCCGATGTCGCCTCCAATCTCGTCTACGTGGGCGCTTATCTCGCGGCCGGACAGGAGGCCGTCGACGTCACGGCCGCGGGCGTCGCCGTCTATCGGGATCTTCATGCCGCGTTTCCCGACAACTTCGCCTATCTCGACAGCCTGTCGTGGGCACTGCACAATCTGGTCGCTCGGTACAACGGGGCCGGAAATCCGCACGGCGCAGACGGACTCGGCTACGAGGCCGCGCAATTGGCGGCGGGGCTCACCCACGCCGAGGCGAAGGCGCGCGCCGATGTCGCGTCGAATCTGATCTATGTCGGCGCTTATCTCCCGGCGGGGCAGGAGGCCGTGGACGTCACCGAGGCGGGAGTGGTGATGTATCAGGCGCTGGTGACGGAATTTCCCGGTGACCAGGACCATGCCGCGGGTTTGAAATGGGCGGGCGACAACCTCGCCGCGCGCATGGCGGCCGCCCCGGGGGCGTGAAGCCTCAAATATACTGCGCTGGTTGATTGTTCGGCCTCGGCGCTGGACCATCGAAGTGCGATGTCCATACCGATGAGGGAACGCCTCACGCTGACAGCAGGGCTTGTGACGGTCCTGCTGTTCGGCGTGTTCGCCTATGAGCGCCGGTGGATCAGCGATGACGGCATGATCGTGGTGCGGGTGGCCGAGCAGATCCTGGCCGGGGCGGGGCCCGACTACAATCCGTTCGAGCGCGCCGAGGCGGCGACCAGCCCGCTGTGGGTGTGGCTGCTCGCCGCGTTCGGCTGGCTGCGACCGAGTGATATCGCGGCGACCTCGGTCGGGCTGGGGCTGGCGCTCGCCATGGCGGGCATCGCCGCGGGCCTGGCCGGATGCGTGACGCTGTATCGGCAACGCGGCGAGACCGGCATGATCCTGCCGATGGGCGCGCTGGTACCACTGGCGGTCGGCGGGTTCTGGGACTATGCCACATCGGGTTTGGAGACCGGGCTCAGCCTGGGCTGGCTGGGATCGGTGTGGTGGCTGCTGGTTTCGCTCACCGAACGATCCGGCCGCGCGCGGATGATCGTGGCCGCGGTGGTGATCGGACTCGGGCCGCTGATCCGGCCGGATTTCCTGTTGGCGTCGATCGTCTTCGGCGTGGCGGCATTGATGATCACACGGCCCGGTCGCGGGCGAGCGCTGTGGTACTGCGGTGCGGGGCTGGTGGTACCGGTCGGCTATGAGATCTTTCGGGCCGGATATTACGGAATCCTGGTACCGCTACCGGCTTTGGCGAAGGAGGCCGGCAGATCCCAATGGGCGCAGGGGTTGTCGTATCTCAACGACTTCGTCGGGGCCTATCTGCTGTGGATTCCGTTGCTGGTGATCGCGGTCATCGGTACCCGCCTGCTCGATCGCGGCGGGGTCGATCGGCGCGGTGCGGTGTTGATGGCCGCGCCGGTGCTGGCGGCCGTGGCGCTCGGTGTCTATCTGGTCCGAGTCGGCGGGGACTACATGCACGCCCGGCTGTGGATTCCCGTGCTGTTCGCCCTGCTGCTGCCGATGTTCGCCGCGCCGGTCGCGCGGCGGCTGGAGACGATCGGGGCGGTACTGCTCGCGGGGTGGGCGCTGATCGCCGGGCTGTGGCTCGGGCCGTCGTATCACGGCACTCAGTTCGGCCCGACCGGGCTGACCGACGAACGCGCCTACGAGGCGGTGGTTTACAGCGACCCGAACCCGCGCGCCGAATCACGCCGACGGGACATCACGCTGCTGGCGACGCTGGCCAGCCTGACCGATCACCGCGACCGCACATTGGTGTTGCGCAGCGGAATCACGGCCGACGGCAATATCTGGATGATGCCGCTGTCGGCGACGGCGCCGGATCACAGCGTCTACTTCTACAACAATATGGGTATCGCGGCGGCGATCATGCCGCTGCACGGCACCGTGGTCGATGTGAACGGGCTGGTGTCGCCGCTGGCCGGTCATCTGCGACTCGACCAGCGCGGGCGGCCGGGTCACGAAAAGTGGCTTCCCACAGCGTGGGTGCTCGCGCAGTACGCCGATGCGGATCTGGTCGCCACCATGGACGAGACGCGAGGTGCGACGCGAGCCCAAGTGCGCGCGGCGCGGCACGCGCTGTCCTGCGAGCCGCTTCGTGATCTCGTGGATTCGACGAGTCGGCCGATGAGCCCGAGTCGCTTCTGGCGCAACCTGACCGGTGCGCTGCGCCGGACGACCCTGCGGATTCCGCAGGACCCGGTCATCGCGGAACAGCGGTTCTGCGACTGAGACCACGAAACTGGGGTGTGTAGCGATGATCTCGGCGCGGTAGACCGGAATAGTGAGGGCTTCTAAGTATCTGACAGTGTTGATGAGTGTGATCGTGGGTTCGTTCGTCGCGTCCGGGCCGACCGCGGCGGCTCCGCCCGGGGCGCGGGTGGTCGCCTCCGATCCGATCGATGATTCCGCCGAACGGATCGATGTGTATTCGCCCGCGATGGACAAGGTGGTGAGCAGCAGGGTGATTCGCGCCGCGGGTGGCGGGCCCGCGCCGACGCTGTATCTGCTCACCGGCATCGGCGGTGGGGCGGACGGCATTTCGTGGTGGGACGATACCGATGTGCGAAAGTTCTTCGCCGATAAGCATGTCAATGTGGTGATGCCGATCGGCGGGGCCTACAGCATGTACACCGATTGGCTCGCCGACGATCCCGTGCTGGGGCGTAATCGGTGGCAGACGTTCTTCACCCGGGAGTTGCCCGCGGTGCTCGACGAGCGGCTGAATTCCACCGGGCGCAACGCGATCGCGGGTGTGTCGATGAGTGCGGCGTCGGCGGTCGATCTGGCCGTGCAGGCCCCGGATCGGTACGAGGCGGTGGCGGCCTACAGCGGATGTCCGTGGACCTCGGATCCGGCGGGTACGGCCATGGTCGCGGCGCAGGTGGTTCGCGGGGGCGGCAATCCCGGGAACATGTGGGGTGTGCCGGGAAGTGAGACCTGGCGTGCGCACGACGCTTTCCTGCATGCCGACGCGCTGTCGGGGAAGACGGTCTATCTGTCGGCCGCGTCCGGTGTGCCCGGGACGATCGATCAGGGCGGGCTGACCTTCCCGCCGGTGGAGTCGATCGCGAATTCGTGTACGACCTCGTTCGCGAGTCGGCTCAGTCAGTTGCGTATTCCGGCTACCCACATCGTGCGTTCGGAGGGGTCGCATACGTGGGGGCTGTTCGAGACCGATCTGCACGAATCCTGGCCGCAGCTTGCCCGGGCCATCGGCGCCTGAACGGGTATTTCCAGACGGTAATTTCCGTCACAGACCGTTGAATAGCTGAATAATTGCCTGTTTCATCGAGAGAACCTTCGTGCGCTTGATTGTGGGTGTCTCGGTGAAAGTAAGACGTATTGCGATGCTGTCGGCCTTCGTGGTGAGCGTGGTGGGAACCGCGGCGGTCGCCCGCGCCGAGGCGCCCGAGGATATGCACTACAGCGCCGATATCTCGGGTGACTCGGTGCTGATGAGCGTCGACTCGGGTCGTCTCGCGGTGGCCGACGGGCAATTGCAGATCCGCGATCCGGGCGATGTCCTGGTCGGCGGCATCCCGCTGCTCTACGAGCGCGACGGCAAACGCTGGCCGATTGCCGCAACCATCACCGGCCGGACCGCCCGGCTCACGCCCAGCACCGACCCGGCCGCCGCGACCCCCGCGCCCTTTCCGGCCCTCACCCAGGTCGACCTCAACCCGGGTTCGGACCAATTCAACGACGCCCTGTCCCACTTCGGTACCCAGGTCGGCATCGGCACCGCCCTCGGCGGCCTGATCGGCACGGTTATCGGCGCGGGCATCGGCTGTCTCGCGGGCGGCCTGGCCGCCGGTTCGGTCGCGGCCATCCCGTCGATCGGCGTCCTGGCCGTCCCCGGCTTCCTCGGCGGCTGCCTGCTCACCGCGGTAGCCGCCGGAGCCATCGGCGGCCTGGTCGGCACCATCGCCGTCGGCGTCCCGGTAGCCATCGCCGCAGCCATCCTGTTCTTCAACACGGTCGACCAGCCCGCCGCGCCGACGAATTAGTCCGCTGACCGGGTACAGCTAGCGCGGGTCGGGCAGTAGGGCGTAAACCCTTACGGTGAAGCCGGATTCCGGTGCGCCGGAGGGGTCGGCCAGGTAGAAGCCGCGGCGGGACAGTGACTGTCGTTCGCGGGGGACCGGGGTTCGTGAGCCGGACTGGATATTGGACAGGACGCGTTGGTCGTAGTTGGCTCGCACGTCGGACATGACGCTGAATCTGATGGTCGCGGCGTCGGGGTCGGTTCGCCAGAGCAGTTCCCTTGTCTCCTGCGGAATGTCGGCCAGCGAGAAGTTCGCGCTGCACCGATCCTTCTGCCCCGAACGGGGCCGGCTATCCGAGTGAATCTCAGCGACCAGGACCTCCGGCATGCCGCTCTCCTTCACGTCTCGCGGATCGTTCCGCCTGATCGACCCTATCAACCGGCGGCGCCTACGCCCGGAACCAGTTGGCGACGAAAAAGCCCGCGCGGTGGGATTTCTCGTCGGAGCGGAGTTCGCCGGTGAAGCGGTGTCCCTCGGCAGCGCCGGCCAGGACCTGCCAGGGCGCTCGCCCGCTCGGGGTCGGCGTGGGATCGAGTCGGTCCAGCGCTGCGGCATCGGCGTGCGCGAGAGCGCTGGCGATTCGGGTGTGATCCGAACCCGTCCCATCGCCGATGACGAGCATCGCGACCCGCTCGGCCCGTGCGGCCAGTGCACGCCCCAGCTCCGCGCACTCCTGCGGCGGGGCGTCGAACGCCACGGCCTGCAACTCCAGGTCGGCCACCAAGAGCGCGGTGGGACTGCAGCCGAAGAGGATCCAGTGGCCCAGCGACAGCGACAGCGGCAGGGGTATCGGGTTGTCGGTGGTCCGGCCCCAGCCGAAGTCCCAGTCGATGCCCTGCTGCTCGAGGCTGCTGTAGGAGCCCGGGCCGTCGTAGGTTCTGGTCGAACTGTCGCCGCCGACGATCACCACGAGGTCGGGTGTGCTGGCGTCGGCGGGGCGCAGATCGAAACTGTCGAACACCGCCCACCCGTCGGCCTTCACCCCGAACTGCGGAATCCGCAACCGCCGCAACGATTCCGTGCACGCGGTGTGCAATCCGGCCCATTCGGGCGCGGCGGCTCCGGCGACCTCGGGGATGAGATACGGCGGGTGCGGGCAGATCGCGGCCGAGATCAGCGGCACAGGTCCTCCTCGTGAGCGTGCGTCACATCCGAACGTACTGGGGATCAAGGTGATTGGCAGGGGAAGTTCCCGCGTGTTCCGAACGGAACACGCGGGAACCGAATGCGGAATCCGCCTATCGGACCGTGGAGTTCACCCAGTCGAGAACGGCGGCTTGATAATCCTCGGTGTTGAGGGCGAGATTCACCGAATGGCCCGAACCGGGGAGTACATAGGTGCGCAGATGCGCGGCCGGGCTGAAGTACGGCGCTTCCGCGGCCTGCAATGCCGCGGTGTCGTGGCAGATCGAGAAATCGGGGCCGCAGGACAACTTGTCCATACTGCCGTCGACCACCATGACCGGGACATCGATGAGGTTGGAAACCGGTGGGAGCGTGGAGGCCAGGCCGTCGGGATATTCGGTGAGCGAGAAGACTTCCTTGGTTGCCTCATCGGTCGCGAGCACCTGCGGATCGAAGTCGCCGGGTCCATAGAAATCGGCGGCTCGGGTGCCGGGTCGTGTGGTGAGATAACCCGGATCGTAGCCGCGGCCGATGAACCTCGGATCCAGGATTGCCGGATAATAGGTGGACACCACGCTCCCCACCTGGAGATAGTCCAGGGTGTGCGAGTATCCGGTGAGCAATACGCCGTCGACATCGTGGAATGTGACGGCCTCCAGCACACTGAAACCGGAACTGAGCGAATGGCCGCCGGTGATCACCTTGTCGAACGGTTGATGGCCCGCGAGTCCGTGGCGCAGCGCCTGGACGACCTGATGCAATGCGGCCGCGGATCCGGTCGCGGTGAGCGTGGCGCTCGGCGGGCGGGTGCTCGCGCCGTTGCCGAGCCGATCGACCACCAGCGTCGCGTAACCGCCCGCGTTCATCGCGCGGCGGAAATTGTAGGTTTCGGGTTGGTACGGGAAATCCCAGTAGGTGTGGTTGTAGTTGGAACCGGCCATCAACACCATGACCGTGCCGGTCGGGCCGCTGTCGGGCAGGCATAGCGTCCCGGCCAGGGCGCCCAGCAGCACCGAAATGGAAACCGACTCACAGTGATCCGGTTGAGCGGGCTGATCGGCCTGACATACGCTCGGTACGAGCCAGAGCAGTGCCGCGGTCAGCGATGCGGAGATTGTACGTAATGAATTTCGCACGATTGCGCTCCTTGGTGATTCACGAGAACGATCATCCCGAGGTTGATCGTTCAACGTGATTCGCAGGCTATAGCGCCGTCTTATCGAGCCGCAACGGCTTCGGAGCCTTTTGCGCAATTCGTAATACTTACGCCCCCGACGCAATGCGGTCTCGTACCCGAAGACCGCCCGGTTTCAACCCCTTCTCTCGGTGAAATTCTCGCATTTTGAACTGGATGAACGTATTTGATCGAGTGCGTTGCCGATTACGGCCGCGGCGTGTTCCGCCTGCGTCATCGAAAGCACCATGGGCGGCTTGATTTTCAACACATTGTTCGCCGGACCGTCGGTTGACAGCAGAATGCCCTCGTGCTTGGCCACTTCGACAATGCGTTCGGCCACTGCGCGATCCGGCCGTTTGCTCTGCCGGTCGGTCACCACATCGACGCCCAGGAAAAGGCCGCGGCCGCGGACATCGCCGATCGCGTCGTGGCGTTCGGCGAGCGATTCCAGCACGGTCCGCAGCCGCCCGCCCACGATCTGGGCGTGTGCTGTCAATCGTTCATCCTCCATGACGTCGAGGACGGCCGAGGCGACCGCGCAGGAGACCGGATTTCCGCCGAAGGTGTTGAAATACTCCATGCCGGTGACGAATCGGCGGGCGACCTGCGGGGTGGTGACCACCGCGCCGATCGGGTGGCCGTTGCCGATCGGCTTGCCCAGCGTGACGATATCGGGCGTCACACCGTGTCGTTCGAAGGCCCACATATGGGTGCCGACGCGGCCGAAGCCGCACTGGACCTCGTCGGCGATACACAGCGCGCCCGCGGCTCGGGCGGTGGCGTAGGCGTGTTCCAGATAGCCGTCGGCGAGGTCGATCTGTCCGGCACAGCCCGGTATCGACTCGTGGATGAAGGCGGCGGGTGGTGTTCGGGCGGCGGTCAATTCGGCGCAGTGGGCGGCGACATCGGCGACGTAGCGTCGACCGTCGGAACCGAATTCGCCCCGGTAGGGATCGGGTACCGCGCATATCCGCACGCGCGGTCCGGGTCCGAGGCCGCCCCGGCCGTTGAACTTGTACGGGCTGATCTCGATCAGCGAGGTGAGGTTGCCGTGGTAGGCCCAGTCCAGGACCAGGGTGTGCTCGCGGCCGGTCGCGGTGCGGGCCAGTCGCAGCGCGAGATCGTTGGCCTCGCTGCCGGAATTGGTCAGGAACACCACATTCAGCGGGTCGGGGAAGGTGGCCGCGAGGCGGCGGGCGTAATCGGTGAGGTTCGCGTGCAGGTAGCGGGTATTGGTGTTCAGCAGGCCCGCCTGGGTGCTGAGGGCCTCGACCACTCGCGGGTGGCAGTGGCCCACGTGGCAGACATTGTTCACCAGGTCCAGATAGCGGCGGCCGTGGGCGTCGATCAGTTCCGCGCCCCGGCCGGACGCGATGTGCAGGGGCTCGTCGTAGCTGAGCGACAGCGCCGCGGACAGATTCGATCGGCGGCGCGCGGCGATCTCGGAGGCGGTGCGGCGGCGGATGGACCGCGGCGATATCGGTTGGCGTAGCAGCAGATTCGGATACGGGGAGATGCTTTCCCAGATGTCCTGCTCGGCCGGGTCGGCGGTGTGGGGAAGATCGGTGAGGCGGTCCAGCAGGGTGGTGAACAGTTGCAGGTGGAGGTGGGGCTCGTCGGTCGGAAGGTGTGCCAGCGGGTCTCCGGCGCGAAGATGGTCGCCCTGCTCGGCGGTGCGTTCGCCGAGGTGCCGCAGGCGCGACCAGAACGGTGTGCCGTCGCCGGTGTGGTGCTCGAGCAGAACGGCGTTGTTCGGCTCGTCCACGGCGATCACCGTGCCGTCCAGCGGGGACAACACCGGTTCGCCCGGCGCACCGCACAATTCGACTCCCAGGTGGACGCGTTCGTCGCTCGGGGGACGGATGTCGATCGTGCGCAGTATCCGTGCGGGTCGGCATTCGGCCGAGCGCAACCAGGACACGATGGCGCGTTCGGCGGCGATCGGCCGGTAGCCGCAGGCGTCGCGCAGGCGTGCCTCGAGCAGTGGCCTGGGGTGGTCGGCCGAGGTCGCGACGAGTCGGCGGATCTGTGGCTGGCTGATGGTGAGATAGTCGTTGGTCGGATCGGCGGCGTACTGTTCGGCGGCGTTGGCGACACTGGTTGCCAGTCGGATATCGATCAGATCGGGTAGCAGCGCCAGTTCGGTTGCGGTCAAGGGGGATTCGCCGTGATACCCGGACGCCACGGCGGTCGCGGCCGATATCGGATCGGGGGTGTCCAGTTGGACGTAGGTCATCGCCACCGCCAGCCCGCAGACCCGAGGCGCGCGGACGATGTCACCGAAGTCGATGATCCCCGCGATGGATCCGTCGGCGGCGACGATCACGTTGTGGTCATTGGCGTCGTTGTGGATGGCCTGCCGGGGGAGCGATCGCAGGGTCGGCAGGATGGCGGCCAGCCGGGACAGGCCGTATTCGACGATCGGTCGATCCCGATCGGTCAGGATCGGCAGGGTTCGTTGCAATTCATTGCCGTACAAGGGATTCCAGCGATACGGTCGATCCAGCGCGGGGTGGTCGAAACCGGCCAGGGCCGTGTCGAGTCGGGCGACTGCCGCGCCGAGGCCGACGAGTCGCGCGGTATCGGCGGGACCGGCCGCGGCCCATACCGCGCCCTCGACCCAGTCGAGCAGGTGGGCCACTCGCGATCGGCCATCGATGACGGTGGTCGCCGAATGACGCAGTGCCGATTCGGGTTCGGCGAGGTGGGCGTGCAGGGCCTCCTGCAATACCACCTCGGGGGCGTCGGCGTCATAGATCTTGAGCAGATACCGCGGCCGCCCATCGACATCCAATCGGGCGTTCAACTGACATTCGCCCGCCAGCGGAACCGCCTCGGCCGCCACCCCGAACAGCGTTTCGGCAAGTGTGGCAAGCGTTTCCGCGGACAGCCTTCTGGTCATGGCATCCGAAGTTAAGCGACGCGCGCGAGCCTGTCGACCGGTGCGGGCGAGCGCCTAACCGATCGGCAGCGCGCTCAGAATCGGTCCGAAGCCCCAGTTCAGCATGTGCTCGGCGTCGCGTTGTGCGGCGACGTCGCTGTCGGGGGAGCTGTGCAGGACCACGCCGATCAGGGGCTGGCCCAATCGGACCGCCTCGAACAGCAGGCAGGTGCCCGCGGCGTCGGTGGAGCCGGTCTTGATGCCGACGGTGCCGGGATAGTCGTGCAGCAGCAAATTCGTGGTTTCCCAGACGTGATCGCGGTGGCCGGGGGCCGCGGGCAGGTGGTGGCTCTGCTGGCGGACGATATCGCGGAACAGCGGCTGGCTCATCGCGCGCAGGCCGAGGGTGACCAGGTCGGTGGGGGTGGAATAGGTGGAGTAGTCGGTCGGGTCGGGCAGTCCGCTGGGATCGCTGAAATGCGTTCCGGCCATACCGAGTTGGCGTGCGGTGTCGTTCATCTTGGCGATGAATTCGCCACGGCCGGGTCCGTAGGCCTCAGCGAGGGTGTAGGCGGCGTCGCAGCCGGACGGCAGCAGCAGCGCGTACAGCAGCTCGCGCGCGGTGAGCACCTCGCCCGGGACCAGATCGGCCGTGCTCGCACCGTATTTGCGGTCGTAGTCGATGATCCCTTGCGGCACAGTGATAGTGCGATCGATATCGCCGGAGTTCAATACGACCAGCGCGGTCATCACCTTGGTGATGCTGGCGATCGGGACGGGCGTATTCGCCTCGCGCGACCAGCGGATCGCGCCGGTGTTCCCGTCGGCCAGCGCCGCCTGCGGGGCCTGCACATCGGGTGGTTCCGGGGACAACCAGGCGGGTACGGCGGCGGCCTGGCCCGTCCCGATCAGCACTCCGGCGACGGCGGCCAGCATCATTCGGGCAAATGATCGCATCGCTACATTGTGCCGGCCGAGGCGTCGAACAGCGGGATTTCGCGAATTCGTCGGACGCGTCCGGCGAGTTCGATCACGGTCGGGTTCGGCCCGGCTCACGTCCGCGTCTGTTGCGCAGCCAGCGGGTCGCGCGCAATGCCAACCAGCCCAGCGCTGTCAGCAGGATCAGGATCGCCACGAAGGCCGCCACCGGTACCGCCAAGGCCAGGACCGTGAGCGCGAGCGAGACGCCGTCCTCGACGGTCGACACCACCGGATTGCCCACGCCCGCAGTGGTTCCCGTCACGAACGGCCGCGCCACGGCTCGCCCGGCGTGCACGCTGCCCGCGGTGACCGCACCGAGCACCGCGGCGACGGCGGGCGGCAGATGTGCGGACAGACTGGACTCGGCGGTGAACAGGATCGCCCCGGAGGCCGGCGCCACGAGGGCTCCGATGGCATGCAGCACCGAATCCAACGCCGGAACCTTGTCGCCGACGAGGTCCAGGATGAACAGCACGGCGATGGCGATCAGCGCGGGAGTCGAGGACAGCCACCCGTAGGAGTCGCCGAGATCAATCCATCCGAACCGATCGGCCACGCCGACCACCAGCAGCGGTAGCCAGGCATTGAGCCCCGCCGCGCCCGACAATCCGAACGCGCCGAGAACCGCCCCGACGGCCGAAGTGATCTCCATGCCACAAGTGTGCCGTCACGGCGCGCGGTCCACAGCAGTGGCCGCGCCATGAGCGGCGTACGGACGTCGGTGTCGGCGTTCAGGGGTGGCGACACGCGGCAAATCGGATCAACCGGAGCGTCAGTCGTGGAATCTGGTGGTCTCGTGGAGCGCCGCGCGGGGAATGGCGAGGTTGTTGACCGGAGCCTGGTCGCGGGCGTATCCGAAGGAGACGCCGAACAGGACCTTGGTGTCGCGGATGTGCAGAGTCTCTCGGATCGTGTTGCCGTAGAAGCCCAATAGGCCCTGGGGGCAGCTGGCGATGCCGTAGGCGGTCATGGCCAGGAGCAGGGTTTGGCCGTACATGCCGATGTCGGCGGTCATGCGGGCGTCCGCGTCGGCGGGGGCGCACAGCAGGGCGACGTGGGGTGCGCCGTAGAAGCGGAGGCTTTCGGCGTTGTGCGCGGCGCGGGCCGGGAGGTCGTCACGGGCGATACCCAGTGCGGCGTACATGCTTTCGCCGAAGTCGCGGCGACGCTGTCGGTGCAGGTCGTTGTAGTGCTCGTCGCGGTAGGGGAAGTCCACCGAGAGGCGTTGGTGGGCGTGGGCTTCCAGCAGTGCCTCACTGAGTCGGTCGCGGGCGGCTCCGCTGACCACGTGGACGGTCCAGGGCTGGGTGTTGGAGTTGGAGGGGGCCGTACCCGCCAGGGCGAAGATCGCTCGCATGGTGTGGTCCGGGATCGGATCGGACCGGAAGGCGCGTACGGCTTTTCGGGAGCGGATCAATCGCTCGGCGTATTCGGGGCGGATGTCTGGTGCGGTCAAGGCTGATCCTTATGTATACATATTCGTTTACATAACGTTGGCAGGCTAGCACCGCGTACTCATTAAGTAAACAGTGCCGTATGCTTTAGGGATGAGTGAGGAGCAGACGATCCGACGTCGCCGCGGCCGGGGCGGCCGAGAGCGCGTCCTCGCCGCGGCCACCGCGCTGTTCGAATCGCAGGGGATCACCGCGACCGGTATGGAACAGGTCGCCGCCGCCGCTCCCGTCTCCAAACGCACCCTGTACACGCACTTTTCGAACAAGGACGAACTCGTCGTCGCCTACCTCGAGCATCTGCTCGAATCCGGGCAGACCATGGAGGGCGTACTACGCCGAGAGGATCTGGCTCCGCGCGAACGAATCCTGGCCCTGTTCACGCCCCCGGCCCGAGGAACCGCCCCGATCCGCGGGTGCCCCTTCGTCGCCGCAGCAGCCGAATTCCCCGACCCGAACAGTGCGGTTCACCGCTACGCGGCCACCCAGAAACGCCGCCTTTCCGACCTATTGACCGACCTGCTGTCCACCCTCGAAGTCACCCCCCCCCGACCCCTGGCCGAACAACTCGCCATCCTCGCCGACGGCGCGGCCAGCCGCTCGATGGTCCTCGACGACCCCGCCTGCCTCCGGCACGCACGAGCCGCCGCGACGGCCCTGCTCGACGCGGTGTCTCGGTCGGCGTGAAAATCCGGATGCGCTCGACCGGTCGTCGGAGATATGTTGGGCCCAGTCGGCTGCGACGGGTGTGACGAACCTCGAGCCGCATCGGTTGGTCGCCGATCGAAAACCGACCGCAGAGGCGGCGATTCGCCGCGAAGGTGTGGTGGCACCGCGACGAACCCGATCGCCCACACCTCCCGGGGACAGCAACCAGAGGTGAGCCTCATGCCACGCAGCCTTTGTTCGAGCTTGACTCGCGCACTCGATGAAGTGGTCACCGTCGAGGGATGGATCCATCGGCGTCGACAACTCGCGACCGTCACCTTCGTCGTGATTCGCGACCGCTCCGGATTCGCGCAGGTCGTCGTGACCGATCCCGCGATACGTGCGCAGGCGGCGGCGCTGCCGGAGGAGACCGTCGTGCGTGTCACCGGCGCGTTGGTCGCCAGCGAGAAAGCGCCCGGCGGTGTCGAAATCATCGATCCGATGATCACGGCGCTCGGTGCACCGGCTGGGCGGCAACCCGTCGAACTGTGGCGGCCCACGCTCAGCGCGACATTGCCGACAGTGCTCGACCACGCGGCGCTGACCTGGCGTCACCCAGCGCGCCGGGCGGTGTGGACGATCGCGGCGGCCGCGCTGGCGGGATTTCGCGGGCATCTCGACGGCATCGGATTCACCGAGGTCGCGACCCCGAAGATCGTCGCGCAGTCCTCCGAATCCGGTGCGAACGCATTCCCCCTGGACTATTTCGGCACACCCGCCTACCTCGCCCAATCCCCGCAGCTCTACAAACAGATCCTCGTCGGGGTCTTCGAACGGGTCTACGAGGTCGGGCCGGTCTTTCGCGCCGAACCGCACGACACCGCGCGGCATCTGTCCGAATACCTCTCCCTGGATGTCGAATTCGGCTTCATCGACGATCATCGCGACGTGCTGGCGCTGCTGCGCGACACCCTGGCCGTGATGATCGGCCGCATCGGTGACACGGCGGGCGGCGCGGTGGAAACCCTGGGCGTCGAACTGCCGCGCGTGCCGGAGGCCATCCCGGTCGTGCACTTCGCCGAGGCTCTCGAACTCGTCGGGGCCGACCCCGCCGAACCCGACCTCGCGCCGGAACACGAACGCGCGCTGGGGAAATGGGCGCAGGCGGAATTCGGCTCGGATTTCCTTGCCGTCGAGGGATATCCGGCCGCGAAACGGCCGTTCTACACCCATCCGCAGCCCGGCGACCCACGCTGGACGAACTCCTTCGATCTGCTGTTCCGGGGACTCGAACTCGTCACCGGCGGGCAACGCCTGCACCGCCACGCCGACTACCTCGCGGCACTGGCCGCGCGCGGCGAGCGTCCGGAGCAGTACTCGTCCTATCTGGAGGCGATGGCGCACGGTATGCCGCCGCACGGCGGTTTCGCGATCGGTCTGGAACGCCTCATCGCACGCCTGCTGCGGGCGGACAACATTCGCTACGCGGCGTTGTTCCCTCGCGACATCCACCGGATCCAGCCGTGAGAGTCGTTGCGGCTCAGCGCAAGAGCTCGAGGATAGGGGCGAATTTCGCCATATTGCGTTCCAGGACGGTGATGTAGTCGATGCCGTAGGTTTCGCGGCGGTGGCGGAGTTGGTCGGCCATGTGGTGCGGCGTGCCGACGAGCAGGGCCGGGTAGTCCTCGAGGTCGGTGTCCTTGCCCATCGTCAGGTATCGGGCCAGTGGTGCGAGAGCCGATTCGTTTTCGTGCGGGGCGAGCAGTGCCTGGATCACGAGATTGATGTCGGTGGTGTCGGAGCGGGGGCCCAGGAGCGTTCGTATACGGGCGATGCGGTTCGCGGTCTCGGCCTGGGTCGCCAGGATCATGCGGCCGTCGTCGGCGGTTGCGGCCGCGGTGAGGGCGATGATGTCGGCGTGCTCGGCCGCGGTGCGCAGCATGCGCTCGCCCCATCCGGCGATGAGCAGGGGCGGGCCGCCGGGCTGGGTCGGGCGGGGACGGTAGGCGGGGTCGGCGAACAGGCGTCGCAGGGTGGCGGCGGTCTGCGCGACGTGGGCGACGCGTTGGCCGCCGGTGAGGAACGGGATGTTCGCGGCGTCGAATTCGGCCCGAACCCAACCCGCGCCGAGGCCCAGTTCGACTCGGCCGCCGGTCAGTTGGTCGACCGTCGCCACCTCGCGGGCCAGTAGCGTCGGGTCGTAGAAGGGGGCGTTGAGCACGAATGTGTTGAGCCGCACATGCTGTGTCGCCTCGGCGGCCACGATCAGCGCGGGGAAGGGGGCGGTCATGCCCAGATGGTCGGGGACGCCGATCACGTCATAACCGAATCCCTCTGCCCGGCGGCACTTCTCGATCCAGTCGTCCCGGGAACCCGAGGAGGTCATGGCCACACCGAACCGAAAACCGCTTCCCATCGGCCCAACCTACCAACTGTTACCTTTTCGGTTCGGCGCTCGTCGTATCGGTGAGTGAATGGAGAAGCAGGATGCTGACAGACATCATGTTCGTGACGATCTACGTCACCGATCAGGACCGCGCGCTGGAGTTCTACACCGAAAGGCTCGGCCTGGAGAAGCGGATCGACGTCACCGGACCCGAGGGACGTTTCCTCACCGTCGGCGTTCCCGGCAATGCGGCGCAGATCATCCTCTGGCCGCACGCGGCCGGTGCCGAGCCCGGCCCGATCGTTCTCGAATCCGAGGATCTGCGAAAGGATTTCGAGGTCATGCGGCAGCGCGGCGTCGCGTTCGATCGATCCGAACCCGAGGACTATCCGTTCGGCGTGCGGATCGGGGCGCGGGATCCGGACGGCAATCTGATCTCGCTGCGTGAGCAGTCCAAGCGGTGACCGCCCGCTCGTCCGGCGTCATGGCCGAGGTGTTCGAGGCCCAGCGCGATCGGCTGCGCGCCGTCGCGTACCGCGTGCTGGGCTCGCACGCCGACGCCGAGGATGTCGTCCAGGAGGCGTGGATGCGCCTGGTCCGCCAGGACGCGGCGGCCATCGACAATGTGGCGGGTTGGTTGACCACCGTCGTCGGTCGAATCAGCTTGGATCTGCTGCGCTCTCGTCAGGCCCGCCCCGAAACCTCCTATGGGAGTGAGTTTTCGGAGTTCGTGGTGACGCCCGATGACGATCCGACGCCGGATGAGCAAGTGGCGCTGGCCGATTCGGTCGGCCTCGCGCTGCTGGTCGTACTCGATTCTCTCGCCCCGGGGGAGCGGCTGGCGCTGGTGCTGCACGATATGTTCGGCGTCTCGTTCCACGAGATCGGCCAGATTCTGGGCAAATCCGCCGATGCGGCCAAGATGATCGCCAGTCGCGCGCGGCGCAAGGTCCGGGTGGCGGAACGGCCGATGGGCGCGGATCGTGCCGGGCGCGAGGTGGTTCGAGCGTTTCGCGCGGCCGCGCTGAGTGGTGATTTCGAGGCATTGTTGCGGGTGCTGGACCCGAATGTGAAGTTGACCGTCGATACCCCCGGCGGCGTGGTGGTCACGCTGGGCGCGACCGAGGTCGCGGCCGGGGCCCGCATGTTCTCCGGCGAGGTCGCGCGGCATCGGCCCGTGCTGGTGGACGGCCTTCCGGGACATATGTCGTGGCGCGGCGATGGAACGCCCCTGTCGCTCATCGCATTCGTGGTGGCCGAAGGCCGGATCGTCGCCATCCACATTGTCGTCGACCCGGCCAAACTCGCCTCGATCCGATTGGCCGTCTCGGGGTAGAAGTTGGCCGCCTACCGTCGATGCGCCGAATTAGCCTGATGTCGTACCGGATCGGCCGATCCACTCGAGCGAGTAAGGAGGTAGCGACATGGGAGACCTGAGTGGAAAGGTCGCGCTGGTCACCGGTAGCAGCCGGGGTATCGGGCGCGGTATCGCCGAACGGCTGGCCCGCGACGGTGCGCTGGTCGGGGTGCATTACGGCAGTAATGAGGCGGCCGCGAAGGAGACCGCGGCGGCGATCGAGCGGGCCGGTGGCCGGGCCTTCATCGTGGGCGCGGAATTGGGCGTTCCCGGTGATGTCGATTCGCTCACCGGCGAATTGGAGGCCGGGCTGCGCGCGCACGGGGAGTCGGGGATCGACATCCTGGTGCACAATGCGGGGCTCAACATCATGGGCGCTGATGAGGTGCCTCGCGGCGCATGGCATCCCGATCGAAACAGCCTGTCGTTGGCTGAAGCGCCCTAGTTCGTCCGATTTCTTCAAGACCGCTCCTCGCGCTCGGCGTTGACTGATGCGCGAGGAAAGGAGTCTTGCAATGAAGATCGATATTGCCGCGATCACCCTGGGGGTCGCGGATCTGGAGCGGTCGCTGCGGTTCTATCGGGACGGGTTGGGGTTGTCCTCGCCGGGGATCATCGGTACCGAATATGTTGCGGATCAGAGGAATCCGGGCGGCGCTACGGTGATGTTCACGCTGGAGAGCGGGCTCATTCTGTCGCTGTACTCGCGGGAGAACCTCGCGAAGGACGCCGGTGTCGATACCGACCGCATCGCCGGATCACCGATGAGCCTGGGGTACTTCGTGGATGCTCGCGATGATGTCGATCGCGTGCTGGAACGCGCGCGGCAGGCGGGCGGCGTCATCGTCCGGGCCCCGCTGGAACGCCCGTGGGGAATCTACGCGGGCTACTTCGCGGATCCCGACGGGCATATGTGGGAGGTCGTCTACTTCCTGAACGGCTGAGTTCAGACCTCCGGTGCGTCCGGTTCCAGCAGGCGCTTGGGGTGCATGCCGTCGACCTGACCGATGAACGGTGGGTGGATGCTGTAGCCGAGCATGCGGCGGATGTCCTCGGAGACCGCGCGGACGGTGTCGCGGGTTGTCGAGAGGGTGAAGGCTTCCTGCGGGCGCAGCCACGGTTCGCAGTACTGGGCGGTCAGGGCCAGGCGAGGGTGCGGGGTACGGTTCGCGCCGCCGCCGTGCCAGAGGGTGCCGAGGAAGAAGACGCACGAGCCCGCGCTCATGACGACCGGTTCGCGTTCGGAGTCGCGGGGCAGGCGCTCGCCCCACTCGTGGCTGCGCGGGATGATGTCGGTCGCGCCGTTGTCGGCGGTGAAATCGTCGATGGCCCAGATCGTCGCCGCGCCCAGGGCCGCGCGCGGGCGGGGCAGAGGATAGAAGCCGTCGTCGGTGTGCAGCATCTGCGCCCGCTCGCCGGGCAGGATATTGATCACCTGCAGCATCGACAGCAGATAGTTCGGCAGGAACATCCGGTCCAGCAGCGCGAGGACGCGGGGATGATCCGCGATCCGATCACAGGCGCGGGTCTTGTTGAGCACGCTGTACACGCGCTGTGTCGTGTGACCCTCGAAGGTGTTGCGCCCCTGCCGATTCAGCAGCGGTCCCACGGCTTCGCGAATCGCGTCGAGCTGGGGGGTGGTCAACAGATCGGGCAGGATCACATAGCCGTCGCGTCGCAGGGTCGCGAGATCGGCCTCCACGATCGCCGGGTCGACGCCCGCCCCGCTGCTGGCCGTCCACCGATAGGTTCCGGCCAGGTCACCACCCAGATCCACCGCTGACGACAGGTCCGAACTCATGAGGGAACTCCTCCTGCGGCTGAAACATAACTGAATTCTGTTATGGTTCGACTGTGGCACGCGCACCGATCGGACGTCAACAACTTCTCGACGCGGCCCGCGAGGCCCTGGTCAGTGGCAACGGCAATCTGGAGCTGAGCGCGCTGACCCGCAGCGCGGGGTTGAGCACCGGTGCGCTGTATCACCACTTCGGGTCCAAAGCCGGTCTGCTGGCGGCGATCTACGACGGTTTCTACGACGGGCTGGCTCACGCCATCGCCGATGCTCACCTGCCCCAGGCGGTCGGCTGGGGTGCGCGCGAGCGCGAGCGGACCCGCCGATTCGTCGCCTATCATTTCGGCGATCCGCTCGCGCCGCTCCTGCTCAACCGCGCCGCGCCGGTCCTCGAACTGACCGAGCTGGAGGGCGTCTACGTGCGTGCTATGAGCGATGCCGCGGCACACAATATTCGCGAGGGCCAGGAGACCGGCCAGATCCCGGCATCCATCGACCCCGACAGCGCGGGCGCCTATGTGATCGGCGGTCTGCGCCACGGCATCGCCCAGCAGTTGCGCCTGACCCCGCGCCCGACCGTCGAACAGGCCACCGATCGGCTCTGGCGTCTGACCGGCAATGCCCTCGGTATCGTGTGACGGCTCAGAATCCGGCATATTCGTGCACCCAGCGGAATTCGCGATCGCGCAACGGAAATGTGTTCTCGTCGAACCGTTCGAGCGTGACGGTGACCGGGTGACCGTTGAATTCGCCGTCCAAGCGCAGCCGATCCGCAGCCGATTGCTGGAAGGTGAAGGCGCCCACCGATTCCGGCTGCCGTCGCGGTTGTGTCCGATGCATCGTGGCCGGCGCTTCGGCGGTCCGTAGCAGCAGGCGATGCGCCTGCGGATCGATCTCCAGTCGCGCGGGTACCAGCGTGCCGTCCATCCGCTGATACTGCATCAGGCCGGGAGTATCGAAAACCACTCGCTGCCAACGATTCTCGTTGGTCAATAGCGGCGGAAGGTCCTGGCCGTCGCGAGTGAACTCCCGCACCGTCCAGATTCCGTACAGCGGCGGTTCGGGACGGTTCGGACCGTACTTGTTCCAGTAGCCCCAATCATCATGAACCTGCGCGAAGATGATCCAAATACCCAGTGCGAGTTGCGTGATCGCGGCGGGGCGTCGCGATCGTGGCGTGTGGAACGGGCGGGGCGCGGTCGGCGGGCCGGACGGCCGATCGAGCACCAGCACCGCGGCCAGCCGCTTCGCCTCGGGAGCGAGCAGCAGCAGACTCATCAGCATGAGGTGACCGGATCCGATCCGCACGGGCACATCGAAATTCAGGTCGAGGACGAACACCATCGCCATATCGATCAGGGCCAGCATCGCGCCGAGGACGGCGGTTCTCGGGATGAACAGCATCAGTCCGGCCAGCACTTCCGCTGTGCCGAGCAGGATTTCGTAGTTCGGGGCGGCTCCCACCTGATTCCACAGCACCGACATGCGCGTCATATCACCGTAGGGCTGCAGCAGCGTGGCCAGTCCCGGTTCGGGCATCTGGAGGGGAATCATCTTGCCCACGCCGTAGTAGAACATCTGCCCGCCCAGGCAGACTCGAATGAACAGCAGAAACCAGCCGGCGAGCCGTCGATACTCGGTACGTCGCCGATCCAGCGCGGTCCACACGGCCGTTGCCGCCGCCGCGAAACCCAGCAGGCAGAACAGCAATACCCAGTGATAGGTCTGATCACCGCTGCCGGTGTCGAGTAGTATGGCGTCGACGCCGAAGACGTTGTGCCCCAACCATTTCACCGCGGGCGTGAGTAACCACTCCTGCCCGGCGACCACATCCCTGGGCAACCGCGCTTCGAACCAGCCCAGGAATACACCGGTGATCTGCGAATTGCTGAGGCACCACAGCACGAAATATATGAAGCATAAGCGGAATGCGATACGGGTCAACGGATTCCAGCCAACGCCCACGCCGGTCCCCTTCCTGGAAGAGAGGTCATTGATCGGCGTCGACGCTACGAAGCGACGGCTGTCGGGAAAATCCGGTGCGCCCCCGGGCCGGGGTGGGGTTGGCACCACCATCGCAACAGTGGGCGATCGCGTTCAGCGAGGCAGGACGGCGTCGGCGTAGGCGGTCAGGCGGTTCGTCAGTTCGCGGGGATGGCTCAGGGCCGGGGTGTGGCCGCCGCTCATTTCGTCGGGGGTGATGCCGAGGCGTTCGCGGGATACGCGGCGGAGGAAGGCGGGTGGGAACATGCGGTCGTCGCGGCAGATCAGGACTCGGGTGGGGGCGTCGGGCCAGGAGCGCAGCGGGGATGGTTCGCCCAATCGGGCTTCGGATTGGGCGCGGCCGCGCCGTAGGGCCTCGGCGGCCAGGGCGGGTGGGACATCGTGGTAGAACAGGGCGATCGTGTCGTCGTAGCGGTCTCGTTCCTCCCGGTCGTAGCCGGAGGCGGACCAGTAGGCGTCGGGCGACTCGCCGGGGGCGGGGATCATGGGGGTGAGTAGGACGAGCAGTTCGGCGGGTACTCGTTCGCACACCAGCGGGGCGGTGAACGCGCCCATCGAATGGGCGACGATCACCAGGTCGGTGCGGTCGCCGATGGCGGCGACGACGGTGTCGGCGTAGTCGGGCAGACCCGCTGAATCGTTGTCGCAGGGCAGATCCGGGGCCACGGTGTCGTGCCCGCGCTCGCGCAGCTCGGCCTCCACCAGATGCCAGTACCAGCCGACGTCACCGGCGCCGTGGATGAGAACGAAGGTAGCCACGGCTCGACCGTAGCGTCAGCGCGGCGGATACCATTCGATTCGGCCGCCCTGAAAGTCTTGGGCGCGACCGCCGTTGTAGTCGTACTCATCGCTGATCGGATAGCCGTAGCGGCCGTTCTCCCAGTTCTGACTCGCCCAGGTGTCCCGGATCGCGCCGACGACCACGCGTGCGCCGGTATCGGCGGACCAGTAGATCGAACCGCCCTCGAAATGCTGTCCCGCCCCGCCGTTCTTGGCGCGGAACTCGTCGGTGACGGGGAAGCCGAGGCGGCCGTCCTCCCAGGACAGCGTGGCCCACTTGTTGCGGATCTCGCCCCAGGTATTGTGCGCGCCGGTCGACTGCGACCAGTGGATCGTGCCGCCCTCGAAGTGGTTGAACCGCCCGGGTTTACGGGTCGGCAGCTCCCGGGTGGTGGGATAGCGCAGCGCGCCGTTCTCCCAGCCGAGCTCGGCCCATTTGGCGCGGATCGCACCGCCGATCTGGTTGGCGTGACCGTCGGATACCAGTGGGTGCCAATAGATCGAGCTGTTCTTCTCGAACTCCTGCCAGCGCCCGCCACGGGCGGCGTCGGACTCCGCGTTGATGGCATTGCCGAAAAACGTTGCGCCGCCGGCCTCGTCGTATTCGATCCGGATCGCGCCGTAGATCGGATACGGCTGTGCGGAGGCCCCGACGGGCGTCAGCGTGAGGGTGGTGAACACCGCCAGTACGGTGGCGGCTCGGAACGCGCGGGATGACATGGCCCCTCCTTGCACCCCAGGACATTGGACATCAATTCTGCGTGATCAATACGGCCGATGCCAAGGGCCGCGGTGCCGATGGCGAGATCGCCGTGGACAGCGCGAAGCTCCCGCCGATCCTCGTGTCCGGCGCGGTCGTGGTGATGTTCGCGGGTGCGGCCATCGTGCTGCTGCCTCGGCGACGTCGCTGATCGCCGGGTCAGGTCGAGCGCCAGCGTTCGACGGCCAGGACCATCTCCCGGCCGAGATAGTCGAAGAGTCGGCCCATCTCGTCGAGCCGCTGGCCCGCGGGCGTCGCCGGACCGAGGAGTTCGGCGCCCCGGCGGGCCGCGCGGAACCGGGCCTCGGCGGTGCGGGCGAGGTTCAGGGTGCCGCGGTACCAGGTGTCGTTGTCGATGCGGTAGCGATCGCGGCGGGGCGAATCGCGTTCTCGGCGAAGGAGATCCCGCCGTTCCAGCGCGCGGACGGCCGTGGAGACCGACGCCGGGCTCACCTCGAGCCGCCGCGCCAGTTCGGCGGCGGTGAGACTGCCCGAATCGGTGAGATGCAGACAGGTCAGCACCCGCGCCTGCATGCGGGGTAGGCCCTCGGCGGTGAGCAATTCGGTGAAGTGGTCGGCGAATTCGCGCAGCGCGTCGTTGTCGACGACGAATCCCGCTGGGGCCGAACGCGGCGCGGCGGACGCTTTGCCGCGCCGCGCCCGCGCCACGGTGGCCCGGTGCGCGCGATCGGCGCGATAGCGGCCGGGTCCGCCGTTGCGGGTCACCTCGCGGCTGACGGTGGAGGCCGGTCGGTCGAGCTGGCGCGCGATCTCGGTGTAGCCCAGTCCGTCGGCCAGACCGGCCGCGATACATTCCCGCTCGTGCAGGGTGAGTCTGCCTCCTGGCATCGGTGCAATCCTTCGTGATCATGCGTTCAGCGGCATCCCATTGCAATCGGACCCGTTCGCTATTGCGTTCGGTTGCAGGGTCATTGCATGTGTGAATCAAATCTACCTGCGGTGATGGGAAAATGTCGGCCGATGCTTGTTGAGACATTGCTGAACGCAACCTAGCGTTCGGCGCATATCGAAAGTTGTGCACCCGGGAGGAACGCCATGACCGCCGCCTCGATACCCACCGCGCGCCCCGAGGATCGTCCGTTCGATCCGCCCGCCGAACTGGCGCTGTGGCGCGATCGAAACCCGCTGACGCGCATAGTGTTTCCCGGCGGACACGAAGGCTGGCTGGCGACTGGGCATGCCACGGTGCGCGCCGTGCTGGCCGATCCGCGTTTCAGCGCGCGCACCGAGCTCATGCGTTCCCCACAGGGCGATCGGCTGCCCCCGGCCCCGCCCGGTGACTTCCTGGCCTTCGATCCGCCCGAGCACACGCGCTATCGAAAGCTGTTGACCGGCAAGTTCACCGTGCGGCGGATGCGACTGCTGGCCGAGCGGGTGCGGCGGGCATGCGCCGAATATCTGGACGCCATGGAACGCGCCGGCGACCCGGTGGATCTGGTCGAGTCGTTCGCCTATCCGGTTCCGGCGGTGATGATCTGCGAGATGCTCGGTGTGCCGGAGGCCGATCGGGAGCGGTTCCAGCGCTTGATATCCGAGATCGTCGCCCGGCTCAACGATCCGGCCCTGTCCCCGAGCGAGGCTCTCGAACAGGGTCTCGCGGCGCTGGCGCGGGCTCAGGAATACATGCGGCGGCTGGTCGAGGCCAAGCGCGTGCGACCGACCGATGATCTGCTCGGCGATCTGACCGGCAGCGATCTCACCGACGAGGAGCTGACCGGGGTCGGTGTGCTGCTGCTGATCGGCGGGTTCGAGACCACCGCGAATATGTTGGCGCTCGGCACTTTCGCACTGCTGCGCAATCCGGAACAACTGGCCGCGCTGCGCGCCGATCCCGATCTCATCGATCGCGCGGTCGAGGAGTTGATGCGCTATCTGTCGGTCGCCCACACCACCACCCGGGCCGCCCTCGAGGATGTCGAATTGGCCGGTCAGGTGATCAAAGCCGGTGAGACGGTATCGCTTTCGCTGCAGGCCGCCAATCGCGATCCCGCGCGGTTCGAGCGGCCGGACAGCCTCGATCTGGGGCGTTCGGCGATCGGGCATCTCGGGTTCGGCCACGGGGTCCATCAATGCCTGGGGCAGCAGCTGGCGCGGGTCGAAATGCGAATAGCGCTGCCCGCCCTGCTGTCCCGGTTTCCGGATCTGCGGCTCGCGGTGGCGGCGCAGGACATCGTGATGCGCCCGAATCCGATGGGCGTCTATGGTGTGCGACGCCTGCTGGTCACCTGGTAGCGCTCAGTGCGGCTTCTCGGCCGGTGCGCGGTGGTGAAGGGTGAGCAGGAGGTGATCCACGGCCGCGGTGGTCGAAGCGGGGAGTGGCGGCTCCTGGCTCAGATCGGCGATCAGGCGGGCCGCGAACAGGCGCAGGGGAGTGCCGGTCTCGTCGGATCGCCAGGTGAGAATCTTCAGGGCCTGTTCGGCGCTGATCCGGTAGACCCACATCAGCATGCCCGTGGCCTGTTCGACGATCGCGCGGTCGGCGACCAATTGCGGTAGTGCGGTGTCGAGCACGTCCTGTTCGGTCTCGGCGAGCATGCCGCCGAGGTCGATATAGAAACCGGCCGTTCCCGCGGGCCGGTCGCGGTCGTCGAGGATGCGGTCGGCGACGACCATGACGGTGTGCTCGGCGCCGGTGGTGTCGATCAGTCGGTGGCGGCTCGAGAACGGTTCGCCGTATTCGATGCAGCGCGCGATGGTGTCGCCGACGTAGCCGCGGTCGTCGGGATGTTTGTGGGCCAGCATCAGTTCGGTGGTCGGTTCGATCTCCCGGGGGGCGTACCCGTGTATCCGGTAGACCTCGGGCGACCATTCCCACCGCTGCGTGGCGAACCAGAACCGGAAGCTGCCGACCGTCGGCCCACCCGGCGCGGGCAGGCCCGAGTCCGAGGTGTCCGGCGTCGCGGGAGGAGTCACGGGTCCAGTATTGCCCTATTGGTAGCCGCGCTCGGGCCCCACGCGCATCACAATAGAAGCGAGTGGGTGTTCAGGGGGTGATGGATGAGATTGACACGATACCCGTCGCCCAATACCGTCGGTATTCGAATACTGTTGGTATCTGTCTAGGAGGTGGGTCGTGGCGCGTGATCGCACACCCCGCATCGTGATCATCGGCGCCGGCGTTTCCGGCATCGCGAGTGCGATTACATTGCGGCGCAACGGCTTCGACGACTTCGTGATATTGGAGAAGGGGTTCGATGTCGGCGGGGTGTGGCATTGGAACCGGTATCCGGGACTGACCTGCGATGTGCCCTCGCAGCTGTATCAGTTCGGATTCGCGCCCAAGCCGGACTGGTCGCATATCTTCGCGCCAGGTCCGGAGATCCAGCGCTATCTGGCCGAGGTGGCCGAACGGTTCGGGTTGCGTTCGCATCTGCGGCTGAACTCCGAGGTGGTCGGGGCGCGCTTCACCGGTTCGGGCTGGCGGGTCGACACCGCCGACGGTGACGGCTACGACGCCGATTTCGTCATCGCCGCGACCGGTGTGCTGCATCATCCGGCGTGGCCCGAGCTGCCGGGACTGGACGAGTTCACCGGCGATGTGCTGCATACCGCGCGCTGGGACGACGCGGTGCCGACCGCGGGACGCCGGATCGCGGTAATCGGCACCGGATCGACCGGCGTGCAGGTGGTTTCGGCGCTGCAGCCGAACGCGCGGCGGCTCACCCATTTCGTACGCAGCCCGCAGTGGGTGATCTGGGCGCCGATGCGTCTGCCGCAACCCGCGCTGGTCGGCGCGCTGCTCGATCGGGCGCCCAGGCTCAATCGGGCGCTGTATCAGGCGGGTATGACCGGGGCACGACTGTTCACCGATATCGTCACCCGGCCGAGTTGGCGGCGGCGGGCGGTACAGGAATTCGCGCGGCTGAGCCTGCGCGCCCAGGTCCGCGACCCGCGGCTGCGCGAACAACTGACCCCCGACTATCAGCCGCTGTGCAAGCGGCAGGTGCTCTCGGGCAGCTATTACCGCGCGCTGCACGCCCGCAATGCCGAACTGGTGACCGCCGGGATCGAGGCGGTCACCCCGACCGGAATCCGCACCGCCGACGGCCGGCACCACGAGGTCGATCTGATCGTCTTCGCCACCGGTTTCCGCGCGCACAACTACATGCGGCCGATGAATCTCACCGGCCGCGACGGCATTTCGATCGACGACGCCTGGGCCAAGGGGCCGCGCGCCTACCGAATGACCGCGATCCCCGGCTTCCCCAACCTGTTCACAGTGCTGGGCCCGAACTCACCCACCGGCTCGATTCCCCTGCATCACGCGGCCGAGGTCACCGCCCGCTACATCAGCGCATGGCTCGAGCGTTGGAGCGCAGGGGAATTCGACACCGTCGAGGTCACCGAGGACGCCACCGCGCGCTTCGGGGCCCAGGTCGGCGAGGCGCTCGAACCCACCGTGTGGAACACCGGTTGCAATTCCTGGTACTTCACCGAGGGCGGCGCCATCGACCTGCTGCCCTTCGACCGCCGAACCATGGAAAGCATGCTCGCCGCCCCCGACGAGAACGACTTCCACCTGCGCGGCAGCGCCGCGAGGGGTTAACGCCCCGATACGCCCGGGTCCCGATATGGAATTCATTCTGGTGGCCATCGCCGCGGCCAATATCGCCGTCTCCGACTTTCTCGGCGGTATCGCGTCAGCGCTGGGCTCGGCCGGACGATGACGAGCGCGCCGTGACCGCGAGTCAGTCGGTGGGCGAATGGAATTGGGGGATGTCGAGGTGGTTGCCGATGGCGGCGATGGCGTCCACGAAGGTCAGGCCCGCGAGTTGGGGCCAGCCCTGACCTCGGTTGCCGTGCAATTGGATCCACTGTTCCCGGATGCGCGCGGAGGTGTCGCGGGGCAGCGGCGCGGCGTCCGGGCGCGTGGCCGGATGGAATCCGGGGATGCCGAGGGTGTGGCCGATGGCGGCGACCGCGTCGACGAGGGAGCGATCGGCCAGTTGTGGCCAGCCCCGCCCGCCGACGCCCATGAACTGAATCCATATGTCGCTCACCGGATCCAGCGCGACCGTGCCGACGCCGCATTCGTTGGCGAAGTCCTCCGGTGACAGGCCGTCGGCGGAATTCATATCGCAGTTGCCGAACGGCGGGGCGCCCTCGGGCAGGCCGCCGCCGTAGCCGCGACCGTCGGTGTACTGATGGGCGATCTGGCCGGGCAGCAGGGGATTGCTGCCGTAGCCCGCGCCGATGACGCGCAGGCCGTCCGGGCGCACCGGCCACATGGTGAAGAAGTCGGAACGATTGGCGTATCCGATGACCCGCGCGGTCGAGCCCAGCCAGTCGGCCATACCCCAGTAGGCGCGATTGATGCCGTCGGACTGGTCGCCGCCGGGATTGCCGCCCGATTCCACGTCGACCATGGAGATCATCTTCGGATGCGGGCCGCCCGCCTGGCCGATCATGTCCCGATGGGTGTTGATCGTGTCCAGCCAGTTGGGCCGCCAGTAGAAATAGACGATGAAACACGAGATACGTCCGGCGTCCGCGGCCGCGGCGGACCAGGCGTAGTTGTCGTAGAAGTTGTGATCGCGGTAGGTGCCGTCGTTGGAGCGGTGCGAGAAGATCTGGTACGGGTAGGAGTCGTCGACCGGAATCTGGAATTCGGAGACGTCCGCGAACAGTGAATCGACCATTGCCTGTCCCTTCGGATTCAATGGTGCATATACCTTCGATTCTGGGCCGCAGGTGGGGGTTGCGCCAGGGGCGCGGACATCGCTGCCGAGTAGGGGTAGGCGCGTTCCGGGAGCCGAAAGCCGGGCGGGCGGTGTCCGATTCGTTTACCATGCTTGGGTGCGTGACGCGTATTACCGTGTCCAGCAATGGTTTTCGTCGACAGCAATTGCCCGGATGCGTATCTCGGCCCCGATCACCGTATCCGTGCTGGCGGTGGTGGGGTTGCTGGCGTCGGCCTCGGCGGCTCCGGTCGGCACCCCGAATCCAGGGACCCAGCAGCAGCTGGCCGCCGCGCCGGTCGACAATTCGACCTCCCAGCCGGTCGACGTGCTGCCGCAGGAGACGACCTCCACCGAACCGCCGCCGCCGGACCCCGCGTCCGAGCAGACCGATACGAACACACCGCCGGCCGACACCCCGATCGCGCCGGTCGCCGACGCCACCGATCCGCCGCCCACCGACGCCACCGATCCGGGCACGCAGACCGTCGAAACCGGTGAGACGCCGACCTCGACGACCGATACCACCGAGGCGGTGGCGTCGACGACCGAATCGACCACCGAGTCGAGCACCACCACCGTCGATACGACCACGACCGACACCACCTCCCCGCCGATCACGACCACCGCGACGGTCGTCCCGCCCGACTCCCGGGTGGCGCTGCACATCGAGCTGTTCCTCTATGTCCAGGGCCGTCCGCCGATCCCGTGCGGCGTCCTGCGTCCGCCGTGGGCGCGGCCGAAACCGACTGTCTCCGTGACGGTTACGACACCGACGACCACGCAGCGCCGCAGTCCGTGCACCAGGCCGTCGCCGCGGCCCGCGCCGATCCCCACGACCACCGTGACGGTCACGGCGACCCCGACCACCACGCCGACCCGGACACCCACCACGACGCCGTCGACTACGACGCGGACCACGACGCCGACACCGTCCGGGTGGAATCACCCGACCCGGTAGTACCTGCGATGATGATCAGGTTGGCATCTTGCGATCAGGCATCGACAGGAGGTCCATCCATGTTTCACATTCGACTGCGCGCCGCGCTGCCGCTGGTCGTCGCTGCGATCGGCTGCTCGGGACCGCTCGCCGCGCCCGCCTCGGCCGAGGACGGCGCGTCCATCGCGGTCCAACCGGAGCTCGCCTACAACGTCACCACACTGACCATCAAGGGCACCGCGGCCTGTGACGGCGGCGGCGTCGCCGGGGTCGATGTCACCGACGGGTCGCTGGAACAGATGTTCCGCGGCGGCGTCGGCGGGCCGATCGCCATTCGGCTCGACGGGCCGGTCATGGTCGACTGCGACGGCGCTCAGCACGAGTGGGCGGGTCGGCTCGTGGCGCCGGGCCGGGCGCTGCCCAATGAATCCGGCGGCACCGTGACCGTCGCGCTCGTGCAGGGGCAGACCGTTCGGGCCTGCACCGGCGCGAAGCCGGTCCGCATCGTGGGCTGACGGTCACACCGAAATCGCGGCGAGGTCGATTCCGCGCAGCGGCGTCGCGGTGACGTCGTGCACCCGCTGTGCCCAGACCGCGTGGCCGTGGCCGGACCACAGCGGCGCGATCGGGAGATCGCGCAGCAGTTGGTTTTCGGCGAGCCGATACAGCTGGGCGCTGTCGTCCGCGCCCGCCTCGGCGGCGGCGAGCAGTTGGGTGAAGCCCGGATCGGTGTAGCCGCTGATCTCGGCGAGAGCGGCGAGCGGTTCGTGCGGGCTGGGGGTGCTCGGCGCGATCGTCACGGCGAAGGGGCCGTCGGCGCTTCGGCTCGTTTCGCCGTCACGCTGGGTCGCGGTGATCGCGAGAGCGAGCGCGGTCGCGAGCTGATCGGCCAGCGGTTTCGCCCAGCTCTGTTGTCCGGCATCGAAATACAGGGTGACCGGGCCGGTGAAGGCGGCTTGGTCGAGTAGGGATTTCGCCGCGGGTTGATCATGGACGCACGGGCGGCAGGCGCCCGAGCGGACTCCCGGTGCGATACCGGGAGGCAGGATCGATGCCGCCGGATCGACCTGCTGGGCCAGCGGACCGGCCGCCAGGGCCGTGCGGTCCACCGCCATCGCGAAGGCGTGGCGGGCGGTCGGATCCTCGAATCGCTTGTCGGACACCGGGAATGCGAGGTATCCCGCCTCCGGCAGCGGCCACATCGCGTGCCGGTCGGCGAAATCGTGATGCATGGCCTCGTGGCGTTCGCCGGGGACCTCGCTCGCCAGATCGAGCGCGCCCGTCTTCACCGCGTCGTACTGCGCGGTGGAATCGCCGACCCGCAATTGGATTTCGCGTGCCTTGCCGGGCGCGTCGTCGATTCGCACGAGCCGACCACCCGAACCGGGCCGCCAAGGCTCGGCCATGCGGAACGGGCCGTTGCCGACGGGGTTGGCGGCGAATCCGGCCCAGTCCCGTGATGTCAGAACCGAATCGGGCAGGGGGAGCAGAGCCGGTGCGGCGAGTACCGCCGGGGCCTGACCGAAGGGGCGGTCCAGCACGATATGGATGGTGTGCTCATCGGTGGCGCTGATCTCCTTGGCGCGCAACACCTTCGTCAGTGCGCTCGATCCCGGCCAGTGCTCGGCCACGACCGCGCGCCAGGTGTCGACATAGGATTTCGCGGTGACCGGTGTGCCGTCGTGGAACCGGCCGCCCGGGCGCAGCGTCACATCCCAGGTGATCCGGTCGGCGCTGGTGATGGACTCCGCGGCCCGCGGGGTGCTCCGGCCGGTCGCCGCGTCGTAGTCGGCCAGGGGCGTCCAGAGCGCGCCGACGATCATCCGGCTCATCTGATCGTGCAGGTCGGCGGGTAGTAGGCTCGCCGGTTCGCCGACTCCTACCGTCAGCACGCCCGGCTGCGGGGGTGCGGGTGATTGCGCGCAGCCGGTCATGCCGAGCAGCAGCGCCGCCAGCACGACGATCGGGCGTAGACGAGCGGACATGACAACATCATTCCCCGCGCGCCCGCTCGGTGTGTGAAAGATGTTCTCCCGGTAGGGGTATCGATGCTCGGGTATCGCCGCCGCGTCCGGTGCGCGGCTACCCTGAGCCGTATCTACGACTCGCTGGGAGGTAGTCGTGCGCCGCTGGTTCTTTCGATCGTCTCTGATGTTGGTCACCGTCGCCGCGAGCCTGGCCGCCACGACGCTACCCGCCGCCGCCTGCGCCGAGGACGGTCCGCAAACCGCGCCGCCGCCGGCGACCGGCTCTGCCGGGGCGCAGAAGAATGTCAAGGTGGTCGGCAATCTGCCCGATGCGCAGGGCGCGATCTCGCTGCAGTTCCTGCAATACGGGCCGCGTGATGTGATGGTGGTATCCGGTCAGTTCGGTCTGAAGACCTACGATCTCACCGCGAATCCGGCCGCGCCGAAGCTGGTCGGGCGGCTGGACCTTCCGGGGATGTGGGAGACCGAGGACACCGAGGTCGATCCGGTGCGCAAGCGGGCCTTCCTGTCGCGCGATCCCCGCGCGTTCGGCGGCAACACCGGCACCGGCGAATCCGGTATCTACGTGGTGGATCTGGCGGTCCCGGAGAAGCCCTCGGTGCTGAGCTATGTGAAAGTGCCTGCCGGACACACCACGACGTGCATCAACGACTGTCAGTTCCTGTGGACCGGTGGTCCGGCCAAGGCCGACAGTATGCCCGCCGCATGGGGCGGTCGCCCGATCTGGGTCACCGATGTCAGCGATCCGCGCAAGCCGAAGGTGTTCCCGAATCCGATCGAGTTGGCGCGCAACGACGGTAAGACCGATTACGTGCACGATGTGCAGGTCGATCAGACCGGCGTCGCCTGGGTGTCCGGCCGCGGCGGCGTGCGCGGTTACTGGACCCAGGGCATGCACGTGGATCCGGTGACCGGGGTGAACCGTCTCGCCTCGCCGACCGAACCGATTCCGTATGCGGGCGGCGGAATTCAGGAGACGGCCGCGCCATCACGGTTCATGCACAACAGTTTTCGCCCGATCGGCCTGCGAATCGAGGACGGCGGCGTGGCCGGGTCCTGGGGCGACGGCAATCTGATCTACGCCACCGAGGAGAACTTCGTCGACGGCTGCGCGGGCGACGGCGTACTGGTCATCTCCTCGCTCGAGGGCTCCTACCACGGTGAGGGCTGGCGTTCGACACCGCAGAAACCCTTCCGGCTGAAGACGATCGGCACCTGGGCCGTGGCGGGCCAGGAGGGCAGCGACCCGGCGTCCGGCGACTGCTCGGCGCACTACTTCGACGTTCGAGGCAAGGTTCTGGTCCAGTCGTTCTACGGCCAGGGCACCCGCTTCCTCGACGTGAGCGACCCGACCAACCCCAAGCAGATCGCCTATTACCGTCCGGCCGACGTGCGGGCATGGGCTCCCTACTGGCACAAGGGTTTCGTCTACGTCGCCGACAACAACCGGGGCATCGATATTCTCCAGCTCACCGTCTGACCGACCTCACAGCAGGTGGTGGGTGTGGGCGTAGATGGCGGCGTGGACCCGGTCGCGCAGGCTCAGCTTGGCGAGGATGTTGGAGACGTGGGTTTTGATCGTCTGTTCGCCCACGCCGAGGGCTCGGGCTATTTCGGGGTTGGTGTGGGCCTGGGCTATCAGGCGTAGGACCTGATGTTCGCGTGGGGTCAGGGTTTTCAGTTCGGGGGCGGTGGGGAAGGGTTCGGCGCCGTGGGTCAGGCGGGTGATCAGGCGGCGGGTGAGGTGGGGGTTCACCAGGGGGTGGCCGTGGGCGGTGGTGCGGACGGCGGTGACGAGGTCGTGGGCGAGCAGGGATTTGGGGAGAAAGGCGCTGGTGCCGAGACGCAGTGCGGCACCGGATCGCGGGCGGGCAGACCGTCCTGTTCTGCTTGGCCTCGGCCAATCACGACGATGAGCGATTCACCGCGCCGGATCGAATCGACTTCGCCCGCACAACGAATCCGCATCTGGCGCTGGGCCACGGTGTGCGGGCATGCGTCGGCACCGGACTCGTCCGCCCCGTCACCGCGGCCGTGCTCGCCCAGATCTACACCCGCTGGCCGAAGCTGAGAATCCTCGCCGAGGAACAGAACATCAACTGGCGCTCCGGCTTTCGTCACCGCGGCCCACTCGCGCTGCCCGTGGCCGTCGACTGAGCCGCGGCTAGTCCGGTGGTTCGCCGCTGCCCTCGGCCTGATCGGTGGCCGCCTCGGGACCCGCGTCCTGGGCGGCGGTCTTGTCGTCCCGATCCTCGGACGGTTGCGGTTCGTCCGGTTTGATCGGCACCTCGTCGCTGTACTCCCCGAAATTCACCGAGTCGCTCACGGGTCCCGGATTGCCGATCGGATGCGACCGAAACCGAATTATCCGATGCCCTGCGCGTGCAGGGCCTTGACCGTGGGGGAAGCGGTGACGCCCGCGGGGTCGGGACAGGTGCGCAGGAAGCGGTCGGCGGTGCCGGAGGTGGTGACGGTGAACCAGAAGTGCTCGTTCTTGAAGTGATGCAGGCGATGATTGCGCCGCACAGCCTTGAACAGCCGCGACCTGGGCTGATAGTCGGTGTGGATGAGGTAGTGGGTCCACTCGTAGTTCAGCCCGAGTACGCCGAGTACCACCAGGAAGGTCAGCCCCAGCCCCGGGCGCGGAAATGCCAGCAGCCCGATGAGCACGAGTGCGGGCAGTAGCCACAGCAACGTCTGCCACGGAATGAACACCAGCGGCACATCGCGCGGATCGGCGTGATGTTCGCGGTGTTTGCGTGCCAGCAGCGAATCGATCGTCACCGGCCCGAGCCGTCGCGGCCGCCAGTGCAGCACGCAGACGTGAATCACCCACTCGGCGAACGGGAACAGCGCCAGCATGAGCACCGGCACGAGGGCGTCGGTGGGCTGCCAGTCGCCGACCACGAGGCGGGCCGTCAGCGCGCCGGCCAGCAGGGCGGCGATGCTCCAGGGGGAGGGTCGCCGGGCGAAGACGGCGAAGGCCCCGCCGAGCGAGAGGCGGGCCCGCCGACCATATTCGGCGGCCTCGGCGTCGGCCAGGCGCGCCCGGGCCGTGCGGGCGCTCTGGGCCTCCTGATCCCGGTGGGCCCGGACGCGAGCGCTGATATTCATTGCTGTACCTCCTCGATACCCTCGGCCGCCCGGTCCAGTCGGTCCATGACGGTCGCGAATTCCGTTGCCGCGGCGGACAAGAGCTCCCCGGCGGACCGCTGGGCCGCCGCGGCGTCGCCCGCGATCACCGCCTCGGCGAGGGCGCGGTAGCGGTCGATGCGGGTCACCTCGGCGGTCATCACCTGCGCGAGCGCGGCCATGGTCGGCTCGTAGACGGTGCGCAGATTGTTGAAAAGCAGGCGCAGCACGATGGAATCGGCGGCGTCGACCAGAATCTCCCAGAACCCCAGCGCGGCCCACTGCTGGGCGACCGGATCGTTCTCCGCCGCAAGCGATTCCACCGCCGCGCGCAATTGTTCGGCGATGCCGGCGCCGGTGCGCGCGGCCGCGAGCGCGGCGACCTCGCGGCCCATGGTCGAGCGCGTCTCGAGAATGCTGCGCACCACGCCGGTGTCGAGCGTCCCCTTGCGCAGCAGCAGGCGCGGCAGCATGTCCAATCCGGCGAAGCGGCGGAAATCGCGCACGGTCGTCGCACCGCCTTGACGCACCTCGACCAGGCCCGCATGCGACAGCCGCTGCAGCGCCTCCCGCACGGTCGGCCGGGAGACGCCCAGCGTCTCGGCCAATTGCCGCTCGGCCGGAAGGGCCGAGCCGGGGGTGAGTTCGCCGTCGAGGACCTCGTCCACCAACTGCTCGAACACCGTGTCGGGGACGGTCCGCCGGTCGATGCGCTGCAATGCCATGGTCCGACGGTAGAACTCGCGTGGTCAGAGGTCAAGTGGTCAGACCAATTCGATCGTGCCGTGCCGGCTGCGGCCGACGCGCTCGTGACAGCCGGGTGAGCAGCGGAAATCCAGGTGAAGCGGCCTGGTCGCATCGCCTACGATGCGACCAGCAACAATAGGGGCGGGTAATCCGCCCGCGAGACCCGCCAGCAGCAGGGGAGAGACGAACCATCGTGGCCGAGGACAACGCACCAGCCGAGCAGAACGAGGCGCTGAGCGAGGAATCGCTCTCGGCCGCGGCCGAAGCGGCCGAGAAGGCGTTCGCCGCTGCCACCGACCTGGACGCGCTCGCGGTCGCGAAGACCGAATATATGGGCGGCAAGTCGCCGATCTCGCTGGCCCAGCGTTCGCTCGGTGCGCTGCCCAAAGATCAGAAGGCCGAGGCCGGTAAGCGCGTGAACGTCGCGCGCGGCCGGGTCACCGCGGCCTTCCAGGCCCGGCAGGCGCAGCTGCAGGCCGAGCGCGACGCGGCCGTGCTGGTCGCCGAGGCGATCGATGTCACGCTGCCCGCGCGCCGTCAGCCGGTCGGCGCCCGGCATCCGAACTCCGTGCTGTCGGAGCGGGTCGCCGATATCTTCATCGCGATGGGCTGGGAGATTGCCGAGGGGCCCGAGGTCGAGACCGAGCACTTCAACTTCGACGCGCTGAACTTCCTGCCCGACCATCCGGCGCGCACCATGCAGGACACCTTCCACGTCGCGCCCGAGGGCTCGCGGCAGGTGCTGCGCACGCACACCTCCCCGGTGCAGGTGCGCTCGCTGCTCGAGCGTGAGCTGCCGGTGTATGTGGCGTGCCCGGGCCGCACCTTCCGCACCGATGAGCTGGACGCCACGCATACCCCGGTGTTCTCCCAGGTCGAGGGTCTGGCCGTGGACAAGGGCCTGACCATGGCCGATCTGAAGGGCACCCTGGACGCGTTCGCGCGGGCGCTGTTCGGTCCCGAGACGCGAACCCGCATGCGCCCCAGCTTCTTCCCGTTCACCGAACCCTCCGCCGAGGTCGACGTCTGGTTCCCGGACAAGAAGGGCGGCGCGGGCTGGGTGGAATGGGGCGGCTGCGGCATGGTCAATCCGCGGGTGCTCATCGCCAGCGGTATCGATCCGGAGGTCTACAGCGGCTTCGCGTTCGGCATGGGCCTGGAGCGCACGCTGCAGTTCCGCAACGGCATCCCGGATATGCGCGACATCGTCGAGGGCGATGTGCGCTTCACGCTGCCGTTCGGCATCCAGTCCTGACCGTCTCTTATACGAGGAAGCGAAACGTCAAGTGCGAGTAGCGCAGTCCTGGCTGGCCGAAGTTCTGCACCGGACCGCCCCCGAGTGGTCGGTGACGCCCGAGGAGCTCGACGCCGCGTTCATCCGGGTCGGACTCGAGGTCGAGGAGGTCGAGACCCTCGAGCGGATCGGCGGTGACATCGAACAGCCGCTGGTGGTCGGCCGGGTCGCCGAGATCGACGAGCTGACCGAGTTCAAGAAGCCGATCCGGTTCTGCAGGGTGGATATCGGCAAGCCCGGCCACTTGCAGGAGATCATCTGTGGCGCCACCAATTTCGCGGTGGGCGATCTGGTGGTCGTGGTGCTGCCCGGTGGCGTGCTGCCGGGCGGATTCAAGATCACCGCGCGCAAGACCTACGGGCACACCTCCAACGGGATGATCTGCTCGGTCGCGGAACTGGGTATCGGCAAGGACCATGCGGGCATCCTGGTGCTCGAGCCGGGCACCGCCGAACCGGGCGCCGACGCCAATGATCTACTGGGCCTGGGCGATACGGTCATCGAACTGGCCCCCACGGCCGATCGCGGCTACGCGTTCTCCGTCCGCGGCCTGGCTCGCGAACTGGCCTGCGCCTACGACCTGGAATACGCCGATCCGGCCGTGCGCACGCTGCCCGAGGACGAGGACGAGGCCTGGCCGATCCGGCTCGAGCCGGAATCGCTGTGCACGCGGTTCGCCGCGCGCAAGGTCACCGGTATCGATCCGAAGGCGGTGAGTCCCTGGTGGTTGCAGCGGCGGCTGCTGCTGTCGGGCGTGCGCCCGATCTCCCCGGCCGTCGACGTGACCAACTACGTCATGCTCGAACTGGGTCAGCCGCTGCACGCGTGGGATGCCGCGAAACTCGATGGCGGCCTGGTGGTTCGCCGCGCGAACACCGGCGAGACGCTGCGCACCCTCGACGATGTCGAGCGCGTGCTCGACGCCGAGGATGTGGTGATCGCCGACAATTCGGGCGTGCAGTCGCTGGCCGGTGTGATGGGCGGCGCGAGCACCGAGGTGAGCGGCGAGTCCACCGATATCCTGCTCGAGGCCGCGACCTGGAATCCGATCGCGGTCGCCCGCACGGTGCGTCGGCACAAGCTGCCCTCCGAGGCGGCCAAGCGTTACGAGCGGATCGTCGATCCGGAGCTCAATATCGCCGCCCTCGATCGCGCCGCGACGCTGCTGGCCGAAATCGCCGGGGGCACGGTCGAATCCGTGCTCAGCGATGTCCGGGTGCCGACGCCGGGCCCGCAGCCCATCCGCATCGATATCGATCTGGCCGATCGCACGGCCGGAGTGAGCTACCCGACCGGATCCTCCGCGCGCCGACTGGCCCAGATCGGCGCGACGGTCGAGGTGGCCGTGAGCGAATCCGGTCACGGCCAGCTCGTGGTCACCCCGCCGAGCTGGCGGCCCGATCTGCTGCAGCCCGCCGATCTGGTGGAGGAGGTGCTGCGGCTCGAGGGCCTGGACAAGATCCCGTCGGTGCTGCCGACCGCACCCGCCGGGCGCGGTCTGTCGCCCGCCCAGCGGCGTCGCCGCGCGGTGAGCCGGGCGCTGGCCTTCGCCGGAACCGTCGAGGTGCCGGTGCCGATCTTCATGCCCGGCGCGGTATTCGACACCTGGGGCCTGGCCGCCGACGATCCGCGGCGCAACACCATGCGCGTGCTGAACCCGCTGGATGTGGAGCGCGCCGAACTCGCGACCACTCTGCTGCCGGGACTGCTGGAAGTGGCCGCCCGCAATATCTCTCGCGGTCAGCGCGATCTGGCGATCTACGGCATCGAACAGGTGGTGCTGCCCACCGAGCGGACCGGACCGGTCGAGCCGCTGCCGGTGGATCGGCGCCCGAGCGATGAACAGATCGCGGCGCTGATGGATTCGCTGCCGCTGCAGCCGGTGCGGGTCGCGGCGGTGCTGTCGGGTCGCCGGGATCCGCGCGGTCCGTGGGGGCCGGGTCGCGCGGTCGAGGCGGCCGATGCCTTCGCGCTGGTCGACGCGATCGCCGACGCGGCCGGAGTGCGGATCGAGCGGCGGGCGGGAGCCTATCTGCCCTGGCATCCCGGGCGCTGCGCGGAACTGGTCGTCGACGGTCAGGTCATCGGCCACGCCGGTGAATTGCATCCGGCCGCGCTGGAACGCGCGGGCCTGCCGCCGCGCACCTGCGCGCTCGAACTCGATCTGGACGCCCTGCCGCTGCGCGAAACGCGTTTGGCCCCGGTCGTTTCCCCGTTCCCGGCGGTGCTGCAGGACGTGTCGGTGAGTGTGGACAAGGCCGTGCCCGCGGCTTCGGTCGAATCGGCCCTGCGCGCCGGTGCGGGCGAACTGCTCGAGGATATCGCCCTGTTCGACGTCTACGAGGGCGCGCAGGCGGGCGAGGGCCGTAAATCGCTCACCTACGCTCTGCGCTTCCGCGCGGTCGATCGCACCCTGACCGAGGACGAGGCCAGTGCCGCGCGCGACGGCGCGGTCGCGGCCGCGTCCGATGCCGTGGGCGCGGTACTGCGCGGCTGAGTTCTGGCATTGACTTCGGCCGGTAACCGGTCGACAGTGGGTCGGTGCGTCCGATGGCAGAGGAACTCAGCACCACACCGTCCGAGGGATTCGAGGCGGTCGGAAGGGTCGAAATGCGCTCGAGCCCGCTGGGCGCGGGTGACATTCACGGCCTTATCGACGAGATCGCCCGCGCCGCTGCCGGAATCGGTGGCGAATACTTCTTCGTCACCGATTCCCTCGGCGCGACCATCACCGCCGACGTGTACCGCCGCAGCACCGGTCGGCCGCGGCGGGGCGCGGGTCTGCCGCGGATTCGTCGCCTCGGCGATCCGGCCTGACCGCATACCCCTACCCCGCCGCGAAAACGCCTGCGGCGGATCATATTGCGCCGCCGTTGCGCTCATCGCCGCCCGATTCGCGTCCTACCATGGGTTTTCCAGGCAATTCCCTTGAGCCGGTGGGGATTTGGCTCGTTGGGGGAGCGTCGTGATCGGGTATCGGAGGATCCATGACATCCAGACGGCGACTGACATATCGGCTCATCCTGTTCGCCACGGCGGCGACGCTACTGCTCCCGGGCACGGCCGCGGTCGCGGCGCCGCCACCGACGGGACCCCACTTCTCCGGCGGTGAGGCCCAACCCGCATTCGATCCGGCCCAATCCGTGCGCCAGGACGTCTGGGTGAAGGCCCCCGTCGACAGCGATCGCGACGGTAAGAACGACGAGGTGCACGTGCAGGTCGTGCGCCCGTCGGGGGCCACCGGCAAGCTGCCGGTGGTCTATCAGGCCAGCCCGTATTTCTCGGGCGGTAACGACGTCGCCAATCACAATGTCGACGTCGAGCTCTACACCCCGCCCGGCGCGCAGACCCGCATGGCCCTGCCGCCCGGTCCGGTGCGCGGGCGCTCCGGTGACGAGCTCGCGGCGAACGGCATCGCCGTGCGCGCAGGACAGATCACCTGGGCCTACGAGGACTACTTCCTCTCGCGCGGATTCGCGGTGATGTACGGCGAATCGCTGGGTAGCGGCCAGTCCAGCGGCTGCCCGACCTCCGGGGCGAGTAACGAAACCATCGGCGCGCGTGCGCCGATCGACTGGCTCAACGGCCGCGCCGCCGCGCGCGACGCGCAGAACAAGCCGGTCACCGCGGGCTGGGCCAGCGGCAAGGTCGGCATGATGGGCGTGTCCTACAACGGCACCCTGCCCATCGCCGTGGCCACCACGGGCGTGCCCGGACTCGAGGCGATCGTACCGATCGGCGCGATCAGCAGCTGGTACGACTACTACCGTGCCAATGGCGCGGTGGTCGCGCCGGGAACGTATCAGGGCGAGGATCTCGATGTACTCGCCGATTACGTCTACACCCGCGCCGATCGCGATATCTGCAAACCGGTCATCAGCAAGATCGAACACGATCAGGACCGGATCACCGGCGACTACAGCCCGCTGTGGGATGAGCGCAACTATCTGAACAATGTGAACAAGGTGCACGCGGCCGTGCTGTCGGTGCATGGGCTCAACGATTTCAACGTCAAGACCACCCAGGTCGCGCAGTGGTATTCGGCGATTTCCAAAGCCGGTGTGCCGCACAAGATCTGGTTGCATCAGTCCGGTCACACCGATCCGATCGGGCTGCGCCGCGACGAGTGGCTGCGCACGGTGAATCGCTGGTTCAGCAAATATCTGCTGGGACAGAACAACGGCATCGATGTCGAGCCCAAGGCCACCATCCAGCGCGAGGACAAGTCCTGGGTGAACGAGGCGGATTGGCCCGCACCGGGAACCATGACCGCCGCGGCGGCGCTGCAGCCCGGTGGTCGCACCACCGGCGGGCTCACCCCGGCCGGATTCCGCGCCGATCAGACCGTGGAAGCCCTCGACGACGACGCGACCAAACTCGCGGCCGATCTCGTCGCCGCGTCGAGTTCGCCCAACCGCCTGGCCTACTACTCCAAGCCGACCAAGGCGGCGCTGCGGATCAGCGGCACGGTCGGGGTCTCGGTGGCGGCGTCGTTCAAGCGGGAGGCGGCCAATGTGACCGCGCTGCTGGTGGACCGGGGTCCCGACGGTAGTTCGCGCATCGTCACGCGCGGCTGGACCGATCCGCAGAACCGCGACGCGATCAACAAGACGACCGCGATCACTCCCGGCAAGGAGTATCAGATCAACGTCAATATGCAACCGCACGATTATGTGCTGGCCAAGGGGCATCGCCTCGGAATCGTGATCCTGTCCAGTGACAACGAGTACACGCTGCGGCCCAAACCCGGCCCTGGCTTCAGCGTGAATCTCGGCGCCACACGGATCTCATTCCCGGTGGCGGGCGGACAACCGGCGCTCAACGCGGCGATCGGCTAGTGCGCACAGGCGAATCGGGCGGTCGCCGACCGCCCGATTCGTCGTATATCGCGGCCTTTACGCTGAACGCTGTGACCGAACGGAAGATTCGCTGGGGGATTCTGGCCACTGGGAATATCGCGCGGGTCTTCGTCCGGGATCTGTGCCTGCTGCCTGACGCCGAGGTGGTAGCGGTGGCCTCGCGCACACCGGTGGCCGCGCGAGCGTTCGCCGACGAATTCGAGATTGCGCGGGCCTACGGCGGCTGGCAGGCGCTTGCCGAGGATCCGGACGTGGACGTCGTCTACGTGGCCACGCCGCATCCGGCGCATCATGCGGCGAGTGCGCTGTGTCTGGCGGCGGGTAAGGCCGTGCTGTGTGAGAAGCCGCTCGCCGTGAACGCCGCGCAGGCCCGCGATCTCATGGATCGCGCACGGGCGGCGCAGGTATTCCTCATGGAGGCGATGTGGACGCGCTGCGTTCCGGCGATCGTTCGGATGGGGGAGTTGATCGCGGCGGGCGCGATCGGTGAACCTCGTTTGGTGTCAGCGGATTTCAGTAACAACTTCGGTGCTGATCCGGGGCATCGGGTGCGCGATCCGGAGCTGGGCGGCGGCAGTCTGCTCGATGTCGGCATCTATCCGCTGACGATCGCGCGGGTGGTGCTCGGTGCGCCCGAAACGATCAGTGCCCGTGCGGTATTGACCCCCGAAGGGGTCGACGAGACGATCGCGGTCATCCTCGGCCACGACTGCGGCGCGCTGGCGGTGCTCACCAGTTCGATCGCCGCCGACGGGCCGTGCACCGCGACCGTCTCCGGTACCGAGGGGCGCATTGATCTGGGGCGAGACTTCTTCGCGCCCTCCGGATTTCACCTCTACCGCGGCGCGGAGCCGATCGAGAGGATCGACGCGCCGCTGATCGGCCGCGGTCTGGCGCACGAGGCGCTGGAGGTGCACCGGTGTCTGCGTGCGGGATTGATCGAGAGTCCGCTCGTGCCGTGGGCGGAGACCCTCGACGTGCTGCGCACGATGGACGAGATCCGCGGGCAGGTCGGGGTGGTGTATCCGGACGATATCAGATGAGGTGATCGAATTCGCCTGTCACCCAGCGGATGTGGCGGACGGCGGCGGCTTCGACGATGGTCTTGGCGTCGTGGTCGAGGGTGTCGCCGCCCAGGGTGTAGAGGCGGTCGTAGGGGTACGGGGCGAGGGTGTCGACGATGCGGCGGACGGCTGTGGGAGACAGCGGGACGTGGCGGGGGAAGTTGCGCTGGAAGGAGACCCAGCCCGGGGTGAGGGTTCCGGCGATGGAGTCGCCGGACAGGAGGGTGCCGTCGGCGGTGCGGGCCACCGAGCTGCCGCGCATATGGCCGCCGACGTGGATCAGGTCGATGCCGGGGACGGGTTCGGCGCGCCCGGACCAGAATTCGATCACCGGGTCGGGGCGGGGGATCCACTCACGGTCCAGTTCGTTGACGAACACCGGGACGCGGCCGAAAGTGTGGCTCCAGGTGATCTGGGCGGCGAACATGTGCGGGTGGCTGGTGGCGATCGCCGCTATGCCGCCCAATTCCCGCACCCGGGTGAGGATTTCGTCGTCGAGGTAGGCGGGCGGGTCCCACAGCAGGTTGCCGTGCGGGGTTCGCACCACGAACGACCAGTGCCCGATGGCAAAGCGCGGTTCGCGGCGCAGGCTGTGCACGCCGCGCCCATGGTCGCGGTGATCGGTGCGATGCGGCGTCCGCGCGAGCTCGTCGTGTGTGGTCCATCGGCCGTGCGGACCGAGATCACCGCGCTCCTCATCACCGACCGCATCGCTGGCGAGCACGCAACGCCCCGGCGGTGCAACCGAATCGGAGTGTTCGAGTCCGCAGCCGTCGCATATCCATGTCGTCATGATCGAATTCTGAAACCTCGAGCGGGCTCGAGGTCAACTGTGACGTTCGCCGCCCCGCGCTAGCATCGGCCGGATGAGCCGATTGCCGACGATCTCGATCTGCTGCGTCGCAGCGCGTGGGGAGTGGGGCTGGCCTACGAGGCGGTGTTGCGGGCGGCGACCGAGTTACCCGACCAGCCGGTTCTGATCATTACCCGAAGCGCCAATGCGCGTTCGCTGAAACTGGCTGCTCGCTTGGGTTTTCGGCCGGTCGGGACATTCGAGCTGTTCGACGCGGAGCAGACGCTGGCCACCGCGCCGCCGCACAGATGAGTTCACTCGCCCGTCACCACGGTGGCGAAGTTCCTTAGCGCGGCGGTGAACTTGGTCATGTTCGCTGATTCGAATGAGTCTGGATCTGCCCCCGGAGTTGCGCTGGCTGGGCTGGATCGCGGGATCGAGCTGGCCCGATGGTGACGAGGACGCCATGTGGCGGATCTCGGAGGCGTGGAAGGCCGCGAGTGCGGAACTGAAAACGCTGCTGGCCGAGGTCGATGGCGCCAAGCAGGATACGAAGCTGGCCTATCCGCAGGGTGCGGCCGCGGAGGCGATGGGCAAGCTGTTCGACGGGTTGCGGTCGGGGGATCAGTCCCTGGAATCGCTGGCCGAACTGCTGCAGCAGATTTCGGATTCGTCGTTCGATATGGGTACGCAACTGCAGGCGACCAAACTCACCATCATCGTCTCACTGTGCTGGCTGGCGGCCGAGATCGCCTGGGCCTGGCTGTTTCCGCCGACCGCGGCGGCGGTGGAGGCCGCGGCGGTGTCGACCACCCGATCGTTTCTGCGGGTGTTCGAGGACATGGTGCAGAAGGCGATTCAGAATCTCGCGTTGAAGCTGGGCGCCTCGGCCGAGAAGCGGTATTTCTGGAAGACCTTGGCCAGCGGGCGGTTCGTGCTGCCGACGGCGAAGGGTTTCGGCGTCTACGCGGTCAAATTCGGCGAGGGCGCGGTCACGTCGGCGGGTTTGAACGCGGCGGTGCAGTTGGGGCAGATGGCCGACGGTAAGCGGCGCAGCTTCGACGGCCGGGAATTCGGTATCTCGATATTCGCCTCGGTGGCCGGGACCTTGCCGTCGCGAGAGTTCGCGCGGTATCTGGGCAATGGCATCGACAAGTGGGGCGCGCGGGCATTGAACAATGCCTGGGGGCGGACCGGGCGCGGCGCGTTCATCGGGGCGTCGGCGGGTGTGGTGAGTTCGGTCTTCGGCAATCTCGCGGTCGGCGCGGCGACCGGGGATTTCTCCTCGTTCGGTTCACCGACGGGCTGGGTGGGCGGTATCGCGCGTGGTGGGCTGGTCGGCGGCGCGCGGGGTGCGTTCTCGAAGTCGAGCCCGATCTCGCAATCGGATGTGCGGTACCCGCTGTGGATGCACAAGCCCGGCTCGCCGCGCACGCCGCCGTCGAACGCGCCGACGGTGGGTGGGTCGAGTCGAGGGTCATCGATCGAATTGGGCTCGCTGCCAGGGGGGAGCAGTGGGGGCGGTTCGGTTGGTGGGGGGTCGAATTCGCGGCCGGGGTCTTTGGTGACCGATGGGTCGCATGGAGGTGGGTCCGGGGGTTCGCGGCCTGGGGCGGTGGGATCGCAAGGGTCGCAGGGTGGTTCGCGGCCGGGGTCGGTCGTGGCCGAGGGATCGCAGGGTGGTTCGCGACCAGGGTCTGTGATGTCGCAAGGGTCGCAGGGTGGGTCGGGGAATTCGCGGTCGAGCTCGATGGTGGTCGAGGGTTCGCAGGGGGGTGGGTCCGGGAATTCGCGGGGTGGGTCGGTGGCGAGTGAGGGGTCGCACGGTGGGGGGCAGCAGAATTCGCGGTCTTCGTCGGTTGTGCCCGAGGTGGGTGATGGGGGGTCCACGCGGGGGTCGGTCGGGGGGAGTTCGGGTGGTGGGCGGTCGACGCATTCGGATGGCGGCGTGTCGAGTTTGATCGATATGTATGGCGGCGGGTCGGGGTCGCGGCCGGGGTCCATCGCATCGGACGGCTCGTATACCGGGGGGCCGAGTGGTGGGCGGTCGACGAATTCCGAAGGGGGACTGTCGAGTTTGATCGACCTCTACGGGGGTGGGTCCAGCGGTGGGCGGTCGACGGGTTCCGGAGGGGGGCTGTCCAGCCTGATCGATCTCTACGGTGGGGGCGGGTCCAGTACCTCATCGGTCCACGGGCCGGGCGGTTCGGTTGGCGGACAGTCGAATCACGGGTCGCAGGGAAGCGCCGGTTCCTCGAATTCCTCGGGCGGATCCCCACGCCCACCCACCTCGTGGGAATCCTCCGTCGACGGCGGCTGGCGCCCACCGAGCGGTACCGGTACCCCGGTGGGTACCCCCGCGCCCTCCACCGGCGGAACCCCGGCTCCTTCGGTTGGTGGGACTCCGCCTGGTAGTCCGGCGCATTCGACGGGTGCGCCTCCGGTCGGCGGGACTCCGCCTGGCAGTCCGGCGCATTCGGCGGGTGCGCCCTCGGTTGGC
>NZ_BDBS01000008.1 GCF_001613105.1 Nocardia pseudobrasiliensis NBRC 108224 | reverse complement strand
GACCGGTGGGTCCCCGGCCCCGTCGGTGGGCGGTCCGCCGAATCGCACGACTCCGGTCGGGTCACCGGCCCCTTCGGTGGGCGGATCCACGCGCTCCGATGGGTCCAATGAGCCGGGCTTGCCGCCGGATCGGGCCCCGCGGGCGCAGGATCCGTTCCTCGGCCCGGGTAAGGATATGAAGGCCAAGACCCGGCCCAAGCAGCTGCCGCACTGGGAACCGCTGCCGCGGCCGTTCGACGCGCCGGACGCGCCGGGATCCTCCGCGTGGATCTACGAGGACCCGGCCACCGAGGTCGAACAGCAGCAGCCGCCCGAGGACCCGGAGGATCCGAACAAGCCCTCCGTCGATGTGCCTTTCACCCTGTGAGCCAACCCGACCCAACGGATAGAGAGAACGAGGCATGGCCGAGATCGTCGAGGTCGACACCAATAAGCTGCGCAAGGCCGCGGGCGACTGCGACCGCATCCACGACAGCATCCAGCACGCCCTGACCACCCTGCGCGGCGCGGTGGCGGGCGGCGGAACCCCCTGGGGCGACGACAGCTTCGGCAGCAAATTCGCCAAGGGCGACAAGGGCTACATCGCCGCCCGCGACAACCTCCTCGCGGGCATCGACAAGATGTCGTCGACCTTCCGCGAATACGCCGACGGCCAACGCGGCGCCGCCGATTCGATGGACCGCATGGAACACGGCAACGCCGGAGGCGCCTGACTGCCGGGCCCGGCATAACAATTCGGCGGCGGCATGGTGGGCGGATGGGTTACGACGCGTTCTAATCGGGTAGTAACTCGGGAATCTAACTCGCACAGCATCTTCGATCACGGAGAAACGAGGAGGACGCCATGAACGAGCCCATGTGCATCGATTGCTGGCGGCGTGACAACCTCACCTTCGTGCAGCGGCTGGATCCGGCCTACATCACCCCGGGCCCGGTGCACCGCTGCGCGATCCACCGAACACTGCACGAGGATCTGCGCGGTGGTCCGGAGCCGAAGGCCGCCTAGGTCATCGGTCGGGTATTCGCCGATACTCTGGACTCGCCGGTCCGGGGCGACCGCGGGAAAGGGTTTCGATGATCACCGTGGACGATGTGCGCGCGGTGGCTCGCGGCCTGCCGCGCTCCTATGAGGTCGTGGTCGCCGATCGGATCAAATTCCGCGTCGGGCGGATCGTGTATCTGGCCTTCTCACGCGATGAGACCGTCATGGGCTTCGCCTTTCCCAAGGAGGAACGCGCGAATCTGGTCGCCGCCGAACCCGATGTCTTCCGGCTGCCCGGCGCGTCGGATCTGCGCTACAACTGGGTCGAATGCCATGCGGTCGCACTCGATGAGCCTCGGCTGCGCGAAATCGTCATCGACGCCTGGCGGATGGTGGTACCGAAATTCCTGCGCGAGACGGATCTGTCGCAGCCGTGAGCCTCACACCCGCGCGGCGAACCGCGGTGCGCGGGCGGCCTCGATCCAGCGGCCGGTCGCGGGCAGCATGGCGAGGAAGGCGGCCGCGAGGGGGACGAGGAGTTCCAAGCCGTAGCGGTAGGTTCCCGCGATCGACAGCAGATACGACAGCGAACTGCCGTGCCGGAAATGAATCATGGTGAGCAACTGTCCCGGAACCACCGCGATCGCCCCCACGATCACCATCACGCGCCCGGCGTACGCGCGGCGCAGCAGCAGGATCGCACCGGTGACCAGAAGGATCGCGGCCGTGGTCGTGAGCGCGAAGCAGAACTTGTCCTCGAAGGAGGAGAACCACATCCCCCGCATATACCGCCAGGTGGGATAGATCCGATAAGCCAGTGCGCCGCCGCTGCCCAGTGCCGCCAATCCGGCCGTCACGCCGGTGAGTCCGCTGGGCGGTCTGGCCGGGCCGTAGGTCGGATAGCCGGGCTGATACATCGGATGTCCTCTCTCCGCTCGCTCGAACTCTACCGTGTGGAAACGGCTTCCAGCCCGGACTCCATTGTGCGGGCCAGCAGTTCGAGGGCATCGAGGACCCGGGCGCGCCCGTCGCCGAGGCCGGTGAACAGTCGTCCGTGGGCCTCCAACTCGCGCGGGAACACCTCGTCGATCAGTCGAATGCCCTCCGGGGTCAGCCGCAGCAGCGCCGAGCGGCGGTCCCCGGGATTGCGTTCGCGCGAAATCAGGCCGCGGCGTTCGAGTTTGGCGAGGGTCTTGCCGACTCCGGCGCGAGTCATGTCGAGATGTTCGGCCAGTCGGATGGCGGTGAGGGATTCGTCCGCGAAGCGCAGCGGCACCAGCAGACCCACCTCGGCGCTGGTGAGATCGGCTGTGGCGTAGAGGGATTCGACGGCCAGATCGAGCAGCGCCGACAGGCGTTTGATCTGGGCGACGACCCGCATGGGGGAGGTGTCGAGATCCGGGTTGTGGGCCGCCCAGCGCTCGCAGGTGAGGTCTCGCAGCGTCGTCATCGAAATTCCTTTTGTCAACTGGTTGACAAAATGCTAGCGTACGACGCTCGAGACCGAGGAGAGTGGGGACCAGTCATGCGGGAATACGAGGCCGTCGTGATCGGCGGCGGAGCGGCCGGACTCAGTGCCGCAACGGTTTTGGCGCGCGCCCGCAGACGGGTGCTGGTCGTCGACGCGGGTGAACCGCGCAATGCACCGGCCGACCATCTGCACGGCTTCCTGTCGCGCGATGCCATGGACCCCGCCGCACTGCTGGCCGCCGGACGCGTCGAACTGAACTCCTACGGGGGCGAAATCCACACCGCGCGAGCGAGTTCCATCGATCGCCACGACGACGGCTTCCGGGTGAGCTGCGATGACGGCTCCGAATTCGACACGCGAGCAGTGCTGGTCGCGACCGGCCTGCGCGATGAACTCCCACCCGTGCCGGGCCTGCGCGAACAGTGGGGTGAAGGCGTACTGCACTGTCCGTACTGCCACGGCTACGAGGTCCGCGACACCGCCGTGGGCGTGCTCGGCGGTGACAATCGCCCCTTCACCCTCCATCAGGCGACATTGATCCGGCAGTGGTCCGCCGATGTGATCTTCTTCCCCAATCGAATCGAGCTGTCCGGCGAGGAACGCGACCGGATCGTCGCTCGTGGCACCCGCATCGCCGACGGCGAGGTGACGCGTCTGGTCGTCGACGACGGCCGCGTGCGCGGCCTCGAACTCGGCGGTGGCGAGATCGTCGCGCGGACCACGATCTTCGTCGGCCCTCGCTTCATCCCCCGTGACGACCTGCTCACCGCCCTGGGCTGCCGAACCGGCGACAACGGCTGGGTCGCCGTCGACGCGGCGGGGCGCACCAGCGTCGACGGCGTCTGGGCCGCGGGCAATGTCGCCGACTCCCCGGCCCAGGTGATCGGCGCGGCCGCCGCGGGTTCGCGGGCCGCGATCGACGTCAATCACTACCTGCTCGAGCGGGACGTGCGACGCGCGGTATCGACGAATCTGCCGGGCGCCGCGCGATAGCTGAACTACGCTGCCGTGATGCTCATTGTCGCGCTGGGACGCGTCCGGCGACGGCTGCGGCCGATGATCGTCGTCATCGCGGGAATCGCGTTGTTGCTGAGCGGATGCGGACAAACCGGGCAGGAGTCGACCGCGCTGGCTCGATCCTGCGCGCAGCCCGACCATCAGCCTCGGCTACGTCTGATCGCCGAGAATTCGCTGTAGCGTGCAGCCATGAGTTTCGTCATCGATGGCTCGTTCACCTGCTACCTCATGCCGGTCGACCACGACGAGGCCCGGCAGCGCTTTCTGGATCTGATCGCCGGACCCGGTGAGACCTGGATCATCGCCTACGGATTCACCCTGCCCGGCGCGATCGACGAACTCCTCGCCGCGCACGGCAAGGGCGTGCGGCTGCATCTGTACCTCGATCACACCCAGTCGGCCGGGGCCACCGAGCGGCCGCTGGTGCAGCGGCTCGTGGACGCGGGAATCGAGGTGACGATCGGGACCAGCACCAGCGGATCGAAATACATCTGCCACACCAAGGGTTTCGTCACCGACGCCGCGTCCGGTCCGCAGTGCTGGGAGGGCTCGGTCAATTTCAGCACCAGCGGGTGGCTGCAGGTCAATACGGCCATGCAGTTCTCCTCGCGGCCCTGGCGCGATCATTTCGTCGCCCAGTTCGACACCCTGGTCGCCTACGCCTGGCGCGAGGAGCGCACATTGCAGCTGATGCCCGAGCCGCCCGCCGGATTCGCCGCCGCCGGACAGCCGATGCTGCCATTGACGGTGTAGGAACGTAGACATGCGACACCCGGCCGAACCGATCCTCAACGCGCTGACGTTCTTTCCCGAGCGACGCATCACCCTGACGCCGGGCGACGTCGGTGTGGACTACGAGGATCTGTACGGCACCGCGGCCGACGGCACCCGGATCAACGCCTGGTTCGTGCGCGCGGACAAGCCGTTCGCGCACATCCTCTACGCGCACGGCAATGCGGGCAATATCGGCGATCGCACCCCGATCCTCGCGATGCTCGCGGCGGCCGGATTCGATGTGCTGGTCTTCGACTATCGCGGTTTCGGTCGCAGCGGCGGCCGCCCCGGCGAGCGCGGGATGTACCTCGACGCCCGCGCGGCCCGCGAACTGCTGCTGGCGCGGCCCGGTGTCGATCCGAATCGCGTTGTCTATCTGGGTAAGTCGCTCGGCGGCGCGATCCTGCTCGAACTGGCCACCGAATATCCGCCCGCCGCGATGATCCTGATGTCCACCTTCACCGGCCTGCGCGAGGCGGCCCGCGCGGTCTACCCCCTGCTGCCGAAACCCTTCATACCCAACGCGTTTCCCAGTCTCCGCCGCATTCGCACCCTGCACGCGCCGACGCTGATCATGCACGGCGACGACGATGAGCTGCTGCCGGTGCGAATGGGTCACGAACTGTACGCGGCCGCACCCGGACCCAAGGAGTTGAAGATCTATCCGGGTGGCCGCCACAACGATCTGGTGCTCGCGCCGGGCTGGGCGGCGGCGGTCGCGCAGTGGGCACACACCGTCCTGCCCGATGCGTAGCCTGGATACATGTCTGATGTCAGCGATATGGCGGCGCTGCTGGCGGCCCTGAACGACGAGGATCTGCTGTCGGTGGTCGTGACGGCCACCACCGGCCGTCCGGGGCTCGAGCAGTTGCATCTGGTGGCCGTCGAGCTGTCCGCGCGTGCCGGTCATGTCACGCTGGACCCCGATGTGAGTTCCGCCACCAGTGGGCCCGCGATGCCCGCGCCCGCCGCGACGCCCGCGGCATTCGGGCAGGTAACGCCGGTTTCGGGGATACCCGTACCGCCGACGGGTCTCGGCGAGGCCACCGGATATACCTCCGGCGGAGTCCCTACTTTCGAGTCAGTTCGCGATAAGGTCGAGCAGCGCTTCGGCACCGCACTGGGGATGGGCGAACTCGATCGGCAGACACCGGCGGGCCGTAGTGCCGAGGAACAGTGGCAGGCGCGGGAGAAGGCCGCGCGCGACCGCCTGGACGAGATTCGGAATTCGATGCGGCGCAACGATTCCGGCTAGGGGCGGTCCGGAGCAGAAACTGAGGGAACTCGATGACCGAGCCGCGGGAGATGGCCGAGCGACTGCTCGATGCCCAGGTGGACTTCCTCCTCTCGGAGGTGTCCGGCGAGCGTTTCGCCGAGGTGGTGGCCCGCGATGTGGAGTCGGTGATCGGCGTGGCCGACACCATCGTCTTCCGCGACGTCGTGGCGATCGATCAGGCCAAGCAGACCGTCCGCAAACTGGTCGACCGCGGCGGCGCCAGCCCGCTGCTGGACGATCTGGTCGGGGTCCTGTCCGATTCGCTCTATGAGCACATCGCCGACAACAAGGACTACACCCTCGGCGATGTGGTCGACCGCGAACCCGTCGAGGCGCTGCTGGAGAAGATCCTCGCCATGCACGCCACCCAGGAGCGGCTGCTGGATCGTTTGAGCGAAGCGCCCACCGCCGGTCCGGTCGCGGCGAAGTTCACCGATATGTTGATCGACGACATCCTCGAGGCGAACAAGAAGCTCGCGGGCAAGGTGCCGGGCGTGAATTCGCTGATGTCGCTGGGACAGTCGGCGGTGAAGTCGGCGCGCAAGGCCGCCGAGGGCAGCCGCGTGGGCGATCTGGCCGCCAAGGGCACGCTGTACGCGCTCAAGCGGGTTACCAACGCCATTCGCGAAACCCTGCGCGAGGCGCCGGTGCACGGCGCGGCCATGGAGTTCTGGGATCTGCACTCCGGCGAGCCGGTCAGCGGACTGCACGACTATCTGAGCAAGGCCGATCTGCGCGAGCTGGTGCTGCTGGTGCATCAGATCGTCAAGACCACTCGCAACAAGGAATACGTCGGCCTGCTGCTCGACGAGGCCGTCGAGGTGTTCTTCACCAAGTACGGCGATCACACCCTGGCCGGACTGCTGCCCGAGCTGAATGTGACCCCCGACGACATCGCCGAGGAGATCCTGCGCTACGGCCCCGCGGTGATCGAGGCCGCCAAGCGAAACGGTGTGCTGGCCAAGCTGATTCGCGAGCGACTCGAGCCGTTCTACACCTCCGAGCAGGTGCTGGGCATCCTGGCCGAGGCGAAGTAGCTCAGTCCGCGATCGCGAACGCGTCGATCTCGACCGCCATCTCCTCGCGCGGCAGGCCGGTGAAAACCGTTGTGCGACTGGGCAGGACGCCGCCCGCGGTGTGGGCCTCGACGAATTTGCCGTAGGCCTCGTTCATGATCGGAAAATCCTCGCGCTTGGTGAGGTACACCCGCAGCATCACCACGTCCTCGAAGCTCGCGCCCGACGCCTCGACGATCGCCTTGACGTTCTCGAGGGTGCGGGTGGTCTGGGCTGCCACGTCACCGGGGTGAAGGTACTCGTTGGTGACGGGGTCGACCGGGCCCTGGCCGGACACCTGGACGAACGGTCCCTTGCGCACGCCCTGGGAGAAGGTGTGGGCGGGCGCGGGGGCCGCGTCGGTGCGGACGGCGATCTTCTCAGTCATGGAGGGCCTTTCGGTGTTCGGGGCTCGGGCTCCAGCCGAGCGCGGTGGAGATGGTGTCGGCGGTCGCGCGCAGGCGCGGCAGCAGGCCCAGGACCTGCTCGTGGTCGAGGAGCATGTCCGGCACCGACACCGACAGGGCCGCGATCACCGCGCCGGTGCCGTTGCGAATCGGCACCCCGATGCAGTTGACGAAGCTCTCGTGCTCCTCGTGATCCTCGGCGAAGCCCTGGGACACAACGGTTTCCAGCTCCGCCACATACCGTTCCGGGCCGCGGATGGTGCGCTCGGTGAACGGGTGGTAGTCGATCTTCTCGGCGATGGTGCGCCACTGGCCGCGCGGCTGGGCCGAGACCAGCACCTTGCCCACGGCCGTGCAGTGCAGCGGCGCGGGGCGCCCGACGCGCGAGTACATGCGCACGCTCTGGGTGGCGTCGAGCTTGTCGATGTAGATGGCCTCGCCGGATTCGTAGGTGGCCAGGTGTACGGTCTGGCCGGTCGAGGCATTGAGTGCCTCGAGATGCGGGCGGGCGACCGTGCGCACATCGCGGCGCTCGAGGGAGCGGTTGGCCAGTTCGAACAGTCGCGCGCCCAAGGTGTAGCGGTGATCGCTGCCGTGGGTGACGAATCGCTGCGCCTCCATGGTCTGTAACAGCCGTAGCACCGTGGACTTGTGCACCCCGAGCCGGGACGCCAGCTGATCCAGGGTCCGGGCATCCTCACCGAGTTCGGTCAGGATGATCAACGCTCGCTGCAGACTCTGACTCATCCCTCCACCTCGCTGGCGCTCGGCTCCGGCATGCGCCAGGGCACGCTGTGCTCAACGATTCGCTCGCTGCGCTCCCTCATGATCCAGACATTCCCTTCACGACGCCACATCCCGCGCGGCGACCGCGCCGTAGTGTATCCGTGCCCAGGCCGAAGCCGTTGCCGCAGCATGCGATTCGAGGCGGTCCAGCGGGGGCAGTTCGGCGACGTCGCCGGTGCCGGTCAGGGCGGCGGCCGCGCACAGGTGGCCGAAGCGGAGCAGTTGTTCGTGCGGGCGGTCGTGCAGCAGGGCGGCCAGGTAGCCGCCCGCGAACGCGTCGCCCGCGCCGATGGCCTCGGTGACCTCGAGTCGCAGCGCGGGCACTTCGACCCACGCGTCGTCGCGGAAACCGGTCACCGAATGGCCGCTGTTCTTGACCACCAGGTGGCGCGGCTCGGGGAACATCTGCCGCAGCCGGGCCGGATCCCCGGTGCCGAAGACCTCCTCGGCCTCGTCGGCGCCGACGAAGGCCACATCGGCGCGGCGCAGATGCCCGGCCAGGATGTCGGCGGCGGATTCGGTGCGCCGAATCCACAGGGCCGGTCGATAATTCAGATCGAAGCCGATCAGTCGTCCGCGCCGCGGCAGCGCCAGCAGGGCCTCGGTGAGTTCGGTGGCCGAGGGCGACAGGGCGGTGGTGATGCCGGTGAAGTGGATCAGTCCGCAGCGATCGAGCAACCCGGCGGCCGCGGTGAGATCGGCGGGCGACAGCGCGCTGGCGGCGGATCCGGCGCGGTAGTACAGCATCCGGCTGGCCCCGGCGGCCAGATCGGTGGCCGCCGCGGATCCGCCGCCGCGCTCCTTGACATACAGTCCCGTCGGGCGGGCCGGATCTATGTACACCGCGCGCGTGTCCACGCCGCGTTCGTCGAGATGACGCACCAGGTAGCGGCCGAATCCGTCGTCGCCGACCCGCGAGATCCAGCTGGTGTCGACGCCGAGCTGGGTCAGTACGGTCGCCACATTCGCCTCCGCGCCGCCCGCGGTGCGCTCGAAGGCCGCAGAGTCCTCGAGCGGGCCCGGCCGCGCGACCAATACCGCCAATCCCTCGCCGACGGTTACCGCGCGCGGACGGGTCGGCGTAGGGCGGGTCACACGAATCTCCTTGGAATGCTTGCGGGTAGCGGTCGTCCTGTGCAGAATAACCACAGCAAACACGTTATGCAATAAGCGTTGCGAAATATGCAATAGCCGAAATGCATAGCGGCAGTGTCGGAGAGGAGCGCCGTGACCATCGGTAGTGGCGAAAGCGTCGAGCGAGCGGGCCGGATCGATACGGCCGCGGTGACGGCCCTCGGCGACCGGGTGATCGGGCCGGAGTACAAGGCGCTGCCGCCCACGGCCTGGGGGATGACGGTGAACGAATTCCTCGCCACGGCACCGTACCTGGATCAGCTGCAGACCCCGGTCCTCACACTGGACCGCGGCGCGCTGACGGCGAATACGGCCGTCCTGGCCGACTGGGCCGACACCGCGGGCGTGCGACTGGCCCCGCACGGCAAGACCACCATGGCGCCGCAGCTGTGGGCCGAGCAGCTGGCGGCGGGCGCGTGGGCGATCACCGTGGCCACCGGCTGGCAGGCGCAGGTGGCGCGCTCCTACGGCGTCAATCGGATCGTGCTGGCCAATGCGTTCATCGATCCGGTCGGATTGCGCTGGGCCGCGCGCGAAGCGGCGCTGGATCCTGATTTCGAACTGTTCAGCTGGGTCGACAGCGTGGAGACCGTCGCGGCGATGGAACGCGGCCTGACCGATGCGCCCGACGGCGTGCGACTGGCGGTGCTGGTGGAACTCGGTGGGCCGCACGGGCGTACGGGTGCGCGCGGCGTCGACGCGGCGCTGGCGGTGGCCGAGGCGGTGGAGCGATCCGATCGGCTGCGGCTGGCCGGCGTCGGCGGCTACGAGGGTGTGTTCGCACACGATCGGGCCGCCGAATCCCTTGGCGCGGTGCACGATTACCTCAGCCAGATGGTGCGGCTGCACCGCGCGCTGGCCGACCGCTACGAGGGTCGGGCCATCGTCTCCGCGGGCGGCAGCGCCTTCCCGGACCTGGTGGTCGAGCATCTGGCCGAACTCGCCGACGAACAGGGGACGCGCGGTGTCCCGACCACCGTCGTCCTGCGTTCGGGCGCCTATATCGTGCACGACGACGGCTTCTACGCCGGTATCTCACCGCTGGCGACCCGGCTGCGCTCGGCCATGCACGCCTGGGCGCGGGTGCTGTCGCATCCCGAACCGGGGCTGGCGCTACTCGACGCGGGTAAGCGGGACGCGCCGTTCGACGAGGGACTGCCGGTACCGCAACGGGTTTCGGGCGGCTCGGTCCCCGAGGGAGCGCATATCTCCGCGCTGGCCGATCAGCACAGCTTCCTGCGGTTGAATTCCGGTTCGGTAGCGGTGGGCGATACCGTGCGCCTGGGCCTGTCGCATCCGTGCACGGCCATGGACAAGTGGCGGCTCATCCCCGTGATCGACGACGCCGACGCCGCGCGGCCCCGGATCGTCGACTTCGTCCACACTGTCTTCTGATCCGACGGAAATATCATGAGTTACTTGCTGTTCCGGAACGTCGAGATCGTCGACGGCACCGGAGACCCCCGCTACCGCGGCGATGTCGTGGTGGCCGACGGCCACATCGTCCGGATCGCCGCGCCGGGCGCGATCACCGGGGCCGAGCGGGTCATCGAGGGTGAGAATCTGGTGCTGGCACCGGGTTTCATCGATATGCACGCGCATTCGGATCTGCATCTGCTCACCCACCCCGGGCATTTCCCGAAGATCAGTCAGGGTGTGACCACCGAGGTGATCGGGCAGGACGGGCTGTCCTACGCGCCCGTCGACGACGCGACTCTGGCGGTGCTGCGTCGCCAGATCGCCGGGTGGAACGGCAATCCCACCGATCTGGACTTCTCCTGGCGCACCGTCGGGGAGTATCTGGACCGGTTGGATCGGGGTATCACGCCCAATGCCGCCTATCTCGTGCCGCAGGGCACGCTGCGCCTGCTGGTCGTCGGATCCGAGCAGCGCCCGGCCACGCCCGCCGAAATCGACCGCATGCGTGAGCTGTTGGCGCAGGGGCTGGCCGAGGGCGCGGTGGGAATGTCGAGCGGGCTGACCTATCCGCCCGGAATGTACGCCGATACAGCGGAATTGGCCGCGCTGTGCGAGGTGGTCGCGGAGGCGGGCGGCTTCTACGCACCGCATACCCGCTCCTACGGCGCGGGCGCGCTCGAGGCCTACGCGGAGATGATCGAGCTGGCGCGGCGCACCGGCTGCGCCCTGCATCTTACCCACGCCACCATGAACTTCGGCGTGAACCGCGGGCGCGCACCGGAATTCCTCGACCTGATCGACGACGCGCTCGCCGACGGATGCGATATCAGCCTGGACACCTATCCGTATCTGCCCGGCGCGACCACCCTGTCGGCGCTGCTGCCGAGCTGGGCCATGTCGGGTGGGCCCGATGCCGCGCTGGCCCGGCTCACCGATCCGGGCGACCGGGCGCGAATCGCGCTGGATGTCACCGTGCGTGGCTCCGACGGCTGTCACGGTGTGACGGTGGACTGGGACACCATTCAGATCAGCGGTGTCGCCCATCGCGAACTCGACCGCTATGTCGGCCACAGCGTCGCCGATATCGCCGCCGACGAGGGGCTGCCCGCGGTCGAGTTGTTCTTCGATCTGCTGGCCCGCGACGAATTGGCGACCACGATCCTGCAGCATGTCGGCCACGAGGACAATGTGCGCGCGATCATGCGGCACTCCCGACATATGGGTGGCAGCGACGCGCTTCTGGTCGGCGAGCAGCCGCATCCGCGGGCGTGGGGTACCTTCCCGCGCTATCTCGGCCATTACGCGCGCGAACTCGGTGTGCTCGGACTCGAGGAGTGCGTGCATCACCTCACCGGCCGGCCCGCGCAGCGTCTGCGGCTGCGCGGGCGCGGGCTGGTACTGCCCGGCTATGCCGCCGATCTGGTCGTCTTCGATCCCGATCGTGTGCTCGACACCGCGACCTTCGACGATCCCAAACAGCAGGCGCTGGGCATCGTGCACGTCCTGGTCAACGGCGAATTCGCGATCGAGGACGGCGAACCCACCGGCCGATTGGCCGGGCGCGCCCTGCGCATGGACCCGCAACGGAAGGAAACCCGGTGACCACCGCCCTGGACGTGATTCGCGCCGACCGCGTACTGACCGTGGTGCGCGCACCGCGCATCCCGGATCCGCGGGCACTGGCCGACGCGCTCGCCGGGGCTGGAATCCGCTGTGTGGAACTGACATTCACCACACCCGACGTGCTCGACGCGCTGCGCGCGGCCGGTGCGGCCGAGCATGCGGTGGTCGGGGCCGGGACGGTGCTCACCGGTGAGCAGGCCGCCGCGGCGATCGAGCACGGCGCGCGATTCCTGGTCACCCCCGGCATCCGGGCCGAGGTCGCGCGCGAGGCCGCCCGCCACGACATTCCCGTTGTCATGGGCGCTTTCACTCCGAGTGAGGTGCTGACCGCACTCGATCTCGGCGCGGCCGCGGTGAAGATCTTTCCCGCCCGCGCCCTGGGTCCGGGCTATCTGAAGGATTTGCGCGGGCCCTTCCCCGACGCGGTGCTCATCCCCTCCGGCGGAGTCAACGCCGGGAACGCCGCGGAATTTCTCGCCAACGGCGCCGCGGCGGTCACCGCCGGGACCGACGTCGTGGCGCCCACCGACGTCGCCGCGGGCCGATGGTCCGAAATCGCCTCGCGCGCGGCGTCTTTCGTTCGATCAATGAATTGAAGTGAGGTTGACAATGGGGTCCGCCGTCGACTGGCTGCGGCACGAGACACCGGGACTGCTGGTGTTGTGCGGCCTGGCCGTTGCTGTTCTGCTGGTGGCCATCATCCGGTTCAAGCTCGAGCCCTTCGTGGCGCTGCTATTGACCGGGCTGGCACTGGCGCTGGCGGCCGGACTACCGGTCGAGAAGATCGTCGGTACCGCGCTGAAATCCGGGGATTCCCTGCTGGAGACCGGATTCGGCGGAATACTCGGGCATATCGCCGTGATCATCGGATTGGGTACCGTGCTCGGGGCCATTCTGGAGCGATCCGGCGGGGCCGATGTGCTCACCGAGCGACTGCTGAAACTGTTCGGGCCCAAGGGCGCTCCGGTGGCCATGGGTCTGGTCGGATTGATCTTCGGCATTCCGGTGTTCTTCGATATCGGCATCTTCGTGCTCGCGCCACTGATCTATGTGGCCGCCAAGCGCGGCGGGCGCTCGCTGGTGCTCTACGCCATGCCGATGGTCGCCGGATTGTCGATGACGCACGCCTTCCTGCCGCCGCATCCGGGTCCGGTATCGCTGGGCGGGCTGCTGGGGGTGAGCCTGGGGTGGCTGATTCTGATCGGATTGGTCTGTGGTCTGCCGGGATTCGTGGTCGCGGGCATCGTGTGGGGCGGTTTCATCGGTAAGCGGATCCATGTGGAGGTGCCCGCGGAATTCCTGATGCGCCCCGAACCCGCACAGCGCGGCGACGGCCCCGGGACGCCCGCGGAACCGGTTGCGACGCTGGAGAAGTCACCGCCCTCGGCCGCGCTGATCGGCGTCATCATCGCCATTCCCCTGGTGCTGATCCTCGGCGCGACCTTCGGAACCCAATTGCTGGGCAAGGGATCCCGGCCGCTGCAGGTGCTGACCTTCCTCGGCACGCCCGCGGTGGCGCTGCTGATCGCGGTCCTGGTCGCGTTCTATGTACTGGGTCTGCGCCGCGGCTCGACGGTGCAGGAGCTGAGCACCCTCACCGCCGAATCGCTGCGCCCGGTGGGCATGCTGCTGCTGGTGGTCGGCGCGGGCGCGTTCTTCGGCAAGGTCATCTCTGCCACCGGTATCGGAAACGCCCTGGCGCACACCATGTCCGAGGCGGGCCTGCCCGTCATCGTCCTGGCCTATCTGATCAGCTGCGGCCTGCGCGTCGCCCAGGGTTCGGCCACGGTCGCCATCGTCACCACCGGCGGCATCGTCGCCCCCCTGCTCGCGGGCCACGACTACTCCCAACTGTCGCTGTCCCTGATCGCCATGGCCATCGCCTCGGGTTCGATCATCCTCAGCCACGTCAACGACGGCGGCTTCTGGATCATCTCGAAATTCTTCAACCTGACGGTGAAACAAACCCTGCAGACCTGGTCGGTCCTGGAAACGATCCTGTCGGTGGTGAGTTTCACCGTGGCGGCGGTGCTGTTCGCGCTCGTGAGTTGAGGATTCAGGCGTCGGCCGGGGACAGCACCGCGATCGGGAACCTGCGGGTGCTCAGTTCTCGATAGGTGGCCAGGTCCGGATAGAACTCGGTCAGGGCCTGCCAGCGGCGGTCGTATTCGGTCGGGTCGGTGACCACGCGGACGGTCACCGGCCAGGCGCGGCCGTCGGCCTCGGCGGTGGCCGTGCCCGCGGCGACGAGGTTGAGCCACCAGTTGGGGGTGCGCGGATTGCCGCTGAAGGAGCCGACCACGATCAGATCGTCGCCGTCGTGCAGGCGCAGGAGCATGACCGAGCGGGGCTGTCCGGATTTGCGGCCGACGATCGTGAGCCGAAAGAGCGGGCGGCCCAAGAAGGTTCGGAAGCGGGTGTGGCCGAAGCGGGCGTACAGACGACTGTGCAGGCGGCCCTGTAGCCGGGCGACGGCGCCCAGGTGCGTGCTGCCGAAATTGGTGAGGCGGCCGGTGATCGAGAGCCGGACCGGTGCGTTCGAAGACATGAGAGCCCTCCCCGGGTCGTTGTCGACCACGCTACCCGGAGATCAGCGACTGGACCTCCGCATAACTGGGCAGGCCGGTGGGAATCGGCCTGCTGTCGCGGACGGCGCGGGCGGTGTCGACGGTGGTGGCCAGGGCCGCGCGGAACAGCAGGCCGCCGGTGCTGATGCGGCGGACGCCCAGGGTGGTCAGGTCATCGGTGGTGGGGGCGTCGGGGAGGGCGAGGATGTTGAGTGGGACGCCGATCGCGGTGGTGAGTTCGGTGATTTCGTCGCGGTGGCGGAGGCCGGGGACGAATATGCCGTCGGCTCCGGCCTTTTCGTAGCGGCGGGCGCGGTCGAGGGTGCTGTCGCGGTCGACGCCGAGCCAGTGGGTGTCGGTGCGGGCGTTGACGAACAGGTCGGGTGCGTGGGATTTGATCGCGGCGATGAGTTCGGCCTGGGCGGTCGGATCGGCCAGGGTGTGGTCGGATCGGCCGTCCTCCAGGTTGATTCCGGCCACGCCCATGGCCGCCAGGGTGATCGTCAAGCCGACCACCTCGTCGGGGTCGGCGCTGAAACCGGATTCGATATCGACGCTGATCGGGACGGGCAGGCGGACCAGTCGGCGAGCCAGGGCCAGGGTTTCGTCGCGGGCCAGGCCGCTGGCGTCGGGCAGTCCGGCCGCGGCCGAGACGCCCAGGCTCGTGGTGGCCACGGCCGGGAAGCCCGCGGCGGCCAGGGCGGCGGCGGAGCTGAAGTCCCAGGCGTTGGGCAGGACGAGGGGACGTTCGCCGTGGTGCAGGCGGCGGAACAGGTCGAAGTGGGTCATCGGATGCCTTCCAGGATTCCGGCGGCCAGCGCCAGTGCATGCGCCCGCCCGGGACATTCGTGTGGTCCGGCCCCGAAAGGCAGTGCGGCGGCGGCGATATCGAGTTCGGTGACAATGCCGTCGAGGAGTCTACGGGTGCGCCGGACCGGGGGATCGTGGCGCAGCACCGCGTCCAGGACATCCTCGACGGGACCCGGATCGGCCGCGTGCGCGCGCTCGAGCAGTCCGGCGGTGGCCCCGCAGGCCTGGATCAGAATGCTGATCCGCGCGGCCGTGACCTCGTCCGCGCGGCCGCCACACGCCGCGACCAGTTCGGCCACGGCCCGGTCGACCGCCTCGGTCACCGGGGCGGGCGGCAGGTAGCCGCTCGCG
>NZ_BDBS01000007.1 GCF_001613105.1 Nocardia pseudobrasiliensis NBRC 108224 | reverse complement strand
CGCGGCGACCGCCACGGTCGCGGCCGAAACACCGGGCAGCCCCAGCGCCTCGGCGAGCGCGCGCACGTGGGCATGCGGTTGCCCGGCCAGTTGCCGAGCGCGTGCGCGTAGCGGCTCGGGCGAAATCCGCCGCAGCTCATCGAGTATCAGTTCGCGTCGCCGCCGGTGTTCGTCGCCATCGCTGAACCGGGCCACGCTCGCGCGTACCCAGGCCATACCGGTGGCGTCGGGTGCGCGCGGCACCGGCGGCACGGCCGCGGTCGCCAGCGCCGCGCGCACGCGGGCCGGATCACTGAGCGGGGTCGAGATGTCGGACATGACCCGAATCTAGAAGCCGAACACTTCGGTCGCGGCCGAAATATCACCCGAGGATGTATGAGCTTGCACGATCGTGCATAATCATCACATGGTGGAAAGCTCGAGTGGGCCCGTATTACGGGTCGCGGTGGCCGGTGCGAGCGGATATGCGGGCGGTGAGGTGCTGCGATTGCTGCTGCAACACCCGGCCCACCGATCCGGGCGCCTCGAGATCGGGGCGCTGACCGCTGGATCCAATGCTGGAACCACGCTCGGGGAACTGCAACCGCATCTGCTGCCGCTGGCCGAGCGAGTGCTGGCCGAGACCACCCCGCAGACCCTGGCCGGCCACGACGTGGTCTTCCTCGGTCTGCCGCACGGACAGTCCGCGGCCATCGCGCGGGCGCTGCCCGAATCCACGGTCGTCATCGACTGCGGCGCGGACTTCCGGCTCACCGACGCCGCCGCCTGGGAGAAGTACTACGGGAGCCCGCACGCGGGCAGCTGGCCCTACGGCCTGCCCGAACTGCCGGGTGCGCGCGAGCGGCTGCGCGGTGCGACCCGCATCGCGGTGCCGGGCTGCTACCCGACCGTGTCGAGCCTGGCCCTCGCCCCGGCGATCGCCGCGGGCATCGTGGAACCGCGCGTGAATGTCGTTGCGGTGAGCGGAACCTCGGGCGCGGGCCGCAAACTCGATGTGGGCCTGCTCGGCTCGGAGGTGATGGGCTCGCTGCGCGCCTACGGCATCGCGGGCGCGCATCGGCACACCCCGGAGATCATCCAGAACCTCTCCGCGGTGGGCGATTCCGCGGTCGAGGTCTCCTTCACCCCGGTGCTCGCGCCGCTGCCGCGCGGCATCCTCGCCACCTGCACCGCCCCGGTTCGAGTGGACGCCGCCCAGGCCCGCACGGTATACGAAAAAGCCTATGCCGACGAGCCTTTCGTGCACCTGCTGCCCGAAGGCGTCCTGCCGCAGACCGGTTCGGTGCTCGGATCCAATGCCGTCACCCTGCAGGTCGCGGTGGACGCCGAGGCCGGACTGCTGGTGGTGATCGGCGCGATCGACAATCTGACCAAGGGCACCGCGGGCGCCGCGGTGCAGTCCATGAATCTGGCGCTCGGATTCGACGAGACCGCCGGACTTTCCACCGTAGGAGTGGCACCGTGACATCCACCGGCGACAAACTGGTCCGCAATCAGGGCGTGACCGCACCGCTGGGCTTCCGTGCGGCCGGTATCACCGCGGGCCTCAAGGTCAGCGGAAAGCCGGACCTGGCCCTGGTTTTCAGCGAGGGGCCGGAATACGCGGCGGCCGGTGTGTTCACCCGCAACAAGGTCAAGGCGGCACCGGTGCTGTGGTCGCAGCAGGTCCTTCAGGATGGGCATGTGCGCGCGGTCATCCTCAATTCCGGTGGCGCCAACGCGTGTACGGGACCGGGCGGCTTCCAGGACACCCACGCCACCGCCGAGGAACTGGCGAAGGCGTTGAGCAACTGGGGAACCGAGACCGGCGCGGGTGAGATCGCGGTCTGCTCAACGGGTCTGATCGGCGACCGGCTGCCGATGGACAAGCTGCTACCAGCGGTCACCGAGATCGTGCACGAGATGGGTGGGGGACTGTCCGGCGGCACCGACGCCGCGCACGCCATCATGACCACCGACACCGTGCCCAAGGAAGCGGCCTTCCATCACCGCGACAAGTGGAACGTCGGCGGTATGGCCAAGGGCGCGGGCATGCTGGCGCCGTCGCTGGCGACCATGCTGGTGGTGCTCACCACCGACGCCGTGGCCACCCCCGAACAGCTGGATCGCGCCCTGCGCAACGCGACTCGCCTGACCTTCGATCGCCTCGACGTCGACGGTTCCTGCTCCACCAACGACACCGTGCTGCTGCTGGCCAACGGCGCGAGCGAGGTCACCCCGTCGCAGGAGGATCTGGACGCGGCCGTGCTGGCGGTCTGCGACGATCTGGCCGCACAGCTGATGGCCGACGCCGAGGGAGTCACCAAGCGGGTCGAGGTCACTGTGAGCGGTGCGGTCGACGAGGACGAGGCGCTGATCGGCGCTCGCGCGGTGGCGCGTGATTCGCTGGTCAAGACCGCGTTCTTCGGTTCGGATCCGAACTGGGGCCGGGTGCTCGCGGCCATCGGCATCGCGCCGATCACGCTGGACCCGGATCGAATCTCGGTGTCGTTCAACGGAAGTCCGGTCTGTGTGGACGGTATGGGCGCGCCGGGAGCCCGCGAGGTCGACCTGTCCGGTGTCGATATCCACGTGGAGATCGCGCTGGGTCTGGGTGCGGGAACGGCCACCATCCGGACCACGGATCTCTCGCACGGCTACGTCGAAGAGAATTCCGCGTACAGCTCATGAGTGTGCAAGAGACACACCGGGTCCCGAGCCCGACGCTGAACCTTTCCGCGATCGACAAGGCCCACGTCCTGGCCGGTGCGCTGCCCTGGTTGCAGCGGTTCCGCGACAAGATCGTGGTCGTCAAATACGGCGGCAACGCCATGGTCGACGAGAATCTCAAGCGCGCCTTCGCCGCGGATATGGCCTTCCTGCGTACCGTCGGCGTGCATCCGGTGGTCGTGCACGGCGGCGGGCCGCAGATCAGCGCGATGCTGAAGAGGCTGAATCTGCAGGGCGAATTCCGCGGCGGCTTCCGGGTCACCACGCCAGAGGTGATGGAGGTCGTGCGGATGGTGTTGTTCGGCCAGGTCGGCCGCGAACTGGTCGGCCTGATCAACAAGCACGGCCCGTACGCGGTCGGCATCTCCGGCGAGGACGCGCATCTGTTCACCGCGACCCGCCGCAGCGTGCTGGTGGACGGCGAGGCGACCGATATCGGCCTGGTCGGCGACGTCACCACCGTCAATCCCGATGCCGTACACGATCTCATCGATGCCGGGCGGATCCCGGTGGTCTCGACCATCGCCCCCGACGCCGACGGCGTGGTGCACAACATCAACGCCGACACCGCCGCCGCGGCTCTGGCCGAGGGGATCGGCGCGGAGAAATTGGTCGTACTCACCGACGTCGAGGGCCTCTACACCGATTGGCCGGATCGTTCGTCGCTCACCACCCGCATCGACACCGAGGCGTTGGCCGCGCTGCTGCCGCGCCTCGACGCGGGCATGGTGCCCAAGATGGAAGCCTGCCTGCGCGCGGTACAGGGTGGTGTCCCCACCGCGCATGTGATCGACGGGCGGGTGCCGCACGCGGTATTGCTGGAACTGTTCACCGGGGAGGGCATCGGAACGATGGTCACCCCAGCCGAGTCAGGAAGTGCCTCATGAGTACCGAGCAACTCCAGCAGCGGTGGTCGGCCGCGCTGATGAACAACTACGGCACCCCCGCTGTCGCGCTGGTGCGCGGCCGGGGCGCGGTGGTCGAGGACGCCGACGGCAAGAGCTATGTCGATTTCCTCGGCGGGATCGCGGTCAATATCCTGGGCCACGCCCATCCCGCGATCATCGAGGCCGTCACCGAACAGCTGAGCACCCTCGGGCATACGTCGAATCTGTATGCCAACGAACGCACCATCGAATTGGCCGAGCGACTGCTGGCGCATTTCGGCGACGGACACGGCCGCGCGTTCTTCTGCAACTCCGGCACCGAGGCCAACGAGGCGGCGTTCAAGATCTCGCGCCTCACCGGCCGGACCAAACTGGTCGCCTGCGAGGAGGCCTTCCACGGCCGCACCATGGGTTCGCTCGCGCTGACCGGACAGGCTTCCAAGCGGGAACCGTTCGATCCCATGCCGCCCGGCGTGGTGCATGTGCCCTACGGCGATGCCGACGCCCTGGCGGCGGCCGTCGACGACGAGACCGCGGCGGTCTTCCTCGAACCGATCATGGGTGAGAGCGGCGTGGTCGTGCCGCCCGCCGACTATCTGGCCCGGGCCCGCGCGATCACCGCCGAACACGGCGCGCTGCTGATCCTCGACGAGGTGCAGACGGGCATCGGCCGCACCGGGCACTTCTACGCCCATCAGGCCGCGGGCATCGTGCCCGATGTCATCACCCTGGCCAAGGGGCTGGGCGGCGGCCTGCCGATCGGCGCGGTGCTGGCCCAGGGCCGCGCGGCCGAACTGCTCACCCCCGGCCTGCACGGCACCACCTTCGGCGGCAATCCGGTCTGCGCCGCGGCCGCGCTCGCGGTGCTGCGGACCATTGATGAGACCGGCCTGCTGCCGCATGTGCAGACGCTGGGCAAGACCCTCGTCGACGGCATCGCCGAACTCGGCCATCCGCTGATCGGCCAGGTCCGGGGCGCGGGTCTGCTCATCGGAATTCAACTGACACAGGATCTTTCGAAGCACGTCGAGGAATCCGCGCGGGCGGCCGGATATCTGGTGAATCCGGCCAAGCCGAATGTGCTCCGGCTGGCGCCGCCGCTGATCCTCACCGAGGAGCAGGCACACGGCTTCGTGACCGACCTACCGGGCATCCTGGATGCCGCCGCGGCACGAGCGACGGGCCCGGAGGAGGCAGCTTGCGTAACCACGCAGGGCCCCGGGAGTGCCGCCATTGATACCGCGAAGGGAAACCAGTGACCATCCGGCATTTTCTACGGGACGACGATCTATCACCGGCCGAACAGCTCGAAGTACTCACCCTCGCGGCGGAATTGAAGGCCGCGCCGTTCGCACGGCGGCCCCTCGAGGGCCCGCGCGGGGTCGGGGTGATCTTCGAGAAGAACTCCACCCGCACCCGATTCTCCTTCGAGATGGGTATCGCGCAGCTGGGCGGGCACGCGGTCGTCGTCGACGGCCGTGACACCCAGCTCGGGCGCGAGGAGACCCTCGCCGATACCGGGCGGGTGCTGTCGCGATATGTGGACGCGGTGGTGTGGCGCACCTTCGAGCAGGTCCGGCTCGACGAGATGGCTTCGGCGGCAACGGTTCCGGTAGTCAACGCGCTGTCCAACGAATTCCATCCGTGTCAGGTGCTGGCCGATCTGCAGACCCTGCGCGAGCACAAGGGCGATCTGCGCGGTCGCAACCTGACCTATCTCGGCGACGGCGCGAACAATATGGCGCATTCGCTGCTGCTGGGCGGCGTGACGGCCGGGATGAACGTGACCATCGCCGCCCCTGTGGGTTTCGAACCCCACGACTGGGTCGTCGAGGCCGCGCGCAAGCGGGCCGCGGAAACCGGTGCGACCGTTGCAGTGACCGATGATCCGATCGCCGCCGCCACCGGCGCCGACGCCCTGGTCACCGACGCCTGGACGTCCATGGGCCAGGAGAACGACGGCCGTGACCGGGTCGGCCCGTTCCTGCCGTATCAGGTCAATGGTGAGCTGCTGTCGCACGCCGCGGCCGATGTCGTTGTGCTGCACTGCCTTCCGGCCCATCGCGGCGAGGAGATCACCGACGAGGTGATCGACGGTCCGCACAGTGTGGTCTGGGACGAGGCCGAGAACCGGCTGCACGCGCAGAAGGCGCTGCTGGTGTGGTTATTGGACAGGCGAACGGAGGCGGTGTGAGCACCGGCCCCGCCATCGCCCGCACCCGGGCCGGGCGACAGCAGCGCATCGTGGAACTGCTCTCGGCCAATGCGGTGCGCAGCCAGACCGAATTGGCGGCACTGCTGGCCGCCGAGGGCATCGAGACCACCCAGGCCACGCTGTCGCGCGACCTGGACGAACTGGGCGCGGTCAAATTGCGGGCGGCCGACGGCGGTGCGGGCATCTATGTCGTCCCCGAGGACGGCAGCCCGGTGCGCGGCGTCACCGGCGGGACCGCGCGGTTGTCGAAACTACTTGGCGACCTGTTGGTTTCGACCGATCACAGCGGCAATATGGCGGTGCTGCGTACCCCGCCGGGCGCGGCGCACTTCCTGGCCAGCGCACTCGACCGCGCCGCGCTACCGGAAATCGTCGGCACCATCGCCGGTGACGACACCATCGCGGTCATCGCCCGGGAACCGCTGACCGGCGCGCAGTTGGCGGCCAAGATCGAGGCGCTCGCCTGAGCGCTCCCGCCGCGGGCCAGGGGAATTGGGGTGCCGCGCCGACGGACCGGCTGCGGTAGATTCCGCGCGAGCTCGTCGCGCGCGGGATGTACACCCTCGCCAACGCCGCGCCGAGGCCGTGCTCGCCGATCCCGAACGCGAGGTGCCCGCCCTGCGGGCCCTACTGGCGGCGACGCCCGCCTGAAACGTCAAGCGGGCAGGCAGGTTTGGCGCATCCGCCCGATGCCTTCGATCTCGAGCTCCATCACGTCGCCGGGACGCAGATACGGGAAGCGGCCCGACAGCGCCACCCCCTGCGGGGTGCCGGTGTTGACGAGGTCGCCGGGTTCGAGCACCGCGAACTGGGACAGATGCCAGACCAGATAGGCCACATCGAAGATGAGGTCGGCGGTGGTCGAATCCTGGCGCGGTTCACCGTTGACGAACGAGCGCAGGCGCAGATCCTTCGGATCGAGGCGGTCCGCGGGGATCAGGGCCGGGCCGAGCGGATTGAAGGTCTCACAGCATTTGCCCTTCGACCACTGGCCGCCCGACAGCTCGAGCTGGAAGCGACGTTCGGAGACATCGTTGGAGATGGTGTATCCCGCGATATGTCTCATGGCCTGGTCGGGGGAGTCCAGATAGCGGGCCCGGCGGCCGATCACCACGGCCAGTTCCACCTCCCAGTCGGTGCGTTCGGAGCCGCGGGGGATGAGCACGTCGTCGTGCGGGCCGACAATGGTATTGGGCGTTTTGAAGAACACCACCGGCGTCGTCGGCGGGACCGAACCGGACTCGACGGCGTGGGCGGCGTAGTTCATCCCGATACACCAGATCGCCTGGGGCCGAGCGATCGGAGCTCCCACGCGCTGCCCGGTGGGGTCGATCTCGGGCAGCAGGCCCTGGGCCACGGCCGCCTCGGCCCGCGAAATGCCTTCGGCGGCAAAGAATTCGCCGTCGATATCGCGGGTGAGCGAGCTCAGATCGTAACTGTGCCCCGCCACCGCGACGATCGGTCGCTCGTCACCGACCGGGCCGATCCGCTGGAACCTCACGCGTACTCTCCTTCGCTACAGGGGAATTCGATAGATCCGGGCCGCGGTCTCGCCCAGCACCGCCGCGCGGTCGCCGGGCGACAGATCCGCCAGGGCGTCCAGGGTCGCCCGCCAGACCGTGGCATAGGTGGCCGCGCTGAGCGTGAACGGCCAATCCCCGCCCAGCATGACCCGATCCGCGCCGAATACCGCCAATGTGTGCTCGACGTACGGTCGCCAGTGGGCGGCGGTGAACCCGGGCGCGGAAACCGTTGCCAGACCGGAGATCTTGGCCACCACATTCGGTTGGGCGGCCGCGGCCGCGAGTAGATCCGCCCACGGTTGCCAGCCGCCCGCGGCGATCGGAGGTTTACCGAGATGGTCGAGTACCACCGGCAGGGTCGGATGCCGCGCCGCGATCACCGGGACCTGAGCCAGCAGATCCGGGCGCTCGGCCACCGCGTCGAAACTCAGCCCGGCCTCGGCCAGCAGCGCCAGGCTCCGCGAAACCTCCGGGCGCAGCAGCCATTCCGGATCCGGATCGCGATGGATCATATGGCGCACGCCCACCAGGCCCGGATAGCGCGACAGTGCGTCGGGCATCCGCTCGGGTCGGTGCAGCGGCAGCCAGCCCACCACGACCGCCGGGCGCGGGGCGCGCGCGGCGGCGTCGAGTAGGGCGGCGTTCTCGGCGGTGGAGTCGGCGGCCTGCACCAGCACCAGCGCGTCCACGCCGTAGCGGCCCAGGTCGGGCTCGAGATCGTCGAGGGTGTAGGTCCGCCGCAATACCTCCGATGTCTCAGCGAGCCAATCGTATTCCACCTGGAATTTTCCGCCGCTGATATCCCAGACGTGCACATGAGCGTCTACAGTCATCGGAGGCATGGGTGCATATCCTCGAAAGTGAAGGAATGGGATTGTCGGTCACCGACGATGCGATAGCGAAGATCAAGGCGATGATCGTCTCCGGCGATCTGCGGCCGGGCTCCCGGTTGCCGCGCGAGGCCGATCTCGCGGCCGAACTGGGTGTTTCGCGTAATTCGCTGCGCGAGGCGGTACGCGCGCTGTCGCTGGTGCGCATTCTGGACGTGCGCCAGGGCGACGGTACGTATGTGGCCAGCCTGGAACCGAATTCGCTGCTGGACGCCATGAGTTTCCTGCTGGAATTCCATCAGGACGATTCGGTGCTGGAGATCCTCGGCGTGCGCCGCATTCTGGAACCGGCCGCCACCGCGCTGGCCGCGCGACACATATCCGAGGCCGACCTGGCGCACCTGCGCACCCTGATCGCGCCGGAGGGTTCCGCGGTCACCGATCTGGTGGCGCAGGATCTGAACTTCCACGCCGCCATCGCCGCCGCCTCGGGCAATAAGGTGCTGGCCTCGCTGCTGGATTCGCTGTCCATGCCGACCACGCGGGCGCGGATCTGGCGCGGTATCACCGAGGAGGGCGCGTTCGAACGGACCGTCGCCGAACATCGCGGAATCTGCGACGCCATCGCGGCCCGCGATCCGGAGCTGGCGCACGCGCGGGCGCTGGCGCATGTCGCGGGCGTGATGGAGTGGCTCACGCGCGCCGCGGCCTGACATCACCACAGCGCCCGCTCCGACAGCTCGTCCCACAGTCGCTGTGGCACGGCGATATTCAACATGGCGAGGCTGTCGGTGACCTCGGCGGCGGTCCCCGCCCCGAGGACCACCGCGGCCACGGCCGGGTGGCGTGCCGGGAACTGCAGCGCGACCGCGCGCAGCGGTACGCCGTGATCGGCGCAGAGCTGTTCCAGCGCGCGGGCGCGGTCGATCACCGCGGGGTCGGCGGCCCGGTAGTCGAAGGTGCCGCGGCGCACTGGATCCGCCAGTACGCCACTGTTGAACACCCCGGCGACCAGGACGCGCACCCCGCGGCGCGCGCATTCGGGAAGCAGCTCGGTCTCGGCGCGCCGGTCCAGCAGTGTGTAGCGCCCGGCGATGAGCAGATGATCGATCGCCGCCTCGCGGACGAAGCGCAGCGCGACCCCGACATCGTTGACGCCCAGCCCGATTCCACCGGTCACGCCCTGGGCGCGCAGCCGTTCCAGCTCCGGTACCGCCTCGGCCAGCGCCTTCTCCATATGATCCTCGGGATCGTGGATCAGCAGTCGATCGACCCGGTCCAGGCCGAGCCGCGCCAGCGACTGCTCGACCGATCGACGCACGCCCTCGGCCGAATAGTCGCGTCGGCGTGAGCGTTTCGGCGTGCCGTAGAAACCGTCGACCCCGTCGACGGCGTCGGGATCGTCGTAGAGCAGCCGCCCGACCTTGGTGGAGATCGTGAAATCGGCCCGATCGCGCTCGCGCAGGAATCGGCCGAGGCGTTCCTCGCTCAGGCCCGCACCGTAGTGCGGCGCGGTGTCGAAGGCGCGAATTCCGTACTGCCAGGCGGTATTCAGCACCTCGCGGGCCGACCCCTCGCACACCGGGCGGTACAGTCCGGCGAAGCCCGCGCCGCCGAGGACGACCGACTCACGCATCCGGCAGCCGCCAGACCACCGGAAGTCCGGCATTGGTGGCCGAATAGTCTTGCGGTACAGCCAGATACGCGCTCATCCGCCGCTGCCACGCGATATTGACCGGCAGCCCGGCCAGCTCCGCCAACAGACGGTCGTAGGAATCGCAGTCGATGACGTGGAACAGATCCGCTCCGCTGCGCCAGATGGTCCACTCGGTGGCGCCCGCCGCGCGGATGGCCGCGACCAGTTCGTCGGGAACCTCGCGGTGCGCGGCCTGGTAGTCGGCCTCCGCACCCGGTAACAGCCTGGTGTGCAGTGCGATTCGCATATCACTCCTGTCGGCGGCCACTGGCCAGGCGGGTGATGATCAGGGCCACGAGGATCAGTGCGCCATTGATGAACTTCAGCGAATCGGCGCTCACACCGCCGTAGGACAGCAGCTTCTGAATGAGCGTGAGCACGAGGATGCCGAAGAACGCGCCCAGGACCGAACCGCGGCCGCCGTTGAGCGCGACCCCGCCGATCACACAGGCGGCGAAGACATTGAAGATCATGCCGTCGCCCTGGCTGACCTGCACGCTGGCGAATTGCCCGGAGTAGATGAGCCCGCCGATCGCGGCCAGCGCGCCCGCGACGACCAGCACGGTGATCACCACGCGGTCGGTGCGGATACCGGCCGCCCGCGCCGCGGCCTCGTTGCCGCCGACCGCGTACAGCGCCCGTCCGGCGGTGGTGTACCGCAGGATCAGATATCCGATCGCGAACAGCGCCAGGCAGATCAGCACATTGATCGGAACGCCCAATGTCCGTGCGTTGCCGAGCCATTCGACCGAATCCGGAATTTTGGTCAGTGTGAATCCCGAGGTGAGAAAGGTGAGCAGGCCGCGCAGCGCGATCAGCATGGCCAGCGTCACGATGAATCCGTTGAGTCCGAACCGCACGATCAGCACGCCGTTGACCGCACCCACCGCGAGCCCGACCAGCAGCGCGAGCGGAATGGTCATCCACGGCGAGGTCCAGGTGTAGGCCCCGACCTTCGCGGTGCCCATCGTCGCCCAGATCGCCACGCCCGGAGCCAGTCCGAAGGTCGACTCCAGCGACAGGTCCATCCGCCCCACCAGCAGGACCAGCACCTCCGCCAGCACGATCAGCGAGATACCGCTCATGGTGGTGAGGACATTGGTGAGGTTGTCCCGGGAGACGAAGTTGGCGTTGATGAAATAGCCGACCACCAGCACCAGCAGGATCGGCGGCACCAGCAGGAAATCGCGAAATGCGCCCCAGCGCAAACGAGGTCGGGTCGTCGCCATCACAGTCCCTCCATGGCGGAGACCAGTTCGCGGTCGTCCCAGCCCTTGTCGAACGTTGTGGTCTGTGCTCCCTGGACCAGCACCAGGACTCGGTCGCAGTCGCGCAGATCGTCGAGTTCGTCGGAGGCGACCAGTACGGCCGTGCCGCGATCGGCGGTGTCGCGCACCACCTCTCGCAGGGTCTGTTTGGAGCGCACGTCGACACCCGCGGTGGGGGTGATCAGCACCAGCACCGCGGGATCGGTGGCCAGGGCGCGGGCGAAGACGACCTTCTGCTGATTGCCGCCGGACAGTTCGGCCACCGATTGGCCGGGGCCGTCGGTTTTGATGCCCAGCTCCTTGATCGCTTTGTGGGTCAGGGCGTCTCGTCTGGATCCCGCGATGGTTCCGAGGCGACCCAGTTTGTGGGGCACGGTCAGAGTGGTGTTGTCGGCCACGCTCATCTCCGGCACCAGGCCCTCGTCGAGCCGGTCGCGCGGCACGAAGCCGATTCCCGCGTCGCGTCCGGCGCGAACGCCGCTGTGGCGCAGCGCGACTCCGGACACCTCGACGACACCGGCGGCGGCGCGGCGCAATCCGACGATCGTCTCCGCGATCTCGATGCGGCCGCTGCTGCCGCCGCCGGCCAGTCCGAGGATCTCACCGGGCCGCACCTCGAAGGCGATGTCGGCGAATTCGTTCGGCCGGCTCAGCCCCCGCACCCGCAGCGCGGGGGCATCGCCGCGCGGTCCCGACCGTCGCGGTACCGCCGTCTCGAGGTCGATCGAATCACCGGTCATCGCCGCGATCAGTTCGCTTTTGCCGAGTTCGGCCGCCGGTGCGGTGACGATGTGACGCGCATCGCGGAAAACCGTGATGTCGGAACAGATCTCGTAGGTCTCGTCGAGATGATGGGAGATGAACAGGAAGGTGACCCCGTGCTCCTGCAGATCGCGGATGCGCGCGAACAGCCGGGCGATGGCCGGACCGTCCAGCTGGGCGGTCGGTTCGTCGAGAATGATGAACCGCGCGCCGTGCGACAGCGATCGCGCGATCTCCACCAGCTGGCGACGTTCCACCGACAGCTCCCGCGCCGGGGTCTCGACATCGACCGGCACCGACCAGGTGTCGAGCAGTTCGCGCGCCCGGGCGCGCAGCGCGCCCCAGCGCACGATCGGCCCGCCCAGACCCTGCCGATTGACGAACAGATTCTCCGCCACCGACAGATCGGGAATGATCGTCGAATGCTGGTAGACGCACGCCACCCGGGATCGCCAGCCGTCGCGGTCGGCCGGGGCGGGCGCGGGACGGCCGTGGAAGCGGACCTCGCCCTCGTCGGGCGGGGTCAGGCCGGTGAGGATGGATACCAGCGTGGACTTCCCCGCGCCGTTACGCCCGACGAGGGCGTGGGTGCGGCCCGCGCGCACGCACAGGTCGACCCGATCCAGCGCGACGGTACGCCCGAAGCGTTTGGACACCCCGATCGCCTCGGCCACCGGTTCGGAAACCTGTTGGGCCACGGTCATTTCCGGCCCCACAGTCCCGGATCGGAGGTCGCGACGGTGTCGAGGTCGCCGACCTTGCCGCCGGTGCGGGTGACCACCGGCGCGGGCAGCTGATCCTCGAGCATGCCGCCGATTCCGGTATCGATGATCGTCGAGCCGTGATCGGTGGGTCCCGGGGCGAAGGTGCGTCCGGCGGTGGCGGCCTCGGCGTAGGTCACCGCGTATTGGGCGTAGAGGTCGGCGGGCTGGGAGACGGTGGCGTCGATCTCACCGGCGTCGATGGCATCGAGTTCGGCCCGGATGCCGTCGTTGGACACGATCGTGATGTGGCCCGGCTGACCGGCTTTCACGAGTTTGCCGCTGCGGCGCAGCAGGGCCAGCGTCGATTGCAGGAAGACCCCGCCCGCCTGCATGTAGATGCCGTTGATATCGGGATCGGTGAGCAGCTTGTCCTGTAGACCCGACACCGCCCGATCGCCCTTCCAGTCGGTGGGGATCTCGATCACCTTGATACCCGGGTACTTCGAGCGCATGCAGTCGGCGAACGCCTCGGATCGGTCGCGTCCGTTGATGGAGGCCAGATCGCCCTGGAATTCGACGACCTTGCCGCTGCCGTGCAGCGTTTCACCCAGGTAGGTACACGATTTCGTGCCGTAGGCGCGATTGTCGGCGCGCACGACCATATACGCCCCGCCGCTGTCGGGGCGGGTGTCGACGGTGACCACCGGCACCTTGCGGGCGGCCGCGGCGGCGATCGCGGGTTTGACCGCGGCGGTGTCCTGCGGCGCCAGGATGAGGGCCCGCACATTCTTCGACAGCAGCGTATCCACATTGGAGCGCAGCCGGTTGGAGTCGTTGTCGGAGGAGGTGTTCTCCAGGCGCACCCCGCCCGCGGCGGCCTTCGGGCCGAGGTATCCGGCGTAGGCGCTCCAGAAATCCGAATCCGAACGAGGCTGGTCGGCGCCGACCGGTACGCCGTCGGCCGCGCCGCTGCCGACATCGACCGCATTGCCGCCGGGTGAGCCGGGCCCAGCCGGTTCGCGGGTGCAGCCCGCGGCGACGGTTACGGCCAGTGCGGCGGCCACGGCCGCGCCGATGATCCTGGTGTACATCAGTTCTCGTACTCCTTACAGGTCCGCCAGGCCGTGCCGGTGGGATAGGTGTAGTCGGTCAGCGAGGCGGGCAGCATCTCGGCGCTGAAACCCGGTGCGCGCGGTGCCAGATAGCGTCCACCGACCACCCGCACCGGATCGCGGAAATGCTCGTGCAGATGGTCGACGTATTCGATGGCGCGCCCGGACATGGTGGCCGAGACGGCGACATAGTCGATCATCGCCAGATGCTGCACCAATTCGCATAATCCCACCCCGCCCGCGTGCGGGATCACCGGAACACCGAATTTGGCCGCCAGCAACAGGATTGCCAGATTCTCGTTGACCCCGCCCACCCGCGCCGCGTCGATCTGCACCACATCGACCGCCTGCGCCTGCAGCAGCTGCTTGAACAGGATCCGGTTCTGGCCGTGCTCGCCGGTGGCGATGCGCGCGCCGGTGCGGCGGCGGATCTCGGCGTGGCCCAGGATGTCGTCGGGGCTGGTGGGCTCCTCCACCCAGGACAGCTCGGCCGGGCCCAGACGCGAGATCCATTCCGCCGCTTCGTCGATGCCCCAGCGCTGATTGGCGTCCACGGCCAGGCCGATACCGGGGCCGACCGCGGCGCGGGCGATCTTCAATCGGCGCAGATCCTCGTCGATATCGCGGCCGACCTTGAGTTTGATGATGCCGAAACCGTCGGCGACCGCGCGCCGGGCCAACCGGTCGAGTTTGGCGTCGGAGTAACCCAACCATCCGGGTGAGGTGGTGTAGGCGGGATATCCGGACGTCAGTAAACGATCGGCGCGGTCGCGTTTCCCCGGTTCGGCGCGGCGCAGCAGCGCCAGCGCCTCCTGCCGGGTGAGCGCGTCGGTGAGGTAGCGGAAGTCGATCAGATCCACGAACTGCTCCGGACTCAGCTCGGAGACCAACTGCCACACCGGTTTCCCGGCCATCCGCCCGGCCAGATCCCAGGCCGCGTTGACGACCGCGCCGATGGCCATATGCATCACGCCCTTCTCCGGGCCCAGCCAGCGCAGCTGCGAGTCGTCGGTCAGCGAGCGCGCGAAACCGCCCAGATCGCCGACGATTTCGGTGATCGGGCGACCGACAACCAGACGCTCCAACGCGGCGATGGCAACGCGCTGCACCTCGTTGCCGCGCCCGATGGTGAACGCGAATCCGTGACCGGCGTAGCCGTCCGGATGATCGGTGCGCAGCACCACATACGCCGCGGAGTAATCCGGATCGGGATTCATCGCGTCGGAGCCGTCCAGCTGCGTCGACGTCGGGAACCGAACATCGAGGGTGTCCAGCGCGGTGATATGTGCCATGCGCGATCCTCGTTTCGATCAGTGATCTGGATCACGACTATACATCCGATGTCTAGCAAGGCAAGAGGATGATTCGGATGCCAATCTTCAGCAATCACAGGCAAACTCCTCTGCTCCACGCGGACAGATGTTAGGTTCGCCAGTGGTAAACATCGGAGCGATTGTGGGGTGAGGCGATATGTCCGAGGGATCGCTGGCGGGTCTGGCGGCGGTGGTGACCGGGGGTGGGTCCGGTATCGGAAAGGCCGTCGCCACGGCATTTCTCGGCGCGGGCGCGCGGGTGGCAGTCCTCGATCTGGACCCCGGCGACGAACCGGGGCCCGAGGGTGCGGCGGTGGTGTGCGATGTCCGTGACGACGCGTCGGTGCGCGCCGCCGTCGCGGCCGTCGCCGATCGCTTCGGCCGGATCGATATCGTGGTCAACAATGCCGGAATCGGCGCGCAGGGCACGATCGAGGACAACTCCGACGACGAGTGGCGGCGGGTGTTCGAGGTGAATGTGCTGGGCGCGGTGCGGGTCTCGCGGGCCGCGCTGCCGCATCTGCGCCGCTCGCCCGCGGCCGCGATCGTCAACACCTGCTCGATCGCGGCGACCACCGGCCTGCCGAATCGCGCCGCCTACAGTGCGAGCAAGGGCGCGGTGCTGGCCCTGACCCGGGCCATGGCCGCCGATCACATCGGCGAGGGCATCCGGGTCAACTGCGTCAATCCGGGCACCGTCGACACCCCGTGGGTGCAGCGGCTGCTCGCCGCCAGCGACGATCCCGCGGCCGAACTCGCGGCGCTGCGGGCGCGACAACCGCACGGGCGGCTGGTCGACGCCGAGGAGGTGGCCGCGGCGGTGTGCTATCTGGCCGGGCCGGGATCGGCTTCGACCACCGCGACCATGCTCGAGGTCGACGCGGGCATGCACTCGCTGCGATTGCGGCGCGGGTAGGGTCGCCATGATGAAACGCCGCATGCCCCGACCCCGGGAGTTGGCGCCGCTGCTGCGCTTCGAGCGGCCCTTCCCGGGCCGAGCGCGCACACTGGCCCGGGCGCAGACGATCTGGGATCTGCGGGAGCTGGCGCGCAAGCGCACGCCGAAGGTGGCCTTCGACTACACCGACGGGGCCGCCGACGCGGAGATCAGCCTGGACCGGGCGCGGCGGGCGTTCGAGGAGATCGAATTCCAGCCCGCGATCCTGCGCGATGTGGCCGAAACCGATACCGGCACAACCGTTCTGGGCCGACGGGCGGAGCTGCCGTTCGGGATCGCGCCCACCGGATTCACCCGCATGATGCACAGCGAGGGAGAGATCGCCGGGGCGCGGGCGGCCGAGCGGGCCGGAATTCCGTTCACCCTGTCGACGATGGGCACCACCGCGATCGAGGATGTCGCCGCCGCAACGGGTTCCGGGGCGCGCAACTGGTTCCAGTTGTACATGTGGAAGGACCGCGACCGATCGATAGCGCTGGTCGACCGGGCGGTGGCGGCCGGATTCGACACCCTGGTGGTGACCGTCGACGTGCCGGTCGGCGGGGCCCGGTTGCGCGATGTGCGCAACGGAATGACCGTCCCGCCGTCGATCACCTTCGCCGGCGCGCTGGACGCGCTGCGTAAACCGCACTGGTGGTGGAATTTCCTGACCACCGAACCGCTCGCCTTCGCCTCGCTGAATCGCTGGTCGGGCACGGTCGCCGAACTGCTGGACGTCATGTTCGACGCGACCGTCGGCTTCGAGGATCTGGTTTGGCTGCGCGAGCGCTGGCCGGGTCGGGTGCTGGTCAAGGGCGTGCAGACCGTCGCGGATGCCAAACGGCTCGCGGGGCTGGGGGTGGACGGTATCGTGCTGTCCAATCACGGTGGCCGCCAACTGGATCGAGCGCCCGTGCCGCTGCGGCTGCTGCCCGCGGTGCGGGCCGAGGTCGGCGACGAACTGGAGATTCACCTCGACACCGGCATCATGCACGGGGCCGATATCGCGGCCGCGCTCGCGCTGGGCGCTCGCTTCACGCTGATCGGCCGGGCGTATCTGTACGGTTTGATGGCCGGGGGAGAGGCCGGGGTGGATCGGGCCATCGAGATCCTGCGCACCCAGCTGACCCGCACGATGAAACTACTGGGCGTCGGCTCGGTCGAGGAACTCGAACCCGGCCACGTACGACTGCTGGAACGCTGACGCAACCCCTATCGCCCGAACCCCTAGCGATAGGCGCTGGGGCGCAGGATGTTTCGCCGAGTCGATCTCCGCGCGCTCCCAAACCGACCGCGGACAGTAGGCCACGCTGTAGTTTGAGCACGCCTTTCTGATCTCCGAAACGGCATGTCACGCAGTGAAGCTGGAGGTACTCGGTCATGGCAGTGCGACACTTCCGAGCAATGGCCCTATTCGCCGCGGCGCTGCCGTTCGGCGCGGTCCTGCTGTCCGTCCCGGCCGCCCCCGCACAGGCCAGCGGCGGCGATCTGACCTGTTCGGTGAACCTCGAGTTCTACTTCGATCCGGCCCTGAAGGCCGACGGCTCGGCCAATGTCGACATCACCGGGACGCTCGAGGGCTGCACCTCGATGAACGGTCGGCACGATCAGCTGTCGGCGAGCACGATCAAGGCGACCGCCCAGGCCACCGCGACCGCGGCCCGCGGCGGTAAATGCGGACTGGCGATCAGCGCCGACGGCAGCGGAACCCTCGGCTGGGTCTCGGGCGCGACCAGTTCCTTCGCGCTGCGGATCACGCCCGGTTCGTCGAACGGGCTGTCCATCGATGCCGCGGTCAGCGACGGCGAGCTGAAGGCCGACAGCATCTCGCTGCTGACGCTGGGCGCGCAGACCAATCAGAAATGCGGTTCGCGGGGGCTGACCACATTGTCGATCCAGGGTCTGATGACGCTGTCCTGAATGAGGGATCGTGGTCGGATGTCGCTGGGGGGCATCCGACCACGACGCTCAGGCCAGTGGGTACTGCCCCGGCGGGTATACCCCGCCGCCGCCGTAACCACCGCCCGCGCCGAAGAGGTCGGAGACGAGCTGGATCACCGACTGTCCGACCATCAAGATGTCCGACCCGATCTGATAGAACAAGCTGCCGAAGTTCGTAAGCACCGTTCGATCCTTCCCGCGCCCGGATATTGCCTCTTCAAGGCTCCCACACCCCATCCGGCGCATGCGGGCTATCGCCTTGAACCACATGGGGTTTCGCGGTAATTGTCCAGTTTCGCCGCATATGATCATTGATTCCGGCGCGGGGTGGGAAGCGGCGTCGGCCCACGCCTCGCGCTACCGCCGCGAGGACCTGCGGCTCGGCTGCCCCGCGCGGTGATCGGCGACCCCGATTATGAATGAGCTTGCATCGTCATGCATAATCATTTGTAAGCGGTTCGGGCGGTCCGGGGAGGCGGCGGGTCCGAGGCCGCCGCAGTCTCGAGCACACGAAACCTGAGGAGCGTCTGACATGGCCGATCGCGTCGTACTCGCCTATTCCGGCGGGTTGGACACTTCCGTCGCCATCAGCTGGATCGGCAAGGAGACCGGGGCGGAGGTCGTCGCGGTCGCGATCGATCTGGGCCAGGGCGGCGAGGATATGAACGTCGTCCGCCAGCGCGCGCTGGACTGCGGCGCGGTCGAGGCGATCGTGGTGGACGCGCGCGACGAGTTCGCCGATGAGTACTGCCTGCCGACCGTGCAGGCCAACGCGCTCTACATGGGCCGCTATCCGCTGGTGTCGGCGATCAGCCGTCCGCTCATCGTCAAGCACCTCGTCGAGGCCGCCGAATACCACGGCGCGTCCACGGTCGCGCACGGCTGCACCGGTAAGGGCAATGATCAGGTGCGCTTCGAGGTCGGCATCGGCGCGCTCGCGCCCGATCTGAACGTGATCGCGCCCGTGCGCGACTACGCCTGGACGCGGGAGAAGGCCATCGCCTTCGCCGAGGAGAACTCGCTGCCGATCACGGTCAGCAAGAAGTCGCCGTTCTCCATCGACCAGAACCTGTGGGGCCGCGCGGTGGAGACCGGCTTCCTCGAGGATCTGTGGAACGCCCCGACCAAGGACGTCTACGACTACACCGTCGACCCGACGGTCAACTTCGAGGCCCCCGACGAGCTGATCATCACCTTCGACAAGGGCGTTCCGGTCGCCATCGACGGCCGCCCGGTCAGCGTGTACGAGGCCATCACCGAACTCAACACCCGTGCGGGCCGCCAGGGTGTGGGCCGCCTGGATATGGTCGAGGACCGGCTAGTGGGCATCAAGAGCCGCGAGATCTACGAGGCCCCGGGCGCGATCGCGTTGATCACCGCGCATCAGGAACTCGAGGCCGTGACCATCGAGCGCGAACTCGGTCGCTACAAGCGGCAGGTCGAGCAGCGCTGGGGCGAGCTGGTCTACGACGGCCTGTGGTTCTCCCCGCTCAAGCGCGCGTTGGACGCGTTCGTCGCCAACACCCAGGACCATGTCTCCGGCGAGGTGCGCATGGTGCTGCACGGCGGCAGCGTCGTGGTCAACGGCCGCCGCAGCGACGAGTCGCTCTACGACTTCAATCTGGCCACCTATGACGAGGGCGATACCTTCGACCAATCGCTGGCCAAGGGATTCGTGCAGATCCACGGCCTGTCGTCCAAGGTCGCCGCGCGCCGGGATCTCAGCAAGAAGTAGTAGCCTGCGCAAATGCGGAGCGACGGCGACAGCTGGGACATCAGCGAGAGCGTAGGTGTGACGGCCGTCGGCGTCGCGGCCATGCGGGCGATCGAATCCCGCCGCCCCGACGCGCTGTTCCGGGATCCGTACGCGGCCCGGCTGGTCGAGGCGGTCGGTCCGGACTGGGCCCGGCTGCTGGGCGACGGGGTCGCGCTCGATCCGGAGGTCGAGCGCAGATACGAGCCGATGTCGGTGTTCTTGACCGCGCGCACCGTCTACTTCGACGAGTTCTTCACCGCGGCGATGTCGGCGGGCATCCGGCAGGTCGTGATCCTGGCCTCCGGGCTGGACGCGCGGGCCTATCGGCTCGAATGGCCCTCCGGCACGGTGCTGTTCGAACTGGATCAGCCGAAGGTGCTGGAGTTCAAGGCGAATGCGCTCGCCGGTGAGCAGCCGCGCGTCGATCGGCGCGAGGTGGCGGTGGATCTGCGCGAGGATTGGCCGAAGGCGCTGCGGGACAACGGTTTCGACTCGTCCGCCGCGACGGCCTGGCTTGCCGAGGGGCTGCTGCGCTATCTGCCCGCCGAGGCGCAGGATCGACTGTTCGAGAATATCGCCGCGCTCAGCGCGCCGGGCAGTCGCCTCGCGCTGAACACCGGCAAGGCGACGCGCCCGGCCGAAGACCGGACGCGGGATCCGATCGAGAGCCTCTGGTACTCGATGGAGGGCCGCAGCGATCCGCGCGACTGGTTCGGCGCGCACGGCTGGACGGTGACCGACCGCCGGGCCGCCGAGGTGCTGACCGATCACGGCCGTGAGGTCGGCGATACGGCACTGCCGGAACTCGACCGGCACATTCTGATGACCGCACAACGACCCACAGGAGACCGATGAACCAGGGCGGCAGCACCAACCAGGGCGCGCTGTGGGGCGGACGTTTCGCCTCCGGCCCGGCCGCGGCGATGGCTGCGCTGAGCAAGTCCACGCATTTCGATTGGGTGTTGGCGCCCTACGATATTCGCGCCTCCAAGGCGCATGCGCGGGTGCTGCACAAGGCGGGGCTGCTGTCGGAGGGCGATCTCGCGGAGATGCTCGCCGGGCTGGATCGCCTTGCCGCCGATGTGGATTCCGGTGCGTTCGGTCCGGCCGAATCCGATGAGGATGTACACGGTGCGCTGGAGCGCGGGCTGATCGAGCGGGTGGGCGCGGAGCTCGGTGGTCGGCTGCGCGCGGGGCGCTCGCGTAATGATCAGGTGGCCACGCTGTTTCGGATGTGGTTGCGCGATGCGGCGCGCCGGGTCGCGGCCGGGGTGCTGGACGTGGTGGACGCCCTGGTCGCGCAGGCCGCGGCGCATCCGGACGCGGTGATGCCGGGCAAGACCCATCTGCAGGCGGCCCAGCCGGTGCTGCTGGCCCATCATCTGCTCGCGCACGCGCATCCGCTGCTGCGCGATATCGATCGGCTGCGCGATTTCGACAAGCGGGCGGCGGTGTCGCCCTACGGTTCCGGCGCGCTGGCCGGATCCTCGCTCGGACTCGACCCCGAGGCCATCGCCGCCGATCTGGATTTCGACGCGGCCGCGGCCAATTCGATCGATGCCACCTCATCGCGCGATTTCGCGGCCGAGGCGGCGTTCGTGCTGGCGATGACCGCGGTGGACCTGTCGCGCATGGCCGAGGAGGTGATCCTCTGGAGCACACCGGAATTCGGCTACATCACCCTCGCCGACGCCTGGTCCACCGGATCGTCGATCATGCCGCAGAAGAAGAATCCGGACGTCTCGGAGCTCACCCGCGGTAAGGCCGGGCGGCTGATCGGCAATCTCACCGGACTGCTCGCGACGCTCAAGGCGCAGCCGCTGGCCTACAACCGGGATCTGCAGGAGGACAAGGAGCCGCTGTTCGATTCGGTGGCCCAGCTCGAACTGCTGCTTCCCGCGATCGCGGGCCTGGTGTCCACCCTGACCTTCCATACCGATCGCATGGCCGAACTCGCTCCCGCGGGCTACACCCTGGCCACCGATATCGCCGAATGGCTGGTCCGCCAAGGGGTTCCGTTCCGCGTCGCGCACGAGGCCGCGGGCGCGTGCGTGCGCGCCGCGGAATCCCGCGACGTCGGCCTCGACGAGCTGACCGACGAGGAATTCGCCGCCGTGGATCCCGCACTCACCCCCAAGGTACGCGAGGTGCTCACGGTGGAAGGCTCGATCGCCTCCCGCAACGCGCGCGGCGGCACGGCCGGCACCCAGGTCGCCAAGCAACTCGACGAGGTCCGCCAGTCCGTCACCGAGGCTAGGACCTGGGCGAACTGATCTCCGACCTGTGACATGGCAGATACCCGAATCCTGGTGCTGGTCAACGGTCTTCCCGGCTCGGGTAAATCGACCCTGGCCCAGGGCCTCGCTCACGAACTCGACGCCTGCCTACTGAGCAAGGACCGAATCAAGGAGGCGCTGGCCGCAGATCTCGGCGACCGCATCGCCGGTCCCGCGCTGGGCGCTATCGCAATGGACACCATCTGGGCGCTGGCGGCCGCCGCCCGGGGCCACGCCGTGGTGGACTCGTGGTGGTATCGCCCGCGCGACCTCGAATTCGCCCGTGCCGGAATCGCGCTCAGCCGCGCGTCGCACGCGGTCGAGATCTGGTGCGACGTCCCGCCCGGGACGGCTCGCGAGCGTTATGCCCGTCGGTCCCGCGGGTCGCTGTACGAGGACGAGCGGAGGTTGGCCGAGGATTGGGATCGGTGGGCCGCCAACGGGATTCCGCTGGGACTCACGCCCGTGCTGCGGGTGGACACCGGCAATCCGGTCGATCATGCCGCGGTGGTGCGGCGGATCGGTCAGTAGAGGTGCACGGTGCATCTGCCGTTGGAGAACATGGGGGTCGTGTCCACCGGTAGGTCGGGGGCGGGCGCGGGCATTATCTGGAAATCACCGGTGATCGCGGCCTCGCAGTCGTCGAGGGCTGGTTCGGGTTGTAGGGCCGAGGGACCCATCCACAGGTCCACGTGGTACCTGCGGTTGTTCCAGTCGGAGGTGCATTCGACGCAGCCGTCCTCCATGACGAAATACTTGCGAAGATGGGGGACATAGATTTTCGTGCCGGGTGTGAATTCCCGGGGGTCGGTGGCGAAGGTGGTGGGGTGGTCGAAGGTACCCAGATCCTCGGTCGCGTGCTGGTGCAGGCCGGGGTAGGCGATGACATCGGTGCCGTAGTGGCCCGCACCGTCGTCATTGTCGTTGTAGCCGTAGGAGGTTACATACGCGGTGACGGGCGGTGCGGCCTGGGTGACGGCCGATGCGAGGCCGAACAGAAGTCCGAAGGCGCCCGCGGCGACGGACATCGGATATTTCCCTGTGTGAATCATGATGGCGCTCCATCGATTTCGGATGGAAGAATTCTCACACGAAAGACGTTGGGCGACAATATTGTTCACATATGGGAATGCCCGGGCTCAGGCGTGGGTGGATGAGCCCGGACGCACGATCATCAGGATCGTGACCGTCACCCACAGAATGTTGAACAGGCCCGTATAGGAGGCCAGGCGGCCGAGAGCCTTGGCCAGCGCCGGTTCGGCGGTCGGGGTGTCGGCGGTGAAATTCGCGAGGATGTTCGCCTGTCGCGGCAGGACGGCCAAACCGAGGACGGCCGCCGCGGCGATGGTCAGGGCGATCGAGACCGCGATCCAGACCTCGGTCAGGATGCCCATGCTGTCGGCAGTGCCGATGCCCAGGACCGGGACGGCCACGCCGACCGCGGCATAGACCCGGCAGATGCGGTGCAGGGTGCGCAGCGACGCGGTGTCGCGGGTGGATTCCTCGGCGGCGAGGGCGCGGCGTACGAAGGGGGTGAACATGCTGGCCGCCACGGTCACCGGACCGATCGCGAGGATGACGGCGATGACGTGCAGGGAGAGGAGAGCCTTGGTCACCCCTAAACTTTAAGCCCGGCTGCAAGCTAGGCTGAAGCGAAGGTGAGTCATCCGACACATCCCGACCCGACCTGCCGAAACGAGCCGTTAGATGAGCCCCGACCCCGAATCGCCCCCGACCGGTGGCGAGGCCATGATCACCTCGGTGACGGCCCGGCTGATCATGGCGGGCCGGCTCGCCGCCCGGGGTCTGGAGGAGGCGCTGGCCGAACACGGCCTGAGCCTGCGGCTGCTCGGCGCGCTCGGTCATCTCGCGCGCAATCCCGAACTGTCTTACAGCGATCTGGCCCGCCGCGCGGGCATCACCGCCCAGAGCATGCACGCCACGGTCCGCAACCTCGAGAATATGGGCGCGGTCGCCCGCCGCAATGCGGGCCAGGGTCGTCGCGCCCGCCTCGAGGTCACCGAACACGGCAGGGCATTGCTGACCATCGCCGCCGAGGTCACCGCCCGCCTCGATCGCCAACTGCTGGACCTGCTGACCCCCGACCACCGCGCCGGATTAACCGCCGCCCTGGCCGCACTCATCCCCGGCCCGCCGCCGCGACCGTAGCAAATCAGCTCAGCCGAAAGCGATTTCGATATTCGGTCGGTGTCGTGTCCAGCACCCGGCGGAACGCGCGGGTGAGGGTGTCGGTGGTGTTGAACCCGCACAGCGTCGCGACGCGCTCCAGCGTGTGATCGGTGGTTTCCAAGTGATGCCGGGCGATTTCGACGCGGGCCGATTCGATATAGGCCGCGGGCGTCGTGCCCAGTTCGGATTTGAAGATCCGCGCCAGCTGCCGCTCGCTCACATGGGCCCGTTCGGCCAGTTCCGGAACGGTCAGCGGCGCGGCGATATTGGTCGTGATGTAGTGCCGCAGCGCATCGATGCGACGCGTGGTCGACACCGGTTCGAGCGACACGCTGAACTGGCTCTGACCACTCGGTCGCTTCAGATACATGACCAGCTGCCGCGCGACCCGCAACGCCCAGCGCTCACCGAAATCCTCGGCCACCAGCGCCAGCGTCAGATCCAGGCACGCGGTGATACCCGCGCCGGTCCATATGTCGTTCTCCCGAATGAAGATCGGATCGGCATCCACCTCGATCGAGGGATGTTCGGCCGCAAGCTGTTTCGCCGTCGACCAGTGCGTCGTCGCGCGCTTGCCGTCCAGCAGTCCGGCCGCCGCGAGAATATGCGCCCCGACGCAGACCGACGCCACTCGCCGCGCCTCACCCGACAGCAGCCGCACCCGCTCCACCACCGCCGGATCGGTAACGGCGCGCACTCGCCGATCCTCGTCGACCTCCACCGCGCCGGGCACCAGCAGCGTATCGATCCGCCGCGCGGACACCTGCGCGAAGGTGATATCGGGCAGCACCCGAACCCCGGCCGCGGTCGTCACCGGATCCAGCGTCTCGGCCGCCAGCACCACCTCGTATCCGGTCGGCTCGCCCAATTCGCGGCGCAGTAGCGCGAAGACCTCCGGCGGACCGGTCACATCCAGCAGGTCGACGCCGTCGAAGACGACGATCACGATCAAGCGTTCGATGGCGCTCAACTGGTCCGTCCGCTCGATGAAGGGCATGTCCGAATCTGCAGCCTACATGACATTTCCGACACGCCTGCCTCGCCCTAGCCTGGAAATCGGCCGCCGACCAGGCGGTTCGAGAAAATCGGAAGGACAGACGATGGCGACAACCCTGCGCGAACTCAACGGCTTCGATCAGAGCCCGGCGGCCCTGGCCGAGGCGACGCTGATCCTGGTCGACTACCAGAACACCTACACCCGCGGCGTCATGGAACTCACCGGCTGGGAGCCCGCCCTCGCCGCCGCCGCCGAACTGCTCGCTCGCGCCCGGGCCGCCGGGGCCACGGTCCTGCACGTGATCAACGACGGCGGCGCGGATACGCCCTACGACATCCGCGCCGAGATCGGACAGATTCATCCCCGCGTCGCGCCGATCGAGGGCGAGCCGGTGATCGTCAAGACCGTCCCGGACGGATTCGTCGGCACCGAACTCGGCAAGTACGTCGACGCCGCGGGCAACGACAATGTGATCGTCGCGGGCTTCATGACGCATATGTGCGTAACCTTCACCACCGCAGGCGCTTTCCTGCGCGGCAATCGCCCGACCGTGGTCGCCGACGCCTGCGCGGCCCGTCCGATCGACGCGGTGACCGCCGCGGACCTGCACGCCGCCGCGCTGGCCACGATCGCCGACCTCTACGGCGTCGTGGTCCCCACGGCCGCCGCACTGGGCTGATCGCGGCGATGGCTATTCTGCGGCAATGACATTCCTGCTGCTCGCGCTGGCCATCGTCTCCGAGGTCACGGCGACCGTCTCGCTGAAGATCTCCGACGGATTCAGCAAGCTGATGCCCTCGATCATCGTGGTCGTCGGATATGTGGCGGCATTCGTGTTCCTGTCCCAGGCGTTGAAGCGGGGTATGACGATCGGCGTCGCCTATGGCGTGTGGTCGGCCATCGGCGTGGCCGCGGTGGCCACCATCGGGGTGCTGTTCCTCGGCGAATCGCTCACCGCGATTCAAATGGGCGGTATCGCGCTGGTGATTCTCGGCGTGCTCGCGCTCGAACTCGGTGGCGCGCACTGAGCCCCCGAAACTGGGGTGGCGCTGATCTTCGTCGATTCCGCTCACGCCGCGCCGCACCCGTCACTACCATCGGGCGGGCGGATCGGTCATCCGCTGGAGTCGAGGTCGACGGGGTGATCCGTGGTGTTGGAAGCCGAGGGCTTGGTCAAACGCTACGGCGGCGTGGAGGCATTGCGGGGAGCCAACTTTCAAGTCGACGCCGGTGAGGTCGTCGCACTCGTCGGCGATAACGGCGCGGGCAAATCCACACTGGTGAAATGCCTTTCGGGCGCCGAACAACCCGATGAGGGTCGCATTCTGCTCGACGGTGAACCGGTCCGGATGGCCTCGCCGACGGCCGCCCGCCGGCTCGGGGTGGAAACCGTGTATCAGGATCTGGCCGTCGCGCCGGATCTGGACCCGGCCGCGAATCTGTTTCTCGGCCGCGAACTGTTCCGCCGGGGCCTGCCCGGGCGGCTGGGCATGCTCGACCGCAGGGCGATGAAATCCCAAGCGGCCGAGCACTTCCAGCGTCTGGGCGTGGTGCTGCCGCGCGCGGATGTGCCGATCGGCGCGCTGTCGGGCGGTCAGCGCCAGACCGTCGCCGTGGCCCGCGCGGTGATGTGGGCCAGCAAGGTGGTGTTCATGGACGAGCCGACCGCCGCGCTGGGCGTGGTGCAGCGCGAACGGGTGCTCGAGGTGATCCGCCGCGTGCGCGACCAAGGCATAGCCGTCGTGCTCATCAGCCACAACATGCCCGAGGTCCTGGCGGTGGCCGACCGGATCGAGGTGCTGCGCCTGGGGCGGCGGGTGGCCCGCTTCGGCTCCGACGCCACCCTCGAGCAACTGGTCGGCGCCATGACCGGCGCGCTGAACACCGAGGATGAGCAATGACCGAGACCGAGGCCGCCCCGCTGCCCGAACGCGCTCTGTGGCAACGGATCACGGGTGCCAGCACGCTGTGGATCGGCCTGGTGCTGATCGTGCTCTACGCCGCCTTCAGCATCCTGCGCCCGCATTCCTTCCCGACCCGCTTCACCCTGCAGACCCTGCTCATCGAGACCTCGGTGCTGCTGGTGCTGTCGATCGGCATGACCTTCGTGATCATCACCTCCGGCATCGATCTGTCGGTGGGTATGGTGCTGATCTTCTCCGGTGTCATCGGTTCCAAACTCATGGAGTGGCTCAGCCCCGGACAGGACGCCACGCACGCCGGATGGGGCATTGTCGCGGTCGGTTTGGCGGGTTCGCTTGTCGGCGGGTCGTTCTGGGGCCTGGTGAACGGAATGCTGGTGGCCAAGGCCAAGATTCCGCCGCTGATCGTCACCCTGGGCTCCTTCGGCGCGGCCCTGGGCGCGGCGCAACTGATCACCGGCGGCGTCGATACCCGAACGGTGCCCGGAAAGCTGCGCGACTCACTGGGTTTCGGCACCGTACTGGGCGGCGTCCCGATTCTGGTGCTGGTCGCCGCGGTGGTGACCCTCGCCGGGGCCTGGCTGCTGCACACCACCCGCTTCGGGCGTTACACCTATGCCATCGGCTCCAATGCCGAGGCGGCGCGGCGGGCCGGTATCGGGGTCACCCGACATCTGGTGCTGGTGTATCTGATGACCGGATCGCTCGCGGGCCTGGCCGGTTTCATGAATCTGGCGTATTTCGGCACCACCACCATCGGCGGGCACGGGACCGACAATCTCGATGCCATCGCGGGCGTGGTGATCGGCGGCACCAGCCTGTTCGGCGGCGCGGGATCGGTGCTGGGCACCGTCATCGGGGTGTTCATTCCGTCGGTGCTGCGCAAGGGTTTCGTCATCGCGGGGGTGCCGGTGTTCTGGCAGCCGATCGCGGTGAGCATCGTGCTCGTGGCGGCCGTGTGGTTCGACCAGATCCGAAGGCGGTCGCGAGACCGGAAGTAGCACAGCAGAACTCGAAGGTGAGGCGCAGATGAGAACGGGGACGGCAATGGTCGCCGTACTGGCGGCCGCGACGGCGGTACTGGCCGGATGCAGTGGCAAGGTCGGCGATTCGGGAAGCGCCGACACCAAGCGGATCGTGCTCATACCCGGCGTCGCCAATGAGCCGTTCTACATCTCGATGCAGTGCGGCGCGCAGGGCGAGGCCAAAAAGCTGGGATACCAACTGGATACGCAGGCGCCCACCCAATTCGACGCCTCGCTGCAGACCCCGATCGTCACCGGCGTCATCGCGAACAAGCCCGGGGCCATTCTGATCGCGCCGACGCACGCGACCGCGATGGCCAGCCCGATCAAGCAGGCCAGGGACGCGGGCATCAAGGTGGTCGAGGTCGACACCGCCCTGGACGACACCTCGATCGCGCTGTCGTCGATCTCCTCCGACAACACCAAGGGCGGTCAGCTGGCCGCGCAGACGCTCGCGAAGCTGGTGGGCGACAAGGGCCCGGTGCTGGTGATCAATACCAAGGCGGGAACCTCGACCACCGATCAGCGCGCCCAGGGCTTCACCGACGAGTTGAAGAACCATCCGGGCATGAATTCACTCGGCGTGCAGTACAACAACAACGACGCCGCCCAGGCCGCCTCGATCGTCACCGCGACCCTGGCCGCGCATCCGGATCTGGCCGGAATCTTCGCCACCAACCTCAGCTCCGCCGAGGGTGCGGCGACCGGTCTGCGCAATGCCAACAAGCTCGGTCAGGTCAAGCTGGTCGGCTTCGACGCGAGCCCCAAGCAGGTCGAGGATCTGAAGGCCGGAACCGTGCAGGCGCTCATCGCCCAGGATCCGGGCACGATCGGCGTCGACGGCGTGGATCAGGCCGTGGCCGCCCTCGAGGGCAAACCGGTCACCCGGACCGTGCGGACCGACATGATCGCCATCACCCAGACCGATATGGACGCCAATTCGAAGTACTTCTACAAGTCCAAGTGCTGACGCTCAATCCTGTACGCGCACGGTGTAACCCGCCTCGGACAGGGCCTCGAGGACATCGCCGCGGTGGGTGGGGCCGCGGGTCTCGAGGGTGAGCAGAACCTCGACCTCGTCGATGGCCAGCCACGAGCCGGTGCGTGAGTGGACCACGTCGACGACGCTGGCGCCGGTCTTGGCGAGCGCCGCCAGCAGTCGGCCCAGGCTGCCCGCGCGATCGGACAGGGTCACGCGCACGGCCAGATAGCGGCCCGCGGCGCTGAGACCGTGGCCGATCATGCGGGTCAGCAGCAGCGGGTCGACATTGCCGCCGGACAGGATCGCGCAGACCGGGCCCGTAAGCCCCAATTCCTCGGTCCCGCAGGCCATCAGCGCGGCCACCGCGGCCGCGCCCGCGGGTTCGACGATCAGTTTGGCGCGTTCCATACACAGCAGCAGCGCACCGGACAGCGCGTCCTCGCTGACGGTGACCACGGTCGAGGCGTATTCGGCGATATGCGCGAATGGCACGTCGCCGGGCAGGCCGACCGCGATACCGTCGGCCATGGTCGACATGCGTTCCAGCGCAACGGGTTTGCCCGCAGTCAGGGACTTCGGCCAGGCCGCGGCCTGGGCCGCCTGCACGCCCACGACCCGCACATGCGGGGCCAGATGGTGCATGGCGATCGCGACACCGGCCAGCAGCCCGCCGCCCCCGGTGGGCACCAGCACGGTACCCACATCCGGCAGCTGCTCGAGCAGTTCCAGTCCGACCGTGGCCTGGCCGGCGACGATATCGTCGTGATCGAAGGGGTGGATCAGCGTCGCGCCGGTCTGTTCGGCGAAATCCATTGCGGCCGCGATGGATTGTTCGATGGTGTCGCCGACCTGATGAACCGTGGCGCCGTAGGCCCGGGTGGCCACCAGCTTCGGCAGCGACGCGCCCACCGGCATGAACACCGTCGAGTCGATGCCGAGAGTCGTTGCGGACCAAGCGACTCCCTGCGCGTGATTGCCCGCGCTGGCCGCCACCACGCCGCGCGAACGTTCGGTCGCGGTCAGATTCGCGATCCGGTTGTAGGCGCCGCGTGGTTTGAACGATCCGGTGCGCTGCAGATTCTCGCATTTGAGCCGTACCTCGAAGCCCGTGCGTTCCGACAGCACGCGCGAGGCGACGACCGGCGTGCGCCGGATGACCGGCTCCAGCAACTTCGCCGCGGCCTCGATGCGATCCAACCCGATCAACTCCATGGCGTCATGCTGCCAGAAGCGACCCTGGTGGTTCGGCGGCTTCGCCGAGCCGGAGCGGACTGCGCAATCTGCGCCCCCTACCGGCCGGTCGGCTGTGCAGATTGAATATCAATCGCGGCCACGGACACGCCGGGGCGACGGGCGTGCCCGGGGATGCGGCGCGGCAGCGGCGAGGATTCAGGAATGTCCAAAGCCATCGCGGCGCTGACACCGGTCGTACTGATCGCGACCGCATTCGGTTGTGCCGCACCGAGTTCGGCCAGCGCGCCGATGGGCGGCTGCCGGGCGGGGGAGTTCCGGTGGACCGCGGTCGACGCGGCGATCACCATGACCCCGCAGTATCTGACCTTCACCTCGGCCGGTGTGCTGCGCGAATGCTTCGGCACCGTGCCCGGTATCACGAGCGGCACCTTCACCGGCGTGCACACCGCGTGGTCGGACTGCATGCATCCGGCCGACGGTCCGATCACCGTCACGATCGTCTGGTCCGACGGGCAGACCAGTGTGCTGTCGGGTCCGTGGCCGGTCGGCATGAGTCAGCCCACGACCGGGGTGCTGCGCGTGACCGACGGTCTCGGCCAGGGCGATCGGGTGCGGATCGTCGCCGATTACGACGTCGTGACCATGGACAACATGTCCGGCTGCCTGGGCCCGGGCGTGCACACGGGGCTCGGCCGGGTAACCGGCGCGACGTTCGAATGAGCCGCGCCGCCGGGAATCAGTCGGCTCGCGTGGCGATCCGCAGTACGCCGCCGAGCCAGGGCGTGTAGAGATCCGGGCTCGCGTCGAGGGCCTCGGCCAGCGATTCGGGCCGCACCCAGGCGAAGTCGGCGACCTCGTCGGGATCCGGATGCGGCGGCACGCCGTCGAAGCGGCCGACCAGCACGTGATCCCATTCGAATTCCACCCGCCCGGTCGCGGCGTCCGCGGCCTGGTACTGGAAGGTCCCGACCTCGCGCAGTGCGGTGCGGATGCCGAGCTCCTCGATCAGCCGCACGGCCGCGGCGTCGACGACCGACTGTCCGGGCGCGGGATGGCCGCAGCAGGTGTTGGCCCACTGCAGCGGGAATCGAGTCTTCACCCCGGCGCGCTGTTGCAGCAGCACCCGCCCGGATTCGTCGAACAGCAGCACCGAGAATGCGCGGTGCAACAAGCCGGGCGCGGTATGCGCCGCGGCCACCGGACACGAGCCGGTCGCGCGGCCCTGCTCGTCGACCAGTTCGACGAGCAGGGTTTCACGATCGGTCGCTGCGGCGCTGGAACTCACCTACCCACCTTATCGGCGGCGATCAGCAGGTACTGGAAGCTCCCCTCGCGATAGGAGGTGAGGAACGGTTTCTCCACGCCGGTGGCCAGCTCGGAGTGGGTGCGCAGTTCCCAGTACGGGATGGTCGCCGGGGTCAGGTCGACCACGGTGACCGGTACCAGGTTGTGCGCGGCGAGTTGGCGGAAGTATTCGCCGCGCGGGTGGATCATGCAGCCGTAGTGCGCGTCGATCCAGCTGACCGACGCCGATCGTCCGCCCATGACGTCGTTGGAGCAGCCGGTGATGCAGACGTAGCGTCCGCCCGGTCGCAGCAGTCGCGCGAATTCGGCGAACAGATCCGACAGGTCGACGTACATGGTCGTCTCGTTGGTCCAGATGCCGCGCATACTGCCGCTGTCGAAGCCGGTGTCGAGCATATTGCGCAGATGGAACCGGACCCGGTCGCTCACGCCGCGCTCGACGGCCTGGTCGTTGGCGAAGCCCGCCTGATATTCCGAGATCGTCACGCCGTCGACATGGCAGCCGAACCGCTGATTGGCCATGAAACTGGTGCCGCCGCGCCCTGATCCGCCGTCCATCAGCCGATCACCGGGGCCCACGTCGCCGAGGTGGTCGAGCAGCAGATCGGCCTGTGCGGTCTCGAGCCGGTGCAACTCCCGCACGATGCGATCCTGGCGGGTGTCCTCGGGACCCTCGAGCACCGACGGATCGGGTGTGCCGATGCCGTAGTGGTGGTGGTAGAGCCCGTCGACCTCACCGAGTTTGGTGTTGACCCGATCGTCGTTGGGATTGTTGTTCCAGTACGCGGCGACCGACCGCTGATAGGGGCTCTGCAGCACGCTGTCGGGCCCCGGTTCGAGCATGGTCATGGCGGATCATCCTCTCGATCGGTGTAATGCGGTCGGGCCGAGCGGTATTCGCTTCGGCGGCGGCCGCGGCTCGGGTTCGGGCGCCGGCGGCCGCTCGGGCGGGGTCAGCAGGGTCGGCGCGCCGAGTCCGGTCGGTCCGAGCAGCCGACGCGGTACCAGGCCGGTGAGCATCTCGACCAGCTCGGGTGAGAGTGGTTGGACCGCAGGCTCTTTCGCCGGGACTGACATCGTCGCTCACCCGGTCAGTCGGATTGCCGGGCGACCAGTACGTTGTCCAGAATGCCCAGCGCGTCGGGCACCAGTACCGCCGCCGAGTAATAGCAGCTGACGAGATAGGAGATGATCGACTGATCGTCGATGCCCTTGAATCGCACATTCAGGCTGGGCTCGAACTCGTCGGGAATTCCGGTCTGATGCAGACCGATCACACCCTGATCCTTCTCACCGGTGCGCATGGCCAGGATCGAGGTGGTGTTCTTGTCGCTGACGGGAATCTTTCCGCACGGGAAAATCGGCACTCCGCGCCATGCCGGTACGCGATGACCGTCGACGTCGACCGGATCCGGATACAGCCCGCGTTTGTTGCATTCGCGGCCGAACGCGGCGATCGCTTTGGGATGAGCCAGGAACAGTTTGGTGCTGCGCCGCATGCTCAGCAGGTCGTCCAGATCGTCGGGTGTCGGCGCGCCGGATTCGCTGTAGATGCGTTGTTTGAGATCGCAGTTGTGCAGCAGGCCGAAATCGGGATTGTTCACCAGATCGGATTCTCGACGTTCGTAGAGCGCCTCGACGGTCAACCGCAGCTGCTGCTCGATCTGGTTGTGCGGATCGTTGAACAGGTCCGCGACGCGGGTGTGTATGCGCAGTACGCTCTGGGCCAGGCTCAGCTCGTATTCGCGCGGGTGAGCGTCGTAGTCGACGTAGGTTCCCGGCAGGATCGGCTCGCCCGAGTGGCCGGAGGCGATCTCGATCTCCGCCTCGCCGTGCTTGTTCTGCGGACGGTTCTTCTCCTCCGCCATGCGAGACAACTGCTCGTGCAATGCCGGGTATTCGTCGCGCACGCGTTGGAAATCCGCCCGTGAGAGCACCAGCGCGGTCGTGTTGGTCACCGTCCTGACCGTCACCGGCCAGAGTACGTCTCCATTGAGCAGCATGGTTTCGCCGAAGTAACCGCCGCCGGAGAGAAAGCCCAGCTTGGTGACCTCGCCGAATTCGCCGGTGCCCTGTTTGCTCACCTTGCCGTGCACGAGAAGGAAGAGGCTGTCCATCGGATTGCCGAATTCGGCAAGCACGGTGTCGGGCTCGTAATCGCGTTGCTCGAATCGGTGCGCCAGGGCACCGAGGACGTCCTCCTCGCAGAAACCGTGCAGCGGCGACAGTTCCTGGAGTTCGGTGGGAATGACGCGGGCCCGGCCGCCGTCGATATCGAATTCGATCTCGCCGTTCCCCACCGTATGGGTCAACCGGCGGTTCACCCGATAGATACCGCCGTGCACCTGCACCCAGGGCAGCGCGCGCGTCAACCAGCGCGAGCTGATGCCCTGCATCTGGGGCTCGGATTTGGTGGTGTGCGCCAGCAGGTGGGCGGCATCGGTCGACAAGCTCTTTTGCGTATTGTTTTCGGTCTCGATCGGCAATTCGATGGTCATGCCTCGGTCCTCACCTCGAGATGGCCGCCCAAAACTGGACGGTTTTATCCATGGCGAACGAGCGGGCTGGAGCGCCCGCAATTCAATGACACGAGTGAATGGTTGTGTGCGACAGTGCGTTCCGGATTTCTGCGACGATGCATTCCGGCAGATTGATGGTAGGACCCCGAAGCGGATGTTCGCGGCGAAATCGCTCGAGAGCTCCCGAAATCCGTTGTGCTATAACGAATCGGCGTCGATTGGCCGCCGTGACCGCGCCGCGGCCCGCTCGGTGACGAAGCGCACGCCCGGCCGCGTGCGACCAATGCGCCTCGTCACACGGGGCGCGCAGTAGGCTCGGGATGTGGCAAGCTCAACAGGACGCGCAGGGGACTGTGATGGGTGTCACGTGCAGGGTAAGGGCTGGGAGCTACCGTGAAGTTCACAACGAAATCGGTCGTCGATTCGGTGCAGCGGCTGATGGCGACCGCGCAGAACGGGCTCGAGGTCATCCGGTTCGGCGGTCTCACCCACGATGTCGAATCGTCGCCGTACGAGGTCACCGAGCGTAAGCGGATGTACCGGCTGCGGCACTACTTCCCCGACGACACCACCCCCGATCGTCCCGTCGCGGTGCTCGTGCCGCCGCTGATGGTCAATGCCGACATCTACGATGTGAACCTCGAAGGCGGGGCGGTCGGTATTCTTCACCGCTCCGGAATTGATTGCTGGGTGGTGGATTTCGGCTCCCCGGCCGCCGAGGAGGGCGGCTGGCAGCGCGATCTCGCCGATCATGTGCTGGCCCTGTCGAGCGCCATCGATACGATCAACGAGCTCACCGGGCGCGGTGTCCACCTGATGGGCTATTCCCAGGGCGGCATGTTCGCCTATCAAACCGCCGCCTTCCGCTACGGCAAGGGTGTGGAGAGCATCGTCACCTTCGGCAGTCCCGTCGACGTGGTGGCCGGGCTGCCGTTCGGGCTGCCGCACGGGCTGGTCTCCGAGGTCGCCGATTTCGTGGCCGATCATGTGCTGACCCGGTTGCCGATCACCGACGCCATGGTCCGGATGGGCTTCCAGATGCTCGATCCGGTCAAGACCGCCAAGGCGCGGTTCGACTTCCTGCGCCAGCTGCACGATCGGGAGGCGCTGCTGCCCAAGGAGCGCCAGCGCCGCTTCCTCGAGCGGGAGGGCTGGGTCGGCTACGCCGGTCCGGCCGCGGCGGATCTGCTGCGGCAGTTCGTGGTGCACAACCGATTGATGCTGGGCGGCTTCGTGATTCGCGATCAGCCGGTCTCGCTGGCGGAGTTGAAATGCCCGATCCTGGCATTCGTCGGAGAGGTCGACGATATCGGGCAGCCCGCGGCCGTGCGCGGCATTCTGCGCGCGGCGCCCAATGCCGATGTCTATGAGGTATCACTGGTTGCCGGGCACTTCGGCCTGGTCGCGGGCAGTATGGCCACCAATCACACCTGGCCGCTGGTGCGCGACTGGGTGAACTGGCTGGCCGGGGTGGGGGAACCGGCCGAGCAGATCGTGCCCATGACCGAACACGAGCCCGCCAACCGGCAGCGCTCGGCGGCCACCCGGGTGGTGCACACCGCGGCCTCGCTGGCCGAAACCGGCGCGGGGCTGGGCGCGGCGCTGGGCGGGATCGCGAGCAACGCGGTGCGTGGATCGCTCGAGCTCGGCGGTGAGGCGGCGCGGGCGCTGCCGCGGCTGACCCGGCTGGGCATGATTCAACCGCATACCCGAATTTCGCTGGGGCGCTTGCTGTCCGAGCAGTCGCGGCGGGCGCCGCTGGGGGAGCTGTTCCTGTTCGACGATCGCGTGCACACCAATGCCGCGGTCAATGTGCGCATCGACAATGTGGTGCGCGGGCTGATCTCGGTGGGTGTGCGGCCCGCCGTGCGGGTCGGGGTGCTGATGGAGACGCGGCCCAGTGCGCTGGCCGCGGTCGCGGCTCTCTCGCGGCTGGGCGCGGTGGCGGTCATGCTCGCGCCGGGCAGTGAACTCGACCGGGTCGTGGAGTTGACCGGCGCGCGCACGATCATCTCCGATCCGGAGAATCTGCGCGATGCGTGCGCCACCGGGGCGCGGGTACTGGTGCTCGGCGGCGGTGACGCGCGGGGGCTGGATGTGCCACTGGACGGGGATGTGGTCGACCTCGAGCAGATCGATCCGTCGAAGGTGGTGCTGCCGGGCTGGTTCCGGCCGGATCCGGGGCTGGCGCGGGAGCTGGCGTTCATGCTGGTGACCGGGACCGGGGACAAGCTCGAGGTCAAATACATCACCAATCATCGCTGGGCGCTGTCGGCGTTCGGCACCGCGACCTCGGCCGATCTGGATCGTCGCGATACCGTGTACTGCCTTGCGCCGCTGCATCATTCGTCCGGGCTGCTGGTGAGCCTGGGCGGTGCGGTGGCCGGTGGCAGCCGGATCGCGCTGGCGCGCTCGCTGGATCCGGCGGGTTTCGCCGAGGAGGTGCATCGGTACGGGGTCACCGTCGTGACCTACACCTGGACGATGTTGCGCGACATTCTCGACGCGGACACCTTCCCCAACGGGCATTCGCATCCGATCCGGTTGTTCATCGGCTCCGGCATGCCCACCGGGCTGTGGCGGCGGACCACCGAACGTTTCGCTCCCGCACGGGTTCTGGAGTTCTACGCCTCCATCGAGGGCGATGTGGTGCTGGCCAATGTGGCCGGGGTGAAGAAGGGTTGCAAGGGCCGTCCGGTGCCCGGGACCGCGCGGGTGGAGCTGATCTCCTACGACGTCGAGACCGGCGAGATCGTCACCGACGCACAGGGTTTCGCGCGCCGTGCCGCCGACAACGAGGTTGGGCTGCTGATCGGCAAGGCCGCCGAAACGGTCGACATCTCCCAGGGCGGCCTGCGCGGGGTGTTCACCCCCGGCGACGCCTGGATGCCCACGGAAAACCTGTTCCGCCGCGACAGCGACGGCGACTACTGGCTCATGGACCGCCGCGACACGGTCATCCGCACCGACCGCGGCCCCGTCTACACCCAACCGGTGGTCGACGCCCTCAACGACATCACCGCCGTCGATATGGAAGTGGCCTTCGCCCTCCACACCACCGGCAAAACCCTCGCGGTAGCCGCGGTCAGCATCCGCGAAGGCTTCCGCCTCCAACCCAAAGACATCACCGAATGCCTCCGCCCCCTGGCCCCCTCCCAACGCCCCGACCTCGTCTACCTGGTAGACGAAATTCCCCGCAGCTCTTCCTTCCGCCCTTCCACCCGAGCAGTCCAGGCCGCGGTGAAACTGGAGCCCAGCGAAAACACCTGGCGCTACAACCGAACAACGGAGTCCTACGAGATCCTCACCCAAGAGGCCCTGGACGACCTGCTCGACTGACGCCCCCGCCGCCCGGCCTGACGGCCGCGAGGCCGGGCTACAGGGTCAGATCGTGAACGCGGTGACGCCCTCGATGACTCGGGCGATCTGGGCATCCGACAGGTCCGGCCACAGGGGCAGGCGGATCAGCGTGCTGGAGAACTCGGCGGTATTCACGCACGGGTGGGGTGTGCGGCCGAGTTTGAGGCCCGCTGGGCTGGAGTCCAGGGGGACGTAGTGGAAGGGGGCCGAGATGCCTTGGGCGCGTAGGTGATCGATGAGCGCGTCGCGGGTTTGCTCGGTGGGGGTGCGCAGGTAGTAGAGGTGCGCGGTGTGTTCGCGGTCGGCGGGGACTTCCATCAGACGGATGTCGTTGCGGGCGGCCCAGGCGGGCAGGGCCGCGGCGTAGGCGTTCCAGACGCGGAAGCGGCCCGCCTGGATGGTGTCGAATTCGCTCAGCTGGGCGTCGAGGACCGCGGCGTTGAGTTCACTGGGCAGGTAGCTCGAGCCGATGTCCTGCCAGGAGTACTTGTCGACCGCGCCGCGCAGGAACCGCGCCCGGTCGGTGCCCTTCTCGCGAATGATCTCCGCGCGGGCCATCAGGATCTCGTCGGAGAGCAGGATCGCCCCGCCCTCGCCGCAGTGCACATTCTTGGTGTCGTGGAAGCTCAGCGCGCCCGCGGTGCCGATACTGCCCAGTGGGCGGCCGCGCCAGCTGCCGCCCAGCCCGTGCGCGTTGTCCTCCACGATCGCCAGCCCGTGCGCCCCGGCGATCTCGAGCAGCCGGTCCATCTCCGCGGCTACGCCACCGTAGTGGATCAGCGTGATGGCCTTGGTGCGATCGGTGATCGCCGCGGCCACCGAATCGGGGTCGATATTGCCGTGCTCATCGATATCGGCGAAGACACATGTCGCCCCGCGCAGCGCCATGGCCGTCGCGGTGGAGGTGAACGCGAAGCTGGGCACGATGACCTCGTCGTCGGGCCCGAGGTCCAGCAGCAGGGCCGCCAGTTCCAGCGCGTGTGTGCACGAGGTGGTCAGCAGCGCGTGCGGCGCCCCGGTGATACAGCGCAACTTCGCGGTGGCCGCCGCGGTGAACTCGCCGTCGCCGTGACTGTGGTCCGACGACAACACGGTCTCGAGGTTGGCCAGCTCGCGCGCGGCCCGGAAGGGCCGGCTGAAGATGATGCGGTCAGTCACGCGGGACATACCCTCCGATCGCTGCGGAATCCGACGACGCGCGCGCCTGCGGTTCGGGACGCGGTGTCGGCGAATCTACCGTCAGATACAGCGGTTTGCCCACCAGGACATGCAGCGCCACCCCCAGATACTCGGCGATCAACCCGAGCGAGAACAGAATCGCCCCCGACACCAGCAGCAACACCACGATCGTCGATGCCCAGCCCTCGGGATTGTTGCCGTGCCCGAAGGTCTTCTGCCACACGATGATTCCCGCGACCACCAGCCCTGCCAGCGCCAGCGTCACCCCGAGCATGCTCACCAACCGCAGACCGCGAGTTCCGCTGCACAGCACCATCTTCCAGAACAGCGAGAACAGCCGCCGGTAGTTGTAGCCGGACTCCTCGCGCCCCTCCGCGCGCAACACCACCGGCGCCTGCGCGGTGTTGTCCACCACCCAGGTCAGCGCCACGTCCAGATATACGCCGTTGGAGGCGACCTCGGCCAACTGCCGCGCGATCGGACCGCGGATCAGCCGATAGCTTTCGAACCGCGTCGAATCCGGGAAGGCGAACAGCGAGGCCAGCACCAGCTTCGCGCCGCGGGAGGTGAGATTGCGCAGGAATCCGTGCGGCCGGGTGTTGGTCGGTTTGGAATAGACCAGATCGGCCCGCTGCGCCAGCGCGGTATCGATGAAGGTCCCGATGAAGCCGGGATCGTGCTGCCCGTCCTCGTCCATCGTGACGATCCACTGCCCGCTCGCGGCCGCCATACCCGCGATCGTCGCCGCGTCCTGGCCGAAGTTGCGGCTCAGCCAGACCACCCGCACACGTTCGTAGTCGCGATCGAGCTGCTGCAGCACCACATCGGAACGATCGGGACCGTGATCGTGTACCAGCACGATCTCCTCGACGGCGAAGATATTGCCGTCGGCGGTCGTGGTGGGCCGGCCCAACTCGTGTAATTCCTCGACCAGTCCGGCGATCGTCTGCTCACCGCGATACACCGGCACCACAACGGACACGGCATGTACGCGGCGATGGCCGTTGACATGCTCGGTCGTCGGATGCGGCGACTGTACGGAGGGAATCGACATCAGCTGGTTCGACTTTCGACGGCGGGTGCGCGCGGCGTGAACTCTAACACGCTGTCCAGGCGCTCCCCGCGCCCTGTAGGGTCTGTCAATCGTGGTGGAAAGTCCGCGTAGAGACGTGTATCGATGGGGTGCGATCACCGCCGTCGGGGTGGTCGCCGGATATGTCGCGGTCCTACTCGCCAACGCGAGACATTTCTACACCGATGACACCGAATCCCAATACACCCCCCTGTGGGTGATGCTCGGTCGCTATCTCCGCGAGGGCCATCTGCCGGTGCTCATCCCCGAGCAGTGGATGACCGGTAACTACACGATGGAGGAGGCGGGGCTGTTCAACCCGCCGCAGCTGCTGATCGATCTGATCGCGCCCTCGGTCGACAATCTCGCGGTCTACGCGACCATCGTGAAACTGATCTTCGCGATCATCGCCGCGCTGGGCGTGTACCGGGTGTGCCTGGCCTACGGCGGGCGCGTGCAGTGGGCGGCGGTGGCGGGCATCGCCTTTCCGCTCACCGGCTGGTTCCTGTTCTTCGATCAGGCCAGCTGGGTCACCTCACTGACCGGTACCGCGTGGATGGTGCACGCCTGGGCGTCCTCGGTGCGCTACGCGCGCGGTAAGGGCGGGCCGATTCCGGTGTTCGTCTTCCTTTATCTGGCGATCTCGGTGGAATATGTCTTCCCGGCCGTGGAATCGGCGCTGATGCTGGTGGCCGTCGCGGTGGGTGAGCTTGTCCACCAACGCAAATGGCAGCCGATCGTGCGCCTGGCGGTGGTGGCCGGATTCGCGGGCCTGGCCGGTCTGATGACCTATCTGCCGAGCATGCTCTCGGCCAAGGTGAGCTGGCGCGGCACCTCGCAGATCAACAACGACCAGTTCCTCACCGTGCCCTGGTCGGAATCGCTGAATGCCAGCCTGCCCTCCACGCTGCCCGCGTTCAATTCCTGGTGGGGCTATATCCAGCCGCTGCCCATGACCTATATCGCCTGGTTCCTGATCCCGGCGCTGGCCTTCGTCGATTGGGGTAAGGCTCGCGCGGCGTGGCGGGAACTGACGGCGGTGGCGCTGTTCGCGACCATGTTCCTGATGTGGACGGCCGGACCGGGCACGGTCGGTCCGCTGCGCTGGCCCGCGCGCGTGCTGCCGATGCTGGCGCTGGGCCTGCTGGTGCTGGTGTGCGTGCTGCTCGGCCGGTTCGGCACCTTCTCGAATTGGCGCAGTCGCGGGATCGCGGGCCTGGTGTTGATCGGGCTGCTGTGGGTGCGCACCTTCTCCGCCGATCCGCACGATGTGGTCTGGCATCTGCTGTCGGCCGTGGTGGTTGCCGCGCTCGGCGCGGGCGTGATCTGGCTCGGCCGCACCAGGGGTACGGCCGCGGCGGTGGTGCTGACGATCGTGGCGATGTTCCCGATCGCCTACGCGCAGGTGCGTGGGGCGCAACCGAATCCGATGAGCTGGAATCTGCCGACCAACCGCTCCGAGGCCAAGGCGGCGTTCCCGAAATTCGACGGCCTGACCATCCAGCTCGGCGACCGCGGGCTCCTACAGCCCAACGAACGCACGCTGCAGGGCGCCTACGGCTCACTGGTTTTCGGCAATTACGCCAAGGACCTGAACCTGCACTACGTCAACGGCTACACGCCCAACGGGCACTACTGGTTCGGCGAAATGCTGTGCATGCGCTGGGATTCCAGCGTCTGCCCGGACGCGTTCCGGCGGCTGTTCACCCCCGAGGCGACCACCGGCCGCGCGCCGGTGGATCTGATGAAGCTGGACCGGGTGGTGCTGCAGCGAGCCATGTTCCCCGAGGCGGGTGACCATCCCGCGCCCGAGGGCTGGAAGTGGGTCGACTATCCCGGCCACGAGCGCTACATCCGGGTCCTCGAACGCGAGGGTGGCCCGATCTCGGGTGTCAACGGCCGCGTCGCCGACGTCAGCGGCGTCACCGCCGACTCGATCTCGGAATCGGATACCACCAGCCGGGTGCGGGTGAGTTCGGCCGAGGGCGGGCGCGTGGTGTTCGCGCGGCTGGGCTGGCCGGGATATCGGGTGACGCTCAACGGTAAGCCGATCGATTTCACCACGGTCGCGAAATCCTTTGTCGCGGTGAATATTCCGGCGGGCACCGACAATGCCGTCCTCGATGTCAGCTGGCGGCCGCCGGGCTGGAAGATCGGTATCGCGAGCGCGATCGCCGGACTGCTCGGACTCGGCATCATGCAGTGGCTGTACATCCGCTCGCGTCGTCGCCGCGACGATCCGTCGCCGACCGAGGCCACCGGCGAATCCGAACGCGAACTGGCGGAAGCGGTCTCGTGAATCAGGCCCCGGAGGCGGGCCTGCTGCTACGCCTGATCCGCCGCCAGGAGATCGCGTTCGCGATGGTCGGCGTCGCCAATACGGTGCTGGGTATGGCGCTGACGGTGTTCTGGCTGAAGGTGCTCGACGATCGGTGGCCACCCGCGGTCGCGGTGGTGCTGGCCTACTGCGTCAGCATCGTGTTCGCCTTCGTCGCCCATCGCACCCTGGTGTTCCGCGTGCGGGGGCAGCTGCTGCGCGATTTCCTGCGGTTCGTACTGGTGAATTCCGGTGGGCTGCTGTTGAATACGGTGGGTGTGCAGCTGGCGGTCGGCGTATGGCGGCTGCCCGAAACACCGGCGACCGTGGCGGTGATGGGTCTGGTGGCGGTGGCCACCTTCTTCGGACACCGGTACTTCTCCTTCCGGCGGGCGCCGGACGCTCCGGTCGCGCCGAACCGGTAGGTTATCGATCATGGCGGAGCAAACCTTGGATTCCACGCTGTTGAGCCTGCTGGCCTGCCCGCAGGACAAGGGCCCGCTGTCGCTGGTGCACGATGCCGCCGGGGACAGCCTGCTCTACAACCCGCGCCTGCGCCGGGCCTATCGCATCGATAACGGCATTCCCGTGCTGTTGATCGACGAGGCCCGCGAGGTGACCGACGCCGAGCACGAGGCGTTCACGGCTCAGAACTGAAGTCCAGATCGCCGGTGAGGTAGCGCTGCAGTGTCGGCCCGACCAGTCGCGCCACCTCCCCGACGGGCATCGACGCCAGCGGTTCGATGGCGACGATTTTGCGGCCGACCAGCAGTCCGATCATCTGGGAGGCGGTCAGCACCACCCGGGTGTCCCCGGTGCCCGGCGGCGAATCCACCCGGCGGCGAACATCTTTGAGTACCACCTCGAGCAGAAATTGCCGCGCCAGCGCGCCGTCCCCGCCGAGCAGCGTGCGAAAGGCCGCGACGGCCTGGACGCCGATGGGGGAGTCCCAGACCTGCACCACATGTCGCACGATGGTCTCGCCGAGATCCTCGATCGGCGCGGCCGCGATCCTGGCCGTGATGATCTGCGGATCCAGCGGTAACCGCAGGGCGGCGGTGAGCAGTTCGGCCTTGGTGCCGAAATAATGGTGCACCAGCGCCGGATCCACCCCGGCCGCGCCCGCGATGGATCGAATGGACGCCTTGTCGAAACCGACCTCGGCGAAGCGCGCGCGGGCGGCCTCGAGGATGGCCTCGCGGGTACCCGATTGCCCCGGCCGTCGCCCGCTGCGCCCGGAACCGGCCGGACCGTTGGAGTCGACCTCCTGCGCGCGTCCGCCGCTGCCGGTCGCGGTCATGCCGTGCGCCTGCGTAGGGTGGCCGCGCCCAAACCCAGTGCGACGGCGGCGAACAGGGCAACGATGCCCAGATCCCGCCACATCTGCCCGGTCGCGCCGGTATAGCGCGACACCTGCTGCAGGGCGTCCACCGCATAGCTGAGCGGCAGCACATCGCTGATGATCTCCAGCCACCGGGGCAGTTGATCACGCGGTACCAGCAGGCCGCACAGGAAGAATTGCGGTCCGACGATCATCGGCATGAACTGTACCGCCTGGAATTCGGTGCGCGCGAACGCACTTGCCAGCAGTCCCAGCGCCACACCGAGCACCGCGTCGAGGATCGCGATCAACAACACCAGCCACACACTGCCGCGCGCGGTCAGTCCGAGCAGGCCGAACGACACCAGACAGGCCAGTCCGGCCTGAGCGGCCGCGGCGACCGAGAACGCGGTGCCGTAGCCCGCCAGCAGATCCGGTTTCGACAGCGGTGTGGTCATCAACCGCTCGAGCGTGCCGGAGGTGCGTTCGCGCTGCATCGCGATGGCGGTGATCAGGAACATCACGATGAACGGCAGGATGCCCAGCATGCTGATGCCGACGCGGTCGAACAGCCGCGGGATGCCCGGGGCGGTCGGGGTGTCGTGATACACGAAGTACAGCAACGTCATCAGCAGCGTCGGAACCAGCAGCAACATGGCGACCGTGCGGTGGTCGGCACGCAGCTGGCGCAGGATGCGGATCGTGGTGGCGGTGTAGCAGCGCAGCGGAACGGAGACGGTGGTCATCGCGGCTGTTCCATTCTGATCAGGGCGAGGAAGGCGTTCTCCAAACTGCTCTCACCGGTGCGCCGGCGCAGTTCGTCCGGGCTGAGCTGGGCCAGCAGATGGCCCTCCCGGATGAGCAGCAGCTGATCGCAGTGCTCGGCCTCATCCATCACGTGACTCGAGACCAGCAGGGTGCGGCCCTGCGCGGCGAGGGCGTGGAACTGCTTCCAGAGTTCCACGCGCAGTAGGGGATCCAAACCCACGGTCGGTTCGTCGAGGATCAGCAGTTCCGGATCGGCGACCAGCGCGCAGGCCAGCGAGGCCCGGGTGCGCTGTCCGCCGGAGAGCTGATTGCCGCGCTGCCTGGTGTGCTCGCCCAGGCCGACGGCTTCGATGGCCGCGGTCACGTCCGCGCTCGAACGTCCGTACAGCGCAGCGAAATACGAGACGTTGTCGGTGATCGAAAGATCGTCGTAGATGCTCGGCGCCTGCGTGACATAGCCGACGCGGGCGCGGAGCCGGGGGCTGCCCGCCGCCTCGCCGAGCACCCGCAGGCTGCCCGCCTGCACCAGCTGGGTGCCGACGATGCTGCGCATGAGCGTGGTCTTGCCGCAGCCGGACGGGCCGAGCAGGCCGGTGATACAGCCGCGCGGCACGGTGAGCGAAATGTCGTGGAGTACTTCGCGTCCGCCGCGCTGCACCCGCAGGTGCGCGATCTCGACCGCGGAGTCAGGTGCCGTCATGGCCGTCCTTATTCATCGAATGCGTAATTCATCGTGTGTTGAATTCTGCGCGCGATCATCCGCCGATGCAAGAGCCCACGCCTTCGCTGCGCGCGGCGGGCTCTAGTCTCAGCTCGTGACCAGCGATATCCCCGCCGAAACCGTGGCGGCAGAGGGCGGCCAGATCCGTGCCTCGACCCTGGAGTTGTTCTTCGATCTCGTCTTCGTTTTCGCCATCACCCAGCTGACCCATGCCTTCACCGAACATCCGGGCTGGCCCGCGCTGGGACGGGTGATGCTGGTCTTCGCGATCACCTGGTGGATGTACAGCGGCTATGTCTGGCTGACCAACGAGGTCGCGCCCAGTTCGACGACGCGACGCACCGGGCTGCTGGTCGGCATGTTCGGCTTTCTGGTGATCGCCCTGGCCGTTCCGGGCGCGTTCGAGGGATCGGGCGTGGCCTTCGGCGTGGGCTATCTGGTGGTCAACACCGTGCATTCGGTGCTGTTCTGGGCCAATGGCGGCGGCCGCGTCGCCGCGACGATGCTGCGGTTGGTTCCGCTGAATACCGTGTCGGCGCTGCTGGTTCTGATCGGCGGCTGTGTGCACGGCTGGCCCCGGTATCTGCTGTGGACCGCGGCGCTGGCCGTGCAGATCGTGACGCCGTATCTGTTCGATCCGGGCGGGTTCGTCATTCGCGCCAGCCATTTCTGCGAACGACACGGCCTGGTGCTGCTCATCGCGATCGGCGAATCCGTGGTGGCGATCGGCGCGGGACTGGAGGGGGAGGAGATCACCATCGGGCTGCTGGCGATGGTCGCGCTCGCGCTGACGCTCGCGTACGTGCTGTGGTGGGCGTATTTCGGGATGGACGACGAACGCGGCGAACACGCGCTGGCACAGGTGCCGGACGCACGGCGGGGTCGGCCCGCCGTGCTCGCCTACGGCTATGCGCTGTATCCGATGCTGGTCGGCATCATTCTCACCGCCGCCGGAATCAGAACCGTACTGGCACAGGGACACAGCTCGGTACCGGTCTCGGCCGCGCTGGCGCTGTCCGGAGGTGTGGCGCTGTTCCTGTTCGGACAGGGCTGTTTCCGGCTCGCGCTCGGTCTGCCGCGACCCTGGCTACGGATGCTCGGCGCACTGGCCGTGCTGGCGACGGCCCCGATCGGCGTCGCGTGGGTCGGCTGGGCGCAGCTGCTCACCCTGGTGATCGTGGCCTACGGCCCGATCATCGCCGATGACCTGCTGAGCCTGCGCGCCGGGGAACACAACGCGTATCTGTGAGAACGGCTGCGGCTCAGTCGCGTTCGGGCAGGGCGCAGCCGTCCGGGCCGCAGGCATCGCCGCCGCCGACCACCTCGAGCACCGGCGCGTGATCCGACCACGCCTGCCGCAGCGCCTGGGCGAACACCTCCGGCGGCTGCGCGCCCGATACGCCGTATTTGCGATCGAAGACGAAGAAGGGCACACCCGTCGCACCGAGCCGGGCGGCCTCCTGCTCGTCGGCCCGCACGGCATCGGCGTAGGCCTGCGGATCGGCGAGCACCGCGCGGACATCGGTCTCGTCGAGTCCGGCCTGTCCGGCGAGTTCGATCAGGCGCTCGGTGTCGGCGAACAGCGGCCGGTCCTCGGCGAAGTTGCCGCGATACAGCGCGTCGAGCAGTTGCTCCTGGCGGCCGTGCGCGAGCGCGTAGTGCAGCAGCCGATGCATGTCGAAGCTGTTGCCGAAATCGCGGCCCGAGGTCTGATACGGCAGTCCCATCGCCTCGGCCTGCGCGCCGATACCGCGTTCGTTCGCCGCGGCCTGCGCCTCGCTGATGCCGTATTTGTGCGCGATATGCGGCACGACCGGACCGCTGTGCTCGGCGGGCAGCGTGGGATCGAGCTCGAAGGAGCGATGCACCACCCGAACCTCGTCGCGATGGGCGAATTCCGCGAGCGCCGTCTCGAAGCGACGCTTGCCCAGGTAGCAGAACGGGCAGTTGATATCGGTCCAGATCTCGACCTGTACGGCCATATCTCCTCATTCGGTCGGCGATTGTCGTGATATGTCAACCACGCGCCGATCCGAGCTGTTCCGGACGCCGCCGAAGAGGGTGCCGCAGGTCACTTTCGAGGCTGTCACGTTCGGCCGCCCTGGTTTGTCCCGGCCGATACGAGAACGCGGACAACGCCTGCGTGGCCCGCCCGCAGCTGTCCGACACCGCACCCGACGGTGCGACGGCCCAGTGGCGCGACGACACCTACAGCTGCAGCCGGAATCGTCGCGGCACATGCTCGGGTCACGGCGGCGTCGCCCGCGGGCTGTAGTTCGGGCGTGTGGACAATGGTTCGTTGTGTGTGCCGAGGAACTTGCCGTCGAACCATTGGCCGCCGCTCGCCGACTGCTCGGCGCGACCCTGTGGTCCGGGCCCGTCGGGGCGCGGATCGTGGAGGTCGAGGCGTATGGAGGTGATCCGGCCGGGCCGTGGCACGACCCGGCCGCGCATTCCGGGCGCGGTCGCACGCCGCGCAATGCGGTCATGTTCGGTCCGCCCGGGCGGCTGTATGTGTACTTCAGCTACGGCATGCACACCTGCGTCAATGTGACCAGCGGACCGGACGGCGTCGCCAGCGCGGTACTCATCCGCGCCGGCGAGGTGATCGCCGGGCACGATATCGCTCGCGGTCGCCGCCCGGCCGCCCGCACCGATATCGACCTGGCCCGGGGGCCGGGCAATTTCGGCAGTGCCCTCGGGATCGCCCTGGCCGACTACGGAACCGACCTGTTCGACGCCGAATCGCCGATCCGCCTGGAACTCGGACCCGAGATCACCGACGCCTCGGCCATCGGCGTCGGGCCGCGGGTCGGCGTCAGCCTCGCCGCCGACCGGCCGTGGCGGCTCTGGCTGACCGACTCCGCGGCCGTATCCGCCTACCGGCGCAGTCCTCGCGCACCGCGCGAGAAGTCGGCGTAGTGCCGCGGCCTAGCGATTCTCGACCGTGACGACGGTTTCATTACTGCCGTTGCTCTGCAAGTGGTACTCGTCGGCATACGGCGGCGTCCACGTCAGGTTGCCCACGTTGTTGACGATCTGCACCGCGATCAGCCGGAAGTCCCCGGGGTGATTCTTGGGAACGATGGCGAGCTTGGTCTCGCCCGTCACCGGCGGCGAACCATAGAGGGGTGTGTAGGCGATCGTCACCGCGTAGGTCGAACCGGCGTATCTATGACCGTTGTCGGAGGAAACGGATACGCCGACAAGGTATTCCGCGGATGCCGGCGGCGCCGTGAGCGCCAGGGCGGCCGCGGCCGCTCCGATACCCAGTCCCACCCGCCGCATGTGCCGACCCCGTAGCGTCGCGATCATGATTCTCCCCCTCCTGGCGAACGCCGATATTCGACAGCGTACCTCAGCAGGCGGTCAATTGTTCTCTGCCGCAAGCTGATTCCCGATGCGCCGCCGCCATCACCGCCCGACAAGCGGCCTCGGCCGCGGAACCGCCGGTACCGATGGCCCAGCCGGTGTCCGCGCCGACCCGGAATTCCAGATAGCAGATCGAGGTCGACGGATCGATGACCTGGTCGGCGCTCGACAGGATCTCGATCCGCGGCCCGGATTCGGCGATCGCCTGAATCGTCGCCTCGATCGATGCGAATGTGCCGTCCGCCAGCGGAATTCGCTCCTCGGCGTCCGCATAGGTCGACATCAGCAACTCGTACAGCGTCGCCGCGGAGATCTCGCGGCCGGTCCCATCGGTATGCCGCTGGACGTGGCGCGCGAAGTCGATCTGCAGGCGACGCGGCAGTTCCAGCCCGTACTCCGACTGCAGTAGATATGCGATCCCGCCCTTGCCCGATTGCGAATTGACCCGGATCACCGCATCGTAGGAGCGGCCCACATCGGCGGGATCGATCGGCAGATACGGCACCTGCCACAGCGCCTCGCGCTCGTCGATGCCCTGCGCGGCGGCCCGGGCGCGGTGTTCGGCGAAGCCCTTCTTGATCGCGTCCTGATGCGTTCCGGAGAACGCGGTGTAGACCAGATCGCCCGCGTAGGGATGCCGCTCGGGAATCGGCATACCCGTGCAGTGTTCGACCGTGCGGCGAACGGCATCGATATCGGAGAAGTCAATCATCGGATCCACGCCCTGCGCATGCAGATTCAGCGCCAGCGTGGCCAGATCGACATTGCCGGTGCGCTCGCCGTTGCCGAAAACGCAGCCCTCCACCCGCTGCGCGCCCGCCAGCACCGCCAGTTCGGCGCAGGCGATTCCGGTGCCGCGGTCGTTGTGCGGATGCACCGACAGGATCACGCTGTCGCGCCGGGCCAGATTGCGATGCATGTACTCGATCTGGTCGGCATAGACATTGGGCGTCGCGACCTCGACGGTGGCGGGCAGATTCAGGGTCACCGGCCGATCCGGTGTGGCGTTCCACAGCGCGGTCATCCGATCGCACAGCTCCAGGACGTAATCCGGTTCGGTGAGTATGAAAACCTCGGGGGAGAACTGGAATCGAATATCGGGCCGATCACCGGCCGCCGCGGCGACGGCCCGGCCGCCCGTCAGGATCAATTCGGTCAGTTCCGCGCGCGAGAACCCCAATACGGTCTCGCGCCATATCGGTGCGGTGGCGGTGTACATGTGGATCACCACGTCGTTGCGGATGCCGCGCACCGAATCCAGGGTGCGTTCGATCAGTTCGGGCCGCGCGGGGGTGAAGACCACGATCGTCACGTCCTGCGGCGCGATATCGGATTCGGCGATCAGCCGCACGAAGTCGTAGTCGGTCTGCGAGGCGCTCGGGTAGCCGACCTCGATCTCCTTGTAGCCCATGGTCACCAGCTGTTCGAAGAACCGGCGCTTGCGGTCCGGATCCATGGGCTCGGCCAGGGCCTGATTGCCGTCGCGCAGATCGACCGGCACCCACAGCGGCGCGGCGGTGATCCGGTTCGACGGCCAGCGCCGATCGGTGAGGGGGACCGAAACCCGTTCGTAGACAGAGCGATACCGGTGCGACGGCATGACGGAGGGCTGCTGACGATTCCAGGACATGGAAGTGATCGCTTTCGCGTCGAGGGGAGTGGACCGGCGCGACAGAGCAACCCGCGGGCAGGGAGCCGGTCGAATCAGACCCCGCCGCGGCAGCGGAGGAGAAGCAGACCGGATCCCATGTGGCCTACACTAACCAACGACAACTCCTCAGACAAGTAGAGAGGCAATCGAGTCTTGGCGCACGTACAGCGGCATCCGCTCGCCGCGCAGGCGGCCGACTTACTGCTGGATCGGATCCGCGCGGGCGAATGGCAGCTGGGCCACAAGCTGCCCGGCGAGACGACGCTGGCCGCGCAGCTGGGTGTGGGACGCTCGACGCTGCGCGAGGCGATTCGCGAGCTGGCGGGTAAGGGCGTGCTCGAAAGTCGGCAGGGCGCAGGCGTTTTCGTCACCGCGCTGGATACCGTCGAGGATTGGGACACCATCCTGCGCCGCGCCGATATCGTCGCGGTCATCGAGGCGCGTCTCGCCATCGAGGCCGAATGCGCGGCGCTGGCCGCGCGCCGGCGCACCCCGGCGGATCTGCGGGCCATGTGGCGGGCGCTGGCCGCGCGGGCCGAAGCCCCGGCATCGGCGCCGGATCTGGTCGACGCCGATACCGCATTCCATCGCACGGTCGTCGCCGCCGCGCATAACGACATCCTCACCGGCATGTTCGACGCCTTCATCCCGCGCTCGCGCCGGGCGATGATCGACATGCTCAGGATTCGCCCGCTGCCCGACGAGCGAGCCGACCATCACGCGCACGAGGTGCTGCTCGACGCCATCCGCCGCCGCGACGAGGCCGCGGCGGTCGCGGCGAGCCGAATCCATCTGACGTCGTTGAAAGAGGCGCTCGGCTGAGCGATGAGTTCTCGCGGCGGTCCCCGTCCTAGTTGGTGAGCGCGTTCGACAGCGAACCGGCAAGCACCGAAAAGGAATTC
>NZ_BDBS01000006.1 GCF_001613105.1 Nocardia pseudobrasiliensis NBRC 108224 | reverse complement strand
GTCTTCCACGAGATCGGCTGGGGGGACTGGTTCCGCTACTTCACCGGTCTGGTCGAGGTCTCCGGCGGCATCGGCCTGCTGGTGCCGCGGCTGTCGGGCCTGGCGGCCGCGGGCCTGTCGATCACCATGGTCTGCGCGGCCGCGACCCAGGCGTTCCTGATGGGCGCGCCCTCGATGGCGATCTTCCCGCTGGCGCTGGCCGCTCTGTTCGCCTGGATGGCCCACGAGCGCGGCATCCGGGTGAGCCGCTGAGAATATTCGTTCGACCTCCGGTCCACCGCCGATCACAATCGGCGGTGGACCTGTGCATGGGTATCGGAAGTCCGTGCGGAAAGATAGGGCGACGTGAGCGTCGACATCATCGAGGAACTGACCTGGCGTGGCCTGATCGCGCAGTCCACCGACCTGGACGAGCTGCGATCGGAACTGGCGAAGGGCCCGATCACGCTCTATGCGGGCTTCGATCCGACCGCGGCCAGCCTGCACGCCGGCCATCTGGTTCCCCTGTTGGCGTTGAAGCGTTTCCAGCGGGCGGGCAACCGGCCCATCGTGCTGGCGGGCGGGGCCACGGGCCTGATCGGTGACCCACGCGATGTCGGCGAGCGGACGATGAATTCCACCGACACCGTGGCCGCCTGGGCCGAGCGCATTCGCGGTCAGCTGTCGCGGTTCGTCGATCTCGACGATCCGGACACCGGCGCGATCATCGCCAACAATCTGGACTGGACCGGACCGCTGAGCGCGGTGGACTTCCTGCGCGATATCGGTAAGCACTTCTCGGTCAACGTCATGCTCGCCCGCGAGACGGTCAAGCGGCGGCTCGAGACCGATGGCATGTCCTACACCGAATTCAGCTACATGCTGCTGCAGGCCAACGACTACCTGCAGTTGCGCCGCAAGTACGGTTGCCGCCTACAGGTCGGCGGGTCGGATCAGTGGGGCAACATCATCGCGGGCGTCGAACTGAACCGCCGCGTCGACAGCGAACATGTGCACGCGCTGACCGTGCCGCTGGTGACCTCGGCCGACGGCAAGAAATTCGGCAAGTCCACCGGCGGTGGCAGCCTGTGGCTGGATCCGGAGATGACCAGCCCGTACGCCTGGTACCAGTACTTCGTGAACACCGCCGACGCCGATGTCGTGCGCTACCTGCGCTGGTTCACCTTCCTCGATCGCGAGGAACTGGACGAGCTGCAGAAGGCGACCGAGGAGCGCCCGCACGCGCGGGAGGCGCAGCGCCGACTGGCTGCGGAGATGACCGATCTCGTGCACGGCGAGGCGAATACGCGCGCGGTGCAGCTGGCCAGCCAGGCGCTGTTCGGTCGCGGCGATCTGGACGGACTCGACGAGAGCACGCTGTCGGCCGCGCTGTCGGAGGCGGCGGGCGAGGGCGGGATCGCCGCGGCGAATCCGGGCGCGACCATCGTCGACCTGCTGGTCGGCGCCGGACTGTCGGAGAGCCGGGGCGCGGCTCGCCGGGCGGTGAACGAGGGCGGGGTGTCGGTGAACAACAACCGCATCGCCGATCCGGAGTGGACGCCGGGCGGATCCGACTTCCTGCACGGGAACTGGCTGGTGCTGCGCCGGGGTAAGAAGAACTTCGCCGGGGTCCGGCGCGCCGGTAGCTGATCGTTGTCATGACCTGGGTCACATCGCGGCGGCCCAGGTCGGACAGCGGACCGATGCCGGGTCGCTGACCTGCGCCGACACTCGCTGTCTTGGGGATTTGACGTTCCGTTATCCGACACGTAACTTATTCAACGTCAGAGCGACACGGACACCGACCGGGCCGAGAGGCCGGGACACGAGGTTGGACGGAAAGAGCGCCTGACCGCTCAGCATGACCGACACGAACTTGGGACTTGACTTCACGGGTTCGAGTGGTTAGGCTGGAAAAGTTGCCTCTCCTGAAGGTCGGAAATCCGGCCCGATGGTTTGTGCGTGTGTTCTTTGAGAACTCAATAGTGTGTCGATGAATGTCAGTGCCAATAATTTTGGCTCCGATGCTCATACCCCCGTGTGGGTGTCGGACATTTAGTCAGCTAATTTCCGGCTGGCGTTGATTTTGTCGGGTTTTCGGACTCTGACCTTTGAATTTTTCTGATTCGCCTTCGGGTGGATTG
>NZ_BDBS01000005.1 GCF_001613105.1 Nocardia pseudobrasiliensis NBRC 108224 | reverse complement strand
ATCGAGTTCGGCTAGCGACTGGGAGTTGACGGAGGCAGCGGTCGTCTGGGTCACGCAGTCAGTCTAAGCGGCGCCGAATCCGTCCTCGCAGAGGTGGCGGTCCCGCCCGGTTCGGCGGTGAGGCTATGAGACGAATGATCGAAAAGTGATGCAAAAGGATCGAATCGGACATATCGGATTCTGCAAGATGACTGCGGCCGCGAGGCGGCCACTTCCCACTCGAATCCGAAAGGTACGAAATGTTTCAGTTCATCGCCGTTCCGAACAACCCCCTCGAGGGCATGCTGCGCGTGCTGTCGCAGCTGATGTGTTCGATCTCCGCCGGTGGACAGGGCTGCATGACCATCCAGTAGTTCGCGTCGACAGTTGTGCCCGACGCGGGGATTGGGCACAACGGCCGGTGGTCGGCTGCCACCTGCCGCGCTAGGCCATCGCGCGGATCGCGCCCGGGGTGAGCGGTTCGTCGAGCAGTCGCCGGAAACGATCGGCGCGGTCCTCGGCGTCGGCGGCCCGATCCAGCCAGTCGCCGAGCAGGCGATAACCCTCGACATAGGTGCTGATGTAGGCCCGCCACAGCGGCGAGGACAGAAAACGCAGCGACTGCCGGGCCCGCTCGGGGGTGTACAGACCCCAGCGCCGCAGGAATTCGGCGGCCTCGTCGGCATCGCGGCCGCGATCGTGCAGTAGCAGCGCCGCGTCCTGGCGCACGCTCAGCAGCTTTCCGGAGGCGCGCGAAAACCGTTCCGCCCGTTCGCCGTCGAAGCGCAGCCCCAGATCCGCGTAGATCTCCTGCGCCCACCGGCCCCACCGCGGGCCCACGATCGACCGCAGCGCCAGATCCGCCAGGCCCTCGGCCATCAGGCACTGCGGGGTGTTGACCAGAAACAGGGTTTGCTCGTCATGTCCGGTCGCGATCAGTCCGGCCTCCTTGCGGCAGTGCTCGGTGTGATGGCCCGGATAGGACTCGTGCGCTATGAGCGCGGGCAGGTGGGCCATATGTTGTTTGAGGTCGGCGTTGATCGCCACCCGGGACCGGTGGTCGCCCAGGTAGTAGTTGAAGCCCGACCACGGCTTGTCGCCGACGACCTCGTAGTCCACCCGTTCGTGCTCGGGTAGCGGATAGCGGTCGCGCACCAGTTCGCGCAGCGCGCCGGAGAACGCGGCCACACAGTCGCGCAACCGGTCCGGCGGAATCTCGTCGGCCCGGCGATGTTCGACCATCCGATCCGACAGCGATCCGTCGCCGGGTAGCACCTCCTCGAGCTGGCGATGCGCCTCGCGGTAGTCCTCGATCTCGCCCGGGGCGATCTCGACGTCGAAATAGGCCCGCACCTCGTCGATGAACGCGATCCGCTCACCGGCGAACTTACGTCCCGAACATTCCAGCGCGCGCAGTTGCCCATCGAGGAATTCCGCGCGCTGTTCCGGCAGCTCCGCCTCGGGCAGCCGACGGCGCAGATCCGCTGCCCGCGTGGCCAATTCACGCGGCCGCGGGGCGGGCGCGGATTCGACCGCACGGCGCAGCACCGGATCGCCGGTATAGGCGTCGACGAAGCCCGGTTCGAGACGATCGAATGCCAGACCCAGCCGCAGATATTCGGTGACGAGCGGATGCGCTTGCATGCCCCCGACCTTAGAGGGATGCGCAATGCGACATATCTCACGCATTGTTACCCGTGAGTAATCACACCCGGCGTACACCGGCCCCTTGCCCGCGAGGAGAATTCGCCTATGCGTGGACCGTCGGCCGTGGGGTGTGCACAGTGGCACGGATGAGCGAACCGAGTCCCTATGTGGAATTCGATCGGAAGCAGTGGCGCACTCTGCGGAAATCGACTCCGCTGGTTCTCACCGAGGAAGAACTGATCGGGCTGCGCGGCCTGGGCGAGCAGATCGATCTGGAAGAGGTCGCCGAGGTTTATCTGCCGCTGGCCCGGCTCATCCATCTGCAGGTGGCCGCCCGCCAGCGCCTGTTCGCCGCCACCGCAACCTTTCTCGGCGAAACGCATCCGGATCACCAGGTGCCGTTCGTCATCGGCATCGCGGGCAGCGTGGCGGTCGGCAAATCCACCACCGCGCGCGTGCTACAGGCCCTGCTCGCGCGCTGGGACCACCACCCCCGCGTCGACCTGGTCACCACCGACGGGTTCCTCTATCCCACCGCCGAACTGACCCGCCGCGGCATCATGCACCGCAAGGGTTTCCCGGAGAGCTACGACCGGCGCAAACTGCTGCGCTTCGTCACCGAGGTGAAATCGGGAGCGCCCGAGGTGTGCGCCCCGGTGTATTCGCATATCCGCTACGACATCGTGCCGGGCGAGTTCCATTGCGTGCGCCAGCCCGACATCCTGATCATGGAGGGCCTGAACGTCCTGCAGACCGGCCCGCGGCTGATGGTCTCGGATCTGTTCGATTTCTCCATCTACGTCGACGCCCGCATCGAGGACATCGAGCAGTGGTACGTGAATCGTTTTCTCACGCTGCGCGAAACGGCCTTCGCGGATCCGAATTCGCACTTCCACCACTATTCGAAGTTCAACGATCGGGAGGCCACGGTGGCCGCCCGCGAGATCTGGAACTCCACCAACCGGCCCAATCTCGTGGAGAACATCCTGCCCACCCGGCCGCGCGCGACCCTGGTGTTACGCAAGGACGCCGATCACAGCATCAACCGGCTTCGCCTGCGCAAGTTGTGATTCAGAGCTTCCAGGCGGCGTCGAGGCGAGCGGCCACATCGATGTCGCGGGCCGCGGCGATATGCGGTTTGCGAATCTCGCGGGCGATATATCTGGCGACGAATCGGCGGATCTCGTGGTCGACGCCCGCGACGATGCGCACCAATTGTCCGCGCTTGGTATCGGTGTCGACATTGATGCGCACATCGCCGGATCGCGGTTCGGCGATATCGATGATCACCCGCAGCGGTTCGGCCGTGCGCACGGTCAGATGGACCCTGACATAGCCGTCGACCTCGTAGCGATGCCGGTCCACGGCCAGATCGAGCGTCAGATCCACCTGCAGCGGGATGCGCAGCTCGAATTCGATGTACTGGCCGACCTCCCGGGTCAGCGTCGGCTCCCCCAGCTGCACCTGGGCCGACACCTTGGCCAATTTACCGGGCCCGGCCCCGATCGGCCCGAAATCGAAGGCGGCGCCGGTCAATTGACCGAAGGCGCCGGAGATGCGGTCGGCCGAGGCGGCGTATTCCAGAAAGCGCCGCCCGAACTCCTCGTAGCTGACATACGACGGCGGCTGGTCCCCCGGATCGTCGGCCACGCTCTCGGTCATATGACCGACGGTACGTGAACCCGACGCTCGATACCGCTAGATCCCGTAGCGGCGATGGCGCGCCGCGTAATCGCGCAGCGCGCGCAGGAAGTCCACCCGCCGGAACTCCGGCCAGTACGCCTCGGTGAACCAGATCTCGGAGTACGCGCTCTGCCACAGCAGAAAACCCGACAGCCGTTGCTCGCCGGAGGTGCGGATGACCAGGTCCGGATCCGGCTGGCCCGAGGTGTAGAGATGCTGTCCGATCGCGCTGACGGTGATCGACTGCACCAGATCCTCGCCGGTCTCCCCCGCGGCCATCTCCTGGCGGACCAGCGAGCGCACCGCGTCGGCGATCTCCTGCCGCCCGCCGTAACCGATCGCGACATTGACGTGAGTGCCGTTGCGGCCCTGGGTTTCGTCGGCGGCCTTCTGTAGTCGCCGGGCCACCTCGCCGGGCAGGCCGTCGAGTGTGCCGACGATGCGCACACTCCAGTTCTTCTCCGGCGCGGACAGTTCCTCCACGACGTCGGTGATCACCTCGAACAGCGTTTCCAGCTCGTCGGGGGCGCGGTTGAGGTTCTCGGTGGACAGCAGATAGACCGTCACCATCTCGATGTTCTCACCGTGACACCAGTCGACCAGCTCGGCGATCTTCAGGGCGCCGACCCGATGCCCGTGGGCCACGTCTGTGAACCCGTTCTCCCGAGCCCAGCGGCGATTACCGTCGCACACCACCGCCACGTGGCGCGGATGTTGTTTGCCGGCCAGCTGTTTCGACAGCCGTGCTTCGTAGATGCGATACGGCAGGCTACGCGCCCGACTAGCAATCTCCACGGCGGTCCACCCTACGCCTAGCGGTGGCGCACCGGCGGGACAGTGCCGTCGCCGCTAACCTACGGTACCGTAGGTTGCTCAGGAGGTAGGTCGTGTCGGAGTCGACGGGTCCCGTGCAGGCAGTGCTGGGCGCGCTGGAAGAGGTCGCGAGCATTCCGCTCAAACCGCGGATGCGGGGGTGGATTCACACCTATGCGGTCGCGGTGGCCGCGGTGGCGGTCGCGGCGCTGGTCGGCGCGGCATCGATGGTCTCGGCCACCGCGGCGGTTTCGACGCTGGTGTACGGGCTGACCGTCTGTGGCGTCTTCGGCGTCAGCGCCACCTATCATCGGGTGAACTGGGCGAGCGAGCGCACGCGCGTACATATGAAGCGCGCCGACCATTCCATGATCTTCCTGTTCATCGCGGGCAGCTACACGCCCTTCGCACTGCTCGGCCTGCCCGGGCGCACCGGCATCGCACTGCTGAGCGTGGTGTGGGCGGGCGCATTGGCCGGGGTGGCGCTGAAACTGCTGTGGCCGACCGCGCCTCGCTGGGTCGGCGTGCCGCTGTATCTGCTGCTGGGCTGGGCGATCGTGCCGGTCGCGGCGCCCATGACGCACAACGTCGGCGTAACGCCCATGGTGCTGCTGCTGATCGGCGGCATCGCCTACAGCGCGGGCGCGATCCTCTACGCCACCAAATGGCCCAATCCCTGGCCGAGCACCTTCGGACATCACGAATTCTTCCACGCGGCAACGGTTGTCGCGGCCCTGTGCCACTACATCGCGGTGTGGCTGGTCGTGCTCCTGTAGTACACGTTCTATGCTGCGGCCATGATCGCGCGGCTGATCCTGTGGGCGCTGCGGGCGCCGTGGGGGCTGTCCGCGGTGGTACTGGGCTGCAATCTGGGCGGACTCGGCGTCATCGTCACCGAACTGTGGTTGAGCGGATTCCTCGGCCGGCTCGGACCGGACTGGGTCACCGCCTTCGCCCAGGCCGCGATCTATCCGGCCCTCGGCGCGCTGTTCGGCGCGGTATTGGCCGTGCGGGATCGGTTCCGCTACTTCGGCTGGCTCGATCAGGGCCGCAGGCCCAGCGACGCCGAGGCGCGGCGGCTGCTGAACGTGCCGATCGCGATCACCGCCCGGGTGCTGGCCGTATGGCTGCCCGGCGTCGCGATCGTCTCGGCCATCTTCGGACATGTGGTGCCGCCCCGGGCGACCGCGGTGATCGCGGCGATGTTCACGCTCGGCGCGCTGGAATCGGCGGGCTTCACCTTCCTGGTGGTGGATCGGCTGATCCGGCCCGCGATTCCGATCGTCGCGGTGGTGCTGGGCGGGACCATGCACTGGAGTTCCACGGTGCTCAATCGGCTGGTCGTCTCGTGGGCGGTGGCCGGGGCGATGCCGCTGCTCATGCTGATCACCGTGCTCGCCGATCCGGCCGCCGAACCCGAGGACCGGATTCGGACCGCCCTCTACATGTCGCTGGTCGGCCTGCTGATCGGCGCGCTCACCATGGCCACGCTGGCCCGGGCGGTGGCCGCGCCGCTGCGCGCGCTGCGTCGTGCGCTGGATCGGATCGCGCGCGGCGATCTGGATGCCCGGGTGCCCGTCGGCAGCGCCAGCGAGATCGGGCGGCTGGAACATTCGGTGAACGAGATGGCGGCCAATCTGGCCGAGCGGGAACGGATGCGCGAGGTGTTCGGTCGCCATGTGGGCACCGAGGTGGCCGCGCGGGCGCTGTCGGGTTCGGTCGATCTGACCGGCGATGTGCGGGTGGTGACCGCGCTGTTCGTCGATGTCGTCGGATCGGTGGAGCTGTCCACCGAACTCGCGCCGCGCGAATTCGTCGCCAAGCTCAATCGCCTTCTCGCCACGGTGGTTTCGGCGACCGAGGACAACGGCGGACTGGTCAACAAGTTCGAGGGCGATGCGGCGCTGTGCATCTTCGGCGCACCGATCGCCCTAGGCGACAACGCGACTCCCGCGCTACGGGCGGCCCGCCGGATTCGCGACGAGGTGGCCGCGCTGGGTGAGCTCGATATCGGCATCGGGGTCGCGCGCGGACTGGTCTTCGCCGGGGACGTCGGCAGCGACACCCGCCTGGAGTACACGGTGATCGGCGATGCGGTCAACGAGGCGTCCCGGCTCACCGCCGAGGCGAAACACGTGTCGCGCCGAATTCTGGTGAGCCGAGCGGTAATCGATGCCGCCACCCCGGACGAGCGTGCGAAATGGACGCACTACGAGACGATTCAGCTGCGCGGACGCAAGGAGCCGACCTCGTGCTGGACCGATCTGGCCGCGGTGGACGCCGAAATCCCTACGGATGCCAGGTGATTCGACCGCCCTGGAAGTCCTGCGCCTTGCCGCCCTGGTAGTCGTATTCATCGCTGGTCGGATAGCCGTAGCGGCCCGATTCGGCGACATTGCTGACCCAGATGTCACGGATCGAACCCCACACCGCGTGCGCGCCGGTGCGCTGGGACCAGTAGACCGAACCGCCGTCGAACAGGTTGTAGCGGCCGTCGCCCTTGCGGGCCTTCTGCTCGTCGGTGATCGGGAAGCCGAGCGGGCTGTTCTCCCAGCCGAGGGCCGCCCACTTGTCGCGGATGAGGCCGCCGACCGCGTGCGCGTCGGTGCCCACCGACCAGTAGATCGAGGTGTTGCGCTCGAATACCTGGAAGCGGCCGCCGCGCGCCGCGTCCGATTCGGGGCCGATCGGATTGCCGAAGGTGGCGAGGCCACCCGCCCGGTCGTACTCCGCCTCGATGGCGCCGCCCACATCGAAGGCCCCGATCGGCCGTGCGGCAGCCACGCCGGTTGTGATCGATGCCACCGCCGCCGCGGCGGCGACCGTCGCCATCGCGGCACGCCCGGACAGCGAAAGTGAACGGTTCTTACGTCGTGGCAATCTCACGCGATCTCCCTGCGGATGCGGTCGGCGTCGATTTCGGGTTGCTCTCGGCGAGGCAATCCTGCCGTCCGGAAATCCCGCCGGCAAGCAACCGCGCTGCACCAACGGCAATCTCATGCCGGATTGCTATCGACCAAGATCAGCACGCCCGCCGTCCGACCGAGCCCGGCAATCGGGCAAACCGCCCGCGGGGCGCCGCGTCCATATTCACGGACAGATCACACAGCGGCCACCAGCGACCCGCAATCGACAGCGCGCGAAAGTCCGGCACACCACCCGCCGCGGGACAAGCAGATCACCCGCGGCACGTACTTCACGGCCGCAGCAACGAGCGAACCCCGCACGCGGCACACACCTCACGGACACAACAACGAACGAACCACACACGCGACACACCTCACCGACACAGCAACAAACGAACCCGGCACGCGGCACACACCTCACCGACACAGCAAGGAGCAGACCACACCGACAGCACGCGACTACGCGCGCAGCAGCCCCGTGCGCAACTGCTCGACCGTGGTGACGGGTAGATCGCAGACCGAGCCGTGGCAGACGTACGCGGCGGATTTTCCACCGGCGGGCGGTCGATCAGCCAGCAGCGGCTGGGAATCCCGCCTCCCCGACACCACAACCGAACCGCCCGGGGCGGCCTGGCGAGCCGCGGCGAGAAGCGTTGCGGCCCACTCATCCTCGCCGGATATCGCCACCTGGATCGGCCCGCGCAGCGCGGCCTCGGCCACCGCCAGCCAGTGCCCGGCCGAACGCGGCGCGCGGGCCAGCAGGATCGCGCCGCGTTCGAGGGTTCGGTCGGCGAGGTCGCGATAGTAGATCGCCCGCTCGGCGTCGACCAGGGCCGCGGCGGTCAGCAAGGCCTCGGCCAGGACAGAGGTTCCGGCCGGGGTCGCGCCGTCCATGGGATCGCGCGGGCGGGCGACCAGGGTTTCGGCATCGTCGGCGGTATCGAACCAGCTGCCCGGGGCGTCGGGGTCGGCGAAATGCGTGACGGCGGAATCCAGTACGCGCTGGGCCGGGGTGAGCCAATCGCCCTCGGCGGTCTGATGCAGCGCCAACAGACCCAGCGTCAGCCAGGCGTAATCCTCCAGCACCCCGGCGGCGGTCCCCGCGACGCCACCAAGGGAGGCGCGGCAGACGCGTCCGTCGCGCACATGCGTATCGAGCAGGAAGCGGGCGCAGCGCGCGGCCGCATCGATCCAGTCGGTGCGCTGCTGTGCCGCACCGGCTTCGGCCAGCGCGACGACGGCCATACCGTTCCAGGCGGTGACCACTTTGTCGTCACGCTCGGGCTGTGGGCGACCGTCCCGCTCGGCACGCAGGGCGTCCCGAATCCGTTCCAGGCGCGGGAGATCCGCCGCGGCGGGCTCGGTGTAGCGGGTCAGCACCGAGGTGCCGTGCTCGAAGGTGCCCGCGGTGGTGACACCGAAAAACTCTGCCGCCCAAGCCCCGTCGATCGCCCCGACGACACCGTTCAGCTCGGCCGGGGTCCACACATAGGTCGCGCCCTCCACACCCGGCGCACCCGGTTCGATATGGGTGTCGGCATCCAGCGCGGAGGCGAAGCCGCCCTGTTCGGTCCCCAGATCATCGATCAGGAACTGCGCGGTCTCCCGAGTGATCCGCTGCGCCGAACCGTCCGCCCCGCGCCGCGCCAGATGCGCGTACACCCGCAGCAGTTGCGCATTGTCGTAGAGCATCTTCTCGAAATGCGGTACCACCCACGCGGCATCGACCGAATACCGCGCGAATCCACCCCGCAGTTGGTCGTAGATACCACCGCGCGCCATCGCCTCGGCGGTGAACGAAACCACCTGCAGCACACCCTCGTCCCCCGTGCGCTCGTATCCGCGCAGCAGCCCCTCCAGCAGTGCCGACGGCGGAAACTTCGGCGCGCCACCGAATCCACCGTGCTGCGGATCGACATCCTTCAGAACGGTACCCACCGCATGATCGAGCAATTCCGCCCCGATCCCCATCCGCGCGTCCGGCAGCCCCCCGGCCTGCTCCCGCATAGCCTCGGCCACCTGCGTCGCGGCGGTATCGACCTCCCCGCGCCGATTACGCCAGGTGTCGGTCACCGCGGTCAGCAATTGCGTGAACGACGGCATCCCGTGCCGCGGCGTCTTCGGATAATAGGTCCCGCAATAGAACGGCTCCCCCGCCGGCGTGAGAAAACACGTCATCGGCCACCCACCCTGCCCGGTCATCGCCACGGTGGCATTCATGTACACCGCATCGATATCGGGCCGCTCCTCCCGGTCCACCTTCACACACACGAAGTTCTCGTTCATCACCGCCGCGGTGGCTTCGTCCTCGAACGATTCGTGCGCCATGACATGACACCAGTGGCAGCTCGCGTACCCGATCGACAGCAGAACCGGCACGTCTCGCGCCGCCGCCTCTGCCAATGCCGCGGCATCCCACTGTCGCCATTCGACCGGATTGCCGGCATGCTGACGCAGATAAGGCGATGTCGCACTGCTCAATTCGTTCACGCTCACCCACCTCCTCGTTTCGCCACGAACTGTGCGGCGGGGTTGTCCGAACAGCAAGAGTAGTTGCGCTCGACCGGGTTCACGACCGCGAGGGCCGCTCCGCTACGGCCGACATCGACCGCAGCGCCGAGCGCAGCCCGGGTCGTCCTGGTGAGCGGTCCGGATCGACCGGGCCGATCGCGGCGGGAGCGAGGAACTTTCGTTCCGAGGCCGTCTCGGGGGCGTCGTCGGCGGTGGCGATCAGGAAGCGATCCGGCAGTGCGAGCTTGTGGACGGTGCGCATCACCAGAAGGTATTGGCGCAGCAGCGAACCGCTCGTGTAGGGCAGGTCGTATTTGTCGCACAACGCTCGCACCCGTATGGCAATCTCGGCGTATCGGTTGCTGGGCAGATCGGGGAACAGGTGATGCTCTATCTGATAGCACAGATTACCGCTCAGGAAGGCAAGTACGGGTCCGGCCTCGAAATTCGCGGTGCCGAGCATCTGCCGCAGATACCACTCGGACTTGGTCTCGTCCCCGATCACCGCCGCGGTGAATTTCTCGGCGCCGTCGGGGAAATGACCGCAGAAGATCACCACATAAGCCCAGATGTTGCGCATCGCGTTGGCCGTGAGATTCGCGGTCAGCGCACGGCGCCAACGGCGGCCGCTCAACGCCGGGAACAGCACGTAATCCTTGCCGGTTTGCCTGGCGATCTTTTTGAGCAACGCCCGGGCCTGCGTGGACTTCTCCGCTGCGGTCGCGGCAGCGGCACGTTCGGCGTCCAGGCCGTGCAGGGCGATACCCCATTCGAAACCCGTGGCCAGCAACAGGTTCTGCAATGGCTGTAACAGCATGTACGGCCGCCACCGCTGGTCGCGGGTAACCCGCATCACTCCGAAACCGATGTCATCGTCCATCCCGAGCACATTGGTGAACATGTGATGGCGATAGTTGTGCGAGTACCGCCACTGCGACGACAGACCCGCCATATCCCATTCCCATGTGGTGGAATGGATTTCTGGATCGTTCATCCAATCCCACTGACCGTGGCCCACATTGTGGCCGATCTCCATGTTCTCGATACTCTTGGCGGTCGCCAGCGCCATGGTTCCCAGCAGCCATCCGAACCGTTTGCGGCTCAACGCGATCGTCAGCCGAGCGGTGACGTCCAGAGCGCGCTGGAACGCGATCGCGCGACGGATGTAATTCGCATCCCGCGCTCCGCGTCGAGCCTCGATGTCCCGGCGGATCTCGTCGAGTTCACGTCCGAGAGCCTCTATATCGGTCGCACCCAGATGCGCGTAGACGGCGACGTCGGTAATTGCCATGGTTCATTTCCTCGACTTCCTGTGAGCGGGTCGCCCGCGCGTACGTCGAGGATTCGGCTCAACGCCCGATGACACTCCTGAGCTTCTGCGCGGCCCGCCCCAGCGCGCCGCGTTCCTGGTGGTCACGCCCGTCCGCGGGACCGCGGTGACCACCGTCGTGAGATCGCTTCTCGAGACTCGATTTCGCCGTATTGACCCACTGCGTGAATTTGTTCTCGGTGGTCATCGAACCGATCCCGTCCCCGGAGCCGCCTTCGGCCGCGGCCGGATCGGCCGACCGTTCGACGATTGCGCCGGTCATTACCCCAGCCTAGACCTCGTTACAGCGTATGTCTACAACGTAGATTTACATCGTAGAGGACCCTGATACCGGCGGCACCGGCTATGGGCGGTGGGCCATGAGGTGCGATCACCGGTGGTGACGCTCGCCGGCGGACAGGTTCGCGGCCAGACCGGTCAGCAGAATGTCCAGGCCGCGTTCGAGTTCGGCGGCGCCATCGTAGGCGTTGAGCACCGGCGCCAGTCCACGCAGCAGCGGGAACTCGCCGATCGGCAGCCGGTACAGTCCGAGCCGCAACAGGTCGTCGGTTTCCTCGGGATTTTCGACGATCTCCTGCAGTTCGGTGAGTATGTGCCCGAACATGAAGCCGAAGAACGCCCGATAGACATGCAACGCATCGGCGCCGGAGAACCCGGCGCGGGTCAGCAGCGCCAGCATATCCTCCAGCGGCCGCAGTACAGCCGGGGAACGCAGGCCCAGAGGCGTCGCCAACGGCCGGGTCACCAGCAGCGGCACCACCTTCGGATGCGCCAGCGCCAGCTGACGGAAATTCCTTGCTACCGCCCGCAATTGGGCTATCCAGTCCGGGTCGGCGGCCTCGACCGACAGTTGCGCGTACACGACCTCGGCCACGCCGTCGAGCACCGCGGCTTTGTTCGGTAGATGCCGGTAGATCACCATCGGATCCCGCCCCACCGCGTCGGCGAGCCGGCGCATCGACAACCCGTCGATGCCCTCGCGATCGACTATCTCGAGCGCGGCGCGAAGCACTGCGTCCCGCGTCACCGGACTGCGGCCGCGATCATCGGCCGAGCGATGGCCGGTCCCGGTCGGGGCGGATTTGCGGTTGGTCGGGTGTTCGGCCATCACGGGACGGGCCTCCATTTCTCGACAGCTGTGTCGCGGTAAGTGTAGGCCTACATCGTTGACAAAGTGGTCCGCGAGGCGTGTACTCGGGACATGGCGCCATTACAGCTGCACCTCCGCTCGGCCCGGAATCGTGTTCCGCCCCACCGCACCCCCCGACTGCGGCTGAAGCCGAAGACTGAAAGCCACGGCTACCTCGACGGCGCCTGGTGGCCCCGAACGGGAAAACTCATCGCCGAACTGCCGGATCTACTGGCAGCCTTGACGGTTCGGGTGGGAACCGCGCAGCGCGTTGTCTACGACAGCGCGAGCTGGTCACGCGTTCCCCGGCAGCTGACCATCGGTGACCACGCGGTCCGGCTCGACGCCTATCCGTTCGAACTCGGCAACACGATGTACGTCTACGGCAACATGGGCAACATGATTGTGCTGCGCGTCATCGCGTTTACCACCGCTCCCGACGCCGCGCACTCCGCCCTGCTGACGACGGCCACGGACCCCGCGACCGGCTCTCTCGGGTAGCAGTCGCGAGTCAGAGCCCGTGCGATGCGCCGCCGGTTCCGCCGGGGAGCTGGACGGCGGTGACCAGGTCGGGCCGTATCGCCATCAGACCGGTGTTCGTGCCGGGTAGCCAATGGGCGAGTTCGTCCAGGTAGAGACGGATCCGGGAAACGTCGGTGATTTCTTCGGCAATGCCGAGGAGTACGACGAACCAGCCGCGGTGGGTGCGACGGTCGACGGTGTCGGCTTCGTAGGTGACCACTTTTCGATTGATGGCGCGCACGGCCTCGGGACCCACCGCGACGACGACGGTGTCGTCGACCACGATGTGGTGAACAGGCCGGATAGTGGGCAGTGCGTATCGAGAGAACACGATGCGCCCGAAATCGATTCCGCTCAACAGACGTAGCGCCGCCGCAGTGGTCAGTGGGTCGGCGCCGTCGTTTTCGTGCACTCGATGTCCGTTCGTCAGCCGGTCATTGCGTGGAGCCGCCCGCAATCTTCTTTGGCCCGAGCGCTTTTCGTTCATCCGGTGGGAGTCGGTTCACGTACAGTGTCTGTCATCACCCTCCCGAACCGCGGCATGTGGGTCCGGGCCCATGCAGACGAACCGGAAGTATGCCATGGCCGACGATCCGTTCGCGACTTTCGACACGAACCACGAACAGCCCACGGGGACAGCCGAATTCGCGCTCCACAGCAATCGCCTGATAGAGGAGTTGACCGCTGTCGCCCTGCGGCTGAACAAACTGCAACAGGGTCTCGACCGCGCCGATGACACTCCCGACGATGCGGCAGTAGCGGAAGGGGAGATCTCGACGACGCTCGAGCACCTGGAGACGGTGATCCGCGAAACCGGACTGGCGATGTTGTCGCTGGTGGGCAACTGGTCCACCGACGGCGACGGTGCCGCCCACCGAACGCATCGGCGTTAGCCGGGTTTCGGTAACACGGCCGCTTGCGTATGCCGGGCGAGCAGGAGCATGGCCAGGACGGCGTCGCCGACGAGCATATCCATGTCATCGAGCGTTCCGGCCAACGCGGCACTGGCGGTTCGAGCATCGGCGGCATTGTGGCCGCGGTGGTCGAAAACCACACGCAGCGCACCCAATTGCAGACAAACATCGAACAGGTGCCGCACCAACCTGTCGCTGGCGGCCACGAATTCCCTTGACGCGGGAGTATCTACGAAGGCCACCGGCGCCGGGCGGTCTTCCGGGAGCTGGGGTGCGAAAAGCTGGCTGACGATGAGCTGCTCCGATTCGTCCGTTCCGACATTGCTTCGGTTCGGCTACCGGGGTCTGGAGCAGCCTCGAGGGCTAACCGATTCTACCTCTTCGCGACGGCTGATCCCGCGCGGTGCGAACCTCACCCCTGGCGCGGAGTATGTCCTTTTCGGCCGCGGGGAACATCGAGCAGCACGGTGTCCAGATCGACCGTGCGGTCGACCAGGGCGAAGGCGAGGTCCGCGAGCCGGTTGTTGGTATCGCGGGCGTATCCACGCAGCCGTTGAAATGCGTTGTCCATGTCGAGGTTTCCGCGTTCGGCCAGCATCCCCTTGGCCTGTTCGATGATCAGGCGGCTGTTGAGCGCACGATTGAGCTGCTCGTTCACCGCGAGGGAATCGGCCAGGATACGGGCATGCAGGATTCCGATCGTGGCGAAGTCGGCCAGCGCCTGGGCGAGCTGTAGATCATCGGCGCCGAGCGTGTCGGTGCCGCGGGTGAACAAATTGAGAGCCCCGATGCGCTCGGTGCGCAGGCGCATGGGCAGCGCGCACATCCCGCGAAAACCCAGACGGCGCGCCTGATCGGCGAATTGGCGCCACTGCTGCGCTGCGACATCGAGATCACCGACCAGGACCGGCTGCCCGGTGCGCAGGGCCTGCAGGCAGGGTCCGCTGGAGGATTGGATCTGCAGTAGCTCCAGCAGATGCGTTTCCTCGGAGGTCGACGCCAGCACTTGCAACTCACCCCGCCCGTCGACCAGCAGCAGCCCGGCGGCGTCGGCATCCAGAAGTTCGACGCTGGTGTCGACGAGCTCCTGGGTCAGGTCGACCGGGTCGTAGTCGGCGACCAGGGTATCGACCAGACGCACCAGCGCCGCGGTGAGCACACCCTCTCGGCCTGTCATCTCCATCCACCCTTCTCATCAATTCTAGAACCTCCACCACGGGCTGCGCCGTTCATGTGGGATCGGGCTGGTGGCGTCGGAGTGCGCCGGGTTCGGGGTCGGGCGGGAAACGCAATCGACGGGCGACCACGTCGGCGGCCACGTCGGCAAGGGTGCGCTCGGTGGTGAACGTGTATCCCACCAGCCGCGCATAGGCCGCGGTCACCGTGCAATCCAGTTGCACCGCGATCATGCCGATCGCCTGGTGTATCTCACGCGCCGACGCCGAAGGCTCGCCCCACGGCGCCAGCGCGATACCGTCGCCGTCGGCCCGGACGTCGGATAATGCTGTGAGGTCGGTCAACAGCATCGTGGTGATCACCCCGGCGACTTGCAAGGCCTCGGAGTAGACCACGGCGTCGGAGAGGACGGATTCGACCCCCAGCAGATCGAGGAACCCGAGCCGAAAAGCGCCCAACCGCAAGGGAATCGAACATTCGCTTCCTATGACCCCGACCCGATTCCACTGCGCCAGCAACGGCCATCGGTCACTGTGGGCCTCCTGAGCGAAATCCGCAACCCGAATCGGAGTGCCGAATCTGTGCGCGTCGGGACCGGGCCCCTCCCCGGTCGCCGCCTGCGCGTCGGCAAACCGAGCCGCCGTCTCGCCCACCGCGCCCAGCACTTCCCAGCGACCACCCGGCATCGCCAGCGTGATGGCCGCCTCCGATACCGGCAGGGATCGAACACACGCCTGGCACAGCCGCTGGCCGGATGACGCCCCATTGGATTCGGTCTCGTTCAGCACTGCCAAGAATCGGGTGGTCGCCGCATTACCCATGCTCACCCGCACGCACCGAGTGTGCGATCTCGATCGACCATCGCATACTCCCGTCAGTGGCGTATTCCTCGCTCCACCCCCAGCACATGGTGCCCGTCGAGTTCAAACCGGCTGAAGTGGGACCCAGCTTATGCCGATCTCGGCCGATTCGCCGAGACGCACCGCGGCCGCGCGGCGGGACGACCACCCATGCGCTCCACATCACCCTCCCACCGCGTCGGGGCGGCCCAGCCAGTGCGGCGCTCGGCCCCATTCGCTTCGCTCCCAGCCGCATTCGGTCCGGCGAATCCGGTTCACCCAGGTCGGTCCGGGCGCTGTGTTCAGCAAACCCGTCTCGGAATCCCGTTCGAACATACCGGGAGTCGCCACCAGATAGCACGACTGTCCCGATTCGAGCCGCGGCGGAAGATATCCACAAATCTGGTCGGCGGCCAGGCTCAAATCGGCCGCGACCACCTCCCCTGCGGGCAAAGGCTCGACTCCCCCGCCGTCGACCATCACCGCTACGACAGTCCACTGTTGAGCCCCGTCGCCGGAATCGAACGCATCGATTCCTGCCAGTCCCGCTACCGTGTGCTGCTGTTCATCCATGAGGACTCCCTACGCCGGTTTCGTGTGACCGGCCGCCGGGGTCTGGAGCGGCGAAGCCGAATCCGCGCGCGTCCACTCGGGCGAATTGCGCACGGTAACGCTGTCCGATCTTACGCCACCTGTCGCTATAACGCATCAAAAGCATTGCAGCCGAAGCGAAATCGCATATGCAATTCCGAGGAGAGTACGCCGCCGGTAAGCTTCCACCGCCGATCCAATCTTGTAGACCTACAGCGTTGACATCTGTCCGCGGAGGGCGTGTACTGAAGAGGTCGACAGACCCGAGGGCGCGCCGCCCGCCGGAAGTTCGAAGCCAGCCGCCAAGCCCTGCCCTCCTACACCCACACCACTCCCACCACACCCGGCAACGAGGCCGGGCCGGGAACCGGCGACCGGTCCGCAGGTCGTGCTCGCAACCTGGGCAGTTGTTCGGTCCCACCTCGGCCGGTCGATGACCGGCCGAGGTTCGCTGGGCCGCATCGGCGGATACCGCTTCGAACCGGCCCGCAGCCACGGAACATATCTGAAACTCCGAGCGCGAGCGCGCCACGAGGCGTAACCGTGATCAGTGTGCGCCCACCGAACTGGGTATCTCAGAGTCATGAAGGACACCGCAACACCCCGACCCGCACGGCGACCGTGGTTCGCCGATCTGGAGGAGGCCGAACGGCGCGGCGCACACGGCAGCGCGGGTATCGGCTACTTCGATTGCGACTGCGACATCTGTCGGCATCGCACCCACGATCCGCGCTTCTGATGTCGGTTCGCGGCGCGGAAACGACTGGACGGTTCGTGGCACGATGCGAAGCCCGTTGTCGCACAGCACCGTTCGCGCGCCGGTAGCTGCGCGCCAACGGCGCTCCCCGTTTCCGCCGAGCAACTCCCGCTCGGCACACATCCTTCTGGCGGCGCGTCAAAGTTGCTGCAAATTAACACTTTACGGTGCGTTCGGCCCGAAATACCATTGGTATGGGTTGAAGTGCTGCAGAGCGTCGTCAGAATTTCACAGGTCTCATATCGAAATAGCGAGTACAGGCACCAATATCGATGAAACCGGCTGGTGACCCGGAGTTCCGGTAATTCGATTCAGTTTTCGGCGAAACACTGCTGCAGACACCACGCGGCCGTGCGTCGAGTTGTGCTCGAATCGTCGAACCCACGAGGAAGAACGATCCGCTCATGACCAATGCGACCGAACACCCGTCGAATTCCACCGAGCGCGTGGCCACGCTCTCCGGACCGAAAGGTCTCGGCACGTCGTCCCTTTCCCTACCACGGCCCTCAGCCCCCACACCCGCCGCCCGTTCGGCACGCGACGGCTGCGACGACAGCAGGGCCTTCGCACCGATCATCCGCCTCGGCCGCGCCGAGGCGCCCTGTGTGGAGCGGGAGTGGGGCGACGGTTCGGCCCCGCCGCTGTACTGTCCGCCGCCCAGCCGCATCGACGACGCGCTGGCCACCGAGGTCGACGATCGCCTCGTCACGTGGGCGCTCGGTCTGGGTCTCGACGAGGACGACGCGGAGTTGCTGCGCAGTATCGGCTACGGGCGATTGGTGATGCTCACCCACACCGACTGCGACGACCCCGACCGCCTGCTGCTGGCCGCCCAACTGAATACGGCCTGGTGGATGGCCGATGACCTGTTCGCCGACGATACCGCGCGCGGCGCGCGCGCCGAGGAACTCGGCCCGCGGCTGTCGCTGGTGATGGCGGCCATGGATCCGCTGCCGGAGATGGGCGAGTTCAGTCCACCTCTGAACGACGCCCTGCGCGACCATCTGGTGTTCCGCGCCTTCGAATCCGCTGTCGCACATCTGAATCGGCACGCCACTCCCGATCAGGTGCAGCGCGCCTGCTACGCCACCGCCGCGATGTTCGTATCCTGGAACGCCTACTCCGCGTGGCGGCTGCCCGAACGGGAGGTGCCCGCCTGGGAATACCTCGCGGGCCGCCAGCACGACAGCTTCTACACCTCGATGACCCTCATCGATCCGGTCGCCGGATACCGGCTGCCCGGCGAAATCTTCTACCGGACCCGGGTGCGGCACGCCGCGTTCCGCGCGGGCACCGCCGCGGTCCTGGTCAACGATCTGCTGTCGGTCGCCAAGGACGCCGCCGACGAGAATCCGGTCTGCAATATGGTGCTGCAGGTCGCCGCCGAACGCGGCTGTTCGGTGTCGCGGGCCACGGAAATCGTTGTCGACCTGCACAATCGCGTCGTCCGCGATTTCGAGGCCGAACGCCTGGCGATGCGCACCGAGGGCTCGCCGGAACTCCAGCTGTATCTGCACGGGTTGCGCTCGTGGTTCGCCGGATCGTTCGAATGGCACAACACGAATCCGCGCTACCGGTGACCTCCGATGCACCCACGGACCACCGACGATCCGGCGATAGCCACGGATCTGGTCGCGCTGCGCGAACGGATCGACGCGGTGCTGGAAACCTTTCTCGCCGCCAAGGCCCGCGAGGCCGACAAGGCCCAGCTGCCCTCGGATTATGTGGACGCGCTGCACTCGTTCGTCTTCACCGGCGGTAAACGCACCCGGCCGCTGCTGTGTGCGCTGGGCTGGTTCGCCGCCGGTGGCAGCGAACGGATTCCGAACGCGATCGTGCGGGCGGCGGCCTCGCTGGAGATGTATCACGCCGCGGTGCTGATCCACAACGACATCATCGGCGACACCGTCCTGCGCCACGGCCATCTGCCGCTGCACCGGGCTATGTCGGCTCGCTACGCCGACCGCTCCGATGCCGACGGCTTCGGACGACACGCTGCGGCGCTACTCGGTAATCTCGCGCTGATCTGGTCCGACGAGCTGTTGAGCACGGCCCATCTGACCGCGCGACAGCGGGCCGCGGCGGTGTCGATCGTATCCACGATGCGCGCCGATGTGATCTACGGACAGTTCCTGGACCTGCTGGCCACCGCCCGCTCCGAACTCGCCCTGGACGAGGCCCTGCGCATCATTCGCTATAAGGTGGTCGCCTACACCTGCGAACGGCCGCTGGAACTCGGCGCGAGCCTGGCCGGGGCCCCCGGCGAGACCCGCGAGGCGCTGGCTGTCTACGCCCGGCTGCTCGGGGAGGCGTTCCAGCTCAACCGGGATCTACAGGGCGTACTCGACGATCTGCGCCGCGGGCGGCGCACCGTGGTGATCGGTCTGGCCCTGCAGCGGGCCGATACGCCGCGGCAGCGCGAATTGTGCCGGTTACTGGGCGATCCCACGCTCGACGAGGACGACGCGCAACGCTGCCGGGACATCCTCACGGCCACCGGCGCGCACGCCGAGGTCGAGCGGATGGTCGCACAGCGTCGCGATCAGGCGCTGTCGGCGCTGGACCGGGCGCCGATGCCGACGCCCGCGGTCGCGGCCCTGCGGCTACTGGCCATACGCCTCACCCATGCCCGCGCCGACAGTTCCGCCGCAGTATGACCGATACGTAATCCATTGCCGCACAACGCCGTCGGCTTCAATTTCGCGATAAACCCTCCGTCGAGTAACGAAATTGGTATAGTTCAATTCTCCGCGAAAGCCGCAGAACCCCGCCCCGGGTCCGATCGGTCGCGAATTTCTTTCCGCTACATCGGTTCTCGAACCAATCCCAGCCCCCGCAACGGTCGTCCCACGCTATTCGACGCCCGGAAGGTCTGCCATGCAGCCGTTCGAATTGCCAGAGTTCTACACGCCGTATCCCGCGCGGTTGAACCCCCATCTGGAACAGGCCCGGGCGCACACCCGGGAATGGGCGCGCCGGATGGGTTTCTTCGAACCACAGCAGGGTCGCCACATCTGGTCCGAGGAGGACCTGAACAAGCACGATTACGGCCTCATGTGCGCCTACACCCATCCCGATTGCGATGGGACGGAATTGGATCTGATCACCGACTGGTACACCTGGGTGTTCTACTTCGACGATCACTTCCTCGAATTGTTCAAGCGCCCCCGGGATATCCGGGGCGCAAAGGAATATCTCGACCGGATCTACTCGTTCATGCCTATCGGCGACGACCCGCTCCCGGAGCCGTCGAATCCGGTGGAGCTCGGCCTGGCCGATCTGTGGACACGCACGACGCCGGCGATGTCGGCCGACTGGCAGCGCCGCTTCGCCACCGCCAATCGCGCCCTACTGGAGGAGTCACGCTGGGAGCTGGCCAATATCGCCGAGGGCCGGATCGCGAATCCGATCGAGTACATCGAGATGCGGCGCAAGGTGGGCGGCGCGCCGTGGTCGGCACATCTGGTGGAACACGCTGTGGGGCAAGAGCTTCCGGCCCGAATGGTCGATACCAGGTCGCTGGGGGTGCTGCGCGACACCTTCGCCGACGCCGTCCATCTGCGCAACGACATCTTCTCCTACGAGCGCGAGGTGCTCGACGAGGGTGAGCTGTCCAACGGCATTCTGGTGCTCGAACACTTCCTCGGCTACGACGTGCGCCGCGCGGCCGAGGTGGTCAACGATCTGCTGACCTCGCGCCTACAGCAGTTCGAGCACACCGCCCTCACCGAAATCCCGGTGCTGTTCGCCGAATACGCCGCCGGGCCGGACGAACAGCTGGCCGTGGCCGCCTATGTGAAAGGTCTGCAGGATTGGCAGGCCGGTGGCCACGAATGGCATATGCGCTCCAGCCGGTATATGAACAACGATGCGGCCCGGCGCTTTTCACCGAATTCCACGCACGGGCTGATCCAGAAACTCGGGGCCAAGCGCCTGGCGAACCATCTGCGGCCGCCGCGGGAGCCGATCGGCGACCTGCCGATCCCGCAGGTGCCGCCGCCGTTCGACGTCCATGTGAACCCCGGCCTGGATCCGGCCCGCGCCCACGTGCTCGAGTGGGTCCGCGATATGGACATGCTGAAGCCGCCGCCCGGCCTGCTCGATGACGGACTGTGGCGCGAAACCGATGTGCGCAACTTCGATTTCGCCCTGTACGCCGCGGCCATCACCCCCTACGCCGAGCAGTCAGCGCTGAATCTGGCGGCCGACTGGCTGTGCTGGCGGACCTATCTCGACGACCTCTACCCCGCGGCCTTCGGCGCTCGCGGCGACGCGCTCGGCGCCAAAACCCACAGCCACCGGCTGCGCGAATTCATGCCGACGGCCTCGAGCGACACTCCCGCGCCGGGCAATCCCGCCGAGCGCGGCCTGGCCCACCTGTGGCGGCGCACGACCGCCACCATGGACGAATCCGCCCGGAAACGATTGCGGGCGGCGCTGATCCGCCTGCTCGACAGCCTCGACTGGGAAACCGCGAATCTCAGCCTCAACCGGCTCCCCGATCCGGTCGACTACATCGAAATGCGCCGCCACACCAGCGGCGCGGATCTGACGACCGAACTGCCCCGCCTGACCCAGGGCGACACCACCCCGCCCGCCGTCCGCGGCAACCGCATCCTCGCCGATCTGGAGAACACCGCGATCGACACCGCCATGCTGGCCAACGATCTGATCTCCTACCCCAAGGAGATCCGGTACGAGGGCGAACTGCACAACGGCGTCCGCGTCGTGCAGAACTTCCTGAATATCGAACGCGGCGAGGCGATCTCGATTGTGCACGCCCTGCTCACCGCGCGACTGGAACACTTTCAGCGCGTGGTCGAACACGAACTCCCGATCCTGGCAACGGAGTTCGAACTCGACGATGCCGACCGCGCCGCGATCGAACGGCGAGTCGTCCAGCTGCGGGACTGGCTGGCCGGAACCCTGCACTGGTACCGGGAATGCCACCGCTACGGAACATCGGAACTACGTGAGCGATTCGGCGATATCGCGCCACCGGTCGCGGCCGCGCTACCGGGGCCGACCGGTCTGGGCACCGGAGCGGCCCGACTGGACAAATTGCGCGAGCGGTGGGTCAGATGACGACCGTACCGGCCTCCACCGCCCCGGTGCCCCGTCCCGCCGAAATCCTCGCCCGAGCCCGCGAGATCTTCGATCCGCTGCTGCGCGAATCCGTCGAAACCCTCCCGGAACCCCTGCGCCACATGGCCGGATATCACCTCGGCTGGTGGGATGCCGGGGGCGATCCGACGCATACCGGCTCCGGTAAGCAACTACGTCCCGCCCTGGCCGTCTGCGCCTGCGTGGCCTGCGGCGCGCCGCCCGCGACCGCGGCGCCGGTGGCCGCCGCGGTCGAATTGATCCACAATTTCACCCTCGTGCACGACGATCTCATGGACCGCGACGGCTCCCGCCGCGGCCGCCCGACCGTGTGGGCGGTGTGGGGTCCGGCCGACGCCATCCTCCTCGGCGACGCCCTGCACGCGCTGGCAGTGCGCGTTCTGGCTACGAAACTGCCTCCGGCACAGGTGTTTCCGGCCATCGAGCGGATCGAGACCACGGTGGTCGAGCTGTGTCGCGGCCAGCACGCGGACTGCAGTATCGATCGCCGCCGACCGACGGTCGCCGAATGCGAGCGCATCGCCATGGGCAAGACCGGTGCGCTGCTGGGCTGCGCGTGCGCGCTGGGCGGCCTGTCCGCCGGCGCGCCACCGGCCGTGGTGACCGCGCTGGACCGTTTCGGCCGCGAACTCGGCCTGGCCTTCCAGTTCGTCGACGATCTCATCGGCATCTGGGGCGACCCCGCGGTCACCGGCAAACCTGCCGACGATCTGGCGCGCCGCAAACGATCGCTGCCGGTCGTGGCGGCGCTGCGCTCGGGCACGTCCGCCGCGCTGGAGCTGCTCGAGCTCTATCGCTCCGACGAACCGCTGTCGGCCGCCGAAATCGCCCACGCCACAACGCTGATCGAGGCCGCGGGCGGGAAGCGCTGGACCGAGCGACAGGCCGACCGGCACGTCCGGGCGGCCCTGCGCGCCCTGCCCGATCGGTTGGCCGTCGCCGATCTGACCACGCTGGCTCACCTGGTGGCACACCGCGACAGTTAGGGGCCCGTCGAAATGGAGCGAACCGTACTACTGGCCGCACCCCGCTCGCTGTGCGCGGGCGTCGAGCGCGCCATCGCGACCGTCGCCCGGCTACTCGCCGATCCCGATCGCGAGGGCCCGATCTACGTGCGAAAACAGATTGTGCACAACACCCGCGTAGTGCGCGAGCTGGCCGCGCGAGGTGCGATCTTCGTCGACGAATTGGACGAGGTGCCGATGGACGCGACCGTCGTGTTCTCCGCGCACGGCGTCTCGCCCGCGGTGCGCGAGCAGGCCCGCCGACGCGGCCTCACCGTGGTCGACGCCACCTGTCCTCTGGTCACCAAGGTGCATTCGGAGGCCAAGCGTTTCGCCGCGCGCGGCGATACGGTCGTACTCATCGGGCACGCCGGGCACGAGGAGGTGGAGGGCACCTTCGGCGAGGCCCCGGAGGCGACGGTGATCGTCGACACCCCCGCCGAGGCCGCGGCCCTGCGGGTGCCCGACGACTCCCGGGTCTCCTACCTCACCCAGACGACGCTCTCGATCGAGGAGACCGAGGCGACGGTAGCCGCTCTGCGGCAACGCTTTCCGAAACTGCACGGCCCCGCAAGTGCCGATATCTGCTATGCCAGCACCAATCGCCAGCGCGCGGTGGAGGCGATCTCCGCGCGCAGCGACCTGGTCCTGGTGGTCGGCTCCGCCAATTCGTCGAATTCGCAGCGAATGGTGGAAGTCGCACGCCGCCAGGGCATTCCGGCCCACCTCATCGATGACGCCTCCCATATCCACGACGAATGGATCGAGCAGGCGCGGATCATCGGGTTGTCGGCCGGCGCATCCGCCCCCGCGGTTCTGGTGGATGGGGTGATCGAGGAACTGCGCCGGCGCGGTCCGGTCACCGTCGAAGAACTCGTCATCGCGACGGAGACCATCACCTTCGCCGCACCATCACCCCTGAGGCGCCGACCATGACCGAACTGGAACACATCACCTGCCCCGAGGATCTGCGGCGGCTGTCACCCCGGCAGCTACCCCGCCTCGCCGAGCAGATCCGCGAACTGATCCTCGACACCCTCGCGGGCACGGGCGGGCATCTGGGCCCGAATCTCGGCGTCGTCGAATTGACCATAGCCCTGCACCGTGTCTTCGAATCGCCCCGTGACACAGTGCTTTTCGATACCGGCCATCAAGCCTACGCGCACAAGATCCTCACCGGGCGACGCGAGGACTTCATCCACGGGCTGCGCCGACCCGGCGGGCTGTCGGGCTATCCGAGCCGCACCGAATCGGTGCACGACGTGATCGAGAACTCGCACGCCTCCACCGCCCTGTCCTATGCCGACGGCATCGCCAAAGCCCATGCGATCCGGGGCGACAGCGACCGCGCGGTGGTGGCGGTGATCGGCGACGGCGCCCTCACCGGCGGGATGGCCTACGAGGCGCTGAACAATATCGGCGCGGGCGCGCGCCCGGTGGTCGTGGTGCTCAACGACAACGGGCACTCCTACTCCCCGACCGCCGGATCGATCGCCGCCCATCTGCGGCGGCTGCGCGAGCGGCCACCGAACGATCCGTCCCCGACCGTCTTCGATCAGCTCGGCCTGACCTATCTCGGCCCGATCGACGGCCACGATATCGACGCCCTGGAATCGGCCCTGCGCAAGGCCCGCGACGCGGAGCATCCGGTGGTGGTGCACGCGGTCACGATCAAGGGCCACGGCTACGAACCGGCCTGCGCCGACGCCGAGCGCATGCACACCGTCGGCCCGCGCGGGCGCTCCGGCGGAAAACCGGCCTGGACCAACGTCTTCGGCGACGAGCTTGTCGAAATCGGTTATCGCCGTGACGATATCGTGGCCGTCACCGCCGCCATGCCGGGCCCGACCGGACTGTCGCGATTCGCCGAACACTTCCCCGCCCGCTGCTTCGACGTCGGCATCGCCGAACAGCACGCACTGACCAGTGCGGCCGGAATGGCCACCGCGGGACTGCATCCGGTGGTGGCGATCTATTCGACCTTCCTCAACCGCGCCTTCGATCAGCTGCTGTTGGATGTGGGCCTGCATCGACTACCGGTGACCCTCGTCCTGGACCGCGCGGGTATCACCGGCCCGGACGGGCCCAGCCATCACGGCATGTGGGATCTCACCCTGCTGGCGACCGTGCCCGGACTGCGCGTGGCCGCGCCCCGCGATGCCACCCGGCTGCGGGAACTGCTGTGGGAGGCGGTCGGTTACGAGGCCGGTCCCACGGCCGTGCGATATCCCAAAGCCTCGGTGGGACCGGATATTCCGGCGGTCGAGCAGTACAACGGCCTGGATCTGCTGTACCGCGCGCCGCAACGGGACGTGCTGCTGGTCGGCGTCGGTCCGCTGACCGCCGAATGTCTGCGCGCGGCTGGGCATCTCGCCGAATTCGGCATCGCCGCCAGTGTCGTCGATCCGCGCTGGGTGCTGCCGATTCCGGCGGCGCTGGTCGGCGCGTGTCTGCGGCACCGACTGGTCGTGGTGGCCGAGGACAACTCCGTCTCCGGGGCGGTCGCCGCGGCGCTGCGGCGCGCGCTGACCGAGGCCGGAAGCGCGGTTCCCGTGCTGGGACTCGGTGTGCCCCATCGCTTCCTGTGCCACGGCGAACGCGCCGATCTGCTCGCCGAGGCCGGACTCACCGGCGCCGGAATCACCCACGCGGTGCGCCGCGCCCAGCTCGAACTGGTCGATCGCCAGGAGGTTTCGTCGTGAGCGCCGCCCTCGATACATCCGCCCGCCGCGCCTGCCGGCAGGTGCGCGTCGGCTCGGTCGCGGTCGGCGGGGACGCGCCGATCTCGGTGCAGACCATGACCACCACCCGCACCGCCGATATCGACGCCACGCTGCAGCAGATCGCCGCGGTCACCGCGGCGGGCTGCGATATCGTCCGCGTCGCGGTCCCCACTCCCGACGACGCGGCCGCGCTGCCCGCCATCGTCGCCCGCTCGCCGCTGCCGGTGATCGCCGATATCCATTTCCAACCCCGCTACGTCTTCGCCGCCATCGACGCCGGATGCGCGGCGGTACGGGTGAATCCGGGCAATATCCGGCAATTCGACGATCGGGTCGGCGAGATCGCCCGCGCGGCGGCGGCCGCCGGCACCCCGATCCGGGTGGGCGTCAATGCCGGATCGCTCGATCCGCGCATGCTGGCCCGCCACGGCGGCCCGACCGCCGAGGCCCTGGTCGATTCCGCCCTGCACGAGGCCGCGCTGTTCGAGGAGCACGGCTTCCGCGAGCTGAAAATCGCTGTCAAACACCATGATCCGCGCACCATGATCGCCGCGAATCGGCTGCTGGCCGAGCGCTGCGACTATCCCATCCATCTGGGCGTCACCGAGGCCGGGCCGCTATTGCAGGGCACCATCAAATCCGCGGTGGCGCTGGGTGTACTGCTCGCCGAGGGCATCGGCGACACCATCCGGGTCTCGGTCTCCGAACCACCGGCCGAACAGGTCAAGGTGGGCAATCACATTCTGCAGTCACTGGGCCTGCGCCCGCGCACCCTCGAGATCGTGTCCTGCCCCGGCTGCGGCCGGGTCCAGGTCGACATCCACCACCTCGCCGCCCGGGTCGAAGCCGCGTTCGAGGGCTTTCCGCATCCGCTGCGGGTGGCGGTGATGGGCTGTGTGGTCAACGGTCCCGGCGAGGCTCGCGAGGCCGATCTGGGCGTCTCCTCCGGCAACGGCAAGGGCCAGATCTTCGTCAAGGGCCGGGTGGTGCGCACCGTGCCCGAACACCGCATCGTCGACGCGCTCCTGGAGGAAGCCATGGCCATGACCGACGACTCCGAGGTGATCCGATGACCGTCAGCACCACCGCGCCGCTGCGCGATTCCGCGGCCGTGCGCACCCGGATCGAGGCCGTTCTGCGGGACTTCCTGGCCGATAAGGCCCATGCGGCGGCCGAGCGGGGGCTACCGCCCGATATCACCCAGGCCGTGCGCGCGTTCCTGTTCTCCGGTGGCAAACGCATCCGGCCGATGTTCTGCGTCCTCGGCTGGTGCGCCGGGGGCGGGCTCGGACTGCCGGACGAAATCGTCCGCGCCGCGGCGGCATTGGAGATGTTCCACGCCTCGGTGCTCATTCACGACGACATCATCGATGACAGCGACACCCGGCGCGATCAGCCGACGGTCCACCGCAGTCGCGGCACCGCGGCGGCCATCCTGATCGGCGATTTCGCCCTGGCCTGGTCCGACGAATTACTGCACACCGCCGGGCTTTCCGGCGATCGGCTGCGGGCCGCGCTGCCGGTGATCGACGCCATGCGCGGCGAGGTCGACTACGGCCAGTACCTCGATCTGCACAGCACCGGACGGCCGACGGCCGATCTGGAACGCGCGCTGAAGATCATCCGGTACAAGACCTCGGCCTATACCGTGGAGCGGCCGCTGCTACTGGGCGCGGCCCTCGCGGGTGCGGACGCCGCTGTGGCGCAGGCGCTTTCGGAACACGCCCAGCCGCTCGGCGAGGCGTTTCAACTACAGGACGACCTGTTCGGCGCCTTCGGCGATCCGACGCATACGGGTAAATCGAATCTCGAGGATCTGCGCAGCGGCAAACACACCGCCCTGGTGGCGATCGCGCTGCGCCGGGCCGATACTCGCCAGGCCGCACAACTGCACCGACTGATCGGCGATCCGCTACTGGACGAGCGCGGCGCGGCCGACTGCCGGGACCTGCTGACCGTGCTGGCTCGTCGGCAGGTCGAGCAGATGATCCGCGAACGTTGGCTGCGGGCGCAGCGCGCCCTCGACCGAGCGCCGTTCCCACCCGATGCGATCACCGCGCTGCGTCAGTTCGCCGACGCCCTCATCGCCCGGACCGCCTGAGTCACGAGGGCGCGTCGGGTTTGGCCTTCGGCTTCGCCTCGGCGTCGGAGGATTCCGCATCGTGCGGCACCACACCGGCTTCGGTGCCCTCGTCGGCCTCCTGATCCGGCTCCGGATGCTCCGGGGAGAATTCGGCGGGCAGGCGCTTGATGTGCTTGTTCATCGAGCGGATCAGCAGCACCGTGCCCACCAGCAGGACCAGGATGATCACCAGGCCGAGCGGGGACGCCTTGCCGAATTCGGGGCCGGTCGGATTGGTGGTCGGCTGGGCGAGCAGGGTCAACATCATCGGCCGGGATCCTCGTCGCCCTCGGCCTCGCGGATGCCCGCGAACAGATCGTTCTCCGGCAGTTCGGTACGCACTCGGGTGCGGGCGAGCTCGAATTCCTCCGTGGGCCACAGCCGCTGCTGCATTTCCAGCGGGATGGCGAAGAACGCGCCGTTGGGATCGATCTGGGTGGCGTGCGCGCGCAGGGCGTCGTCACGCTGCGGGAAGTACTTCGCGCACTCGACCTGGGTGGTGACCCGCGAGAAATTGTCGCCGCGCTCGGCGGCTGCCTTGCGAATGCGATCCAGCCAGTCCTGCATGGGGAACGGCTCACCGATGCGCTCGAACTCCGCGGCGAACGCCTCCAGGCGCTGCATGCTGAAGCCGTGGTCGTAGTACAGCTTCAGCGGCGTCCACGGCTCGCCCGCGTCGGGGAAGCGCTCCGGATCTCCGGCGGCCTCGAAGGCTGCCATCGAAACCTTGTGGCACATGATGTGATCCGGATGCGGATAGCCGCCGTTCTCGTCGTAGGTGGTGATGACGTGCGGCTTGAATTCGCGCACCACCCGCACCAGCGCCTCGGTGGCCTCTTCGAGCGGCACCAGCGCGAAACTGCCCTCGGGCAGCGGCGGCAGCGGATCGCCCTCGGGCAGACCGGAATCCACGAAGCCCAGCCAGGTCTGGCGGACCCCGAGCGCCCGGGCGGCCTCGGCCATCTCCTCGCGGCGCACCTCCTCGATGCGCTCGAGGATGCCGGGAACATCCATCGCGGGGTTGAGAATCGAGCCCCGCTCGCCGCCGGTCAGGGTGACGACCAGAACGTCGTTGCCCTCCGCGGCGTATTTCGCGGTCGTCGCGGCGCCCTTGCTGGACTCGTCGTCCGGGTGGGCATGCACCGCCATGAGGCGAAGTCCACTCACGCCTGATTCACCTCGTCGATCACCGTGTTCACCTCATCGCTTTCCGCCGCGGGTGCCGAGTCCGTGTGGCGCGCCGCCGTGCGCGGGCCCTACGGGCCCGGCGGGTCGCGCCGATCTCCACTCCCTATAGTTCCATTCGACCTTCGTTTGTTCCGACCTACCCCCCGGGAGCACCTGATCATGAGCGAGGCGACCGACCGGGTAGCCGATCGCTACGGCGCGCGGCCCCCGCGCGATCGGCGCCGGATCGCGATCGCGCTCGGCGCGGTCGTGGTGCTGCTCGGCCTGGGCGTCGCCTACCTCGGTTACAAGCAGTTCGGCCCGCAGGACATCGAGCCCGATCAGCTGGGCTACGCCTATGTGGACGACTCGACCATGGACATCCACTTCAAGGTCACCCGCAAACATCCCGACCAGGCGGTCGTGTGTTTCGTGCGGACCATGGACACCGACGGCGCCGAGGTCGGCCGCCGCGAGGTGCTGATCCCGCCCTCCACGAGCGGCACCGTCGAACTCACGGCAACCGTCCGCAGCACAGCGCGGCCCGCCAATGGGAACATCTACGGCTGCAGCGGCAAGGTCCCGCAGTATCTGAAAGCACCCTGAGCATGGGCGTTTCACAACCCCGAAATGCCGGGCCAACAGGGCAAAACGCGCCGTAAAGACCGCTCCGACCTGCGATTTTGTAAATCGTGCTAAAATGGTCCGATACACGGTTCCGGAACTCGGAGCCGTGTTTGCTGCATTGGCGGCCAGCGCATGCGCGGGACGGAGTCAAGCCTGTCGGGATTCGAGGACGTCCCCCGGGGATCGCTCCAGCCGTCCACTGCTGCCGCAGACCTCCAGCAGCGGGGGTGTGCGGCGGCGGAAACAGGGAATCCCGGCATGCCGGGAACAACTACTAGGGAGTGATCGAGATGACTGAGACGAACGTGACCTGGCTGACACCGGAGTCGCACGACAGGCTCAAGGGCGAACTCGACGCGCTCATTGCCAACCGTCCGGTCATCGCGGCCGAGATCAACGAACGCCGCGAAGAAGGCGACCTCAAGGAGAACGGGGGCTACCACGCCGCGCGTGAGGAGCAGGGCCAGCAGGAAGCCCGCATCCGGCAGCTCCAGGAGCTGCTCAACAACGCGAAGGTGGGTGTGGCGCCGTCGGTTTCGGGTGTCGCACTGCCGGGTTCGGTCGTCAAGGTCTATTACGACGGCGACGAGACCGACACCGAGACATTCCTCATCGGCACCCGCGAGGAGGGCTTGGGCAACTCCGATCTGGAGACCTACTCGCCCTCTTCGCCGCTCGGCGGCGCACTGATCGACGCCAAGGTGGGCGAGACCCGCGAGTACACGCTGCCCAATGGCAACACCATGAAGGTGACGCTGGTCAGCGCGGAGCCCTACCACAGCTGATACCGGGGACCAGGCGGGTCCGGCAACGGAATGCAGCACCGTCGCCGGACCCGCGCCCTTATCACTTCAGTGCCTGCTCCACATCGGCGAGCAGATCGGCGATGTCCTCGATCCCGACCGACAGCCGCACCAGATCGGCGGGCACTTCCAGTTCGGAGCCCGCGGTCGAGGCGTGTGTCATGGCCGCCGGATGCTCGATCAACGATTCCACTCCGCCCAGCGATTCGGCGAGGGTGAAGATCCGGGTGCGCGCGCAGAAGTCGTGCGCGGCCTGATGGCCCCCGTGCAACCGCACCGAGATCATGCCACCGAAGCGGCGCATCTGCTTCTGCGCCACCGCATAACCCGGATGTTCGGGCAGACCCGGATAGATCACCCGCGAGATCGCCGGATGATCGGCCAGGAATCCGACGAGGGTCTCGGCATTGTCGCAGTGCCGATCCATCCGCACCGCAAGGGTTTTCACCCCGCGCATGGTCAGGAACGCGTCGGTGGGCCCGGGCACCGCGCCCGCGCCGTTCTGGAGAAAGCCGAAGGCCGCGTCCAGTTCCGGATCGTCGGTGATCAGCGCGCCGCCCACCACATCGGAGTGACCGCCGATGTACTTGGTGGTCGAATGCAGTACGACATCCGCGCCCAGCAGCAGCGGCTGCTGCAGGTAGGGCGAGGCGAAGGTGTTGTCCACCACCAGTTTCGCGCCGCCGCCGTGCGCGATATCGGCCAGCGTGGCGATATCGCCGATATTGAGCAGCGGATTGGTCGGGGTCTCGATCCAGACCAGTTTCGTATTGGGCCGCAACGCCTCTCGCACCCGATCGGGATCCGAGACCGGCGCCACCGAGTATTCGATGCCCCACTGGGTGAATACCTTGTCGATGAGCCGGAAGGTGCCGCCGTAGGCGTCGTCGGGAATCACCAGATGATCGCCGGGGCGCAGCGCCGAACGCAGCAGACAGTCGGTGGCCGCCATACCCGAGGCGAATGCCCGGCCGTGCCGCCCGGATTCGAGCGCGGCCAGATTCGCCTCCAGCGCGGTCCGGGTCGGATTGCCGGTGCGCGCGTATTCGTAGCCGCCGCGCAGCCCGCCCACCCCGTCCTGGGCGAAGGTCGAGCTGGCATAGATCGGCACGTTCACCGCACCTGTCTGCGGATCGGGATCGAATCCGGCGTGCACGGCGCGTGTGGAGAACCCCAGCTGATCGTCGGTCATGGCTGCCAGCCTAGGACGGCCTGTCCACCGACCTGTTGACGGTATGCGTTCGGGCCGGGGCCATCGGTGGTCTTCGGAATTTTTTCGGCCGTCCTCGGGGTCCGGTCACAGTTGTCCTGTCACGTAGGTCAACCGACCGATAATGTGGCGTACATGACTTCGGTTGACGAGCTTTTCGCCATTGATTCCCTGCTCACCGACACCGAGCGGCAGATCCGGGACACCGTTCGAGCGTTCGGCGAACAGCGGCTGCGCCCGCATGTGGCCGAATGGTTCGAGCAGGGGACGTTCCCGGCTCGGGAACTGGCGCCGGAACTCGGCAAGCTCGGTCTGCTGGGCATGCATCTCGAGGGCTACGGCTGCGCCGGAACCTCCGCGACCGAGTACGGGCTGGCCTGCCTGGAGCTCGAGGCCGTGGATTCCGGTGTGCGCAGCATGGTTTCGGTACAGGGCTCGCTGGCCATGACCGCGATCCACAAATACGGTTCGGAGGAGCAGAAGCAGCGTTGGCTGCCGGAGATGGCCGCGGGCGCGGCGCTGGGCTGCTTCGGCCTGACCGAACCCGACTTCGGTTCGAATCCGGGCGGTATGCGCACCCGCGCCCGTCGCGACGGGTCCGACTGGGTGCTCGACGGATCCAAGATGTGGATCACCAACGGCTCGGTCGCCGATGTGGCCGTGGTGTGGGCACGCACCGAGGAGGGCATCCGCGGTTTCCTCGTCCCCGCGGGCACGCCCGGTTTCAGCACCCGGGAGATGCATCACAAGCTGTCGCTGCGCGCCTCGATCACCGCCGAGCTGAGCCTGGACGGGGTGCGGCTGCCCGAAGACGCGCTGCTGCCGGAAGGTAAGGGCCTGGCCGCGCCGCTGGGCTGTCTGTCGGAGGCGCGGTTCGGCATCGTCTTCGGCGCGCTGGGCGCCGCGCGCGACTGTCTGGACGCGGCCATCGACTACGCCCGCACCCGCCAGGTCTTCGACAAGCCGCTCGCGGCCTATCAGCTCACCCAGGCCAAACTCGCGGATATGGCCGTCGAATTGGGTAAGGGCCAGCTGCTGGCGCTGCATCTGGGTCGGTTGAAGGATCAGGGCGGGTTGAAGCCCGAACAGGTCAGCGCGGGCAAACTCAACAGCACCCGCGAGGCGATCGCCATCGCGCGCGAATGCCGGACCATTTTGGGCGCCAACGGAATCACGCTGGAATATCCGGTGCTGCGCCATGCCAACAATCTGGAGTCGGTACTCACCTACGAGGGCACGGCCGAGGTGCATCAACTCGTACTGGGCGAGGCGCTCACGGGAGCCAAGGCTTTCCGCTGATCGACCTTGTGAAACATCACAGTGCTGCCGATGCTGCTGGATTGCTAGTATCACCTGGTGTTTTTGCTCGGCTCCGCGTTGCTCGAAGTGTCGGCGCGCAAGACGCTCAATCGCCTGCACAAGACGCACGGAGTTCCGGCGCTGGCAGCCGCCCGTGAGGTTCCGGCGGTTTCGGCGGCCCTGGACCAACATGCCGCCGCCGTGCGCGACATTCTCGAACAGGGAGTGGAGAATTCGGCCGCGGTCCCCGGCAGTGTCCTGCTCGCCGGATATGCCCGGGGCCTGATCGAACATTCCGGCCGCGAGGCCCTGCGCGCCCCCCGCGACTGGTCCCACGCCGATTGGCTGCAACTGCGCCTGGCGGGCGTCTGCCTACTCGCCAACGAAAAGCCCTGAGCACTCAGAGTTTTCGTCTGCCCGACAGCACCCCAGCCATTCTCGTCGGCCAGGCACCGCGCCCTGTTTTCGTCGGCCAGGCACCGCCCCACAAAATTTCTCGTCGTCCCGGCATGCTTTTCGCCGGGACGACGAGACCCCACCCCTACTCACCGCCGCTGCGGCGGATTCCCCTGCCCACGCTGATCCTCATATCCGGAGTCCCCACGATTCGGATCGTTGTATCCACCATTGTCGGGAAACGGCGTGGGATATCCGATCCCGCCGCGATTCATCCCGCCCTGGCCGCCGCGCTGCATACCCTGCTGCTGTTGTTGCTGTTGCGGCGTGCCCTGCTGCTGCGGGAATCCACGCGACATCCCCCGCTGCTGCCCGTACCCGGACTGGCCGCCGTACTCCTGACCCTGGTCGTAATCCTGGTCCTGGTCGTAGCCCCGCCCAGCCATGCGCTGGCGGCCGGTCGACTGATCCATCTGCCGACCCATATCCTCCTCGGACCCGTATCCGGCATTGGCCATCTGCGGCATCCACCGATCACTCGGCCGCTCCCCGCGCGCCCACTGCTCGCGCACCTGCTGGCGCTGCCGAGCGGCATCCTCGCGGCCACGCTGGAATGCCTCGGCATGGCCGCGCAGCTGCGGCATCTCGCCCTCGACGCTGTCCAGCCAGCCCTCCCAGCGCTGCTGCATGGGCCGGATCAGGCCGCCGCCGACGCCGACCACCAGCACACCGCCGATGGTCGCGAGCACGGTGACAAGAATGGGTGTGGTGACCGAGGTGGCCACGCCGATCTGATTCAGCGCGGCGATGATGCCCACGCCCCAGATGAATACCGCGGCGATCCGCCCGAGCATGCGACCGTAGGACAGACCGCTGAGCATATTCGCGATCAGATCCATGACCGCCCGCGCGATCGCACCGGCGATGCACACGATGATGATCGCGACCGCGGCGCGCGGCAGCCAGCCGACGATGGCATTGAGCATGTCACTGATCGGATTGGGTCCGAAGGCCCCGAATCCGATCTGCAACGCGATCAACAAAATCGCGTAGTAGACCAGCTTCACCAGGATGTCGGTGGCGTCGTATCGACTGCGCGACAGCATGTCCGCGATACCGCCTCGTTCGACCAATCGGTCGAATCCGACCCGGCGCAGAATCCGGTCGGCGATCTTCGCCACGACGGTCGCGATGATCCAGCCGGCGAGCAGGATCAGCAAGAATCCGACGAACTTGGGCACCCACGTCGCGATCGAGCTCCACGCGTTCGAGAGTCCCTGCTGCCATTCGATAGCCAAACTGGAGGTGTGCACCGACCCATCCCTTCGCTATCTGCCATTCCCGACGGTTTGCCAGAACTACTACAAGGCCGGTTATACCCTGCCGTGATCACTCGAATCACTAGTTAGCGTCGATATTGCTGCCAGATTGTTAGACAGTGTCAGTACGCGGAGCTCACGTTATCCATGGACCCGTAACGCGAAGCCGCGTAATTGCAGGCGGCCGCGATATTCGCCACCGGATCGTAGATGTCCCACGACGTGCCGTCCACGTGATAGGCGCGGAAGGTCGGCTCGATCACCTGCAGCAGGCCCTTGGACGGGATACCGGCGGCCGCATTGGAGTCGTAGAGGTTGATGGCCCGCGGATTACCCGACGACTCGCGCTGCACATTGCGCATGATGCCGTCGTAGCTGCCGGGGATGCCGTGGGCGGTCATGATGTCGAGCGCCTGATGGATCCAGCCGTCGAGATTGTCGGGGTAGCTCGGCGCCGGCGGGGGCGGCGGCGGAAGCACGGGCAGCGGCGCGGGCGCGGGCATGGGCGCGGGAATCGCGGCCGGAACTGCCTGGGGAGCGGAGTCGGCGATCGGCGACGCCAGTGCGACCGGCTTCACGACATCCGTGCGGTGCCCGCTCGCGCCGGTCACGGCGACGACGGCGGTCAGGGCCAGGGTGACGGATCCGGCGGTGCGTGCGACCGCCTTGGCTCTACTGCTCTTGGGGGACTTCGACATTCGACGTGATTCCTACTCTCTTTCGGCCCGACGGCCGGCAGCAGGCAGCACGAATCCAAGGCCAACCCCTGTTTCTCGGGTTCACCTGCGTGCTGATGCTGTTTTTTGGACCGGGGAGGACTTTGCTCCCCAACTGACACGACCTTGCGACTATCCGTTCCCCGGCACGTTCTTCGCCGGGGCCATCGCGGTCATGTTCCGCATTGGCGTGTACTACTCCTCGCGCTTCCAGACCTGAGGTCTGTTTTCGAACGAGGTCACAGGATGGTTGCGATGGGTTACATTAAACTTAACCAAAGGTGAACAAATGGTGATACGACACCGTAGGTTAACGAATTTGCCGCTACGCCGACGCCCTGACCTGGCGTTTTACCGGTCGCCTATCAGTGGTATCGATCACGCAAAAAGTATGTATGACCCGCCCCCGAAGGGCATTTGGTCCCGATTCGGTCAGCCGCGAGCGGCCGACACGGCCACGGCCGATCCGGCCGCCTCGGCGTCGAGTTCCGCGTCCTCGACGACCGGCGCCACCCGATTGCGCAGCACCCGCATCACCAGCGGCAGCACGAGCACCATCACCAGCAGCCGAATGCTCTGTACGCACGTGATCAGCGGCGTATTGACGTTCATGGTCTCGGCGGTGGCCAGCACGGCATTGATACCGCCCGGCGTGGTGGCCAGATACAGATCGGTGGGCCGCAGATCCAGGAACAGCGCCAGGCTGAGCGCCACCGCGCCCACGAGCCCCGACAGCGCCACCACGGCGGCCAGCATGGCCGGAATCAGCCGGGCCATCTCCACCACGACCGCGCGGGTGAATCTCGTACCCACCTCGAAGCCGATGAAGACGAACAGCAGCTGTTTGAACAGATGCGTGGGCGCGTAGCCGTGGCTCACACCGGCCGCGGTCAGCAGCATCGCCAACATCATCGGTCCGAGCAGCGCCGCATTCGGCAGCCGCAGCCAGCGGCCCAGCCGCGTGCCGACCAGGCACAGCACGATCGCGATCGATAATCCGGCCACCTGATCGCCGCGGCCCACGATCATCCACGCGGGCAGGTCCGGATTGGTCACCCGGCCCACGACACCCGCCGCCGAACCGTCGCCCTCACCGAACATCGTCGCGACCACGGGCGCGCTCAGCGCCACGAAGGCCACCCGCAGGTACTGCATGAACGCCACCCGGCGCGGATCGGCGTCCAACTCGTCGGCACAGGCCACCACCGCCGCCGAACCACCGGCCATCAGGCCCAGCGTCGCGGTCGACAGATCCATTCCGGTCATCCGCGCGAAGATGATCGCCACGAGCACGCTGATCAGCAGCGTCGCGACCGTGACCAGCAGCACCGGCACCAGCGCCCAGCCGATCGACCGCAGCAGCGTCATCTCGAGATAGCTGCCCATCAGCACGCCGAGCATGCCCTGCACGCCCAGATTCACCCCGCGCGGCAGCGGGGCGGGCAGCCGACCGCTCAGCGCCAGGGCCGCGCCGACGACCAGCGACACGATCATCTCCGGCGCGGGGAAGCCGACGCGCCCGAGTACGTCCGCGATACCGATTACCGCGGCCGTCAGCAATACCCACACAAACGCCTGTCCCCGAGTCATATGACTCCATCATCGCCAGTGCCCATGAACTTTCGGTAACGCTCCAGTTATCGAGGATACCGGGCGGCGTGATCCTGCCCTCACTTCGCGATTTCCCTTAACCAGTAGGGAGATTCGCGTAAATCACGGCTACACCCTCCCACCTGGAAATATTCTGTTGAGTATCCAGCTACGCGTCAGTTGTTACCGCTCGGAAACAAAAGACGCACCCCCGAAGGGGTGCGTCCGTGAGGTGGAGATCACTCAGTAGCTGCTGAGGAACCCCAGCAGATCGTGCCGTGTGATGACGCCGATCGGCTTACCGTCCTCGACGACCATCAGCGCGTCGGTCGACTCCAGCGATTTGGTCGCCGAGGACACCGTCTCGCCGGAACCGATCAGCGGGAACGATTCGCTCATATGCTTCGACACCGGATCGGTCAGTTGCGCGCGGCCCTCGAACACCGCCGACAGCAGATCCCGCTCGCTGACGCTGCCCGCCACCTCACCGGCCATCACGGGCGGTTCGGCGCCGACCACCGGCATCTGCGAGACGCCGTATTCGCGCAGGATCTCGATGGCATCGCGCAGCGTCTCCGACGGATGGGTGTGCACCAGATCCGGCAGCCCACCGGATTTGCCGCGCAACACATCCCCGACCAGCGGCTCGCTGCGGCGATCCAGCCGCGAGCGCAGGAAGCCGTAGGAGCTCATCCACCGGTCGTTGAAGATCTTCGACAGATATCCGCGGCCGCCGTCGGGCAGCAGCACCACGACCACCGAATCCGGATCCCGCTCGGCGACCCGCAGCGCCGCCACCACGGCCATACCGCACGATCCGCCGACCAGCAGCCCCTCCTCACGGGCCAGGCGCCGGGTCATCTCGAAGGAATCCGCGTCGGAGACCGCGATGATCTCGTCGGGGATGTTCGGGTCGTAGGCGGTGGGCCAGAAGTCCTCGCCCACACCCTCGACCAGATACGGGCGACCGCTGCCGCCGGAGTACACCGAACCCTCCGGATCCGCGCCGATCACCTTGACCTTCCCGCCGGACACCTCCTTGAGGTAGCGCCCCGCGCCGGTGATGGTGCCGCCGGTGCCGACGCCCGCGACGAAATGGGTGACCCGGCCCTCGGTATCGCGCCAGATCTCCGGTCCGGTGGTCTCGTAGTGGCTGGCCGGGCCGCCCGGATTGGAGTACTGATCGGGCTTCCACGCGCCCTCGATTTCACGGACCAGTCGATCGGAGACGCTGTAATAACTGTCGGGATGTTCCGGCGGCACCGCGGTCGGACACACCACCACCTCGGCGCCGTAGGCGCGCAGCACGTTTCGCTTGTCCTCGCTGACCTTGTCCGGGCAGACGAAGACGCATTTGTAACCGCGCTGCTGCGCGACCAGCGCGAGGCCGACGCCGGTATTGCCGGAGGTGGGCTCGACGATCGTGCCGCCCGGCTTCAGCAGGCCCTGTTCCTCGGCCGCGTCGATCATCTTGACGGCGATGCGGTCCTTGGAACTTCCGCCGGGGTTGAGGTATTCGATTTTCGCCGCCACCAGACCTGAGTCCGGCCCCACCACGGAGTGCAGCCGAACGAGCGGGGTGTTGCCGATCAGGTCGACGACGTGGTTCGCGATGCGCATAGCTCCTATCGTCGCAGAACGGCAGCCTGTGAGCCGATCGGGTGCGATTGGTCCGGCATGTCCCCTTTGCGGCGCGGCGTGTACCACATATCGCGATTCCGCACAAAATTCCCCCTATCATCGCCGGCGTGAGGATGCCGAAGACCGCCCGCGCTGTCGTACTCGGGTCCCTCGGGACCGTTGCGATCGTCGCCCCGGCGAATGCCCAGACCGTCGAATTCCCCCAGACGACAAGCCAGTTCAACGGCGCGCTGTGCTGGGGCAACATCCGGACCTGGGCCGATACCAGTCCGGACTATCCCGGCCGGGCCGTGCTCAATGTGCAGGCCCTGCCCATCTCCGGAATCGGCCCGGGCCAATATCCGCTGGCCCCGCTGTGCGATGTGGACACCACGGTGGCCTGGCGCAATATGTCCACCGGTGTCGTGGGTGAATACCGCGTCAATGTCGTAGCGGGCCTCTACGGCAGCATGCTCTACGCCATGTTCCAGGACACCGGTCCGGGGCGGGTCGACGTGGTGGTCACCACGAATGCACTCAACGCCCCCGTGCACGGCACCTTCGACGTCCCCGGCCCACCGCCCGGGCAATAACTCGATAAATCACAGCACGATGCTCACACCCGATCGATCCGGCACGATATACGCAGGCGTGGTAGAGGCGAGAAAGGCCGCCGGGAAAGGTACGGGTGTGTGGTGAGGACGTGGCGGACATTCGCGGTGACGGGAGCCGCGACCGTGGTGGCCGGTTCGAGCGCCACCGCCGGATATTGGGCGACCTACCGGTTGCTGATGGCGCAGGCCGAGGCGGCCCGCGACCTCATCGGGCGGGACATCTCGAAACCGCCGGAGGCCGACGGGATCTACACCAGCGGCTGTCCGGCCCCGCAACGGTGGCGTACAGGGGTTCCGTTCGATGTGCACCTGATGGTATTCGGCGATTCGACGGCCGCGGGTGTCGGTTGCGTCAATGCCGAGGAGGTGCCGGGGGTGCGCATCGCGCGGGGCCTGGCCGAGGCGACCGAGCGGCGAATCCGATTGAGCACCAAGGCGATCTCGGGCGCGACCTCGAAAGGTCTGGCGGGCCAGGTGGATGCGATGTTCGTCGCCGGGCCGCCGCCGGACGCCGCGGTGATCCTGGTGGGCGGCAACGACGTGACCAAGAAGCATTCGGTTCTGCGCTCCGCGCAGCGCGTCCGCCAGGCCGTGGCCCGGCTGCGCGCGGCGGGCAGCGTGGTCGTCGTCGGCACCTGCCCGGATCTCGGGACGGTCGCGGCGATTCCGCAGCCGCTGCGCACGGTGGTGCACAGCTGGAGTGTGCGCCTGGCCCGCGCGCAGGCGGCGGCCACGCTGGCCGCGGGCGGCTGTCCGGTTCCGATGGGCGATCTACTGGGTCGCGATTTCCGCAGTACACCCGAGATCCTGTTCTCCGCAGACGGTTTCCATCCCTCGGCCGCGGGTTACGAACTGGCCGCGAGTCATCTGCTGCCCGCCCTGCTGCGTGAACTGCGGGCGAGCGAAAGGGACATACCGGGTGTTCCACAGGTCGTGCCCGCGACGTAGATTCGGAAGAGAATTCCGTACCGCTGTACCGAGCAGCCGCTTGGCGGCTCGGCCATCGACATAAGGAGTCCTCATGCCCGAGGCCGTCATCGTGTCCTACGCCCGCTCCCCGATCGGTCGGGCCGCCAAGGGCTCCCTGGTGAGCATGCGGCCCGACGATCTGGCCGCGCAGATGGTGCGGGCCGCGCTGGACAAGGTGCCCGCCCTGGCCGCCGCCGATATCGACGATCTGATGCTCGGCTGCGGCCAGCCCGGCGGCGAGGGCGGTTTCAATATGGCCAAGGTGGTGGCGACCCAGCTGGGCTACGACTATCTGCCCGGCACCACGGTCAACCGCTACTGCGCCTCCTCCCTGCAGACCACCCGCATGGCCTTCCACGCCATCAAGGCCGGCGAGGGCGACGTATTCATCTCCGCCGGTGTGGAAACCGTGTCGCGCTTCCCGAAGGGCACCTCCGACGGCTGGCCCGACACCCACAACATCAAGTTCGCCGAGGCCGAGGCCCGCACGGCCAAGCGCGCCGAGGGCGGTTCGGACGGTTGGCAGGATCCGCGCGAACTCGACCAGCTGCCCGACGTCTACATGGCCATGGGCCAGACGGCCGAGAACGTCGCCCAGCTGACCGGCATCACCCGCGAGGATCAGGACCACTGGGGCGTGCGGTCGCAGAACCGCGCCGAGGAGGCCATCAAGGCGGGCTTCTTCGAGCGGGAGATCACCCCGGTGACCCTGCCCGACGGCACCGTGGTCGCCACCGACGACGGCCCCCGCCCGGGTACCAGCTACGAGAAGGTGTCGCAGCTCAAGCCGGTCTTCCGGCCCGACGGCACGGTCACCGCGGGTAATGCCTGTCCGCTCAACGACGGCGCGGCCGCGGTGGTGATCATGAGCGACACCAAGGCTCGCGAACTGGGCCTGACCCCGCTGGCCCGCATCGTGTCCACGGGCGTGTCCGGGCTGTCGCCCGAGATCATGGGTCTGGGCCCGATCGAGGCCACCCGCCGTGCGCTGAAGATCTCGGGGATGAGCATCGCCGACCTCGATCTGTACGAGATCAACGAGGCCTTCGCCGTGCAGGTGCTCGGTTCGGCGCGCGAGCTGAACATGGATCTGGACAAGCTGAACGTCTCCGGCGGCGCGATCGCCCTGGGCCACCCGTTCGGTATGACCGGCGCCCGCATCACCGCCACCCTGATCAACAATCTGCAGACCCACGACAAGCAGTTCGGCCTGGAGACCATGTGCGTCGGCGGCGGCCAGGGTATGGCCATGATCATCGAGCGCCTCAGCTGATTCCGGCGAAAGGCGTGCCGAAACCCGGAGGGGTACTACCTGACGGGTAATCGACTTCGTTCCTCGGGCACGGAAACATCTTGTTCAGCAAGATGATCCGTCCCGAGGAGCCGAAGATGACCGCCTACGCCATCGCCCACCTGAGCAACGTCGACCTGGGCGCCGACATCGTCGAATATCTGCGGCGCATCGACGCCACCCTGGCCCCGTTCGGCGGCAGGTTCATCGTGCACGGCGGGCGGCAGATGGTGGCCGAGGGTCCCGCCGACGGCGTGATCGTGGTGATCGAATTCCCGGATTACGAAGCGGCCCAGGGCTGGTACGCCTCGCCCGCCTATCAGAAGATCCTCCCGCTGCGCCGGAACAACGCCGACAATATCGACATGCTGGCCGAGCGCTGCGCCGACGATCATGTCGCCACCGATGTGCTGCCCCGGGAACTGCTCGAAAGCTAGTTCACTCCAACAGTTTTCGTAGGTCGCGCTTGACGATCTTGCCCGCCGGCGACACGGGCAGCCGATCGAGGAAACGCACCTCGCGCAGGCGCTGATAGGGCGCGACCCTGGCATTGACCCCGGCCATCAGCGCCGCCGCGTCCGGCCTCGCCTCCGGCAGCGCGACCACGAAAGCGACCGGCAATTCCCCGGATTCGCGATGCGGCCTGCCCACCACGGCCGCGGCGGCGACACCGGGCTGCGCCAGCAGCAGTTCCTCCAGCTCGCGCGGATACACGTTGTATCCGTTGTGCAGCAGCACATCCTTACCGCGATCGACGATCGACAGATAACCGTCCCGATCGAGGACGCCGATGTCGCCGGTGTGAAACCACCCGTCCCGCAGCACTTCCGCGGTCGCCTCGGGCCGACGGTGATAGCCCCGCATCACCTGCGGGCCCCTGATCCGGACCTCACCGCGCGCACCCGGCGGCAGCGGCTCGCCATCGTCGGCGACCACCTGGATCTCGGTATCGAACATCGCGACGCCCACACTGCCGGGCTTGCGCAGACCCGATGTGTTCGCGGGCGGATTCGTTGCGCCCATGGTGATTTCACTGAGTCCGTACCCCTCGCACAGCACCGCCCGCGGAAAGGTCCGCAGCAGCGCGTGGAAGGTCTCCACCGGCAGCGGCGCACCGCCGGAGCCGACGGCCCGCACCGAGGACAGATCGCGAATCGGGAGGTCCGGACAGCGCAGCAGCCGATGATGCATGGCCGGCGCGCCGAGAATATAGGTCGCGCCGAACCGCTCGACCTCGGCCAGATAGGCGGCCGCGTCGAACGAGTCATGTAACACCACGGTCATTCCCGCGAGTATCGGAATACTCATTCCCGCAAGGGTTCCCATGGCATGGAACGGCGGTAGCACACTCACGGCCAGGCCCGTGCCCACCCGCACCGGCCACTGTTCGGCCGTACCGATCTGATCGAGTACCAGTCCGCCGTCGTCGTCCAGCGCGGGCACCGCGCCGTGATGCCAGCACGCGTGCTGAATCACATTGCACACCACGTTGTAATGGGTCAGCTCCACACCTTTGGGCAGCCCTGTCGTTCCCCCGGTGTAGGCGATATGCGACAGAGCGTCGCGGGTATCCATCTCGACCATCGATCCCGCTCCGGAAGCAGCGGAACACAATTGGGCCACCTCGGCCGCCGATACCGTCATGACCGCCTCCGCGTCGCGTACCTGGGCGGCGATCCGGTCGGCGGGCAGCAGTGGATTCACGGGTACGAAAGTGGCACCGGCCAATTGGATGCCGTAGTACGCGATCGGAAACTCGAGACAGTTGAGCATCGAGACCGCGACGCGCGCGCCCGGGCGAACGCCGTTGTCGCGCAGGCCCTCGGCCATCCGGCGGGCCGCATCCCACAGCTCGGCGTAGCTCAGCGCCCGTTCCCGGTACCGGAACGCCACGCGATCCCCGAACCGCCGCGCCGAGCCCGCGAGAATCGCGCCCACCGCGACCTCGGGATACTCGAGCGAACGCGGTAGTCCGACCGGCCACGTGCTGATCTCGTAGTCGTCCACGACATTTCATCCTGCCCGCCCGGATACGCCGATGGCCACCGGAAATCCGGTGGCCATCGGTATTTGTCGAATTATCGGGACCGCTAGTCGTTCTGCAGATAACTCAGCAGGCGCAGAATCTCGAGGTACAGCCACACCAGGGTGACGGTCAGGCCGAAGGCGACCTGCCAGGCGGCCTTCTCCGGCGCCTGCGCGCGGATCAACTGATCGGCGGCGTCGAAGTCGAGCAGGAAGCTGAACGCCGCGATGCCGATGACGACCAGGCTGAAGATGATGGCGATCGGGCCGCCGTCACGCAGACCGAAGCCGCCGGGGGTGAACAGGGCGGCGATCACATTGCCCAGCATCAGGACCAGGATGCCGATCATCGCGCCGAACATGATCCGGGTGAACCGCGGCGTCACGCGGATCGCGCCGGTCTTGTAGACGATGAGCATGCCGAAGAACACGCCGAAGGTGCCGAGCACGGCCTGCGCGATCATTCCCGATCCGCCCACGCCGCCGGAACCGCCGAATCGGACGTTCGCCAGCAGGAACGACACCGCGCCCAGGAACAGACCTTCCGCCGCGGCGAAGGTCAGCACGAAGGCGGGCTTGGTCTGCAGATCGGGCTTGAACATGCTGAAGAACGACATGCCCAGCGCGACCAGGCCACCGAGGGCGAACAGGCCCGCGAGGCCGTGGTTGCCCGCGGTGAGCGCGTAGGAGATGACGGCCGCGACGGTCACCACACCCAGCGAGATGGCGGTCTTGGTGACGACGTCATCGATGGTCATCGGCCGCGACGTCGAGGGCGCCTGCGGCTGATACTGCTGCTGGTAACCGTACGGCTGCTGACCGTACTGAGCGGATGGTCCGGCGCCCGCAGCCGCCGAACCGAATCCCGCGTATCCACCGCCCTGTTGTTGCGGCAGGTTCTTGAAGATCGGGTTGCTTGAGGTGCGCACCGTTCTCGTGCCTTTCCGAGGTTCGCGGTCCACGTCCGTCGTGGCCGTTCTGAGTATCCAACGTCCACGCCCGGGAGCAAGTTCCCGAACCGGACAGAATTCGGACATTTGGGACTCTACCCGTGCAAACCGCAGACCGACCGGGTCACCGTGAATTTGCGATTGCGTCCGACCACCTCGGTGCGGCCGACCATGCTCTCCATGACGCCGCGATAGTTCAGATGCGTGTTGTAGACCGTCCAGAGCTCACCGCCCGGCCGCAGCACTCGGCCGGTTTCGGAGAACATCTTGATCGCCGATCCGGTGTGCACGGCCGCGCCGATATGGAACGGCGGATTGCACACCACCAGATCGGCACTGCGGTCCGGGATCTCGGACATGGCGTCGTCGCGCAGCACCGTGACGCGATCGGCCACCCCGTTGGCGGCGGCGGTCGCGCGGGCCGAATCCACCGCCGCCGCGGACTGATCGGTCCCGATCACCGCGATATGCGGGCGGGCCTTGGCCAGCGTGACCGCGAGAATGCCGGTACCGCAACCGAGATCGACGGCATCGCGGGCGTCGGGCTTCATCCGGCGCAGATGTTCGAGCAGGAAGCGGGTGCCGATATCGAGTTTGGGTCCGGAGAACGCGGCGCCGTGCGCGACCACGTCCAGACCCAGCTCATCGATCCGCTTGCGCACCGGATAGGGCGGTTCGCCCAGCGCCCGCGGCTGCCGCGCCAACAGGATTCGCGACTTCTGCCGACCGCGACTGGCCTGCACCGAGGCGAACGATTCCGCCAGCACCTCGTTCATCGCGGGCGTCAGATACTTGTCGCGGGCCCCGGCGAACACCTCGACATCGGGATCGGCGTAACGCGCTATGGCATCGGCGATTTCGGACAGTCCGGACAGCGCGCGCGGTAACCGCATCAGCACCACCTTCACATCCGCCAGCAGCCACCTGCCCAGGGTGTGGGTCGCGTAGCGATCCGCGAGTCCGAAGGCGCGGGCATTGTTGGCCAGTGCCAGTTCACCTGTCAACAGGTCTTGATGCACCCGCACGTCGCGCAGATCGTGTGCCGCGATCGCGCCGAGGGTGAGCGCGCCGTACCCGTCATCGATCACGGCGACATGTCCGCTGCCCGCCTTGGCCAGCGATTCGGCGGCGACGTCGAGGATCAGGCGGTCGGCGGCGTCGACGGCATAGAGATTCACCGCCTCCACATCCGGGTAGCGCCGCAATCGGCTCAACACGTCGTCCACCTCCATCACACCTACAGTGTGCTAGATCGTTGCCGTGTCGTCGCGGCCACCCCACTGGTTACTCCGCATACCATCTGCCCCATGCGTAACAGGCTGGTGTTGCCCGTGATCGCGGCGCTCGCGCTGCTGACAAGTTGCTCGAGCGGCTCGTCGGAGCCCGCCGCGCAGTCGTCGCTGCCGTCCACCACCGAGCCCGCGCCCACGGCCACGACGCCCGCGCAGGGCACGCCGTCGCTGGATTCGCGGCTCACGGTCACCAATATCCGCATCGGACATCATTCCGGATTCGATCGGGTGGTCTACGAACTCGGCGGCACCGGCCGCCCGGGCTGGCGGGTGCAGTACACCGACCGGGCCGTACAGGACGGTAGCGGTAAGCGGATCGATGTCGCCGGGCGTTCGATCCTGCAGGTGCAGATTCTGGGGTCGGCCTATCCGTTCGACAGCGGGGTCACCGAATACGCCGGGCCGGATCCGGCGACCGATCCGAGCGCGCCCACGATCGCGGGGGTGTACAGCACCCACGTGTTCGAGGGCACGACCCAGTCGTTCATCGGCGTGAATGCCGATCGCCCGGCGTTCTCGGTGACCACCCTGGACGGGCCGGTCCGGCTCGTCGTCGATGTGGCCGCGCCCTGATCAGTTGGGCGGGAACTCGCCGTCGGCGCGCACCTTGCCGTCGGCGAGGGTGAAGGTGACCACGCTCGAACCGCTCGGGCAGCACAGCGGGTCGGAGTCCTTGGGCCACCGATACTGCACGGACACGGTGGATTTCGTCTTACCGAGCACATCGGTGTAGGCGTAGGGCTTCGATGTCGCGGTGCCGAGGTAGGAACCGTTGCTGAAGAACAGGATGTGGCGGCCGGGATGAATGCCCTGCCACTCCACGGTCATCCAGGACAGCACGTCCTGGCAGCCCTCGGAGATGGGATCGTCACCGGCCGCGACCGGCTGCCAATCGCCGTCCACCGACGGCGGCGCAAGCGTACCCATCGCCTCGTGCGCCAGTTCGGAATTGAGGTCGAAGCAGTATCCGTGGCCGCTGCCACGCGGCGGATCCGCTTGGGCCGGTGCGGCATTCACGGTCGCGCCGATGATGGCGCCCGCGGCCAGCACCGCGAGCGCCGTCGATACGTTTCGCATGAAGTTCCTCCCTCGAGTCTGTCATCGAGGGTATCGATCGGCGGCAGTCCGATTGTTATCCCCGCGGCTGCCCGAAATTACGGGGGGCGCAAGCGGCTCGAGTCCTACGCCTGACCGGTTTCGAAACGGGAGATCTTGTCGCCCGCCACGGTGAAGCGCCACGCGGTGCGCATCGAACCCCAGCGATCGTTGGTGTAGTCGGCGACCAGGGCGCGACCGCCGTCGGTGGCCGACTCCACATCCATGCGGGCATTGCTGCCGAAGATCTCGCTGTCCACCCAGTTGCGCACATCGCGATCGTTGCCGTCATCCGACATCGTCACGTCGTCGGTGAGCAGATCGAAGAAACCCGCGCTGTCGCCCGCGTTCACCGCGTCGACGAATTTGGACACCACGGGATCGAGTTGATTGACCATCTGATGACTCCCCTTCCGGTCGGTACAGCGGACGGATCGACCTGACAGCAAATCTACCGCGAACGGCCCTAGACTGTCGGGCGTGACCGACCGGAACCAGCGATACGGCCGCCCGAGCGCGCTCGGGCTGTTCGTGCTGGTCGCCGGGATCATGCTGATGCACGCGGTGGTTTTCGCCGCCTGCCACGGCGGGTCGAGCGGTGCGCACACCGGACATCCGCCGGCGGTCACGATGGCGATGTCGGGCACGCCCGCGTCGATATCATCGGCGGAGCACCCGTCCGACGCCGACGCCGCCCACACCTCGATGCACGCGTGCGTCTTCGTACTCTCGGCGCTGGCGCTGGCGCTCGGGCTGATCCTGGTCGCCTGGCTCGGCGCCGATCCGGGCGATACCGCCGGACCGGCCGCCCGGGCCCGGCTGTCCCGGCAGCCGCGGCCGCCGCCCTGGACCGTGCTGTCCCTACCGGAGTTGTCGATCCTGCGGATCTGATGGGCCGCGTTCTCGCATGCCCCCATACAGATCACATCCAGCTCCTCAGGAGGACAACCATGTTCGGCGCACGTACCCGAATCACCCTGGCAGGCACCGGAATCGCCGCGGCGCTGCTGATCGCGGGTTGCAGCAGCGGCGACAACTCCGCCGCGCCCAGCACGACCATGGCCGGTATGGACCACGGCACCGCCACCGGTTCGACCCGCAGCGATTTCAACGACGCCGATATCTCGTTCCTGCAGATGATGTATCCGCATCACGCGCAGGCCGTCGATATGGCGAAACTGGTTCCGACCCGCTCACAGAATCAGCAGCTGATCGCCCTCGCGGCGAATGTGGAACAGGCGCAATCCCCCGAAATGCAGCAGATCGCCGACCTGCTGCGCGCCTTCGGTAAACCCGCCCCCGCCGCCACCATGGGCCACGATATGCCCGGCATCATGTCGCAAGACCAGATGACGGCCCTCCAGAACGCCACAGGACCAGAATTCGACCGCATGTGGATGCAGATGATGATCGACCATCACCGCGGCGCGATCGACATGGCCAACGCCGAATTGTCGAGCGGCGTCAATGCCGACGCGAAGAAACTGGCGCAGCAGATCGTCAGCGCCCAGCAGACCGAGATCCAGCAGATGCAGAGCATGCTCGGCTGATCCCGGCGAAAAGCGCGCCGGGAAAAATAGAGGAACGGTGCGCGCCGGGAAAATAGAGGAACGGTGCGCGCCGGGAAAATGGGGAGCGGTGCGCGCCCGGGAAACAGGGAAACGGTGCGCGCCGGGGACACAAGGAAACGGGGCGCGCCGGGGACACAAGGAAACGGGGCGCGCCGGGGACACAAGGAAACGGGGCGCACCGGGGACACAAGGAAACGGGGCGCACCGGGGACACAAGGAAACGGGGCGCACCGGAAACACAAGGGAACGGTGCCGGGGTGAGTTCTCATCCCGGCCCTTTCCCTTTTCCGGCCTCGGCGCTTCTCTTTTCCCTGGCGAAGCCAGGGTGCTAGCTGCCGATGACCGCGTTCATGATGGTGCCCGCGCTGGTCGCCGTGGCGCCGCCGATCATGGCTCCGGCCACCATCTTCGGCGAATCCAAAGCACCGCCGTTCCACTTCTCCCAGGCGAATTTGCCACCGCCGTAGGTGATGGCGCTGACGCCGGAGAGCAGGACGAACCAGGTGAAGTATCGGACCATCTTGAGCAGCTTGTCGGCGGCCGGAGGAGTTTCGGGGGTCGGGTTGCCGACCTGGGCCACCACCGTGGTGTACACATCGTGTGCCGCGGCGAGAACCATGCTCACGTTCGTTGTCCTCTCGGATGCTGTTGTGGCGGAGCATGCTGACAGAACTCGTCGTACCAGTCCATTGAACCGCACGCCACGTATTTGCCGCAGCCGGACACACCGCATCGAATCGCCCGGTCGACGCGGTTATGTACTGAACGTCCGACTTGTTTACAGCGTCGCGGCCAGCTCCCGCAGCACCGGCAGGCTCACCGAACCCGCGCCGAGCACGGTGTCGTGGAAGACCTTGATATCGAAGCGGTCTCCGAGCCGCTCGGTGACACCGGCACGCTGCTTACGAATTTCGAGCTGGCCCACCTTGTATCCGACCGCCTGACCCGGCATGGCGATATAGCGGTCGATTTCGCTCTCGATCTCGGTCCGTCCGATCGGCGCGTTGGCGACCATGTAGTCGATCGCCTGCTGCCTGCTCCAGCCCTTCGCGTGCAGTCCGGTGTCGACGACCAGTCGGCAGGATCGGAACGAATCCGCGGCCAGCATGCCCAGACGCGCCACATCGTCGGCGTACAAACCCATTTCGTCGGCGAGACGTTCGGTGTAGAGCGCCCAGCCCTCGACGAATGCGGTATTCGCGAACGACTGCCGCTGGAAGCGCGGCAGATGATCGAGTTCGTTGGCGATGGTCAACTGCAGATGATGGCCCGGAATCGCCTCGTGGTACGCGATCGCGGCGGTCTGGTAGCGCGGACGGCTCTGCGGATCGTACTGATTGACGAAGTAGGTGCCCGGCCGCGATCCGTCGGCCGCGGGCGGGAAGTAGTACGCGCCGGGTGCGTCGGCAGCCAGGAATTCGGGCACCGGGACGATATCGCAGGATTCCTTCGGCAACCGGCCGAACCAGTTGGGCATTTCGACATTCGCGGCGGCCAGCGCGGCGCGCGCGTCGACCATGATCTCCTCGCCGTCGCGGTAGTGCAGATCGGGATCGCCCTGCAACCTCGCGAACAGTTCGGCCTGATCGGTGATGCCGAACAACTTCGCGCCGATCCGCGCGTACTCCTCGCGCAACCGCTCCAACTCCGCCAATCCGGTGTCGTGGATCTCGTCCGCGCCCATATCCTCGAGGGTGGTGTGGCGACGCAGCAACCGGCGGTAGATATCCGCGCCGTCGTCACCCAACCAGCACAGCCCCGCCTTGTCGCCGGGCCGCGCGACCGGCAGCAGTTCCTCGGCCAGTACCTGGCGGTAGGTGCGCAACGCCGGGCGGACCACATCGCGCACGACCTCGGAAAGGGTTGCGCGCCACTGCTTCTCGCCATCCCAGTCCGCCGGTCCGGGGAAGGTCACGAACGGATCGGTCGCGATATCGGAGGCCAGATATCCGTCGAGCTGATTGAGCGAACGCTCGATGACGATCCGCGCCGGAGTCCGCCCCGCCGCCAGCCCCGCCCGGAACCGATCCGCGGCCTGGCCGAACTTCACGTCGAACTGCCGGAACCGCCGCACCAGCGCCTCGGCGCTGTCCACCGTGGGCGCATTGGTCTGCGGCGCCATCGTCAGCGTCATGGAATGCACGCCATCCATCTGATCCGACGCCAACTCCACCGGCCGCCAAGACAAATGATCAACCGTCGAGGCCAACTCATTGATCAACAGACTCCGGGTGATGCGATCCTCATCCCCCAACGCCTCGACATCGATATCCGAAACCCGTTGCAACAGACCCTGATACACCCCGATGAGCCGCTGCTCCGCCCCCTCCGACAAATCCTCGACCCGATCATCGAACTTATGCTCCCCCAACAACGTCGCCGAACTGGGCCCGGCCTCCAACACCGTGTCCCAATACTTCTCCGCCAGATCGAAAAGCTCCGCATGCGCATCCATGGCCCCATCATGCCCCGCCCACCTCGAACACTCCCGTCGATTTCGACCCCGCCCCTTGCCCCGGCGATCACACCGCCGGATCCACGACCACACTCACCGATGCGACCGGACGAGGCGCGCCGCGAATCACCCGCCCGGTGAGTAAGCGCAGGTTGAGCAGGGTCAGGCGGGCGTGGGTCGTCAAGGCTCGGCGCGAGGTCGCCACCGACCACACCGTTTCGGTGCCGGTCGTCGCCGGTAGGCCCGCGAAGCGGTCGGTGAGCCAATCCAGCATGACCGGGAGAGCCAGGAACTGTAGGGGCAGGTGGGTGCTCAGACGGTCGCGTAGATAGTGGATTCGGGCCCCGGCGGTGGTGTAGCGGTCGACCAGGGCGTCCACATCGCCGACCGCGACGACCTCGTCGTTGACGCCCTGCAGGACCAGCATCGGCATGGCCGGGGCAACCGAGCCGGGGCGGATGTCGGCGAGGATCGCGCGCAGTTCCGGTAGGGCCATCAGCGCGGCCATTCCGATGGGGGTGTCGACGCGGCGCAGCGCGAAGCGGGCCAGGAGTGGAAAGGTCGCCGCCGCTTCGGTTTTCGCGAGCATGGCCAGATATCTCGGGCGCACCTGGGCGCGCAGCACGGCGTCCAGTTCCGGATAGGTCCGGCGCAGTCCGGCGGTGAACACCATCGCGAAGCCCGCGAACAGCGTGCCGTCCAGGCGCACGAAGGCCGCACCCGGATCACCCACCGGCGATCCGGCGACCGCGCCCACGATTCCGAGCTCCGGCGCATAGCTCGCCGCCAGCTCCGCCGCCCACACCGTCGCCAGCCCGCCGCCCGAATATCCCCACAGCGCAACGGATGTCGACTCGCTCAAACCCAATGGACCGAACCGCAACGCCGCCCGCACCGCATCCAGCGCCCGATAGCCGGGCTCCCGGGGCGCACCGAACCGTCCGTCGGCGCCGCCGTGATCGGGCACCGAGACCACCCACCCCCGGGCCAGCGCGGCCACGATCAGCGGCAGTTCGATCTGCGGTATCGCCCCCAGCGCCCGCGCGCCCGATCGCAGCGCGTACGACGGAAAGCAATGCGGCGCAACGGCATCGATGGCGCACTGGAAGGAGACCAGCGGAGCCCCGGCCGCCACCCCGCGCGGCGCGAGCACCGTCGTCACCGCGGCCTCCGCCGCACCGTGCACATCCCGCGTCCGATACAGCAGCTGCCACGCCGAAACCCGCAGCGGCACAACCCCGAACGACGCCAACCCCACCACCCGGCTACGCAACACCGTCCCCGCGGGCAACCGCTCGAACCCCGCGGGCGGCCGATGGAACGGATCGAGATCCGGTCGTAGCGGCCCGCTCACGAACACCTCCAATCCACAGTCGAAATCTAGATCCGCCCCACCCGGCTGTCACTGCCCTCGGGCGCGCATCTTCACCCCCCGCGTTTGTCCCCGGAAACAAAGCCGACCCCGGCGGAAACCACGACTTGCCGCCGCGATCTGTGTCCAGCCACAATCGGCCCATGTCGGTCACCGTCGCACCCGCACCGCGCGAGGGCGGGCTCGCCGCCCGCCTGCTCGACCGGCTGCCCGAGTTCGCCGAGCGAATCCTCACCTCCGGCCTGGGCTCGACCCCACCGGCCGCACAGCTGCCCGAGGGCCATTTCGGCGAGGTGCTCACCGCCATCTACGGCTGCGCCCACGCCTTCCTGCACGCGGTCGAACAGAACCGCGACTTCCCCCGCGAGGAGGTCGCGAAATACGTTGCGCCCGTAGTGGAACACCATGCCGAGGACCGACTGCCGCTACGCCTGTTGGTCGAGGCGGTACACGCGTCGGCGCGTCAGGTGCTGCGCGAGGCGGTGGCCGCCAGCGAGCCGAGCGAACTCGACGAACTGGTCGCCTTCGGCGATCGACTGCTCGAACTGCTCATGCACATCAACACCGTCAGCGTCGAGTCCTACGCCGAGGTCGAGCAGTCCATCTACCACGCCGAACGCGAGGCCCGCCGCGCCCTGTGCGCCGCCCTGCTGCGCGGCGTACCCGCGGAGGAATTGGCCGCGCGCGGATATCGTTCTGGCACAGCGCTATACGGTGCTGGCGATCCACCTGGCGCCGGACGGTCGGCCCGCCTCGGTGGCCGATCTGCTCACCCGCCGCCGCATCCGCCTGCTGCAGACCACTCTGGACCGATTCACCGCCGCCGCACTGCACACCTTCGACGGCGTCAACGGCATCGTACTGCTGCCCGGCGGCGCCGAACCCCCGGCGCGATGCTGGTCGGCGCTGGCCACCGAACTCGCCGAACAGTTCGGCGTCGCGGTCACCCTCGCCGAAAACCCCGCCACCGCACTCGAAGACATCAGACCGGCCGCCCAGCAGGCCGCCGAACTCGCCGAACTCGCACACCTCCTGGGCCGCCCCACCGGGGCCTACGGCCTGGACGATCTATTACTGGAATATCAGCTCACCCGCCCCGGCCCGGCCCGCGACCGCCTGGCCGAGCGCATCACACCACTGCTCGACAGCCCCCATCTGATCCGTACCCTCGACGCTCAACTACGCCACGGCGCCGACCGCAAATCCGCCGCCGCCGAAATCCACGTCCACCCGAATACTTTCAGCTACCGCCTGCGCCGCATCGCCGAACTCACCGGCATCGATCCGTCCGATCCGAGCGGTTCCCGCCTGCTGGCCGCCGCGCTGACCATCCACCGGCTGTATCCTGTGTCTGAAGGTCCAACCGACTAGTTCGAAAGCGCTGAACCCCTGTCACTTTCACGCCGGACTGTTGCGTACCGGCGGGCACGCTCGCTAGGGTTGGCCGCTACTGGGAACGTTCGTGTTCCTCGAAGACGCAAGTGCGGAGCTCCTCCATGAACGGTCGCGCAAGGCACGATGTCCGGAACCTGTCGCGGCAACTGGTCGGCCACTTCGCCACCCATGTGGCGCCGTGCGCCACCCTGCCCGGTGACGCCTTACGCGGCGACATCACCGCGGTCACGCGAATCTGCCTGGAGCTGACCATCGATGTGCTCGAGGGCCGCCAGCCCGACGACAAGGTCGAATTCCTGCAGCAGGCCGCGGCGGGCTGGGCCCGCGAGGGCATTCCGATCGATACCGTGCACCACGCCGTGCACGAGGGCTTCAAACTGGCCTTCGATCTGCTGCTCACCCAGGCCGAACCGGATGAGCGCCCGGCCGATCCGGCGCAATTGCTGCTGCGCGTGCTCGACACCATCACCCCGGCGGTCGCCCTGGCCTATGTGCGCGAACACCAGGCCGCCGTGAGCGAACACCATACGGCCGTGCACACGCTGGTCTCGGCCCTGCTCTCGGGCCATCCGACCTCGACCATGGCCCGCGAGAGCGGTATCGAGATCGCCGCGGAGTATGCGGTACTGGCCATGAGCGTGCCGCGTCACCGCGACGAGGCCCATCCCGGTGTGGACACCAAAGTCGTTGCGCGCCGCAAACTTCGGCGGTTACAGACCGAACTGTCGCGCTGCTGTGGCGGCCGTGCCTTGTCGCTGCTGAGCGTCGACGGCGGCACCGTCCTCGTCCCCATCGACGCGATCGCCGACGCGGAACTGGACCGGCTCATCGCCCGATTGTCCGAGGCGGCACAGGTTCCCGTGACCGCGACCGTGGTCACCGCCGTTACCACCGAGATCCCCGACTGCGCCGACCGCGCCCACGAACTGCTGGATACCGTCCTACGACTAGGCAGCCCGCCCGGCCTGTACCGCTTCGCCGATCTGGCGATGGAATATCAGCTCACCCGCCCGGGCCCCGGCCTCGATCGCCTCGGCGCCCTGCTCGATCCCCTCGACGACCATCCCGATCTCCTCGAAACCCTGCGCAGTCATCTCGCCACCGGTCTGTCCCGGCAACGCACCGCCCGCCAATTGCAGGTGCACACCAATACGGTCGACTACCGGCTCAAGCGGGTAGGCCAACTCACCGGCCTGGATCCCACTCAGCCCAGCGGACTCTGGTATCTGCGCGCGGCGCTGGTCGCGCGAACCTATCGCAAATCGGCCCCGGCGCTGGAGTCCTGATCAGGCGCGGGCGTCGCACAGGGCCAGCGCGGTCCGGGTGAACAGCGGCGCGAGATCCGGCAGCGCCGCGGCCCCCTTCCCGTTCAGACAGGCCCGAATCCGATCGTCGATACCGCCGAGCAGCATGTCCACCAGCCCGGGATCGGGCGGTTCACGCAGATCACCGGCCGCCACACCCGCCCGCGCGATACCCATGACGTAATCGGCGAACAGGCCGTGCACCCGCGCGCGGTGCGCGATCAAGGGTCCGCCCGCCACGAGTGTTTCCACATACAGCGCGCGGGTGGCCTCCGGTGCACCCGCGAGCACCTCCAGATAGACCTCGAACGAGGTCCGCACCCGCGCGGCGAAATCCCCTTCACCCCAGTCCCCGATCGCCGCGCCGACCCGGGCCAGACCCAGTTCGACCCCGAAATCGTAGGCGGCGGCGAAACATTCGTCCTTCCCGGCGAACATCGCGTAGAACGTCCGCCGCGCCACCTGAGCGCGCGCCACGATATCGGCGACCGTGGTCGCGGTGTACCCGAGTTCGCCGACCACGACCAGCGCCGCCCCGCACAGCCGCCGATACTGGGACGACTCCACCTCCGCACGGCTGAGCCGATGCCGGCCCCGTGGCAGGGGCCCGGCCGCGCTGTCGGTCCGCACACTCATGACCCAAGAATATGGACAACCGACCGGTCGGGCGTGCCGTCAGTTCCGCAGGGCCTCGAGTTCCCAGGTCGGCAGCAGCATCGCGCCGGTGGGATCCAATTCGGGTTCGAAACCGTTCGCCCGGAACGTATCCAAGACCTCCGGCGGCGGGGAGATGGCCGTGACCCGGTCCAGCCTCAGCGCGACGAGGTTCCATTCGGGCGTCGAGAACAGTTCGCGCAGTTCGGATTCCGCGATCGGATAGGGCGAGTACAGCCTGGCGACCGAATCCTCGGGGAAGCAGAACTGGATCAACCGTCCGCCCGGGCGCAGCACCCGGTGCAGCGCCTCGACATTGGTCCGGCGCTGCCGGGGGTCGAGGCAGTGCAGCAGCATACTGCTCACCACGGTGTCGAAACGGCCGTCGTAGCCGGCGAGTTCGGTGGCATCGCCGACGGCGAATTCGACCCGCACACCGCGTTCGGCGGCACGGGCGCGGGCCATCTCGATGGCCGTGGGCGCGCCGTCCAGCCCGGTCACCCGGTAGCCGCGCTCGGCGAGGAAGACGGCGTTGTCGCCCGGACCGCAGCCCACATCGAGCACATCACCCGAGATGCGGCCCGCCGCTTCGTATTTCACCAATAGCGGCTGCGGTAGCCCGGTATCCCAGGGCATCCGATCCATGACGACGCCCTCCACCAGGGTGCCCTCGCGATAGCCACGCTCGAAATCGATGGTGGCGGGGTCGATCTGCGGTCCTGGCTCGCGGTCGGTCATGAGATCCGTCCCTCGGTAGGGGTGTTCGCATCCGTCGAGGGGAGTGTAGACCCGAAATCGGAGGAAATAGCTCCGTTTGGAAAGAACGCTCGCGACACCCCGAAATTCACCTGCGGCGATGCGCCGGGAAATGTATTTGCTAGAAGGTAGCCTTGCTTTTCGGCAAGACGGTCGTCCGTCTTGTCCACCTGTCAGGACGACAGAGAATCGAGCACCTATGGCCACGATAGGGCAGTTGAGGGCGGCACTGGCGATCCTGCGCGGCGAGATCGAGCAGGTCACGGAGCAGGTGTGGCGCCGGGAGATGTCCGGCGCCGACGCGCCGGGCGTGGAACACGCCATGCTCGCGGGTTTGCTGTATCGCCTGCTCGGCGCGGATCTGCGCAGAGCCCTGAGCCAGGCGCCCGATGTGGCCAGCCTGTCGGATCGGGCGCGCGCGGCCGGGCCGGGCGCGGTGGAGCTGAGCGAGGAAGACCCCTCGGCCCAAGCCCATTTCGAGGCCTACTGGCTCACCGACCGGATCGCCCAGCTCTACGATTCGGCCGACCAGGTCCCCCCGCCGCTGGCCGCGGCGGCCTATACCGCCGAGGCCACCCGCACCCTGCTGCGTATTCACTACGACCAGTCCCGCGGCACGCGTCCGGAGGACGGATACGCCTACTGGGAAACCATTCTCGAACAGCTCGACCGCGCGCGGACGCTGGCTCGGACCGCCCACGCGGCGGCCGAGACAGCGCCACAGATCCGGATTCCCGCGACGATGGTTCGTCCGCGCGCTACCTAGCGTCCCTTGCGCAGCACCGAATGTCGCACGCCGTAGGTGAAATACAGCGCCAGGCCGACGACCATCCAGACCAGGAACCGCAGCCAGGTCTCCACCGACAGGTTCAGCATCAACCAGATACAGGCCAGCACGGCCAGGATCGGAATCAGCGGAACCAGCGGAACCCGGAAGCCGCGCGGCAGATCGGGGCGGGTCCGGCGCAGGATGAGCACGCCGATCGAGACCAGCACGAATGCGAACAGCGTGCCGATATTGACCATTTCCTCGAGCGTGCCGAACTCCACGAAGCCGGCCAGCACCGCACACACCACGCCGACGATGACGGTGATCCGCACGGGCGTGCCCTTGTTACCGGTGTGCGCGAGTCCGCGCGGCAGCAGTCCGTCGCGCGACATCGCGAACAGCACCCGGGTCTGGCCCAGGTACATCACCATGACCACCGTGGTCAGACCGGCAAGCGCGCCGATCGAGATGAGGTTCTTCGCCCATGTCACACCGTGAATCGCGAAGGCGGTCGCGAGAGTCGCGTCGCCGCTTTGCAGATCGGTGTAGGGCACCATGCCGGTGAGCACCAGCGAGACCGCCACGTACAGCACGGTCACGATGATCAGCGAGCCGAGAATGCCGCGCGGCACATTGCGCTGCGGGTTCTTGGTCTCCTCGGCGGTGGTGGCCACCACGTCGAATCCGATGAACGCGAAGAACACCAGGCTCGCCGCGGCCAACAGGCCGTACCAGCCGAAGGTGCTGTTACCAGCGCCGGTCAGCCACGAGAACAGCGTCTGATGAATGCCCGAGCCGCCCTCACCCGGCTTGGACGGCGGAATGTAGGGGCTGAGGTTCTCGGACTTGAAGTAGGTCAGGCCGACCACGATCACCAGCGCGATCACCGCCAGCTTGATGGCCACCGCCACCGCCGACACCCGCGAGGACACCTTGGTGCCGATCGCCAGCAGCACGCCGAGCACGGCCAGCAGCAGCACCGCGCCCCAGTCGAAGCTGACCGATCCGAAATGCAGGATCGGCGTGGTCCCGATGACCTGGCCGAGATACTGCGACCAACCCTTGGCCACCACCGCGGCCGCGAGCGCGAATTCCAGGATGAGGTCCCAGCCGATGATCCACGCGGCGAGTTCGCCGAAGGTCGCGTAGGAGAAGGTGTACGCGCTGCCCGCGACCGGCACGGTCGAGGCGAATTCCGCGTAGCACAGCGCGGTGAGACCGCATGCGATCGCGGCGAAGACGAAGGCCAGCGAGACCGACGGTCCGGCCACGGTGCCCGCGGTGCGCGCGGTCAGGGTGAAGATGCCCGCGCCGACCACGACGGCCACGCCGAAGACCGTGAGGTCCACGGCCGTCAGATCCTTGCGCAGTTTCGCATCGGGTTCGTCGGTGTCGCGCATGGACTGTTCCACCGATTTCGTGCGGAACAGCGCGCCCCATCCGCCGGGCGACTCACCTCGGGTCGTGCCCTGTTCTGAACCTGGGATAGCCAACCTCTTACTCCTCTGTCGTAGCTGTCCCCCGCTCGACCCGCGGCGAGCACTAGCAGCGAGCAAACATAGCAGCCCGACGGAGTGATCTAGGTCTCCGGGTTCCGGCGACAAGAATATGCGAGGCGGGCCGTCGGTTCGCCCGGTTTGTCCGGCAAAGTGGTGTCCGGTCGACAAATTTGCCGGGTTCTGGCTCGAAAGTTCCGACCGGCAGGGTAGTTCCGAGCGCCTGTGGGCTCGCTCACCTGGTCAAATGATCAATCATTGCGAGCAGCTCCCGGCCCGCCGCCGAACCCGCCCAGCGCAGGTGACCGACGAGGTAGTCGCGGTAGGCGATTTCGGCGTTGTCGCGATTCGGCTTCGGCAATACGGCCAGGAAGTAGTCGATTTCGGAGAGTTCGTAGGCGATGTGCGCGAGCGGGAACAGCCGCGGCAGCGCGTCGCGTTCTACGGGGGTGAGCTGGCGGATCTCGCGGTAGGCGGCCAGGAACGCCGCGAGCTGATCACCGGCCACCCCGGCCCGGCCGGTGTCGCGCAGCCCGATCCAGTCGACGGCGAACCGTTCGATCGCCACGGCCAGATCGAAGACCGCGGTCGTGCGGTCGGCCAGGCCGAAATCGAAGACCGCGCCGATCTCGTCACCGCACCACAGCAGATTCGTTCCGTGCCAATCGTTGTGCGTCCACAGCGGCGCGAGCCCGGTGATATCGACCGGCGGCCAGGCCAATTCGGCGCGCCACGCACGTCCGGCCAGAAAGCGCGCGACGGCCGGGCGAGCGGCCGCGTACCGCTCGACCGTCGCGATCGGATCGGTGCACAGGGCGGCGGTCAACGGTCGGGGCGGTCGGGCGGGGGCGTCGAAACCCTCGGCGGCCAGGTGCATGCGCGCGAGCATCCCGCCCGCCGCCTCCGCATGCGCCACCGACAGATACGGCGTCCACGAGAACACGCCCCGATACCGGTCCTCCCCCACACCGAGCTCATGCATCTCGTAGGCGAATTCCCCGCGCGCCCAAGACCGTACGGCCGGGACCGCAATTCCGCCCGAGCGCAGATGAGCCATGAACGCGTGCTCCTCGGCCAGCGCCGCGGCATCGCGCAGCGCCACCGGTACGCGCTTGACCACCACTCGCCGTCCATCGGCCAATCGCACCCGGGCCGTCGACGAGAGCGGTCGCGGACTGCGCCACTCGATCTGCGCCCCCTCGGCTATCTCGTCCGGACGCAGTGGCGGCCAATCCGATTCGACCATCGGATCGGTCCCCATGCCGAACACCTGATCAGGCAGCGGCCCGCCCCCGGCGTTCGATCAGCACCAGCACACCGGTCGCGACCGCCGCGACCAGGAACGAGAACAGCGAGGCCGACGACCACCAGTCCGGATGGAAGCCGATCGCGTCCTGCGCCCGCTCCCACAGCCGGGCCCACCACGACACCGAACCCGGATTGCACAGCTGATACACCGCGAATCCGAGCACCCACGGCAGCAGCATGAGCGGCCGCGCGGGCGCATGCTCCGACAGATCCCAGCCCGCACGTCCCCGACCGAAGAAGTAGTCCACCACCAGCACCGCGCACAGCGGCACGAAGACCGATCCGATCAGCAGCAGGAAATTCGAGAATCCCGTGAAATCGTGGACGCCCAAGGCCGATACGGTCGCCAGCGCCCCGACCGCCGCCGCCAGAATCCGCCGATCCACCCGCGGCAGCAGATTCTGCAGCGACATGGCCGTGGAATACACATTCGCGAACGACTGATCCGATTCGCGCAGCACCAACACCGCGAAGAACACCCATCCGGCGCTCACGCCGAGGAAGGTGTCGAAGATCCGGTCGACATCGCCGCCCACCTGGATCAGCGCGACGATACCGAGCAGATAGCACCAGATCTGCCCGGCCGAATATCCCAGTAGCGTCGCCCCGGACGCGGCCCGCGCCGAATGCGCGTGCCGGGTGTAGTCGGCGGCCAGCGGCACGAACGACACGGCCACCGCGAGCGCGGTGTCCACGGCCGGGAAGAAGCCGCTCCACGAGGCGCCCTCGACCTGCGGCAGCGGATTGCGCAGCAGCTGCACGGTGAAATACAGCATCGAGATGGCGACCGCGACGGTCACGTACTTGCGCAGGATGTGCAGCACCGACAGCGGCCAGATCGCCATTGCGGTGCACAGGATTCCGGCCGCCACGATCACCGGCGCATGTCCGAACCGGCCGTGTGTGATGGCCTGGAATCCGCTGGCGATGACCGTCAGCTCGTAGACGCCCCAGCCGATGCACTGCGCGATATTGGCGAGGGTCGGCGCGTACGACAGTCGAGTCCCGAACAGCCCCCGGAAATTCGCCATCGCCGGAGCCCCGGTCCGCGCGCCGACCGCGCCCGCGGCCGCGACCATTGCCGTCCCCACCACCGTCCCCAGTACGGTCGCGACGATCGCCGCGACCACCGGCAATTGCGGATGCCCACCGGGTCGCAATACAGCGATGGCCCCGGTGAAGCCGATGAGACTCACGCCGAGATTGATCCAGAACGCCGACTGATCGGCGAAGGACAAACTCCGCGGCGGTTCGGTGGTGAGGGTGAGCGGCGCCTCGGCATTCCGAGATCGCCGCTGCTCGCGCGTAGTGGCCATAACGGCTCTCATGCTAGGGCGTTACTCAGCCCGCCAACGCCTGGAGGATCGTACGAGCCTGATAATCGGCGCCCAGCTGATTGGGATGGAACGGCACCGCGGGCCCGGGCGGGTTGGCGGACACCGGAATCAGCCCTTCCACCCATCGAACTCCCGGCAGCTGGCACGCGTCGTGGCCGACACTGCCCGAATAGGTATCGACGAATTCCGCCCCGGCCCGCCGCGCCGCATCGGCCAGCATGGCGTCCAATTCGACGAGTTTGCGGCCGAGCCAGCCCGCATCGCTGTCGGAGATCGGAATGACCGGATAGCACCCGCGCCCGGGGCGGGCTCCCTGGAAGTAGTCGATCAGCAGAATGCGAGCGCGCGGCGAGCGCGCCTTGATTCCAGCCAGCGTCGCGAGCACCTTCGGCTCGGCCGCGTCGATATTCGCCGACATTCGATCGACGCCGTTCACGACCAGTGCGTCCTGACACGGCGTCGCCGTCGGATCCACGGTCAGGCAGCGCTGCACGGTCGCGGCCAAGGACGCGTCGTTGCCGCCGATTCCGATGGTCACCAGATCGGTGGTGGGCGTGAGCCGATCGAATTGCGCGGGGTTGGCACCCAGCCGCGTCACCTGTGGGGAGGTCATATCGATCGTCTCCGCGCCGCCGCAGCTCGCATCCCGGAAGACCGGAATCCGCAGGGCCGCGGCCACCTGTTTGGGATAGTTGCGCCGGCTCTGCGTGCATCCCAGCGGCACATGATCGCCGGTCGCCTGACTCAGCGTCGCATCGGCCGCCCACGAATCCCCGAGGGCCACATACTCTTCGTAATCCCCGGGTCCCGAATCGGCCACCGCGGGTGCGCTCAGCACCCCCACCGCCACCAGCAGGACACCAACCATCGACGGCAACGACATCTCGCGCACCGACCGAACTCCTAGACCCCGACCCGGTTCCAGATCTGGACTCGTGTCCAGTAAACTGACGGTAGCACCGCGGGTGCGTCCGCGCGGCCCGAGCGCACCGGACCGGTCGGCGACCGGTAACCTCGTGCTGGATGGTTAGTGTCTCCACCTCCGCTCCGACGAAGTCCTCGGCTCGTCCCTTCGGTCGTCCGCTGTGGCTGGTCCCGCCGCTGTTGATCGCGGTCGCCGTCGTCTGGCTGACCCATCCGACCTGGCCGCTGACCCCGATCAAGCGTGAGTTCATCGACCTGCAGGTCTATCGCCTCGGTGTCCAGGCGTGGTGGCACGGCGCCGATATGTACGGTTCGCTGCCCAAGACGAGTATGGGCATCAGCCTGCCGTTCATCTATCCCCCGTTCGCGGCGCTGGCGCTGGGCCCGTTCGCGATACTGTCCTGGCATCCGGCCGCGACCGCGTTCTTCGTGGTTTCGACGCTCGCCTTGGCGGTGACCATCTATCTGACGGCCCGGCGGCTGTGGACCGGCAACACCCAATTGGCGCTGTGGGCGACCGCCTGCGCCATCCCGCTCGGACTACTGCTCGAACCGGTCCACTCCACCCTCGACTTCGGCCAGGTCAACCTGCTGCTGATGGTGCTGGTGGCCGCCGACTGCCTGGCGCTGCGACCGAAGTGGAAGCGCGGCATGCTCATCGGCGTCGCCGCCGCGATCAAGCTGACCCCGGCCGCGTTCGTCATCTACTTCCTGGTCCGCAAGGATTACCGCGCGGCCGTCACCGCCGCGGTGACGGGGGCCGCCGCGACGCTGTTGGCCTTCGCGATCATGCCGCACGAATCGACCCGCTACTGGTTCGGCGGCATGGGCAATGTCTCCGGGCTGAGTGGTTCGGCCTTCCACACCAATCAGTCGATTCAGGGCGTACTCGCCCGCCTGCGCGTACCCGAACCGGCCTTCACCGCGCTGTGGCTGATCCTCGGCGCGCTGCTGCTGGCGCTGGTGGTGACGGCCATGCGTCGCGCGAGCGACAATCCGGCGCTGATGGTGTCGTTCAACGCGGTCTTCACGCTGCTGGTCTCGCCGATCTCGTGGTCGCATCACTGGGTGTGGATCGCCCCGGCCCTGCTGGCCGGGGTCGGCGCGGCCGCGCACCGGCCGCTGCGCTCGGCGCTGATCTGGTACGCGGTGGTCCTGGCCACCGCGGTGGTCTTCGTGATCGGCCCGCAGAACTGGGAGCCCGGCGACAATAATCGCGAATTCTCCTGGACCCCTTGGCAACACATCATCGGTAATACCTACGTGTGGCTGAGCGTGCTGTTGGTTGCGCTGTTCGTCGCGGCCACCCGGCGGGGCGCGACGCGTAATCTGACATCGTGAGCGAGACAGCGATCTCCGATCGCCGCCTCCAGCGTGGGGCACGATCGCGTCAGACCATCACCCGCCGCGCGGCCGATATCGCCTCCGTCGACGGGCTGGGCGGGGTGAGTTTCGGTCGGCTGGCCGACGATCTCGACATCAGCAAGGCGGGTATCCAAACCCTGTTCCGGACCAAGGAACAGCTCCAGCTCGCGACCATCGAAACCGCGCGCACGGTCTTCCTCGACGAGGTCGTGACGCCCGCCCGCGACACCGCGCCGGGCCTCGAGCGAATGCGCGCGCTGATCGACAACTGGCTGGCCTATATCGAGCGCCCGGTCTTCCCCGGCGGCTGCTTCTGGACCGCCACCCTCGCCGAATTCGACAGTCATCCCGGCCCGGTCCGCGACGCGCTCACCCAGCGGCGCGCCGACTGGCTGCAGACACTGATCGGACATCTCGAAACCGCTGTCGCGGCGGGCGAACTCGGACCCATCGATCCCGAGCTGATCGCCTTCCAGATCGAAAGCATGCTCAATCACACCAATATCGCTCTGCGCCTGGGTAATTCCGACAGCGTGCGCCTGTTCCGCCGCGCCGTCGATCAGTTGCTGAGCCGATGATCCTCAGCGCCGCCGCGCCCACCCGAATCGCCGCCGCCGGGCCGCGACGCCGATCAGGAAGCGCTCCCGCGGCATCCACACCCACGACAGCAGATGCGTCAGCACGGCGATACCGATGAACAGCAGCAGCCACAGGTAGTATCGGGCCACCTCGCGATCCATCCCGATCGGCTGCCACCAGGCGACCTCGCGGTGCTCGATGGGCGTGGCCTGGGCGGTGCCGATGGCCGGTTGTTCGGCGCTGTCGGTTCCCACAGCCGGTTGCGGCAGCGGCTGCGGCACCGGTAAGGGTTGCGCCGCAAGCGATTGCGGGGTCGGCCGGTTCGGCTGCGCGGCCGGGACGCGCGGATCGGACAGATCCCGCGCCAACGCGGTGAACCAATCCGCCACGAACTGCACCGCGGAACGCCCACCGGCCGAGGCGAATACGTACGCGCCGTGCTGACGACCGGTGTCGAGATACTGCGTCCAGATGTCGGGATCCGCGGCCGAGAGCGTATCGTCGAGCAGTTGCGCCACGGCGTCGAACATCTGCGTGAACAGATGGAACGCATGGGCTTTCGGAATCGGGCGGCGCACCGACTGCACCACCTTCTCCGCGAGTCGACGCACGCCGTCGAGCGGATCGGCGGCCGCGGTGACGTAGGCGACCTCGTCGGTAGTCAGCGTCGCGCCGGTGAGCGCGATCAGGGTGTTGAGCACACTCGTGCCGAGTTTCAGCAGCGTCCGGCTCGCCGCCGCGTCGGCGGGTTGCGTTCGGGGATCCGACATCTCGGCGAGCCGCTGACTCAGCGGCGTCTGCCGCGACAGCGACAGCGTGCCCAGCGACTGGCCCGCCAGATCCCGATCGGCGACGTCGACGGCCGTCTTGACCGCCATATCCTGTAACGCCTTCAGAATCGAAGTGAACGCGGCCATCGGATCGTTGGGGTCCAGATCGGCCTGCCCCGCGATATTCACGATCGTGCGCAGCATGGGCAGATCGGCCGGGGCGTCACAGGCCAGATCACCCGCCATGCACAGCGAGGCGACCCGGCCGCTCAGCGCGCCGAAATCCACGGCGATGTCCTGATCGGGTCCGATCCCGCCGCCCGACAGGCTCTGCTGCGGAAATGGCTGCAGCCGGGCGACTTCCGTTCCCGCGGTACCGGGCGCGGCCGCCGGTGAACGGCGTCCGGGGCTGCCCGGAAACAACGGGGCGCCCGGCCGGCGCGTCGGGTCGGCGATCAGCGCCACGGCCGCGACCCGATCGGCCGGAACCTCACTGCGGCCCTGCCCGACCTCCTGCGCGAACATCGAAACCACGTGCGCGCCTTGGGAATATCCGACCATCGCCAATTCACTGTCGGGACATTTCCGGACCACATCCACCGCCATCTGCCGCAGATGTTCGAGTCCGCCGGTCACCGATACCGAATACGGCACCACACCGCCCGGCACCGCCCCGCCGAAGGCCGCGTCGTAGGGCACATAGGCCCGCGCGACCAGCCCGCGAGCGGTGCCGAGCACAGGCTCCAGCACCGCGGCCAGCATTCCCGAATCCAATGACACCGGCGCGTCCGGGGCCGACTGCCCCGTACCCTGCACCGCCAGCACATACAACCCCGGACAGCCTTGCAGCGGAACCGAAATCGACTGCGGATCGGCATTCGCCACCGCCACCACACCGACGGTCGGCAGCACGAGCGCAGCGGTAACCCCGCGCCGGACCACCGACGTCACGCTTGTCCTCGACACGAAAATCGACCCCTCGCAGCGACTTACGGCCCCTTGACAATGCATCGCGAACCCCACCGGCCCGGGGCGGAGACGAAGCTGGGCGGCTCGAAACCCGCCCCGGGCCGCGGGTCAGACCTCAGAACGCCGCGGTGGCAACGTTCCCCAACCCGGTGAGCAGAGCACCGACAACGCCGCCGAGTGTGGAAACGAGAGCGGACAGAAGACCCATGGTTCTCCTCGAGTAGTAGCGACATTTCGTTGTTTCCGCCCGGCGCACGGCACGGGCGGCGCTCCCGTACGACCGGGCGCCATCATGCATTCGAAGCTGTGTTCGTTCCGGATGGGATCGACTTTCGATCGGACATGTCCCCCGAACCGCGCATTTTTTCTTTCCATCCAGAACGGCGCCGGTCGCGAATACGATCCGTGATCTTCATGTCGCGCCGTCCCGCAACAACATTGGCCCGGGCGCTGCTCGCCGCTATCGTCATAGGTGTGAGCGCCTCAGCAGTTCCAGCACAGGCCGCATCCGAACCGCCCGGTCGGGTTGACCCGCTGCCCGCCGATTTCCTCTGGGGCGTAGCGACATCCGGCTTCCAGAGCGAGGGGCACGCACCCGCGAGCAATTGGACCGGCTATATCGACAACCCGGCTTTCGGACACGAGAAGTTGCGCGATTCAGTCGACTTCTACACCCATTACCGCGAAGACATCGCGCGCGCTGCGGATTTGGGCGTCAAGGTCTTCCGGTTGAGCGTCGAATGGGCACGGGTGCAACCGCAGCCGGGTCGATGGGACGAGGCCGGTTTCCAATTCTACGAGCGCGTGCTCGCACAGATCACCGCCGCCGGTATGCAACCGATGATCACCCTCGACCACTGGGTCTATCCGGCCTGGCTCGGCCCGAACGGCTGGGAGGATCCGGGCATGGTCGACAAGTGGCTCACCAACGCGCGCAAGGTGGTCGACCGTTTCGACTCGCCGAAGACGTTGTGGGTCACCATCAACGAGCCGGTCGCCTATATCGTCCAAGAGCTCAATCATCATCCGGGTCCCGATTTCGACGGTCGGTTCCACAAGATGGAAGACAGTTTCGCCCAGGCGCACAACGGAATCTACGACTACATCCACGGCAAGCGCCCCGACGCGATGGTCACCAGCAATATCGGATTCGTGTCCAGGGACGACGAGAGCGTCAACGGCAGAATCTTCGGGCTGATCCGCGACAAGCTCGACTTCGTCTCCGTGGACTACTATTTCGGCGCCACGGTCGATCTCGCCACACGCCGCGGCCCACGTCTCGGCGCGACCGCCGACGGCTCACAGCTGTGGAATATGCCGCTGCAGGCCGAGGGCATCTACTACGTCATCCGCCGCTATGTCACCAAGATCGTCGGCAACAACGCCACACCCGAACAGAAGCGAAAGGTGAAGATCTACGTCGCCGAGAACGGCATGGCCACCAAGGACGGCTGCGAGGACCCCACCTACTATCGCCGGGCCGACTATCTGCGGGATGTCACCTACTGGCTGCAACGCGCCCGCATGGACGACTTCAACGTCATCGGCTACAACTACTGGAGCCTCACCGACAACTACGAATGGGGTTCCTACACACCCCGTTTCGGCCTGTACACGGTCGACGTCACGACCGACCCCGCACTGACCCGCAAACCGACCTGCGCGGTGGATGCCTATCGAACCGTCATCCGCGACGGCGGCGTACCGCCGGACTACCTCCCGACCCGCGCCCCGGTGGTCCCCTCCCTGGTCGACCCGCCGAGCAGCGTCACCGACCCGGTAACCTTGCCACCTCGCAGCGGATAGGCCGAAGTAATCGAACGCCTCGGCTTCGAGATCGTGGGCACCGTCCCCGGAGCGCTCCGCCATCCCACCCGGGGCCGCATCGGCCTGCACATCATGTACTGCGAACTGGGCTCGCCCTCATGAGTCCGGATCGAACAGCAGCCTGGCCACGGTCGTGGTGGTCTCCGCGCCGGTCTCGTAGCCGTTTTCGACGAGCTTGGTGTTGTCGGTGATCGCGAGGGTGTAGCGGGCGTCGGGGCCCGCGAAGCCCGCCGAGTGGGTGAGCCAGGAACCGTCGTCGTCATCGTGCGAACTGGGCTCGCCCTCATGAGTCCGGATCGAACAGCAGCCTGGCCACGGTCGTGGTGGTCTCCGCGCCGGTCTCGTAGCCGTTTTCGACGAGCTTGGTGTTGTCGGTGATCGCGAGGGTGTAGCGGGCGTCGGGGCCCGCGAAGCCCGCCGAGTGGGTGAGCCAGGAACCGTCGTCGTCATCGTCGGACCAGCCGTTCTTCAGACCCGGCCGGGCCTCCGAGCCCGCGCCCCATACGCCCCAGCGCTGTTCCGGTCCCACGGAACGCATTTCGTCGATCAGATAGTCGCGGATGGTTGCGGGCAGTCCCTCCAGCACATGGTTGACCAGCCGGTCGAAATCGTCGGCGGTGGTGAGAATCCAGCCCCAGGTGTGCTCGTGTTCGTCGGAGAATCGCATATCGGTCATGCCGTAGCTCGGGAATCGAGCCCCGAATTCGGCCGCGCCGCCGAAGCGATTCCACAGGGCGTCGGCGGCGTCGTTGTCACTGGAATGCAGCATGGCGTGCACGAGGGCGCGGTCCTCGTCGGACAGCCGCACGGCCCCCGCGTCCTCGCGCAGCAACAGATCGACCGCCATCGCCAGTTTGGGTACGGAACAGCCCCACATGAGCGTCGAGGAGTGTTCGGTGCGCCATACCGCGCCCGTAACCCGATCCCGCAGCACCACACCCGCGAAACCCGGTCGGGTACCGAGATATTCGGTGACCTTCGCCAATCGCTGCGGCGCCATCGGACCGACGATATCGTGGCGTCGAACAGTACCGCCGCCACATCCGCCGACCGTCAGCACGACGACCGTCAGCGTGGCGGGAATCAATATCCGTCGAACCCGCGTGGACATCACGTCCGCAATTGTGCCCACGCGCCCCGGCCGACACTCCTAGGCGCGCTGAGTCTCCCGCGCCAGCGCTTCGGCAGTGCCGTCGACGAGCGCTCGCAATCCGTGCCGATAGGCCCGATCGCCCACCGTGCCGGCACCGGCGCGCAGGGCCGTCAGCAGCGGCGCATCGGCGTCGAGCAATTCCGTCAGGGCATCGAGACGGTTGGCGGCGAGGCGATCGACGGCCGTCGGGCGAATCTGTTCCCGCAGCACGAAACCATTGGTGTATTGGGTGATCGCCGTCAGTGTTCGCATGGCCAGCGCCGCGCCGAAACCCCGCTCGACCAGCACCACGAGCTCACCGTTGAACCGTACGATGGTGTGCTCACTCAACCACTCGGCATTGGTCACCACCCGCGCCCCGTCTCGATGGGCGAGCAGCGTGCGGCGGTACTTCTCGCCGCGCCTGGTCAACCAATCCTGCCAGGTCTCGTTCGCGCGCGGCGGACGCACGCGGGCCGCCGCGATGATCGCATCGGCCATACCGTCGAGCAGTTCCTGCTTACCGCGCACATGCCAGTACAGCGCCGGTGACTTCACCCCGAATTCGGCCGCGAGCCGACGCACCGACAGCCCGTCCAGCCCGACCTCGTCCAGTAGGCGCAACGCGGTATCGATGAGTATTTGCCTGGTCAGGCCCGGGCGATCGGCGGAAGACATCATTGACACCTTAGCAGTGCTAAGTCACACTTAGCACTGCTAAGGCGAATGGAGTGGTGATGGATTCGATGGTTTCGGCCGACGGCGTCGATATCCAGGTCTTCGACGAGGGCAGCGGGCCGCCGGTTCTGATCATCGGTCCGGGGCTCGACGACGGCACCCGCACCCGTAAACTCGCGGCGCTGCTCGCGCGCCGGTTCCGCGTGATTCGCCTGCGCCGCCGCCAGTATCGACTGGATCTGCTCGAACGCGGCCCGTTCGACGTCGCGGACGAGGTCGCCGACGTCCTCGCCGTCGCCCATCGCCTCGGCACACCGCTGCTCGTCTACGGTCACTCCTCCGGGGGCGTGATCGCACTGGAAGCTATTGCCGCGGAACAGCATTCGTTCACCGGCGCGGTGATCTTCGAACCGGCGGCGGTACTGGACGCACCCTGGTCCGGCCCGAACGGCGAAATGATCACCGCGGCCCGCGCCGCGATAGCGGCCGGTCGATCCGGCCGGGCGATGGCCCTGTTCGTCCACGCCGTGATCGGACTGCCGCGCTGGCAGTCCCTGGCCGTCGGCCTGCTCACCGCCCTGACCCCACGCCACCGCCGCCTCGTCCCGTGCCAGATCAACGACCTGGCGGCCATGGACCACCTGGGCCCCCGACTCGACACCTACGCCCGCATCACCGTCCCGACCGTCCTACTCGGCGGCGACCGCAGCCCCGCCAGGCTCACCGAGCGCGTCGACGCGGTGGCCGGAGTCCTACCGCACGCACAGCGAATCTCCTTGCCTCGCAGCGATCATGGCGCGGACGTCCGCCACCCCGACCGGGTCCGCCGGGTCATCGAGGACCTGGCGGACCGGGTGCTGGAACCCTGACCTACCGCGCGCCGACCGGATATCCGGTCAACAGACCCGCGATGGCGGGCCATTTGTCGCCGAGCAGTTTGACGAAATCGCCTGTGCTGAACGATGTGAACGGGCTGGTGATGGTGCAGCCCTTCGCGGCGGGAACGCCGTTGAGCCGGTCGATGATGAACTGATATCCATCCGGGAGCCAGCCCATGATGCCGATGATGTGCTCGGCCAGGAATTCTCGCGTGTAGGTGACGCTGGCATTCGGATCGGCACAGTAGCCGTCGACGACTCGATCGGTGCCCGCGTTCGGGATGAACTCGTCGTTCTGCGCGTGATAGATGTACATCGGCACATCGGGGGTGTGCTGGCCGAGTTGCTGCGCGGTGATCGCCGCGCTCAGCGCGGGAACCTCGAGCGGATCACCGGGGCCGGTATAGGAGCCCAGAAAGTTCCAGAACGGAAACAGCGCCGAGCCCATCGGATGGCACAGCAAACCCTTGACCGAGGTCATGAACCGCCCGAACCAGTCGTACTGGGTATCGAACGCCTGCTGCACCTCCGGATACTCGGTGGCGAATCCGTGCAGCGCCGCACCGATGAGCCCCGCGCCCAGATTCGAATTGTTGAACCGCAGCACCGCCTTCAGATCGCCCATCGCGACACCGCCGATCGAAACGCCCGCGATATTCAGCTCGGGCGCGTAGACGTCGTGATGTTCGGCCACCCATCCGGTCGGAATCGTGCCGCCGGAGTAGCCCATCAATCCCACGGGCGTCGCCGCGCCCGCGGTCAGCTGCAGCGGTGCGAAACTCTCGGCCGCGCGAATCCCGTCCAGCGTCGCCTGCCCGCCCAGAATGGCCGCGCCGTAGGCGGAGTTCGGCCCCTGATAGTCCGGGATCGCGACCGCCCAGCCCTGCGAAATGCCAAGCGCCACAGCCAGCGACGTCTCCGCCGAATTGACGTAATCCGCGGGAATCGACCCCTGCTGCACGACATAGGACATCGCGCAGTACTGCGCGGTGGAGTCCTCGGCGACCTGGTACGACAGCAGCTTGAACCCGCCCTCCGGTGCGGGCCCCCGCGGCTTCAACAGCGTGGTCACGGTTGCGACGGCGTTGCCGCGACTGTCGTTCGTGCGATACAGCACCTGCCAGGCGTCGATATTGAACGGCGCCACCGACAGCAATGCGGGCGTGATCTGCCGCGCCTTGATGATCCCGCCCGGCGGCGTATCGGCGATGACATCGGCGGGAGCCTTGTAGAAGGGATCCATCTCCGGCGGCACGACCATCACCGGAAGTGGCTGAACAGGCACGTCGGAGCGCATGGGTACCGCGTGGGCACCACCGGTAGCGACCGTGCCGACCAGGACGAACAGAATGCCGGCGACCGCGGCGGTACGAAACCTCATATCTTCCTCATCTGAAAAAGAGAATGGAGATTTCCTTACCGTAGGGTGGCGTGGGTCACTCGTCAACAGGCGGATCGATGTCGCATCGCTCGACCGCCGCCCGAGTCGAACAATTCCGGTCGGTAATACCGATCCTCCCCCTCTTCGCGGCCGACTCGAGAGAGGATGGGTGGCGATGAGTTTGCGGAAAATTCGCTCTTTTCTCGACAGATCCGCCCTGGTAGGGGGAGTATCGATGCGATCACTACATATCGTTTCCGCTGCGGGACGCGGAGGAGGAATGCGATGAGCAGTACCTTGCCGCGAATATTCAATGCCGGGCCGCCGATCGGAGTCGGCGGTCAATCGACCATCACCCTGGTCGAGGCGGCCACGTTCTGTCTGTCCGATCAGCTCGGCGATATCCATCCCTGCGGGACGCAGGGGCTGTATTACCACGACACGCGGGTGCTGTCGCGGTGGGAACTGCGCGTGGACGGGCATCCGCTCGACCCGCTGACCGTGCTGGCGGGCGAGGCGTTCAAGGCCCGGTTCGTGCTGCGTATGCCGCCGCGGGCGGGGCTGGCCGACAGCACCGTGCTGATCGAGCGCCGCCGCCTCATCGGAGAGGGCTTGCGCGAGATCGTGACCGTGCACAACCTCGGCAGCGAGGACACCGCGCTCACCATCACCCTGCACGCCGATGCCGATTTCGCGGACCTGTTCGCCGTCAAGGAGGGCCGGACCCATCTGAGCGGCGCGGAGGCCGCGGTCGTCGGCGAACAACTGCGGCTCAGCGACCACGACGATCCGGGTCGCGGGCTGCTGGTCACCGCGACCGGACGTCCACAGGTCCACCCGGGCACGTGCACGTGGCACGCGGTCGTACCCGCGCGCGGTGAATGGCAGACCACCCTGCTGGCCCAGCCGGTGGTCGGTCACCATCCGGTGCGGATGTCGATCACCGAGGAGGACAATCCGAGTCGCCGCATCAAGGCCTGGCGCGCTTCCGCAACCAATCTCACCGCCTCCGACGCGGGCCTGGCGCACATCCTGCGCCACACCGAAAGCGATCTCGGCGCGCTGCGCATCGAAGGCAGTGTGCGCGTGGAGGATTCCAGCGGCGGCCCGCCCGCCTACGTGGCCGCGGGCGCGCCCTGGTTCATGACCCTGTTCGGCCGCGACAGCCTGATCACCTCGTGGATGGCGCTGCTGCTGGACGGCGATCTGGCCGTCGGCACGCTGCGTCAGCTGGCCGAACTGCAGGGCAGTACAGTCGACCCGCTCACCGAGGAGGAGCCGGGCCGCATCATGCACGAGATGCGCCGCGGACCGGCCGGTGACCGGGTGCTCGGCGGCAGCGTCTACTACGGAACCGTCGACGCCACTCCGCTGTTCGTCATGCTGCTCGACCAGTGCCGCCGCTGGGGCGCCGACGCGGAGATCATCGACGAGTTGCTGCCCGCCGCCGACGCGGCACTGGACTGGATCGATCATTTCGGCGACGCCGACGGCGACGGCTTCGTGGAATATCAGCGCAAAACCGATCGGGGCCTGGCCAATCAGGGCTGGAAGGACAGCTTCGACGCCATCAACGATGTGACCGGCCGCCTCGCCGAGACGCCACTGGCGCTGTGCGAGGTGCAGGGCTACACCTATGCCGCCCGGCTGGCGCGCGCCTCGATCGCCGAGGCCCGTGGCGATGTCACCACCGCCGAACGGCTGCGCGGCCAGGCCGCCGATCTGCGCAAGCAGTTCGACGAGGCGTTCTGGATTCCCGAATCCGGCTGGTACGCCATCGCTTTGGATCGGCGCAAGCGCCGCGTGGACGCACTGACCAGCAATGTGGCGCACTGCCTGTGGACCGGAATCGTCCCCGACGATCGCGCCGCTCAGCTCATCGAGCGACTGGCCGATCCGGCCATGGACAACGGCTTCGGGCTGCGCACCCTCGCCACCGGCATGGGCGCGTACAACCCGATGAGTTATCACAACGGCTCGGTCTGGCCGCACGACACGGCCATCGCGATCGCCGGGCTGATCCGCTACCGGCATCTGCCCGGCGCGACCAGGCTGGCCGAACGTCTGGCCGAGGGTCTGATCGATGCCGCCCTGGCCTTCGACGGCCGGCTGCCCGAATTGTTCTGCGGCTTCCCCCGCGACCAATTCCGCACGCCCATCCCGTATCCCACGTCCTGCTCCCCGCAGGCCTGGGCGTCGGCCACGCCGCTGCTGCTGGTTCGCTCGTTCCTGGGATTGGAGCCCGATGTCCCGGGACGCGAAATCGCGCTCGCACCGCTGTTGCCCGAGCGCTGGGGTCGACTCGTCCTCGCCGATCTACGGCTGGGCCCGGCCACGGTCACGATCGAGGCCGAGGGTTCGGACGGGTGTGTGAGGGGTCTACCCGCCGACTGGACGCTCACCGAGCAATCCGGCCGGCCACCGCTGCAAGTTCCGAATATGTCGGACAAGGAGGTGTGACATGGCAGTACATCGAACAGCGAACCGCACAAGCCGGTCGCGCACGCAGGGCCCCACCCGCGATCAGCTCTACAACGAGGCCCGCAGGCGCGGTATCCCGGGCCGTTCCAAAATGAACAAGCGCCAGCTCGCACGGGCGCTCGGACGCTAGCGGCCTCCTCGGGCCCTGGCCTCAGGGCCCGAGGAACGCGAGCGTCGCGATGTACATCAATCCGCAGAACAACGGCCAGAACACCAGTTTCGGGAACAGATTCTCCCGCCACATCACGATTTTGCGCAGCCCACCGGTCAGCAGCATGGTGGCATTGAACGCGACCAGCAGCGTCATCATGTAGAGCGAGAAGTACCAGAATTCGATGTAAGAGATTCCGGCCGAACCGGTTTCGGTGCGCGCGGCATTGTCGTTGACCGCCACGACGAGCACCGTCGACACGGAGAAACCGATGATCGCGAAGGCCGTGAAACCGGAGATGGTGCGCCGATCCGGATCCGTCGTGATCACGAACAGCGACAGGAACATCAGCAGCGCCAGCAGCAGCACCGGCACGATCCGGCCGATCAGCGGACCCACCAGGCTGCGATCGATGCCGAGATTGAAATACAGATCCGCGGCCTGATACGCCGCCCGATTGTGCTGCAGTCCGAATTCGCGATGTTCGAAACTGAAGACCGTGTAATCGGCATGCCAACTGCCCAGCACCAGACCGGGATCCAGACCCGCCAGCTTCGCCGTCTCCCACGGTTTGGGGAACGCCTCGAAATCGGGGACCAACTGCACCGGCCGATGCAGATCGGCCGACCGCATACGCAACCAGACATCCTGGCGGTCCAGCGGATAGTCCCGATAGTCGAACTGCTGGCGGAAGGTGCCGTTGAACGTCCACACCTCGATGCGGGTGCCGCGGTCGTCGAAGTTGAAGGCGGGGGTCACGGTTCGCGGATTGTCGCCCTCGGGCAGCAATACGCCGTGCACCACATCCGGCGGCAGCGCGGGGTCGATTCGCTGCCAAATCATGCCGGTCGCCTTGACCGCGTAGGGATTCACGAATTCCAGCGACAGCATGAGCACGCCGGTCGGAATCCGGTAGTGGGCCTCGCCGGGCTTCCACTGTTCGGCGACCGCCCGATCGACCTCCTCGGGTGAGGTGGCGACCGATCCGATGACGGCCGAGGATATATCCGGCTCGTCGGCCTTGAACCACGAATGCACGGTGCCCGCGGCCAGCAGCACCGATACGAGAAGTGACAGCATCCACCACATATGGCGGTGCAGTCGGCGCATCGCGGGTGTTTCGCCTACATCGGCCACTCCGATATATTAACCAATAATTTGCCAATCATTTTGCATCCACGGGCCTGTCGCGTAGAGTGTCGACCTTTGCTCACCTCCCATAGGGCTGACACAGCGCGGTCGCGAGGGTGCGGGCGGTTTGCTCCGCATCCAGAGTTTCCAGTCGTTCCACTCGCGACAGCGTCTCCGCATTTCCACCGACCGCGAGAAATTTCCCGCCCGCGATGACCTGATGATGCTGTCGGGTGGCCGGTCCGGTCATGCCGATCGAGCGATCGCACTGTTCGGTCAGACGACGGCCGTCGGCCAGTTCGACCACCACGCGCGCGCCGATGGACATGGTCGCCTGCTCGAAAGTGGATTCGGGCAGGCCGAGTTCGGCCAGCCGGCGCGGCAGTTCCTCACCCGCCCACGCCTGCAGCTCCGGCCAGCTGGCCGCGCGCGGACCCGCCCAGCGCAGCGCCTCGCCCAGCGGGGCGGTGGCCCGCAGCATCTGCTCGGTCATAGCGGTGTCGTGTTCCACGCTCACCCGATCGGCCAGCCGCCAGCGCTGTTCGTCACCGAGGGCAGCCGGGGCCAGATCGTCCGCGCCGAGCCGCCCGGTCAGCAGGATCGTCGCCACGCCGTAGCCGAGCGCGAAATTGGCCGCGGCGACCGGGGTTCGGCGGCCGTCCAGGAACGGCCGCACCTTGCGGTCGAGCAGATAGGTCAGCAGACAGCCGTGCACCACGATGCGCCGGATCGCGGGCAGATCCCGCGGCGGCAGCCGGGCGCTGAGTCGCTCGGCGCATTCGTAGGCCGCCTGGGCGTAGGCGCTGCCCGGAAAACGCTTGAACCCCACCGTATCCGTATGCCAGCGCCGCCCCAGCCCGGCCACCAGCAGTTCCGGCAGCGGCACCGCTGACAACTGCGCCAGCAGACCGTCGCCGCCGTCGAGAAGATCTGTGGTGCACCGCATCCCGTGCGCGGCCGCATCGCATGCGTCCAGGGCCGAACGCACCGGCAGCGCGGCGGTGAGCGCTTTGACATCGCCGCCGAGGACGGCGCGATGCAGCGGCGTCGGCACCATGCCCAGGGCCAGGCCCAGCGCCGAGGTCCACTCGACCGCGGGCGCGCGGCGCGCGTGCAGCAGCGCGGTGGCCGCCCCGACCAGATGGCAGTGGGTATTGGCCTGCGCCCGGAAGAACGGCCCGAGAATCGTTGCGGCCGTGAGCCGGGCGGCGCATTCGTTGGCCACTACGATGCTGGTCAGCAATGCCCGCCCGTCCAGTTCGAGCCCGCGGGCATAGGCCACCGGCACCGAGACGCACGAGGCCGACAGATGTCCCACGAAGGACACATCGTCGAAGTCCAGACAGGTGGCCAGCCCGGCCAGCACCGCCGCGGACTGTTTCGGATCGCGATGCAGCGGCGCGCCGAAGGTGGCCACCAGCGCGCGGCCCAGCGGATGGGTCAGCGAGGCGCGCACGGCCGAGAGCGTCGAGACCAGCTGGCTGCGCGCCAGGGCGAGGGTGGGCGCGGGAATGTCCTCGTAGCGCACGGTGCGCGCCCAACTCGCCAGTTCGGCGGTGGAACCGACCGCGCGGCTGATCGCCTCGACCGAGATCGTCATAGCGCCCGGCCTTCCGAAGCGACGCCCGACAGCGCGAGTTTGGCTGCCACGGCCGCCGCGACCGCGGCATCGTCGATCACCTGCGCGTCGCCGAGCAGTTGGAACAGCGCCACTGCGATGCCCTCCTTGAGCACCTTCTCCGCGACCGGCTCCAGAATTCCCGCGAGACTGGGGATTCCGAAGTCGAACGCGGCCTCGAAATGCACCGCGCAACCCGCGTCCACGCTCTCCACCCGCCAGGTGCCGCGGAAGATGTCGAAATCGCCGGTGGTCTGTTCGAAGACGATGCGCCGCTGCTCGGGCTGGAAGTAGTCCACCTCCGACCAGCGCAGCGGCCCGTTGCGGAAATACACCTCCCAATCGCTGCTCATCGGAGCACCGTCGGGGCTGTCGTGCACGATGACCGATCGCACCTCGGCCACCAACTCCGGATATCGTTCGAATTCGGCGATCCGGGCGTAGGCGCGGGCGGCCGGACAGGTGACCGAGCCGACCGTGAGTTGAACCGCACGCATCGTTGTCGACCTCACCTTTCGCTGTGGGGATACCGATCGGCCAGCGCCGTGACCGCCTGCGCGAAGCGATCCAGCAGGAACTCCACCTCGTCGCGATCCATGACGGCGGGCGGCGTGAGCCGCAGCACGCGTTCGCAATTGAGCGAATGACTGGGGATGACGCGGCGGCGGACCAGTTCGATCAGCAGTTCGCCCGCCAGCGCCGGATCCACGAACTCGATTCCGATCAGCAGGCCGCGCCCGCGCACCTGCCGGATCTGCACGCCCAGCGCGGCTACCGCGATATCGGTGATCGCGGAGAGCAATTCGGCCCCGAGCAGCGCGGCCCGCTCCACCAGCCCGTCCTGTTCGATGGCGATGAGCGCGCCGCACACCGCCGCCATGGCCACCGGCGCGGCGGAGAAGGTCGAGGTGTGCAGGAAGGGATCGCGGTCGAGCACCGAATAGGCCCGCTCGGTCGCGATGGCCGCCGCGACCGGCAGCACTCCCCCGCCGAGCGCCTTGCCGGACAACAGGATATCGGGCCGAATCCCCTCGAGATCGGAACCCCACCAGGCGCCCAGGCGGCCCAGTCCGGTCTGGATCTCGTCGACCACCAGCAGCGCGCCGAACTCCGAGCACAGCGCGCGCACGCTGTGCAGATAGCCGGGCAGCGGCAGCACCACCCCGGCCTCGCCCTGTACGGGTTCGACGATCACGCACGCCGGGCCCGCCGAACGTTCCAGCGCCGCGTGCAGCGCGGGCACATCGTTGTAGGGAATATGGGTCACATCGGGTAGCAGCGGCCGAAACGGGTCCTGGAACAGGCTTTTCGCCGTGACCGACAGCGCACCGAGGGTTTTGCCGTGATATCCGCCGTGCATGGAGATCAGATGCCGGTGCCCGGACAGCCGGGCGATCTTGATCGCGGTCTCGGTCGCCTCGGCCCCCGATCCGCAGAAGTGCACCCGCTCGAGACCCTCGGGCGCGATCCGGGCCAGCATGCCCGCGGCCCGAGCGGCGGTGGGCTCCAAGAACATTCGCGTGCCGATCGGATGCCGCTGCAGCTGCCGCTGCACCTCGCCGACCACCACCGGATGTCGCGCGCCGGTGATGAAAACCCCGTAACCGCCCGCGTTGAGGTACTTTTCGCCATCGATCGTGGTCACCCACGCGCCCTCGGAGGCGACCTCCACCTGCCCGCCGATCAGTTCCGCGATGCGCGCCCGGCCCGAGCTGAGGTTGTCGCGGTAGGCCCGCGCCACCCAGGCCGTATCGTTCGCGACTGGATCGCTGTGCTCAATGGTCATATCGTCACTTTCAGTCGATCCGGAAGGTGCCGCCCGCCAGACTTTCGGCGAGGCTGTCACCGCAGGCCTGGCGAGCGGGTGGATGGAATGCGAGACAGCGGCTCGCCGTGGCGAGGTAGGCGATATCGGGATCGGTGACAAAGGCCGTGCCGCCGAGGGTTTCCAGCGCCCGCGCGGCCGTCTCCCCGATGGCGTCCTGCACCGCGAAGCGGGCGATCATGGTCTGCGCCAAGGCGGGATTGTCGGCGCGGCCCTCGATCAGCAGTCGCGCCACCGATTCCAGCAGCAGGGCCGCGGTCTCCAGCCGAATCCCCAACCAGGACAGCGTCTCCCGACTCGCACGACCGGCGCGGAACACCCGCTCCACCAGCGCGCTGGCCATGCCGAGGTAGCACGCGCAGATCAGCAGTTCGAACCAGATGAATCCGACGGTCTGTAATTCGTCGACCGCGCCCGAGTCGTCCACCGTGGCCCGCACGGCCAGGCGCTCGTCGACGAATACATCGTTCAGGCGTACCTCATCACTCTCGGCCCCGGCCAGAATGGCGCTGGCCCAGAACGGATGCGTCGAAATCCCCTCGGCGGCAGCGGGTATCAGCAGCATCACCGGTTCGGATTCACCGGGCACGACCGCGCTGGCCGAGAGCAGATCCATCGAGGCGGCCATACTGCACGGCCGCTTGGAACCGCTGACCCGATAGCCGCGCTCGGCCGGGGTCGCGGTCATCGTCGGCGACAGAATGCCGCCGCCGGGCCGCCCCTCGGCGAAACCGGAAGAGACGAGCAGGTTCTGGTCGGCGATACCCTCCAGGATCGCCCATTCGGTGCCCGCGGCGCGCAGGCTGTCGGCGAGGGTGAACAGCGTCGCGACCGAGAAGTGGTGCATGGTGGTGGCGACCGCCAGCGAGGGTGCGACGGAGGCGACCGCGCGCATCACGCACACCGCGTCGAGCGGATCGACGCCGCGGCCACCGTACGCGTTCGGGATCACCAGTCCTGGCCCGCCGAACTTGCGGAACAACTCCAGCCCGGGATTGCCGGGTCGTTCCAGCTCGGTCAGCGGAATGTCCGCGAGCGCGGAATACAGTCCGGGAATGTGCTTTTCGCACATGGTCCGCGCCTCGTCGAGGGTACGCATGCCCACCCCTACCGGTATCCGTACGGTTGACCGGCCGCGGAGATCGCGACGCCCTGCAGATGCGAGGCCCGCAGCATCGGATAGTTGGCCTCGCCGAAAACTCCTCCGGTGAGCCCGGTTCCGCCGTGCGAGGGCAGCGGCGCGGTGAACGCGATATGGGATTCGTTGACCTTGATCAGGCCGCCGTTGGTCACACTGGCCACATATCGATCGATCACCTGGGCATCGCGGGCCCACAGCGAGTTCCGCAGTCCGTAGCGATTGCCGTCGACGAACCGCAGGCACGCCTCCAGCAGGCGCTCGTCGTCCTCGGCCTCGGGCACGATCACCGGCACGAGGGGAAAGAACGTCTCCTCCCGTACGGCGACCAGCTCCCGGGCGGCGGCCAGACCGTCCACGCGAACGACGGTGGGCCGCAGGAAGAATCCCGCGGAATCGGCCGACCCGTCCAGGTGCATGTTCGAACCGCCGGTGACCACGGTCGCGCCGTGCGCCACCGCATCGGCCAGGACGGCGTGGAACCGATCGTGGCGCAGCACCGGCGACAGCACGACACCCTCATCGTCCGGATAGCCGGGCCGCAGCTGTTCGGCCAGCTCGACGACCCGGGCGAGCAGCTCATCGGCCACCGCCGGATGCACCACCACCTGATTCGGAATCATGCACAGCTGTCCCGAGCCGAAGAAGCTCTCGGTGACCGCCCGCGCGGCCGCGGTCAGATCGGCATCGCGCCAGATCAGCACGATGTCATTGCCCGCGAGCTCCAGAATCGGCTTCTTTCCCGCTGCGACACAACGCCTTTCCAGCTCCCGTCCCGATTCCACCCCGCCGAAGTACATGATGTCGTCCACGCGCGGGCTGTCCAGCCACATGCGCAGCAGCCATTCCGGATCACCGCACAGACTCCCGATCGCGCCGGGCGGTGCGCCCACCGCGGCCAGGGCCGGGGCCACGATCTCGCGCAGGGCGTAGGTCACGCCCAGCGGCGCCGCGCGAGGTGCGCGCACCACCACCGCATTGCCCGCGACCACCGCGGTCGCGGCCAGCAGCGCACTCGACATGGGCGCGTTCGCGGGGGGATTCACGCACACCACCCCGTCGGCACAGCGGCGGATCAGGCGCACCCGATCGTCGGCGGTGCGATATTCGGTGCACAGCTGCCCGCGCACGAATTCCCGCGTGGACTGTTCGCACATCTCGAGGAAGCCGCGGAACTCCCAGCGCGCCAACTCCAGCGGATGGCCCTCCAGGGTGAGCATCCGGACGATGGCATCGGCCTTGTCCAGCAGCAGTTCCCGTGCCCTGGCGAGGAATTCGACCCGATCGGCGACGGGCGCGGCCCGCCAGAGCACCGCCGCCTCGGCCGCCACCGTCAGCGCTCGCGCGGCGGTGGTCTCGTCGGCGACGGCCACCCGGCCCACGACCACACCCGGCGGCACCGACGCCAGCGCCACCGCGCCGCGATCGAGATCGCGTTTGAGCCGCAGGCTCGCGAAGGAGTCCTCGAAGATCGCACGGGACGACAGCACATGCACCCAGGTGTCGCCGCCAATGTCTGCACCACCCACATAGCTGCCGTAGGTGTATGGCTTCGTATGCTGCGCCGTCGTCATCGTGGATGCCAGCCTGCCGGGCGGCACTGAAATGTTGCTGACCTATTGCTGACGTGGCTCAGCAAACGGATCAGCCAGTCGTCAGGACGAGTGGCCATGCTGGATCGCACCGATCGATCTCGCTGAAAGGGCCGATCACCGTTGGTTTCATCGGATGTGACACCGTGCAGGGAGGATATCCGCCGCGATGTTCTCCGGCGGTATGCCGATAATCCCAGCGCCTATCTCGCTCTCAATCGGGACAATCTGTACTTCACGGTTCCGGATGTGCCCGGCTTCATCTGCTACCGCCGCTGGGGTCGCCATCTGATTCAATTCGGCGGCCCCGTCGCCGCCGCGGAGCGCCGGGCGGAGCTGCTGCGCCGATTCCTCGGTCATGCGGTCGACGAACGCAGGAAGGTGGTGGCCGTGCAGGTACAGCGCGCCGACGCCGCCCTGTACGCCGAACTCGGTATGCCGGTCAATCAGATCGGCGCCTCGTACGCGGTGGCTCTCGATCAGACCGAACTGGCCGGGAAGCGCTTCATGCGCTTGCGCAACAAGATCTCCCGCGCCCAGCGCGCCGGACTGGTGGTCGAACGGGTCGACGCCCTCCGCCACCGTGACGCACTCGCCGATATCGATCAGCGGTGGCTGCGTTCGAAGGGGCGGCACGCCAAACCATTACGGTTCCTGGTCGGCGAGATCGGCGGCCCCGCACAGCGGCTGCGCCGACTGTATCTGGCGCGGATCGGCGGCGCACCGGTCGGCTACATCTCCTACGCTCCCGCCTACGGCGCTCATCGCGGCTGGCTGCACGATCTCAGCCGCCGCCTGCCCGGTACCGTGCCCGGCGTCATGGAGGCGGTGAATTTCACCGCCATGCGCGATTTCCGGCGCGAGGGCGCCCGCTGGCTGCACTTCGGCTTCACCCCGTTCACCGGACTCGATCCCGCACTGGAACTTCCGACCGCCGACCGCGTCACCGCCCGCGCGGTGCGACTGCTCGCCGACCACGGTGCGCGCGTCTATCCCGCACGCAGTCAGCTCGAATACAAGCTGAAGTGGCAGCCGACACTGGTCTTCCCCGAATATCTCGCGGTCGGTGGACGGCTCACCCCGGGCGCGGTGTGGAGCCTGCTGCGGATGACCAACGCGCTGTGATTCCCGTTCTGGCAGTGGTGAATCCGGCCGCCGGCGGCGATACCGGCGCGCTGATGCGCGCGCTGGAGAAGCTGGACGCCATCGCACTGCGCAGCATCGAGACGACGGCGACGTCGACCGAGGCGCGGGTGGTCGAACAGGTCCTCGCATACCGGCCCGATGTGGTGGTCGCCGTCGGCGGCGACGGCACGGCCGGACAGGTCGCGGCGGCGCTGCGGATGCTCGACGAATTGACCGGCCAGGCGCCCGCATTGCTGATCGCACCGGGCGGGACGGGTAATTCCAGTTTCCGCGGGCTGTGGGGGCATCGACCGTGGGAAGAGGTCGTGACGATCGCGCTACGTCCGGAACCGCCTTGGCGCGCGATCGATCTGGCCCGGCTCGAGGAATTCGAGGTCCCCGTGCTGCTGGGCTGCGCCGCGGGGCTGCTGCCCGCGACATTACTGGCGGCCACCGAAATCGAGGGCCACGGCCGAGATCTGCTGCTGCGCGCGACGGTAGCGGCCGCCGCGAGCTATCGGCCGTTCCCGGGCCGGGTGATCGTCGACGGCGAAATACTGGTCGAGGACCGCATCGTCGTGGCCGATATCGGCGGAATGCGCCATCGCGGCGGCGATTTTCGCCTGCTGCCGCATTCGATACTCGACGACGGACTGCTGGATGTCTGCGTGGCCACCGCCGTCGTCGATCTGCCGGAACTGTTCCGCGTCGCGTTCACCGGCGCGATCGACGACCTGCCCGGGGTGCACTACGGCAGGGGACGGCGAATCCGGTTGGAACGCACCGACGGCGAGCCCCTGCTGATCGAACACGACGGCGAACTCATGCCGGGCACCCATACCGGCTACGGCCTGCACATCCTGCCGCGCGCACTGCGGGTACTGACGCCCGAGTGCGACGGACCCTGACCGTCGACCGAGCGAAACGAGGTGGCACATGCCAGATTTCAGCTATCCGGATGTTTTGATCGTCGGAGCCGGGATGGCCGGTGTGGGTATGGGCGTCGGCCTGCGTCGGGCGGGCGTCGACAATTTCGTGATCCTGGAGAAGGCGCACGAGATCGGCGGTACCTGGCGCAGCAATACCTATCCGGGCTGCGCGTGCGATGTCATGTCGCTGATGTATTCGTATTCCTTCGCCCCGCACACCGGATGGAGCAAGCTCTACGCCGACCAGCCGGAGATCCTCGACTACGCCCGGCGGGTGGTGAAGGACTTTGCCCTCGAGGCGCATATTCGCTTCGACTCCGAGGTGGTGTCCTACGAATTCGACGACGCCGTGGATCGCTGGTGGGTGCGGACCCGCGGCGGCGAACTCTACTGCCCGCGTGTGGTCGTGCTGTGCAATGGCGTGCTGCATCGACCACATCGCCCCGAATTCGCGGGCCAGGACCGGTTCGCCGGTCCGATCGTGCACACCGCCGAATGGGACCCCGCACTCGATCTCGCCGGTAAGCGGGTCGCGGTGATCGGCACGGGAGCCAGTGCGGTGCAACTGGTTCCCGCCGTCGCCGGGGTGGCCGAGCGGGTGACGGTTTTCCAGCGCACCCCGCACTGGGTGCTGCCCAAGCCGAATCGCGCCATCGGCGCGCGCGAGCGTCGGCTGCTGTCGCGCGTCCCCGGGCTGGCCGCGCTGTATCGCAATTTCGCCTTCTGGACCCACGAGGTGCCGGTGGCCGGATTCCTGCATCCGCGCCTGCTGCGGGTGCTGCGCTGGGCGGCGCTGCGGACGCTGCGCCGACAGGTGCCGGATCCGGCATTGCGGGCCAAGCTGATTCCCGACTACACCATCGGCTGCAAGCGGATCCTGCTGACCAGCGACTACTACCCGGCGCTGTGCCGACCGGACGTCGATCTGGTCACCGCGGGCATCACGGAATTCGAGCCGAGCGGGGTGCGCACCGCCGACGGCGTGCTGCACGAGGCCGATGTGATCGTGCTGGCCACCGGCTTCGACACCGACAATCGCTGCGCCGGTGAACATATCGTGGGCCGAGACGGATACACCATCGCGCGGGCCTGGCGCGACGGTATGCGGGCCTACCTCGGCATGACCGTGGCCGGATTCCCGAATCTGTTCCTGATCATGGGACCGAACTCCGGCGGCGGGGCCCAGTCCATCCTGTTCGTCATCGAGGCGCAGATCCGCTACATCACCGAATGTCTCGGCATGCTGCGCCGCGGCGGCGCGACCCGGATGGAGGTGCGCCCGGAGATCCAGCGGGAATTCAATCGATGGTTGCATTCGAAACTTTCCCGTTCGGTATGGAACTCGGGTTGCGACAGCTGGTTTCTCGACCACACCGGAAACAACCGGCAATGCTGGCCCGGAACCGGCACCAGTTATTGGTGGGCGACCCGGACTCCGAAGGCGATCTCATTCGAGTTCACACGCGCGGCTGCGTTGCACACCGTAGAAAAGCAGTAGTGCTAGCATTCGCTGTCGAGGGGGGTCCCGGTACAGCAACGGCTGCAGCGCGTTCTGGATGGTGGGCAACGTATGGCGACAACCAGTATTTCGATGCTCGGTCCCGTGCAGATCATGATGGACGGCGCCGAGGCCACCCTCTCGGGCCGAAAACTGCGCAGCATAGTGGCAATTCTCGCGATTCGGCCCCGGGAGTGGATGCGGCGCGACGAGCTCATCGAAGAACTCCAGCTGTCCGGAACCACCGATGCCGTCAATGCCTTGCACGCGCATATCGCAAGATTGCGGAAGTGGTTCGGCGCAAACAAACTCCCCGCCGATCTGCTGGAATCATCGGCCTCGAACTATCGGCTCAATATCGACCGCGCCTGCGTGGACGCCTATCGTTTCTCCGAACAGGTCGAACACGCACTGGCCCTGGGCACCTCGGCACGTTCGGTGGTGGCGGCCATGCTGGAGGACGCGCTGAACATGTGGCGCGGTGACGCGCTGGCCGATGTCGCCGACGGTCCCCTGGTGGCCGCGCGCGCGGATCAGTTGCACCAGTTGCGCGCCGTCGCACGTGAGGCGCTGCTGGATTCGTGGATCGGCCTGCAGAATTATCAGAAGGTGATCGTCAATTCCAAAACCTTCATCGCCGCCGATCCGTTCAACGAGCGACTGTGGGAGCTGCTGCTCATCGCCCTCAAGAGCTCGGGTCGCCGGGCCGAGGCGGTCGAGGCGTTCCGCAATCTACGCCGAATCCTCGACGCCGAGTTGGGCATCGCGCCCAGCGATCGGTTGCGCGCGACACTCGTAAGCTGAAAAGGGTCCGGCCGGGCGAACCCGGCCGGACCCTTTTTCGATGGACTGCCTAGTTTCCGTTGCTCCGCTCGACGGCATCCGGCATCGGGGCGGCGTCGCCGCCCTGATCACCGTTCGCATTGTTGGGCGATGCCATGGTCGCGACATCGCTGACCGAACAGCCCTCGGGGGCGGGTATTCCGTCGACCCTCTCGGTCAACCAGCGATCGATCGATGGTTGGGCCACATAGGGAATCGTGAGGAGCTCACTGGCGTGATCGCGGACATAGTGGATGCTCGCATCCGGATGGTCCCGACAGGTGGTGTTGATGAAGTCGTCCACCAGCGGCGTGGGCATCACCCAGTCCAGCGCAGGCTGGTAGTAGTACATCGGGATGTCCGGCTGCTGATTGCCGTAGCGGTTCTCGTCCATCGCGTGCTTGACGGCCGGGTCGTCGAACACATTGGGCGGCAGTGATCCCATGTAGTTCTGATAGGGCGGGGCGATGCCCGCCCATCCCATGCACACCACGCCGTGGACATCCCGGATCGCCTTGCCCACGCCGTCCATGTGCTCGTCGAGGTACCGGCCGAAATCCGGATACTCCCGAGAGATGCCGACCATGGCGTCGAAGATGGACGGGCCCGCGAGATTTCCGCTGTTGTGCGCGACCAGTCCGGCCAGATCCGACAGCGGGCTGTTGACCGCCGCGCCCTTGAGATTCAGATCCGGCGCGTAATCGTGATGCAGTTCCGCCGCGAATTGCGTGGGCGGTCCGCCGCCCAGATGTCCCTGCATGACGACCGGCGTGTGCCGACCGTCGAGATCCATCGGATAGAAGTTCTCGGCCGCCCGAATGCTGTCGAGCGTGATCCGCCCGCCCAGCGGCCCGGCGTAGAAGGCCGAATTGGGACCCTGATGGTCGGGAATGTTCATATTCCAGCCCTGCCGAAGCGCCTGCTGGAACGGCTGAAGCATCTCAGCGGCCGGTTCGATCTGGCCCATGTAGTTACCCGGGACCGACGCGAGTTGGAAATTGTAGGACGGCGCACAGTAATTCGCGAGCGAGTCCTCCGGCACCTGATAGGACAGCAGCTTGCGCGGGTTGGGACCGATATGCGGCTTGACCACCGTGGTCACCGCGGCGATCGGTTCGTCACGGCTGTTGTTCGAACGGAACGACAGCTGCCACGCCTCGACGTCCAAGGGGATAACGCCGATACCGGCGAAATTCACCTGTCGCGCCGCGATGATCTGGCCCGGCTTCAGATCCACGAACCGCGCGGGATCGGGACGATAGAACGGGTCGAATTCCGGTGGCGACGGCGGCTGCGGGAACGGAAGCAGCGGCTGGATCGGCCCGGTATACATATCCGGATTGTCGGAAACCGGCGCCGGGCGATCCGGCATACACGGGCACGAGGGGTCGGCGTTGGCAATGGTAGCGAGCGCAACCTGAACGACCGCTATCGCAGTCAACGCAAACCCGTACCGATGCCGCCTATTACGCATCGTGAACATTCAACCTTCCTTCGCAGATGTGCATGGAGGTTCGATGAGTTCGAGGTCGCGCTAGACCCTAGCACCCGTATGGCAATTTACCGGCGACACACCACGGCGAATTATCAGCTGCCGGTTGATATTAGGAATTTCCAACCAGAAACGGGTTGCCGGATACGCCGTCACCAATATTCAGCTACCTGTCAGCAATGATTCGAAGATGTCAGTGGAATTTCAGATGCCCAGGTTGTCATATCCGAGTGACCGATCCGCATCCTCCCGTGGTGATCGGTGCCGGACCCGCCGGGCTCGCCGCGGCCTGGACCCTGACCGAGGCGGGCGCGCGCCCGATGCTCCTGGAATGCTCCGATCGCCCGTGTTCCACCTGGCACGGCTACTATCCGTCGCTGCGCATGAATTCCTGGCGGCCGCTGAGTTCGCTTCCGGGAATGCGACTTCCGCCCGCATGCGGACCCTGGCCGAGTCGCGACGATTTCCTCGACTACATCGCCCGCTATGTGCGCGCACTCGATCCCGACGTGCGCTACGGCATCCGGGCCGAGCGTATCGAGCGCAGTGGCAACCACTGGATCGTGCGCACCAGCGCCGGTGACATCCCGACCGCGCGGGTGATCGTGGCGACCGGCCTGCACCGCAGGCCGCATCTACCGGACTGGCCCGGATCCGACGGCTTCGCGGGGCGACTCGCACACGCCCGGGACTACCGCGGACCGCGACCGTATCGAAACCGCGATGTGCTGGTGGTGGGTTGCGGGCCCACCGGTATTGATATCGCCGTCGAATTGGCGCGCTCCGGCGCGGCCCGGGTACGAATGGCGATCCGCAATCCGCCGTTACTGTTTCGCCTCGGCCCGCTGACCTCGCTGCTGAGCCAGGCGGTCAAGCATTGGCCGCTGCCCGACGCCGCGGTGGACCGGGCCAGTCTGCTCCTGCACCGACTGCAATGGGGCGATCTGAGCACCCTCGGCTTGTCCGCCCCGCGCCACGGCATTGTCACGGCCCTGACCCGCACCGGGCACACCGCGGGCACGATCGACCGCGGGCTGGTATCGGCGGTGAGTGCGGGCGCGATCGAAATAGTGTCGGCGGTCACGGGTTTCGCGGGGCCGAGGGTGCTGCTCGCCGACGGATCGGCGATCCGCCCCGATGCCGTGATCGCCGCGACCGGACAGCGCCCGGATCTGACCGCACTGGTCGGGCATCTGGGCGTACTCGCCGAGGTGGGCGGGCGGCCGCTGGTGCACGGCGGTCGGACGCTGGCCCACGCTCCCGGCCTCCATTTCCTCGGATACCGCGTGCCGTCGGGGCAGTTGCCCGATCTCGCTCGCGACGCGCGGGCTGTGGCGCGCGCGGTCACCGGCGTCGGCCGCGTCACCGAGACGCGCCGGCGCGTGTTCCACCGCGGGCCGAATCCGGTCGCGGAACCGCTGGCACACAGCTGAATACGAATCTGGAGGTAGGCGTGCTGTTGGCTCGGATCGCCGAGTTCGTCCTTCGTTCTCCGCGGCGGATCGCGGCGTGGCTCGGGGTGTTCGTCACCGCCGCCGCGGTGTACGGACTACCGGTGAGCGCCCAGTTGCCCGCCGGTGGATACGACGTTCCCGATTCCGAATCGGCCCGAGCGGCTCAGGTACTCGACGAGACGTTCGGGGCGGGCGGATCCTCGCTGGTTTTCACCGTCACCTCACCGTCCGGGGCCGACTCACCACAGGCGCGGACTCGCGGACTGGCGGTGGTGGACGCGCTGCGTTCGTCTCCGTATGCGACACAGGTGATTTCGTACTGGACCGCGCCCGCGACGGTCGCGCCGGTGCTGATCGGAACGGATCATCGCACCGCCCTGATCGCGGCCCGCGTCACCGGCGACGATCGGCAGGCCCCGGTGCGCGCCCACGATATCGCCGCACCCCTGATCGGCTCCTCGGACGATATTACTGTCACGGCGGGCGGGCAGGCCGTGGCGCAGTACGAGATCAATCGGCAGTCCCGTGTGGATCTGATCAAACTGGAGATCATCGCGACGCCGTTCACCTTCGCGGCCCTGATCTGGATCTTCGGCGGTGTCCTCGCGGCGCTGGTCCCGCTGGCGGTGGCGGCCTTCGCGATCGCGGGTACGGCCGCCGCGCTGCGAATCCTGTTCGCCTGGACCGATGTCGCGGTATTCGCGGTCAATCTGGCGACCGCGCTGTGCCTGGCGCTGGCCGTGGACTACACGCTGTTCATCCTCAGCCGCTATCGCGAGGAACGGGGTGCGGGGATGCCGCCGGACGCGGCGCTGCGACGGACTCTGACCAGCGCGGGACGCACCGTCGCGTATTCCGCCCTCACCCTGGGCTGCGTGGTCGCGACCATGCTCGTGCTGCCCATGTACTTCCTGCGGTCGCTGGCCTACGCCGGAATCGCGGGTGTCGCCTTCAGTCTCGTGGGCGCGCTGCTGGTCGCGCCGGTGCTCATCCTGCTGCTCGGGGACCGGATCGGCCGAGCCGAGCCCGTCACCCGGCCCGCCGAGACCACCGTCTGGTACCGGACCGCGAATTTCGCCATGCGCCATGCCGTTTCGACGGTGCTCGTGGTGACGACCCTGTTCGTTGTCGTGGGCCTGCCGTTCCTGGGCGTGCGCCTGGGCTACCCCGACGACCGGAACCTGCCCACCTCGGCGTCCGCGCGCCGAACCGGTGACCTGCTGCGCGCGGAGTTTCCCCGGCAGAACAGCCAGGGGACGGTCTACATCGTCATGCCGTCGGCGCCCGGTGACGAGGCGGTGGCCGCATACGCGGCGGCGCTGTCGCGGGTGCGGCAGGTGACCGGCGTGGCCGCGCCGGACGGAATCTATTCCGGCGGAACACGACTCGGCACCGCGACCGTCGACTCCGCGCGCCACGGGGCCGCCGCGTATCTGACCGTCGGCACCACCCTGGACCCGTTCTCCGACGCCGCCAAGCGTCAGCTCGACGACCTGAAGGATATCGCGGCCCCGGCCGATACCCTCTTCGGCGGATCGGCGCAGCGCGATCTGGACAATGTGCGCGGGGTGACCGATCGGGTACCGGCGATCCTGGCATTGATCGCGCTGGCGACCTTCGTGCTGATGTTCCTGTTCACCGGCAGCCTGCTGCTGCCGGTGAAGGCGCTGCTGATGAACGTGCTGTCGCTGACGGCCGCGCTCGGCGCGATGGTGTGGATCTTCCAGGACGGCCACCTCGGTGGGCTCGGCACCGTCGCCACCGGGCACACGAATGCGACCATGCCGCCGCTGCTGATCTGCATCGCCTACGGATTGTCGATGGATTACGAGATCTTCGTCCTGTCGCGTATGCGGGAGGAATGGCTGGCCACCGGCGACAACCGGCGGGCGGTCGCACTCGGGCTGGCCCGCACCGGGCGGATCGTCACCGCGGCGGCGACCGTCATGGCCATCGTCTTCGCCGCCATCGTCACGGCCCAGGTCTCGTTCATGCGCGGTCTGGGCGTCGGGCTGGTGGTGACGGTGCTGCTGGACGCGTTCCTCATTCGAATCCTGTTGGTGCCCGCGGTCATGCGGCTGGCGGGTGCGTGGAACTGGTGGGCCCCAAGGCCATTGGCGCGCTGGCACCGCCGCTATGGACTCACCGACAAGTCCGCGCCTGCCGGCTCACCCGTCGTAGGTGCGTAATGATCTCGAAATACGCTCGCACCACCCCGGTTTCGTAATAGTCCAGGCCCGCGGTGCGGCAGTGCGCCCGCACCACGGGCCGGGCCCGGCGCAGATTCGGCTGCGGCATGGACGGGAACAGGTGGTGCTCGATCTGATAGTTCAGTCCACCGTAGAGATAGTCCACCACGCGGCCGCCGCGGATATTGCGCGCGGTGATCACCTGACGGGTCATCCAGTCCAGGGTCTCGGCCTCGGAGCGCACGGGCATGCCCTTGTGATTCGGCGCGAAGATCGAGCCGCCGTACAGGCCGGTCGCGAGATGGTGTAATCCGATGAACGCCACGGCTTTCCACGGCTCGAGCAGCCAGAAAACCGCAGTGAAGTAGCACAGCAGATGCAGGCCCAGCAGCGCCCCTTCCGTCCCCGGCCGCCGGACCGCGCCGGTCGCGATGGCGCGAATGCTCAACGCCCGCAACCCCAGCGCCTCGAGCGCGGACATGGGAAAGAACACCTTGTCCTGGAATCGAATGATCAGCCGCCGACCCGCGCTCATCGGCCGCGCGGCCTGTTCGACGGTGAAGATCGCCCGGCGCCGCACGATATCCGGATCACGATCGATATGGTTCGGATTGCTGTGGTGGCGGTTGTGGTGATTGACCCACCAGTCGAAACTGGCCCCCAGCAACAGATTCCAGTGCAGATAGCCGAGCACGTCCATCGCGCGGCGGTCGCGGGTGACCTGATGGTGGCCGATATCGTGGCCGACCAACCCGATCTGGACGAAGCAGAACGACAGCGCCAACGCCACGGCCAGCTGCCACCACGACGAACCGAGCAGGGCGAACACGATCCAGCACGCCACGAACAGCGCGACGGTGCCGATCGACTTCGCGAGGTAGTACCGCCGCCTCGGATCAAGCAACCCCGCGGCGCGAATATCGTTCTGCAGCAGGCGGAATCGCGAACCGCTCGCGGCCGATGCCGATCGCTCGGATTCGGCGATCGGATCGGTCGCGGGCGTCGCCAACAGCTGTTCGTAGTTCCCGGCCATGAACGCACTGTCACCAGCGGCTCTGACCGGGCGCTGACGCGGCCGGTCGGCCGATGTCAGCGGAAGTAGGCGGCGGTGATCGAATGCGATCCGGAGGTCAACCCGTCGCCCCAGCACGCGGCCGCGTCGGTGGGCGTGGGGTTGTTGGTGGTATTGATCTCGATCTGCTGCCCGGCGCCCTCGCCGCCGACGATATTCACGACATTGGTGTCCGGTATCGCCGCATGGGCGGTCCAGACGCCGCTCAATCGGCTCGTCGTCCCGTTGTTCCAACTGACCGTGAGGTCGACCGGCCCGGTCACGCCGGTATTGCAGTCACCCGAGGCGTTCTGGGTGCCGCTCAGACTGCCGCCGCTGATGCCATTGGGGGTACCGGTACAGCCGCTCACCTCACCGGCGAAGGCGATGGTGGTCGCCTTGGGCGACATGCTGATTCCGCCGTTGTCGGCGGTCCAGTTGATCACCCCGCCCGAACAGCTGCCGAACATGGAGTCCGCCGAGACCGGGCCGATTCCGAACGCCGGGACGAACGCACCGGCCAGCAGCGCTACCGCAACAATCCTGGAGACAAGCATCTACGCACCTCTCTCGCGATCGTTCGGATATCTCAGCGGCTGTCACAGACAGTCGCGCAAATTCACAGCGAAACGATACTCTCATTCGCCGCGACGGTGATCCCCCTCACGATCGGAACTTCCCCCGCTCGGACGCCGACCTTCACCCACGGCACATTCGTGCCGTCTCGTCCCAACAGGAAGTGGTCGGATTGATGAGGGTTCTGACATCGGCGGTGGTAGCGGCCTGCGCGGTGGCGGCGGTCGGCGGCTCGGCCGGGCACGCTGCCGCCGATCCGACGCCGGACACGATCGGATATTCGCTGCGCCTGGTCGACCGGTCCGTGGTGCTCACCGTGGACAGGGGCAGCCTGGCGGTCGAGGGCGGGAATCTCCAACTGCGCGATCCCGCGGGCACACCGGCGGTGACCCTGCCCCTGACCTATCGGCGCGAGGACGCCGTCTATCCGATCGGCGCGGCGATCGACGCCGCCACGGTCACCCTGACCCCCGATACCGATCCGAAACACGCTGTCCCCGTGGCGCATCCGAACGCGCGCGAGATCGCCATCGATCCCCAGTCCCCGGCGTTCAACACCGCGGTCATGAACTTCGCGACCCAGGTCGGGCTCGGCGTGGCCCTGGGCACCCTGCTGGGCACGGCCATCGGCGCGGTGGTCGGCTGCGTGGCGGGCGGCGCACTCGTCGGCGCGGCCGCGGCGGTACCCACCATCGGCGTCCTCGCGGTGCCCGGATTCCTCGGCGGCTGTCTGATCACCGCGGCCGCGGCCGGGGCGATCGGCGCGGTCGTCGGCAATGTCGTCATCGGGATACCCGTTGCGGCCGTGGGGGCCTGGTGGTTCTTCGACGCCCTGCGGATCCAGGCGACGAGCTGAGACTCAGAACAGCAGTGCGGCCGCGGCCGCGATGAGGAACCTTCGCATCGTCACATCCGGTAGTTTGCCCGAAGTCGCCGCTTATCCAGGCTTGACAGGCTACACAGCGAGCGGGTCTAGACTCGGCCACGTGCTGCGGACCTGGTGAAGGTGGTGATGCGGGGATGACTCGACCCTTCGTACATCCCGCCCTGTTCTACGGGTCGGATGAGGAATACCTCGCCGGGCTCGTGCCGTTCGTGACCGAGGCGCCGGGCCCGGTGGCGGTCGCGCTGCCGACCGGTCGATTACGGCTGCTGCGCTCCGCGCTCGGCGCGGCGGCCGCGCGGATCACCATGCTCGACATGTGCGAGGCCGGGCGCAATCCGGGCCGGATCATCGCCGCGGTGCTGCGCGAGTTCGCCGATGCCCATGTCGACCGTCCTGTCCGGATCGTGGGCGAACCGATCTGGGCCGAGCGCAGCGCACTGGAGTATCCGGCGTGCGCGCAGCACGAGGCGCTGATCAACTTCGCCTTCGTCGGCCGCGAGGTCACGATCGTCTGCCCGTACGACACCTCGCGGCTGTCCCCCGTCGCGGTGGCCGATGCCCACGAGACGCATCCGGAACTGTGGCAGAACAACTCTCGGCGCGACAGCGATCGCTACGCCCCCGAGGCCGTGATCGACCGCTACAACCAGCGACTGTTCGACAGCGACGATCTGCCGGATCTGGTGGTGGCCACCCCGTCCGATGTCATGGACGCCCGCTACGCCGCGTCCGAGAAGGCCCTGCGTCTGGGCCTTGCGCCCCAGCGCATTCCGGATCTGGAGATCATCGTGACCGAACTGGTCACCAACGGACTGGAACATACCGACGGCGTCTGCTGTCTGCGCCTGCACCGCCACGGCGACCATCTGGTCTGCGAGACCCACGATCTCGGCCACATCACCGATCCGCTGGCGGGCCGCCATCCACCGCAGCCGGGCCAATTCGGCGGGCGCGGACTGCTTCTGGTGCATCAGCTGGCGGATCTGTTCCGAACCCACACCACCACGGCGGGCACCCGGCACTACGCGCTACTGCGCCTGGCGGCCTGAACCGACCGTTCACCATTGACACCGTGACAGCGGTCACCTTACATTTGGGAAACTATCATTCTCTTTTTGTGGGGTGGCGTGGTGCTCGGAAAAGCTTCTCGTCCTGCGTTTTTGGCATTCACCGTCGTCGCGACCCTGCTGCTGGGGTTGACGACGACACTGTCCGCGACGGCCACGGCGGCGCCGCCGCTGCCGCAGAACGATTCGTTCTACACGGATCCACCCGGCTACGAGAACGCCGAACCGGGAACCATCCTCCGCTCGCGTCCGGTGCGCATCGCGGCGCTCAACCTCCTGCCGGTGCGCGTGCAGGCATGGCAACTGCTCTACCGCACAACAGATTTCGACAACAAGCCGTATACATCGGTGACCACCGTGATGATTCCCGAGGGCGCCACCGGACCACGGCCGCTGCTGTCGTACCAGACCGCCGTCGACGCGATCGCCGGCATGTGCCGCGCCTCCTACCAGCTCCAGCAGAGCGCCCCGATCGACCTCACCGATCCGGCCGGGCCGATCACCAGCGGTAATCCCGCCGCCGAAATCCTCTTGGCCGCAACGGGTCTGGCCAAGGGCTGGGCGGTGGCCATACCCGATCAGGGCGGCCGGGAGAATCGCTTCGCCACCCCGCGCGAACCCGGCTACGTCGTACTCGACGGTGTTCGCGCCGCCGAACGATTCGCCCCGCTCGGCCTCGCGGGCGAGAGCACGCCGGTCAGCCTGTGGGGCTACTCCGGCGGCGGTATCGCGACCGCCTGGACCGCGGAGATGCAGCCGGAATACGCACCCGAACTGAATATCGTCGGCGCGGCGATCGGCGCCCCCGTCGCCGATCTGAAGGCCGGACTGCTCGCCGCCAACGGCGGACTACTCGGCGGCCTGATCCCCATCGCCGTCGCCGCGATCGCCAAGGACTCCCCCGAATTCCGTGCCGTATTGGAACGTTCGGTCACCCCCGAGGGCCTGGCGTTGATCGACCATGCCGCCGACCGCTGCACCACCCAGGCGGTCCTCGACACCAGCCTCTACGAACTCGTGCACCATCTCTCACTCCCCGACTTCACCCACTACGTCCGCGTCCCGTTCGCCGAACTGCTCGCCGACCCGGTCGTCGCGCGGACCGTCGAGGAACGCACCCTCGGCCGCCGCACCCCCACGGCCCCGGTCTACCTCTACAACAGCGTCAGCGACGAGATCAGCACCATCACCGGAGCCGACGGCCTCGCCGACGCCTACTGCACCCACGGCGCCTCGATCACCTACCGCCGCGACCTGTTCCCGCCACTGATCAGCCCGCACGGCAACTTCGCGGTCCTGGGCGCGCCCGACGCACTCGCCTGGCTCACCGATCGCATGAACGGCCAACCGGCACAACAGGGTTGCGACTATCGGACGCCGCCGTCGACACTGCTCGATGCCGGTGCGCTGAATAATCTGGGCTTCGGCGCCGGGGCGGTGCTCACGACGCTGCTGGGGTTGCCGGTCGGGCGGTGAGCAGCGCCGGGCGGTAGGCCAGGAACCGCCACCGCCCGTTCGACCTCCGGGGCGCATGCCCCTTTCGGCTGGAAGGAAGACCCCAATGCACCTTCCTTGCCGAACGGCGGACGGATGGGGCTCGGGTTGCGAGAATGGTTGAACCATGAACGCGACCGCGATCGTCGGAATCCTCACCGCGGTCATCGCCGCGTCCGCGGCCCTCACCGGTTACGTCGTCAATCAGATGGCGGCTCGCCGGGAGCGACGCTCGAAGGCGTACGCCGAGGCCCTGCGCACGATCCGCCAGTACCAGGAGGTGCCGTATCGGGTTGTGCGACGGCTCGATTCGAGCGCCGCGACCCGTACCGCACTCGACAGACAACACGGCGAGATCATCAGCGGCATCGGATTCCATCTGGGCTGGCTCGAACTCGAATCCCCCGAGACCGCCGCGGCCTACCGCGCGCTGTGGGAACGATGTCGAACATTCGGCCGCGTCTACCGCAAATGGGCCTGGCAGCAACCCCTGGTCTCCGAGGACGTCCAGATGGCGATCACCCTGCCGTTCCGGTACGACATCAAACCCGAACTCGACGTCTGCATCCAGGCCATGCGCGCCGATATCCAATTCTTCGGCTGGTCCACCCGCCGCACGGCCCGCCGACAGTCCACGGCCCTGGCCACCCGGCGCGCCGCCGAAACCCCGCCGGATTTCACCGATCTGGAGACGTGGACGCCGCCGCCCTGAGTGGTTCAGCGATCCTGGAGCAGGCCGAGGATGTTGCCGTCGGGGTCGAGGACCTCGGCGACCCGGCGACCCTCGCCGACATCGCGCAGGGCCTGCTGCACCGTCGCGCCAGCGGCGATCAGTTCGGCCAGTTTGGCCTCGATATCGGATACCTCCCAGTAGATGACCGGGGTGGTGATGGCCTGCGGACCGCCGTCGGGCACCAGGCCGATGTGGTGCCCGTCGAGCTCGAAGCCGACGTAATAGGTGCCCTCGATCTGCGGCGGCACGCCGAGCAGCGCGGTGTACACGGCCGTGGCCGCGGCCAGGTCGGAGACGGGATGCAGCACGGTCTTGATGCCCTTGGCTGCGGTGGCGGTCATGGATGCTCCTCGAATCTTCGCATTCGTGCTGTTCGGTACGGGTATTACGGTATTTCCGATGCGCTGCCGCGACATCCGTGCTGACCACGGAACGTGACACTGAGAGATGCGCCCGGGCGTTCCCGCGCAAGCGAAATGGGCGTACGTGAGAATGTGGACGTGTCGAAGTCGAAGTTGGCCGCCGGGATCTCGGATCGTGAGGCCGAGGTGCTCGCCCTGGTCGGGCAATATCGCAGCAATGCCGAAATCGCCGCGCAGCTGTTCATCTCGGTGCGCACCGTGGAGACCCATGTGTCCTCCCTGCTGCGCAAGGTCGGGGTGACGGATCGGCGGGCGCTGGCCGGACGGGCCGCCGAATTCGACCGGGTCGCGGAGATCGGCGCGGCGACGGCCGTACTGCCCTCGCCGCTGACCTCGTTCGTCGGCCGCGAGCGTGAACGCGCCGCGCTGCGCGAGGCCGTGCGGGCACATCGGCATGTGACCGCACTGGGACCCGGGGGCGTCGGCAAGACGCGGCTGGCATTGGCCGTCGCCGCGGACCTTTCCGCCGAATTCATCGGCGGCGCATGGTTTGTGGACCTGGTGCCGGTGACCGATCCGGCGATGGTCGCGGCCGCGGTCGCGCGGACATTGGGACTCGGGGAACAGCAGGGACGCGGTCTCGACGACTCGGTATCAACCACGCTGGGCGAACGCCGGGTGCTGCTGGTGCTCGACAACTGCGAACATCTGCGCGACGCGGTCGCCCCGTTCATCGAGCACCTGCTCGCGAACTGCCCGAACGTAACCGTGCTGGCCACCAGCCGGGCGCGGCTCATGGTGCCGTTCGAGCAGGTCTTCACGGTGCCGCCGCTGTCGCTCGGCGACGACGCCGTGGCCCTGTTTCTGGACCGCGCCGAAGCGCTCGGCTGGCCCGTGGAGGCCGAGCAGCTGGATCGGGTGCACGAGATCTGCGGTCGCCTCGACGGATTGGCGCTGGCCATCGAACTCGCGGCCGCCCGGCTGCCCACCCTCGGTCTCGACGGACTGGGCGCGAGCCTCGCGGATCCATTGCGATTGCTGGTCGGTGGCCGTCGCGCCGACGAACGGCATCGGTCCGTGCGGGCCATGCTGGATTGGAGTCAGGCGCTGCTGACCGCCGAGGATCGGTGCGTACTGCGGCGCATCTCGGTATTCGTCGCGCCGTTCACCGCGGCGGATGCCATGGCGGTGGCCGGATCGTCGAGTTCGGATCGGATCGCGGTCGCCGACGGGCTGGCCCGGCTCACCGAACAGAGTCTGCTGACGGTGGTGCGTTCCGCGCGCGGTACCCGATACCGGGCATTGGAGACCATCCGCCAATACGAACGCGAGGAACTGGATACCGCCGGTGAACTCGACGAAGTGCTTGCGCGCCATCTGAATTGGTGTGTCGAGACCGCCACGAAACTGCTCGCCGAACCCGCGTCGGCGACTCCCGACCGGCACGGGGCGTTCGATGCCGCCGCCGACGATATGCGCGCGGCCCTGGCCTGGGCTGCGGCGCTGCCCGAGCGGCGGAGCGACGCATACGCGCTGTCGATTTCCTTGGCGCGGTTGGCTTTCAATCGAAATCTGATCGGAGAATCCCAGCGTCGCTACGAGCAGGCGGCGGATCTGACCGACGACCCGATCGCGGCCTCGGCAGCATTACGGCATGCCGCCGAGGCGGCCGGGTGCCGGATGCGCGGCGAGGATATGTACCGTCTGTATCGCGCCGCCGCCGAAATCGCCTTCGGCGCAGACGATCCCGCGTCGGCGGCGCGAGATCTGGCGACCGCGGCGAGTACCGTCCACCGCATGTCCGACACCTTCGCACAGCCGGTCGCGGCGGGTGAGACCGCGGAACTGCTCTCGCGGGCGCGCGAACTGGCCGGTGCGGACCCGACCGCACTGGCCGCCGTGGCCCTCGCCGAATGCGGGGTGCTCGCCGATATCTCGGGTGCCTTCGAATCGGAAACCGCTGTCCTCGTTGCACTCTCGCGCGCTCAGCGCGCGGTGGATCTGGCTGATCGCACCGGCGATCCGCTCATGCGCAGCGCGGCCCTCGATGCCCTCGCCGCGGCACAATGCTGGGCCGGGGATATCTTCGCCACCGCCGAAACCTCTTATCGGCGCGTCGCTTTGGTGACCGCCATGCCACACACTCCGGCCAGCGCCCTCGAACATGTCGACGCGTTGTCCGAGGCGGCCGAGATCGGTATCGGGGTCGGCGACCTTCGGAGCACTCGGCGCTGGGCCGAACAATTGCGCGATCTGCCGCTGCTGGCCGAGCGCGGTGATTTCGCCACCTCCGCGCTCCTGATCGCGGACGCCCTGGCGGGCAATCTCGAGGAAGTGCTCACCGGCAGTGGACGATTCGTCGACGCCTGGGAACTGTCCGGGCGTCCCTATGCCCCCGGTCTCGCCCCGGCCGCCGCGGCGGTCGCGATGGCCCACGGCCTGCGCGGCGATGACGCCGCGCGTGCCGAATGGCTGACCATCGTGGACACCCTCGACGGCGCGTCCGATCATCGGTCCGCCTACCGCTCGGTTTTCGACGCCATCGTGCTGCTCGACCGCGGCCGTCCCGAACAGGCACTGGCCGAATTGGCCACCGAGCCGGACGCATTCGACGAGCGCGCCATCTGGATCTGGCGGCACTGGTATGTCGCCCTGCGCGCCGAGGCCGCCGTCCTGGTCGGCCATCCGGATGCGCGCGGCTTCATTGCCGCGGCCCGGACCACGGTGTCCGGCAACCCGATAGCCGCTGCGATCGTCGAGCGGGCCGCCGCCCTGCTCGATGACGACCTCGACCGCCTGCCCGCCCTCGCGGCGGAATTCGAACGCGCCCACTGCCCCTACCAATCCGCGCGCAGTCCGGCCCTCGCCGCCGACCGCACGGCCTGACCACCCACTCAGGCCGTCGCCTCCCATACGAACCCGTCCGGATCGACGAACGCACCGATACCGCTGTCCATGACGATGCGATGCGATCCGCTGCCCTCCGGGGACATCCCGGCATCCTTGGCGGCCGCCTTACGCGGGTACATCGCCAACGAGACCGATGAGCCCTGGTTCTCGAACTCGGCGTACTTGCCGCCGAAACTCTTCGCCACCGTCAGCCCGCGATCGACATAGAACTGCTTGCTGGCCTTCACATCCGCCACACCCAGCAGCAGAACCAGGTTGTCGATCTCCCGGGTGAACGGACCCACATCCTTCTTCTTCGAGGTGTCGACCTTCCACACCGTCCCGTCCGGCGCCTGCAACACCGCACCGTAGCCCCACAGACTCTTCTTCGCGGGAGCGAGAACGGTGAACCCGGCCTCGATTGCGGTGCCGACGAGACTGTCGACAGTGGACGGCTGCGACACCACCAGGGACAAAAGGAATCCGCGGAACCCGGAAGTAGGCGCCTGCGAGGCCCGGAACCCGATCCGATCCCCCAATCCGAACGCGGCCGCATAGCTCGCCGCCGCGGCCGCGGGATCGGCCACCTCGAGCTGAATGTTGATATCGGTGCTGGTCTTCGTGGTGTTTTCCATGCCCATAACGCTAGGCACGGGCCGCCCGGGTGACATCCGTGCCGACCACGGAACAGACCACTGAGCCACGCTCGGTGACGGTTGTGGACGACAGCCTGAATCAGGTGGCGGGGGTGCGGTATCGGTATTCCGGACACAGGTGGTTTTCCGGTACTTCCTCCGTGATCAGGTCGGGTTTGTAGTCGTGTTTGGAGCGGACGGCGAGGTAGCGGGTTTTCGCTTCGCGGTGGCAGTTGATGCCGATCATGTCGTAGCCGATATACGGCGAGTAGCCAGCGAATTGGCAGGTGTGACAGCAGATCAGGCGGATGGTGGGTGGGAAGTCGTTCTGGAGGCGGCCCAGGCCATCGTCGAGGCCCCCGTCGACGTCCACCTCGTAGGTCGTACCGTCCAAGTCCATCGCGAAATGCTGGTTCAGGGGTGGTCGGTCGGCCCGTAGATCGACGCTGAACCGCACGATAGTGGAGCGACGATTGCCGCTCACCTCCACCGCGCACGGCAGGTCCGCATGCAGCACGCACCGGCGCAGTTCGCATGCGTACCTGTCGTCGGTATCGTTCGACAGCGGCAGCACCCCGGCGGCGGCACGAGCGTCGTCGGGTTCGAGACCGTCGAAGGCCCCTCCCGCCAAGGAGATTCCACGAATGACGGTTCGGATGTAGAAGCTGCGCGCGTGCGTGACGTCCGCCTCCACGGGCACGAATTGCCACACAATGGATTCGACGCCACGGTCATCGACGTAACTGCCGGGGAAGGACTGCAACGGCATGCCGACCACCATGGTTCTCATGGTGCGCAGCAAGCCGCGACCTCGGCAACCCGGTAGAACCTTGGGACGTTATGTCCCGGCATGCAGGAGTGGCGCGCGGACTGCTGCGGACCAACTGCGGACTGAGGGCACCACGATCGCGCAGGTCAAGGCCGGGCATGCCGACCTACCAGCCGTTTCGTAGTGCCCCCGGGGCGGCACGAACAGCATCCACACAAACCCGGACGCGCCCTGAACTGCTGATTTCCGCGGATGTCGGCGTGAACCGCCGCCGCAGGGGATCGTCGACGTAGCGTCGGCAGTCCACTCCCCGTCGCAGGTTCGATTCATGAGCAGGACAGGTCAGCAGCCGGACAGGGCGGTGTTAATCAGGAACTCTCGACGGTTTCGCGCCCCTGTGCGCCAAGCCTGAGACCTACGGCATCCCATCGCGCCCAATTCATTGGTGTGCCTGATCAGAGGACCGGCGGTGGCAGGAACATACCGTCTCTGGCTATAGCCGACGCAAGTAATCGGTAATGCCGAATTCCGTGCAGTCGGAGGGTTCAGCGGTGGCCAGCCGAGTTACAGGGCCGATGCTGATCTAAAACTTTGATGCGATCGGATCACACAGCGCGCCGACCGCCGCTACCTTGACTGAGGGGCTGAACAGCGTTGTTCGGCAAAGGATTTGCCGTCGTCGGCGCGTCTGGCGAGGCGGCCAGGCGTGCTGGACGGACTAGCGAAAGGTGTCGCCATGACTGACGGACGGGCCGCTTGGGTCGATTACTTGTCCAGGATGTTCAACCCCGGCCACGACGGAATCGACGCCGCCGCCCTCAGCTTCGACGGGCAGCCAGCGGAGAACGAGATTCTGGCCTTGGGCCCTGGAGTCCCCGCTAGTGCGATGACCGTGCAGGGTGGAACATTCAACTCGGCCTTTGCCGGTGCCACCGCCACCAACCCCCCGGCGATAACACTGGCGGGCACCAAACGTGCCTGCACCAGAGCCGTTGACGTGAAGTTCTACAACACCCTCGAGGACCGCGACGCAGAGTATGAACCTGTCGCCACCGGCCTACTGTTCTTCTGTCCGCTGCAGGACAACAAGATCCTGCTGGTGGTCCAGAAGCCGGGCCAGGTGGCCGCGGTGATGGGCGACAGGTCTGCGGTCGAGCACATGGTCGCGTACATACGTGAAGGGCTCATTTGCTCTATCGATTTCTAGACGATGTGCACTCTCTGGTCGTCCGATCGGCCAGAGAGTGCACGCTCATGCCGCTGGGCGCGCGATCACTCGGTCCGGCGGGCAGTGGCCGGACCGAGCTCGCGGATCGGAATCGTCAGACCCCGGCTGGGGTCTGGTCGACGATCTCTGCGGTCGGCGCGTTCTTTTTGATTGACTCGATGCCGTTCTTGCACGCAGCCCTGGACTCATACGCTTCACCAACGGCAATGATCTCGCCGTTGGTGGCCTTGAGTCGGAATCGGTACTTGTTGGACTTGTCCTGGTAGATCTCGAATTTCGCAGCCATGCCAGTTACCTCAGCTCTTGTTGATCTGGATAGCACCTGACCCTCCGACGGTAGGTGATCAACGCTACCGGAGGTGCCATCTGGTTATCGAACAGCAATCAACAAGGTGCGCCCATCGCAACCAGGGTCGGTAAGGAAAAGCGGCCCCGTGCCAACATACGCACATGCGGCGTGCGCACAAGCTATCCTCGGTCGCTGCAGGTGCGCGGATCGTCAGGAGATGGCTACCTCACCCGACATCGATGTCACCTTCGCTGGTTACGACCTCGTGCTGCGGCTGGCCTCAGCCGGCTACCTGGCCCGGTACACCGGGACTTCCCGGGAGCACTGCGGCTCGGATCTGCGCCTGTACTTCCTGTGGTGCACCGAGCGTCACCTCACCCCGCTGGCGATGAGCCGGGCCCGAGATCGAACGCTACGTCGGCTGGATGCGCGGGTTCTACCGCACCTGTGTGATCGACGGCGTGCTCGACCACTCGCCGCCGGATACATCCCCAAAGACCTCACCGAGCGCGCACTGGCCGACACGGTGAAGGCCGTCCTTATACCCGCGTCACGTCCCGGCGAAAACGCCCGCTACATATGGGCAATCTCAGATGGGTCTTCCGGATCGGTGCCGATCAAGCAGCGTAGGTCCTGGCGTGGCGGGCGGAGGAGGCGGGGTATCTCTCCGCACGCGCGTTCGCAGCGCAACTGCTTGCCGACGCCGAGCACGACCCCTGCTGCTTGCACCGATCGTGACTGTCGACCACTTGCTGCTTACCCTTCAGCAACGGCGGACGCCCCTCGAACCAACCTGACCGGAAAGTGCGGGTCGCGTTCACCTGTCGGGCCGAAGCCAGTGCAGTTTCGGTGGACCCAGAGTTAAGCCCTCAGCACGGCTGAGGGCTTATCAAATCGAAAACGGCTCAGTGCCAATCGAACTCGCCACGCCTCACGCGCGCGGTAAAGGCGTCCCACTCACTCGGCGCGAACATCAGCGCCGGGCCGCCCGGATTTTTCGAGTCACGGACCCCCACCAGACCGCTCTCGAAGAACGCTGTCTCCACACAATCCCCACCAGACTGACTGTAACTGCTCTTGTACCAAGTCGCGCCGGACGAGTCCCTGGTCACGCGGCCTACTCCTCTGCGATCTCCTGCACCAGAAGCCTGGTGGCATCCACACTCAACGCTACCTGGCTGATCTCGTCTATCGCCTTGCGGTGGCGCTCGATCACAGTGCTGACGGCGCTGTCCTCCTCCTCCAGGAACAACGCGCCCGTGAAACCCTCGACGAATACCACGGGAGGTTCCGGCGAACGACTGGCATGGAGCGGCGGAAACTCGAACAGGGTGAATGACTGGACAACCAACCCCGGGTGCGGGCCGCCGTCGAACGGGATTACTCGGATAGTCACGTTCGGCAACTCCCCTGCTGTCAGCAGATGTCGAGCTTGTTCGGCCATGACGGCACGGCCGCCGGTCTGGTGTCTCAGCGCCGCCTCGGACAGCAGCACAGTCAGTGCGAAGTCAGGATCTTCGGTCAACCGACGTTGCCTCCGCGCGATCAGTTCCAGTTGCCGCTCCGCGTCCACCGCAGACATGAGCGGATCGGTTGTTCGCATGATCCAGCGGCGATAGGCCGCGGTCTGAAGCAATCCGGGGAGCAACGTCAGTTGAAACGTTGTCATCCGGCTTGCCGCCTGTTCCAGGCTCATGAAGTGGTCGAAATGTGGGTTCACAACGTCGGCGTATGCCCGCCACCAAACCCCGGACGGATCGCCCTTGGAGGCTTTAACCTCCTGGACAAGGCCCATAACCTCCGCCTTTGCGTGTTCATCAGCGCCGTAGAAATCGAGCAGGTCTCGGTACTGTGGGGTGCTGATCCTGACCGGCTGACCATCTTCCATTCGGCCGATTCCCTGTTTGGACACGTCAATAGCCAACCCGGCTGCTAGCTGGCTTTTCTTCGCCTTCAGTCGTAGCTCGCGGAGGCGTCGACCGAGGGCACGTCGGGGAAGGGTAGAACCACCAGCCATAGCTTTGCCTCACCGTCTGTCGTGGCCCGTACTGAACCTATCCGTACTGGACCCATTCGTATCGGTCCGGGCCTTACTGGGCCGGTCCAACATGGACGTCTCAGTATATTTCACGGACTGCCCGTATTGGACGGTCCAGTTGTAATTTTAGGTGTCTACTTGGACCCGACCCCGGTGGCCGGGAAGTACCAACCACTCCGCCTTCACCGTCACATCGTGCCCACGAAACTGCCCCGGGGGCGGAGCGGAGGCGGCCCCGGCTATCGGGGGAACCAACAAGACACCCAACGGATTTGGAGGTGATTGGAAGTGACAGTCAACGGACTTCCAGTGACCAACCACGATGCAGTGCCCGTAATGACAACCACGTACGCGCGTGTCGTTATGGAAGCTCATATCGGATGCTCAATTTCGTTGTGCCCCTTGAAGTGTCAGGCTCGTGCGCGTCTGGTCGAGGCTGAACGTCGGGCGCGCGGAGGTGGCCCGGGGACGAGGTCGTGACCATGGGCACCGAGACGGTTCCGGGTGTGTCGCATCGGCCCCCTGCTTCGGCCATGAGCGCCGCCGAGATGCACAGCGAATTGAAGCGGGTCGAGCACGCCGAGTGCGCGTTCGATACGTGCGAGATGAAGCGGGCGTGCTGGCTGGCGTTGATCCGGCTGGGACACCTGCACCCCTACGACTCGCCCGAAGACTGCACGATCTGTGTCTACGGGCCGGGCCTGAATTGAAGGCAGGCATGAGGGCATGGACGGCGAACATCGAACACGGGTGGACGATCTCGAGGCCACGTGGCGGCTCGACCACCAACGCATCCGGATCGTGAACGTCTACAACACGTCCGAGAACCTGCCGGTGGTGAACTTCCAGCGGTCGGGATGCCCGGATTTGGCCGAGGCGCGCGAGCGGCTGCCGAAGCTGTCGCGGTTGTGGGACGCGGTGCGTCACGATCTGTGGGCCGAATGGGCACTGGTACCCCCATCGCGAGCAAGCCGGGTGCACGGCTATGACGGCCGGTGATCCGTGGTCCGGCAGGCACGCCGGGGAGCTGGATTCGATCCGGGGGTGGCTGTGCCGGATCGAAGACGAGGCGGGGCCGGGTTTTCGCGTGGAGCGCGAATTGAAGCCGCCGTACGGCTGGAATCTGGTCGACGCCTCCGGCGCGATCGTGTGCAGCGGGCCACTCGAACGCCTTGAACGCTGGCCCGTAAAAGAAGAAGACGACGACACCTCGCACCAATAACCGGCCTATTCGACGACCGCACAAAACATGTACGTCAATGTCGATTTACAGAAGGGTATATTGATGCCTCACCCATCTAAACAAATTATCCCGTTGGCGATACTTGCCGCAGCTTCGAAGGGATGCACGGCGCGAGAGATCGCCGCTCGGCAAGGCAAGAAGAACCACAATGGGGCGGCGAAAAGCCTTTACACCATGCACCGGCAGGGTTTGGTGGAATTGGTGGCGTCGCCACACCGTCCCGGAGCGACGGTGTGGCGGTTGACTCAGCAAGGCCGCGACCGGCACGCGGAATTGTTGCAGGCGGGGCTCCTGCCGAATATGAGTAAGTCGCTCACGCGCCGCGCCGCGCTGTTGGCGGTCTTGACGGAATCAACGACCGTCCGCACCACCCAAGACATCGCCAAGATATTGGACGAGGCCGATTCCAGCGTGCGGCGGCGGCTGCACACTATGCAGCGACAAGGACTTGTGACAGGAATCAGAGACAAGACCAACCGCACCCGCGTCATTTGGACACCCACCCTGCAAGGTCGAATCCTGCAAGCACGCGTCCGACGACTGACAAAAAAGAATGGTGCGGTGCACCGTTGAATCGGTAAGGACAGGCATTCCAACAGTCTGCACACCGACCACCGCACCGGAAAAGACCCAAGAGGTTAAAAGGAGAATCGTATGACGAAGGTATCCGGAGGGGAAATATGGAACCCCCGTACTCTGAGCTCGGAGGCATGGCAGAGGGCGGGAGTTGATCCCGCGACCCTTACGTCACATATTGCCGGACTCCCCCAAGTTGGAGGATTCAAACGCTGCGGCGGCAGTGATCTGCCGCCGACCTGCCAGATCGATGTGTGGTCGCAGATTTACACAATCGAAGATTTCCACCACATGGAAGGTGGAGTGGACTTCGTCGAGATTACTATCGCGGACCGTACCGGCCTGCGGTATCAGCCGTCGCATGATCTCATCGGAATTCAGTGCGATATCGTTTTCCCGGCCGACCACGGCTCTTACAGTATTGTTGCCGTCAAGCTAGATCCACAAAGCGGTGTTGATCCCTGCGTGCGCGTGATGGAAGCGGCCGAAGTGCTGGCCCCGCTGCTGCCCCGGTGAAGGACATCACCTCCCACCTGCAAGCAGTCGGCTTGCTCAGTGCTGGTCGAACCAACCACGGCGGTTGCGTTCTTCGAAGAAGCGGTCTTCGGCTTCCTCGCGTTCCCGTTGCCGACGAGCGCGGTCGGCGTCCTCGCGAGCCGAATTCGCCTCGGTGAATGTGGAAACGGCCTCGAAGCGGGAATCGGCGCGCAATTCCCGCATGGCGTCATCCACCTTCGGCTGCTTGTCATTTATCGCTGCCTGATACGCGGCCAGGATGACGTCCTCGTCGTCGACCGTCACCGATAAAAGCCGGTTCTCCGCGTCCACAACAACCCTGACCCCTTTCACCACACCCACGCCGCGAACCTGCTGCAACGCATAGTGAGCGCGTTGCACTTTCACGCCGAGTTCTTCGAATTCGTTCTCTCGCGGGTGCATCGGCTAAACCTTCAGTCCGTGGGGTGGCATATCCGATATTATGCAGGACGCTTGATCTCGGTAGGTTGCGGCGTCTTCGAGCCCACTCCCTCGTGAGGCGACAAGAATGAGGCCGGCTATCCGCTGACGACTTGTTGCTGACGGTGTCACCGTCGCCGCGGGAGCCCGGGGTGCTGGTCGGCGACAGTCATCGAGGTGCTGGTGATGAAGGCTCGGACGACCCGGTGGCGCGGGGCGGATCAGGTCGTCGACGCGGGTGTGGCTGGTCGATCCGTAGCGGCGCTTGCAGACGGCTGTGGGCAGTCCGGCTCGGGTCGGTCGGGGCCGTTCAGCCCGGAGCCCATCAGGGTGCCGACGGCGATGGCGAGGATGGTGGCCAGCGCGGTCGCGATGACCTGGGTGCCGAGCGCGGTCTGGTGGCGGATCAGGTCCGAGACGGCGGTGACGCCCATCGATCCGGGCACGAGCATCCAGAAGGCGGGCAGGCCCATCACCTGTGCGGTGGGGGCGCTGCGGAATCGGCGGGCGATGACCGAGGTGAGGGGAATCAGTATCAGTCCGGCCAGGAATGGCCCGACGAGGGGGCGGCCGATTAGATCGCCCAGCAGTTTCGCGGTGTAGGTGAGGTAGAGCACGAGCAGTGTCCAGCCGATGGCCCGGGCCGGAGCGCTTGCGCGCCACAGGTATCCGAGTCCGATCAGCGCGACGCCGAGCAGCGGTGCCCAGGTGCCGAGCCGGGCGGGGGAGATCGTGTAGTCGGTGTGGATGTGGCTGGTCAGTTGCAGGGCGAGGATGATTCCGAAGCCCATCTGCAGCAGCACCATGACACCGGAGGCCAGGCGCGCGACGCCGGAGACCAGCGATCCGGCGGAGATCTCGATCGCGCCGGTGGTGAGTAGCGCGCCGGGTAGCAGGGCGGCCACGCCTGGCACCAACAGGTCGGTGGGATGTCCGCCCGACAGCGGTCCCGGCAGCCCGAACGCGAGCAGAGTCACTGCCGCGGCAACCGAGAACGGGATCGCGAACGCCAGCCGTGGGGTCGTCTTCTCGGTGAGCATGATGATCAGTTGCACTACCACGCCGAGTACGAGGTAGCCGATCAGTGTTCGGGCCGACGGGTTGAGCATCAGCCCGAATCCCACGGTCAGCACCACATTGCCGACCACTGCCAGCCATACCGGTGTGGGTGGCGGTGTGCGCAGGATGCGGTCCAGGCGGGCCACGACCTTGCGCGGTGCGGTCCGCGCCCGCTGCGCGGTGGCGATCAACCGGTAGACCTCGTCGATCTGGTCCATGCGCAGCGTCGACGTGGCGGTGTCGAGCAGGTCCAGATGAACATCGCCGTCGGAATCGGCCAGCCGCACCCACACGCCGGTGGGAAGCACGAAGATCCGTGCGTCGGCGTAGCCGTAGCGGTGGGCCAGCTCGGTGAGGACGGTCTGCACACGCATAGTCGTTTCCGACGATCTCAGCAGCGCGACCCCCAGCCGCCGCAGCATGTCCAGCACCTCGACCGGCGGCGGCGCTGTCGCCGCCCGCCCTGTCGCCGACGGCGTGGTGTGTTCGAGGGTCATGGCCTCACCTCTTCGCATCGAATGGCGGAACCTGCTCGGGGGCCTGGGACGCATGAGCGGGCGTAAGGGGCTCCATGTGACTGATGTAAAGATAAGGTCGAGTAGTAGTCCGAAGGAAGCTGATGTGGCGTGGACAGCATCCGCTGGGGGTACGGTGCTCGAATCGCGACATGGGCTCACCCGGTGCTGATCGCGGAAGCGCAGCCGATGGCGCGACCTCGCCCAGATCGCCCCCAATGGTCTCGGCGCATTTCTCGGGCCGTGCTGGAGTTCGCGCTCGAACATCTCCGCTCGTCGCCGGTTTGAGGCCATATTTGCTGGTTGCGGTGGTTATCGAGTCGGATTTGATCCGCGTAGCGGGCCCTGTGTTTCCGGATGCCGGGGCGATGGCCGCTATCCAGCGTCAAGACTGTCGGGAAAGTGCCCGAGGGGCTATTTCTGCGATATAGCCTGTGGGAATCTCGCGGACGAACACCGTGGTAGTTGCGCATGATCAGCCCGGCCTCACTCAATAGCCATACGGCATCGGACTCCGCTTCTTCAGGCCGGTGCCCTTGATCACAAACTGACTCACTATGACTGATTACTATTTAGGCTGCTGTGAGCGTTACCCGCAGTTTCACTCACCGGTTCGTCACGGCGGGACGCGCCGTGCTCACCGTCTGGGATGGAGCTGGCCGAGGACCCTGCGGGGGATGCGGCGTCCCGACCCGATAGTTGACGAAAATATTTCCGCGACAACGCGTTCCGGCCACACCTTGGAAGGAATGATCATCGTGACGACCATCTCGCCGTTGGCCGGGCTCGAAAAGATCCTGTCCGATCTGGAGGCCTTCGATCGGGATCTGCACGAGCATCCGGAGCTATCGTTCCAGGAACACCGCACCGCCGCCGAAATCCAGCTCAACATCCGCACTTTCGACCCGAAGGTGCGGGAGAAGGTCTTGGCCGCGGGCGAGCGGATCATCACCGCCGAGGCCGCCGCCGCGGGCGCGCCGAAAGATCCGGAGACCTCGGTCATCGACACCTACCCGCTGACGGTCAACAACGCCGAAGCGGTCGCCCGCACCACCGCGGCGTTGCGCGAAACCTTCGGCGCCGACCACGTTTTCGATCCCGGCCCCAACCCCGGCAGCGAGGACGCCGGAATCTTCGCCACCGCCGCGAAGGCCCCGCTGTGCTACTGGTTCTTCGGCATCCTCGACCCCGACCGCTTCGGCGAAGACCTCCACCAAGCCATGAGTGACTATGCCGCAGGCAAGCTCGACGCGTCGAAATACCCGGGCACACCTCCACCTACGCTCCCGTGCTCGAACCGGCGCTCACCGTCGGCGTCCAGGCGATGACCACCGCCGCGCTGGCCTGGCTCGGTCACTGAGCGCCTTACCCATTCCTCATTGATCGGGAGGCAGCTGTGTTTACCCGTTCGAACCCTGCGCGCGGTTCTCCTACCGCGCCGCAGACGTGAGCAAAACGTCTCCTCCCTACCTCACCGACCGGGCCCGCTATCAGCCGCATCGCGCCGCTCGTGCGCAACCTGTTCACCCGGCACGAAAGGAACAGACAGCATTCCCTGGTCGCGCGGTCTCACCGCGACATCCACCCCTGGAAAGGAGTTCGACCCGATGACCACCACCCCGCTCAGCACACAAGCCACTGCCCAAGCGCAGGGCAATGGGCAGCACCCGCTCTACGCCGAGATCGACTCCCGCGCGGCTGCGGTCGCCGATCAGGTGATCGCGTGGCGGCATCACATCCATCAGTACCCCGAACTGTCGAATCGCGAGGTCAACACCGCGGCGATGGTCACCGATCATCTGCGGTCGCTGCATCTGGACGAGGTACGCACCGGGATCGCCGGGCACGGCGTGATCGGGGTGCTGCGCGGCGGCGGGGGCGATGAGCGGGTGATCGCGTTGCGCGCCGATATCGATGCGCTGCCGGTGCGCGAGGAGTCTGGGATGGAGTTCGCCTCCACGGTGGTCGACCAGGACTACCCCGGCGGCCCGTTCCCGGTCTCGCATGCCTGCGGCCACGACGCGCACACTGCGATGCTCATGGGCGCGGCCAGCGTGCTCGCCGGGATCCGCGAAAACCTGCCCGGCACAGTGCTGTTCGTGTTCCAGCCCGCCGAAGAAGGACCGCCCATCGACGAAAAGGGCGGGGCGCGGCAGATGCTGGCCGAAAACGCCCTCGCCGACCCCGAACCCACCATGGCCTTCGGCTTCCATGTCGGCCCCGGCCCCAAAGGGTTGATCGGGTATCGAATCGGCAACCAGTTCGCCGCCTCATGCCTGGTCAAAATCGTGATCACCGGCCAGCAGGTGCACGGATCGACGCCATGGATGGGCATCGACCCCATGCCCGCCGCCGGTGCGATCGCCACCGGGATCGGTCAGCTCTACCGGCAACTACCCGCCTACGACCCGTTCACCGTGACCATCGGCCACATCGAGGACGTCGGCCGGTTCAACATCATCGGTGAGACCATCACCCTGTGGGGCACGATCCGCTGCGCCGTCGAGTCGGACATGCGCGAGCTGCAGCAGCGGCTGACCACGCTCGCCGAATCGACCGCGGCCGCCTACAACTGCACCGCGACCACCGAGTACCTGCAAGACGTACCCGCAGTACACAACCGCGCGGACTGGGTCGAGGCGGCCCTGCCGACCTTCCGCCGCGTCGCCGGGGCGGACAAGGTGGCACCGGTACCACCCGCACTCGGATACGACGACGTGTCGGAATTCGTCAACCGCTACGGCGGGCTCTACGTCGTACTCGGCGTACAGGACGTGACCCTCGACGCCAACGGCACACCCATCGCGATCCCCGGCGGGCGCGGAATGTGGCCCAACCACAATCCACACTTCTACGTCGACGACGACACCCTCGTCACCGGCGTCCGGCTCCACGGCCACGTCACCCTCGATCACCTCACCGGAACACTGACCGTGCCCCGATGAACCGGCCGAGGAGGGCGCGGCGAGACACGACTCGTCGCGCCCTCCTCCGGCGGTCGGGCGGGCGATGTTTTCGTGCCGGGATCCCACTCGACAAGCGCAGCGAAGGTAAGGACAGAACAACGCGCATCAGCGGATACCACGGACGGACCGGGGAGCCGCAACGATGACGATCGATATTCGGCGAGTGACCGTGCTGGGAACGGGGGTACTCGGATCGCAGATCGCCTTCCAGACCGCGTCGTAGGGGTTCGATGTGACCACCTACGACATCGATGAGGCGGCATTGGATGCGGTTCGCGGGGTTGGCGAGCACCTATGAGGAAGGAGTTTCCGGGGCGGCGGGGTCGGGCCGCGCGCGTAGCGGAGGAGATCGCGCTCAGCGCCGATCTTGCGGCGGCCGTGGCGGAGGCGGATGAAGTCGGCCAAGGACATACCCGATCCCAAGAGATGACAGCGCTTCTCAACTACACACACCAATCGTCTTCTCCACGTCCCGCGGCACCTTCGTGGGAGTCGCTCGAACCGCTGCTGGAACGGCTGTACCGGAAGCATCGCGAGTTTCTCAAGCGTCAGCTGCGTGCGGCGACGCTGGGCGACTGCGCTCTCACCGATGACGTCATCCACGACACGTTCGAGCGGTTGGCGGATAACTACGGGGAGCGCATCGCCCAGATGACCGACGCTCAGGTGGCTGGTCTGTTGAAGACGATCGGTCACAACTGTCTCGTCGATAGGTGGCGAAAGGACGCCAAGCTGGCGTTCTGGCAGTCCTATTCAGAGTCGGCTGTTCCCATGGATGGGGTGCCGGCCTCCGACACGGAGCACATCGATCGGCTAGTCAACGAGGAGTTCGCCATTCGGCTGAGTCGAGTGGCGGAGAAAGTGTTGACGCGGGGCGAGTGGTGGGTGGTGTACATGGGGGTCTTCATGGGCAAGCCGGATGCCGACATAGCGCAGGAGCTGGGAACAACCATCCGCACGGTGAGAACTCACCGGAGCGCGGCTTGCAGAAAGCTCAGGCCCTGGATGAAGAAGGACGGGGACGAGATCGTCTTCATGGACCCCGGCACAGGCCAGAGTTCGTCCACCCCCGGCGGTATAGGAGAGGTGACGGTATGACGGAGCAGCAAGGCAGGATGGACGCGGCTCGCGAGATCACCATCCAGGAGGCGCTGGACGCGCTCGAAAGTTATTACGCGCGTCGCGGCGGGGGCGAAAGTGTTGATGCCGGTTGGGCACGACTGCAAGCGACGCTCAGGGCCAAGTCGCAGCCCGCCTCGAAAGTGAAGATAGACGGGACCAGAAAATGGATCGTGGCGGCTGCGGACAACGTGGGCAGCGTACTCACCAGATATGCTATGAAGGCCTTCGTTGGCTTGTCCACGACCGCAGCTGTAATTCTTGTATTTCTGGGCGGATACTGGTCGCTTATTAGCGTCTTGATATTGGGAATCACTGCGCTTACATGGTGGATCCCAGAAGCGGCCAGGCGTGATGCCCGCCGCCGGGAACTGACTCAGGCAGAGTGGACAGCGCGCCGACGCGAGTTACGAGAGGAAGCGCAGCGCCGCCAAACCGAACGCCGCGAAGCCCAGCAACGTGAAGCGGAGTACCGGGAAATGCGCCAGCGCGAGGAACAATACAAAGCAGTGGGCCGCCCGGTAAATATTCTCCCAGCGAAGCCACAAGGGCAGATCTTAAGCACTGCCGTACCATCACGACAAAAGCCCAAAATACGCTGGAGTGATTCAGGAACCGTTGACCTTGCAAGCTTCGACCTGCGTGGCATCAACCTCCTCGGGCTCAATCTGATTGGAGCATGCTTAACCGGGACGAACATGGAGGGAATCGCGCTACGTGGCGCTAATCTCTACGGCGCAGACCTTTCCAGGGCAAGCGTATTTAGTGCTGATCTGTCTCGCACAGAATTGACTGGCGCCAACCTTCGCGGAGCTAATCTTGCCTGCACCCTCCTAGTTGGAGCGCGATTGTCAGGTGCCGATTTATCCGGAGCGCATATTACTGGAGCAAATCTTTCTGGCGCTTACTCCGCATATGCGGATATGTCTCATGCAGATTTTTCAGGCGCGATTCTATCCGGGGCAGAGCTGTCCGATACCGATCTTTCCGGAGCGCTTTTCATCGGATCGTATCTCTCCGGGGCGCATATGCACGGCGCTAATCTTGAAGGAGCAGATCTATCTCACGCGACCCTGCGCGGCGTTTATCTCTACCGAGCGAACCTTTCCCGCGCTAATTTGTCTGGCGCTAATCTCATCGGTGCGGTACTGAAGCATATTGTGCTGATCGATGCCAATTTGACAAACACGAAAATTTCCGAAATCGGGAAACTGGAAGATGTGACGTGGTCTGAAAGGACGCAGTGGGGCGCGCATTGGGCTGAGGTCCTCAGCAAGTCCATTCCAATCGGTCGAGGCCGCTACAAACTGAATCCACGAGGTGACGTCCAGACCCCCTATGCGCCCGAGCCCACACCGCTGATGCCTCTCTCCTACCGATAGCCGGCCGGGTCGTGCTGCGGTGCTTATGGGCGATGCGTGGGAGTATGGTTGTCGGTCTGCTGGCTGTCTCTGCCTGCTCCAACAGGCATTGACGGCGTTGAGTCGAGGCCTCTTGGCCGGGGCCTCGACTCGTCTCCCCCATTCCAGCGCACGGGTCGACGGCGAGTGCCGTTGTTCCGCCGACGCCGTCGGGGATCGAGCAGAACTCCAGGATGGAATTCGATCTGGCGGCGGCGATCCTCCGATCCGGGCGGCGCGGGCGATCCGCATGTCCACGGGCGGAACCGTATACGACGGGGTATGACAACTAGCAGTCCGGACACACCAGACGCACGGTCTTCGCAGCGCGAGTTCCACCACGGAATGCGCCATCGTCTCGGGCGACCGTTTGGACCCGGCGCGGATTCGCTCGGGCCCGTGGCAGAGCTCCTCCGCGCGGAAAGGCGAATTCTTTGCCGCCGGCCCGCCGGAACTTTGTGCGTCGGGCATATCGGACCTGCCGTTCGTGCACAGCGCGAACTGCAACCCGCACCCATCTATCGCCTCATGCGGCACCATCACGTGCGGCATGCCCCCAGCGTGAGGTGCACTATCGTCCTCGCTCGCTCTCCACCAGCCCTGTTGCCGCTGGAGGTCGCCTGGGGATGTCCGGCGATTTTCGACAGGAGGCGTGCCAGTGCGTTGGTGCACGTGAACTTCCGTCGATCAGAAGGGCGGCCACTCATGTTCCGAATCTCGCGGCGACTCTCCCATACCTCCGGTAAGCGTTCCGCTGACACCTGCCGAGTTATAGGTGTAGGTGCTGTGCGGGAAGACGAAGTGGCGATTATCCTACGCGCGAAAATACATGTCAGCCGATGAATCCCCATAACGTCCCGTCTGATGTGGGCGGAAGTCTTGTGGACGCGATTGAATCTAAACTATCGAACGCAGGTCCACTTCACGGCCGCGCGCAGATCGCGGAATCATCGGACCCTAGCCAATCCTGGATATACAACGGACAATTAAAACGCGATATAAATTGCCGATACACTGGTCACGTAATTGATGTGGGCGGCCGAGAAGGCGATCGCCTGCGCAGTGAGTTAACTGAGGTAGTCCAAGGTCTGCTTGCCTGGGCTTCTCAGAGAATAGAAGACGGGCCACTCGCAGAGAACCAGGATGCCGCATGAGCATAGATGACGCCCCAGTCGACTTGCCCGGATCGGGCCTGAAACCAACACCAAGCTTCAATCGGTCTCACGTATCAGGACCATCGGGGCTATCCGATTATGCGGTCTCACCGCTAGGCATGCCGCTCGCGTTGCTACGCGACGAAGTCCGCGTAGCCTTTCTTGGTCGAACATCAACCGAAGACCAGCAAGACCCACGACAATCAATGTTGCGTCAGCTCCGCAACTCGAAGGCTGCAATTCCCGAATCATGGGTTATCGTTGCACATTTTTATGACGTAGAATCCGGCCGGATGGAGCTGGAAGCGCGTGGGCATGGAACCGATTATGAGCGGTTCGATATTCCGATCGCCCGCGACGGCGGTATCGCCGACTTGCTTGACGAAGCACAACGGTCCGACCGACGGTTCGATGTGGTGATCTGCGAGTCCGTGTCCCGCGTCGCACGTCGCACCTTCGAAGGCTTGTCGATCGAACGAGAGCTGGAGCGAGTCGAGGTACCACTCTTCGCATCCAATGAACCGATCACCTTCAGCGGCAGTCGCGCTCAACGGATTCTCCAGCGTCGAATCAATCAGTCTGTTGCTGAGTACGAAGTTCTCAATACTCTGGAGCAGTCCTGGGGCGGACTCTGCACACACGTGCGAGAAGGCTGGAACATCGGGAAACCGCCGTACGGATACAAGGCGAAGTCCTACCGCCACCCCAACCCAACCAAAGCCGCTCGTGGACAGACCAAGACACGACTCGAGCCAGACGATCTCCGCGGGGAGACAGTCACCCAGATCGCGCTGTGGCGCTATCACGAAGGACTGGGCTACGACACCATCGTTGAACGGCTCAACGCCGATCTGGTCAAGTATCCACCCCCGACCCCACCCAACAAGGAACGCGCCCGAGGCGCATGGGGCAAGAGCAGCGTGTACGAGATCCTCTCCAATCCGAAATACACCGGCTTCCAAGTCTTCAACCGGCGAGCATCCCGATCGCGGCACGGCAAGGTCAACAACCCAGTGAAATGGGTGTGGTCGGTCGAACCCGCCCACGAACCGCTGATCCCGAAATGGATGTACGACGAGCTCTGGACTCGCCGCCAAGCCCGGCGCGGATCGCGAAACGGCAACGAAGAGAACACACATCCCAGCACGACACGAAAGTACATGTTCCGGGGAATTCTCTTCTGCGGGTGCACACGCCGGATGGACGGCGGCATCCGCCCGGGTGGCATCTACTACCGGTGTTGGCCGCGCGGTAACAACCGGGGGCGCGCCGACAACTACGCCGACCACCCCAAAACGGTCTACGTCCGAGAAGACGCCATCCTCGACGCAGTGTCCCGATTCTTCGCCGAACGCGTATTCGGCGCGCACCGCAGCCAGATCCTCGCCGCCGACCTCGACAAGTTCGACGACCACGCCGCCCGCCAACGCCGACAAGATCGGGATCGGTACCAGCGCACCGTGGACGACCTTGCACGACGCCAGAACTCGATCCTCAAGCAAGCACAAACCAGCGAGTCAGACGACCCGTTCACTCTGGGCCTCCGCCGTACCTACAACGAATTGGAAGCAGAGAAGAACGATGCCCTGAACACCATCCGTCAGCTGGACGCAGCGGACCAGACTGAAACTTGCCGCCCCGCCGCGTCAGATATCGCGCTACTCGATGCCCTGCCATACCTGGCCCTCAACCTATCGGCCGCACCGGAGGAGCTGCTGCGACGTCTGTTCGCCGTCACCCAACTCACTGTCCAACTCAACGACGACGCGACCCGCGCCGTCATCACCGTCAAACTGCCTGCCGATCAAGTGCCTGAAATCGCCCGCACCGCAGCAACGATCACCGCTACCAGGCCGGACAGATCTACCCAGACCGTCGATGACGTCTGTGTGGATGCTGTCCGTGCCCCCGGTCGGGCTCGAACCGACACTGTGCGGATTTTAAGTCCGCTGCCTCTGCCAATTGGGCTACGGGGGCGTGCCGGGTCAGACTACCGAATTTGTACGGGCGTCTCGGAATTCTCCGGCGGGTTGGTCAATGGACGCCCTCCATCAGTCGGCTGACGCGGGGGGAGAGGAAGTAGACGACGATGCCTACGGCTATGGCTATCAGGCCGGTCAGGCCGAAATAGGTGACCTCGTTGTCGGTGCTGTAGAAGCCTGCCAGGACGCCGGACATCGCGGTGCCTAGGCCGACGGAGAAGAAGTACAGGGCCATCATCTGGGCTCGGAATGCCTGGGGGGCCAGCTGGGTCGTGACGGCCAGGCCGATGGGCGAGAGTAGGAGTTCGGAGACCGCGAAGCCGCCAAGGATGAAGAAGACCAGCAGGGCGGGGACGGTTTTGCCCTCGAAGCCGGACAGCAGCACGAACAGCAGGAAGGCCGCGCCCATACCGATCACGCCGAAGGAGAATTTGCGCGGGGTGCTCGGGGCGCGGTTGCCCAGACGGGTCCACATGATCGCGAACAGGGGGGACAGCGTGATGATCCACACCGGCTCCTCCGAGCCGACCCAGTTCGAGGGGGCGGTCCAGCCGAAAATGGTCCAGTTCATGCGCTCGTCGGAGTACACCGCGAGCACGGTGAAGATCTGCTGGAACAGCGACCAGAACACGGCATTGGCGATGAACAGCGGAATGAACGCCCGCACGCGGGTGCGCTCGATCGGGGTGACCTTCGAATCGGTCAGCATCACGGCGAAGTAGACGATCGAGGCCACCGCGATGACTCCGGTGGCCACCCACTTCAGATTCGACAGCGTGACGAGCCCGGTCACCAGCGCGATCGCCACCACCACGATCACCGCGACCGCGAATCCGACGACCTTGCCGACCTGGCTCCGCGGCAACGGGTTCGGCACCTCGCGGCCGTGTCCGCCCAGATTTCGCCGGAACACCACGTACTGCGCCAGGCCCAGCGCCATGCCGACCGCGGCCGCGCCGAAGCCCCAGTGGAAGCCGATATTGTCCTGCAGCACACCGGTGATCAGCGGGCCGATGAACGCGCCGAGGTTGATGCCCAGATAGAACAGCGTGAAACCGCCGTCCGCGCGCGCGTCACCCTTGTCGTAGAGGGTGCCCAGCAGCGACGAGGCATTCGCCTTGAGCGCACCGGAACCCAGCGCGACCAGGACCAGACCCACGCCCACGCCGAGCAATCCGGGCAGCACCGCCAGCGCGATATGCCCGGCCATCACGACCACTCCGCCGTAGAAGACCGTGCGCTCCATGCCCAGCACCCGGTCGGCGATCCAACCGCCCAGCACGGTGGACAGGTACACCAGGCCGCCGTAGGCGCCGACGATGCCGGTCGCGGTGGACTTCTCGAGCCCCAGACCACCGTCGGCCAGCGAGTAGTAGAGGTAGTAGCCCAGGATGGTGAGCATGCCGTAGTACGAGAACCGTTCCCAGAGCTCGACTCCGAACAGATTCACCAACCCGATCGGATGTCCGAACACGGTTCGTTCGGAGCTTTGCCGCTCGGGGTGAGCCACTTCCGTCATGTGCTCGACCTTTCCATGTAACGCAATTTTCCAGCAACCGGGGTGGCGGTCGCACGAAAGTCGGCGATCCGGGGTTCGGTCGCCGCGGCCAGCAGAGTAGCGGGATATGTGTGTCGAGGAAGTAAATTCCGGTCAGAATGTTGGACGCTTGAGCAATTTGCCCTCAATGTGCACATCTACCGGCATGGCAGCTTGGCACGATGCACGGCTGCCTTACGGGGTTTCAGGCGATCGACAGGGCGATCCCGTCGAGGATGTCGTGCTCGCTGACGATAAGTTCGGCAATGCCCGCGCGCCGGGCCAGCTCGTCGGCCAGGACCTCGGTGATCACCGCGCCACCGCCGATGACGTCGACGCGGCCGGGATGCATCGGGCCCAGCGCGGCGCGCTCGTCGTGGTTCATGGCGACCAGCCGATGGCAGACCGAGCGCACCTCGTCCAGGCTCAGGCGGGTGAGATGTACCTTCTCAGAATCGTATTCGGGCAGGTCCAGGGCGACCGCGGCGATCGTGGTCATGGTTCCCGCCACGCCGACCCAGGTGCGGGCCCGCTCTACGGGCACCACGCCGAAGGCCTGCGCCAGGCGTTGGGAGGCGAAGAAGCGCGCCGAGGCGACCTCCTCGGGAGTGGGCGGATTGCCGTGCAGGCACCGTTCGGTGATCCGGACGCAGCCGATATCGGCGGAGTAGGCGGACTGCACACCGTCGGCGTCGCCGAGTACCACCTCGGTGGATCCGCCGCCCAGATCCACCACGACGAAAGGCCCTTCGGCGCTGGACAATTCGCCGACCGCACCGGCGAACGACAGTCGCGCCTCCTCGTCGCCGGTGATCACCTCGGCCCGCGCGCCGGACGTCACCCGACCCAGCTCGGCGGCGGCCATGGCGAAGAAGTCGTCGCGATTGCGCGCGTCGCGGGTGGCCGAGGTCGCCACCATGCGCACCCGGATGACCTCGTTGTCGCGCATCAGGTCCACGTAGTCGTGCAGCGCCGCGCGGGTGCGCTCGATCGCCTCCGGATTCAGTTCGCCGGTCGCGTCCACGCCCTGGCCGAGTCGCACGATGCGCATCTCGCGATGGACGTCGGTCAGCCGACCGTCCGCGCCGACGTCGGCGATCAACAGTCGAATCGAATTGGTGCCGCAGTCGACCGCGGCGACCCGATCACTCATCCCGTGCCCCTTCGTATCTCGGCCACTCCGCGGGAATCGCGGTGCCGCGCAATCCGTTGTCGGCGGCCAAGGCGACCGCCTCGTCGCCGAGGGGATTCACGCCCGGACCCTTGGCCAGCGCGTGCGCCATCAGCACGTGCAGACATTTCACCCGATCCGGCATGCCGCCGCCGCTGAAATCGGTATCGAGGGACTCGATTTCATCGCGTTCGGCCAGATAGCTCTCATGGGCGGCGCGATAGGCCGCGGCCAATTCCGGATCGCTGCCGAGTCGCTCGGTCATACCGCGCATGAGTCCGGCGGCCTCCTGCCGGCTCGCCTCGGCGGTCAAACGCGGGTCGGTCAGGTAGTACAGCGTGGGGAACGGAGTGCCGTCGGGCAGATGCGGGGCGGTCTTGACCACCGCCGGTTGACCGTCGGGGGTGCGATAGGCGATGGCGAGCACACCGCGCGGCGGGCGGCCCAGCTGCCGGGCGACGATCTCGAGATCCGCTGCGCTCGGCTGGGTGTCGGGCTGGGTCACCGGGGTGCTCCTTCCGGAGGCGGCGCCGGGGTGGTGGGTTCCGGATCCGCCTGATTTGGTTGGGGGTTGGACATAGTGCGCCACAGCTCCGTGTACCAGGGGTCCGGTTTACGGGGCTGGGTGGTCTGGGCGGGAACCGCGGGCTGTTCGATGCCGGGCACCTGCACGATGTAGGGGGTTTCGCCGGGCATGACCAGCCGCAGCCGGTCTCGGGCCTCGGATTTGATGTAGGCCGGATCCTGTTGCTGGGCACGGCGATCACGCAGGCGCGCCAGATCGTTCTCGAGATCGATGCGCTGCTGGGCGAGCTGGGCCGACTCCGCACGCTGACTGAAGTAGGTGCGCATGGGAACCGCCAGGGTCAGCGCCAGCGCGCACAGCACGGCCGCCAGGATCACCGCGCGGCCGGTCGACAGGCCGAAGATCTTGCGATCGTGCTTGGCCGCGGCGCGGGTCGATTTCCCCGCTCCCCCACCGGATTCCGACTTGCCGGTCCGGCGCTGGGCCGCGCGCTTACCGGCGGCCGTGCGCGCCGAGGGCGCGGAGGCCCCCGACGACCGCACGGGCCGAGATCGAGTCGACCGCGACGAGCGGCGGTCTCCGCGTCCGTTGGGACTGGTACCGCGCGCCCGTCGCTCCGTCATCTCACACCTCGAAAGTCGGTCCGGGACAAGCACAACTTGCGACGAACTTACTAGCCCTCGAACGCGAAGCGCGGGAACGCAACGTCTCCGGCGTAGCGAGCCGAGTCGCCGAGGGCGTCCTCGATGCGCAGCAGCTGGTTGTACTTGGCGACGCGCTCGCTGCGGGCGGGGGCGCCGGTCTTGATCTGGCCGCTGCCGACCGCCACCGCCAGATCGGCGATGGTGGTGTCCTCGGTCTCGCCCGAGCGGTGGCTCATCATCGTCTTGTAGCCGTTGCGATGGGCCAGCTCGACCGCGTCGAGGGTTTCGGTCAGGGTGCCGATCTGGTTGACCTTCACCAGCAGCGCGTTGGCCGCGCCCTTGGCGATACCGTCCTCGAGGCGCTCGGGGTTGGTGACGAACAGGTCGTCGCCGACCAGCTGCACCTTGTCGCCGATCTGATCGGTCAGCGCGACCCAGCCGTCCCAGTCGTCCTCCGACAGCGGATCCTCGATGGAGACCAGCGGGTAGGCCGCGAGCAGTTCGCTGTAGAAGTCGGCCATCTGAGCGGCGGTGCGATCGCTGCCCTCGAACTTGTAGCCGGTGCCCGCGGTGTAGAACTCGGTGGCCGCGACGTCGAGGGCCAGGGCGATATCGGTGCCCAGGTTGTAACCGGCCTTACCGATCGCGGCGGCGATCAGATCCAGCGCCTCGCGGGTGCCGCCGGCGAGATCGGGCGCGAAACCGCCCTCGTCGCCGAGGCCGGTGGCCAGACCCTTGGTCTTCAGTTCGGCCTTGAGCGCGTGGTAGACCTCCGCACCCCAGCGCAGCGCCTCCTTGAAGGTGGGCGCGCCGATCGGGGCGATCATGAATTCCTGCACGTCGACACTGGTGTCGGCGTGCGCGCCGCCGTTGAGGATGTTCATCATCGGCACCGGCAGCACGTGGGCGTTCGGGCCGCCCAGGTAGCGGAACAATTCCAGGCCCGAGGACTCCGCGGCCGCGCGGGCCACCGCGAGCGACGCGCCGAGCAGGGCGTTCGCGCCGAGGCGGGACTTGTCGGGGGTGCCGTCCAGATCCAGCAGGACCTGATCGACGGTGCGCTGCTCGACCGCGTCCAGACCGATGATGGCCGGGGCGATCTCGTCGAGGACACCCTCGACGGCCTTCTGCACACCCTTGCCGCCGTAGCGCTCGCCGCCGTCGCGCAGCTCCACGGCCTCGTGCTCACCCGTGGACGCGCCGGACGGTACGGCCGCCCGGGTCAGGGTGCCGTCGTCGAGAGCGATCTCGACCTCGACGGTGGGGTTACCGCGCGAATCCAGGATCTCGCGAGCTCCGACCTGTTCGATGATGGCCACGAAAACGACACTCCTTCGGCTGTGGACTCAGTCTGCTCACCGCCGTCCATGAGCAGGTCGCACGGTGAGCCCGTGCACCCGCGAGCCTAACGTAGGCGGCCGCGCGTCACCTCGGGCAGTTCCCGGCGGACCTCACGCCCGGCGGCCGATGCTGTAGGCCGCGGCGTTGTTGCGGACGTTCAGCATGTACGCGCTGGACTGGTTGTAGGTGAACAGCGCCTTCTGCCAGCCCTCGGGTGTGGTCAGCGTGCCGCCGCTGGCGCACAGGTAGCGGGCGGCGGTCAGCGCGGCGTCGTCGATATTGTCCGGGTCCGCGACGCCGTCGCCGTTGGCGTCGACGCCCCAGCGCTGCCAGGTCTCGGGCAGGAATTGGAACGGGCCCTCGGCGCGGACGTAGACCGGTGTGCCGGTGCGGGCGGTTTCGGCATCGTCGAGAATCCTTGCCACGCCCGGCGATCCGTCCAGCGGAATCCCCCGGATGGGCGGGCGCACCACACCGTCGGCGTCCAGTTCCGAACCGCCGTGGCTGCCGTGTTTGCTCTCCACACTCGCGATACCCGCGAGGGTCGTCCACGCGATTCCGCAGTCCGGCCGCGACCGCGCCATGACCGCCGCGGCATAGCCGTAGGCCTCCAGCGCGACCACCGGAATCCGCAGGGCATCGGCCTGCTCCTCGGCCCAGCCGCGCAACTGCTCGGCGCTGCGCCCCGGCGCGTCGAGATTGATCGGCGGCACCGGCGTACCCGGACCGGGCGGAATCCCCTCGGGAATCGGCGGCAGCCGCTCTCCCATCCCACAACCGGACAGCACAACCGCCGCGACGGCGAGCACGGCACCGGCGCGAGCTATCACGGCACGGGCACCGGACTTCGTCGAACGCATCCCTCCATAATCCAGATCCCGGCTCCCGCCGCAGTGCCCCCAATCCCCTCGCTACCGAACCTCTCCCCGATCACCACAGGATCTCCACAGCCGCGGGACCCGCCCTCGCTTCGCTCGAGCGGGAATGGTGGGCCAGGCCCGGACCATCAAAAGTCGGGCCGAGCCACCCCACGCGACCGGACCGAAACGGTCCGCACGACCGAACCGAGCCACCCCACGCGACCGGACCGAACAGGTCCACACGACCGATAACTCAACCAACATGGCCGGCTGACTCAACCCGCGCGCTTGGTCCGCGCCGACCGGCGGCCAGGCCAACGCAACCAACGAGGTCGAGGCGAGCCGACTAACCCAGCAACGCGAGGGTCGCATCGTGTGCGGGGGCCGCGAGCAGGTCCCGCACCTCGCCCGTCTCCACCACCCGTCCGGATTCCAGTACACACATTCGCCCGCAGTAGCGCGTGACCAGATTCATATCGTGCGTGATGATCAGCAGGGCCACTCGGCGCTCACGGCGTAGTCGGTCCAGCAGCGTCATGATCGCCGTGGCGGTGTCCGAGTCCAGTGCGGAGGTGATTTCGTCGCACACCAGGACCGCCGGATCCATGGCCAGGGATCGGGCCAGGGCCACTCGCTGGCGCTGGCCGCCGGATAGTTCGTGCGGGTATCGCTGTGCCAGTTCGGGTTTCAGGTCGACCGTGTGCAGCAGGGCGGTGACGGCGGCCGGGTCGCGTACGCCACGGTGGCGCAGGAGGGGGCGGGACAGGGTTTCGGCGATCGTGCGGCGCGGGTTCAGGCTGCCGGTGCTGTCCTGCGGCACCAACGCGATTCGACCGGACGATCGCACCGAGCCCGCCGACGGTTTGCGCAGTCCGACCACCGCGCGCGCCAAGGTGGATTTGCCCGCGCCCGAAGGGCCTGTGACGGCCAGGGATTCGCCCGCCGCGAGCCGCAGCTCGATATCCTCGAGCACGGGCCGACGTCCGATCCGCACACTCAATCCCGAAACGGCCAGCGCCCCTGGCTCGCCGGACTCGATACTCGACTCACTGCCCGTAATACCTTGTCCCGCGACCTGTTCCGACACGGCGGACAACCTGCGCCCGACGAAGATCTCCTCATCGGCCAGTTCCCGCAGCGCCGCGTCGTCGTGCCCGGACACCACGATCGTCGTTCCCCGCTCCCCGGCCCGATGCCGCAGCAACCGCACCACCGCCGATCGCAATCGCCCGTGCAGTCCGGCCAGCGGCTCGTCGAGGACCAGCACCGGCGTATGCCGGGCGAGGGCCCGGGCCAGGGCGATACGCCGCTGCTCCCCACCGGACAGCTCCGCCGGACGACGCCGCAGATACGACTGCGGCAGCTCCACCGCTTCCAGCGCCTCCAATGCCCTGTCGGCATCGGCCAATTCGCCGAGCAGCGACCGCACCCGCATGGTCGGATTCAGCGCGACCCCGGGATCCTGGCCGACGAAGGCGATCTGCTGCCGCCGAAACCGCCGCAACACAATGGGTTCCAGCGCCAGCACATCATGTTCGCCGACCCGCACCGATCCGGTCGTGGTCGTTCCGGCGGGCACCTGACCGAGCAGCGCCCGCAGCAGCGTCGACTTACCGCAGCCCGATGGTCCGCGCAGCCCGACGATGCCGCCGGTGGGCACCCGCAGCGAAATCGGCGCCAGCAGCGTCGCCCCGCTCGGCGAGGCGACCGAGAAATCCTCCACCGCAATCACTGTCGCCCACCTCCGGCCAGCAGATTCACACTCACCGCGACCACGCCGATCGCCGCGCTCGGCGCGAGCACCGCCCACGGATTCAGCAGGATGCCGGATGCGTTGTCGCGCACCATGACCGCCCAGTTCGACGCGCCGAGCAGGGTCGGCAGCCGCAGGAACGCCGCCGTCGCGACGATGTACATACCCGCGACGAAACGCAGCCCGAGCTGGGTCAACAGCAGTTCCCGCATATTCGGCAACATCTCGCGGAAGATCACATAGCCCGCCGATTCTCCGCTCAGCCGTGCCGCCTCGATATATCCCGACGCGGCGACTCCGGTGGCCGCGGCCGCGAAAACCCTGGCGCAGTACGGAACTCCGAATACGATCCCGACCACCAACACCCCGACGGTCCCGAACTGCGGCCACGACATGACCACCATCAGCAGCGCCAGCACCACCGGCAGCAGGATGAGCAGATCCGCACATCGCTCGATCACCGCACCCAGCCGCGGCCACAGCGCCACCACCGCGCCGAGCACACTGGACAACCCCGTCACCACCCCGGCGATGAACGCGGCCAACAGGATCAGCCCCCAACCCCCGTGCAGCAGTTGGCTGAACACATCGTGGCCCAGCCGATCGGTCCCCAACCACGCCGCCGAATTCGGCGTCGCGAACGGATTCCCGACTCCGTCGTCCATCCCGTGCGGGGCCAGCCAGGGTCCGAGGCAGGCCGCCAGCACCACGATCACCGCGGGCAGACCGCGCAGCAGCGGCCCTCGGCTCGTCCGGATCATCGCCGCCCCCGAACCGCCCAGGCGCGAATACCGTCCGACACCAACAGCATCAGCATGATCGCCACCCCCGCGACGGCCGCGGTGGCGGCGGTCAGCGCGGTATCGCGATCGCCGATCGATCCGGCCAGCAGCGCACCGAGGCCGGGGTAGTTGAACAGACTCTCCACCACCAGCGCCCCGCCGAACAGCATGCCCACGGTCGTGGCCATCGAGGCCACCACCGTCGGCAGCGCCACCGGCAGAATGTGCCGAATCAGCAACTGCCCCTGCGGCAATCCCTCCAGCGCGGCCTGTTCCACATGCGGCGCGCGCCAGGCGTCGGCCAGCGCGCCCCGCACCACCCGGGTATTCCAGCCGATATGCGGAATCGCCAATGCCAGCACCGGCAGGACCAGCATGTCCGGGCGCGCCGGAAAGCCCGACCGCCCGGCGACGGTCACCGCGGGCAGCCAGCCGATCGCGAAGGAGAACACCATGATCAGCACCGCCGCGACCACGAACTCCGGCAGCGCCACCACCATCGCGGTACTCGGCTGAAGCACCCGCGCGAGCCAGCCGGACGGCCGCGCGGCCCATCGCATACCCAATCCGAGCGAGGCCGCGACCGTGAGCAGCAGGGCCAACCCGCCCAGCAGCAGCGTCTGCGGCGCGGCGGCGGCCAGCAGATCGGCCACCGGACGGCCGCGCACGGTGGAACCGAAATCCCCGGTGAACACCCCACTCAGCCAGGACCAGAAGCGTTGCGGCAGTGGCCGATCCAGGCCCAGCTCGTGGCGTTTGGCGGCGACGAGTTCCGGCGACGCACCCCGATCCAGCGCGGCCCGCGCGGCATCCCCGGGCAGCGCCGAGACCACGGCGAATACCAGCGCCAGCAGCGCCACCAGCAGCAGGAGCCGGCGCAGCAGCAGGGCCAGGAACGTCGTCACGACAACCAGGTCCGCTCCAACTGGACCCGGCCGAAGCCGCCGAGCGTCGGCAGATCCCGGACCCGGGTCGAGGCGATATCGATGCCGTCGGCCATGCCCCACACCAGATATCCGCCGCGATCGTGCTCGATCTGCTGCACGCCCTTGATCGCCCGCCCGTAGTCGCTCGGATTCGCCGCGGCCAGCGCGGCGGCGGTGGCGGCATCGAATTCCGGGTCGGCGAAGGCGGTTTCGTTGCGGTTGCTGCTCGCCGCCATGAGTTTGGCGGCGTAGAACAGCACCGAATCGTTGGTGCCCCAGTTGACCGTGTAGAGCGGCGCGTGCAGCCAGGTGCGGTCGTAGAAGGTGCCCGAATCCTGCACCACCACATCGAGTTTCACGCCGATCTCGCGGGCCTGGGCGGCGAACAGCTTCGCCGATTCCGCCTCGCCCGGCGCCTCCTCCTTGGTGACGAGCTGATAGCTCGCGCCGGTGTCGAATCGGGCCTCGGCCAACAGCGCTCGCGCCCGGTCGACATCGCGGCGGCGCTGGGGAATGTCCTTGGCGTACTGCGGATCCCCGGTGCCGAGCACATCGTTGGCGATCGCGCCGAAACCCGAGAACGCCTGCGCGACCAGCGCATCGCGATCGGCGGCCATCCGCAGCGCGGTGCGCACCCGCGGATCTGCGAACGGGCCGTCGGCGGTGCGCATGGCGATTGCCACGGCGGTGTCGTTGGCCCGGCGGATCACCTGCAGATCGCCGCGTCCGGCCGCGGTGCGCCCGGCGATCGCGCCGACATTGGAGGCCAGGTCGATCTGCCCGCCGAGTACGGCGTTGGACAGCGCGTCGACGCTCTCGAACGGCGTGATCTCGATCGCCTCGAGCCGCGGTTTCGGCCCGTGCCAGGCGTCGTTTCGTACCAGCCGGGCGCTGCCCTGGCGATAGGATTCGAGCCGGAACGGCCCGCTGCCAACGGGTTTGGTGAAATCCGTCGTGCCCTGTTTGACGGTGAAGGTCATCAGCCGCACGAGCAGCGGGATCTGGGTGTTCGGCGTCGCGGCGGTGAGTACGACCCGCCCCGGGCCGTCGGCGGTGATGTCCTGCGCGCGCACCGGAACCTTCGATTCGCCGCCGATCTCGCGCAGTCTGCGCAGCGACCACACCACATCGTCGGCGGTCACCTTGCTGCCGTCGTGGAAGGTCGCGTTCTCGGCGAGGGTGAACACCCAGCGCCGCTGATCCGGATCGGCCGTCCACGAGGCGGCCAGGCGCGGCTGCACGGTCGGGTCCGCGCCCGGTACGGTCAGCGGATCGAAAACCAGTGAGGCGATCATGAAATCGCTGTCATTGCTCAGATTGGCGTGCGGATCCTGTTGCAGCGCCGACACCTTGCCCAATGCGCCCACGCGCAATGTGCCGGTATCCCCCGATCCGCGCCCACAGGCGCCCAGCGCGAGCGCCGCCCCGAGGCCCAGTCCGGCGCCCAGCATCTGCCTGCGGGTCATGATCGTCATCGCGGATTGCCCGTCCTCACGCTTCGACTCAGTCTGTCTTCCGGCACGTCACTCCGTTTTCCCCGGCGCGCTTTTCGCCGGGGAGCCAAGGCTAACCTAATGAGTTTGCGACACCCGGCCCGCGTCCGTCCATGCGGGACGGCGGAACCGCCCGCCGGGTCCGATATCGTGCCTGGCGATCGGCTGATGCATGGCAGCTATTTCCGACACACTCTTAGGTAAGCCTTGCTTAAGCTCGGCAGAGCGGCTACCTTCGCACACCGGAGTCTTCACCACCTGCTTCACCACCGTTGCGAAGAAGGGAATGCCTGGTGAAAAACGTTCTGTGTGAACGTCATACACCCCACGCCGGCGCCACCGAAGAGATCGAACGCAGGACGCTGCCGGCGGCCGCCGCCGAGGCGATCCGCGCCACAGCCGCCGCGATCGCCGCGATGATGGAACGTTTACCGGGATGGTCCACCAGCGATGCCGCAGCGCTCACCGATCCGCGGCTGATCGAACTGATCGATGCCCGCGCCGCGGGCCTGCCCGGCGCCGTACGCCACGCGGTGCGCCCGCCCGCCACCTCGGCCGGAGCCGCCATCGTGTCCGGATTGCCGCTGCACGACGGCGAATTGGGCCCCACGCCCCGCGATTGGCGACAGGCCGCGGCATGGAGCGGCCAGGCCGAATATCGGCACGCCTCCTTCGAGCTGGACCTGTCGATGCTGCTGCTGGCCCGCTGCGCGGGTGAGCCGTTCGGCTGGGAAGGGCAGCAGGACGGCCGACTGGTCAACAACATCGTCCCCTCGCCCGGTCACGAACACGAACAGTCGGGCGCGAGCAGTACGACCCTGCTCAGCCCGCACACCGAGGACGCGTTCCATCCCCAGCGGGCCCACCTGCTCATGCTCGGCTGCCTGCGCAATCCGGATCTGGTCGGCACCACCGTCTCCTCGGTGCGCCAGATCGACCTCGACGATCGGCAGCGACTCCGTCTGCGGGAGCCGCTGCTGCCGATCCTGCCGGATGTCTCCTACGGCACCGAGTTCCACCGCCTGCAGGCCGATCCGGTGGCGACGATCGGGGGCGCGGAGGACGAGCCGACACTGCGCTACGACCCCGCCTACACCCCGCTCGACGACGCCGACGACGAATTCCGCGGCGCCTATTCACATCTCGGCGCCGAACTGGAACGGGTGTGCCGCGTGGCCGTGCTGCATCCGGGTGAGCTGCTGCTGGTGGACAACGACGTGGTGGTGCATGGCCGAGTACCGTTCACCCCACGCTACGACGGGACCGATCGCTGGCTCAAGCGGGTCAACATCCGGCTGCCCCGCCGCCGCACTCCCGCCGAAACGGGCGAAAGTGGTTACGGGCAGCGGACGGTCACGCCGTTCGGATCCGAAATGAACGAGGAAGACCGTGAGTTCCAAGCCCACCCCGTTACGCATTCTGAGCCGCAGCGACCTGGCGGACGTTCCGATCACTCCGGGTGAGGTGGTGCGCGCCGTCGAGGACGCGTATCTCGCTCTCGCAGGCGGTGAATCGGACAATCCGCGCAAGCTCAGCGTCGCCCATCCCGACGGCTGGTCGGTGGCCTACGCCATGCTCGGCCGCGACGGCCGCCGGCGGGTAGTCGCGATGAAGACCTCCTACAAGTTCGACCCGAGCCACGACCGCAGCACCAAGCGGTACTACACCACCATCACGCTCTACGACGATGCCACCGGTATGCCGATCGCGATGATGGACTGCGCCCGCGTCGGCGCCGTACGCACCCCGGCGGCGTCGGCGCTGCTGGTGCGCGAGACCGTGCGCCCCGGCGCACGCAGTGTGCTGCTCATCGGCACCGGAACCCAGGGCCGCCACGCCCTGCCGCATCTGCTCGCCGCCAATCCGCAACTGGATCGGCTCACGGTGTACGGCACGCACGAGGAGGGGTTGAAGGCGGTGCACGATCAGCTGGCCGGCTTCCGCCCGGACCTGGAACTGCGGACCGTGGCCGATCCGCGCGCCGCCGCCGGCGAGGCCGATGTGGTGCTCGCGACCGCCGGTCCGGGCACCGCGGTCGCACTCGAATCCGCCGATCTGGCACCGGGTTCGGTCGCGGTGCTGGTCGGCTACGGCTTGGCGCCCTCGACGCTGCACGACGCCGACCGCGTGATCGCCACCAGCGCCGAGCAGATGACCCTCACCGGCACCGATATGGCCGGACCCGACGGCGATCTGCGCGGCGTCGACGCCGAACTGCCCCAGATCCTCGCCCGCCGCGCGGTGGGCCGCCGCACCGCACAGGACCGCGTCTTCGTCTACAACAGCGGTCTGGTGCTCACCGATATCGCAGTCGCCCACGCGCTGGCCGAACGGGCCATCGAGGAGGGCCGAGGTACGGAGGTTCGCCTATGGGATTGAGCGCCGTCACGGCCGCGCCCATGCCCGCGCATCGCGACGCGTGGGAGCAGCGGCTGCTCGATGATCCGAACCTGTTGGCGGATATGGCCTTCGCGGTCGGCGGGCCGTTCCATGTGATGTACCCCGAGCGCGTGCGGCGCAATATCGCCGAGTTCCGCGCGGTATTCGAGCGGGCCGGGATCGAGGGCGCGATCTTCTACGGCAAGAAGGCCAACAAGGCCGCCTGTGTGGTGCGCGCCTGCGCCGAGGCGGGTGCGGGCGTGGACGTCGCGAGCACCGGCGAGCTGACCGCGGCGCTCGCGCACGGCATCCGCGGCGACGAACTCATGGTGACCGGGCCCGCGAAATCCGATGAGCTGCTCTGGTTGTCGGCCCGCCACGGCGCGCTGATCGCGATCGACGAACTCTCCGAGCTGCACCGGCTGGCCGCCCTCGACCTGCCCGCGCGGGTGCTGCTGCGGGTGCTGCCGCCCGGTTCGTCCAGCCGCTTCGGGTTGACCGACGACGAACTCACCGCCGCCCTGACCGACACGACACTCGGATCGGTGCGGCTGGAGGGCTTCAGTTTCCATTTGTCCGGTTACGATCCCATGGCCCGGGCCGAGCTGGCGGCGGCGTTGGTGGAACGCTGCCGCGCCGCCCGGGCACTCGGACATCCGGTGCTCACCATCTCCATCGGCGGCGGTTTCGCCGTCGACTACGTCCCGGCGGAGAACTGGCGGACCTTCACCGCCGAGGCCGGACCCCAGTGGTTCCACGCCGACAAGCGGTTCGACGACTACTACCCCTATCACTGCGCGAACCCCGGCCCGGCCATGCTGGCCGAGGTCCTGGCGCACGATGATCTGGCAACGCTGCTGCGCGACAACGGGATCCAGCTGGCCATCGAACCCGGCCGCGCCCTGCTCGACCGCGCGGGCAGTACCGTCTTCCGGGTACAGGGCGTGAAAACCCGGACCGCACAAGGCCATCCGTACCAGCTTCTGACCGTCGACGGCACCAGCCTGAGCCTGTCGGAACAGTGGTTCGCCAGCGAATACCTACCCGACCCGGTACCGTGGCCGCCGCGCCCCGGCGAACAGGTTGGCGCGTCGGTCGGCGCGGCCACCTGCCTCGAATCCGATCTGCTCAGCTGGCGGCGCATCCCGCTGCCGCGCCCCGCCGAGATCGGCGATCTGCTCGTCTACCCGAATACCGCCGGCTACCAGATGGATTCCAACGAGTCCGCGTTCCACGAATTACCCATACCGCCCAAGTTGGTGCTACACGACGCATCCGGCGAGCGGTTCCGCTGGTCCTTCGACGCCGGGTGACCGGCACCCCCTCCAACCCAGCCCACCCGAGGAGATACGCATGCCGCTCGTCACGCGCGTGACGGACCTGATCGGTAATACCCCGCTGTTCGAACTCGCCAGCACCGCGACGGGTACGCGGCTGCTGCTCAAGCTCGAACAGTTCAACCCGACCGGCGCCGCCAAGATCAGGATGGCGCGGGAAATGGTGCTCGATGCCGAGCGGCGTGGTTTGCTGAACGATGGCGGTCACATTATCGAGTCCACGTCCGGCAATACCGGACTCGGCCTGGCGGTGGTAGCCGCCGAACGTGGGTATCGCTTTACCGCGGTGGTCGACCACCACGCCTGTAGGGACAAACTGCGTGCGATGAAAGCCATGGGAGCCGAACTCGTCTACGTCGCCGACGACGGTGACGACAGCCTGGCCACCTCGGCGCGAGAGGATCTCGCCGAGGCGATGGCCGACGCCCGGCCCGACGCCTACTTCACCGAACAGCACAACAACGACGCCAACGCTTTGGGCTACTACGCCGTCGCCGAGGAGTTGCTGGCGGATCTCGGCAGCGTCGATATTCTGCTGTCCGCGGTCGGCACGGGCGGTTCGCTGTTCGGCACCGCCCGACGCCTGCGTGAACTCGGCTGCGTGCCGCGGGTGATCGGGGTGGAGCCGGTCGGCTCGATCGCCTTCGGCGGCGAGGGCGGACCGTACTGGCAGTCCGGCACCGGAACACCGCCGGGCGCGACGGTCGGTACGGCCGTGGACTATTCGCTGCTCGACGAGGGTCTGAAGGTCACCGATGCGGCCGCCTTCGCCGCCGCCCGAGCGGTCGCCCGTTTCCACGGCCTGATGCTCGGCGGTTCGGCGGGCGGTTCGGTGCACGCCGCGCTCACCCGCCTCGAGCAGTTCCCGCCCGGCTCCACGATCGTGTCGATCGTGTGTGACGGCGGGGAGAAGTATTTGGATACCGTCTTCGACGACGACTGGATGGCCGAGCGCGAACTGCTCGACGAATCCGCCGAACGCGAGGTGCTGGAATTGCTGGATCGTTACGCCCCGACCCGACGCGACCTGGTGGGGGTGTCGTGAGCATCGTCGGTACCGATGCGAAACAACTAGCGACGCTGGCGACGCCCATCGCGATGACACAGCTGGCTCAGGTCGCGGTGTCGACGACGAATATCGCGCTGATGGGGTCGCTGGGCATCAGTCAGGTCGCCGCGGGCGGGCTGGCGCTGACGCTGTTCAACCAGATCCGCACCATGTGCGTCGGACTGATCACCGCGACCGGCAATCAGGTCGCGACCGTGGTCAGTCGCGCGGAGAAGCGGAACACGAATCCGGACAACGAGATCCGTGAGGTGGTGCGCTCGAGCTTCCTCATCGCCACCGTCGCGGGTCTGCTCGGCGGCCTGGTCCTGATCGGATTGGGCTGGACGCTGCAGTGGCTCGGTCAGGACGCGAGCGTGCTGTCCGAGGCGCGGCCGATGATGGTGGCGCTGGCGCCGGGTCTGCTGCCGTGTCTGTGGTTCCAGGCACTGCGGCAGTACACCGTGGGCATGCAGCGACCGCAGGCACTGCTGCTGGTCACCCTCGGTTCGGTGGCCCTGAATCTGGTTGTCGCGCTGGCCCTGATGCACGGCTGGGCCGGACTGCCCGCGCTGGGGCTGACCGGTATCGGCATCGCGACCTCGCTGGTCTTCCTCGCCACGTTCGCGGTGCTGTGGGCGATGGTGCGCCGCGATCCGGAACTCGGTGCGACGCTGCCGCTGCGCATGTGGCCGGTGCGAATGCGCACGGTCGTGGCCGAATTGCGGCAGGGCACGCCGATCGCGCTGACCTATGGCTCCGAGGCCGGGATGTTCTCCGTGCTCGCGCTGGTGATGGGCACGATCGGCCCGGCCGCGCTGGCCGCGCACAATATCGTCTACCAGCTGGTCTACATCGTGTTCCAGATCGCGGTCGGGCTGTCGCACGGCGGATCGATCCTGGTCAGCAAGGCCGTGGCCCGCGACGAATTCGATCGCGCGCACGGGTTGGCCTGGCTCGCGCTGCGGCATGCCGCGGTGGTGGCGGCGCTGGTGGGGGTGGCCTATGTCGCGGTGCCGGATCTGGTGCTGCGGCCGTTCCTGCACAGCGAGGACGGGGATACGATCCGGCTCGCGCACGGCCTGCTGCTGATCGCGATCGTGCTGCAGTTCTTCGACGCCGCCCAGAACATCGGCAACGGGCTGCTGCGCGGGGTCAAGGAGACCCAGGCCGGATTCCGGCTGTCGCTGATCGGCTACTGGGTTGTGGGATTGCCCACAGCGCTGCTGCTGGCATTCCCGCTCGGACTCGGCGCGGCCGGGGTGTGGTGGGGTCTGGCGGCCGGACTCGCGGCGACTGCCGGGCTGATGCTGCGCCGGTACTTCACCGCGCTCACCCAGCGCCAGCAGGCCGAGCGACGAGTGCTGGCCGATAGCTTGCCGGGGGCGAGCTGACACGGAATTCTCACCGTCACGTAAGCATGTCGTCACCGTGCACGGGGAACTTGGACTATAGGGCTTCGCTAAGCTGACGCTGGAGCCTGAAGCCAATGGCGAGCAACCTTGCCGGGAGGAGTCCGGTGCACATCAGCAGAGTCGCGGAGTATCCGCGACCGGACCACGTTCTGTTCCACTTCAGCGACACCCATCTGATCGCGGGCGACGAACTCTACGGCGCGGTGGACGCCGAGCAGCGGCTGCGGCAGCTGCTCGCCCGGGCCGAGGCGAGCCGGATCACGCCGACCGCGATCGTATTCACCGGCGATCTCACCGATCACGGCGAGCCGGACGCCTACGCCAAACTGCGCGCCCTGGTCGAACCGTTCGCGCGGCGTCTGGGCGCTCCCGTGGTGTGGGTGACCGGTAATCACGACAGCCGGGCCGCGCTGCGCGAACATCTGCTCGACGAGGACGGCTCGGCCGAACCGTTCGACCGGGTGCACATGTTCGACGGGCTGCGCGTCGTGGTGCTCGACACGACCGTGCCCGGACATCACTACGGCGAGATCTCCGAGGCCCAATTGGCTTGGCTGCGTTCGGTGCTGGCCGAACCCGCGCCGTTCGGCACTATTCTGGCCATGCACCACCCGCCGGTGCCGTGCATCCAGGACCTCGCGGTGACCGTCGAGTTACGCGATCAGCGCCGCCTCGCCGATGTCCTGGACGGCACCGATGTACGCAGCATCCTCGCCGGACACCTGCACTTCTCCACGACCGCGACCTTCGCCGGAATTCCGGTGTCGGTGGCCTCCTCCGCCTGCTACAGCCAGGATCTCGCGGTCGCCGAGGGCGGCCAGCGCGGCCGCGACGGCGCCCAGAGCTTCAACTACGTGCACGTATATCCGGACACCGTCGTGCATTCGGTAGTGCCGATCGATCGCGGGCCGACGGTCGGTCAGCCCGCGACTCCCGAACAGGCGGCCGAGCGACTCGAGAAGGAGGGCATCGTCATCCTTCCCGCGGGACGCATACCGGTCGGACTCGAGCGCCGCGCTTCGGCTCCCGAGTCCGACGACGAAGCGGTCTGCTGAGCGGCCGAAATCAGGTTCGTATCGCCCGTTTTGGCGGCTTAGTCCGTTTTGGTTACGGTGTTCGGTTGGAGATCCGCGCTTGGCGGATCTTTCCGCTGACACTGTGAGGGAACGTTGTACAAGCTCTTTTCCGCCACTCTGCTGACCACGGCCGCGGTCGGTTCGCTGATCCTCATTCCCGCCGCCATCGCGCAGGCGCAGTCACCGGTGTGCGATACCGCGATCGCCTGGATCAACGCGGCCGTCGACATGTCTCCCGACGGCAACCTCGATGCGGCCACTCTGCAGACGCTGTCCGCGCGGTTGTCGGGGCTGCCCGCCGTCGGCGCGGAGAAGGCGGCCATCGACGCGTACGCCCAGGCGCTGCTCGATGACAACGCCGATATGGACGCTGCCACCGACGCGTTCAACGCCGTCTGCGCGAGCTGACCGAACCTAGGCCGCGCCCGGTTCCAGGGCCGCCAGCGGATCCCCGTCGGCGACCTTCTCCCACGGCGCGGCCTCTGGGAAATAGCTCTGCAGGAATTCCGAGACCGTCCGAATTCGTTCGGCCTCCGCCACTTCCGGGAAACTGCCGTCGTTGAGGCAGAAGAAGTCCACATCGCGGCGCTGGATCAGCTCGTCGAGCAGGGCCAGGCCGCGGTGGCTCGTGGTGTCGACATAGCGCATCCGCGCCGATTCCTGCGGTACCGCCAGCCCGCGCAGTAGCGCGTAGTAGTGGTACAGCGAATTGGTGACCGAGATATCGGTCGCCGCGCGGAAGCGGCTGGCCCGGGTGCGGGCGAAATCCTCGGCGAATTCGCGTTCCATCTCCAGTAGTACGCTGCGGCGCAACGGAACCGGCGTGTGCTCCAGATGCCGCGTGATGACATGTCCGAACCGCCCGGCCAGCAACCGCCGATTCACCCGCGCGGCGTTCTCGAATCCGCTGCGACGCTCGGTATTGGCCCCCGGACCGATCCGCGTACCCGCCTCGATGAACCGACTGATGCCCGCGGGCGTGAAGAACATCGACGGCCGTACCGGCCGGGCGAAGAACATGTCGTCGTTGGAGTACAGGAAATGCTCGGACAGGCCCTCGATGTGCTGCAGCTGGCATTCCACCGCATGCGAATTGAATACCGGCAGCGCGCTGATATCCGAGAAATGGTCCACCGCACGCACAATTGTGACCCGGGGGTCCTCGGCCAGCCACTCGGGCACCTTCGAATCGGTGGCGATGAAGATGCGCCGGATCCACGGCGCGTTCTTGTACACCGAGCGCAGCGCGTACTTCAGCTCGTCGATCTGACGGATCCGCGCATCGGCGTCGTCGCCCTCGCCGACCACCACCTGCGCGAGCATTCCCGCACGGCGAGCGCGGAATTCGGGATCGGCGCCGTCGACCCAGGAGAACACCAGGTCGATATCGAAGCCGACATCGGTGGGGTGCGGGGCGAACATGCCGTCGAGGGTGGGCCAGCTGGTGTCGAACATCAGCACGGTGGTCTGTTCGACATCGGCCGCGTCGAATACGTTGCGGGTCAGGGCGTTCGGGCGCGGGCATTCGACCGTATCGCCGTGGTGATCCCACAGCTCGAGCTCCACGTGATGGGCCGGATCGAGGTCTCGACCGAGCCGAAACACGTTGTGGCGCACCTCGTTACAGCGGAACCCGGCGACCACGGCCGCGCCGAGCACCCGGCGCAGCGCCGGGCGATGGGCCGAATCCACCGCCAGGACCAGCCGATGATCGGAATCACGCACCAGCAGGAAGGGGGCATCCGCGGCCGTCAATTCCGCTCGCAGATACCGCAGATCGTCGACGACCGCGGTCGAAACCGCCAGATTCGCCACCATCGCATCGAACTCCATCATCACCACTCCTGCCTCGCTACGGACCCGACGACCCCACCCACGGGCCAACGGATCGAAACCACCGAAAAGAAAAACAACGCACGCGGGATCAACGGGCAGGCACCTCACCTACCGAAGACACACCCACACGCCCGAGACACGCACCCACGTGCCCGAAGCCACACCCAGGTGCCCTTCGCCGAAGGCGAAGGGCACACATCAACGATTCAGCGCGCCGGACGAAGCCGCGCGGGGAGACTGTTCGGGAAAGCTGCCCACAGCCGATGCCGATAAGACCGGAATCCCATTGCTCTCACCTCACTCGCGGCCGGACGCGCGAACGCGCCGTACTGGATGCTGCTGCGTTGTCTCCACCTGGAAGCGGTGAACGACTCGCTTCACCGGACGGTCATCGGCCGGTTACTCGCGCTTCCCCGCGTGGACGGGGAACTGTTACGAATGATGCAACCGCCGATACCTGTTCGTCAATCGAAACCGTCGCAGCTCTCGACCTGTTTTCACATCCGTAACCGGAACATGCCGTCCCGTCGGTTCACGAAAGGTGGCGGCACACCTCGACCAGTGTACAGGTTAGGGTAGGCTTACTCGCAGAAAAGGCACAGCGTAGCTGGGCGTTTGCGAGCCAGTCGGACGAGACGCAGGAGATGGTTGTGCGAGTTGTGATTCTGTTCGGGACCGAGATGGGCACCGCGGAGCGGGCCGCGGACGCGATCGCCGACGTACTGGCGAGCGGCCACGATGTCGCGGTCTACGACATGAGCGATTTCGATGTCGACGACCTCGAGCGCGACGATTTTCACATCCTGGTCTGCTCCACCTACGGTTCGGGCGACCTGCCCACCGGCGCGGAACCGTTCTTCGAACAGCTCGACGACCGCCTCCCCGATCTGACCGGGCTACGCTTCGCGGTCTTCGGCCTGGGCGACACGGTCTACGACACCACCTTCAATCGCGGCGGCGAGATCTGCGCGGAGAAGTTCACCGCCCTGGGCGCGGTGCAGATCGGCGAACACGCCCGGCACGACGCCTCCGTCGCCGTCCGGCCCCAGGATCACGCGCGCGAGTGGGCGACCCGACTTCCCATTCCGGACCTGGCGAAAGCCTGAAGTTAGGCCAACCTCACCAGTCGACGGCCGATTGGGCCTGCGGCACAACGGCTTACACTGCTAAATGCGCGGCCCAGCCCGCCGCGCGAGCCGACCGTAAGGTGACGAAGATGGTAACCGGAGCCCGGGAGCGTCAAGAGCCCTCGACCGAACATCCCGAACTCGACGTTCTGCCGCAGTGGCCCCAGGACACGATCGCGGTGCTGGTGACCACCGATCCCGCGCCGCACGCGATTCCGGTGTCCTGGCCGGTGCGCGCCGGCGATCGGCGAATCCTGCTGAGCCTCAAGTCCGATCGCGGTTCCCTCGCACGCCTGCGCGAGCGGCCCGATGTGGCCCTGCTCATTCTCGGCGGCGGCAATGTCGCGCTGTGCGCCCGCGGTTGCGCGCGGGTGATCGCCGATCCGCTGCCCGGCGCCGACGATTACGTCGGCATCGCCCTGGACGTCGAGGTGATCGACGATCATCGCCAGTCCGCCTTCGCCGTCGACACCGGCATCCAGCGCACGGTGCTCGACGATTCCGAACTGCGCTATCTGGAATCGCGTGTCGCGACCCTGCGACGGCTGGCCACCGACGAGAATTGATCCCATGATTGCTGCGTTTTCGGTGAGTCCCCTCGGCGCGGGCGAAGAGGTCGGCCGTGCGGTCGCCGAGGCCGTGCGCGTGGTGCGCGCGAGCGGCCTGCCCAACGAAACGAATGCCATGTTCACCACCATCGAGGGTGAATGGGATGAGGTAATGGCCGTGATCAAACAGGCCACCGAGGCGGTTCTGGCCGCCGCGCCGCGGGCCAGTCTGGTGATCAAAGCCGATATCCGTCCCGGCGTGACCGATGCGATGACCGCGAAAGTAGCCAGTGTGGAACGCTATCTCGCCGAGGGCTGACACACACCCCTCAATGGCCAGATATTGACGAACAAAGGCTATCTGGCCGCTCGTCCAATACATTTCGGTGCGGCATCGTTTTCGCATGACCGAAACCCATTGGCCGATTGTGGAATTGCGTCAGTACACCTTGCGTCCCGGTCGGCGGGACGCGCTGATCGATCTGTTCGACCGGGAATTCGTGGAGACCCAGGAGTCCGCGGGTATGCGGATCGTCGGTCAATTCCGAGATGAGGACGATCCTGACCGATTCGTCTGGTTACGAGCCTTTCAGGACATGACCGCCCGTCACTCGGCATTGACCGCCTTCTATTTCGAGGGTGAGACCTGGCGCACCCATGCCCCGGCGGCGCGGGCGACGATGGTCGACACCAGCAATGCGCTACTGCTGCAACCCGTCTGGTCGGTCGGTGATCTCGGGGCCCAGTTCGTGCGTCCCGGGCGGTGTGCGGTGGAGCTGCCCGATTCACGCATACTGGTCACGATCCACTATCCGGCCGTCACCATGGCCGAGTTCACCGAATTCTTCGCCATCCGCATGTGCCCGGTCATCTCCGACAGCGGGGCCGAGGTACTCGCCTGCTACGAAACCGATCCCTCACACAATGATTTCCCGGCGCTGCCGATCCGCAGCGAGCGGGTTTTCGTATGGTTCTCCCGCTTCGATACCGCCGAGGACCTGACCGACCATCTCGAGGCCATATCCCGCTGCCCCAACTGGACCGAACACGTCGAGCCCGCCCTCACGAAGCGCCTCGCCGCCCCGAGCGAACAGCTGCGCCTGGCCCCCACGGCCCGCTCACTACTGCATTGATTCGCCGTGCAGCCTGGGCAGTACGCCCAGGCTGCGCGCGCCATCCCACCAACCCAATCCAGCGCGACGCACATCCGAATCCCTTTACCGCACCGAGGCTCCCGTACGACACCACCCTCAGCTCGATACGGCCTGGGAACGTGAAGTCCTCAGCGCGCGTCAGCGGCCGAGCCGAAGCCAGACGAACCGACGCGACCCGTAACCGAATCCCATTGCCGCACCGACGCTCCCATGCGACACCCCCTCACCTCGCTACCGCCCCGAACGTGAAGTCCTCAGCGCACGTCAGCGGCCAGGCCGAAGCCAGACGAACCGACGCGACCCGTAACCGAATCCCATTGCTCCGCTTCGACATCTTCCCCAGCCAGGACGTCCACAAGGGTGCCGAACCCCCTGCTCTACACCGCCGCGAAGTCCGGCGAATACCACGACCCCAACCGACGACTCGGCCCCACCACCCGCGCCCGAATCCCCAGCCGCGCAAGCGATCCGAACATAAGCGACAAGCTGTGGTCCGAGGCCGAGCGTCTCACAGAAACCCGCCTGCCCGACTGAGCAAGGCCCGGTGACTCATCGCGGCCAGTGGGCGCGCCAGTCTTCCGCGGTGAGAGGTAGGCGGTCGCCCCTGCTGGTGGCGGCGGCGTCTTCGGCGGAGCGAATGCTGCCCGCGAACGTGAGGGCCGATTTGCGGAGGCGTTCCTCTGCGCTGTCGGGGCCGCCGAGGTGGACGACTCGCAACTCGTCGGGGATCAGGTCTTCGGGTAGACCCGCCTTACGGCTGCGGGACAGGATCTTCTCCGTCAGGGCCAGGGCGGGTTGGGCCAGGGCAATGCCGTCCAGACAGGAGCGCCGGGACTTCTCGGTGAATTTGCGCTCCTCCCAGGCTTTTTCCTGGGCGGCGATCTTCTCCTCCAGGGTGGCGGTGGGATCGATCGGCGCGTTGTGCAGGTGCGGGCTGCGGTGAACGAGCTTGGTGACCAGGGCGGCGGCCACATCGTCGACGGTGAATTCGCCTGCGGCCTCGGCTATTCGGGAGTGGAACAGGACCTGCAGCAGCAGATCGCCGAGCTCCTCGCGGATGGTTTCGGTGTCGCCGTGCTGGATGGCATCGAGCAGTTCATAGGTCTCCTCGAGCAGATACGGGCGCAGCGAATCGTGGGTCTGGGTGACCTCCCAGCCGCCGAAATTCCAGAGCCGGTCCATGATTTCGACGGCCGCGCCGAGATTGTGGGCCATGGCGGCCGCGTCCGAACTCATCGGGCCGCCGAAACCTCGGTCGCGACCCGCAGGTCCACCGTGCCCTGCGGCTTACCGTCGAGCGCAAGCAGCAGATCGGCCACGAACTGCAGCAGCTGCACATCGCGAATCCGCCCGGCGCCCACGCTGTCTTCCACCCGCGGCAGCGGCAACTGCACGATGCCGGTGGTCGGGCGGTAGGTCGCGGTCGGATACAACCGCTTGAGCCGCATCTGCTTCGAATCCGGCAGCTGCATCGGCGAGATCTTCAGCGTGGTGCCCGTGACCCCGGCCTCGGCGATACCGTATTCGCGGCACAGCAGCCGCAGCTTGGCCACCGACACCAGCCGCCCGACCTCCACCGGCAGCGGGCCGTAGCGGTCGACGAGCTCCTCCACCACCGCGGCCAGCGCCGAATCGTCCTGCGCCGCGGCCAGTTTCCGATAGCCCTCCAGGCGCAGCCGATCGCTGGCGATGTAGTCCGGCGGGATGTGCGCGTCCACCGGCAGGTCGATGCGCACCTCCTTGACCTCCTCGTCGGTGGTGATCGGACGTCCGTCGGCCGCGGCGCGGTACGCCTCGACCGCCTCGCCGACCAGGCGCACGTACAGATCGAAACCGACACCCGCGACATGTCCGGACTGTTCGGCGCCCAATACGTTTCCGGCGCCGCGGATTTCGAGATCCTTCATGGCCACGGCCATACCCGCGCCCAGATCCGAATTCTGCGAAATCGTCGCCAACCGGTCGTAGGCGGTCTCGGTGAGCGGGGTCTCCGACGGGTACAGGAAGTAGGCATAGCCGCGCTCGCGGCTGCGTCCGACGCGGCCGCGCAACTGATGCAGCTGCGAAAGGCCCAGCGTATCGGCGCGTTCCACGATCAGGGTGTTGGCATTGGAGATGTCCAGGCCGGTTTCGATGATCGTGGTGCACACCAGAACGTCGAATTCGCGCTCCCAGAAGCCCTGCACGGTCTTCTCGAGGGTGTCCTCGTTCATCTGACCGTGTGCGACCGCCACCCGCGCCTCGGGCACCAGATCGCGAATCTTCTTGGCCGCCTTGTCGATCGAGGAGACGCGGTTGTGCACGTAGAACACCTGGCCGTCGCGCAGCAGTTCGCGGCGCACCGCGGCGGCGACCTGCTTGTCGTTGTAGCCGCCGACATAGGTGAGCACCGGATGGCGTTCCTCGGGCGGGGTGAGGATGGTCGACATCTCGCGGATCCCGGCCAGGCTCATCTCCAGCGTGCGTGGAATCGGTGTGGCCGACATGGTCAGCACGTCGACATGGGTGCGCAGCGCCTTGATGTGCTCCTTGTGCTCGACACCGAAGCGCTGTTCCTCATCGATGACGACCAGGCCGAGATCCTTCCACCGCACCCCGGTCTGCAGCAGCCGGTGCGTGCCGACGACAATATCGACCTCGCCCGTGGCCATACCCTCCATGACCTCGCGCGACTCCCCCGCATCGGTGAAGCGGGACAAACCCTTGACCCGGACCGGGAATCCGGCCATGCGCTCGGTGAAGGTCTGCAGATGCTGTTGCGCCAGTAGCGTGGTCGGCACCAGCACCGCGACCTGCTTACCGTCCTGCACGGCCTTGAACGCCGCGCGCACCGCGATCTCGGTCTTGCCGTAGCCGACGTCGCCGCAGATCACCCTGTCCATCGGGACGGCCTTCTCCATATCGGCCTTGACCTCGGAGATGGCGGTGAGCTGATCCATGGTCTCGGTGAACGCGAACGCGTCCTCCATCTCCTGCTGCCACGGGGTATCCGGCGCGAACGCGTGTCCGGGCGCGGCCTGGCGGGCCGCGTACAACTGCACGAGTTCGGTCGCGATCTCGCGAACCGCCTTGCGCGCCTTACGTTTCGTATTCGACCAGTCCGACCCGCCCAGTTTGGACAGGCTCGGCATCTCGCCGCCGACATAGCGCGACAGCTGATCGAGCGCGTCCATCGGCACATAGAGCCGATCGCCCGGCTGCCCGCGCTTGCCCGGGGCGTATTCGATGACCAGGTATTCCCGCCGGGCCCCGCCCACGGTGCGCTCGATCATCTCCACGAATCGGCCGATGCCGTGCTGATCGTGTACGACCAGATCGCCTGCCGACAGCGCCAGCGGATCGACCTGATTGCGCCGCCGCGCGGGCAGCTTCTTACCCTCGGCGGGCGCGGTGACCCGATTGCCGGTCAGATCCGATTCCGCGATGACGACCAGTTTGGCGTCGTCGAACACGATGCCGTCGTGCAGGGAACCGCACAGCACCCCGACCAGACCGCGCACCGGTTCGGCGCCCGCCTCGAGCGCTGCGGCGGGCACCTCGGCGTCGGCCAGTCGTTCCAGGAAGCGTTGCGCCGTACCATGTCCCGCGACCACGATGACCGCACGGCCGCCGGTGGTCACGTGCGCGCGCAGCGAGGCGAACACCGTGGCCACCAGTTCGTCCGAGCCGCGGGCCGCGGGGGCGGCCAGCACCGGCAGCACCACCTCGGCGGGATCGTCGGCGGCCAGCGGGCTCAGCGTCCACCAGGGCAGGCCGCGATCGTCGGCGTCGCGGTGGATCTCGTCGAGATTGCGGTAGGCCGAAGCGGCCAGATCCAGTCCGTGCGCGCCCAGCGGGGCCGCGCCGCCGAACGAGGCGGCCGTCCACGACGCCTCCAGGAACTCCTGTCCGGTGCGAACGAGATCAGCCGCGCGGGTGCGGATCTTCTCCGGATCGCACAGCAGCACATGGGTTCCGTCGGGCAGCACATCGGTGAGCAGTTGCAGCTGTCCGGGCCGCAGCACCGGCAGCAGGGCCTCCATACCCACCACCGGAATGCCCTGCGCGACCTTCTCCAGCATCTCCACCAGCGCGGCGTCGGCCGGATTCTGCTCGGCCACCTCGGCGGCGCGCAGCCGCAACTCCTCGGTGAGCAGCAGCTCCCGGCAGGGTTGCGCGACAACGACATCCACCTCGACATCGGTCAGCGAGCGCTGATCGGCGACCGAGAACGGACGCAGCTCGGTGATCTCGTCGCCCCAGAACTCCACGCGCACCGGATGATCCGCGGTGGGCGGGAAGATGTCGAGAATGCCTCCGCGCACGGCGAATTCACCGCGCTTGCCGACCATATCGACTCGCTCGTAGGCGAATTCGACCAGGCGCGTGATCAATTCGTCGAAGTCATGCTCGAGGCCGACCTTCAGCAGGACCGGCTCGATCTCGCCCAGGCCCGCGGCCATCGGCTGCATGAGCGAGCGCACGGTGGTGACCACGACCCGCAGCGGCTCGGTATGCACCGGGTCGTCGGGATGGGCCAGCCGCCGCAGCACCTGCAGCCGCCGCCCGACGGTATCCGCGCTCGGCGACAACCGCTCATGCGGCAACGTCTCCCACGAGGGAAACAGCGCGACCTGATCGCCGAGGATCTCCGACAACTCGACGGTCAGATCGTCGGCCTCGCGTCCGGTCGCGGTCACCACGACCAGCGGCCGCTGCCGCGCGACCGTCGCCGCCACGAACGGCCGCACCGCCGAGGGCGCGACCAACTGCACCGACGAACGGCCGATCAGCCCGGTGACCTGAGCCAACGCGGCGTCGGCGGCGGCCGCCGCGACCAGGCCGGCAAGGGGCGGACGACGGGTGGACATGAACAGACTCCTGGGCACGAATCGGGATAACCGATGACTCAGGCGAGTCTAGTGGGCCGGTATGACAGATCCCGGCCCGCCCAATTGCACCCGCGGAGCGCAGAGGTGAGCGACGCACCAACCGGACCCCAACGGAGCGAGCCGGACGAGCGACCGTTCGCGGCCGTCCCGTCGTTCAGCGCTCGAAGCGCATGCGCGAAGCGCGAGTCTCGAGCGCTGAACGACGGGACTCAGGGCCGCGAACACGCCGGAGCGAAGCGGAGGCCAATATTACGGCACATACCTGCGCAGGCGTCGGGCCGCGAATTCGCGGAAGTAGGCGACCTTTTCCTGCGGGACGATCGAGGGCAGCAGGAAGTACCACATGCGTTCCATGCGGACCGCCATCTGGTCGATGGAGTCGGTGCCGACCGCGGTGATGTGCACGCCCGCGGTCATCTCCTGCAGCAGCAGGCCGATGGTCTCCGGGTCCAGATCCGGTTCGAGATCGCCCTGGGCGATCGCGCGTTCGGCCAGTAATCGGTGGGTCTCACCCCAGGTCTTGGCGATGTTCTCACCGGTGGCGCCGCGGTAGTCGCCGATCTGATGGGTCAGCTTCAGCATCGCGCCGACCATCGGATCGTTCATCGTCAGATCGGCCACCACATAGGTGATCCCGATACATGCCTCGAGCGCGGGCACGCGCGGATCGAAGAATCCCTGGCAGGCGCTGACCAATCGCTCGTTGCCCTGATCGACCACCGCGCGCGCCAGCTCCTCCTTGGAGCCGAAGTGAAAGTACAAGGCGCCCTTGGTCACATTGGACTGCGCGATGATCTCGCTCAGGCTCGCGTTCGCGTATCCCAGCCGAAGAAAGACATCGGCCGCGCCCGCAAGGACGGAATCGCGAGTGATCTCAGCGCGCGCTTGCCTAGCCATCAGATCCGCCTGTCATCAAACCAGCCATCCTGAAGTAGACCGACATCCCGAAGTTGACCGACATCACAGCTCGAACAGCACTCGAAGGATGGGTGAACCGTACCACCCGACCGGCGCGCGCCAGCGGAATCGAGCATTCAGACCAGCCTCCATCGCTAATTTTGGGTTAACTGTCCAGTTCCACCCCCATTACCCCCAGCTCGGTGCGGACCCCCTCAGGTCGCCGCCCCGTTCGGCCAGCGCGAGGCCAGCTGAGGGTCGGCCTCCAGGTGGGTCAGACCGTTCCAGCACAGATTGACCAGATGCGCGGCGACCACCTCCTTGGAGGGCTGTCGCTCGTCGAGCCACCACGTAGCGGCCATCGCCACCATGCCGACCAACGCCTGTGCGTACATCGGCGCGAGGCTGGTGTCGAAGTTCCGGCGGCCGAAATCACCGGCCAGTATGTAGGCCACCTGATTGACCACCTCGTGCAGCAGACTCTGATACGTCCCCTCGGCCGCCGAGGGCGGCTGGTCGCGCATGAGGATCCGGAAGCCGTCGGTGCGCTCCTCGATATAGGTCAGCAACGCCAATGCCACCTGTTCGAGCCGCACCCGCGAACGGTTCTGGGTCAGCGACGCGGTGATCATCTCGAGCAGCGTCGACATCTCCCGGTCCACCACGACCGCGTAGAGCCCCTCCTTGCCGCCGAAGTGTTCGTACACAACGGGTTTGGAGACCTGCGCACGCTGGGCGATCTCCTCTATGGAGGTGGCGTCGTAGCCACGCTCGGCGAACAGCGCCCGCCCGATCTCGATCAGCTGCTGACGTCGCTGCGTACCGGTCATCCGCGGCCGCGGCGTCCGGCTCACCTCTCCCGACGTCATTGATCCACCAACCCTTCGCTGCACCCGCCTGATTACCGCAACCTCACCTGCGGCAAATGTTCCAACCGTCTGTACCCTATCGACACGGTGACCGGAAATCGCAGAAGCGGTTCGACGTTTGGACGCAGACGTGCGAGGATCTATCCCGCGTGCCGTGGCGCAGCGGCGGATCCGATCGGTCCGCCGGTGTGACGATCCGCCGTAGTGTAATGGCAGCACCACTGATTTTGGTTCAGTTAGTCCAGGTTCGAGTCCTGGCGGCGGAGCTCGGGGGCGCAGGCGTATATCGTGGGTCCGCGTCTCACCAGTCCCACTACGACAGCCCAGCAGCACGATGACAGGCAGCCGAGGGAGATCCATGCCACAGCAGACCGCCGTCGTCGTTCTCGCCGCCGGCGCCGGAACCCGAATGCGGTCCAAGACCCCCAAGGTGTTGCATTCACTCGCCGGCCGCAGCATGCTCGCGCACGCCCTGCATGCGGCGAACGAGATCGACCCCGCCTACCTCATCACGGTTATCGGTCACGATCGTGAACAGGTCGGCGCGGCAGCCAATTCCGTTGCGACGGAATTGAATCGCGAGATCATCGCGGCTGTGCAGGAGGAACAGCTCGGCACCGGACACGCGGTGCAGTGCGCGCTCGAGGCGCTGCCCGCGGATTTCACCGGCGATCTGCTGGTCACCTCCGCCGATGTTCCACTGCTCGACGGACATACGCTCTCGGCGCTGCTGTCGGACCACCGCAGCTATCCCGAACGGTCGGCGGTGACGGTGCTGACCTTCGTACCCGACGACGCCAACGGCTACGGCCGCATCGTGCGCGACTCCGAGGGCCATATGCTCGAGATCGTCGAGCACGCGGACGCCACTCCCGAACAGGCCGCGATCACCGAAGTCAATTCCGGCGTCTATGTTTTCGACGTCACCGTGCTGCGCACCATGGTCGGCCGACTGACCACCGCCAATGCGCAGCACGAGCTGTATCTGACCGATGTTCTGAAGCTGGCGCGCGAGGCGGGCCATCCGGTGCACGGCGCGCGACTGGTGGACGCCAACAAGGTGACCGGCGTCAACGATCGGGTGCAGATGGCCCAGGCCGCGCGCACCCTCAACCGCTACATTCTCGAACGGCATATGCGCGCGGGCGTGACGGTCGTCGATCCGGCCTCGACCTGGGTCGACGCCGAGGTCCGCATCGGCCGCGACGCGGTACTGCGGCCCGGGGTACAACTGCTCGGCTACACCGTCGTAGGGGAGGACGCCGAGGTCGGACCGGACAGCACCCTGACGAATGTGGTGGTCGGCGACGGCGCCAAGGTGGTCCGCACCCACGGCGAGGGCGCGACCATCGGATCGGGCGCGAATATCGGACCCTTCGCCTATCTGCGGCCGGGCACCATTGTTGGCGAATCCGGCAAGCTCGGAGCATTCGTCGAGTCGAAGAACGCGACAATCGGGGCCCATTCGAAAGTGCCCCATCTGACCTACGTCGGCGACGCGACGATCGGCGAGTACAGCAACATCGGCGCGTCCAGCGTGTTCGTCAATTACGACGGCGTACACAAGCACCACACGGTCATCGGATCCCATGTGCGAACCGGTAGCGACAACATGTTCGTCGCCCCGGTCACCGTGGGTGACGGCGCTTATACCGGGGCGGGTACTGTGCTGCGTAGAAACGTTCCGCCGGGGGCGCTTGCCGTGTCGGGTGGAGCACAGCGCAATATTGATGGCTGGGTGCAGCGGAACCGACCCGGAACTGCTGCGGCGCAGGCGGCGGAGGCGGCGATCGCGGCCGACGACAGGGCGAGTCAGGCAACCGAGCAAAAGGATGGCAACACAGAGTGACCGCGTTCTCGACCGACAACCATAAGAACCTGATGCTGTTCTCGGGACGCGCTCATCCCGAGTTGGCCGAACAGGTCGCGAAGGAGCTCGACGTCTCCATCACTCCGCAAACCGCCCGCGACTTCGCCAACGGCGAAATCTTCGTTCGGTTCGAGGAGTCGGTGCGCGGTTCGGACGCCTTTGTGATGCAGAGCTTCCCGGCCCCGCTCAACGAGTGGCTGATGGAACATCTCATCATGATCGACGCGCTCAAGCGCGGTTCGGCCAAGCGGATCACCTCGGTGCTGCCGTTCTACCCCTATGCGCGGCAGGACAAGAAGCACCGCGGCCGCGAACCGATCTCGGCCCGCCTGGTCGCCGATTTACTCAAGACCGCCGGCGCCGATCGCATCATCACCGTCGACCTGCACACCGATCAGATCCAGGGCTTCTTCGACGGCCCGGTCGATCATATGCACGCGCTGGTGCAGCTGTCGGAGTACGTCCGTCAGCACTACACACTCGACAACATCACGGTGGTATCCCCGGACGCGGGCCGTGTGAAGGTCGCGGAGAAGTGGGCCGATTCGCTCGGCGGCGCGCCCGTGGCGTTCATCCACAAGACCCGCGATCCGCTGGTGCCCAACCAGGTCAAGTCGCACCGCCCGGTCGGTGACGTCGACGGCCGCACCTGCATCCTGATCGACGACATGATCGACACCGGTGGCACCATCGCCGAGGCCGTGCGCGTACTGCGCGAGGCCGGCGCCGGTGACGTGGTCATCGCCGCCACCCACGGCGTGCTGTCCTCCCCCGCCGCCGAGCGCCTGTCGGCGTGCGGCGCCAAGGAGGTCATCGTCACCAACACGCTGCCGATCACCGAGGACAAGAAGTTCCCGACGCTGACGGTCCTGTCGATCGCGCCGCTGCTGGCCCGCACGATTCGCGAGGTGTTCGAGAACGGCTCGGTGACCGGGCTGTTCAACGGCTCGGCGTAGATTTCGGTCGAGCGCGCCGGAACGAATTCGTTCCGGCGCGCGCCACCCCACCATGCCCCGGCGTGCTTTTGGCCGGGGCCTCCCCGTTGTAGCGTAGGTAGTAGCTCTCGGTGAGCTGGCCTGCGGAGAGAGGTGGGCATCAACATGGCCGACGAACGCGACAACCGGTTGACGGACGAGGTGTTCGAGATGGGCGATGACGACAGCGAGGATCTCGACTACGACCTGGGCGATGACGATCAGGCCGACGAGGTCCGCGAATACGAGCGCTATATCACCGACCCGCCCGACGATCTGGTGATCCGGTATCACGAGAACGACGACACCGGCCGCCTCGGAATAGCGCGGGAACTCGATCAGGAGTGGACCCGCCGCCGACGGCGCGAGGAGGAGCGCGCCGAGGACGAGCGCCCGGCCGAGGTGGCGGCGATGGAGGTCGTCGATGAACCCGGCGACTGAGGCCCGCTAGGTTGGCGCCATGAGTTTCGCCGGATTTCCCTTGGCCGGGTTGGACTTCTACGAGGATCTCGAGGCCGACAACTCGAAGTCGTTCTGGACCGCGCACAAGCACATCTACGACAAAGCCGTACGCGAGCCGATGACCGCGCTGTGCGCGGAACTGGAGGCCGACTTCGGCCCCGCCAAGATCTTCCGGCCGTATCGGGACGTGCGCTTCGCCTCGGACAAGCGGCCCTACAAGGATCATCAGGGCGCGGTCGTGCACAGTGCGTCCGGCGCGGGTTGGTATGTGCAGATCGGCGCGCCCGGCCTGTTCGTGGCGGGCGGACTGTACGCCGCGTCGCCGGAACAGCTCGCGCGGCTGCGCACCACGATCGATGACGAGGTGCGCGGCCACGAACTCGAACAGATCCTCGCGGGACTGACCGCGGTCGGTTACCAGGTCGGCGGCGATCGGTTGAAGACCAAGCCCAAGGGCTTTTCCGCCGACCACCCGCGCATCGATCTGCTGCGGCACAAGTCGATCGTGGTGAGCAAGGATTTCGGGGCTCCCGACTGGCTCGAAACCCCGCGCGCGGCAAAGGAGATCCGCCAGTCGTGGGAGACCCTGCGTCCGGCCGTCGAATGGCTCTCGGCGGTGGTGGGTACCTAGTGCCGCTCGGCCAGGAACAGGGCGAACCGGTTGTCCGGATCGGTCCACACGTGTTCGGTATCGAATCCGGCGGCCGCGAGTTCTCCGGTCATGCCGTCGACGCGGAATTTGGCGGAGATCTCGGTGCGCATCTGCTCGCCGCGGGCGAATTCGACGGTCAGATCGAGATCGGCGACGGTGACGGTCATATCCCGGGTCGCCTCGAGTCGCATCTCGATCCACTCGTTCTCGGCGTCCCACAGCGCGATGTGGGCGAAGGCCTCGGGTTCGAAGTTCGCGCGGAGCCGGGAATTCAAGACGTACAACACATTCCGGTTGAATTCCGCGGTCACCCCGGCGGCATCGTCGTAGGCCGGGACCAGCACCGCCGGATCAATGACCAGACCCGCGCCGAGCAGCAACTGTTCCCCCGGTTCCAGCACCTGCTGGATGCCGGAGAGGAATTCGGCGCGTTCGGCGGGTACGAGATTGCCGATCGTGCCGCCGAGGAAGGCGATCATCCGCCGCCCGCCGCCCGGGAGATTGTGCAGGGTGTCGGTGAAATCGCTGACCACGCCGTGCACGCCGAGTCCAGGAAACGCGGCCGCGATCTCGGCGGCCGCGCCGCGCAGCGCCGCCGCGGAGACATCCTGCGGTACATAGGTTTTCAGCGGCCCCTCGGAGCCGAGCGCGTCCAGCAGCAGTTTGGTCTTGGCGGCCGATCCCGCGCCCAGTTCGACCAGCACCTCGGCCTGGGCGGTCCGGGCCACCTCGCCGACCACCCGCTCCAGCAGTGCGCGTTCGGTGCGGGTCGGGTAGTACTCGGGCAGCGCGGTGATGGCCTCGAACAATTCGCTGCCGCGCGCATCGTAGAACCACTTGGGCGGCAAGGACTTCGGGGCCGTGGTGAGCCCCGCCCGCGCATCGGCCCGCAGGGCCGCGGTCAGGTCTTCGTCGGTTAGGTGGGTCTCCAGCGTCGGTGCGGTCATGTGAGCGCCCTTTCGGATTCATCGAGTTCGAGGGATGCGACCGACAACGAGCCCGGCCGCGCGACCACGAGCCGCCGGTCGGGAATCTCGCGCCAGCGCGGATCGTCGTCAAAAGGTTCGGAGGCGAGGATCGCGGTGTCCTCGGTGATCAGTGCCGCCAGCGAGTGATACACCGTTGTGGCCCACAGCGTCTCCCCATCACTGAGCAGCAGATTCAGCCGCGCACCGGGTGAATGCCGCAGCACGGCCGAGGCAACCTGTCGCAGGATCTCACCGGGTCGATCATCCCCCGCCCGCGCAGGAGTAATGGTCCACGCGGAGTCCGCGGCATCCCCTTGGGCCGAAGCCACCGCCGAACCATCCCGTAGGACCGCGGCGGCCGCCATACCATTCCTGAGCTCAGCAGCAGCAGCCGAACCATCCCGTTGCGCCGTAGCGGCAGCCGTGGCCTTTGGTCCCGCGGCCGGGGCGGTGCCGTTCGTCCCCGGCGGGACTGGACGGCGGTACGTGTTGTCGCTCGGCGTGGATGCGACTTCCTTGCGCTCCAACAGGTCTCGCAGGATGACCCAGAGCGTGGCGGAATCGGTGCGCGACTCCGCCTCGATGAGCGATGGGGAGCTGAATTCGACGGCGACGGCGGTGAGGGTGCGCTGCCAGTCCTGGATCACGCCGTTGTGGCTGAAGGCCCAGCGGCCGTGGGTGAACGGGGCGCAGGCGCTGCGTTCGACGGGCATGCCGATCGTGGCGGATCGGACGGCCGCCAGGACCGATCGCGAATGCAGTTGCGGCAGCACCTCGTCCACCGCCGGGTCGGTCCAGATCGGGACCGCATTGCGGTAGCGGCTGGCCGTCCGGGCGGTCGGCGGCGCGAGGTCATGCGGCCGTGCGCCGATATCCGGGATCCACCATGCCGCTCCGAAGCCGTCGGCATTGATCGTGCCGCCCCCGCGCATATCGCGCGGGGCCCAGGCCTGGGTGCGCAGGGAATGCGTACCCCGGGTGAGGATGTCGCCCACCCCGATCGGCGGGCCGAGATAGCCGAGGTGGCGGCACATCAGCGCTCGCCCGGGGCCAGATCGCGGGCCAGGCGGAAGCCGGAGAAGATCTGACGCCGGATCGGATGATCCCAGTTGCGGAAGGTGCCGCGACAGGCGACCTCGTCGGTGCCGAACGAACCGCCGCGCAGCACCTTGTAATCGCCGCCGAAAAAGACCTCGGAGTACTCCCGGTACGGGAACGCCTCGAACCCCGGATACGGTTCGAAACCCGAGGCCGTCCACTCCCAGACATCGCCGATCAGCTGATGCACCCCGGACGACGAGGCCCCCTCCGGATACGCGCCGACATCGGCCGGTTCCAGATGGCGCTGACCCAGATTCGCGGTCCGCTCGTCCGGTTCGCCGTCGCCCCACGGATAGGCGCGCGAGCGCCCGGTCGCGGGATCGAAGCGGGCGGCCTTCTCCCACTCCGCCTCGGTCGGCAGGCGCTTACCGGCCCAGTTGGCATATGCCTCGGCCTCGAACCAGCACACATGCACCACCGGCTGCTGCGGGCGAACCAGCCGCATGGTCCCGAAAACCCTTCGCCACCAGCGATCGTCCTCGTCACGCTCCCAGAATTGCGGTGCGATCAGACCGGCCTGCTGCCGATGCGCCCAGCCGCGCTCGGACCACAGTTCGGGGCGGTCGTAGCCGCCGTCGGCCAGGAATGCCAGGTACTGGGCATTGGTCACGGGTGCGGCGTCGATGGCGAAGCCGGGCACATACACCGGATGGGCGGGGCGCTCGTTGTCCAGCGCCCAGGGATCGGTCGAGGTGCCCATGACGAATTCGCCTGCGGGAAGGACGATCTCATCGGTCACCAGGACCTTGGACTCCGGGGCGGGCGGTGCGGACAGCAGCGGCTTACCCGTTCGCAGCTGATGGGTGGCGAGCATGGTCTCGTCGTGCTGCTGCTCGTGCTGGGCGATCATGCCGAACGCGAAACCGCCGTCGACCAGGCGGGAGCCATGTAATCGGCTGTCGGACAGCACATCCAGCACCTTCTGACGCACCGTGCCGACATAGCCGCGGGCCTCGATCGGATCGAGCAGCGGCAGGGCCGGACGGTCCGCGCGGGGATGCTGGAACGCGTCGTAGAGGTGGTCGATATCGGCGCGCACGGGTTCGCGGCCGCCGACATCACGCACCAGCCACAGTTCCTCCTGATTGCCGATATGGGCCAGATCCCAGACCAGCGGGCTCATCAGCCGCGAATGCTGGGCCACCAGTTCCGCCTCGTCGACGGCGGTCAGGGTCGCCGTGCGCTCGCGGGAGCGGGTGAGCACCCGCGCGATTCGCTCGCGCAGCCGCTCGGTTTCGGCATGGTCGGTGCCGGTGAGATGTGTGGTCATCAGTACGCGCCCTTCACGATTCGATCTCGTCATCGAAGTGGTGTGCGGCCTCGCCCGTGGGCATGCGGCCGTCGATACATCGGCGCACCGCCGCGCCCAGCTCGTCCGCCGCCGCGGGGGTTCGCGCGTGCTCGGCGGCCAGGGTCAGCAGTTCCACTGCGGCCGAACGGATTTCCGGCTCGGCCAGCCCGCAGCGCGCCGCCTCCAGCCATTCGTCGGCCACGGGCGCCCCGATCCGGGTGGCCTCGGCGATCACCGCGGGCTCCGACAGCAGCGCGTCGACCGCGTGGATCGGAACCGTCCACCCGTCACCGGGTTGTGCGTCGATATAGCGCACCTCCAGATGTCCCGAGGCTCGCACCGGCGGAAACACCGTGGTCAGGTGGTAGTCCAGATCCGCGACATCCGGGCGGCGGCCGACCTCGTCGTCGAGCGCGCCGCACAGCCAATCGGCGAAGGTGGCTCCGGGCGGGGCCTCCCAATCGCCGACCTCCTCACTGCCCCGCACGCACAGCAGCGGCACATCCAGCACCCAGCGCGCATAGTCGCCGATCGGATCGGACCACTGCCGTACCGGCGGCCGGGTGCGGGCGTGATCCAGCCGCATCCAGGCGCGCATGCGCTGCGACGCCCAGGTGCCGACGGGTGCGCCGTGCAGATCGGGTGAGCAGGCGAAGGCCGCGATGAGGGCCGGGCCGATGGCGTAGAGCGCGGTCCAGCGGGCCGCGACCTCGGCACGGTCGGTTCCGGCATCGACGCTGACCTGCGTCGCGGCCGTATTGCACATCATCAGCTTGCCGAATGGTCCGATGCCGGAGAACGTGCGCTCCATGGCCCGATACCGCGGCAATTGCAGCAGCCGCTCCGCCAGGCGATCGCCATCGGCGGCCGCCGCACGGATTCGAATCGAACGAGTTCGGAGCAGACGCTCCAACTGGCGGGCATCGGCCCGCAGGCGCTCACACAATTCGGCCGCATCGCCGAACGGGGCGCTGGAAAGTTCAACCTGCCCACCGGGTTCGATGGTGACCCGGCTGCCCCCGGGTAGTGGCAGGGCTGGGGAATCGGGGGCGATGGATCGTGGCGCATACGATCCGAGTGCGCCGGCCAGTTCCGCGAGACTGGGACGCGATCCGGACGCCGACGGCTCGTCCTGCGCGGTGAGCCACTCGAGTTCGGCGCCGATGAGCGCGGGTGGGCCCTGCTTGAAGCAGACACCGCCGACGTACGCCTCGGCGGCCGCTCGGGAGGAGAAGTCCGTACCCGTGCCCGCAGGTGCCCGCACCGCCGTCACTGCCATGCCAACCTCCGAAGGGCTTGTTGCCGACCGAACCAGAGTAGCGGCGTGGACCGACAACAAATCTGGCCATTTCGTGACGAAAACGGCAGCCGCTTCGTAACGCCGCAGGTCAGCGGGGCAACGAAAGAGATTCGCAAAAATCGTCGAACCCCCATTCCGCCCATCCTCTACCGTCGATGAGGTGCTCGATCAGACTCGCCTGCGCGCCGACATCCCCGCCTACGCCGACCCGTCCCGGCCGACGCCGGTCTTCCTCGACAGCGCCGGATCGTCCCTGCCGCCCCGGAGCGTGCTGGACACGATGATCACCCACCTGCACCGCGAGGCCGAGGTGGGTGGCTACCGAGCGGCGAACGAACGCCTGGCCGATCTGGCCGCGGTGAAGACCTCGATCGGCGAGTTGATCAACGCCGATCCCGCCGGAATCGCCCTGAGCGACAGCGCCTCCCGCTCCTGGGCCGACTTCTTCTACTCGGTACCGCTGGCGCCCGGCGATCGCATCCTGATCTCCGGATCCGATTACGCCAGCAATGCCATTGCCGCACTACAGCGTGCGCGCGCGGCGGGTGCGGTCGTCGAATCGATCCCGAGCGACGAGTCCGGGCAGATCGATATCGCCGCCTTCGGCGCACTGCTGGACGAGCGGGTGAAACTGGTGTCGCTGGTGCACGTCCCGACCAACGGCGGGTTGGTGAATCCGGTGGGCGAGGTCGTGAAACTCGCCCACGACGCGAATGCGCTGGTGTTGCTGGATGCCTGTCAATCGGCCGGGCAGCTCCCGCTCGATGTGCTCGAATTCGGGGTGGACGCGCTCTCGGCGACCGGCCGCAAATGGCTGCGTGGCCCGCGCGGCACCGGATTCCTCTATGTGCGACCGGATTTGGCGACCACGATGGAACCGCAGCGGCTGGATCTGCACAGCGCGCAGTGGACCGGCCCGGCCGAGTACCGGCTCGCCGAGGACGCCAGCCGCTTCGAATTCTGGGAGTGCGATGTGGCCGCGCGGCTGGGACTCGGTGCGGCCGTGCGCTATCTGCTGGATCTGGGCCCGGACAATGTCTACGCGGCCGTCGCGGCCAATGCCGCGCACCTGCGCGCCGAACTGCCGCGGATCGCGGGCGTCACCGTGCGCGATCTGGGCGCCCGGCACAGCGGCATCGTCTCCTTCACCGTCGACGGCGTCGAATCCGTTGATGTGCGTGACCGATTGGCCGAGCGAGACGTCACGGTGACGGTCAGCCACGCCGGTTCCACCCTGCTCGATATGACGGCCCGGCGGCTGTCCTCGGTGGTGCGCGCGTCACCGCACTGCTTCGTCACGACCGCCGATCTCGACCGCTTCCTCGAGGCGGTCGAAACCGTGGCCGCGCGGCGCTGATTCAGATGTAGACGGTGCCGCCGTTGATCGCGAGGCACTGGCCGGTGATGAACGCGTTGGTGGCGACCGCCAGCACGGCCTCGGCCACCTCGTCGGCGGCTCCCATGCGCCCCACCGGAATTCGATCCGCGATACCGCTGAGTTTGAGCGGTTCGGCCATGTCGGTATCGATCGGGCCGGGCGCGACGGCATTGACGGTGATGCCCTCGCGCGCCAGCCGGGAGGCATAGCCGCGGGTCAGGCCCTCGAGTCCGGCCTTGGACGCGTTGTAGTGCGGGCCGACCACGCCGGGACCGCGCGCCGCCGCGGAGGACATGTTGACGACGCGACCCCAGCGCGCGGCCCGCATCGGCGCGAGCACCGCCTGGGTGCACAGGAACGCGGATTTCAGATTCACCGCGATCGCCTCGTCGAAGATCTCCTCGGTCAGCTCGTCGAGCTGGGCCACCTGCCCGACACCGGCATTGTTGATCAGCACGCCGATCGAGCCCAGCTCGGCGGCGACCCGCTCGACCAGCTCGCGCACCTGCGCGCCGTCGGATACGTTCGCGCCCACCGCGATCGCGCGGCCGCCCGCGCGGCGGATCAGCTCGACGACCTCCTCGGCCGCCTCGGCCCGATCGCGGTAGTTCACCGCCACCGCCGCGCCAGCCCGGCCCAGCCGCAGCGCGATCGCCCGGCCCAGTCCGCGCGAACCACCGGTGACCAGCGCCACCCGCCCCGCCAAATCCGTCGAATCCGTCATGACTGAACCGTAGCTGCTTCGATCACGTATTCCGGATATGCGGGGCGAGCGGGACCTGCCCACGCTCCCGCCCGCTCCGCTTTCCACACTCAGGCCGAGCCGACCGCCGTATCGAGCGGATGGCGGGTGTCGAGATCGGCGCGATCCCGGTAGACGAAATTCAGCACGAGATCGTCTGCCATGCGGATCAACTCATCGCGACCCTCCACCACGGCGACCCATTCGCCGGGCAGTCCGGCCAGTCCGACGATCGCGCCGATCAGATTGCCCGCGACCGCGCCGGTGGAATCGGAGTCGCCGGAATGGTTCACCGACAGCAGCAGCCCGCCGGATACATCGCCGGTGCGCTGCGCGTACAGCGCGCTGTACACCGCGATGGCCAGACACTCCTCGGCCACCCAACCCTCGCCCACCTGCTCGACGTGTTCGGGTGAGGCCGCGCCGGAGTCGGCGACGATCACGGCGAGTTTCAGCGCGTCGGCCGTCTCCGCGCCCGCGGGTAGGTTCGCGAGCCGGGAGATGATGTCGCGCACCGCATTCGGCAGTTCGACACCGCTCACCACCAGATCCACCAGCGCCGCGAACGCACCGGCGGCCACGGCGGCGGTCGGATGGCCGTGGGTCAGCTGCGCGCCGCGCGCGGCGAGATCGAAGGCGCCCTGCGGACCCAGTCCGGCCAATCCGAAGGGCGCGGCGCGCATTACGGTGCCGCAGCCCTTGGATCCGGCGTTCACCGGACCCGATTCACCGAACGGATGCGGCGGCCGAAACTCCCGTTGCTGTTGGCGCAGACCGCTGATGCAGGCATTACCGGGCGAGCGCGCGGCGTACAGGAACGGCAGACTCGCCAGCCACCCGTCCGGTCGCGTACCCGGCCCGTGCTCCGATTGTGTTGTCAGCCAGCGTAGATAGGCCCGCAGCAGCACCGGAACCGGATCCGCGCCCGGTGGACAGCGCAGCAGGGCCTCGGCGGTGAACAGCGTCATCTGGGTGTCGTCGGTGATCTGCTGGGGTGCGCTCGGATCGCGGCCGGGCGCGAAATCGGTCATCCCGGCCGCACCGAATCGCTCACGAATCTGGTTCAGCGACAGGAATTCGATGGGCCAGCCGAGCGCGTCGCCCACCGCCCCGCCGAGCAGGACCCCACGCACTCGATCGAACGATTTCTCGTAATCATGCACAACCCGATCCTGCGCGGCGCGCGGAGTCAGTGCAATTGGTTCTGCGCCGGTTCCAGGCCCACGCGCAACAGGAGTTCGACGGCGTCCGCGGCCTGTTCGACGAAGACCGGCAGATCCTTGCGCTCCGGGACGGAGAACGGCTTGAGGACGAAATCGGCGGGGTCCTGGCGGCCCGGCGGGCGGCCGATGCCGAAACGCACGCGCAGATAGTCCTTGGTGCTCAAGGCATTCGAGATCGAGCGCAGACCGTTGTGGCCGCCCTCGCCGCCGCCCTGTTTGAGGCGGATGGTGCCGAAATCGAGGTCCAATTCGTCGTGGACGACGATCACCTCGGTGGGCGGCACGGAGAAGAAGCGGGCCAGCGCCGCGACGGGGCGGCCCGAGACATTCATATACGAGCGCGGTTTGGCCAGCAGGACCTTACGCCCGTCGAGCCGGGCCTCGAGCAGATCGGCGCCCGACTTCTTGTGCACGGTGAATCGGCCGCGGACGCGCTCGGCGAGCACGTCGGCGACCATGAAACCGACATTGTGCCGGGTGCGCTCGTATTCGGGTCCCGGATTACCCAGTCCGACCACGAGCGCGGGCCCGGCGTCCGATGCGGTCATCGAAAGGCGTTGGGGCGCTGGATTATTCGGCGCTCTCACCCTCGGCGGCGGCCTCGCCCTCACCCTCGGCGGCGGGCTCCTCGGCCGACGGGGACTCGATGATGTTGACGATCAGCGTCTCGGCGTCGGCGGCCAGGGTGACGCCCTTGGGCAGCGGGATCTGGCCCGCGAGGATCTGGGTGCCGGCCTCGGCGCCCTCGATGGAGACCTCGATCTGCTCCGGAATGTGCAGCGCCTCGGCCTCGATCGACAGGGTGGTGGTGTCCTGGGTGACCAGGGTGCCCGAGGCGGCCTCGCCGACCAGGGCGACGTTCACATCGGCGGTGACCTTCTCGCCGCGACGCACGATCAGCAGGTCGGCGTGCTCGATGTAGCGGCGGATCGGGTGCACGACGACCGACTTGGTCAGCGCCAGTTGCTTCTTGCCCGCGATGTCCAGATTCAGCACGGCGTTGGTGCCGTGCTCACGCAGAATCGCGGCGAACGCGTGGGCGTCGACCGACAGATGCTGGGGAGCCTCACCGTGGCCGTACAGCACGGCGGGCACATTGCCGTCGCGACGGGTACGGCGCGCAGCGCCCTTGCCGAACTCGGTACGGACGGTGGCTTCGAGGACGCTGACGTCGGACATGACAGATAACTCCTACGGCTTCGGGCGGTCTGCAACAGTGGGCCAGGGTCTGCCCTGGCAAGGGGTCTGCTCGTCGGGCGAAGACCGAACGAGGACGACCGGAAGCCGGGCCACGTCGATCACGGTGCGCACATAAGTGCCTCACCCTCGCCGAGACAACCCGAAGAGAATAACACGCACGCCCGGGACCCCCGAATCACCACCCGCCCACCAGCCCGGTCAGTGGGAAGTACGGAAAGTGGCCGCGTAGTGGTCGACATATCGGCGACCGGACCGGCTGGCCAATTCCAACATCAACTCATCGGTCGCGGCGCGCACGGCGGTGTGATCGGCGGGCAGGAAATAACGGGGACGGCCGAAGGTGATGCGGACCTTCGCGAAGCGCAGCAGCCGGCGACCGCGCGGATTCACCCGATCGGTACCCGACAGCGCGACCGGTACCACGGGAGCGCCGGTGTGCATGGCCACTCGAATCACACCCGTGCGGCCGCGATAGATCCGGCCGTCGGGCGAGCGGGTGCCTTCGGGATGGATGCCCCAGATACCGCCCGACTCGAGAATGCGCGCGGCCGCGTCGAGTGCGGCCGCCGCCGCGGAGCCACCGGTCCGGTCGACGCGGACCTGACCGGTCGCGGTCATCACCCACCGGTTGATCCGGCCCCGCCACCCCCGCTCGGTGAAGTACTCGCCCTTGGCGAGGAAGGTGATGCGCCGGGGCAGGACCAGCGCGAGATAGAGCGAGTCGATGGCGGCGAGGTGATTGGCCGCGATGATCACCGGACCGTCGGCCGGAACATGGCGCAGCCCTTCGATTCTCGGTCGGCCGAGCAGGCGCAGCAGGGGGCCGAGCAGGACGTACTTCAGCAGCCAGTACCACATGGGAGACCTCTCCGGAGTTCGGTTGTAGACACTGTCTACCGAACTTCGTAGACACTGTCTACTTTCCGCCCGTAGGGGTACTACCGGCCGGAACTATCCCGGATCGGACAAATCGCCTACGCTCGATACGTTGTGAACTTCTCTGAGACGTGTGTGCACCTGGTGGCCAGGCTGCATGTGGATTTGGGGCGACTGGCCGCGCAGCTCTGTCGCTGACGCCTGCCCCGGGCCGCCTCGGCCCACCCGAATCCATCTCTCTTCTGGAGCAGTTCGTCATGTCTTCCTCCATTTCGTCTGCCCGCGTGCTGAATCCGGCGCGCTGGTCCTTCGGTGTGCAGATCCTGCTCGGCCTCGTGGTCGGCATCGCCGCCGGATTCATCGCCCGCACCTGGGACGTCGCCTGGCTCACCGCCACCCTGAAGCAGGTCGGCGGCATCTTCATCCAGTTGCTCAAACTCGCGGTGCCGCCGCTGGTGTTCACCGCGGTGCTGGTGAGCGTCGCGGGATTGCGGCATGTCACCAATGCCGCGCGGCTGGCCGGACGCACGCTGGCCTGGTTCCTGGGTACCTCACTGATCGCCGTGGCGGTCGGCATCGCGCTCGGGCTGATCACCAATCCCGGTCGCGGCGTAGATCTCTCGCTGACCGGCGCCAAGGCGCCCGACACCAAGGGTGGCTGGACCGACTTCTTGACCGGCATCGTCCCGACCAATGTGGTCGGCGCGTTCACCGGCGGCAATGTGCTGCAGCTGGTGTTCCTCGGACTGGTCTTCGGCGTGGCCGCGCTGAAACTCGGCAAGGCCGCCGAACCCGTTCTGGCCCTGTCGGAATCGGTGCTGCAGCTGGTGCAGAAGGCGCTGTGGTGGGTGATCCGGCTGGCCCCGATCGGCACGGCCGGACTGATCGGCAAGGCCGTGGCCACCTACGGCTGGGACCTGCTGCGACCCCTGGCGACCTTCACCGTCGCGGTCTACGGCGGCTGCCTGATCGTGCTGCTGGTGGTGTATCCGGTCCTGTTGCGCGTGGTCGCCGGGGTGAATCCGCTTCGCTTCTACGCCAAGGCCTGGCCCGCGATCGAGCTGGCGTTCGTGTCCCGCTCCTCGATCGGCACCATGCCGCTGACCCAGCGCACGACCATCGAAAGGCTGGGCGTACCGGGCGAATACGCCTCGTTCGCGGTCCCGTTCGGCGCGACCACCAAGATGGACGGCTGCGCGGCGGTGTATCCGGCGCTGGCGGCGATCTTCGTCGCGCAGATCACCGGAACCGAACTCGGCATCCGCGACTATCTGCTGATCGCCTTCGTCTCGGTGGTCGGCTCGGCCGCCACCGCGGGCCTGACCGGTGCGATCGTCATGCTCACCCTGACCCTGTCGACCCTCGGCCTACCGCTGGCGGGCGCGGGTCTGCTGCTGGCGATCGATCCGATCCTGGACATGATCCGCACCGCGACCAATGTGGCCGGGCAGATGGTGGTGCCGGTGCTGGTCGCCAAGCGCGAGGGAATTCTCGATCAGGAGACCTTCGATCGCCCGGACTCCTCGCTGACCACCCGCGACAGCGAGCCGCAGGCGGTGTCCGCGATGGCATAGGCGAGACAATGGCCCGCATGGGAGTCCAGGAGTCGCTGCGGGAACGGCTGGTGAGCGCCGGTGTCGACCTGTTGGAACAGGTAGGCGTCGGAGAGCTCGGGTTGCGGGCCATCGCACGGGAGGCAGGGGTGTCACACGGCGCGCCGCGACGACACTTCCCCACACATCGGTCGCTGCTGGCGGCCGTGGCGGCGCGCGGATTCGCTGATCTGCGGGGCGAATTCGCGACCGTCGCCGACGACTCGCCGCGGGCGCGGATCGAACGGATGGCCCTGATCTACGTGCGTTTCGCGGCCGAACGGCCCGAGATGTTCACCCTCATGTTCCGCCACGATCTGCTGGAGGGTTCGGGGGAGAATCTGCGACGGCAGACGCTGCCGATCTTTCATGACTGGGGTGAACTCGTCGCCGCCTGCGTCCCCGCACCGGCGGGCCAGCGACCGGTGGAGCTGTGGGCGAATCTGCACGGCATCGCGGCCCTGGTCGCCAATCGCAGTCTCGAACTCATCGCTCCCGACGCGGATGCGACCGATCTCGTCCGCGCGACCGTGGCCCGACACCTCGACTCGGAACACGCCTGATATCGCGAGTCCAGTAACCTGGAGCGGTTGCCGATCCGCGATAAAGGAGCCGTTCCCGTGAATTCCCCGACCACCAGCGCGACCACGTCCGGGCGGCTGGTTGAGGAGACCGCGCGGCGACGCACCTTCGCGGTGATCTCGCATCCCGACGCCGGTAAATCCACCCTGACCGAGGCGCTGGCCCTGCATGCCAAGGTCATCTCCGAGGCCGGTGCGATCCACGGCAAGTCCGGACGCAAGTCGACCGTCTCCGACTGGATGGAGATGGAGAAGGCGCGCGGCATCTCGGTGAGTTCGACCGCGCTGCAGTTCGAATACGGCGACTGCGTGATCAACCTGGTCGACACCCCGGGCCACTCGGACTTCTCCGAGGACACCTACCGCGTGCTCACCGCCGTCGACGCCGCGGTCATGCTCATCGACGCGGCCAAGGGCCTGGAACCGCAGACACTCAAACTCTTCCAGGTGTGCCGCCATCGCGGCATCCCGATCATCACCGTCATCAACAAGTGGGACCGGCCGGGCCGCGCGCCGCTGGAACTGCTCGACGAGATCAGCGAGCGCATCGGTCTCACCCCGACCCCGCTGTTCCTGCCGGTCGGCATCGCGGGCGACTTCCGCGGGCTGCTGCGGCGCGGAACCGACGGCGCCGCGGTCGAATACATCCACTTCACCCGCACCGCCGGTGGTGCGACCATCGCGCCGGAGGAGTCCTACACCCCCGAGCAGGCCGAGGAGCGCGAGGGCGAGGCGTGGATCACCGCGGCCGAGGAGAGCGAACTGCTCTCGGCCACCGGCCAGGACCACGATCAGGAACTGTTCCTGGCCGGGCAGACCTCGCCGGTCATCTACGGCTCGGCCATGCTCAACTTCGGTGTGCGCCAGCTGCTGGAAACCCTTGTGGCCCTTGCTCCCCCGCCGGGACCGCGCCGCGACGCCAAGGGCGAGCCGCGCGAGCCGTCCGAACCGTTCAGCGCGGTGGTGTTCAAGGTGCAGGCCGGAATGGATACCGCGCACCGGGACCGGCTGGCGTTCATGCGCATCGTGTCCGGGGAGTTCGAGCGCGGCATGGTGGTCACCCACGCGCAGACCGGGCGGCCGTTCGCGACCAAATACGCGCTGACGGTCTTCGGCCGCGAACGCTCGACCGTCGACACGGCCTATCCGGGCGATGTGGTGGGCCTGGTCAACGCGACCGCGCTCGCGCCCGGGCATACGCTGTTCACCGACAAGAAGGTCGAATTCCCACCCATTCCGTCCTTCGCTCCGGAACATTTCGCGACCCTGCGCGCCCGCAGCTCCGGTAAGTACAAGCAGTTCCGCAAGGCCGTCGACCAGCTCGACTCCGAGGGCGTGGTGCAGGTGCTGCGCAACGACACCCGCGGTGACGCCTCGCCGGTGCTGGCCGCGGTCGGACCGATGCAGTTCGAGGTGGTCACCGCCCGCATGCAGGCGGAATTCAATGTCGAGACGCAGCTGGACTTCCTGCCGTATCAGCTGGCCCGGCGCACCGACGCCGAATCCGCGCCGGAATTGGATCGTCAGCGCGGGGTCGAGGTCTTCACCCGCACCGACGGCGCGCTGCTGGCGCTGTTCAGCGATAAGTGGCGGCTGCAGTACATCCAGAAGGAGATGCCGAAGCTGACCCTCGAACCGCTGGTGGCGACGGCCGACTAACCCATCGTCTCGGCGGAGTCCGGCGGAGAGCCCTCACCGTCCGGCTGCATTCCGGGCTCGCGGGCGATCAAACCCCAACGGCTGGAGGTCAATCGGAGACTGGGTAGGTCCGACAGCGACAGCACGACCTCGTAGGTCCGCTCGTATCCGGTATGGGCGATGCGCCATTGACCGTCCTGGCAGCGGACGTATCGATCGGTGTAGAACGCGGCCCCGCGCAGCAGCATGTTGTGGCCGGGGATGAGGACGGTGTCGGCCAGGTACCAGGTGCCGGAGGCGGCATCGCCATCGATATCGATCTCCGGGTGATCGCAGCGGTGTTCGGTGATGACGTGCGGGCCGAGAGTGTTGCGCATGAACGCCAGGAACGCGTCACGCGATTCGAACTGCAGGTACTCGCTGTAGGTCGCCGTCGCCTCCGGAATCATGGTGTCGGCGAAATCGTCCCAGGACTTGGTGTCGAGTGCCCGCAGATACCGGAACTTCAGCCGGCTGATCGCGGAGACGGCGTCGGAGTCCATACTTCAACAATCCCACCCGATGCCGAAGATTCGCGCGGATCGGCAAATCTGTATCAGATCGAGGCCTTGCCAAGGTTCCCGGCGCGGCCCTACGACCCGTTGATCGTGAAGCAGGTCTTGCAGAAGTCCTCGCCGAACTCGGTCAGGCGCAGGCTCTTTCGCACGATCTTCGGGGCCCGTCCGGCCTGCTTGAGCGCCGATTCCACCACCGGCTGCACCTCGAGGACCATGTAGCGGCTCAGCACCACCGGATCGTCGGAGGTGATCATCAGCCCGAGGCGGTTGAGGTTGATCAGATACAGCCGAGCCCGGTCGGGATAGCGCACCCCGGCCTGTTCGGGCACCGAGGTCAGATCGCCCGTGACCAGCTCCGAACCGATACCCAGCGGGCGGTTGGTGCGCACGTCGACCGCCGGCTGCGGCCCGTTCAACGCCATGAATCGCAGGATGCGGGCCTCGTCGGGGGCGAGCTGGTCGAGGATGCGGTCGTAGGCCGGATGCACATCCTCGGTGAAATACACATCGGCCGACCGGGCCAGCAGCGCATCGCCGCGCCGGCGCAGATCGTCGAGGGTGCCCGAGCGGACGTAGCCCGTGGTGATCGCGGTCTGCTGATGGCTGTTGCCGTTGGAGGTCGGGACGTAACTGACGATTTCGCGCACGGACCCCTCGGTCACGCCGAGAATATTGCGGGCCACCGACTGCAGGGCCGCGCCCGCGCGCTCGGCGATATCGGCCGAGGAATCGCCGTCGAGCGCCGCCTGGGTGATCTGCTTGCCGACCTCATAGGTGGTGCCGACGGCCCACTGGCTACCGCGCACCGCCGTCCCGGCCGCGAGTCCGGCCGCGCGGAACACACCGCGAATCAGGCGGGCCTCGTTGCTGATCTGCCGCTTCTCCACATCCGAGCTGCGTTCCACGGCACGGGAACCGGGTCGGACCACATCCTGTCCGGTCCTGTCGTCTGCCACGTCCTTCTCCGTATCCCAGATAAGCGCGCCTGCCCACGCGTTATTGCCCGCCGTCGCCGTTGATGTGGCGAGGGTCATTCTTCCGGTCCCAGCAGCGAGAGCGCGACATTCCGGACCCGCGTGTGACCGAAGTCTCCCACCTCCGGGTCCGGTGAAGGGCGACCTTCACGAGAATTGGACCGGTTTCCAGAATCCACAGTAAGGTCCAGCGTGCCGACGGGGTACGTTGAGGTGCCGGTGTGGCGGCGGTCACCGGTATTGGGGTCGGCAGGAGGGTGTCGTGCTGGAGAGTTTGTTCAATGTCGCCCCGAGCTGGTGGCTCGAACTGATCACGATCCCGCTGTTCACCGGTGTCATCGGATACATCACGAACTGGACCGGCGTCTTGATGTTGTTCAAGCCGATCCGCTTCCACGGCGTCCATGTTCCGGGGCTGCGATGGCTGTTCCCCTATCTGCCCAAGCGAATTCAGGTGCTGCCCCTATTGCAGTGGGACGGCCGGATGGGTTGGCAGGGCATCGTGCCCTCGCGCGCGGACAAGATGGCCTCGATCGCGGTGGACAAAGGTCTGGCCAAATTGGGCAGCGTCGCCGATTTCTATCGCGAGTTGGAACCCGACGCACTGGCCGAACATCTCACCGAGATAGCGCAGGAGCAGATCCGCGACATCGTCGAGGAGATCGCGATCCGCGAACATCCGCAGCTGTGGTTCAACCTGCCCAGCCAGATTCGCGAGATGGTGCACGAGCGGGTGCGTCAGCAATTGCCGGAGATCCTGCGCGAGCTCACCGAGGAACTGGGCAACAACATCGAACAGCTGCTCGATGTGAAGCAGATGGTGATCCGCTACTTCCAATCGCGACCGCAGTTGCTGAACATGGTGTTCCAGGTGCTGGGCGCGAAAGAACTGCGGTTCATGCAGAATTTCGGTTTCTACTTCGGCGCGCCGATGGGTGTGGTGCTGGTGTTCCTGCTGCACCTGTATCCGCATCCGCTGGTGGTGTTGCCGATCGGCGGTGTGGTCATCGGCTGGGTGGTCAACTGGATCGGCATCAATTTGATCTTCGAGCCTGCCTATCCGAAATGGTGGTGCCCGTGGCGGCAGGGTCTGTTGATCAAACGACAGCCCGAAATCACCGAGGGCTATGCGGATTTGGTGGCCAGCCAGATCATGACCGTGGCCAATATCGGTGACGAGTTGCTCAACGGTCCGCGCTCGGATCGGACCATGCAGGTGCTCGAGGACACCCTGCGCCCGGCCACCGATCGCGCGCTCGGCCCGGCGCGGGGGGCGCTGAAATTCATGATCGGCAGCCGCGACTACGAGACGCTGCAGACCCGATTCGCCGACGAGGCAAAGAATCTCGCACCGGTGGCCTTTGCCGATCCTGCTTTCAATGCCCGGCAGAGCCGACAGGTCGGCGTCTACATCGCCAAGCAGATGGCCGCGCTGAAGCCGCCGGATTTCGTGGACATGCTGCGCTCGGCCATCAAACAGGACGAGTGGCTTTTGTTCGTACACGGCGGTGTGCTGGGGCTGCTCGCCGGTTACGCTCATATCCTGATCTTCGGAACAGGAGTAGCCCCATGGCCGTGGTGAACGACCCGGACGACGGCGAAAGCCCCGGGTATTCCACCGAACTCGTGCGCAGGCCGGGCGCCGAACCGGCCACTCGTTCCGTCGGCCCCGTGCGCACCGCGACCGGTGTGGTGTGGGTGGCGGTCTCCGCGGTGACGGAGGTGACGGCCTGGGGTCTGGGGACCGCGCTGGGTGTCACCGGGACCGTGGTACGCGGCAGTATGGCCGGACGTCCGACGCGCGAGGTGCTGTCGGAAGCCGGTGAGCAGGTGAAGGATTCGGTGCGCCGGGCCCTGGGCATCCCGGGCGCGCCCGATGCGCCGCATATCGCGCCGAGCGCTCCGGGACTGCGCGAACGCGGGACCGAACTGCTGCGCCGCTCGGCCAGCGTGCACGCCACCGACGACAATCATCCGGCGTTCGCCCGCATTCTCGGCGAGCTCGCGCCCGATGAGGCCCGCATCCTGCGTCACCTGTATCTCGACGGCGCCCAGCCCGCCCTGGACGTGCGCACCGGTCGCGCGCTGCGGCCCGGCACACAGCGAGTGGCGCTGGGGCTCAATATGATCGGCGAGGACGCGGCCCTGCGCTTCCCCGACCGCGGTGATTCGTATCTGACCAATCTGCGCCGCCTCGGCCTGCTCGACTGGATCCGCGAGCCGCTGGACAACCCCACCCGCTACCAATTGCTGGAATCCCAGCCCGAGGTGCGGAAGTTGCTCGAGCGCACCGGCTTCGGCACCAAGGTCTTCTACCGCGGCATCGCCCTGACCGGCTTCGGCGTCGATTTCGTCCGCACCTGCCTGCCCGTCCCACCCCTCGATCAAGCCCTGTGAACAACGCCGCGCCCTGTGGATAACCCCGCTTCGACACGCGGGTGCGCTGATCGGTTGCCGGTAGTCTCGACCGGGCAACGACAGCGAGCAGAGGGGGACCTGCGATGACCGATCCGAACAACCTCGAGGCCCGGGTGCGCTACCTCGAGGAGGAGCTGCCCAAGGTGCGGGACAGCTCGGTGGCCGCGTTGACAACCGCCGCCAATGCCGAAGCGGGACACGCGGATATGCGAATCTGCCTCCGCGCCCACACCAGCGCCCTCAACGCCCTGCGAACCACCCAACTGGAAATGCAGAGCGAACTGAAACGAACGAACCAGACCGTGACCACCCTCGGCCACGACATGGACCTCCAGTTCGAAGAGGTTTACCGAAGATTCGCCATCGCAGACCGCAGATTCGACAAGATGGACAAACGCTTCGAACAGATCGACCAACGCTTCGCCAAGATCGACGAACGCTTCGAACAGATCGACCAACGCTTCGCCAAGATCGACGAACGCTTCGAGCAAATCGACCAACGCTTCATCAAGATCGACGAACGCTTCGAGCAAATCGACCAACGCTTCATCAAGATCGACGAACGGTTCGAGAAGATCGATGAGCGGTTCGTGGCCGTCGATCGGCGGTTCGACGCGATGGAGCGGGAGAACGCGGCGGCCTTCGCTCGGATAGATGAGCGGTTGGCTGGGCATACCGCGGAATTCGCACGAATCGACGAGCGGTTTGCCGCGGTGCGCGAGGAGTTCGGGATCGTCCATTCGGGGATCGCTCGCATTCTCCAGATACTCGAGAATCGCGAGAAGGTCGGGTAACCGTGGTCAGACGGTGTCGGCCAGCTCCAGCCAGCGCTGTTCGGTGGTCTCCTTCTCGGTCTGGACGTGCTTGAGTTCCGCGCCGAGGCTGACGAGTTTGTCGGGATCGGTGGCGGCCTCGGCGAGGGCCTTGTGTAGGCGATCCTCGCGGTCGGTGAGCTTTTCCAGGGCGCGCTCGAGCTTGGACAGCTCCTTGCGGGCGGCGCGGTAGGCGGCCGAATCGGTCGCGGGCGCGGCGGGATTCGCGGTTGCCGCGCTCGCGGCCGGGCGGCGGGTGGCCTCGGACAGGGCGGCTCGGCGGCGGAGGTATTCCTCGATGCCGCCGGGGAGGTTGGTGAGTTTGCCGTCGCCGAACAGCGCCCAGGTCGAATCGCAGATGCGCTCGATGAGGTAGCGATCGTGGCTGATCACCACGAGGGTGCCCGCCCAGCCGTCGAGCAGATCCTCGAGCTGCTGCAGGGTGTCGATATCGAGGTCGTTGGTGGGCTCGTCCAACAGCAGCACATTGGGCTCGCCCATCAGGATGCGGGTCAGCTGCAGGCGACGGCGCTCACCACCGGACAGATCGCCGACGGGGGTGCGCTGTTTGGCGGGGGTGAAACCGAGCCGCTCGGCCAGTTGGCCCGCGGAGATCTCCTTGTCGCCCAGCATGATTCGCTCGGCGATATCGGAGACCGCCTCCAGCACACGCATCTTCGTGGGCAGATCGTCGAGTTCCTGGCGCAGCCAGCCGATTCGGATGGTCTGGCCCTGGATTCGCTTGCCGGAGACCGGTTCCGCGTCACCGGCCAGGGCACGCAGCAGCGTGGTCTTGCCGGAGCCGTTGACACCGACCAGGCCGACGCGCTCCCCGGGGGCCAGCCGCCAGGTCAGATCGTGTACCAGCTCGCGGCCGTCGGGCGTGGTGAGGGTGGCGTCCTCGAGTTCGATCACCACGCGCCCCAGCCGCTTTCGCGCGAAGGAGGCCAGTTCGACGGTATCGCGAGGCGCCGGGACGTCGGCGATCAACGCCTCGGCCGCCTCCACGCGATAGCGCGGCTTGGAGGTGCGGGCCTGCGGGCCGCGGCGCAGCCAGGCCAGTTCCTTGCGGGCCAGATTGCGTCGGCGCGCCTCGGTGGCGTCGGCCTGGCGGGAACGTTCGGCGCGGGCGAAGATCCAGTCGTTGTAGCCGCCCTCATAGCTTTCCACCTTGCCGCCCACCACTTCCCAGGTGCGGGTGGCGACGGTGTCGAGGAACCAGCGATCGTGGGTGACCACGACCAGCGCGCTGCGACGGGCCAGCAGATGTTCGGCCAGCCACTGCACGCCCTCGACGTCGAGGTGGTTGGTGGGCTCGTCGAGAACGAGCAGATCGAGTTCACGCACCAGCGCCGCCGCCAGCGCGACCCGGCGGCGTTCGCCACCGGACAGATTCGCCACGCCGGTGTCCATCCCCAGATCGGCGATGCCGATACCCTCGAGCACATTGCGGATGCGCGGATTGGCGGCCCATTCGTGTTCGGCCACACCGTCGGTGCGGGCGTCCTCGGCCAGACCGGCCAGGACCACCTCCCCGACCGTCGCGCCCTCCGGCAGGAGCCCGCGCTGGGTGACCACGGCCATGCGCAGGCCGTTGACCCGGCTCACCCGACCGCCGTCGGGAGCCTCGATACCGGTCAGCACCTCCAGCAGCGTCGTCTTACCGCCGCCGTTGAGACCAACGACCCCGATTCGCTCGCCCTCCTGCACGCCGAGCGAGACATCGTCCAGCAGCGGCGTGATGCCGAAGCTCTTGTGGACTTGTTCGAGATTGATCAGATTGGCCATTGGTCCTCGGTGTCGTCGATGCGTGCCCAGCCAGCCTACTGGGCGGCCCGACTTGCCAAACCGCGCAGCCCGGCCTAAGGTTCCGCTCAATCCAAGAGGGCTCTCCAGAAGTATTGCCGCAGAGCGGGAGCCCAGCCTCGACGAATCGGATCGAGGTCGGGAGTGGGCGGCGTGATTTTGCCTACCCACAACCCCATGGAGTTTTCCCATGCGAATCGGCCTCGGCCTTCCCATTGCCGAACCCACCCTGCTGCCCGAATGGGCCCGTCGCGCCGACGGGGGACCGTTCGTGACGCTCGGCCTGCTCGACCGGCTCGTCTACGACAATCCCGAACCGCTGGTGACGCTGGCCGTGCTCGCCGGTGTCACCGAACGGGTCAAACTGCAGACCGAGGTGCTGATCGCACCGCTGCGCGATCCCGCCCTGCTGGCCAAACAGGCCGCCACACTGGACCGCATGTCCGGTGGACGGTTCGTCCTCGGCCTCGGCGTCGGCGGTCGCGCCGACGATCACGAGGCCTCCGGCACCGATATCCGCACCCGCGGCCGTCGCCTCGACGAACAGCTCGCGGTGATGCGCAAGCTCTGGGCCGGTGCGCCCTACAGCGACAGTTGCCCCCCGATCGGCCCCGCGCCCATCCACCCCGAGGGCCCCGAACTGCTGTTCGGGGGTTTCCAACCTGCCGCGATCGAGCGCGTCGGCCGCTGGGGCGGCGGCTTCCTGTGCGCCGCGGCCCCGTCCTGGGCCGACGACCTCATCGAATCCGCCCGCCAGTCCTGGGAGTCCCACGACCGCCCCGGCCAGCCCCGCATCGTCGCCCAGGTCAATGTCGCCCTGGGCCCCGACACCCTGATCGACCAGGCCACCAAGTCCATGTACGCCTACTACGAATTCAGCGGCCGCGCCGACTACATGGTCGAGGGCATGCTCACCACCCCCGACCAAATACGCACCGCCATCAACCAATTCGAGGCTCTGGGCGCCGACGAACTGATGCTCTACTGCTACGGCACCGACCCCGACCAGGTCGACCGCATCGCCGACATCATCCCCTGACCACCACACATCACCCGCGGGGCCGCAGGGAATTCCCTGCGGCCGTGCGATATTCCCTCCCGCCGCATCCGAATGCACGGCCATCAGCAGCTATAACGCTGAGCAGCCGCACCAGCGACAAACGGCCCCCAGCCGACCGCAAGATCGGCCGCCGCGCCAGCGATGGATCCACGGCTCGAACCAAACGCCGGGCAGCCGCACCAGCGACAAACGGCCCCGCGCCGACCGCAGGATCGGCAGCCATACTCCATAGCTCGAACCAAACGCCGGGCGGCCATACCGAAGCGGCCCTGCCCCGCGCCGACCGAATGCGGGGAGAAGTCGTCCGAGGTAGAGGCCCACACGATCGGCCACCGAAACACAGGCCAGGACGCACGTTTGTGGAGGACGGCGTTGGTCAGGATCGGGTTGTCGGGCCGCTCAGTACTCGGGCGCCGGGGACCGGACCGGTGGCGGTGCGGACGCTGCGGCAGACGCCCACACCGGACAATTCGGCGGAGACCGATACTGCCGCAGACTCGTCGGCGCAGAGGAACGCGCAGGTGGGGCCCGAGCCGGAGACTATTCCGGCCAGGGCGCCCGCTTCGACGCCGGCGCGTAGGGTGCGGCGCAGTTCCGGTTTGAGGGACAGGGCCGCGGCTTGCATGTCGTTGCCGAGAAGGGGGGCCAGCTGATGGGGGTCGCCGGAGGCCAACGCCTGCAACAGTTCCTGGGGTTCGCCCAGGCGGGGCGGGTTGCCCTGATCGCGGAGCCGGTCGAGTTCGGCGAAGACCGCAGGGGTGGACAGGCCGCCCTTGGCCAGGGCCAGCACCCAGTGGAAGTTGTTCCGGGACAGCACCGGAAGCAGCTTCTCGCCGCGGCCCCGGCCGAGCGCGGTCCCGCCGTAGAGGGCGAAGGGCACATCGCTGCCCAGTTCCGCGCCGATCGTCGCCAGCTCGTCGCGGGACAGGCGCAGATCCCACAGTTCGTTCAGCCCGATCAGTGCGGCGGCGGCATCGGCGCTGCCGCCGGCCATACCGCCCGCCACCGGAATTCCCTTGCGGATCGCGATCTCCACCAGCGGCGCGCGGCCGCCCTCGTGTGCGAGTCGCACGGCCGCCCGCCAGACCAGATTCGTACGATCGGTCGGCACGTCGGCCGCGCCCTCACCGCTCACCCGCACCGCGAGCGAACTCGCCGGGGCGATCTCCAGGTCGTCGCTGAGCGAAAGCGCCTGGAAAACCGTGGTCAGTTCGTGGTAGCCGTCGTCGCGAACCTCACCCACTCCCAGGTGCAGGTTCACCTTCGATGGCGCCCGAACGACCACGGGACTGGGCACAACTGAAAGCACGAGCCCCAAGCGTAATGCGGTGACCGCTCCGATGTGGCAAGCCACTTGCTTCCCGTACCCCCCAGGGGTATGTTCAGAGATGTCAGGGATACCCCCTCACCGTATAGAAACCGAGACCGAGGAGTCGATCATGGCCACCAGCACCTACACCGTCACCGGCATGACCTGCGGCCACTGCGTGTCGGCGGTGCAGAAGGAGATCGGCAAAATCGACGGCGTCTCCAGCGTCGATGTCGACCTGGCCACCGGCCGTGTCGTGGTCGAATCCACCGCGCCGATCTCCGACACCGAGGTCGCCACCGCCGTCGACGAGGCGGGTTACGAGGTAGCGAATTCATGAACGACCGACTTCGGTTCGCCGCATTCGGCGGCGGACTGGTCGTGCTGTTCGGGGCCGCGTTCGGTCTCGGCGCCCTGCTGGGCGACCGCACCGATCCGGCCCCCGGGCACGACGAATCTCATACGACGCAGGCAGGCGAGACAGTGAACACCGGATTGCAGACCACCCAGGCGGGCTACACCCTCACCGACATCTCGGCCCCGGCCGAGCCGAATCACCCCGGAGCCCTGAGCTTCCGGATCGGCGGACCGAACGAGGCGCCCGTGACCAAGTTCACCGATCTGCACGAAAAGCAGCTGCATCTGATCGTGGTCCGCTCCGACGCCGCCCACTATCGGCACGTGCACCCGCGATTGGCGGCCGACGGCACCTGGTCGATCGACTGGAAGTGGGACGAGCCGGGCACCTATCGCGTCTTCGCCGATTTCGCGCCGGTCGACGGCCCGGGCGAGCTGGTCCTCAGCCGCACCGTCACGGTCGCGGGCGCCACCGCGCCGCGGCCCCTGCCCGCACCCTCGCGCATCGCGGAGGTCGACGGTTACACACTCACCCTCGACGGCGAATTGTCCACCGGCGGCGGCGAATTGCGCTTCACCGTCGCCCGCGACGGACAGCCGGTCACCGACTTGCAGCCCTATCTGGGCGCGTACGGCCATCTGGTGGCGCTGCGCGGCAGCGACCTGGCCTACCTGCACGTCCATCCCGAGGGTGAGGTCGGATCCATCCCGGCCGGTCCGCAGGTGGCCTTCCACGCCCAGGCGCCCAGCGCCGGGACCTACCGGTTGTATCTGGACTTCGCACACGGCGGTTCGGTGCACACCGCGGAATTCACCGTCGAGGCCGTCGAAAGCGCCGCGGCGGGTGCGGGTCACGGGCATCACGGAGGAGGTCATCAATGAGCGCGCCCACGGGTGAACGCTCGGTCGAACTCGATATCGGCGGGATGACCTGCGCGTCGTGCGCGTCTCGAATCGAGAAGAAGCTCAACCGGATCGACGGCGTCACCGCGACGGTGAACTACGCGACCGAGAAGGCGCGGGTGCACTTCCCGACCTCGGTGAGCGCCGACGATCTGATCGAGAAGGTCACCGACGCGGGCTACACCGCGCAGCTGCACGACACCGAACCGACTCGGGCACAGGGTGATTCGGATTCGTCACCGGCCCGTCTGCTGCGGCAGCGGCTGCTGGTCAGCCTCGCGCTGGCGGTGCCGGTGATCGTGCTGGCGATGGCGCCCGCCCTGCAATTCCGCAACTGGCAGTGGCTTTCGCTCACGCTGGCCACTCCCGTGGTGTTCTGGGGCGGTGCGGCTTTCCATCGCGCCGCGTGGGTCAACGCGCGGCATGCGACCGCCACCATGGACACCCTGATCTCGCTGGGCACCCTCGCCGCCTACGCCTGGTCGGTGTACGCGCTGTTCTTCGGCGACGCCGGAATGGCCGGTATGAAGCACGGTTTCAGCTTCGCCGTCGAACGCGGCGGCTCCGCGGCGAATATCTATCTCGAGGTCGCGGCCGGGGTGATCGTATTCATCCTTGCGGGAAGGTATTTCGAGACGCGGGCCAAGGAGCGGGCGGGTTCGGCGCTGCGGGCGCTGCTGGAATTGGGCGCCAAGGATGTCGCGGTCCTGCGCGACGGTGGCGAGATCCGGATTCCCACGGATCAATTGCGGGTCGGCGAGCGATTCCTGGTCCGTCCCGGCGAGAAGGTGGCCACCGACGGTGTGGTGGTCGAAGGCAGTTCCGCGCTCGACATGAGCATGCTGACCGGCGAATCAACGCCGGTCGAGGTCGGACCGGGCGATCCGGTCGTGGGCGCGACCGTCAATGCCGGTGGGGTGCTGACGGTTCGGGCCACCCGGATCGGGGCCGATACCCAACTGGCGCAGATGGCGGCGCTGGTCGAACAGGCGCAGGACGGTAAGGCGCCGGTCCAGCGGCTGGCCGATCGGGTGGCCGGGGTGTTCGTGCCGATCGTCATCGCGATTTCGATTGCGACGCTGGGTTTCTGGCTCGGAGCCGGAACCTCGATCGCGACCGCGTTCGGCGCGGCGGTGGCCGTACTGATCATCGCCTGCCCGTGTGCGCTCGGATTGGCGACGCCCACCGCGCTGCTGGTCGGGACCGGGCGCGGGGCACAGCTGGGGATTCTCATCAAGGGCCCGCAGGTGCTGGAGTCGACCCGGCGCATCGATACCGTGGTGCTCGACAAGACCGGCACCGTCACCACCGGGAAAATGGCTCTGGCACAGGTTGTTACGGTCGAGGGCCAGGACGCCGGGGAACTGCTCGCGGTCGCGGCCGCGGTGGAACACGGCTCCGAACATCCGGTGGCCCGGGCGGTCGTCGCGGGAGCCGCCGAGCGGGGACTGCGGCCGGAACCGGTGCGGCAGTTCGTATCTCACGGCGGCAAGGGTGTACAGGGTATGGTCGGCGAGCGCGCGGTCGTGATCGGACGGGTCGAACTGCTCGACGATTGGGCCGTCACGGTCCCGGAGGCGTTGGCGCAGGCCAAATCCGAGGCCGAGGCCGCCGGACGCACCGCGATCGTGGTGGCCTGGGACGGTATCGCCCGGGGCGTGCTGGTGATCGCCGACGCGATCAAGGACACCAGCGCCGCGGCCATCGCCGATATGCGAGCGCTCGGCCTCACGCCGGTGCTGTTGACCGGCGACAATGCCGCCGCCGCGCGGACGGTCGCCGATCGGGTCGGCATCGACGAGGTGATCGCGGAGGTTCTGCCCAGCGACAAGCTGGACGTGGTCGAGCGGCTGCAGGCCGAGGGCCGCGTGGTCGCCATGGTCGGCGACGGTGTGAACGACGCCGCCGCCCTGGCCCGCGCCGACCTCGGCCTGGCCATGGGTACCGGCACCGACGTGGCGATCGAGGCGGGCGATATCACCCTCGTCCGCGGCGACCTGCGCACGGTCGGCACCGCCATCCGCCTGTCCCGAGCCACCCTGCGCACGATCAAGGGAAACCTGTTCTGGGCCTTCGGCTACAACGTAGCGGCCCTCCCCCTGGCCGCCGCGGGCCTGCTCAACCCGATGCTGGCCGGGGCCGCAATGGCCCTGTCGAGCGTATTCGTGGTCACTAACAGCCTGCGCCTGCGCGCCTTCCGCTGAGCGGTGCATGGTCCCGGTCTCTCCGTCCTGAGGGCGGAGAGACCGGGAATCTTTTGTGGGGCGGGCCGACCGCGAGAGCGAGAATGCCGAACCCGGCGGGCCACCGCGAGAGCGAGAATGCCGAACCCGGCGGGCCACCGCGAGACCGAGAATGTCGAACCCGGCAGCCCACCGCGAGACCGAGGACGTCGCCTCCAGGGCCGGGTCGCGGGCCGACCGTGCACGCCGATGGTTGGGCCGCGAGTCTCGCGAACCTTGTTGTCGGGCAACCAGGCTGGCAACCAGCGCACCTCGAGCTGTCGGGGAGATGTCGCGCTTCGCGACAGGTGATCCACCGGATGGCTGCCGGTTCGCGTGGAGTCCGGCAGCGCGGGCGGGAATGGCGGGACTCGGGAATCCGCTTGCGCCGGAAGGTGATCGGGCGTGGGCGGGCTTGCCGTCAGCCCTGTTGCGCGAGGCGGACGAAGGCCGCGGTGTCGAGGGTTTCGCCGCGGGCCGTGGGAGCTATTCCTGCGGCGGTGAGGCGCTTTTCGGCCTCGGCGGCGGAGCCTGCCCAGCCGGACAGGGCCGCGCGTAGGGTTTTGCGGCGTTGGGCGAAGGCGGCGTCTACGACTTCGAAGACGCGGTGGCGGTGGGGCTCGTCCTGGGGCCAGGGTGGGGTGGGGAAGCGCTGGATTCGGACCAGGCCGGATTCCACCTGGGGGACGGGCCAGAAGACCTGGCGGCCTACCGATCCGGCGCGGCGGACGGTGCCGAAGAAGCCCGCCTTCACGCTCGGGACGCCGTAGATGCGGGAGCCGGGTTCGGCGGCGAGGCGGTCGGCCACCTCGGCCTGGACCATTACCAGAGCCGTTGTGAGGGTGGGCAATTCGGCCAGCAGGTGCAGTAGCACCGGGACCGCCACGTTGTAGGGGAGGTTGGCCACCAGGGCGGTCGGGCAGGCGGGCAGGTCCGCGGCGCGCACGCGCAGGGCGTCGGCCTCGACCACGCTCAGACGGTCCGCCAGCTCCGGCGCGCGTTCGGCGACCGTGCCGGGCAGCTGCGCCGCGAGCACCGGATCGATCTCCACGGCGACGACCCGATCGACCACATCGAGCAGGGCCAGCGTCAGCGAACCGAGTCCGGGACCCACCTCGACCACCACATCGTCGCGCCCGACGCCCGCGGCGGCGACGATGCGCCGCACGGTATTCGCATCGTGGACGAAGTTCTGCCCGAGCTGTTTGGTCGGCCGCACGCCGAACCGCTCCGCCAATACCCGGACCTCGGCCGGGCCGAGCAATTCGGCCTGCCCCCGGGCAGCGACAACAGGTTCGGACACGCCCGACAAACTACCAAGCGGCACGGCCCGCGCTCGCGTTGCCTCAGCGTTGGGCGGGTGTCGCCAGGATTCGGGCGGCGAAGGCGTCGACGGCCGACCACATCCGATCGTTCATCTCACAGTGCTTGCCAACGCCGACCACCGATTGGAAATCGACGCGGTTGGCGGCGAACTGAGCGGCCAGGGTCGCGTGCAGCGGCGAGGGGACCGTCAGATCGGCGGCATTGAGCAGCAGCAGGATCGGGGCGTCGTAACCGCTGGTGGGCACGGCCATGTACGCGGTCAGCGCGGCGCGGAACGCGGGATCGGTCAGCGGGCGCGACAACATCTCGCCGATGCTCACGCCCCGCACGCGATCGGAGATGGCGTCCAGGCACAGTCCGCCGACCGTATCGACGATCTCCCGGCCGCGCGGGCTGAGATAGCCGTCGACATCGAGGTCGGGTCGCGCCTCGCGCAGACCCGCCAGGATGCTGGTGATGAACGCGGTGGTGCCGTTACCGCTGATCCCCGGAATCTCGGGCACCCACGGACCGGCCAGCGGCAGCACCTTCTCCACATCCGAGGCCGGATCCAGTGCGATCGTCCCGCGGAAATCGAGATCCGACGCATAGGTGTGCTGCAGATGTCCGGTGCCCAGCGCGGCCTGACCGCCCTGCGAGGCGCCGAATACCGCCCAGGTGCGCGACAGTTCGGGATGGGTCGCGCGCGCGGCCCGCACCAGATCGATCGTCGCGGTGGCCTCGGTATCGCGTTCCAGATACGGATGCGTGCCGGTATCGAAGCGGCCCAGTCCGAGATAGTCCGGCGCGACGACCGCGAAACCCTTGTCCAGGAAGTACTTCAGCGTGCGATCTTCCTTGGCCCTGGTCTCGGGATAGGGCGCGCTCGCCGGATCGGACTGTCCGCCGCACCCGGGCCCCAGCCCGGAGGTGCCGTGGTCGTAGGCCATGATCGGCCAGCCACCCGCGGGCGCCGGACCGCTGGGCACGAACAGCGCGCCGCTGGCGGGCCGCACCGAACCGTCGGATCCGAGCGTCCGGTACTCCACGACCGCGCCGCCGGACTGGCCTCGCCACCCGTCGGGCTGGGCGATCACCGAGATGGCCGTGCCCGCCTCCGCCGCCTGCGCGGGGGCCGCGATGCCCAGCATCACCCCCGCCGAAACCGCCGCGACGACCCACTGCCTCCAGCAACCCCGCACCCGCATAACCACCGAACTTCTCTCAACACCAGCAAAATCGCAGCGAGCGTACCGGCGGTTTGTGAGAGCAGTATGAGAGTCAGGATGTGCGCACGCGCGTGAGGAATTCGTCGATCGCCGCGGTCATCTCCTTGTTCAGCTGCATATGCCGCCCCATTCCGACGACCACCTTGTGATCGACGTGATTGGCCGCGAACCGCGCCACCAGCGCGGCATGCAGCGGCGAGGGCGCCGAAATGTCGAGGGCATTGAGCAGCAGCAGAATCGGCCGGTCGTAGCCGCTGGTGGGCACGCCCAGATAGTCGGCCAGAATGGCTCGGAAATGGTCGTCCGAGAGCGGTTTCGCCAGCAGATCGCTGATTCCGACGCCGGTCACGCGATCGGCGATGGCGTCCAGGCACAGCTTGCCGATGCCGTCGAGAATCGACCGGCCGCGGGGGGTGAGGTAGCTGTCCATGCGCGCATCCGGCCGCGCGGTCCGCAATCCGGCGAACACGCTGACCACGAACGCGGTGAGCGCGTCACCGATCACACTGGGCAGATCCGGACCCCATGGACCGGCCATCGGCAGCAGATTCTCCACCTCGGATTCGGGGTCGATGGCGATCGTGCCCCGAAAGTCCAGCTCCGGGGCCATTTTTCGTTGCAGGGACGCCGTGCCCAGCGCCGCCTGGCCACCCTGGGAGCCACCCAGCACCAGCCATTTGCGGCCCAGTTCGGGATGGGCGGTCCGGGCGGCCTTGACCATATCGATCGTCGAACCGGCCTCGGTCTTCAATTCCAGATACGGATGGGTGCCGGTGTCGAAGCGGCCCAGTCCCAGATAGTCCGGGGCGACCAGGGCGAAACCCTTGGTGAGGAAGCTCCGCAGGAATACATCCTCGTGCACCCGGCGATCGGTCCACGGCCCCTGTTCGAAATCGGACTGCCCGCCGCACTCCGGCCCGAGGCCGAGCGAGCCGTGATCGAAGGCCACGATCGGCCAGCCACCCGCGGGCGCGGGCCCCGGCGGGACGAATACCGCACCGGTGGCCGGCAGGATCGAACCGTCCGATCCGGTGGTCCAGTACTCGAGCGCGGATCCGGTTCCCGGCATATTGCGCCAGCCGTCGGGCCGGGCGACCACGGCGATCGGCGTACCCGGGACGGCCGCGGCGGCCTGGGCCTGGGTTCCGCTCGCGATCACGGCCACCCCCGCCGTCACCGCTGCCAACGCCATTCGCCTGCGGGAACCGAAAAATCGCATCCAGCACCACTTTCCGTTGCGACAAGCAAACCGGGACGAGACCAGACCGATCGGCACGAATCGTACACATTGACGCCAACTGATACACGTTCTAATTTCGGTGTGTCGCGAATTGGTCCGCGGAGAGTGAGGACGAGCGCAATGCAGCGTAGATATGACGGCCGACGGGTGCTCGTCACCGGAGCGGGTTCGGGAATCGGCCGGGGCGTCGCGCGCCGGTTACTGGCCGAGGGCGCGACACTGGTCGCCGCTGACATCTCCGAGCCGGGCCTGAAGGAGACCGCCGAATCCGTCGACGCCGACGCCCGCGCCCGGCTGCACACCGTGGTGATCGACGTCTCCGACGCGGAATCGGTGCGCGCGGGCGTCGCGGCCGGGGTCGAATCCCTCGGCGGGCTGGACGTACTGGTGAACGCCGCCGGAATCCACCGCGCCGCACACACCCACGACATGTCGCTGGAGTCGTGGAATCAGGTCATCGCGATCAATCTGACCGGGACGTTCCTGATGATCCAGGCCGCCATCCCGCATCTGCTCGAATCCAGCGATCCGGTGGTGGTCAACTTCTCCTCCACCGCGGCCCACAGCGCGCATCCGTATATGGCCGCATATTCCGCCTCCAAGGGCGGGGTCAACGCGATGACCCGGGCCATCGCGCTCGAGTACGCCAAAAAGGGGCTGCGCGCGGTGAATATCGTGCCCGGCGGCATCAATACCGGGCTCACCTCGAATCTCGATGTGCCCCCGGACACCGATTGGAAGCTGTTCACCCGGCTCATGGGCTGGCTCAACGGCGGCGCGCTCGGCAATCCGGAGGATGTCGCGGGCGCGGTCGCGATGGTCGCCTCCGAGGACGGCCGCTACATCACCGGTTCGGAGATCCGCGTCGACGGCGGGGCGCTGATGTAATCAGCCGATCCCCAGCCGACTGGTGCACGCGGGCCACGCGCCCCAGCCCTGCCGGGCCCGCGTCACCTCGGCGATGGCGATCTGCTCCTCGCGGGTGGCCATATCCGCCCGCGGCGCATAGCGCGTACCGCCCTGGCGCTCCCAGGTGCCCTGGTCGAATTGGATGCCGCCGAAATAGCCGTTACCGGTATTGATCGCCCAGTTGCCACCGGATTCGCATTTGGCCAGCGCGTCCCAGACCGGCCCGTCGCGCACCGGCGGCACCTCGGTGCCGGGTTTGGCGCCCTTGCGAACGGTCTTCGGCTCCGCGGGCACGATCACCTTGTTCGCGATCGGATTCTTCTCGGCCTCATGGCCGTTCACGATCGAGACCGCGTACGTCACATCCTGCACGCCCGCCTTGCCCGGATCCTCGACCACCGTGCGGCTCATATTCATCGTCGGATCCTCGATGACGTTCTCCGGCGGATCCAACGGCACCCGCTCGAGGCGATTCTCGACGCGTTTACGCGTGACGGTGATCTTCATACCGACGGTGAGCTTGGTATCCGGGGACGGTTCCACCGAATCCTGATTGATCAGCGGCGCACCCTGGCCGCGCAGCAGTTCGCCGACGGTCGGGGCGGCGATGCGCACGATCTCCGGTTCGGCGCCGTTGTCGCCGAGCAGCACCGTATTCGGACTGGTGATCGCCAGCGCGGCGCCCTCGAGCGGCAGCGGGGTCGGACGTGGTGGTGAGACGAAAACGTCGGTGGGGATCTTCAATTGGGTCAGCGCGTCGGCGACGTTGTAACCGGTGGTCCACAGCTGATGCACCTTGCCGTCGAAGGTGACCGACACCTGCCGGGCCCGGTTCAGCGTGATGGTGCCGCCGTCGGGCACCGCGTCGTCACCGGGTGGGGACAGCGCGTCCTTGGCATGCAGGACGAATCCGGCGGCCTTGACCACCCCGCGCACATTCAGCGACATCGTGGTGAGCGTGGTCTGTTCGCCGTCGACCACCAGGGTGACGGTCTTGCGATGCAGGATCGCCAGGGACGCGCCCAGAATGAGCGTGATCAGCATCGCGGCGATCGCCGCGTACAGCAGCGGCGATCGCGACGAGTTGATCCGCTGCAGAGCGGGCATCCGAAGCTCCGGCATGGTCACAACACGATAACGACGGGGTCAGGGCCTGACAACACCATGGTGTGGACCAGGCGATTTCCACATAACGGCTGGATAACGCAGCCGTCGACGGATTACGACGCGGCAATGTTAGTGCGCAAAACCACAACCCGCGCACCGAACGGTCGCCCTGTGATCCAGCACACTGCCGGAATTCAGATGCCGTACACCCGTTCGGCATTGGCCGTGGTGATCTGCGCGAGCTCGATCGGATCCTGTTCGCGCAGCTCCGCGAGGGCGCGCAATGTGTAGGGCAGGCAGTACGGCTCGTTCGGAGCGCCGCGGAACGGATGCGGGGTAAGGAACGGCGCATCGGTTTCGACCAGGATCGCCGCGTCCGGAACGAGTTTGGCCGCCTCGCGCAGCTCGTGCGCGTTCTTGAAGCTGACCGTGCCCGAGAAGCTCAGGATGTAACCCGCGTCGACGCAGGCCATCGCCATATGCGCGTCGGAGGAGAAGCAGTGGAAGATCACCGTGTCCGGTGCGCCCTCGTCCAACAGCACCGCCAGCAGATCGTGATCGGCCTCGCGGTTGTGAATCATCAGCGGTTTGTCCAGCCGCTTGGCGAGATCGATATGCCAGCGGAAGCCCTCGACCTGCTCCTCGATCTCGGCGCAGCCGTCGAGTTTGCCGGGCCAGTAGTAATCCAGTCCGGTCTCGCCCACCGCGACCACGCGCGGATCGGCGGCCAGCTTCTCCAATTCGGCCTTGGCGGCATCGTCGAGGGCGTTGGCCCGGGTCGGATGCAGGGCGACCGCGGCGTGGACGCGCGCGTCCCAGTGCGCGGCGCGGACCGCGAAGCGCGCGGCGTCGAGATCGTCGGCGACGGTCACCACCCGGCCGACGCCCACCGCCTCGGCCCGGTTCACCACGGCGGCAACCGATTCCGCGTCGGAGGCGCCGCAGGCGTCCAGATGGGTATGCGCGTCCACCAGCGGGAACAGCGGTTCGGGGGCCTCGGGCGCGGGTCGCTTACCGGCCATGGTCAGGCGGGGATATCGGCGCGAGCGATCAGGGTCACGCGGACTACAGTAGTGACACCATGACTGCGACCGGACGCCCCGCCTTCTACATCACCACGGCCATCGCCTATCCCAACGGCGCGCCGCATATCGGGCATGCCTACGAGTACATCTCGTCGGACACCCTGGCGCGGTTCAAGCGCCTGGACGGTTTCGATGTGTTCTTCATGACCGGAACCGATGAGCACGGCCAGAAGGTGCAGCAGGCGGCGAAGGCCGCGGGCGTCCCCGTCGAGGAATACGCCGCGCGCAACTCCGATGTGTTCGAGGCGATGGACAAGACCCTCGACATCTCCTACGACCGGTTCATCCGCACCACCGACGAGGATCATCAGGCCTCCTCGATCGCGATCTGGGAGCGGATGCAGGCCGCGGGCGATATCTATCTCGACACCTACTCCGGCTGGTACTCGGTGCGCGACGAGGCGTTCTACACCGAGGAGGAGACGACCGTCCTCGACGACGGCGTCCGGGTGGCCACCGAGACCCGCACACCGGTGGAGTGGACCGAGGAGTCGAACTACTTCTTCCGGTTGTCGAAGTATCAGGACAAGCTGCTCGAACTGTACGAGCAGCGGCCCGATTTCATCCTGCCCGCGACGCGGCGCAACGAGATCGTCAGCTATGTGAAGGCCGGGCTGAAGGATCTGTCCATCTCCCGCACCACCTTCGACTGGGGTGTACCGGTGCCGGGCGATCCGGCGCATGTGATGTACGTATGGGTGGACGCGCTCACCAACTACATCACCGGCGTGGGCTTCCCGAACACCGAATCCGAGTCGTTCCGCAAGTTCTGGCCCGCGGATCTGCACATCATCGGCAAGGACATCACCCGCTTCCACACCGTGTACTGGCCGGCGTTCCTACTGTCGGCGGGCGTGGAATTACCCAAACGCGTTTTCGTGCACGGGTTTCTGTACAACAAGGGCGAGAAGATGTCGAAGTCGGTCGGCAATGTGGTCGACCCGCTGGAGCTCGTCGAGAACTACGGCCTCGACGCCGTGCGGTTCTTCCTGCTGCGCGAGATCTCCTACGGCCAGGACGGCTCCTACAGCCACGACGCCATTGTGGGGCGGATCAATACCGATCTGGCCAACGAGTACGGCAATCTGGTGCAGCGCAGCCTGAAGATGGTCGCGCGCGACTTCGGTTCGGCGGTACCCACTCCCGGCGAATTCACCGCCGAGGATCGCGCGCTGCTGGACCGGGCCAACGGCCTGCTGGCGCGCTGCCGCGACGAATTCGACCAGCAGCAGCTGCATCTGGCGTTGGACGCGATCTGGCTGACGCTGGGCGAGACGAACAAGTACTTCTCCGCGCAGCAGCCGTGGGCGCTGGCCAAGTCGGGCGCCCCGGAGGATGTGGCCCGCGAGGCCACGGTGCTCTACGTGACCCTCGAGGTGCTGCGCATCGTCTCGATTCTGGTGCAGCCGGTGATACCCGGTTCGGCGGGGCGCATTCTCGATCAGCTCGGGCAGACCGAGCGGACGTTCGCGGATCTGGCGACCCCGATCGCGGCCGGTCTGGCGCTGCCCGCGCCGGAACCGGTATTCCCGAAGTACGTGGAGCCCAAGGACTGAACTACCCGGTCGGGCTGTACGCGGGCCTACGCCCGAGGGCGTGCAGTCCGACCGCGGCCACCGCGGCGACGACCGCGCCGACGGCGGTGTAGATCACCTGCGGACGAGCCTGGGTCTCATCGCCGACCGCCAGGTACAGCTCGACATTGACGATCCAGTGGCCGATCGAGGCGATCGAAATCCGCTGCCACGCCGAGCCGTTGGCCGACCAGCCGAGCAGATAGGCGAAGGCCACCGTCGAGACGAGGAACGACGCGGCCACCGCCGGGCCCTGGGTGAACGCCTGCACATGCCACAGCGCCCACACGATTCCGGTGATCGGCACCGCGAGCAATCGGCCGTAGCGGTTCTCCAGCACCGGTTGCAGGAATCCGCGCCAGCCGGCCTCCTCACCGGCCGCGCCGATCAGTTGCAGAATCACGAACAGCGCGAAGGGTATACCGCCCACGGCCTGCGGGCCGTACGCGCTCGTCCCGTCGCCCCACAGCAGGCCGAGGACGACCGCGATCAGCAGCGCGCAGCCCGCCAGCAGGATCAGCAGATCCCGGCCGGCCCGTCGCGACGACACCGCCGCGGGGAACCGATCGCGCAGCCGCCGACGGAATATCAGCGCCGTCACCACGGCCGAGATCGCGGGCCCGAACTGCGGCAGGGTCAATGCGGCCGGGTCGAGGCCCGAATTCGATTGCGCGCCGAGCAGTACGCCCGAGGCGAGAAATGCCAGCACGACATAGATTCCGACCGCTGCCACCATCGAACCCTACCGATCGGTCACCATTTGAAGAATCAAGCCCACCAAGGCTTTTCACATCGCAATGGTGCCGCCCGCAGAACCGGCACCATTACACCTCGATAGTACGAAACAACTACATTTCAAACCTGCCCCCGAAAATACGGTGCCGATCGGGGTTTCATTCGGCGGCGCGGGCCGCCAACACCGCGTCGTAGAGTTCGCGGCGCGAGGCGCCCGTGGCGGCGGCGACCTCGGCACAAGCCTCCTTGAGCCGCGCACCCTCGGCGACCAACGCCTCGACCTCGCCGACCAGATCCGCGGGATCGGCCGAAAGCGGTTGCGCCCCTTCGACGACCACGGTGATCTCACCGCGCGCGCCTTCGACCGCCCAGGCCGCGAGTTCGGCCAGCGTGCCGCGCACGACCTCCTCGTAGGTCTTGGTCAGTTCCCGGCAGACCGCGGCGCGGCGATCGGGCCCGAGCGTTTCCACGGCGTCGGCCAGGCAGTCGGCCAGGCGGTGCGGCGCCTCGAAGAAGACCACGGCCCGCGTTTCGCGCACCAGGGTGCGCAACCACTGCCTGCGCTGGCCGCCCTTGCGCGGGGCGAAACCGTCGAAGCAGAACCGTTCCATCGGCAATCCGGACAGTGCCAGCGCGGTGGTGACGGCCGACGGCCCCGGCAGACACGTCACGGCCAGCCCGCGCTCCACGCAGGCGGCCACCATCCGATAGCCGGGATCGCTGACCGACGGCATCCCCGCGTCGGTCACCAGCAGCACGGTCCGCCCCGCCTCGATCTCCTCCAGCAACAACGGGATTCGCGCGGCCTCGACGTGATCGTAAAAACTCACCACCCGCCCGGTGATCTCCACCTCCAACGCCTTGGCCAGCGCCTTCGTCCGCCGCGTATCCTCCGCCGCCACGATCTCGGCCGACCCCAGCGCCACCCGCAGCCGCATCGAGGCATCCCCGACATCGCCCATAGGCGTCGCCGCGAGCACCAGCCGCCCGGCGGCCTGATCGGTCATCACCACTCCCGTCTCGTTTCGATACCCCTACCCCATCACATACCCGACGAGCGAAAGCACCCCGGGCACACCAGCCCCAGCTACAAGCTTCGCGGCCGTCTCGTCGTTGCGCGGTCGAAGCGCATGCGCGAAGCGCGAGTCTCGACCGCGCAACGACGAGACTCAGGGCCGCGAAGCCGCCGGAGCGAAGCGGAGGCAAGATAGACACCGTGACTCAGACCGACGTGCGACCGGCGATCGGCGCAGGCCCGGCCTTGTCCAGTCCGGCGCCGCTACGCCCCTCCCCCGATTTCGGACCTACCGACTGGGCGCGCGGGTGGGTGGTCACGCTGTTTCTGACCACGGTCGCCGTGGTCACCCGGTTCTTGGAACTCGGATATCCCACCGATGCGGGTACGCCGGTCTTCGACGAGAAGTACTACCCGGCGCAGGCCTGGCAGATGCTGACCGGGAGCGGGGTCGAGGACAATCCGGCCTACGGGGTTATCGTGCATCCGCCGGTGGGCAAGCAGATGATCGCGCTGGGCGAGATGATCTTCGGTTACAGCCCGTGGGGGTGGCGGTTCAGTGCCGCGGTGGCCGGGTCGATTCTGGTGCTGCTGGTCATCCGCATCGCCCGGCGGCTGTCGCGCTCGACCCTGATCGGGGCCTTCGCCGGACTGCTTTTGATCTGCGACGGAACCACATTCGTCGGATCGCGTATCGGCATGCTCGACATCTTCCAGGCGCTGTTCGTCACCGCGGCCTTCGGCTGCCTGATCGTCGATCGCGATCAGATCCGCGAGCGGATGGCCCGCGCCGACGCGCAGGGCCGAATCGCGTTGAGCGCCTTCGGGCCTCGTCTGGGCGTGCGCTGGTGGCGTTTCGGGGCGGGGCTGCTACTCGGATTGGCCACCGGCACGAAGTGGTCGGGGCTCTACTTCATCGCGGCGTTCGGGCTGCTCTCGGTGGGTTTCGATCTCGCGGCCCGGCGGGCCTACCGGGTGCCGCGGCCCTGGGCGGGCACCGCGATCCGCGATATCGGCCCCGCGCTGTACGCGCTGGTGCTCATTCCGGTGCTGGTCTATCTCGGCAGCTATTCGCTCTGGCTGGCCAGCGAGGACGGCTACGACCGCTATTCGGTGGGCAATCCCTACGCCGGGAAGGATCCGATCGGTTACGGCGGCTTCTGGTCCTGGGTGCCCGATGCCCTGCGGTCGCTGTGGCACAACCACGGCGAATCGCTGAACTTCCATGAGGGCCTGACCAATTCGGCGGGCAATCATCATCCGTGGGAATCCAAGCCCTGGTCCTGGCCGATGTCGCTGCGGCCGATGCTCTACTACTACGCCGACAACGGGGTCACCGGCTGCGGCCAATCGGTCTGTGTGAAGGCGGTGATGCTGATCGGCACACCCGCCATCTGGTGGCTGTCGCTGCCCATGCTGGCGTGGGCGATCTGGCGCACCGCGACCCGGCGCGACTGGCGCTACGCCGCGGTGCTGGTCGGTTACGGCGCGGGCCTGCTGCCCTGGTTCGCGGTGCTGGACCGTCAGATGTACTACTTCTACGCGCTGCCGATGGCACCGTTCCTCGTGATGGGAATCGCGCTGGTACTCGGCGATATTCTCGGCCCCGCGCCGTTCGCGCGCGGACCCGGCGGACATCGCTGGCCGATCACCACCGAACGCCGCAATCTCAATCTGCTGCTGGTCTGCCTGTATCTCGCGCTCGTGGTCGCCAATTTCATCTGGTTGTGGCCGATTCTCACCGCGCTGCCGATCACCACCGGTGATTGGCACGACCATCTGTGGCTGCCGAGCTGGCGCTGAACGTTATTCGTTGAGCGCGGCCCGCACGTAGCGCAGCGCCGACTCGTCGTCGAGGCCGAGTCGGCGGATGACGGTCACGTAATCGGTGGCCGCCCGCCCGGCGGCGTCCCGGGTCGGATCGCCCGAGGAGGCGATGAACGAGCCCAGCCGGCCGCGGGTTTCGAGCACCCCGTCCTGCTCGAGTTCCCGATAGGCGCGCGCGACCGTATTGGGCGCCAGGCTCAGCTGGGCCGCGAGCGCCCGGACCGTGGGTATCTTCGTTCCGGCCGTCAGCTCGCCGGAACGAACCCGGGCAATGATGCCCTGCCGCAACTGCTCGTACGGCGGAACCGTCGAATGGTGGTCGACCGGAATCTCGAGCATGACCGTCTCACATCTCGTCGCGCGCGAGCGGGCAGGACAGGCAGCGGGGTCCGCCGCGACCCGAGCCCAGTTCCGAGCCCGGGATGGTGAGCACCTCGATGCCCGCGTCCGCCAACCGCGCGTTCGTATTCTCGTTGCGTTCATAGGCGACGACCACGCCCGGCGCGAGCGCGAGGGTGTTGTTGCCGTCGTCCCACTGTTCCCGTTCGGCGGTCACGCCGTCGAGACCGGTATCGATGATCCGCAGCTTATCGATGCCCATCGCCTCGGCCGCGGCGGGCAGGAACGGATCCGGACCGCTCATACTCACCGTGCCGTCGGTCTCCTTGCGGATGGTGAAGGCGCACAGCGAATCCTGTACGGCCGGATACATCACCACCGCGTCGCGATCGACCATCGTGCACACGGTATCCAGATGCATGGTGGCACGGTTCTGCGCGATCGGCACGACGAGCACGGTATGGGCCAGATTGTCCTCGAACAGGCTGCGGGCCAGGGCCTCCGCACCCGCGGGCGAGGTCCGCTCGCCCACGCCGATCGCGACCACCCCCGAGGCGAGCAGCAGCACATCGCCGCCCTCCATCGGCGCGGTATGCGATTCGTAGGCCCGTCGCACACCCAGGAATCGCGGATGGAAGGCGTAGATGAGGTCGGTCAGCGAGGTCTCGCGGGCCCGGGCGGGCAGCGCCAGCGAGGTGATCGCGACCTTCGGGCCCACCCAGAACGACGAATCGCGGGTGAACAGCAGATTCGGCAGCGGATCGATGACGAAGTCGGTGCCGTGGTGCATGCGCCGGACCAGGGAGGTGGCATCGGTGCCGAACGGCAGTTCGTCGAAGGTCATCCCGGCCATCAGCACGCGGGCCAGATCCTCCGGCGGCACCCCGCGCAGATACGCCTTGAGATCCTCGGCCAGCCCATGGCCGATGCGGCGTGCGTCGACCGCGGCGGTGATGCCCATACTGCGGCCCGGACGGCTCACCGCGAGCGTCTCCACCAGCAGATCGCGCAGCAGCAGCACCTCCACGCCGCGGCCGCGCAGCACATCGGCGAACACATCGTGCTCCTGCTGGGCGCGTTCCACCCAGGGGATGCCGTCGAACAGCAGTTGATCGTTGTTGCGCGGGGTGAGCCGACGCAATTCGTCGCCGGGTCGGTGTAACAGCACCGTGTTCAGCGTGCCGACCTCGCTTGTCACGGAAAACGGTCGCGCCGACGGCACAGCCTCTGCTTCCATGGCTTCGACCGTAATAGTCCGGGGCCGCATTGGCACGGAATTCGCTGGCGGCTCCGCGTCCCCCAGTTCTTCCGATCGGGCGTAAACATCACCTAACCTCAAGTATTGTTTAGGATATGCAGCATACGACGTGGCAGGCCAAGGAGCTCACCCCCGGACAGTTGTCCGAGCGAAGCGGAGTCGCGGTGTCCGCGCTGCATTTCTACGAGCGCGAGGGGCTGATCACCAGCCGTCGCACCAGCGGCAATCAGCGCCGCTACCACCGCGAGACCCTGCGCCGCGTCGCCTTCATCCGCATCTCGCAGCGGGTCGGCATTCCGCTCAGCGAGATTCGCAAGGCCCTGGACACCCTGCCCGAGGGCCGCACCCCCAATCGCAAGGACTGGGAACGACTGTCCACGATCTGGCGGGTCGACCTCGATCAGCGCATCGAGCAGCTGGTCCGCCTGCGCGACAGCCTCACCGGCTGCATCGGCTGTGGCTGCCTGTCGCTGGCCAGCTGCCGCATCGCCAACTGGCACGACAAACTCGGCGAGGAGGGCCCCGGAGCCCGCGTCCTGGATGTGAACCTCAACTGCGCCAAGGAGGTCGACGGCTGCGCCGAACCCGCGTGATCAGCGCAAAAACGAGTTGAACAGGTCGTTGGCGCGGCGCATGGCGAATTCGTAGGGCCAGGCGAATTTGCGGGCCCACCAGTAGCCGAAGCGCACCTCGAAGGAGGTGTGGATCATGAAGCGGTTCTTCTCGATACCGCGCAGGATCTGTCCGGCCACCTTCTCCGGCGGGGCCGCGTGCTGCTGGAATCGCTTGGTGTAGCGCTGGATTCGCGGATCGTCGCGATCGACCCCGGCGATCTCGACGGTGTCGACCAGACCGGTGTTCACCGCGCCGGGCACCACCAGATGCACCGTGATGCCGTGCCGCTCGAGATCGAAGCGCAGCACCTCCGACGCGCCGCGCAGCCCGTATTTGCTGGCGCTGTAGGCGGCATGCCACGGGAAGGCCAGCAGTCCGGCCGCCGAGGACACGTTCACCAGCGCCCCGCCGCGCCCCGCGCGCACCATCGGCGGCACGAAGGTCTCGATGATGTGGATCGGGCCCATGAGATTGACGTCGACCAGCCGCCGCCAGTGCCGATGTTCGAGATTCTCCACGGTGCCCCAGGCCGACACCCCGGCGATATTCATGACCACATCGAGGCTGCCGTGCCGCGAGTGCACCTCCTCGGCGAACTCCCGGACCGCCTCGTAGTCGCTGATGTCCAGCGCCCGCGACACCAGCACCTTGCCGCCCTCGCGGCCGATGGTCTCGACCGTATCGGCCAGGCCCTCGGCATCGATATCGGTGAGCACCAGCTCGGCCCCGGCGCGCGCCGCGGCGAGGGCGGTCGCCCGCCCGATTCCGCTGGCCGCACCGGTGATCAGGGTCTTCTTACCACTGACGGACTTCAAGCGATCGCGCACGCCGTTCCTCGAATGCTGTTGACCGGACGTATTCCTGTGCTGCCGAGGAGCATACGGGCTCGGGGCGCGCGGGGTTCGAAAGCGGTGCTCAGCGACCGGAGAAAACCCGCAGCATCCGGGTCACCGCGGCCCGCCACGGAAATTGCTCGGCGCGGCTGCGCGCCGCGGTCCGGCGTTCACCGGCGGGCAGTGCGAGCACCTCGTTGACGGCTCGGGCGAAGGCGGTCGGATGGTCCGCGGCGACCGCACCGCAGTCGGCGGTCACGATATCGGCCAGCGCCGAGGACCGGCTGGCCACCACGGGCGTGCCCGCCGCCAGCGCCTCCAGCGCGGCCAGTCCGAACGTCTCGTGCGGCCCCGGCGCGAGCGAGACGTCGGCACTGGCCAGCAGGGTCGCGAGCTTGGTTCGGTCGTCGACGAATCCGGTGAAGTGCACCGCCGCCCGCCCGTCGCTCAGCGGCCGCAGTCCGCGCGCCAACCGTTCCAGCGATTCGCGCCGCGGCCCGTCGCCGACCACGATCAGCCGGGAATCGCGTCCGGTGCGCCGCAGCGCGTGCACCGCCGCGATACTGCGATCGACCCGCTTCTCCACCGACAGCCGCCCGCAGTGCACGAGCAGCGGATACTCCCCGCCGAGTTCGGCGCGCAGCCGCCCGTCGTGGCGGCGCGGGCTGAACATCTCCAGATCCACCCCCAGCGGCACCAGCGCCACATTCGGCGCCTCGATGCGCTGGAACTCCTGCTGCGCGAATTCGGTTGTGCAGACCACGATGTCGTAATCCGCCGCGGTGCGCCGATTGGCCGCGTCGGCCGCGCGCCGCGCCATCGGCCCCGGTAGCACCTGCCCGATCAGCCGATCCAGCCGTTCGTGCGAGATCATCACCCCCGCGATATCGCGCCGCCGCGCCCACCGCCCGAATCCGCGCAGCGTCAGCCGATCCGACACCTCGAGCGCATCGGGCCGCAACCCCGCCAGCACATCGGCCACCCGCCGCGGGTCCGCCGCCCGATAACCCCCCGTCCACGGAATAGCCAAGGCGGGCACGGTAATTCGCACCACCCCGCTCGCAAGCGCCTCTTCCGACCGCCGCGCCCCGGGCACGATCAACACCACTTCGTGCCCCGCCGCCACATAGCCCGACCCCAGATGATGCAGCGCGGTGCGAAGTCCCCCAGACCGCGGACCATAGAAGTTCGCCAGCTGAACGATGCGCACTCGCCGATCGTTCCCGCCCACCAGACCACCCGGGACAACGCGGCGTGAACAGGCGCGGAAGTGTCGGCTAACCGGCAGGGGCGGGGGTGACGCGAATGAGTCCGTGGGGCGAATCACCGGACAGATAGGAGATCTCGATCCGCACCGCGATCCAATCCGTCTCGGCGAATCGCAGTCTGACCTGCAGTTCACGCCGCGCTCGGCGGTCCGGGCCGAGCGTCGACACCTCCCGGTAGGCCGCGCGATAGCCTTCGACATCATCGGGATGAAATTCCGGCCGCTCGGTCGTCCAGGGATCCAGCGGCGGTTGCGGCTCATTGATCCATTCGTAGATCACGCCCATACCCAATTCGATGAATCCGACCCCGGCGTCGTCGGCTTGCGACACGGCCCGGGTCATCGCCAACTCCGGCGTGGGCCGCGGCGGGCGAGCATCGGTGATCTCGTGCATGAGCGCGCGGGTCACGATCCCGCCGTCGTCGTGTACTCGGACGGTCATCTGGAAGCAACGCACCCGGTCGTCGTCGCCGAGCAGATACACCTCGCCCTGCCATCGACCGGCCGGATCGGTTCCGGTGAGCACGGCCGAATACTCCAGTCTCCCGTCGAATCGCGCCATGCGACCGAACACCTCGGGCGGTGTCCGCACCACACGCACGTCCCCGGGGGCACGGGCGAAGATCAGTTCTTCCAGCCCCGGACCATGGTGCGCCAGTTCGGTTTTCGACAGCCAGTCCCAGGCGCCGACCGCACGCGGGGGCGGTACACGCTCCTCGTTTCCACCCACCCACACCTGAAAACCGTGCGTCGCGCCGAACGCGCAGCGCACCGGCATCGCCACGGCACGAAGTCCCCCGTCGCACAGGCCCACAGGCCCGCCCTCTCGACTTCGATCCATCGCCTCGCGCATCAACCGGAACGCGGTCGGCCCGAGATTTCGCCGGACGCGGACCAGACTCGCCCACTCCTTGAGCTGACAGCCGTCGGCCACCATGGTGGGCTCCGATTCGGGACCGAGCGCTTCGACCAGAAGCCAGTCGCCACCGGACACGACTACGCCTTCGGCACTCGCGATACCCGGGGTAGCTCCAGGTCCAACGGAATGCGACCAGCGGCAAGATGCACTTCGACCTCCTCGGCGGGTATGGGTCGGGCGATCAGGAAGCCCTGCGCCCGATAGCACCCCAGACCCACCAGGGTGCGAGCCGCCACGGCGGTTTCCACTCCTTCGCCCACCACACCCAATCCGAACGAGCCCGCAAGTCCGACAATGGATTTCACAATGGCCAGATCGTCGGTGCTGACGCCGAGCCGCTGCACGAAACCGCGATCGATCTTGACCGCATCCACCGGCAGCGCCTTGAGATGTGACAGCGAGCTGTAGCCGGTGCCGAAGTCGTCGATAGCGATCTGCAAGCCCATGCGCTTGAGACCGCGCAATGTCACCTGCGTGCGGGTCAAATCCTGCACGACCACATGTTCGGTGATCTCCAGGCAGACCGAACTGCCGTCGATTCCGTACTCGCGCAGCACATCCTCCACCGACTCGACGAAGTCGAGACTGACCAGCTGCACCGGCGAGACATTGATCCGGATGACGACATTCGACGCCAGTCCGTGGCTGCGCCACTGGGCGAACTGCTTACAGGCGTTGCGCAGCACCCAGCGGCCCAGTTCGCCCGCGAGGTTGGTCGCCTCCGCCACCCCGACGAACGCGCCCGGCGGCAACAGTCCGCGGGTCGGGTGCTGCCATCGGACCAGTGCCTCGAGGGCGACGATCCGTCCGGTGCGCAGATCCACCTCGGGCTGATAGTGCAGGATCAGCGAGCCGTCCGATACCGCGCTGCGCAGATTGAGCTCGACATCGTCCTGCAGCTCGAACTGCGCGCGCATGGCATCGGTGAACACCGCGACGCCGTTGCCGCCGCCGGACTTCGCCGACAGCAGTGCGTGATCGGCCCGGCGCAGCACGTCGGCGACCGTGGTCTCACCCGGAATGCCAAGCGCCACACCGACGCTCGCCCCGCGACTGACGGTCTCGCCGCCCACCGTGACCCGGCGGGAGATGACCTGCTGCAGCCGGGTGGCCTCGAGTTCGGCCGCGACCGCGTCCATCGGCTTGGCCGGAACGATGACGAATTCGTCCCCGCCGAGCCGGGCGATCATATCCGCGGGGTCCAGATGTTCGCGCAGCCGCGCGGACAGGGCCTGGATGAAGTTGTCGCCCGCGGTGTGGCCGAGGAAGTCGTTGAGCGCCTTCAACCGGTCCAGATCCAGGAAGAACGTCGCGACGGGACCGGAATGCCCCGGCCGCAGCCGCTCTTCCATATGTTCGAGCAGCGCCCGGCGGTTGGCCAAGCCGGTCAGATCGTCGTGCATCGCGATGTAGCGCAGCCGCTCCTCGGCCTCCACCCGGGCCTGCAGCTGCGCGAACAGCGAGGCGATCGCCTTGAGGACATTCAGCTCTCGCGTACTCCAGTCGCGCTCGCCGACCTTGATGAAGCCGAGTAGCCCGGTCGACTTCCCGCGCGAGAGCAGCGGTACCGCGGCGGAGGTGACGCGCGGCAGACCCGAGGCCTTGCGGATGGTCTCCTGATAGTCCACGTCCGCGCTGGTGACCAGGAACGGCTCGGTCGCGTGTTCCAGGGCGCGGAAGACCGAATCGGCCTTCTCGAAGTACACCACGGCCAAGGGATCGGGATCGGGCACGTCGGGCCGGTGCGGCCACTCGGCGATCAGGACCGTCGCGCGACGGTCGCGATCGGTATGCCGCAGATAGCTGAAATCGACATCGAAATACTCGACGAGCAGGGCCAATACGCGTTCGGTCGCCCCGACCATGGTCGTGGCATCGACACCCATGAGCTCTGCGGCGACCTGAGTCACCAGTGAATCGAGCGTCCGCCGAGGCACCTTGTCTCCGATCACGCTAACTACGGGGCGCCGCGTCCGTATGCGGACGCCGCCTGCTACGGACTGAAGCTGCTGCCGCGTAGCTCAGGCGAAGCACCAACGCAATGGTCTCATGCTCAGGCACTCCCAGGAGGTCCAGGAAACGGTCCTGAAGTGACGCTAGTGTATCGGCGAACATTGGGGAAAGCCCGACGAAATCTTCGGAGCGTCGGGCGTACAGGAACACCGGCGAGGTGGGCTGTACGGCCAATCCGAACCGCTGGGCCTGCAGCCAAACCCGTTCCACCGCCATACCCGCCGACGCGTATCCGCGCAGGTCGTCGTCGTGTATCGGGAAGGTCACCGCCACCAACCCGGAACTCGATCGAACCCGGTCGCGAGTGTATTTTCCGAGCGCGGATCCGGCCGACCATTCGCGCAGGTGGGCCATTACGTCCTCGCGACGCCCGACCTCCAGCGCGGCCTGCTCGTCGGGGGCTAATTCCAGGCTCTCGACATCGATCCCGGTGACCGGATCGTCGTCTTCGGGCCAGCGCAATTCAGCGAACATGGAGTCGTGCAGATGCGGGGTCAGGTACCGCACCCGGTCGGACTCCCCCAGTAATCGGGCCGCCTCCGCGATATCTCCCGGTTCGGTCACCAGGCGCACCCTCGCGCCCTCGGCCGCCGCGGCCGCGGTGAGCGCCTCGATCACCGACCCGGGCAGCGGTTCGCCGCTGCCGCGATGACGGTTGGTCTCGCGCAGCAAGGCCATGGGATAGTCCGCGGCGATCGCCGCGTCCGCGCCTGTGCCCATATCCAGTACGACGCACAGCGGACTGCCGGGATCCTCGACGAACCGATATTCGCCGAGTAGACCGTGCGCCGCGGCGGCCGCCCGCGCGTTGTACAGTGCCGCCCCGACGGCTACCGCGCTGCCGCGATGCCCGATATCCAGCGGTGACTGGAATTCCGGCGCGAGTGCGATACGCAGTCGGCCGGGTCCGCGCAGCATCGACCAGGGCTGTACGTTGCCGCCGGAGGGCGCCCGCGCGGCACAGTGCATGATCCTGCCGATCGGACTGCTCGCCCGGCCGATCCGCACATCGTCGCCGGATCCGAGGAAATCCACACCCAGATCGGGCTGGATCAATTCGTCCAGGCTCGCATCCGGATCGATGCGGGTCCGGCCGGACTGCAGCGGGACTCCGAGTCCGATGCGCCGCACCGCCGCGGCCACACTCGCCCCGCCGATCATCACGTCACTGCCCAATTGCGGCCAGCCCGCGAGGGTTTCGCCGACCTCGATCATGCTGGCGGCCATGCGGGCGGATACTTCACGAACGCCGAGTAATCGAACGACATAGGGCGATTTCTCACGCACGGTGAGTCCACGCAGGTCGCCCGCCTTCAATCCGCCCAGCAGACCATGGAACAGGGGCCGTTCGGGCTCCAGATCGAAACGCTCCACATCGAGCAGACCTCGATCGCTGGTGTGCATCAGGACCGGAATCCCGGCTTCCCGCGCGGCCTCGCGCACAACGATTTTGACGTCGAGGGAATCGCACTCCTCGACCAGCAGCGACAGCCCGTCCACGAACCGCTCGACGGACCATTCGTCGACGCCCGCGTCGAAGACCTCGACCTCCAGATACGGATCGAGTTCGGCGATCCGGCGGGCCGCGACGACCGCCTTGTTGATCCCGATATCGAGCAGCCCGGCCGAGATCCGATTCAGATTGGACAGTTCGATCGCGTCGAAGTCGGCCAGCCGCAGACAGCCGCATATCCCTTCCAGCGCGAGATCGAATGCCACTGCGTGCCCGACGCTCTGACCGATGACGCCGATCGTCAGACCGGCCAATCGCTCCTGCTCGGCGGCGGTCAGCTTATTGCGATTTCGATCCAGCCGCACCCTTCGGAAAATCGGTTCACCGGGTATCGCGACGACGGTGCGCCGCCATCCGTAGTACACCCAGCGCTCCCCGGCGACATCGGCGCTCTCACCGGCGATGGCGGTGTACTCCGCACGAATCTGCTCACGCAAGTCGAGGAATTCGATGGTCGGATCGCTTCGCAACGTATCGAGAATCCGAGAATCCGCCGGATCCGACCGATCGAGTATCAGCGGTCTGTATTCTGCACTCGGACCGTAGTCATCGACCATATGTGCGCAGGACCTCCCATCCGCGCCCGGTTCCATGGCGGCTGCGCCCGCCCTTGCTCTCGGCTACATCCAGTTCCCTCAGTTCGGCCGACATGAGCGAGTATCGAGATTCGTCGACCAGGTCACGGTATCGCCAGGAGTCCCACCAGACCGGCACAGTCGAATATCGCGTGTCGGGAAAGGGGATTCCCGGAACTCCGGGCGAAATCACCCCACCCGTCGAGCGATAACGTGCGGCGGTGAACGAGGCGGCCGTGCCGAATCCGAAACGCACACCGAATAATATCGGCGCATAGGCGAGACACCGCGCCACGGCCGCGCCCAGCGCCCGGCGATGATCGGCCGCCCGGTCCACCCAGCCGCCGCGGACTTCCACCATGCCGAACTCCAGTCTTCTGGCTACGAGCTCGCGAAGCGCGAATTCACCCGGGCGACCACACCATTCGTGCAGGGCGGCGATATCGTCCACGCCGGCGTACGGCCCCTGCACCCGAACCCCGGCTACCACCTCGCCGACCTCGTTCACCGCGCTGAAGAACATGGAAGTCGACCGACCATCATGTGTGTTCTCGTAGTCGAGGACGCCCTCCACGCCGTAGTGGCGGTACACCCGCAACGCCCCGTCGAGGTACCGGTCCCACAGATCCGGTCGCGTCTCGGGGGTGCTCAGCCAGAAGGTGCAGGCGGATTGCGCATCTCGGAAGCGCAGTGTCCCTGCCACGGGAGACACTGACGGACCGACCGCGACCGCTTCGACAGTCATACAGTTCCTACTCCGTTGCTGCGCGGCATCGCGCGACTAACGCCGACCCGTCCGGACCGGACGGGCTGCGGCCGTGTCCGGATGTGGTCGCCTAGGGCAGTATCCGTCATCCTGCCGGAATTGACCAGACGTCCGGCAAATCTCCCGAAACCTGGACGTGGGGTTCGAAATCTCCCCAGGTCAGGCCCATCATGTCGGCGAGCCGCAATAACCGGAAGACCGGTTGGTACTTGCTTGGTTATCCAATAGCTATCTAGACGAGGATCGAGATGTACAGCTCCACTCGGTCGGTTCCGCGCCAGATTTCGATCTCTTCGCGGTAGGCGCGGGTGATCTCCGCGGAGGCGGTGGCGTCGTCGACCTGAGCCCAGACATCCTCGACCGGATCGTGATAATCACCGTTGGGTTCGAAACGCGCGTAGACACCCTTGGGCACCCGAATCAGAACGTCGCCGAGCGGTACCGCGTCCACGGCCGGATAGTCGTAGCTCACCAGTACGTTGTAATTTCCGGCCGGATCGGGCACGTACACCGTGTACAGCGCACGCTCGGCGCCGTCGCGATCGCGCAGCCGGTCGCGCAGGAATTCGATCAGCTCGCTGTTGCTGACCTTGAAACTGGGGCGCATCCGCGGCACCACCAGGCCGCCGTAGAGCGCCTCGTCGCGGACCACGATCGAGTAGGTCATCGCGGATCGACCGCCAGGTACAGATCGATCTTGTATGCGTGTGGATAGCATTCGAAATCGCCGGTGTGCGTGCGTTTTATGTGGTTGTGTTCCTCGGCGTAGGCGATCTGGGTCCACAGGTCGGTCATGATCTGCGGGAAGTTGCCCACCGAGGAGAACCGGGCGTAGGTGCCCTTGGGCAGCCGCGCGACGATATGGCCGCGGGTGACCTCGTCGAAGGCGCGGCACTCGTAGCCGACGATCTGGGTGTTGAACGTGTTGAGCTCCGGCGAATAGTCGGTATAGGCCGAGGCCAGCGGGCCGCCGAGCTCCTGATGCAAGACCGAGGCCCAGGCGGCCTCCAGGTCGTGATCGCGCAGTTCCCCGAGCGCGCGTTTCGGGCTTCGGACCGGCAAACCGGCCACCCACGTCTCGTCCCGCTCGACGATCTCAAACTGCATGGAAGAAACTCTCTCGAAATCGACCCCGTACCGGCCTGCCAGGAACGTCATGCTATCAACCCACTCTGTGAGAGATCGGTGACATGGCCGCCTCGCGAGGGCGTACTATGACCGGCTTCACTCGAACCATCCGGCAGTCCTGCGAACGCAAGATTGCAAATATCGGGCTATCGATGCGCGTGGGCTATCGATCGGAAGGAGTCGTATGACCGCACATCCGGACCCGACCTCACCCGGCGGCTATCGCACCCTCGCCGAGATGGACGCCGACCTCGTCGACTGCCGGGCGTGTCCGCGCCTGGTCGCCTGGCGCGAGCAGGTCGGCCGCGACAAGCGCGCGGCCTTTCGTGACCAGGACTATTGGGCCCGACCGGTACCCGGCCTCGGACCGGCCGACGCCAAACTGCTGTTGGTCGGGCTGGCCCCGGCCGCCCACGGCGGCAATCGGACCGGGCGCATGTTCACCGGCGACCAGAGCGGCGACTTCCTGTTCAAGGCGATGTACGCGGTCGGGCTGACCAATCAGCCGTACGCGATCGACAGCGACGACGGTCTGCGACTGCTCGGAGTCCGCGTCACCGCGCCGGTGCACTGCGCGCCGCCGGAGAACAAACCCACGCCCGGCGAACGCGATACCTGCAGGCACTGGCTGATCACCGAACTCGGATTGCTCGCCCCGACCGTGCGCGCGGTGCTCACCCTGGGCGCCTTCGGCTGGCAGACGCTGCTGCCGATCCTGTCCCAGGCGGGCTGGGAGGTTCCGCGGCCACGGCCGAAATTCGGTCACGGCGTGCATCTTTCGCTTCCGCCCACTCGCGCGGACCGCGAGCCGCTCGAGGTGTTCGGCTGCTATCACGTCAGCCAACACAACACCTTCACCGGGCGACTGACCCCGGCCATGCTCGAGGATGTCCTCGCCCGGGCGAAATCCGCTGCGGGACTGTAGGTCTCAGTCCGCCGCGCGCAGGAACGCGCCCGCGCGCAGCGAGGTCCCGAAACCGTCGGCGAACGCGCCGTTCTCGTAGACCAGCGTGCCGTTGACGACGGTCGCCGCGACAGCCCGATCGTTGCGATTGACCATGCGCTGCACGCCGGGGGCTCCCGGCATGGGCGCCTCGTGATACCGCGCGCCGGACCCGTCGAGGCCCGCCGGATCGATGATCGCGAGATCGGCCCGCGCGCCCGGGGCGATGCGGCCGGTGTCCAGGCCGTACCACTGCGCGAGTTCACCGGTCAGCCGGTGCACGGCCCGCTCGACGGACATGAAGCCGTCGCGGTGCACACGCTCGAGGAAGCGAATCCCCATGTTGTAGAAGGCCATATTGCGCAGGTGCGCGCCGGAGTCGGCGAAGCCGATCTGCACCTGCGGCGAGCGGGCCAGCCGGTTCAGTTCGGCGTCACGGTCGTTGGCGATCGTGGTCCGCCAGCGCAGGGCCGAACCGTGCTCGACGACCAGATCCAACAGGGCGTCGGGAGCGAGAATGCCGCGCTCGGCGGCGATCGCGCCGAAGGAGCGGCCCACGACCGAGGCGTCCGGACAGGCCACGATCTCGGCGTCGTCGAGATCCCGATGCCATACCCGCGAGCCGAACTTCTTGGCCATATCCTTGCGGAACGCCCGCCGGAACTCGGGGTCGTTCAGAAATTCGTGGCGGCGCAGCAGATCTCGGATGTTCAGCGCCGCGACACCGGAGCCGAACTCCTCGAACACCACCAGATCGATACCGTCGGCGTACACCTCGAACGGCACCGGCAGATGCTGCCAGCGGAATTCGGCGCCGAGCACCCGATTCGCCAGCGCCGCAACCGTTGTCGCCAGTCGCACCACGGTCCGATCGGCCTTGATATCGGCGGCGGAGATCAGGGTGGTCTTCAGCGGTCTGCCGTGCCGCCGTGCGGCGCTCTGCAGGAAGAAATGCCCCATCTCGGCCCGGCTGGTCAGATTCGGGGTGCTCTGGTGGATCCGATCCCGTTGCCGCAGTACATCATTGAGCTCCCGATACTCCGACCACGGCGCATAGGTCGACGGCAGCTGGCGGCCCGGATAGCGCTTGCCCTCGAGTTTGGAGAACGAACTGCGGATCGTGGACAGCCCGACGAATCCGGCGTCCAGTGCGTCGGTGAGCATGCGGACCATCTGCCGCAGCTCCTCGCGGGTCGGCCGCGCCCGCCGATCCGAGGCCCGCGCCAGCCCCATGGCCGCCACCCGAATATCCGAATGTCCCACGAACGCGGCGACATTCACCCCCAGCGGCTTCGCTTCCAACGCCGCCACATAGCCTTTCGGATCGGTCCAGTCCCGATGCTCCTTGACCGCGCCGTGCACCACGTCCCACGGCAGCGCCTCCACCCGGGCGAACATATCCGCACAGTCCTCGGCCTCGGTATAGACCGTCGACAGCGAACAGTTCCCGATCACCACCGAGGTCACCCCGTGCCGCGCCGACTCCCCCAGCCCCGGCGCGAACAACACCTCGGCGTCGTAATGCGTATGCACATCGATCAACCCCGGCACCACCCACTTACCGGTCGCATCGATCGTGCGCACCCCCTCGGGCAGATCGATCCCGATGGCACACACCCGCCCACCGGCAATCCCCACATCCGCCCGAACCGGCGCGGCCCCCGTCCCGTCGTAGACGTCACCCCCGCGAATCACGATCTCGTACCCGGCCACCAGGACCTCCAGCCCGCTCCCGACTTTTCGATACATTACTGTATCCGCAAACCCCCACCACGACCACCCCTCACCCCCAAACCACCCCTCACCAGCCGATTCGGCAACCCTCACCCCCACCTGCTAAAGTTCCTCAGCGTGGTTCGGCAACGTTCCACACGGGGCTATAGCGCAGTTGGTAGCGCGTCTCGTTCGCATCGAGAAGGTCAGGGGTTCGATTCCCCTTAGCTCCACAGTTGCGAAAACACCGCCCGACCTGGGAAAAGGTCGGGCGGTGTTTTCGTTAGGGCGTAAGCACGGCTAGCCCGCTGCCCACTTTTGCCCACACTCGCGCGCGCTGCCCTGTCCAGAGCGGCCGAAACGGCTTCCAGATCATCGGGGAACAGATCGGCGTAGGTGTCGAGCGTCATCGCTGCCGGCTTGTGGCCGAGCATGGTCTGAACCGCCTTCACATTCGCCCCGGCGCCGATCGAGAGTGACGCGGCCGTATGCTGCAAATCGTGCGGCGTGATCGTCGGGAACTCCGGAGTCTTCAGCTTCCCGCGCTGGGCTTCCTTTGTCCGCTGACGAAGCGCCGCGCCCTTGCATCGGGCCACAGCCATCGCGAACACGCGCGGCCGGTAGTTGCCCACTCGCAGTACCGCGCCGTTCTCGCCGGGGAATTTTGCAGTAAGGTCGGGCCATAAACGTAGGAGCAAGCACGGAGCCCTTTGTTTCTGGGATACTGCAGCTGTTTAATTACTATCGGTTGGTACTATTAGGCCAGTGGGCAATTCATGCAAAAATCGCTACCCCCTCTCTCGGCCCTGACTCGCCGGCGGCAGTTCTTATTTCGAGTGCAACACCAGCGACGAACGAATGCGACGCAGAGTCGCTTGCGCTTCGCTGGTCAGCTCTCCCATTCCGGTCTTGATGGTTGCGCGGATGACTCGCTGAATCTGGTGTGGCAGCCGATGGTGTTCGGCCGATCGCATGGCGTCGATGAATGCCTCTGTGGCGGCGTCGGGATCGTTGATCGCTGCGAGCACTTCGCCCGTCGTGACGCGTTCGATGATGCGCCACTGCGGAGCGGAAGGTGTGCCGACAGGAGTGCCTACGAGTCGGCCTGCTTCCGCGGTCCGGCCGGTGCCGAGCAAGCCTCTTATCTCAATTTCGTGCAGGGTGAACGGCTGGAATAGCAAGCCGCTGTGCGTATTTCGCTCCAGTAGGTGCCGGTACTGCCGTAGAGCATGGTCGAAGTGTTCGCCGTCACCGAGTTCGCCTGTCGCACGGCACAGGAACGCGAGGGTCGCACCGCGGTCAGCTGGATCGGTCGAAAGGGCAAGTGACTGTTCCAGTCTCGCTACCCCCGCGCCGACATGTCCGGCCTTGCGCAGCTCGTTGCCGTGCATCCGGAGTGTATGAGCGTGGAAAACCGGGTTGTTGAGCTTGGCGGCTATCTTGACCGCTTGTCCGGTCCAGCGCGCGGCCGAGGCCAAACGTTCCTCGGGTAGCACCGTGCCCAGCGAGACGCCGAGCGCTACTCGAGCTTGGGCGAGCAGAATGAGGCTGTCTCGCTCCATGCGGCCTTCGGCTGCCCTGGCCTCCAGTCGCGCCACGAGTGGCCAGAGTTCGTTGACGGCCTCGACAGCATGTCCGGACTGGCGCGCGATTTCGGCGAGACGAACTGTGCTGTCTCCGAATTGGAGCATCGCGCGGTATTCGGCGTCATCAACACCGGTGACCCCGAGGACATGTGCGGGTAGGCCCAGTCGACTGGCGATATGACGGCGCGATGCGACATCGGCAATCGCCCGACGGCCGGTCTCGAGCATCGACACGTAGGACTTGTCGTAGCCGAGTAGTTCGGCCAGCGCTATTTGGTTCAGGCCGTTGATCCGGCGGTAGGTCCGCAGGATTGTCGGCAGGTCACGGGTTGCTATCGCCGTCGCTGCTTCCGGAGCAGCCCACAGCCAAATGGCGGAGACGATCGGCGTAGCGCGGACCAGAGCTTTGGTGGGGCTTTGGCCCACGGCGCAGGTGGGGCATACAGCTTCGGTTGCGTAGCGGCTTATCGCGACGCCGCAAGCCTGACACCTGCTGCCGTCCACAGCGTCCCCCTTAGACGTTCTCCGCAGCTCGGAGCTGAGCGAACCACGTCATGATGGACCGCTTGTAACCGTCGGGCATGTTCAATCCGGCGATTTCGTCCTCTCCGAACAACCCGACTTCCTTGTGCTCGTGCGACAGGACCGGTTCGGCGTCGGTATCCGGATAGCAGCCATACGTGACGATGAAGACGTGCTTCTCGGCCTCGTTGATGTAGTAGATCCATGAGTCGAGAATCGGCCCAGTGGTGACCGGCCACTGCGTCTCCTCGGTGATCTCGCGGGCCACGCATTCCTCGGGTGTCTCGTCCGGCTCGATCCGGCCGCCCGGCAGCTCCCACTCCTCGCGCTCGTTCTTCAGCAGCAGCACCCGACCGTCACGAACGACAACGCCTTTGATCGAGATCGAGTACATGTGCGGTACGTATCCGGAGGCAGTCATAGCCGCGACGCTAGCACCGGCGCAGGGGCGGGCCCGCAGGTTGCGCGGTGACAGTTTGTCAGTGGACGGGCCGGTAGAACCGGACGCACGGTTGATCCATGTTCGTGGACTTACAGCATGAGTGGGCAGCAGGGGTAGCCGCAAAGCTGGCTGCGGATGGCTTGGCTCGATTCGAAGGCATTCGGACTCGAGCACAATTGGTCGCCCTGGGGGCGTCTTTGGGTCGTGTTGTCCCGCACCGGGATAGCGGACCGGATGGCGTGACAACGTTGATGCATCGCGGAAAGCTCGGCAGCCGTGCCGGTTTCGAGGGGTTCGGTAACGGCGCACTCGCTCCGCACACGGACCGATCGGGCATACCGGAACCGCCTGCGCTGTTGATGGTGGTTTGCGGTCGGAAGGGCCGAGGCGGTGACACCATCGCAATCGATGGTCGGAGCATGTTCCTCGACCTTGCCGCAAGCAACACGCAAGCAGCACAGGCACTTTCACAGCCCAACACGGTCTTGTTCGGTGGGGCGGCGGGCTACCTGAGTTCGATATTCGAGCGCACGACGGACGGGCGAGTTCGGATTCGGTACCGGCGAGACGAACTGGCGATGTTCGCCCCGGGGATCGTCCGATGGCTGCCCGCGTTGAGTGACGCTGTGGAACGCCACATGATCCAGTTCGGCTTGGAACCTGGGCAGGGATACGTGTTGCACAACCACCGCTGGCTGCACGGTCGTACTCGATTCAGCGGCGACCGAGTCATGTACCGGCTCAGCCTGAATCCACACGAGGAGTTTGCCATCCCATCGGGTTTCGAGGCATCGAACGCAGTCGGGGTGAAGCCATGAACATTGACTACGACACCGTGCGGGTGTCGATCCATTTCGAGAATGGCTCGGACGATCCGAACGACTATCCGTATTACGACCACTGCGCTTTCGATCCGGGTCCACTCACGCCAGAACAGGCGCACCGGTTGTTGCAGATCCACCTGCACAACGACTCGGTTCAGTGCAAGCAGAAACACGCGGCGCTGAGCACCTTGGAGGCGGCGGGTCGTCTGCATCGCGCAACTCGATCGGTAACCGCCTCATGAGTGACGCGAGGTGGCTTCCTCGGCGCGGCAAGCTCAACGCCCAGCAGCTCGCGGAAGCCGAAGCGATCTTGCGAGAAGCCAGCCGCGCGGATCTAGAGACTCTGTCGCGCGTGGCCGCCGAACTACGCGAGCAGACCGAGCAGCCTCGCCTCCAAACCGAGATCGACGGAGTGGTCGCCCGCTACTGGGCATCGCATCCGGAACGCCGGAGAGGAGGTGACAGCGCCGGGGAGTCGAACGCCGGACGGTAATCGGCTCGGATACGTCATCGAACGCCCCGCCTCGGTGCCCCTTGGCGGGGCATTCGTCTGCCCATGCGCTGCCCACAATTGCCCACGAATCAGCACGATTCAGCGTGAATCACAGTGATGCGATTTCGCAGGTAGACAGCTACTTTCGATACTGGCCAGCAGCTCCCCGTCTCGTTCGCATCGAGAAGGTCAGGGGTTCGATTCCCCTTAGCTCCACCACAGACCGCCGCTCGACCCATCCGGGTCGGGCGGCGGTTTCGTTTGTTCCGGATGACCGCGCTGCGCTGCATCCCGCCGACGGTGTACAGCCGGAGTTGACCTTCGTGATCTTGCTATCTCGACAGTTTCGGGGGAAATAAACTTCTGCGAGATGTTCTGGGCGCTGCGAATCCGTATGTTCGAACGTGCAGGGAACGCGGTCGATCATCGGATCGCGATATTTATAGGGAGGGATTGTAATGAGGTTCAGGCATGTCGGGGTCGGGCGGGTGGCTACTGCGGTTGCCGCGTTCGCGGGTATCGCCCTGACCAGCTCGGTTGCTGGGGCGGAGCCCGATTCGGCGGCGGGGGGATGGGCGGGTAAGTGTTATATCGCTCATAATGATCAGACCGCTCAGGGGTGGTGCGATGGGAATGGGCCCGATTACACGTATCAGACGCTCGGGGATTGTTTGACTCGGACGAGTCCGAGTCAGTTGTATCACGAGCAGGGGCCGACTCGGTGGATGGGCGACAAGCGCAAATCTCTGATTCATTGCGCGCCCAATCTTCTCCATGCGGCCTGGCTTTACAAATATCACAAGGGGAAGCTTTACGACACGGTTCAGATCGCTTGAGTGACGCACGCGATGCGATGGGTCAGGCCGTCCAGGATCAGTGACCGATCTGGGCCTGGCTGGTCAGGACGGCAGGAAGACCTCGGTCGCTTCCTCGGAAAGCATTGCCGGAGGGAGGAAGTCGTCGGTTTGAGCCAGGTGCATCAGGCCGAGGATGGCGGCGTAGGCGATTCGCGCTCGATGTGCGGCGCGGTCCGGTGGTAGGCCGAGTTCGCGGTAGGTGCGGGTCAGGAGGTCGAGTCGGGCGCGGTTTACTCGGGCGACCGCGTCTGCGACCCGGGGGTCGGTGCGGTCGCCGAGCAGGCTGAGGTGTACCGAGGGGGCTAGCGGCTGGACGGCCCGCACGACCGTGGTGAGTAGATCGCGCAGGCGTTGTTCGGGATCGGCGACCGCGGCGAATTCGGCCAGCGCTGCTTCGCCGTGACCCCGCACCCATTCCGTGAGCGCCGCGTCGATCAGTTCGTCCCGGTTGCGGTAGTGCGCGTAGAAGCTGCCCTTGGTCACGCCGAGGGTGCGTGCCAGCGGTTCGACCGCGACCGCGGACAGCCCGCCGGCGGCGATCGCCTCGAGTGCCGCCCGCGCCCAGTCCCGGGCGGACAGCCGGGTCGTCTCCTTTGCCACGATCAAGAGGATACGCCGGAGTATTGACGGCCCCCACCAGGGAAAGATACGATTGCGTATCCATACGCAACCGTATCCATACGCGACGGTATTGAGAGTGGTCGAATGAAGCATACGAAGATTCGGCGGGTGGTGACCGGACACGATTCCGAGGGCAAGGCGCGCGTGGTCGACGACAGTGCGATCGAACCCGTCACCACCCCACTGATGCCCGGCTTCGCCGCCTACCGGTTGTGGGGTCGCGACGAACGGCCCGCATTCCCGGACGACGGCTCGCCGCGCCCCGCCGAGGCGTGGTACCCGCCTCCGAACGGGTCCCGTTTCATGATCAATACGATCCCGCCGGGCGAGCCGGTCCCGCCCCCGGAACTCGACACCGCCACGGCCCTGGACGATTTGGAACGACAGATGCCGGGCGCGATGGCCGTCGCCGAACCCGGCACCGGCGGGATGCACACCACCGACAGCATCGACTACGTCCTGGTCGTCTCGGGCGAGGTGACACTGGACCTGGACGACGGCGAGCAGACGGTGTTGCGGGCGGGCGACGTGGTCATCCAGAACGGCACCCGACACACCTGGCGCAACCACGGCACCGAAAACTGCACGATCGTCGGCGTCGCCGTCGGTGCGGACCGCGTCCTGCCCGCATAGCCTCGGGAACGGGCAATGCCCGCGGGCCATGATGCCGAATCAACCGATTACATCCGACTGGTAATTCCGAATACAGTGGTATCGGCGAAATGTGAATGGGAGCAACCCCTCGCAAGCCGCCAATACCAGGGCCCCGTAGTTTTGGGGGCAAGACGATAGCCCCCTTGATGCGCCGCGACGCTCGGATCAGCGACGGCATATTGCTTGACACAGCATGCAATTACATGGATGTCCGGCTCCACCCGATCGGGGGGATGTTCCACCAAACCCATTCGCTTACGATTCCTTCGAAAGCAGGTCGTGATCTTCGATCGATCCGCGAGGCGAGGAGCCGCAGGGGGCCTGGGTTCTCCGCTGCAGTTTTTCGGCAGTTAATGGACGAATTTCACGCCGTCGCGGAGATTGGTTGCTCATCCGATGAATTTGCAGTTTTGGTTGCGCTGGTTGACATTACAGGGTGTACCGCGAGCGGTACTGCGAGTCCAGACGATGCGGGGTGACAACTTCGCCAAGATGGTCGGACCGGAGGGTATCGAGGATCCGCACCGGTTCATCGAACAGATCCGCGCCCAGGGCAAGTTGGTGAAGACGCCGCTGCCCTGGGCGACCGCCGACTACGCGCTGGTGCGAATGATGCTGCGGGACAATCGCTTCGGCGTGCGCAGCTCGGCCCGGATCGAAATCCCCAAGGTACTGCAGAAGTTCGCGAACCGGGTGCCGCCGCCGGCCAATCCGGCCGATCCGCCCGCGATGCTGCGGCTGAATCCGCCGGAGCACACCAAGATGCGCAAACCGGTGGTCTCGGCATTCACCCCGCGCGCGGTCAAGAAGCTGCGCGATCGGGTCGAGACCGTCACCGAGGAACTGCTCGACGCCATGCCCGCCGACGGCACGGTCGATTTGGTCGAGGCGTTCGCCACCCGCGTGCCCATCGCGATCATCTTCGAAATGCTCGGCATGCCAAGGGAAGACCAGGAGAAATTCCTGATCTGGGGCGAGCAGATGACGCCCATGCTCGACATCGGCATCCCGTGGCGGGCCTACAACCGGGGCATGCGGGCGGCACAGGAGCTCAACGACTACCTCGACCGCCATATCGAGCGGCTGCGGCGGGAACCGGGCGAGGACGTCCTCAGCAATATGATCGCCAGCGGCGAGCTGGACGACTACGCCCTCAAGGCCAACACCAGCATCATCATCGGCGCGGGCTTCGAAACCACCGCCAATCTGATCAGCCACGCGATCCACCTGCTGCTCAGCAATCCGGACCAGATCGACCGGCTGCGCGCGGAACCGGAGCTGTGGCCCAATGCCGTGGAGGAGGCGCTGCGCTGCGAGCCGCCGGTATTCCTCACCGCCCGGGTGCCCCTGACCGATGTGGAACTCGAGGGCATCCCACTGCCGCAGGGCACCATGATCATGCTGTCGGTGGCCGGCGCGAATCGAGACCCCGGGGTATTTGCCGATCCGCACCGATTCGACGTCGCCCGCTCGAATGCCAATGAGCACCTGTCGTTCAGCAGCGGCGTGCACGCCTGCTTCGGCGCCAACCTGGCGCGGATGGAAGCCGGCTACGCCCTGCGCGCGCTGTTCGAACGCTTTCCGAAGATGCGGGCCGCGGCGCCGCCACAACTGCGTCCACAACTCACCTTCCGCGGTTACGCGCACGTTCCGGCCGAACTCGGGCCGAGCGCCCGCCCGACCCACTCCGCCATCGGTTGAATCGAGTCGCGGAAAGCCATCGAACTACCCGGTATAAATCGCGAACAATTCTTTCGCAGGAAACCCGGTCGAAACTTTTGCTGCGGTTTACACGAGAAAACTGGAAAAGCCCACCCGATCGGGGGGATGTGCGTCCATCACTGTTCACTTATGATTTTCATCGGAAGCAAGTCGTGATCATCTATCGGCTTGCGGGGCGGAAGGCTGTCCAGGGGGAAGCCGAAGTCCCCGATGTGCGTCCCGGGAGACACATTGCCGTCGCCAACAAATGAAATTTTGTTCGCGTCGATCGATGTGTTGTTACAAAACGAGGTTATGCGATGAATTCTGTTCACAGCTCCCCGAATGAGACCGCGCCGGCCGTATCCGATGGCATTGCAGTCGTGGGGATCGGATGTCGGTTCCCAGGACAGGTTCGCAATGTCGACGACTTCTGGCGACTTCTGATCGAGGAGCGTGACGCGGTTCGCGAGGTTCCCGAGGACCGCTGGAGCGCAACCGCTTTCTACGACCGCGACGCGGGCCGCCCCGGACATATGCGCACCCGCACCGGCGGCTATCTCGACGACGTGTCGTCGTTCGACGCGCACTTCTTCGGGATCACCCCGACCGAGGCCGCGCGCATCGATCCCCAGCAGCGGCTGTTCCTGGAGACCACCTGGGAGGCCCTCCAGGATGCGGGCATCGTCCCCGAGAGCATCGCGGGCGAGAAGGTGGCCGTCTACGCCGGCGTCTCCGGCCACGACTACGGCATCATCCAGCTCAATCCGGAGAACCGCTATCAGATCGGCGGTCATACGATGACCGGCGTCACCAACTGCATTGTGGCCAACCGCGTTTCGTATCTGCTGGATCTGCGCGGCCCGAGTATGACCGTGGATACGGCCTGTTCGTCCTCGCTGGTCGCGATTCACCTGGCGATCCGCAGCATTCGCTCGGGCGAGGCGACCATGGCGCTGGTCGGCGGCGTCAGCACCCTGCTGCTGCCGGAGGCGACCATCGGCTTCAGCCAGGGCACCTTCCTGTCCCCCGAGGGCCGCTGCCAGTCGTTCAGCAAATCCGGTGACGGCTACATCCGCAGCGAGGGTTCGGGCACGATCGTGCTGAAACCGCTGTCGGCGGCCGTCGCCGACGGCGATCACATCTACGCGGTCATCCGCGGCAGCGCGACCAATCAGGACGGCCGCACCAACGGCATCTCGGTGCCGAGCGAGGACGCGCAGGCCGAGATGATCAGGGACGCCTGCCGCGACGCGGGCGTCACGCCCACCGATATCGGCTATATCGAGGCGCACGGCACGGGCACCTCGGTCGGCGACCCGATCGAGGCGCGCGCACTGGGTAAGGTGCTCGGCGCGGGACGAAACGGCCAGGGCCCCTGCATCGTCGGCGCGGTGAAGTCGAATGTCGGCCACCTCGAGTCCGCGGCCGGCATGGTCGGCATCATCAAGGCCTGCCTGGTCGTCGGCAATGGTGAGATCCCCGCGAATCTGCATGCGGAGGAACCGAATCCGACGATCCCGTTCGAGGACCTCGGCCTGGCGCTCGCGCAGTCGCGGCAGCCCTGGCCCGGCGACGGCCCGCGCTTGGCGGGTGTGAACTCCTTCGGTTTCGGCGGCTCCAACGCCCACGTCATCCTGGAGGGTCCGCCCGCCGCCGCACCGCAAGCGGATTCGACCGACGAGGTCGAGGCCGACGAGCCCGTACTGTTCACCCTCAGCGCGAAGACCAAGGACGCGCTGCTGGCCTACGCCGACACCTACGCCGATTTCCTGGGCGATCCGAAGACCGCACTGCCCGCGGTCGCCGCCGCGCAGGCCCGCACGCGCTCGCATTACGACCAGCGCCTGGCCATGGTGGCCTCCTCCACCGAGCAGCTGCGCGACGCCCTGCGCGATCTGGCCCGCGGTTCGGAGCCCGAGGCATTGCGCACCGGGGTGAAGACCCCCGGCCTGTCGAATGTGGCCTTCGTCTTCTCCGGTCAGGGTCCGCAGTGGTGGGGTATGGCCCGCGAATTGCTTTCCGAGAACCCGATTTTCCGGCAGACCGTCGAGCGCGTGGACGCCGAACTGCGCAAGCACGCCGACTGGAGCGTGCTCGAGGAACTCGGTCGCGACGAGGCCGACAGCCGCATCGGCGAGACCTTCATCGCCCAGCCCGCGGTGTTCGCGGTGCAGGTCGGACTCGCGGCGCTGTGGCAGAGCTGGGGCATCACCCCCGCGGCCGTCATCGGACACAGCATCGGCGAGGTCGCCGCGGCGTATGTTTCCGGCGCGCTGTCGTTCGAGGACGCGGTTCGAGTCATCTTCCACCGCAGCCGCGTTCAGCAGCAGGCCTCCGGCAAGGGCAAGATGCTCGCGGTCGGCCTGCCGTATCACGAGGCCGAGCAGCGCATCACCGACTACCGCGGCCGGGTCGAGGTCGCCGCGCTCAACGGGCCCGAATCCACCGCGCTCGCAGGCGATCCCGATGCGCTCGAGGAGATCCGGGCCGAACTGGATCGGGATCGGATCTTCTGCCGCATGCTGCAGGTCGCGGTGGCCTTCCACAGCCATCACATGGATCCGCTGCACGACGAACTGCTCGAATCGCTCTCGGGTATCACCTCGGGTCCGGCCACGGTTCCGATGTATTCGACGGTCACCGGCAATGTCGTGCCGACCGGCGGACTCGACGCGCAGTACTGGTGGCGCAATATCCGCGAACCCGTCCGGTTCGCGCCCACCATCGACCGCCTCATCGAGGATCGGCATCTGACCTTCGTGGAACTGGGTCCGCATCCGATCCATTCGACCGCCATCGGCGAACTGCTCACCAAGCGGCAGGCCCAGGGTGTCGCGGTACCGTCGCTGCATCGCAAGCAGAGCGATCGCGCCACCCTGCTGGCCTCGCTCGGCTCGCTGTACACGGCCGGATTCGACCCGGCGTGGGAGACCGTATTCGACGGCGACTCCGAGCGCGTGCAGCTGCCCTTCTACCCGTGGCAGCGCGAAACCTATTGGCTGGAGACGCCGACCTCGCGCGAGGCGCGCTTCCCGTCGCTGGGCCATCCCCTCGTGGGGACCCGCAAACCCGTCGCCGACGAGCCGGACAAGTACGTCTGGGAACTGGTCATGGATACGGCCGTGTTCCCGTGGCTCGAGGACCATCGCGTCCAGGGTCCGATCGTGTTCCCCGGCGCGGGTCATCTGGACCTCGTGGTCGGTTGCGCCACAGACGCTTTCGGCGCGGATCGCTACTCGGTCGAGAATGTCGAGTTCCGTCGCCCGCTGTTCGTGTTCGACGATCGGCCCGCCCCGCTGGTGCAGGTGGTGCTGTCCCAGTCGATGCACTTCGGGATCTACAGCCTGCAGGACGGTGACAAGGACTGGGTGCTGCACTCGGAGGGCACGCTGCGCCGCGGCGCGCCCGAAACCGAAGTGCCCGTACCGTTCTCGGAGCTGGACGCGCACTGCCCCCTGGAATTCGATCCGGCGAAGGTCTTCGCGAAGTTCCGCAACAACGGCCTGATGCTCGGTCCGATCTTCCGGGCGATCACCAAGCTGAAGTACGGCGAACTGCGCTCGCTCGGCCGCATCGACACCCCCGATGCCATCGCGGACGAGGCCTCCCGGCATCTGATCCATCCGGCGCTGCTCGACGCGTGCTTCCAGTCGCTGTCCATCGCGATGGGCAACGATCCGAACACCGACGACAAGACGCTCTACATTCCCTACGACGTCAAGCGGTTCAGCTTCCACGCGAAAGCGGGTAAGCGCGTGTACTGCTACGGCGAGGCGAACATCCTCGACGATCCGGCCTATTGTGAAGGCAATCTGTGGCTGCTCAACGAGGACGGCACGCTGGTGGCCGAATTCGAGGGCTTCAAGGGCAAGTCGATCACCCAGCCCACCGAGGATCGCGACGCGCTGATGCAGTGGCTCTACGAGTACCAGTGGCGCGCGGCGCCGGTGCGCACCAGGACGCTGCTGCCCGCCGACTTCGTACCGGATGCCGAGGCCCTGCAGGCCGCCGTCGATCCGATCATCGAGGAAGTGCGCGACTGGTCGCTCAATCGCGAGTACTACGCGGTGACCGAGGCGGAGATGAACCGCCTGTGCATCGCGTATGTGACCGAGGCCTTCTACCGGCTGGGCATGGATTTCACACAGGGCCGCACCTTCACCCTCGACGAGATCTCCCGCGAACTGGGCGTGCACGACAAGCATCGCGACTATCTGGCTCGCCTGCTGGAACTGCTGTCGCGGCACGGGATCACCGGTAGGGGCGGCGACGATTGGCAGTTGCTGACCGTTCCCGCCCGGGTCGACACCGCCGCGGCGTTGGCCCGACTGCGCGAACAACATCCCGAATGCGAGTCCGAGTACGCGATTCTGGAACGCTGCGGCACCGAACAGGCCGCGGTACTGCGTGACGACGTCAACCCGATCGAACTCATCTTCCCCGAGAGCGAGTTCCAGTCGGTCGTCGATCTCTACGAGACCTCGTTCTCCTTCGAGCGCTGCAACCGCACGGTCGCCAAGGTGGTCGCCGAGGCCGTGCGGGCGCTGCCGACCGATCGGCCCATCCGGGTCCTGGAAATCGGTGCGGGCACCGCGGGTACGACCGGCTGGATCCTCGCCGAACTCCCGGCCGATCGGGCGGAGTACGTCTTCACCGATATCGGCCAGCTGTTCCTGAACAAGGCGCGACAGCGGTTCGCCGAATACGACTTCGTCGACTACCGGATCCTCGATGTCGAACACGACATCGCCGAGCAGGGCTTCGATCCGCACTACTTCGACATCGTGGTCGCGGCGAATGTCCTGCACGCCACCGAGAATCTGCGCGTCACCCTCGGCAATGTCGAACAGCTGCTCACCTCGCGCGGACTGATGCTGATCGTGGAGGAGACCAATCCGCCGCACTGGGTCGATCTGACCTTCGGCATGACCGACGGCTGGTGGCGCTTCGCCGATCACGATCTGCGGCCGCACTATCCGCTGATGTCGGAGGACACCTGGCGCGAGTTCCTGCCGTCGGCGGGCTTCGAACAGGTCCGGATCTTCTCGGATATGACCAGCGCGGAGCAGACCGGCTGTTCGGTGATCGCCGCGCGCACAGGCGAAGTCGACCTCGCACCGCATCAGCCGCGGATCGAGTCGGGTGCGTGGGTGGTGCTGGCCGATGCCGACGGGGTGGCCGAGAGCTATCTCGATCTGCTCGGCGAGGCCGCCGCGGGCAGCGTGACCGTCACACGCGGAACGGCTTTCGAGCAGACCGGTGAGCGCGCCTTCCAGGTGGATCCGACCAGCAACGCCGATCTGCGGCGGGTGCTCGAGCAGGTGCGCGAGAGCGCGGGTTCCGTGGCCGGTGTTCTGCACCTGTGGAATCTGGACTTCGCCGCCGCCGAACTCACCACCGAACTGCTCTCGCGCGTGGAAAGCCACGGCGCCTACAGCGTGATCGCGCTGGCGCAGGCGGTCGAGAATCTGGAATGGCCGGTGGCGCCGCGATTCTGGGTGGCGACCTCCGGCGGGCCGCAGGTGGAGCGGGCCGATCTGGTCACCCCGTCGCAGGTGCCGAGCTGGGGCATCCTGCGGGTGCTGCTCAGCGAGCACAGCAGCCTGCGGGCCAAGATCATCGACTTCGATCCGGCGGCCGGGGCGGCCCTGCGCGCGGCCCAGCTGTTCGACGAACTGCTGCATGTGCGGACCGACGAGGAGGAGGTCGCCTACCGCGGCGACACCCGCTTCGTCGATCGCTTCGAGCACATCTCGCTCGCGGAGTTCGAATCCTCGGTCGCGACGCCCGCCCGGATGTCGGACGAGATCCCGTTCGCGCTCAGCGTTCCCGCCGAACCCGGCATCGATGAGCTGCGTTACGAGAAGCAGATCCGGCCCGCCCTCGGCCCGAACGACGTCGCGCTGCGGCCGACCGCGACCGGTCTGAACTTCCGCGACATCATGCTGACCCTCGGCGTGCTGTCGGAGGGTGCGACCCTCGGCGGGTTCTACGAGCGCAACCTCGGCGTGGAATGCGCCGGTGTCGTCACCGCGGTCGGTTCCGAGGTCGAGGGGCTCGCTCCCGGTGACGCCGTGATCGCCTTCGCCCGTGGGTGTTTCGGGTCCTCGGTGGTCACCGATGCCCAGCACGTCTACCCGGCGCCGGGCAATCTGTCGGCCGTCGAGGCCGCGACGCTGCCGATGGCCTATCTGACCGCGTGGTACGCATTGGTGGACGTGGGCCGGGTGCGGCCGGGCGAGCGGGTGCTGGTGCACGCGGCCGCCGGTGGCGTCGGACTCGCCGCGGTGCATATCGCACATCGTTTGGGCGCAACGGTTCTCGCGACCGCGGGCAGCCCGGAGAAGCGGGACTACCTGCGCTCGCTGGGCGTGGAGGAGGTCTTCGACTCCCGCTCACTGAGCTTCGCCGACGAGATCCGCCAGCGCTTCGACGGTGTCGACATCGTGCTGAATTCCCTGCAGGGCGAGACCATTCCGAAGAGTCTGGAGTTGCTGCGTCCGCACGGCCGGTTCGTCGAGATCGGCAAGAAGGACATCTACGACAACTACAAGCTGGGGCTCAAGCCGTTCGGCAACAACCTGAGCTACTCGGCCGTCGATATCGACCGCATGCTGCTGGAGGTTCCGGCCCGGTGCCGCGAGGCCATGGACAAGGTCCTCGAGCATGTGGGTGCGGGCACCCTGCCCCCGCTGCCGCATACCGATTTCGAGGCCGCGGAGGTCGAGTCGGCCTTCCGATACATGGCCAATGCCAAGCAGATCGGCAAGGTCGTCGTCGAATTCGATTCCGACGCGCAGGTGCTGGTCTATCCGACCGCGACCGGTGACGAGGTGTTCGATCCCGAGGGCACCTACCTGATCACCGGCGGCTACACGGGATTCGGCCTGCGCACCGCGCAGTGGCTGGCCGGTAAGGGCGCCCGGACCATTGTGCTGGTCGGCCGCCGGGCACAGGTCGACGCCGAGAACGAGCAGCCGATCGAGGCATTGCGCGCCAAGGGCGTCGAGGTGGTGCTCGAACGCGCCGACGTCTCGGTGGAGGCCGAGGTGGTCGGACTGCTCGAACGGATCGCGACCCTGCCTCCGCTGCGCGGGATCTACCACGCGGCCATGGTCATCGCGGACGGTCCGCTGGCCACGATGACCGAGGAGGAGTTCCTGCGGGCGGTGCGGCCGAAGGTCGACGGCGCCTGGCATCTGCACAACCACACCCGCGAACTCGAGCTGGACGCCTTCGTGATGTTCTCCTCGATGAGCTGGAACGTCGGCACGCCGGGTCAGTCGAATTACGCTGCGGCCAACGGGTTCCTGGAGGCGCTGGCGGTACATCGCCATCAGCTCGGCCTGCCCGCGCTGACGGTCAACTGGGGCGCCATCGCGGAGGTCGGCTTCGTCGCCCGCAACAAGCTCGACACCCTGTCGTGGCTGGGTTGGACGCCGATCTCACCCGATCACGCGCTCGATTTCATCGGCCGCTGCCTGGTCCAGGGCGTCAGCCGCGCCAGCGTATTCGGCGTGAACTGGGCGAAGATGAATCAGGTCATGCCGATCGTGCGCAGTTCGCCCCGGCTCGCACATCTCGCCGCGCAGGACACCGCGGGTACGTCCGCGGGGTTCGGCACCGAGGGGCTGCGCGCCGAGCTGTTCGAACTTCCCGAGGACGAGCGGCAGCCGCGGCTGGTAACCGCACTGACGCAACAGATCTCGCGGATCTTCGATATGCCGGTCGAACGCCTCGCCCAGGACGTCGGCCTGACCGATCTGGGAATGGATTCGCTGATGGCGGGCCAGATCCGCAATATGCTGGCCAAACATCTCGAGATCGACTTCCCGACCATGGGTCTGATGCGCGGCCCGTCGATCATCGAACTCGCCGGTGAGGTGCTGGCTCAGGTCTCCGGTGAAACCACCGGCGCCGCAACGACATCCCCGACACAGGCCACCGGACCCGAACGCTGGATCCGCACGGTGATCGGCCGCTCGAACACCGCCTCGATCCGGTTGTTCGCACTGCCCTTCGTCGGCGGCGGGGCCTCGGTGTTCAATCCGTGGCCGAACTACCTGCCCGACACCGTCGAGGTGGTGGGCCTCCAGTTCCCGGGCCGCGAGGATCGGCTCGACGATCTGCCGATCGACTCGATGCCGGAATTCGTCGCGGAACTGGCCGAGGCCATGCTGCCGCATCTGGATCGCACCTTCGTGGTCTACGGGCACAGCATGGGTGGACTACTCGCCTACGAGCTCACCAAATACCTCGAACAGCATTACAACGAGGTGCCGATGAAACTGATCATCGGCGGCTGGCCCGCACCGGCGCTGGTCGAGAATTACGTGCGGAATCTGAATCACATCCGCGACGGGTTCGACCTGGCAGTCGAGTCCGACAGCCGGGTGCTGGCGGTGCTGCGCGACAACAAGCTGCTCGACATCCCCGTCGAGGACGAGGGCGCGATCATGCACTGGCTGCCGGCGATCCGGGCGGATCTGAAGATGTTGGGCGAGTACCGCTACGAGAACGGCTACACGCTGCGCGCCCCGATCTCGGTGCTGCGCGGCGCGGACGATCCGGTGTTCGAAACGGATCAGCTGCAGGGCTGGGGCAAGTTGACCAGCGGCGGATTCTCGCTCACCACCGTTCCCGGTGGCCACCTGTTCATCCAGAACGCGGACGCGCAGGTGATGCGGACGATCGCTCAGGAGCTGTCCGCCGAGGACGCCTACCCGAGTTTCACGAGTCTGGTGGACGGGCACTGAGGCCACTCCAGCGCAGTTGAACAGCCTGAACGGAGAACTATGATGAAAGCGGCGCAAAGATACGACGTCGTGATCTGCGGTGGCGGCCTGGCGGGGCTGACGCTGTCGAGACAGCTGAAGATCGCCATGCCCGATCTCACGGTGCTGGTCCTCGAGCGCAGCGGGGGCGACATCCCCGACGGCGCCTACAAGGTGGGTGAGGCCACCGTCGAGGGCGGTGCGCACTACTTCAGCGAAAAACTCGGCCTCACCGGCTATTTCAACCGGCGGCATCTGCACAAGCTCGGACTGCGGATGTTCTTCGGCGATTCCCACGGGCCGCTCGAGGCGCGGCCCGAACTGGGGGCCCGGCGGTTCCCGCGGGTGACCTCCTATCAGATCGACCGCGGCCGCTTCGAACGCGATCTGCGCGAGCGGGCCGGCGAACTCGGCATCGATCTGGTGGAGCAGGCGAAGGTGCTCGACATCGAGTTGTCGAGCACCGGCGACGACCATATCGTGCACTACGAGGTCACCGGGGACAGCGCCGAGCAGACCGTGCGGGCGCGGTTCGTGGTCGACGCGTCGGGCCGCCAGCGGCTGATTCAGCGCAAGCTCGGCCTGAGCGCGCCGAGCCCGCACAAGATCAATGCGGCGTGGTGGCGGTTCCGCGGTGAGTACGACGTGGAGAAGATGACCGACACCACCAATCCGACGTGGCGACCGCCCACCCAGGAACGCCGGTGGTTCTCGACCAATCACCTGATGGGCTCCGGCTATTGGGTATGGATGATCCCGCTGTCGTCGGGTAACACCAGCATCGGCATCGTGACCGACGAGAACATCCACCCGTTCCGCACCTACGGCACGGAAAAGAAAGCCCGCCAGTGGATTTCGGAGTACGAGCCGTCGCTGGCGAAGTTCATCGAGGGCGGCGAGGTGCTCGACTTCCTCCAGGTGCGCAACGCCAGTTACGCGTCGGAGCAGATCTTCTCGCACGATCGGTGGGCCTGTGTCGGTGAGGCGGGCGTCTTCCTCGACGCCTTCTACAGCCCGGGTTCGGACTACATCGCCTACACCAACACCATCACCGCGCGGCTGATCGAGCTCGACCGCAAGGGCAAGCTGACCCCCGAGGTCTCCCAGACCTACAACCGCCTGATGCTCGACGATATGTGGCCGAACTATCTGGGGATGTACCACCAGAACTACGGCATCTTCGGCAGCGCCCCGGCCATGTTCACCAAGGTGATGTGGGATACGTCGTTCTACTGGGCGCTGCCCTCGCAGCTGCTGTTCCGGGATCTGATCGGCAATGAGGAGGCGGCGGCCGAATTCCATCCCATCGCAACGCGATTCAAGGGTATCCAGTCGCGGATGCAGGCCAATCTGCGCGCTTTCGGCGCACAGGCCGCGCAGCCGGACAAGTATCTGTTCGTGGAGTACAGCAAGGTGCCGATCTGCGCTCAGCTGCACTTGGACCTGCTCACCGACAAGACCCCCGACCAGACCTTCCGCGATATGCGGCGCAATGTCGACCGGTTGGAGTCGTGGGCGGAATCGTTCGAGCAGGAAGTCGCCAAGCGCTACGACCTTCCCGAGCGGGAACCGGTCGCGGCCGTCGGCGAGTGACCGCTGTGGAATGCGAGAGGAGCTGAATGTGACCCAGTTCGAAGGTCGCGTGGCGATCATCACCGGCGGTAGCCGCGGCATCGGCAAGGCGCTGGCCCTCGCCCTGGCCGAACAGGGCGCGAACATCGTCATCGGCGCGAAGACGATGGAGGCCGGGGGCCGGCTGCCGGGCAGCGTGCCCGATACCGTCCGCGAGATCGAGGAGCGCGGCGCGCAGGCGCTCGGGCTGTACTGCGATGTGCGCAAGGAAGCGGATCTGCAGAACCTGGTCGATCGGACCGTGGAGCGCTTCGGCCGCATCGACATTCTGGTCAACAATGCCGGTGCGATGTGGTTACAGTCGGTCGAGGGTACGCCGCACAAGCGCTACGACCTGGTGATGGCCATCAATGCCCGGGCCCCGTTCCTGCTTGCGCACCACTGCATTCCGCATATGCGCCGGGGCGGCTGGGGTCATATCGTCAACCTGAGTCCGCCGCTGGATCCCGAGGGGATTCAGCATATGGGCGGCAAGGTGGCGTACATGTCCTCCAAGTTGAACGCGACGCTGCTGACCCTCGGATTGGGCAAAGAGGTTGCCGCGGACGGGATCGCGTGCAACACGGTCTGGACCCGCACGCTGATCGGGACGCTGGCGACGCAGAATCTCGGCATCGGCAGTCCCGAGGACTGGCGCACCGAGGACATCGTCGTCGACGCCATCATGGCCGTGCTGGAACAGGATCCGGCGAAGTACACCGGCAACGCCCTGATCGACGACGAGATCCTTTCGAGCCTCAAAGGGGTCGAGGATCTGTCGCGGTATCGGTTCGTCCCCGACAAGGAGCCGACGCCGATGACCTGGGAGCGTTGGGATCTCGTCGCCGAGGTCGCACAGCAGATGTACTTCGCCGCCATGGCGGCGGCGGACAGCTCTAAGGCCTAGCGTGCCGATCCACCGCATCCGGTCGTACGCGACCCTGACCCGCGGTCTGCTCGAGGGTTCCGGCTCCAATCGGACGCTGGCCCTCGAGCTCGAGCGGCGGAGCAGAACCCAGGCGGCCGAGCCGCTGCTGCTGTTCGAGGATCGGCGATTCGACTACGCGCAGGCCAATCGGATCGTCAACGGCATCGCACACGCCTATCGGGCCGCGGGGATGGGCAAGGGCGATGCCCTGGCCCTGGTCATGGAGAACCGGCCGGAATTCCTCTGGCACTATCTGGCGGCGGGCAAGCTCGGTGTCGTTGTGGCACTGGCCAATACGCAGGCTCGCGGGGACGGTCTCGCCCACGCGCTCGAGGTGTGCGGGGCCGGACATGTGGTCGTGGGTTCGGAATGTCTGCCCGCGTTCCTGGCCATTCGCGACCGGCTGCCGAAGGAGTTGGTCGAACACAGTCTGGTGGATGTGGAAGAGAGCGAAATAGACTGCGAGACATCGGGTCTGGCGCGGTTCGCGCCGAGCGCGACGGTTACCGACCCGCCCGAGACGGCACGGCACACCCTCGGGGATACGGGCGCTTACGTTTTCACCAGCGGCACGACCGGCCTGCCCAAGGCCGCCGTTATGAGCTACCAGCGGTTGACCAGCGTCGGTCGGGTGCTCGGGGCGCTGGCCTGGCGTTTCGAACCCGGGGACGTCGTCTACAACTGCCTTCCCCTGTTCCACACCCACGCGCTGGTGATCCCGCTGGCCAGTGTGCTCACCCACGGATCCACGCTGGCGCTCGGGCGGCGGTTCTCCGCGGGCGGATTCTGGCGCGACATTCATCGTTTCGAGGCAACGGGTTTCAACTACATCGGCGAGATGTGCCGGTATCTGGTCAATACCCCGCCGGGTGAGTACGACGATCGGCATCGGCTGCGGGTGATCGTCGGGCAGGGGTTGCAGGCCGATATCTGGGAGCGACTGCGGGACCGGTTCGCGATACCGCGGATCGTGGAGATGTACGCGTCCACCGAGGGGAATATCGCCACCCTCAACCTGTCCGGAACGGTCGGATCGGTCGGGAAGCTGCGGCTGGGCGGCAAGCTCGCGAAATGGGATTTCGAACGCGAGGATTTCGTCCGCGAGAACGGGCGGCTGGTGGAGTGCGCACCGGGCGAGACCGGCGTGCTGCTCGGTCCGATTCGGAAGAAGACCCCGTTCACGGGTTATCGCGATGCCGAGGCCACCCGCACGAAGGTCGTCACCAATGCCTTCCGTGACGGAGACGCGTTGTTCAATACCGGCGATGCCTTTCGCCTGGGCGAGGGGAACAATCTGTTCTTCGTGGACCGGCTGGGTGACACCTTCCGCTACAAGGGCGAGAACGTCTCGACCATCGAGGTGGCCGAGCAGCTCACGCGGTGGCCCGGTATCGCGGCGGCCAGCGTGTACGGCGTGACGGTGCCCGGCAGCGAGGGTCGCGCGGGTATGGCGGCCGTCGTACTCGGCGACGGCGTCCGGTTCGACGGCAAGGCGCTGGCCGCCCACCTCGATGCGGCCTTGCCAACCTACGCACAGCCGCTGTTCATTCGGGTACGCTCGGCGCTGGAAACGACAGCGACACTGAAACTTTCGAAGTTGACGTTGCAGCGTGAGGGCTTCGCGCCGCGAGCAGGGGAATCCATCTACATCCGTGACGGCGTCGAGCACGGCTATCGGGAACTGACGCCGGAGCGCTACGAGGCAATTATCCGAGGCGAGGGAGGTACCGATCATGGCCGATGACACCACGATCAAGGGACACGAGGAGATCTTCAAGTACGCCATGGCGGCGGTCGATCAGATGACCCCGCCCGGCGTCGAACTGAAACTCCCCCCGCCCGCGACGACGACCCTGGGCCTGCACTTCGAGGAGTTCACCCCGGGTCACTCGATCACGGCCTCGGTCGAGATCCCCGAGAAGTACGGCAATGTGATGGGCCTGCTGCTGGGCGGCTTCCTCGCCGCCATGTTCGACGACCTGATGGCCCCCCTGAGCTACATCACCGCCAAGAACCCGACGACGAGCCTGGACCTGACAACCCACTTCCTGCGCCCGGTCTTCGTCGGCGAACGCCTCACCCTCACCGCCACGGTCCGCAAACCGGGCTCGAGCGCGATGTTCGTCGGCGCGGAGGCCTACAACAGCAAGAACAAACTGGTGGCGACGGCCATCTCCTCACTGCAGGTGATGCAGCTGTCGAAGTCGTAGCCGACGAACAGGATTGACCCGTAACGGAATCGCACCCGCAACAGACTTATCGAATCGTGGGATTCTCTCTACTACGTAACGCCACCGCCCGGGCGTGTGCCGTGGCGCTCGCCGCGATGCTGGCCGTGGGGCTGGTCGGGCAGACCGCCTCGGCGGAGCCGGGGAAGGCGTCGGCGGTCACCTCCGTCAAGAAGGACGGGCGGACTTGGCATTTGAAGGTGTATTCGGCGGCGATGGATACCGAGGTCGCTGTGGATGTGCAGCGGCCGGTGGACGAGTCCCGGTCCGCGCCGAATCTGTGGATGCTCAACGGGCTCGACGGTGGTGAGGGCACCGCGAGTTGGCAGGCGCAGACCAAGGCGCTCGAGTGGCTGGCCGACAAGCAGGTCAACGTCATCGAGCCGATCGGCGGGCGCGGGAGCTACTACACCGACTGGCAGAAGCCGGATCCCGTTCTCGGCGTGAACAAGTGGAAGACGTTCTTCACCGAGGAACTGCCGCCGCTGCTGGATTCGACGCTGAACTCCACCGGGCTCAACGCCCTGGCCGGTCTGTCGACCTCCGGCACGTCGGTGCTGCAGCTGGCCGAGGCCAAGCCGGGGCTGTGGAAGTCGGTGGCCGCCTACAGCGGTTGCGCGCAGATCGCCGATCCGATGGGACAGCAGTTCGTCAAGCTCGCCACCGAGACCTGGGCGGGCGGCAACACCCAGAACATGTACGGGCCCTCCGACAGCCCGCTGTGGTCGCAGAACGATCCGGTGATCAATGCCGAGAAGCTGCGCGGGACGCTGCTCTACGTCTCGAGCGGGAGCGGTATTCCGGTGATGGAGGATGTGAAGTACTACACCTCCAACGCCCCGGGACCGACGGGCGGGGTGAACCTCGCGCTGGGCATGATCATCGAGGCGGCCGTCAACGGCTGCACGGCCAATCTGAAGAACCGGCTCGACTCGCTGAGTATCCCGGCCACCTACAAGTTCACCCCGGTCGGCACCCACTACTGGCCGTACTGGGAGGAAGCGCTGCACGATTCGTGGCCGCTGCTGGCCGAGGGCATGGGGTTGCCAGCCTGACGTGACGGTTCCCACCGAATTCGCGGCGGGGAAATACCATGGACGTGGGTAGCACTTGAACGAGCAGGAACCCCGAACCGAGGAGGCCTGATTCGATGCGTGCCGTCAGCTACGACGCCTACGCCCACGACAATTCCACGCTGCGGGTCGGTGAACTGCCCGAACCGCGGCTCGGGCCGGGTGAGGTGCTGGTCCGGGTGCGCGCGGCGGGGGTGAACCCGGTCGATTGGAAGGTCCTGGCCGGATATCTGGATCCGATGATCGAGGGCGTGTTCCCGGTGATCCCGGGCTGGGATGTGGCGGGCGAGGTGGTCGCCCTCGGACCGGACGCCCCCGAATTCGCGGTCGGCGACGAGGTGATGGCCTATGCCCGCAAGCAGGTCGTGCACGCGGGCACCTTCGCCGAACTGGTGGCCGTCCCGGCCGAGTACCTCGCCCGCAAACCCGCGGCGCTGAACTGGGCACAGGCCGGTGGCCTGCCGCTCGCGGGGATGACCGCCCAGCGCACTCTCGATCGGCTGGAGGTCGGCCCCGGCGACACCCTGGTGGTCTACAACGCCTCGGGGGGCGTCGGCAGCTTCGCGGTACAGATCGGCCGCGACCGCGGCGCCCGGGTGATCGCGACGGCCTCCGAACGCAATCACGACTTCGTGCGCGAGCTGGGCGGCGAACCGGTGGCCTACGGCGACGGCGAGGTCGAGCGGATCCGCGCGCTCGCCCCGGACGGCGTCACCGCGGTGGCCGATTTCGTCGGAGGTCAGCTCGACACCACCCTGGCCATCCTCGCGACCGGCGGCCGACACGCCTCGATCGCCGACGGCGAGGTGGAAAAGCATGGCGGACATGTGATCTGGGTCCGGCCGGACGGCGCGAAACTCACCGAACTGGCGGCGCTGGCCGACCGCGGCGCGCTCACGGTGGAGGTCGCGCGGACCTTCGGCCTCGACGAGGTCGGCGCGGCCTTCGACGCCAGCCGCACCGGCCACACCCGGGGCAAATTGGTGATCGTGCCCTGACGCCTAGCGCGTGGGCTCGTCCGGATCGCAGATCGCATCGGCCGCGGGGCGGAACCCGGTGGCCAGGTAGGCGTTGACGGAGAACCGAACGCAGGCGCTCAGTCCGGGCCGGAAGGTCATGTGAATTCTGGTGTCGCGCAGGGTGATCAGCCGGGATTCGGCCATGACGGCATGCAGCTGCAGGGCTCCCGCATAGGGCGTGCGCGGATCGTCGGCGGCCTGCACGATCAGCGCGGGCACCGCATTGCGCACGGCCGTGGCCGGTTCCACCGGTCGCGGCCAGAACGCGCACGGTTGAATATTGTTGGCCATCGCGCCGAATACCGGCTGGGTGACCCGGGTCGCCTCGATATTGCGCCGGTACCAGGCGATTTCGGTCGGCGCACCGGCATCGGCGCAGGCGATCTCGGTTAGCGCGGAATTCTCCCCGTCCCGTATCGCCTCGAGCAGACCCTGCAACCGCGGGGTCCGCGCCGCCGCGGGCGGCTGGCCCACCGCATCCGTTATCTCCCGAATCGTTTCCGCCAGTACGCCATTGGATCGAAAGCTGACCACCAGATTGTGCAGTAGAAACGGCAGCCAGTGGTCATCGATGGCGAATCCGTCCAGGATGACCGGCTGCCGCCCGACCGCGCGGAGCAGCTCCTCGACGGTGGCACGCACCTTGTCCGGAGTATCACCGAGGCGATAACTCTCATCGCGCGCGGCCGCCCAGCGCGCCCATTCGTCCAGCGCGATCTCATCCGACGGCCCCCAATCCCGCACCATCCCTTCCCAATACCGAGCGGGGTCGATGGCGCTGTCGAACACCATGCGATCGCTGTGGCTGGGGAACATCTGTGTGTAGACCGCGCCCAGATAGGTGCCGTAGGAGACGCCGTAGTAGGCGAGCGCGGGTGCGCCGAGCGCCGCCCGGATCACGTCCATGTCCCGGGCGGTATTGCGGGTGGTGAACTGCCGCCGCGTGGCGGAGTCGCGGGCCAGACAGGTGGCCGCCATACCGGCCGCTTCCACCGTGTCGTGGCGAAACCCCTTGTCCGACAGCCCGGCCGAGCGAATCATCTCCCCCACCGGCCAGCCGCACAGCGGCGCGGCGGTGGACCGTCCGATACCGCGCGGATCCATACCGATCAGGTCGTAGCGGGCGAGAACCTCCGGATCGAGTACATCGCCGAGCAGTCCCACGGTGTCCAAGCCCTCCGCGCCGGGACCGCCGGGATTGGCGAGCAGCACCCCGCGCCGCTGCTCCCCATTGCCCGCCCGGATGCGCGAGATCGCCACGGTGATGGCGCGATCGCGCGGCCGGGAGTAGTCCAGCGGCACGCGCACCTCGGCGCATTCGGCTCCGGCGGCGTCCATCTCATCGATACCGCAGGGCTGCCAGCTCAGCCGCTGACCGTAGAAGCGGGCCAATCCGCTCGGGTCCGGATCGGCCCCGCTCAACGACAACACCGCACAGACCGAAGCGATAACAACCACCAGCCGGAACAACACCCGTGCACGGTATCCGACCGATCGGTTCCGTGGCGCGGCGAACGGCGGCTCAGCTCGGCCAGGTGAACTTCGGATCGGAGATGTAGTCGAGCCGACGCTGATCCAGGGCCATCGTCACCATCTCGTGGGCGCCCGGTCCGATGATCCGGCGCAGCGGCGGATTCGACATGGCCACCAGGTCGAGCAGTTCGGCCGCGGCCACCTCCGGCGCGGGCTCCGCCCACTCCGGATTCTCGGCCGCGGCGGGCGGATTCGCGGGATCCGGATACTCCGCCATGCCGAGAATGCCCGCGCGGATCTCGTCGTAGGCCGGATTGCGTTGTGCGAAGCGCATACTCGACTTCGCCCAATCGGTGTCGAAGCCGCCCATCTGGGCCAGCGTCACCGAGATGCCGAAGGGGCGCAGCTCATCCGCGAGCGAGGCGCTGAAACCCTCCAGCGCCCACTTGCTGGCGTTGTACATGCTGAACAGCGGCAGCGATCCGACCGCGCCGACGGTCGAGATCTGCACGATATGGCCCGACCCCTGCTCGCGCAGATGCGGGATCGCGGCCTGCGTAACCCACACCGCGCCATAGAAATTGGTGTCCATCTGTTCGCGGATCTGCCGCTCGTCGAGTTCCTCCACCGCGCCGACCAGGCCGTAGCCCGCGTTGTTCACGATGACATCGATCGATCCGGCGACCTCGAACGCCCGCTCGACCGTGGCGAATACGCGCTCGCGGTCGCGAACATCCAACGGCAGCACGGTCAGCCGATCCTGGGCGAGGTCGGCCATGGTCCGCGGATCACGAGCGGTCGCGACGACGCGGTCACCCTGCGCCAGCGCCGCCACCGTGAAGGCCCGGCCCAGGCCGCGGTTGGCTCCGGTGATGAACCAAGTTCTGGTCAAGGTAACTCCTCTCGTAACGAGACGGTCCGTCTCGTGCCGCAGCAGCATCCCATCCCTTCCCACGTCATGTCAAGACGAGACGTATCGTCTCATTTCGCGCTAAACTCCACGCCATGACCGACAAGCCGAGCGCCACCCGGCGCAGCGAGCGCGCCCGGGCCGCCATCCTCACCGCCGCGGCCGAACTGATCGGCGAGGTGCCCTATCCCAAACTGGGCATCGAGGCGATCGCCGCCCGGGCGGGGGTCGGCAAGCAGACGATCTATCGCTGGTGGCCGTCCAAGGGTGCGGTGGTACTGGACGCGATGCTCGAAAGCTATTCCAGCCCCGAAGGTTTGAGCCTGCCCGATACCGGCGATATCCGCGCCGATCTGCGCCTGCTGCTGCGCGGCGCGGCCGCCGAACTCACCGATCCGGCCAAGGACGGCTTCCTGCGCGCGATGTACATCGAGATCCAGCACGATCCGGAGATCGGCCGCTACTACCGCGAACGGCTACTGCTCCCGCAGCGCGCGGCCCTGACCGAACGCCTGAACTCGGCGGTCGCCACGGGTCAGCTGCGCCATGATCTGGACACCGAGATCGCCATCGATCTACTGCTCGGCCCACTGCAATACCGCTGGTCATTGGGATTGGACGGCCTCACCTCGACCTACGCCGACACCATCCTGGAGGCGGCCCTCACCTATCTGCGGCCGATGTGACGCAAATTGCAGTGCATGAAAAATTGCAGATCCTGTAACTTTTAGATGTGGTCATCCAGAAGTACGACACCGCACCGGAACTCGGCCTGCGCGAGTTGAAGAAGCGCAAGACCCGGCACGATCTGTGCCTGGCCGCGCGTCGCCTCGCCGTCGAACGCGGACTGGACGCCACCACCACCGACGACATCGCCAAGGCGGTGGGCGTCTCCCCCCGCACGTTCTTCAACTACTACGAGACGAAGATGGACGCCGTCCTCGGCCCGATCGAGATCGGTACCCAGGAAATGCGCGAGCAGTTCGTCGCGGGCGGTCCCACCGGCGTGCTGATCGAGGACCTCACCGCGCTCTGGGCCTCAGCGTACGAACCCGAAGCCGTGGTGCGCGAGAGCATTTCGCTCATCTTCGAGCTGGTCAAGACCGAACCGCGCGTGGTGGCAGCGTTCGTCGCCGCGGGCGTACGGCACGGCGATGCCGTCGGCGAGCTGCTGACCGCGCGGTTGGGCGGGCTCCCACCCCAATTCGCGTCCCTCACCGCGGCACTCATGTCCACCCTCGCCACCCACGCGGCGATGTCGCTGGCCGACCAATCGGATCGGTCCCTGGCGACCGCCCTCCACGAGCAGTGCGAACTGGCGGCCCGCCTGTTCCGCGACGACCTACCGACCACCGAGGAGAGCTCCCGATGACCACGACGGCCGAATCGCCGCCCACCCCGATAGTCCTCACCCAGAAGCGCGTCTGGCTCATCTTCTCCGCGCTGATCGCGGGCATGTTCCTGGCCAGCCTGGATCAGACCATCGTGGGCACCGCGATGCCGACCATCGTCGGCCAGCTCGGCGGCATCTCGAATATGGCCTGGACCGCGACCTCGTATCTGCTGGCCACCACGATCGTCATGCCGATCTACGGCAAATTCGGCGATCTGTTCGGCCGCCGCTGGCTGTTCCTGTTCGCGATCGCCGTATTCACCGCGGCCTCGATCGGCGCGGCGCTGTCCACCGGCTTCTGGGAATTCATCGTGTTCCGCGGGCTGCAGGGTGTGGGCGGCGGCGGTCTGATGATCCTGGCGCAGGCCATCATCGCCGATATCGTCCCGGCCAAGGACCGTGGCAAGTTCATGGCGCCCATGGGCGCGATCTTCGGCGTCACCTCGGTGGCCGGACCGCTGCTGGGCGGCTTCTTCGCCGATCAGCTGAGCTGGCGCTGGTGCTTCTGGATCAATGTCCCGGTCGGCCTCGCCGCGCTGGTCATCGCGTTCCGCTATCTGAGCATCCCGAGCCACCGACCCAAGGTGAAGCCCGACTATCTCGGCGTGGTGCTCATGTCGGCCGCGACCACGCTGCTGATTCTGATCACCGACTGGGGCGGTAAGCAGTACGCGTGGGGTTCGCCGACGATTCTGTCGATGGCGGCCGCCCTGGTGATCATCGTCGGCGTCTTCGTGGTCGTGGAGGCGCGGGCCGAGGAGCCGATGCTGCCGCTGTGGCTGTTCCGCAATCGCACCTTCGTGCTGACCTCGGCCATCGGCCTGGTGGTCGGCCTGGTGATGTTCGCGGCACTGGCATTCATCCCGACCTATCTCCAAATGGCCACCGGCGCTTCGGCTTCGGTGTCCGGACTGCTGCTGATCCCGATGATGATCGGCATGATGGCGACCCTCATCACCTCGATGACGGCGATCACCAAGACCGGCAAGTACCGGATCTATCCGCCGCTGGGCGCGTTGATCATCATCGCGGGCATGCTGTGGATGACCCGGATCGACGCGCACAGCTCCATGTGGCTGGTGTCGGCGATGCTGTTGGTCATCGGCGCGGGCCTGGGTCTGATCATGCAGATCATCGTGCTGGTGGTGCAGAATGCGGTGGCCCCCGGGCAGATCGGCACCGCGACCAGCGCCAACAACTACTTCCGCGAGATGGGCGGCGCGATCGGTGTGGCGATCTTCGGGTCGATCTTCACCAGCCGCCTCACCGACGGGCTGACCGATGTGTTCAAGACGCACTGGCAGGAGGCCGCCCAATCCGGTCTGCAGCCGGGCGGTTTGGTGCCCTCGGTGGTCAAGCACCTGCCCGGCCCGCTGCACGACGCCATCGTCGGCGCCTACGCAGACGCCTTGGTGCCCGGCTTCTGGTACGTGATTCCGGGTGCGATCCTCGCCTTCGTGCTGACGCTGTTCATTCCGCATCTGAAGCTGTCCGATGAGGCGGGCATGGTGGCTCGCGGCGAGGCGGTCATGGCCGAGGAAAAGGACTGATCACCGCTACCATGAGCCTCCATGAGCATTCGCGGACTGTGCGGTCTCGTTGCGGCGCCGAGCAATGCCCGAATCGGCTAGGCCGGACATGCTTCGGTCCTGGGCGCTGCTGCTCGGCACGCTGACCGTCGTCGTGGGACTGACCGCTCCGGTCGCCGCCGAACCGGCGCCGGAGCGGGATGTCATCGCGCAGATGTTCGGCTGGAACTGGCGCTCGATCGGCCGGGAGTGCGGCCGCACGCTGGGTCCGCTGGGTTACGGGGCCGTGCAGACCTCGCCGCCGGAGGAGCATTCGCTGCTACCGGAGCTGGGTTTTCCGTGGTGGCAGAGTTATTCGGCGGTGTCCTACGGGTTGACCAGCCGGTACGGGACGCGCGCGGAGCTGGCGGGTATGGTCCGCGACTGCCATGCCGCGGGGGTGCGGGTGTACGTGGACACGATCATCAACAATATGTCGGCGATCCAGGGGTGCGGAATCGGTAGTGGCGCAACGCCTTACTGCCATTACGAGTATCCGGCCGTACCCTACGGTCCCGACGACTTCCATCACTGCGGCACGCCGAACGACGCCATCGAGAACTACTCCGACCGCTATCAGACGCACCACTGCCAGACCCTCAACGCCTCGGATCTGGCGACCGAGAACGATCGCGTGCGCGACCGAATCGCGGGCTATCTGAACGATCTGCTGTCGCTGGGTATCGACGGCTTCCGCGTCGACTCGGCGAAATACATCGCCCCCGAGGATCTTTCGGCCATCGAGGCCCGGCTGTCCCGGCCCGCCTACGTATATCAGGAGGTCGTCTACAGCTGGAACGAGCAGGTGCGGCCCGAGGAGTATCTGGCCACCGGCGACGTCATGGATCTGCGCTACGCGGGCACGCTGAGCGCGATCTTCCGCCACGGACATCTGGCCCAGCTGCGCGATTTCGGCTCGGCGCTGCCGTCGGCGGGTTCGGTGGTCTTCGTCGCCAATCACGACACCGAACGCAACGGCTCCACCCTCACCTACGCCGATCCGGAGCGCTACACCCTCGCCAACGCCTTCCTGCTCGCCTGGACCTACGGCCATCCGAAGGTCCTCAGCGACTACGCCTTCGACGCCTACGACGAACCCTCGCCCTCGGATCCGCTGGGCCGCACCACCGATGCGGTCTGCGGCGACGGACACTGGCTGTGCGAGCACGCGTGGCCCGGCATCGGCGGTATGGTCGGGTTCCATCAGCGGGTCCGAGACGAACCGGTGGTCGACTGGACCGACGATTCGGGCGATCTCATCGCCTTCGGTCGCGGTTCGGCCGGATATATCGTCCTCAACGGTTCGGACTCCCCGGCTACCCGCTCGTACCGGACTTCGCTTCCGCCGGGCCGCTATTGCGATGTCATGCACGGCCTGCCGAGTGCGGGGACCTGCACCGGGCCCATCGTCGAAATCGACGAATCCGGCTGGCTGCACGCGGATCTCGCGCCGCGCGCCGGTCTGGCCCTGCACACCGGAGCGATGGTCACCGACTGATCCGCTGACCAATCTCGAGCCGGTTCGGTAGCGAAGAACACTCGGTATCGAATTTCCATCCGGCAGGAAAGGATTGAGTTACGTGCTCAACAAGGTTGCGGGTGTGATGGCGTGTGGTGCCCTCGTGGGACTGTGCGGGGTGATCCCCGCCCACGCCGAGGACGAGGGAACGACGAAGGAAGAGTCGACGGTGACGGTGGACAAGCTCACCGCCGTCAGCGAGAACGAGGCCTCGGTGGCGGTCTCCTTCACCTGCCCGGAGAATTCCGACGCCGACTACACCATCACGGTGACAGTGCGCGACACCGGCAAGGACAAAGACGGCAACAAGAAAGAGGACCTGAGCAAGCTGGTCTACGCCGAGGGCACCGGCTCGGGTAGCTGTGAGGAGGGCAAGGGGACCGCCGACGTCAGGGCAGGGATCCCCAAGACCAGCGGAGGCCAATTCACCGAGGGTGAGTCCTACAAGGTCCGGGCCGAACTGACCCAGGATCTCGCGATGAGCAAGACGGAGACCAAGGCCCTGGAGAAGGCACCGGAAGAGAAGGAATAGTCGTCATCCGGTGAAACGGCGAGTGCCGCAAGCCCTTCCGGACTCGCGGCACTCGTCCCGAAATAGATTCAGTTCCAGCGGGATTGCGCCTGCCTGCGAACGGCGTGCTCACCATTGGCCAAAACCTCGAGCTCCTCGAGGAAGCGTTCGATGCTCTCGGATTGGGCCTGGGGCGAGGTGATCCGGATGCGGACCTTCTCCTCGGTGCGGTCGAGCATGGCCGCGGTGAGATCGGTCTGCAGGTCGCGAATGAGTTGGCGGCGCAGTTGCAGAATCTGTTCGCGGCCCTGTTTGCGGACCCGTTCGACCTCGGCGGCGGCGGCCTCGCGCATCTGGGCGATGATGTGCTCGGCGTCGTCCTGCGCGTCGACCCGCATGCGCTCCAGCTCTTTCTGAGCCTCGGCCATCGCGTTGTCGTAGGCCTGCTTGGCCTTGGTCAGCCGATCCGCCGCCTCGGTGCTCTCCTCGAGCTGTTTGCGAACGGCCTCCTGATTGCGCGCCATCAGCGACTTCAGCGGCGGTTGAATCCATTTGACGAAGACGAACACGATCACGCCGAAGGCGAACAGCTGACTGAAGAAGACCGGCCATTCGAAGACGATGTGGTACGGCCCCGCGGCGAGGATGCCGCTGGTGTGATTCATGACGACGCCTGTCCCCTCTGCCGTCCGGCGCTGCTGCCGGCCCGCTGGCCGTTGACGCCGGAAACTCGCTCGGCCAGCGATTCCGCCAGAGGTTCGACCTCCGCGCGCAACTCCGCGGCCACCTGATCCGCCTCCGACCGCAACTGCGCGGCGGAGTCGGCGACGATCCGGTCGGCCTCCTCCTGGGCCTCGGAGCGAAGTTGTTCGAGAATGGCCCGGCCCTCGGCGCGCGCGGTATTGCGAATTTCGGCGGCTTCGGCGCGGGCCTTCTCGAGTCCCGACTGATAACGAGCTTCGGCCTCGGCGAACGTCTCCTTCGCTTCCTTGAAGTTCGCCGTGGTCTCATCGACCCGAGCCTCGCGTTCGGCCAACACCTTTCGGATCGGCGGAACGACGAAGAACCAGATAACTCCGAGCACGATCAGGAAGATCAACAGTTCGACGAAGAAGGTGCCGTTGGGGATGAGGAAGTTCCCCGCGGCCGTGACATCCGTTCGCGCGGCCATGGGGGTTACGCCCCCGGTGTGGCGAAGACGAACAACGCCATGAAGGCCAGGTTGATGAAGTACGCCGCCTCGACCAGACCGACGGTCAGGAAGAAGTTGACGCGCAACCGGCCCTCGGCCTCCGGCTGCCGGGTGACCCCGTTGATCAGCGCCGAACCGGCGAGACCGTCACCGATGCCGGCACCGATGGCGCCACCGGCCATGATGAGGCCGCCACCGATCAGGGCGCCCTGGACAATCGCGGGATCTGCTGCCATGTTTCACTTCCTGTTCTCGAACGTTTTCTCTTCGGCGAAGAGTCGGTCAGTGGTTTTCGTGCTCCAGGGCCATGGACTGGCTGAAGTAGAGCACGGTCAGTAGCGAGAAGATGAACGCCTGAATCGCGCCGACGAACACATCGAACAGCTTCCAGACGACGTTGGGCCCCCAGCTGATCCAGAACGGGAACAACGCGATCACCGAGATCATGACGCCGCCAGCGAACATATTGCCAAACAATCGCAGCGACAACGACAGCGGCTTGGCGATCTCCTCGATGACGTTGATGAACACCATCGACCAGCCGGCATGTCCCTTGAGCAATTGCTTCGCGTGGTTGACCGGACCGCGGCGCGCGATACCAGCGCCCTGGTAGAAGACGAACACGAAAAGCGACAGCGCGTAAACGAAATTGACGTCGGCCGCGGGCGGGGCGATCAATTCACCGTCGCCGTATTGCACCGGCAGCACCGACAACCAGTTCGACAGCAGGATGAAGGTGAACAGCGTGACCGCCAGCGGCAATGCGAACGGCGCGACCTTCATACCGATGGCCGATTCGACCTGATTGCGCATCTGAATCGTCACGGCCTCGAAGAACAACTGCGGGCCGTTGGGCACCCCGGAGGTGACCTTGATCCGGACGAATACGGCCAATCCGATCACGATCACCGCGGCGACCACGGTCGACACGATCGTGTCGACATTGAAATCCATACCCCACAGGTGCGCGACGGCGTGATGGCCGACCTTGATCTTCGGCTCGGATTCCTCCTGAGCCAGGAGATGCACGATGTTCATGGCGTTTGGCGCAGCCCTTTCCATTCGGGGACCACGGTGTGCAGGACTACGACGATTTGGAAGACGGCCAGCCCGAAGAAGATGCCGATTCCATTGGGACGGGCCAGGAAAGCCACCAGGATCGCGAGCACCGTCGTGGCGAGCAGGCGTACCGCCGTGGACAGCACCAAACCCTGCTTGCTCGCGGTTTCCGACCGAATGACGTGTGTGACCGACTTCCAGGTGAGTTGCGCATTGAGCCAGCCCAGTCCGAGTCCGGCGCAGACGAATACGCCCAGCAGCACCCGATCCAGTGCACCGGTAATCATCAAAGCCAATACGCCGAGAGCGGCCACAATAACCGCTACGCGGCGCATTCGGAGTCTGTCGACAGTCACTACGACACCGCCCTCGCCGATTCAACCCACCGCGTAGTGGGTTCGTGATTGACCGTCAGCTTACACATACCAACAGGCTTGTGTGGCAACTCTTTTGATCTTCGTTTACATGATCTTGAAATGCGGATCCGAAACGGCATCAGGTACTATTTAGCTACCGAGATCCGATCCCCCGGGGGCAAATCCAAAGCGACATGGGGACATTCGTAATAAATCGGAAATCTGCACGTCGAACTCATTTCCGAATTCGACTAAACAGACAAATCGGACATCTTCTCGGAAGCTGACGGCTCGCTGAACGGGAGGTTACATCCGATCGACCGAATAACCCCCTAGCACAACGGTTCCCGGACAGCAATCCGGACGAATGAGACAACCAGTGCGCGACACACCCCTGTCGCGCTGGCCACCGCCGCCCGCATCGGCAAAGGTGGCTGGGACCGATCGCCGGAACCCACCGAGAGGCAACGATGTCCGACCCCACACCGCTGCGCCGTCGCGGCCCGGTCCTGTGGTTGCTGATCCTGCCCGGACTGCTGTACTGCCTGGCGCCGGTGGTCGCCGATCGAATCGAGCCGCGGGTGTTCGGAATCCCGTTCCTGGTCTGCTATCTGCTGGCGGTCACGGCGCTGACCGGTCCGCTGGTGGCCCTGGTGGCCCGCTTCGATCCGGCCTATCGAAGCGGCGCACCGGAATTCGTCCCGGTCGACGACGACATCGAGCGGGAGCGGTCGTGACCGGTCGCGCGGCGGTGGCCGTATCCCTGTTCGCGGTGGCGATGGTCGTGACGGTCGTCATCGGCGTGCTGTCCGGGCGCGGCCGGGCGAAATCCCTGGCGGAATGGTCGATCTCGGGGCGTGGACTGGGCACCCTGTTCGTGCTGCTGCTGATGGCGGGCGAGTCCTACACCAGCTTCTCGTTTCTCGGCGCGGCCGGATGGTCCTACCGGTACGGGGTGCCGATCTTCTATCTGATCGCCTATCTGAGCACCGGACTGGTGGTGGCCTACTTCGTCGCGCCGCTGCTGTGGACCTACTGCGCCCGGCACGGACTGCTGTCGATCGCCGATATCGCCGAACACCGGTTCGGCTCACGGCCGCTCGGCGTGACCGTGGCGGTGCTGTGCACGGTGTTCCTCGTTCCTTATATACAGCTGCAGATTCAGGGCATGGGCGTGGTGGTGCACGCGATGTCCTACGGCTCGGTGGATCTGCGGGTGGCGGCGGCGGTGTCGTTCGTGGTGGCGGAGACGTTCATCCTGACCTCCGGACTGCGCGGATCGGCGTGGGTGAGCGTGCTCAAGGACGGGCTCGCGGTGCTGTCGGTGGTATTCCTCGCGATCTGGGTGCCCTGGCACTACTTTCGCGGTCCGGGCGAGCTGCTGGACCGGCTGGTCGCGGAGCGGCCGCAGTGGCTGACCTTTCCCGGCGCGGGCGGCGGCTCCTTCGGCGCGACCTGGTACGTGTCGACGATCCTGCTGAATGTGGCCACCATCTGCATCTTCCCCACCACGGTCGCGGGGTATCTGTCGGCGTCCGGACCGACGGCGCTGCGGCGCAATTCGATGCTGCTGCCGTGGTATCAGCTGCTGCTGGTTGTTCCGATCCTCATCGGCGCGGCGGCGCTGTTCGTCTTTCCGGCGCTGGGCAATTCGGATCTGGCGCTGTACGAGCTGGTGACCGATTCACTGCCCGCGCCGCTGGTGGCGGTGATCGGGATCGCCGGGGCGCTGTCGGCGATCGTGCCGATGAGCGTATTCCTGGTGGCCATCGGAACGCTGTGGGGCCGAACCGTTCTCGGCGGCGGGACCGGCGGGCAGGCGCGACAGCGCGGCTGGTCGCAGCTGGTGTGCGTGGTGGTCGGCGCGATCGCGCTGGCCGGGGCGGTGCTGTATCCCAAGGCCCTGGTGAATCTGTCGGTGCTGTCCTACGAGGGCATCGCGCAGCTGCTGCCCGCGGTGCTGCTCGGACTGTATTGGCGGCGGCTGACCGCGTTCGGCGTCGCGGCCGGGCTGATCGTCGGCAGCGTCGTGGTATTCGGACTGCACGCGGTGGGGCGCGATCCGCTGTTCGGGGTGAACGGCGGGCTCATCGCGCTGGGCCTCAATCTCCTGGTCGCGAGCGTGATCAGTCTGGCGTCGCGTCGGCCGAAGACAATCCGGGTGGATATCGCCCTGCCTGGTTGACCGCCCGGTCGGCGCGGGGCAGGGTGAGATTCATGACCGGCGACGAGGTCCGTGCGGGCGTCTCACTGACCAATCTGGACAAGCCGCTGTTCGACGGCGCGGACGCGACCAAGCGCGATCTCATCGAATACTTCGAGGCGGTCGGCGACCGGATGGTGGCACATCTGCGGGACCGGCCGCTGTCGGTGGTTCGCGTGCGGCCCGGGCAGGAGCCGTTCATGCAGAAGAACCTGCCCAAGTACACGCCGGAGTGGGTGCCGCGGGTGACCATGTGGGCCGAGAGTTCGCGGCGCGAGATCACCTATGCCGTCTGCGAGGATCTGCGCACGCTGCTGTGGTTCGGCAATCAGCGCGCGATCGAATATCACACGACGCTGCTGCTGACCGACCACGCCGCGGGTCCGACACATCTGGTCCTCGATATCGATCCGGCCCCCGATCAGCCGTTCCGGCAGGCCGTCGACGCCGCGCATCTGGTCCGCCGGGCCCTGGCCGACGACGGCCTCGCGGGTGCGGTGAAGACCAGCGGTTCCAAGGGCGTCCATATCTTCGTTCCGGTCCGAGCGGGCCTGGATATAGAGGACACCGCCGCGGCCACGCGCGCGATAGCCGCCCGCGCCGAACGCCTCGACCCCGACCTGGCCACCACCGCCTTCATCCGCGAGGACCGCGGCGGCAAGGTCTTCCTGGACTCCACCCGCTCCGGCGGCGGCACCGTGGTCACCGCCTACAGCCCCCGCATCCGCCCCGGCGTCACGGTCTCCTTCCCCCTCACCTGGTCCGATCTGGACAACATCGCCCCGCGCGACTTCACCATCCACACCGCCCCCGAGGCCCTCGGCAACCGCGACCCCTGGGCCACGGAAATGCCCGCCCCGCAATCGCTGCCCATCGATCTCATCGAGGAGGGTCATATCATCCCGATCGCCCGGGTCCAGGCCATGCACGAGGGAAAGCGCCGGGCGCGAGCCAAGCGGGAGAGCTCCTGACTTGCCGGATCGGCAAAGAAGTTTGTCAGTCCGGGGCAGGTGTCGCCATGGTGGAGATATGACCGAGACGACGCATCATCACAGTCCCGAACCGGCGGCATCGGCGCAGGAGTTCTGGGACGGGCTCTACGGAGAGCGAGAGCGGATCTGGAGTGGGAATCCCAACCACTGGCTGGTGGCGTTCGGGGCCGAACTGACGCCGGGGCGGGCGCTGGATCTGGGGTGTGGCGAGGGTGGGGACGCGGTGTGGCTGGCCGAGCGCGGGTGGCAGGTCACCGCGGTCGACATCACCGAGATCGCGCTGGGCCGCTTGCGGGCCGCGGCCGCCGAACGTGGTGTGGGTGAACGGATTCGGACCGAGCGGCGGGATCTGGTGGCCGAATTCCCCGACGGCGCATTCGATCTGGTCAACGCGCAGTTCCTGCAGTCGCCGGTGGAGTTCCCGCGCGCGCAGGTGCTGCGCCGGGCCGCGCGGGCGCTGGTCCCCGGCGGGCTGCTGCTGATCATCGATCACGGGGCCATGCCGCCGTGGTCGCGCCACCCGGAGAACCACGTCCACTTCCCCTCCCCGAACGAGGTGTACGAGGAGCTGGGCCTGGACGAAAACGTTTGGCGCGCCGAGGTTCTGGATACTCGCGAGCGTCCCGCCGTCGGCCCGGATGGCGAATCCGCCGTCCTGCTCGACAACATCATCGCCATCCGCCGCCTGGGCTGACCGCTATCGCGCGCCCTCCGCGCCCCGCCGCGCCACCGAATCGATCGCCACCGACACCGCCAGCACGACCGCGGTCACCATGAACCGCACCGAAGAGTCGACATTGAGCAGCAGCATGCCATTGGTGATCGATTGGATGACAAGGATTCCCAGCAGCGCGGCATAGGCGCGCCCGCGCCCGCCGAACAGGCTGGTGCCGCCGATGACGGCGGCGGCGATGGCATTGAGCAGAATATCGCTGCCTCCGGAACTCTGATTCACCGCGACCAACCGCGAGGCGGCGAGAATGCCGCCGACCGCCGCCAGCACCGAACAGCCGACGAAGGCCGCGATCCGCACCCGGGTGACATTGATCCCCGCCCGCCGGGCCGCCTCGGCATTACCGCCCACGGCATAGATGCGACGGCCGAATACGGTGCGCTGCAACACCAGATCCACGGCGACGACCAGGCCGCCGAAGATCACCAGCGTCAGCGGGACGCCGCGATCGGAGTTCAGCACCAGCGCGGTCACCGCGAGCGCGAGGGCCAGCGCCCCCGAACGGGCCGCGAGCCAGGCGGGCGAGGCGACGGCCACCCCGGCCCGCGAGCGCAACCGGCGCGTGCGCAGGCTCGCCGTGAGTTGCCCGCCCGCGAGCAGCACCACCAGCGCCCACGCCACGCCGGGCGCCAGCCAGGTATCGCTGATCACCGCGATCCCGCGATCGAACGGCAGATTGACGGTGCCCTGCTTACCGAGCAGATACAGCATCAACCCCTGCCAGCCGATCAGCCCGGCGAGCGTCACCACGAACGACGGCATATTCAATCGAGTCAGCATGACGCCGTGCAGCGCCCCGATCGCCGCCGCCACGACCAGCGCGGCCAGCACCGCGAAAACCCAGTTCCAGCCGTGGCGCACATACAGCAGGGTCATCACCACGGCCGTCAGCCCGCTCACCGAACCCGCCGACAGATCGATCTCCCCCAGCAGCAGCACGAGCACGATGCCCAGTGCGATGGTGCCGGTGGCCGCCATCTGCAGCGCGAGATTGGTCAGATTCTCCGGGGACAGGAAGTGCGCGTTGAGCCGATCGAAGACGATCGCGATGACGACCAGCCCGATCACGACCGGCGCCGAACCGACCTCCCCCCGGCGGATGCGGTCGGTCACCGCATCCGCCGGACCCCTCAGTCGGTTCATTGCGCCGCTCCCGTGATCGCCGCGACTATGGCCTCCTGGGTACTCGTCGCGGTCTCGAACTCCCCCGCGTTGCGGCCCAATCGCAGCACCACCACCCGGTCACTGACCGCCCGCACATCGACCATGTTGTGGCTGATGAGCAGTACCGCCAGCCCGCGTTCGCGCAGCCGCCGCACCAGCGCCAGCACCTGCGCGGTCTGTTCCACACCGAGGGCCGCGGTCGGCTCGTCGAGGATCACCATGCGCGGCTCACCCAGCAGCGCCCGCGCGATCGCCACCGATTGCCGCTGACCACCCGACAGCGCGCGCACCGGCGTGCGCACATCGGGAATCTTGACATCCAGCGAGGTCAGCAGATCGCGGGCGGCCCGCTCCATCCGGATCTCATCGAGCACGCCGAGACTCCTCGTCTCCGAACCGAGATGAAGATTGGCGACCACGTCGAGGTTGTCGCACAGGGCCAGATCCTGGAAGACCGTGGTGATGCCGAGGGCCTGCGCGTCCTGGGGCCGGGCGATGCGCACCGGCGCGCCCGCGAACCGGATCTCGCCGGAGTCGGCGGCCACCGCGCCCGAAATCGCCTTCACCAGAGTCGATTTCCCCGCGCCGTTGTCGCCGACCAGCGCGACCACCTCCCCGGCACGCACCTCGAGATCCGCACCCGCCAGCGCCTGCACCCCGCCGAACCGTTTGGTGATATCGCGCGCCTCGAGAACCGTTGCGGAGGAACTCATTTCACCCCCGCTGAGGCACAGGCCGCCGCCACATCCGGCGTGCAGATCTCCGCCGCCTTGTAGAGGCCGTCCTTGACGATGGTGCTCGCGACATTGTCCTTGTTCACCGCGATGGCGTCGAGCAGATAGGACGGGATATCCGCCGCGCCGTTGTTCGTGGTGGCCGGCGCCGCGGGCTTGTCGCCGCGCCCCAGGGCCACGGCCAGTTCGGCCGCCTTCTCCGCCTGCGCGCGGTAGTTCAGATAGATGGTCATGGTCTGCTGGCCGGTCAGAATCCGTTGCACCGCAGCCAATTCCCCGTCCTGACCGGTCAGCGGCGGCAGGGTCGAGTAACCCGCCCGCTGTAGCGCGGCCACCGCGCCGCTGGCCATTCCGTCATTGGCCGAGTACACCCCGACGACGGCGTCCTTACCCAGGGCGGTGATGGTCTGTTCGGTCTCCTGCTGCGCCTTGTCGGGACTCCAGTCGGGAGTGTCGAATTCGCGGCCGATCCGCACCTTGCCGTCGAGGGCCTGATGCGCGCCCTTCTTGTAGTCACCCGCACTGGGGTCGGTGGGCGCGCCGTTGAGCATGAGGATCTGACCCTTGTCGAGGGTGCCGCGGCGGGCCAGTTCGGCCAGCAGCGCCTCGCCCTGCACCCGGCCGACCTTCACATTGTCGAAGGAGACGTAGTAGTCGTAGCCGACACCGGAGATGAGCCGGTCGTAGGCGATGACCGGAATCTTCTTCTGCTGAGCCGAATGCACCTGCGGCGCAACCGCATCGGCATTGACGGCATCGAAGACGATCACATCCGCGCCCTGGGTGAGTGCGGCCTCGAACTGGTTCTGCTGTTTGGCCGCGTCCTGGTCGGCGTTGAAATAGAGCACCTTGCAGCCGGCGCACAGCTGGGCGACCTTGGCCTCGAACAGGGGGCGGTCGAAGGCCTCGTACCGTGTGGTCTTGGATTCCGGAAGCAGCAGCGCGATGGTCGGGGTACCGCCGACCTTGCGATTTGTGCCTGTGCCGGAGGAACATCCGGTCGCCAGGGCGAGTGCGGCCACCGCCGCGGCGACGATCAGAATTCGACGCATGAGGATCACCGTGCCGAAGAGAGAGGGGCACGCCCGATTGAGCGTTGGTAAGAAAGGTAGTTTACTAACTATCGGGTGTCCAGAGGTGCGAGGAGAGTTTCGATGATTCCGACCGGCAAGCCACAACTGCTGCGCACCATGAACGAACGCCTGCTGCTCGATCATCTGCGCCTGGCCGGGCCGTCCTCGCGCGGCGCGCTGGCGAAGGCCAGCGGGCTGTCCAAACCCACGGTGTCGGCGGCGCTTTCGGGTCTCGAGGAGGCCGGACTGGTCCGACTGGTCGGGTCGCTGTCGGGGCGGCCGGGGCCGAGCACCGCGATCTACGATCTCAATGCCCGCGCGGGGGTGGTGGCCGGAATCGATATCGGCCGGCAGTGGATCCGCATCGCGATCGCCGATCTGCGCGGTGAGTTCATCGCCCGGCGCGAAGTGCGCAACTCGGCGCGCTCGGCCGCCGATCTGGTGCGGCGCGTGCGCGCCCTCGCCGATCGGGTCGCCACCGAGGCCGAAATGGATTGGGCGGCGGTCACCTACGCGGTCGTGGGCAGTCCGGGCGTGCTCAATCCGGAGACCGGGCGCTTGGACTACGCGCAGAATCTGCCCGGTTGGGGTCGCGCCGGACTGGTCGAACGGCTGCACGCCGCGCTGGCGGTGGAGACCGCGATCGAGAACGATATCAACCTGGCCGCCCTGGGCGAGTTGGCATTCGGGGCCGGGGCGGGGGTGCGCAACTTCGTGCTGATCTCCGTGGGCACCGGTGTCGGTATGGGCATCGTGATCAACGGCGAACTCTACGTGGGCAGTTCGGGCGCGGCCGGTGAGGTGTCGTTCCTGCCCACCACCGAGGTCGACACCCCGGCCTCGGATGCCCGCCAGCGCGGTATGACCGAATCCGTCGCCGCCGCGGGCGGAGTGGCGCGCATCGCCGAACGCGCGGGGCTGGCCGCCGGCTCGGCCGCGGAGATCTTCGCCGCCGCGGCGGCCGGTGACGCACGCGCCGCCGCGGTGGTGACCGCCGAGGGCCGCCGGATCGGCGCGCTGATCACCGCCGTGGCGGCCATTCTCGATCCGGAACTGGTGGTGCTCGGCGGCGGCATCGGCCACAACCTCGATCTGCTCGGCGCGGCGATAACCGAACGGATGACCGAATTGGGGCCACTGCGACCACGGTTGGTGGCCAGCGCGCTGGGCGAGGACGGAGTGCTCGCGGGTGCGGTGTCCAGAGCGCTCGATGTCGCGCGGGATCGGTTGTTCGAACGCCGCGGTGGATAACCGAATTTCGGCCTGAAGGGATTAACTCGGGCTGTGCTGGGTATCACACCGGTCGAGCGATCGACCCCGATCCGAGGGTTGTCGTATGCCGTCTTGGTTGCAGCTTCACACCGTTGAGGAGGCAGTACCATGAGCAGTACCCCGTCCGGTTCCGATTCCCTGATATACAACATTCAGGGTTCCGGTGCGCCACTGAATATCGTCATGGTGGCCCCGCCGTATTTCGAAGTTCCGCCCGCCGGATACGGCGGCGTGGAAGCGGTGGTGGCACAGCTTGTCGATGCGTTGGTCGCACGCGGACACCGGGTCACCCTCCTGGGCGCGGGCCGGGCGGGCACGTCCGCCCGCTTCATCCGGGTCTGGGACAAAATTCTCGCCGAACGCCTGGGGGATCCGTTTCCCGAGGTACTCAATGCCCTGAAGGTGCGCAAGATCATCGCCGAACTGGCTCGTACCGAGCGCATCGACGTCATCCACGACCACACCTTCGCGGGCCCGCTCAACGCGCCGGTGTATGAGGCGCTCGGCATCCCGACCGTGGTGACCGTGCACGGTCCGGTCGACGGCGAGGAGCAGACCTACTATCGGGCGCTGGGCGATTCGGCCCAGTTGATCGCGATCAGCGACCGGCAGCGGCAATTGGCGCCGCAATTGAATTGGCTTGGACGGGTTTACAACGCCGTACTGCCGAGCGAATGGCCATTCCAGAAGAAAAAGCAGGATTTCGCATTGTTCCTGGGCCGCTATGCGCCGTACAAGGGACCGGATCTCGCATTGGAATCCGCGCATGCCGCAGGTATGCCACTGGTACTCGCCGCGAAGATGAACGAACCCGCGGAAAAGGCTTATTTCCGGCGTGCGGTAAAGCCGCTGCTGACCGATCGCGATTTCGTCTTCGGCGAGGCCGACGCGGTCGCCAAGCGGCTGTTGCTGTCCCAGGCGCGCTGCCTGATCTTCCCGATCCGGTGGGAGGAACCGTTCGGCATCGTGATGATCGAGGCGATGGCCTGCGGCACACCGGTCGTCGCGCTGCGCGGCGGCGCGGTCGCGGAGGTGGTCGAGGACGGGGTCACCGGCTTCATCTGTGACGATCCGGCGGAATTGCCCGCGGCCATGGCCGAGGCGTCGCGACTGGATCCGGTCGCCTGCCGCCGCCGGGTGATCGAGCGCTTCTCGGTGGATCAGCTCGGGGCCGGATATGAGGCGGCGTACTACTCGGCGCTGGATTGTGCTCGGCTGCCGCGTATTCCGGCCGCCGGTCGGGCGATGGACCGTGGACTGTCCGCGGTCGCCAACCAGTAGCCCACGCCACCGGCGTATCGGTCGATCCCGCGGTGAGCTCTCCCGTGGGATCGACCGATGTGCCGGGGTCGAACGGGCGAGATCGCGCGCGGGATTGAGTTCATGGCTGCCGGGTAGCCGCTGCGGTATGACCGATACCAAGCCCGATGAGACCGGATCGACCTGTCCGCCGCCGGGACCCGCGCTCGATCAGCGCGAACCGGAGTATCGCAGTCCCACCGGTGAGCCCGTGAACGCCGAACCCGGCGCGCGCGGCCCGCGCGGCGAGGCCCTGACCACCTCGCAGGGGGTGGTGATGAGCGATACCGATCATGCGCTCAAGGCCGGTCCGCGCGGACCGCTGCTGGTGCAGGACTTCCACTTTCGCGAGAAGATCACCCATTTCGACCACGAGCGCATCCCCGAACGGGTGGTGCACGCGCGCGGCGCGGGGGCGCACGGCGTCTTCCGGGCCAATGGCGCGGCGGCCGAGTTGACCCGGGCGAAATTCCTGCGGGCCGAGGTGGAGACGCCGGTATTCGTGCGGTTCTCGACCGTGGCCGGTTCGCGCGGTTCGGCCGACACCGTGCGCGACACCCGCGGCTTCGCGACCAAGTTCTATACCGACGAGGGCGTCTACGACCTGGTCGGCAACAATATCCCGGTCTTCTTCATCCAGGAGGCCATCAAATTCCCCGATGTCATCCACGCGGCCAAACCGCACCCCGATCGAGAGATTCCACAGGCGCAGACCGCCCACGACACGTTCTGGGACTTCGTCACCCTGCATACCGAGGCGACCGCGCACACCTTCTGGTCGATGTCGGATCGGGCGCTGCCGCGGTCGTTCCGCATGATGGAGGGCTTCGGCATCCACACCTTCCGGCTGGTGAACGACGCCGGAAACACCACCCTCGTCAAATTCCACTGGAAGCCGCGCCTGGGCGTGCACTCCATGCTGTGGGAGGAAACGCAGCTGACCGGCGGCTTCGATCCGGACTTCCATCGCCGGGATCTGGCCGATGCCATCGAGGCCGGGGCATTTCCCGAATGGGATCTGGGCGTGCAGGTCTTTCCGGATTCGCCCGAGCAGACATTCGAGGGTATCGATCTGCTGGATCCGACCAAGATCGTTCCGGAGGAGTTGGCGCCGGTGCAGATCATCGGCACGCTGCAGCTCAACGCGAATCCGGTGAACTTCTTCGCCGAGACCGAGCAGATCGCGTTCTGCCCCGACCATCTGGTGCCGGGTATCGAGCCCAGCGACGATCCGCTGCTGCAGGGGCGGCTGTTCTCGTATCTGGACACCCAGCTCACCCGGCTCGGCGGGCCCAATTTCACACAGCTGCCGATCAATCGACCGCACGCGCCGGTCAACGACAACTTCCGCGACGGTATGCATCAGACCGGCGTGCATCCGGGAATCAATGCGTACAAACCGAATTCGACCGGCGGCGGTTGCCCGTTCACGGCGTTGACGGCCGATCGGGCCTATGTGGAATCGCCCACGCCGATCGCACCGCCCGCACGGAAGGTGCGCATGTCGGCGAATACCGATGCGCCGGTGTCGTTCTCGGATCACTACTCGCAGCCGCGCATGTTCTATCGCAGCCTGACCCCGGTGGAGCAGCGGCATCTCGGTGAGGCGTTCGCCTTCGAACTGGGCAAATGCGAGGACGAGACGATCCGGGAGCGCGGGGTGCAGATGGTCGCCGAGGTCGATACCGATCTGGCCGGTTTCGTCGCAACGCAGCTGGGACTGCCTGTGCCGCAACCGAAGTCGACGGTCGTCGAACTCGCTCCGAGTCCGGCGCTGTCACAGTTGCGCGGGGCGTTCCCCGTGGACGGGCGCAAGGTCGCGATCGTGGTGGACGATGCGGTGGACACCTCGATGCTCGACGATCTCGTGCGGTACTTCCAGCGCGCCGCGACCAGCCCGATGGTGGTGGCCCCGCATGCCGGAAAGCTGAACCACCAGAGCGGAATCGCGATCGATCGCAGCTTCGCGACCATGCGGTCGGTGGAATTCGATGCCGCGGTCTTCCTCACCGCCGCCTCGGACCACCGCGTCGACCTACTGATCGGTGAGATGTGGCGACACGGCAAACCACTCGCCGCGGCGGGGGCCGGAGAAGAGGCCATGAAGCGCAATGGCATCGCGGGCGATCAGGCCGGGGCCTATCTGGGTGAGGATCTCGAGCGGATCTCCAACGGGTTGGTGGACGCGCTCGGGGAGCATCGGGTTTGGGCTCGTTTTTCCTGATCCCCTTTCCTGGTTCCCGGCGCCCAGCGCCGGGAACCAGGCCCCCTACAGAACCGGATTACCGCCGGTCACAGCGATCCGAGAACCGGAAACATAGCTGCTCTCATCCGCGGCCAGCATCACATACACCGGAGCCAGCTCCGCCGGCTGGCCCGCGCGCCCCAGTGGGGTGTTGTCGCCGAATTCGGCGACCTTCTCGGTGGGCATGGTCGACGGGATCAGCGGGGTCCAGATCGGACCCGGGGCGACGCTGTTGACGCGAATTCCGCGCTCCCCCAGCAACTGCGCCAGGCTCGCGCAGAAGTTGGCGATGGCGGCCTTGGTGGCGGCGTAGGGAGCGAGTTTGGGGCGGGGCATATCGGAGTTGACCGATGAGCTGCCGATGATCGACGAACCCGGGCCCATATGCGGCAGCGCGGCTTTGACCAGGCGGAACATCGCGCCGATATTCAGGTCGAAGGTGTAGTCCCACTCCTCGTCGCTGATCTCCTCCAGAGTGTCGTGCGACATCTGATACGCGGCATTGCTCACCAGGACATCGATGCGGCCGAATTCCTCGACGGCCCGGTCGACCACGGCGCGGCAGTGCGCGGGGTCGGACAGGTCACCGGCGACCAGGACGGCCCGGCGACCGGCCTGTTCGACCAGCTCCGCAACCTGTTTCGCGTCGTCGTGCTCATTCAGATAGGAGATCAGCACATCGGCGCCCTCACGGGCGAAGGCGATGGCGGTCGCGCGGCCGATACCGCTGTCCGCACCGGTGATCACCGCCGCCTTACCGGTCAGCCTGCCGCTGCCCCGATAGCTGTCCTCACCGCAATCCGGTACGGGCGTCATCCGGCCCTGCACCCCGGGAACTTCCTGCTGCTGCTCGGGAAAACCCATGTCCACTCCTCTCGAAACGGCCCATGGTGGCCTTACCCCGGCGGCTCGTGGCTAAAGCTCAGTGCTCGATCGCGCCGAGGCGGCCTTCCAGGAGCAGCAGCAGAGCGGCGAGGATGCGGGCCAGATCGGCGCGTTCGTCCCCGGGGAGTCCGGCCAGCAGGTTCTTCTCGTAAGCGAGTTGCCGCGGCAGGATCTCGTCGACCAATTCCACTCCGGCCGGGGTGAGCGACAAATGGGCCACCCGGCGGTCGCGCCCATCGGGCCGCCGCGCCACCAGGCCCCGAACCTCCAACCCCCGAACACGTTTGGTGACCGCCGCGGGCGAGGCGAAGGTCTCGCGGGCCAGGCGTCCGGGCGTCAATTCCCCACCGACCCGTCGCATGGCGCACAGCACCTCGAATTCGGGTCGGCTCAACTCCGCCCGCCCCAGCGGCGCGTCCCCGACCTGCTGGAACAGCGCGGCACAGCGATTGATCCGGCCGATGATCCCGACCGGCTCGGTATCGAGGTCGGGATGCACGCCGGCCCATTGACGGAGAACGCCGAAGACGGCGTCCTCGGAGGGTGACGGTGTCACGGAATCGCCACCGATCTGGTGGTCAGGTCGGCGAGGGCGCGGTGACCCGCGCGTTCGGCGGCGACGATGCGTTCCTCGGGCAGGGGGGCGCTCCACCACTCGCCCACCGCGATATCGGTGGCTTCGCGGGTTTCGATCAGGGCCGCGGTCAGGCGGGTGCGGGCGGCGGTCGGGTCGGAGGTGGTCGGGGCGGTGGCCGTGGCGGCTTCCAGGGTGCGCAGGGCCGAGGTGACGCGGCCGGAGACGCGGCGATTCGGGATGAGGAAGCAGAAGACGATGCCGATGGCCGCGCCCACACAGGTATCGAGCCAGCGGTCGAGGACCAGGCGGTGCGCGGGGGTGCGAATGACGAACTCCGACATGGCCAATGCCATGGGCGTCACGAAGATCATGGCCAGGCCGTAGTTGCGCGAGATGGTCGCCTCGGTCGCCAGCAGACAGATCAGCGAGACTGCGACCAGGGCCGCCGCGCTGTGCAACAGCGGCGCCAACGCGGTGAACAACAGCACGCCGCCGAGACTACCCAGTACGCGCAGTACCGCACGCTGCCAGGTCAACGCGGTATTGGCGACATAGGTCGCGACCGCGGTCAGCACCGCCCAGTAGGGCCGCTCCACACCCAGCGCCATCGAGGTCCACCCCGCCGCGGCCCCGCCCAGGGCGACCCGCAGTCCGATGGGCAGCAGCGGCGAACGGGGGGCGAACGCCGCGAGCAGACCACGCAGCCCGCCGACGGGACTGTCGGCCGCGTATTCGACTGCCGCACCACGCATCTCGGCCTCCTCGGCGGTGGCCGAGCGAACCACCGGTATGCCGTGCGGGCGGCGCAATTCCCGCGCCCATTCGGCGAGGGTATCGGCCTGATCGAAACGCCGCGCGGCCGCGCAGGATTCGGCCCGGGCCACCAGGCGTGCCAGGGGTGCGCGCTCGGCCGCGCCCGCGGGCACCAGACGCAATGTCTGCCAGGCGGCATAGACGGCCGCGGCCGCCTCGTAGCGCAGCCGCGCCCCGGCTGGTCCGTCATCTGTACTGCGCAGCAGCCGCTCGGTCGCCGTCAGGGCCCGCGCCACGGCCAGCCGTTCGGGCGCATGCGGCCGAAACATACTGGGCGCCAAGCACACCAGCCAGGCCAGCGCCCCACCGAACAGCACCAGAGCCAGATGCAACGGTAGATCGCCGAGCCGCGCCGGAACGAAGGCCGCGGTCGCGACGACGAAGGTGAGCACCACATTGCCGGGCGGCCCGACCCGCGTCGCATCGCAGCCCACCTTGAAAAGCCCTGCCAGCAGGGCGATCACGGCCACCTTCAGCGCCGCCGAGTCGATGAGCGCCGCGGCGAGCGAGGCCACGGCCGTTCCGGCGGTCATACCCAGCACCACCCAGATCAGCGTGCGCGCCCGCGCGGCATACGGCAGCCCGTGCGCGTACAGCGCGCACAGTCCACCCGCGCTGGTGTAGAGCGCGAGCTCGAGATGCCCCAGCGCCAGCAGCACCAACTCCGGCACGCCGATCGCGATCAGCGCGCTCAGCGCCGACCATCGCCACGTATCGGCGACGGGCCGCAATCGCAGCAGACCGTGCACCGGCAGCGCCCGGCGCAGGCCGCGACGCGGGCGATCGTCCTGGTCGGAGCCTCGGGCAGTCGTGGACATATGAAAAGATTAACAGGTGTTTTACCTATAAAATAACTGTCAGTACGCTTCCGTGATCGCGCTTACAGGCGGATCCGTTCGGGAATCAATCCCGGGCCGTGGACTTACGCGTCAGCGACTGCCGATACGCCCGCGGTGACATGCCGCGCCAGCGGGTGAAGGCATGGGTGAAGTTGGCGGTCTCCGCATAGCCGAGCAGCCGTGCCACATCCTCCACCGACGCACCGGTGCGCAACAGCTCGGCCGCGCGAGTCTCACGCACCGTATTGAGCAGCCCGCGAAAGGTCGCACCCTCCGCGGCCAGCTGACGGCGCAGGGTGCGCGAGGTGATGTGCAGTTCGGCGGCGATATCGGCCATCGACGGCACCAGTCCGGGATCGCGCAACAGCCGATCGCGCACCTGGGTCGACAATCGCCAGCCCCCGGCCACCAACCGCTGCAACGCCTCTCGGCACTGCCGCTCGATCAGCGTCGCGGTCTGCGAATCGGCCTGCGGCATAGGCTGTTCCAGATAGCTGCGCGGCAGGACGAGCTGGGTGCGCGGCCGCCCGAACGCCACCAGCTCACGAGCCAGCGACGGCAGTTCGGTCAGCACCGCACCGCGTCCGGCGTCGAGTTGCACATCCAGGCGCAGCACCGGAATGCGGACCCCGAGCCGCTGGCCCGCGATGAAGATCAGCGCGACCTCGCGCTCGATGAAGTAGTCGCGCACATCCTCGGGGATCCCGTCCCCGTCGACCACCAGCAGCACCCGATCGCCCTGCTCCTGCAATACATATCGCACGGCGACCGCGACCAGCGCCTGATAACGGATGGCCAGCGTCAGCACATGTCCGACGGTCGGACTGACAAGCGCGGCCAGCCCGACGATCCCGGCCTTGCCGAGGGTGGCCTGCCGCGCGGTCTCGATGCCCAGACCCGGACGATCACCCACCGCCGCGATCAGATTGCGCGCCACCGTGAATTCCTGATCGGGCCAGATCTTGGCATATTCGTCGGCGAGGTCCGCGGGCTCGATTCCGCTGTCCGCCAACAGGGTCGACTCGGCCACACCGTGCGCCTGTCCGACGCCTGCCATCATCCGCACACTGACGCTGCCGTGCGGGACGACACCGGATGGAGCACCGAAGGCGGCCACCGTCCGAAATTACCAACATTCGGTCCGGTCGGCACATTCTTTCGAGCGGAATCTACGCATAGTCTCGGACCGGCGAGGCGAGGTGACGATGAGGGAGGCGGCAACCGTGGATATGTTCAGCACGTGCTGGATCGAGCCCATCGCGCCAACCCCGGAGCAAGCCCACGCCATCATGCAGATGCATCTGGACTGCCGCACCGAGGACTGCCCGCGTCGCCGGGCCGCGCTACGCGTCCTGGTCCAGGCCGGACATCTCGTCCCGGATTCCTCGCGCGCCTCCTGATCAGCCGAGCGTCCGCCAGCGCCAGCGCATTTCGGCGACGAGGGGTTCCTCCGGCCGGACCGCGCGGGGCTGGGTGTTCAGGCCGTTGGGCGGGCCCGATTCGGGTTCGACGCATACCGTCTCGGCGGGCTGGTCGTAGACCACGACCCAGCGCACCGGGCTGGTGACCGACAGTTCCAGCGTATCCGGCCAGGTGAGGGTGACATCGACGCCGTCGGGCATGCCGAAGCAGTCGTCCCACGGACCGGGCAGCGGCGCGATGCGATTACCGTCGGGCAAATAGTCCTCGCCCCGCTGTTCCTGCCAGGCCGCGGTGAAGGCGATCTCGACCGGCTTACCGTCCGGGCTCAGGCTGCGCTCGAACCACGGATGCCATCCGACCTGGGCCGGAAAGGGTTCCGCCGCCGCCTCGACGGTCATGCGGAAGGTCGCGGCATCCGCGGCCAGCGCGAAGTTCTGCACCACCCGACCCGGAAAGGGCCAGGGCTCGGTCAGCCGTTGAGCCAGTTCGAGTTCGCCGCCGGAGTGCCGGACGACCTCCCAGGGCCGATCGCGCACGGTGCCGTGGATGGCATGCGGCTCGGCGGTGCGCGGCAGCTGATAGGTCTGTCCGTCCCAGTTCAGCACGCCGTCGCGCATCCGGCCGCACCACGGCGCCATCGGGAAGGAGCCGAATCGCGCGCCGGTGCGCAGGATTTCGACGCCGCCGATCCGGAAATGCGTGACGCGGCCGGTGTCGGGGTTCACCACCAGTTCCGCATCGCCCGCGTTCAGTCGCAGTTCCTCGACACTCATATCGCCTCCCCGACTCGTCACCTGATGCCTCTCAGCATGGCACAGCGGGCAGATCGACGATCTCGACCCAGTTCGGATCCCGGCCGACCGGCAGCCGGGTGTGCGTGGTCAGCGCGCCCGTCGTCGGGTCGATGACGTGTACGGTCACCGAGTCGGAGCGCTGACCTGCGACCACCGCGAAGCGGCCGCCGGGATCGATCGCGAAGCCGCGCGGACAGGTTTCGGTAGGGGTGTGGCCGATCGGTTCCAGCGCCCCGGAGGCGGGATCGACCCGGAATCCGGCCAGAGTACTCGAGTTCCGCTCGGATACATAGAGGTGACGGCCGTCGGGGGTGAGCCGCAGCTCGGCGGTCCAGGCCCGCGTGACGCCGGGCGGCAGGGCCGGATACTGATCGATCAGCGCGAGAGTGCCTGAGTACGAATCGAATTCGTAGGCTCCGACCGTGCCGTCGAGTTCATTGCTCACATAGACGAAGCACCCACCTGGATGAAAGATCAGATGTCGCGGCCCGGCGCCGGATTTGACGGAGACGACCGGCGGGGTGTTCGGCACGGCGCGGCCGGTGTCCGGATCGAACAGGTACTGCAGGATCGCATCGCCGCCCAGCGCGGCCACGAACAGATACCGATTCGACGGATCCGCCACGACCGAGTGTGCGTGCGGCGGTGTGGAATACACCGCGACGGGCCGCTCCTCCACCACACCGTTGAGCCAGATGGCGTTGACCGAGACCACATTTCCCGTATAGGACGCCGACAGCAGATATCGACCGCTGCGATCGGTGGTCATATACGCCATATTGTCCGGCAGCAGCACCGTGGATCGATGCCGCAAACGCCCTGTCTCGGAATCGATTCCGAAACTCGAGACCGAATACGGCCGCGAGCGCAGCGCGGCGTGGAGCCGACGGCGGTCCGGCGAGAGCGCCAGCGGCATGACCGTACCTCCGGTGGCGATGGTCTGGATATGCGCCAGCCCACCGTCGGAGTCCAGCCGCAGCACCGAGATCTCGGCGCTCGCCGCATTGGAGACATAGACCACGCTCACGCCGCTCCCCCGACCCGATCGCGCAGATCCAATTCGATCTGTTCGAGGCTGCGCCCCTTGGTCTCCGGTACGAATCGGCGCACCAGCACGAACAGCACCACGCTCACCGCGGCGAAGATCCAGGCCGAACAGGCCAGTCCCAGATGGTCGTTCATCACCGGGAACAGGAAGGTGATGGCGAAGGTCGACGCCCACAGCACCACACTGCCCGCGCCCATGCCGATGCCGCGCACCCGCAGCGGGAAGATCTCGGCCATCATCACCCAGACCACCGCGCCCCACCCGAGTTCGTAACCGACCCAGTAGAGATTGAGCAGAACCAGCGCCACGATGCCGGTCCCCGTGCCCTTGTCCATACCCAGCACCGCCGCGCCCAGCAGGAACAGCGCCAGCGCCATCAGCACATTGCCGATGAGCAGCAGGGGTTTGCGACCCCAGCGGTCCACCACCAGGAACACCCAGGCGGTGAAGACCACCTTCACCGCGCCCATGATGATCGACGCCAGCAGCGAGCCGTTATTGGCCAGGCCGAGATCCTTGAACATCGTGGGGGCGTACAGATTCACCGCGTTGGTACCGGCGAACTGCTGGCCGATCGCGAGGATCAGCGCGACGATCAGCGCCGGACGCGCCCAGGGCGTCAGCAGATCGCGCAGCCGCCCGCGCTGTTCGGCGTCGAGCCGGATCACCTCGCGGATGTTGGCTAGTTCGCCCTCGATATCGCCGTCGCGGTGGGTCCGCTCGAGCACCTCGCGGGCCTCGGCCTCACGTCCGGCCTTCACCAGCCAGCGCGGTGTCTCGGGCATGCCGATCAGACCGAAGAACAGCACCACCGCGGGGATCGCGGCGATGGCGAACATCAGCCGCCAGTTCTGCGCGTCCGACAGCGCCCAGTCGACGATGTAGGCGATCAGGATGCCGGACACGATCATCAACTGATTCAGCGTCGACAGCGCGCCGCGCACCCGCGTCGGCGCGAGTTCGGACAGATAGGTCGGCACGGTCGCCGAGGAGCAGCCGACCGCGACGCCGGTGACGAAGCGGGCCACCACCAGGATCGCGAAATTCGGCGCGACGGTGCAACCGAGTACTCCGATGGTGAATACCACCGCGGCCACCATGATCGAGCGCCGCCGCCCCCACCGGTCGGTGATGCGCCCGGCGAAGGCCGCGCCGAGTACCGCCCCCGCCGCCAGACAGCCGCCGAGTACACCCTGGGCCACAGACCCGAGCTGCCACAGTGGTTTGACGAACAGCAGAACCCCGGAAATCACCCCGAGGTCGTAACCGAACAGAATTCCGCCGAGCGCCCCGAAGAAATAGAGATTCCAGACCCCGATCCGCATATGCGACTTCCTTGCCGAGCCAGATAAGTGTGCTCAGGGTCACATGCCGGTATGGCGAACACAATACGAATTCCGATGCTTATTCGGTATCGAGGGATGCGTTCAGATATGTGAATCGTCAGATCGGATTGTGTTGCCCCAGTGGCACTTCGCAGAACGCGCCGCCCAGGAGTTCCGGCAGTTCACCCGGCGATACCTCGGCCGCGTACCGCTCGGCGTCGTCATGGCTGCGATAGCCGATCAGTTCGGCCTCGCGCAGCGAGACCACGCCGCGGGTATTGGCCGAAACCCCCCACAGCACACGGTAATCCGATTTCTCGGTGGCCAGGCACGCCTCCAGCAGCCGGGCGCAGTCGTCCGGCGACAGCCAGATCGACAGCTGACGCACATCGGTGGGCCGTTCGAAACAGCTGCCGATGCGCAGGCAGGTGACATCCATCCCGAACCGCGAATGATAGAGACTGCCAAGCGCTTCCACGGCCGCCTTGCTGACGCCGTAGTAGGTGTCGGGTCGCGGACTGCTGTCCGACGGCAGGCCCGCGGGCCCCGCCTCACCGACCGCGCGGAAGCCGACCGAATGATTGCTCGACGCCAGGACGACGCGGGGCACTCCGGCGACCCGGGCGGCCTCGAGCACGGTATGCGTGCCGTCGATATTGACCTCGACGATCCGCTCCCAGCCGTCCTCCCGGCTGATGCCGCCGAGATGGATCAGGGCGTCGATCCCGCGGCAGGCCGCGGCCATGACCTGCGGATCGGTGACCGATCCGGTGACGATCTCCTCGTCGGGACTCGCGGGTTCGAGCGGGGCGAGGTCGAGCAGCCGCAGCACCCGCCCGGGGCGGGCCAGTCGCGGCCGCATCAGCGCGCCGACGATACCGGCCGCGCCGGTGATGAGCACACGCTCCATGGATCACTCCTTGCCGAATCAAGCTGGTAATCAGCGAATTCCGGCTCGGCGCAGTTGCCGGGCCAGTTCGACGGCGGCGTCGCGCAGCAGCGCGCCGATACGATGCTGCTCCCCCTCGGTGACTCGATCGACCGGGATGGAACAGCTCAGGGCGTCGGTGGCGGGGATGCGATACGGCACCGCCGCCGCGGCGCAGGCGACGCCCGCGGTGCCCTCCTCGCGTTCGGTCGCGTAGCCGCGCTCGCGCACCACACCCAATTCCGCCTGTAGCGCGGGACGTTCGGTGATGGTCGCCGGGGTGAGCGCCGCCAGCCGAGGGGCCAGCAGCGCGGCCAGTTCCCCGTCGGCCAGTTCCGCCAGCAGCGCCTTGCCCAGAGCCGTGGCGTGCGCGGGCAGCGCGCGGCCCACCCGTGACACCAGATGCACCGAACTACGCGATTCGCGCGTCTCCAGATACACCACCTCGGTGCCCGCCAGCCGGGCGTAGTGGGTGGTGAAGCCCGTCTCCTCGCGCAGGCGCTCGAGGGTTTCGGTGGCGAACGGGATCGCCGGATCGCGGTCGAGATAAGCCGTGCCACAGACCAATGCGCGCACGCCGAGCCGGAATCGGCTGCCCGATTCGTCGGCCTCGAGCCAGCCCGCATCGCGCAGCGTGCGCAGCAGGCCGTGCAGGCTCGAGCGCGGAAAGCCGGTGGCGGCGTGTATTTCGGCCAGCGCGAGCCAAGATCGGTTGGCCGCGAACACCTCCAGCACCGCGATCGCCCGTCGCGCGGATTTCACACCGCTCTCCGGCTCGGCACGTCCCAGCCCGACGCCGCGTGACATGACACTCCTTCGATCGACTGCCTGTGTCTCGCAGGCTAATCCGGGGGCTGAATCGCGGCTACATATGTGAACGAATCTCCGATACCCGTTTCGCACTCGCTGATACTCAAATGATGTTGGACTGGTATCAAAGACCGCTCCTAGCCTGCAGGGAGAGCAGATTCATGCGACCGAAGGACCGATCGTGACCGCCATGTTGTCCCTGGAACAGGTGCGTGGTTTCGTCGCGGTCGCCGAAGAGGGCAATTTCCGCCGGGCCGCCGAACGATTGCGGATGACGCAACCTCCGCTGAGCCGACAGATCCAGAAGCTCGAACGCGATGTCGGCGTACTGCTGCTGGATCGCACCCAGCGCCAGGTGGAGCTGACTCCCGCCGGTGCGGTCTTCCTGGCCGAGGCGCGCCGACTGCTGGCACTGGCCGAGGCCGCCCCGAGCACCGCGCGGCTGGTGGCCGCCGGACATTCCGGCACGGTGCGCATCGGATTCACCGCCACCGCCGGATTCGGATTCCTGGGCCGGTTCCTCAATCGGATCTCCGAGGCGCTGCCCACGGTCGAGCTGATCCTCGGCGAGCAGGTCAGCGCCGTGCAGTTCGACGAATTGTCCAGCGGCAAACTGGATCTGGCGCTCGCGCGCCCGCCGTTCGACCGCGCCGAATTCGACGGCCGCCTGGTCCATCGCGAACCACTGATGCTGGCCGCGCCCGCCGAGCACCGGCTCGCGATCGCCGATCCGATTCCGGTGCGTGAGTTGGAGGGTCAGCGCATGCTGGTCTACGCACCCGGCCCCGCACGCTATTTCGCGGAATTGATGAACCGGGTCCTGGCCGGGGTGTCCTACGAACCCGCCGATCGGCTTACCCAGGTGCACACCATGCTCGCGCTGGTGGCGGCCGGGCGCGGATTGGCGCTGGTGCCGGAGACAGCTCGGCATCTGCATCCGGACGGTGTGAGTTATCGGCCCCTGTCGGGGGTGAGCGAACGCGCCGAACTGTACGCGGTCTGGCGGCGACGACCGGCCAATCCGGCCCTGCGTCGCGTCGTCGACCTGGTCGAGACCTGGCCCACCTAGGCCCGGTCGAACTGAACGAGGAGGAATTCGGTGTCGCAGCTGTCCGCCGACGAGCTCGGACCGGCACTGGGCCGCGGCCTGCTGTCGTTCCCGGTCACCCATTTCGACGACGAACTGGCCTTCGACGAGGCCGCCTATCGGGAGCACATCGACTGGCTCGCGCGGTACGACGTCGCGGGCCTGTTCGCGGCGGGCGGCACCGGCGAGGGCTTCTCGCTCACCGGCGCCGAGATCGATCGCGTGGTGCGCGCGGCCGTGGCCGAGACCGCCGGACGGGTGCCGGTGATCGCGCCCGCAACGGCCGGGACCGCGATCGCCGTGGAACAGGCTCGGTCCGCGGAAGCCGCTGGGGCACAAGGCATTCTGCTGCTGCCACCCTATCTGACCGAGGTCGGGCCGGACGGACTGGTCGAACATGTCGCGGCGGTGTGCGCGGCCACCTCGCTGGGCGTGATCTTCTACAGCCGCGGCAATGCCGCCTGCGACGATGTGACCGTGGCCCGCATGGCCGAGCGCTGCGCGAATCTGGTCGGCTTCAAGGACGGTGTCGGCAGTATCGAGACGATGACCCGCATCTACGCCCGGCTGGGCGATCGGCTGACCTATATCGGCGGTCTGCCGACCGCGGAGACCTTCGCGCTGCCCTATACGCAGATGGGCGTCACCACATACTCCTCGGCGATCTTCAACTTCGTACCGGAGTTCGCGCTGGAGTTCTATCGCACGGTGCGCGCGCAGGATCGTGCCGGCGTCTATCGACTGCTGCGCTCGTTCGTGCTGCCGTATCTGGATATTCGCGATCGCGGTCCCGGTTACGCGGTATCGATCGTCAAGGCGGGGCTGGCGGCGGTCGGGCGGCCGTCGAGCCGGGTGCGGCCGCCGCTGACCGATCTGACCGAGGCCGAACTGGCCGATCTGACCGAACTGGTGAAAAGCATTGCCTGACTTTGATTCCCCGGTGCTCGATCGGATCACCGGGGTGCGGATCTCCTCGATCACGGTGCCGCTGCCCGACGGCATCAGCGATGCCAAGGTGCTCACCGGGCGGCAGCGACCGATGTCCGAGGTGTCGGTGCTGCTGGCCGAGATCGACAGCGCGGCGGGCCTGCGGGGTATCGGATTCGGCTATGCCAAGCGTGCGGGCGGTCCCGGCCAATTCGCCCATGCTCGCGAGCTCGCGCCCGAACTGCTGGGTCAGGATCCCAGCGATATCGGGCGCATCTGGGATCGGCTGATGTGGGCGGGCGCGTCGGTCGGACGCAGCGGGCTCGCGGTGCAGGCCATCGCGGCCTTCGATATCGCGCTGTGGGATCTGAAGGCCAAGCGGGCCGGCTTGCCGCTGGCGAAACTGATAGGCGCGCATCGGGATTCGGTGCGCTGCTACAACACCTCCGGCGGCTTCCTGCACGCGCCGATCGAGGAGGTGCTCGATCGGGCCGCCGAATCGCTGGCGCGCGGCATCGGCGGTATCAAGATCAAGGTCGGACATCCCGATCATGCGGTGGATCTGGCCCGGGTGCGCGCGGTGCGGGAGAAGATCGGCGACCGCGTGCCGCTCATGGTCGACGCGAATCAGCAGTGGGACCGGCCCACCGCGCGGCGGATGTGCCGCGACCTCGAGCCGTTCGGCCTGACCTGGATCGAGGAGCCCCTGGACGCCTACGATTTCGCGGGGCACGGGCAGCTGGCCCGGACCTTCGACACCCCGATCGCCACCGGCGAGATGCTCGTCAGCGCCGCGGAACATGGCGAATTGATCCGCGGCGGTGTGGATATCGTGCAGCCGGACGCGCCGCGCGTCGGCGGGATCACCCGGTTTCTCGAGGTCGCCGCGCAGGCGGCGCGCGAACATCTGCCCCTGGCACCGCATTTCATGATGGAGGTGCACGCGCATCTGGCGGCCGCCTATCCGCTCGAATCCTGGGTGGAGCATTTCGAATGGTTCGATCCGCTGTTCGACGAGCGCATGCGGATTCGGGACGGGCGGATGTGGCTGTCCGCGCGGCCCGGGCTCGGCGTGACGATCAGCGAGCAGGCCCGCGCGTGGACCGTCGCCGACGACGAGGTGCGGCTATGACATCCGAGGAGACGGAGAACGAAATGACGACCGAGACAACGCCGGTCGAGATCGACCGAATCATCGCGGCCGCCGCGCGCGCGGCGGCGCGATCGGCGGAGACCACGCCGGACGAACGGGCGCACTGGTTGCACGCGGCCGCCGACGCGCTCGACAAGGCGGGCGACGAACTGGTGGCGCTGGCCGCGCGCGAGACCCGGCTGCCCGAACGGCCGCGACTGCGATCGGAGTTGGTGCGCACGGTCTTTCAGCTGCGACTGTTCGCCCAGGTGCTGGCGGACGGCGAATTCCTGAGGGCCACCATCGATCACGCCGATCCCGACTGGCCGATGGGACCGCGTCCGGATATCCGCCGGACCGTGGTGCCGATCGGGCCGGTTCTGGTCTTCGCGGCGAGCAATTTCCCGCTGACCCTGAGCGTAGCCGGGCACGATACCGCCGCGGCGCTGGCCGCGGGCTGTCCGGTCGTACTCAAGGCGCATCCCGGACATCCGGAGCTGTCGGTGCGCACGCGCGATGTTCTGGTGGCGGCGCTTCGGGAAGCCGGTGCGCCGGAGGGCATCTTCGAAATCATCACCGGTGCGCAGGCCGGGGTGAGCGCGCTGCGGCATCCGGATATCGCGGCGGCGGCGTTCACCGGATCGCGGGCCGGTGGGCGGGCGCTGTTCGATATCGCCAATGCCAGGCCGCGGCCGATTCCGTTCTACGGGGAGCTCGGCAGTGTCAATCCCGTGGTGGTCACCGCGGGTGCGGTGCGGGCGCGGGGTGCGCGGATCGCGGCCGGATACGTCGAATCGTTCACGCTCGGGGCCGGGCAGTTCTGCACCAAGCCGGGATTGCTGTTCCTACCGCGCGGACACGGTCTGGACGATCGGCTGCGGGAGGCGGCCGAGGCGGTGCCGGTGCAGGCCATGCTGAACGAGCGCATTGCCGACGGCTATCGGTCGGGTTCGGATCGACTCTCGGAAAGTCCCTCGCTGACAGCGCTTTTCGCGCCGGAGCCCGCGGCATCGGGCTTTCGGCCGACGCTGTCGAAGGTGTCGGCGACCGACTTCGCCGCGGATATCGATGTGCTGGGGGCGGAATGCTTCGGGCCCGTGTCGCTGGTCGTCGAATACGGCGATATCGACGAATTGCGGTCCGCGCTTGCGGTTCTCGAACCCGGCCTGACCGCGACGATCCACGCCGAGGAGTCCGAGGCCGATCAGGTGCGCACGCTGCTGCCCGCGCTGACCGGGCTGGCGGGTCGGCTGATCTGGAACGGCTGGCCGACCGGCATCACACTGTCGTGGGCCCAGCAGCACGGCGGGCCCTATCCGGCGACGACATGTCCGACCTTCACCTCCATGGGTACCGCGGCCATCGAGCGATTTTTGCGGCCCGTGGCGTGGCAGGGCTTTCCCGATGCGCTGCTGCCGCCCCCGCTGCGCGAGGCCAATCCCTGGTCGCTGCCCCGGCGAGTGGACGGGACGCGCTGATGGCCGCGCTGCCCACGATCACCGACGTGCGGTTGACCCCGATTCTGATCGCCGATCCGCCGCTGCTGAATCTGTCCGGGGTGCATCAGCCGTATACGCCGCGGTTGATCGTGGAGGTACTGACCTCCTCGGGGGTGAGCGGACTCGGCGAAACCTATGGCGACTCGGTCTATTCGGAACAGGCCGCGGCGCTGTCGCGGGATTTGATCGGGGTGTCGATCGGCGCGGTCAATACCGTGGCCGGACTGGGCCGGGGCGCGGACGCACTGCTCGACGGCGCACCGGCCGCGAGCGGGCTGCGGGGTGCGCTGACCACCGACAAGGTGCGGTCGAGTGTGGTGTCGGCCTTCGAGGTGGCCGTGCTGGACGCGCTGGGCAGGCATCTCGGAGTTCCGGTGCATACGCTGCTCGGCGGGGCCGTGCGCGATCGAGTGGAGTACTCCGGATATCTGTTCTACAAGTGGGCCGAGCATCCGGACGAGGGCGTACCGGGCGACGACTGGGGCGCGGCGCTGGATCCGGCCGCCGTGGTGGCGCAGGCCCGAAAGTTCCAGGCGTACGGCGGTTTTCGATCCTTCAAGCTGAAGGGTGGGGTGCGGCCGCCCGAGGAGGAGATCGCGGCCGTGCGCGCGCTGGCGGTCGAATTCCCCGCCGCGCCTTTACGTCTGGACCCCAATGGCGGCTGGTCACTGAAGACCGCGCTGCGGGTGGCCGAGGAGCTGAGCGGGACGATCGAATATCTCGAGGATCCGACGGCCGGACTCGACGATATGGCCGAGGTACATCGGCGAACCGGAATTCCGCTGGCCACCAATATGATCGTGACCTCCTTCGAGGAGGTCGGGCCCGCGTTCGAGCGCGACGCGGTGCAGATCGTGCTGTCGGATCACCACTTCTGGGGCGGGCTGCTGGCCACGCGCGATCTGGCCGCGGTCTGTCGCACCTGGGGCCGCGGCCTGTCGATGCATTCGAACACCCACCTCGGAGTCAGCCTCGCGGCCATGACCCATGTCGCCGCCACCGTCTCCGATCTGCGGTACGCCTGCGATACCCACTATCCGTGGCAGTCGGAGGATGTGATCACCGAGCGATTCCGCTTCACCGACGGTGCGATCGAGGTCCCTCGAACACCGGGGCTGGGTGTGGAACTCGACCGCGACGCGCTGGCTCGGCTGCACGAACGCTGGAAGGCCCTGCCGCGGTATCGGAATCGAGACGATGTCGCCGCCATGCGTCGGGTCGACCCGGCCTATGCGGTCGCTACCGGCCCGAAATTCTGAGTGTCGTTCAGCCAGGCCGCGGTCCAGGCCCGGGCGATGCGGTGGGCGCGGGCCGGGGGCATGCGCTCGGGTTCGGTGACCACGGCGATGGCGAATCCGTCCATCAGAGCGAGAAATTCCGCGGCCGCCTCGCCCGCCTCGGCCGCGCGGACGGGATTGGCGGCGGCGAGGACCTCGGTCAGGAGTTCCTCCATGCGCTGCCACTGGGCGCGATGCAGCGCGGCGATCTTCTGATCGTGGGTGGCGCTGTACACCAGGGCCAGCCACACCCTGGTCAGGCGGTCGTCACTGCCGGGCGGGACGAGCAGCCGGATGAGATGTTCCAGCTTCCGCTCCGGCGGTTCGTCGGCGATGCCCGAGCTGAAGAGGCGTTCGGAGTACTCGTCGCGGACGTGTTCCCAAACGCTTTGCAGCAGCTGGCTTTTGGTCGAGAAGTAGTACTGGACCGTGCCGATGGAGACGTGCGCGCGGCTGGCGAGGGTGCGGATGCTGACGCCCTCCATACCACTTTCGGATATCACATCCGCGAGCCGATCGAGTAGCTCGCGCCGCCGGTCGAGTTGAGTACCCGCCCCCGATTGTCTAGCGCCCAACGCGTCGCCCCCTTTCTCGCCTGTCGCGGTCCTGATAGTAATGCCACGCCGCCGCGCCGAGCTGCCGCGCCACGGCCACCGGCTCGCGGCGGCCGTCACCGGCGGGACGGCGATCGACCACGGCCGCGAAGAACAGCAGCAGCACCCCGATACCGCCGATGCCGAAGTACACGGCATCGCCCAGCATGCCCGCGATCAGCCGTGACGTCGAATGCTCCTCGCCCTCCAGACGCGGCACGAGCAGACCGAGTTGCAGCCAGTGCACGATTTCGGCCAGCAGCCACGCCAGCGCCCCGGCCGCCAGCGACAGGCCAGCGACGCGATAGCGCCCCGCCAGCCGCAATCCGGCCGCCAGCGACGCGATCACCAGCGCCACGACCGCGACCTCACTGATTCCGAACACCACGGCTCCGTGCATCACCGCACCCCCTGTTCCACGCGACGCCGCCGGAAGATGGCCAGCAGCAACAACATCCACGCCCCGGCGAGCAGCAGATTCCGCACGCCCGCCCCGAATTCCATCCGCTCGGAGATGCCCTCGGAACCACCGCCGCCGAACCAGATCACGCGGCTGGTGACCATGCCGACCACCGAGGCCACCAGCGCGACCACGGCCGCCAGCAGCGCGGGCGCGAATGCCGCTCCCATGCGTCGCCGGTAGTAGACGACCATGCCCGCCCCGATCAGCGGCGCACCCAGACCCAATAGCTCGACCACTCGGAACATGCCATCATCTCGCCTTCATACGACTGTATTAGCAATGACCATACAGTCGTATGAGAATGCGGTCAACGGTTGTCCGGGCAGCCGGAAACGCCGCGAGCCGCGAACCCGGATCGTGGGTTCGCGGCTCGACGCGAGAGTTGGCCCGGCGGCTCGCTATTCGCCCGCGGCGCGGCGGATTTCGCCACCGGCGGCGCGATTGCGGGTCGCGCGGGCCGCGGCGGCGTCGAAGGGCTCGAGATGGTCGAACATGGGGTCCTCGTCGTCGATGTCGAGCACCACGGCACGGCGGCGCAGCGCGCGAGCGGAGTCGCGGTCCAGGGCGGGCGGCTCGCGGCGCTCGTGCTGATCCTGCTCGTACTCCTCGGCCTCGAAATCGTCGCGGCCGCGCGACAATCGGGCGGCGCGGCGGCGGCGGATCTCCTCCTCCATGCGCACCTGGCGACGCAGGTAGACCAGATAGGTGGCCATGACGACACCCGCCAGTCCGCAGGCCCACCACAGCAGCGGCGAGACGACCACCGCGAACGCGCCGAACAGCAGCATGCTCAGCACCAGACCCAGCGTCGAACGCTGACGGAAGCGGTAGCGCGCGGCACGGGCGATCGCGTCGGCCTCCGGATCGTAACCGCCGCGACCGCGTCGGGTCGGTACGAAATCCGCTGCCTCGGAATCGGATTCGAACTCGGCGTCGTCCTCGCGGGTGGCCACCGCCGCGCCGCGCGGGCGTTCGGCGCGCGGCGCCTCGGCCGCGATGTCGTCGCTGTCCTCGTCGCCGGCCTCATCCGCCCGCGTCTCGTCCACCTCGGCGTCGATCACATCGACATCATCCTCGGTGGCGGCCTCGGCGACGGGCGTCTCGACCGGATCGCCCGCTTCGGCGGTCGTCTCGTCCTCGGTGACGGGCTCATCGGCCGGTGTCGTCATCCGATCCTCCGCATCATCGCCGTCGGGAAGCTTTCTCTGCACGCGAGCCGGCACCCAGTCCGGATCGGTTTCGTGCCCGGCACCGGGTCCCTTTCTCATGCGTCGCTTGGTGCCCCCGCGGTGCAACACCCGCGTGGCCAATGCCGCATCGGTGGTACGGCGAATCCGCGGATGGCGGTCGGCCAGCATCGGAAACAACACGAAGACCCAGAGCACGACAAGACCAATCCACAAGATCGAATTCGGCATCGTACTCACACCTCCGTCCCCGCCTGGCCGCTGTCCCTTCGACGGTTCTCACGCTCGGCTCGTGTCCTGCCCGGTGTCTCGACATCGCAGCACGTGTAATACGGCCGCATTGTCGGGCCACTTCGCAGGCTCCCTTCCGGTAGCGCGGGACGCACCACCGACGTCCGTAGGCTAATTCGGTGCCACAGGAATATCCCGCAGGCGCGCCGTCCACACCTGCCCCATAAGTAACATAAGGTACGCCCGGTCAGAGCAGGGTCGCTCGACCCGCTCGCACCAGACGATCGACGACGGTTCCCGAGACCTCTTCCGCGGTCATGGCGACCAGCAGATGGTCGCGCCAGGCGCCGTCGACATCGAGGTAGCGCCGCAGCAGGCCCTCCTCGCGGAAGCCGACGTTGCGCAGAACCGCTTGGCTGGCAAGGTTTTCCGGACGCACCGTCGCCTCGACCCGGTGCAGCCCGACCGGACCGAAACAGTGATCCAGACCCAGCGCCAGCGCCGCGGTCGCGACGCCCTGACCGCCCATATCCTTGGCCACCCAGTAGCCGATCCACGCCGAGCGCAAGGCGCCGCGCACGATATTGCCGATGGTCAACTGACCACCGAAGGCCCCGTCGACCTCGATCACCAGCGGAATCATCGCGCCCCGGCGGGCCTCGGCCTTGAGACTCGACCACAGCGACGGCCAGTTCGAGGCGTGATTGCGGGCCTCCCAGGTGCCACGCCCGGTGGGCTCCCACGGCTCGAGATGTTCACGATCGCGCACCCGGATCCGCGCCCACGCCGCGGCATCGCGTAATCGGATCGGCCGCAGCGCCACCCGACCGGCGGCCACCTGTACCGGGCCCAAATGGGCGGGCCAGCCCGGATGTTGGGCGGCCCGGAACATATTCATGTCCATCAGTGTCCCGCTGCGACCGTCATCCGCGCTGAGCGAGGAAGGCCACCGGCACCTCGTCGCCGGTGCGGATCTCGGTGACATCCGGCTCGATGACGATGAGGCTGTTGGCCTCGGCCAGGGTCGAGAGCAGATGCGCCGAACCGTTCACGCCCAGCGGCTGCACCAGATATTCGCCGGTCTGCTCGTCGCGCATGAGTTGTGCGCGTAGGTATCCGCGTCGGCCGGGCATCGAGCTGATCGGCATGATGGTGCGCGCCTGCACCACCCGGCGCATGGGATGGCGGCGGCCCAGCGCGATCCGAATCAGCGGCCGCACCATGACCTCGAAAACCACCAGCGCCCCAACGGGATTCGAGGGCAGCAGGAAGGTCGGCACCTCATCGCGCCCCAGCCGCCCGAAACCCTGCACCGAACCCGGATGCATGGCGACGCGCGCGACCTCCAGTTCGCCCAGTCCCTCCAGCGCCTCGCGGATCTGCTCGGACACCCAGCCGCCGACCGCACCCGCGATCACCACGACCTCCGAGCGCACCAGCTGTCCCTCGACCACATCGCGCAGGCGTTTGGGATCGGCGCTGACGATGCCCACGCGGTTCACATCCGCACCCGCGTCGCGCGCGGCCGCGGCCAGGGCATAGGAATTCACGTCGTAGACCTGACCGGGTCCGGGCGTGCGATCGATGTCGACCAGTTCGCCGCCGATCGAGATCACCGACAGCCGCGGGCGCGGATGCACCAGCACCTTGTCGCGGCCGACCGCGGCCAGCAGACCCACCTGCGCCGGGCCGATGATGGTGCCCGCGCGCACCGCGATATCACCGGGCTGGACATCGTCGCCGATGCGGCGCACGTAATCGCCGGTGCGCACGGGTTCGTAGACCTTGATGCGGGCCCGGCCCGCGTCGGTGTAGTCCAGGGGCAGTACGGCATCGGCCAGGGTGGGCAGCGGCGCGCCGGTATCGACCCGTACGGTCTGGCGCGGCTGTAACCGGATGGGCTGGCGCGATCCGGCCGGGACCTCGCCGACCACCGGGAGGGTGAGGTCGACGGGCTGGCCGTCCTCGTCGCGGATGTCCACACCGGCGCCCTGCACGTCCACGCTGCGCACGGCATACCCGTCGATCGCCGCCTGGTCGAAACCCGGCAGCGGCCGTTCGGTGACGACGTCCTCGGCACACAGCAAACCCTGGGCCTCGGAGATCGCGACCCGCACGGGCCGCGGGGCGACAGCCGCCGCGGTCACCTTGATCTGCTGGTCCTCAACCGAGCGCATGCAGCCCTTCCCTCATGTCCAGTATTCAACGCGGCCGACCGGACCCGGCCACCCGCGTCACTCGGACGAGGTCAGCTGCGGATTCCAGTCGGGCGCCAGCCGGCGTTCGAGCCACTCGCGCAACTCCGGGCCGTATTCTTCTCGCTCCAATGCGAAATCGACCGCAGCACGAAGATAACCGCCAGGGTTGCCCAGGTCGTGTCGCGACCCACGGTGCACCACAACATGAACCGGATGGCCCTCGGCGATCAGCAGTGAAATCGCGTCGGTGAGCTGCAGTTCCCCGCCCGCGCCGGGTTCGATTCGGCGCAGGGCGTCGAAAATCGCGCGATCGAGGATGTAGCGCCCGGCGGCGGCGAAGGTCGAGGGCGCGTCCTCGAGGCTCGGCTTCTCGACCATGCCCTTGACCCGCAGCACATTCGGATTGACCGCGTCGGGCACCTTCTCCACGTCGAAGACGCCGTAGGAGCTGACCTGGTCCTTGGGCACTTCTATCGCGCACAGCACCGAACCGCCGCGCTTGCGCCGGACCCGGCACATCACCTCGAGGACGCCGCTGGGCAGCACCAGGTCGTCGGGTAACAGCACCGCGACGGCGTCATCGGTGTCGTCGAGCGCCGATTCCGCCTGGGCCACCGCATGACCCAGCCCCAGCGGCTCCTCCTGTACGACCGAGCTCACATCCAGCAGGCCCGGCGCGCGACGCACCTTCTCCAGCAGCTTGTATTTGCCGCGCTCGGCGAGTGTTCCCTCCAGGACCATATCCTCGACGAAATGCGCGACCACGCCGTCTTTTCCGGGCGAGGTCACGATGACCAGGCGTTCGGCCCCCGATTCGGCCGCCTCGGCCGCGACCAGCTCGATACCGGGTGTATCCACCACCGGCAGCAGCTCTTTCGGCACGGTCTTGGTCGCGGGCAGGAAACGGGTTCCCAGCCCGGCCGCCGGCACGACCGCGGTACGGAAGCAGGACGGCGCGTCCGATCCGGCGTCAGCTGTCATAAGGCACACCCTATCCATCGATGTCGTCAGCGGGACCGGCTTCGCACGGGCCCGGCATTCCCGGAAGCCTAGGACTGCATCCATCGATTCCCCGCCGGCTCGTCCGCGAAACCCTCGGGCGGAGATTGCTCACATAGGGTGGCGCTGTGGATGTGGCTGGTCAGCGGGACAAGCAGCAGTGGCGGACCGAGTTGCTCGCGCGGCGCGCGGCAGTGCCCGACGAGGTGCGGGCGGCGGAATCGGCCGCGCTGGCGAGCGCCGCGGCGGAGCTGGCCGCCGATCGACCCGACTGGGTGGCGGCCTATGTTCCGGTGGGTGGTGAGCCGGGTTCGACGGCCATGCTCGAGGCGTTGCGCGCCGGTGGGGTGCGGGTGCTGCTGCCGGTGACCGGGCCGCCGGGGCCGCTGGAGTGGGCCGAATATCTGGGCCCGGATTCGCTGCGGTCCGCGCGCTGGGGCCTGCTGGAACCGACGGGCGCTCGGATGCCCAGTGCGGCAATCGAATCGGCGGCGATCGTCCTGGTTCCGGCGCTGGCGGTGGATCTGCGCGGCGTACGGCTCGGCCGAGGCGCGGGATATTACGATCGGACCCTGCCCGCGGCGCGTACGGATGCCCGGCTGATCGCCGTCGTACGCGACGAGGAACTGGTGGATCGGCTGCCCGAGGAACCGCACGATCGGCGCATGGGATGGGCTTTGACGCCCGGTGGCGGATTGCGACACCTGAGCGGGAATTAACTCCGGATTGGCACTGTTGGCACTGTCGGTTGTAGAGTGCTAACCGACGGAGACCGTGGAGGTTGGAGTGCCTACTTACTCGTATCAGTGCACGCAGTGTGGCGATAAGTTCGACATCGTGCAGTCGTTCTCGGACAACGCGCTGACGACCTGCGAGAAGTGCGACGGCAAGCTGCGCAAACTCTTCAATTCGGTTGGCATCGTCTTCAAGGGCAGCGGTTTCTACCGCACCGACAGCCGCAACGGCTCGGCGACCGCGAGCGAACCGGCCAAGCCCAGTGGCAACAACTCCTCGGGTTCGGATTCGTCGTCGTCCTCGTCGTCGACGCCGTCCACTACCTCCACCAGCACGTCGACCGCGGGCACCGCGGCCTGATCGGCGAGTTGTCCACAGTCGACACTTTGTCCACAGCCTGATTCCGACCTGCGGTTTTGCGGGTGGGGTGAGCGCATCGCCGCCGTAGTGTCGCGGCATGCGACTGCTATCGAATTCCGGTGACCGCGGCGGAGCCGCCGATCTGGGGCGGGAACCGCCCTGGGAGTTTCTGCTCCGCCATCGCCCGTCCTGGGCCGACGCCACCCTGCTGCGCCGCGCGCTCGCGGCCTTCCTGGCGGTCTGCGCGGCCGCCCTGTTCGTTCGCGGCGATCCCGCCGCCCGTTCGGTCGATGTGGTGGTCGCCACGCGCGATCTGGCCTCCGGCCGGGTGCTGAGCGCCGACGATCTGCGCCGGGTCGCCCGTCCGGCCGGACTGCTGCCCGCGGGCAGTGCGCACGAGATTCCGGCGCTGATCGGCGCGACGCTGTCGGGTGCGGTGCGCGCCGGGGAGATTCTCACCGATCTGCGGGTCGTCGGCGCCCGCCTGGCACAGGTCGCGGCCGGGGTCTCCGATGCGCGCATCGTCCCGATTCGCCTGGTGGACAACGCCGTTGCCGATATTCTGCGCGTCGGCGATCGGGTCGACGTGATCGCGGCCGACCATGCCGACGCCGATCCGGTCCGCGCCGGGCCGCCGCCCACGCTGGCCGCCGATGCGGTAGTCGTCCTGGTCACCACGCCCGAGCGCCGATCCGGGCCCGGCGGCGAACGGGTCGTGCTGGTGGCCCTCGATGCCGCTCACGCCCTCACCGTCGCGGCCGGGTCGTTGCGCACCGAACTGACGGTGGTGTTCCGATGACGGCCCTCACTTCGCCGGACATTTGCCGCAGACCTCTACTAGCATCCCGACTATCCGGTTCGATAGCCGATGGCGATCGAACCGGGGGCCTTGACCAGATCGGCGGTGCGGCCGCGGCCGTGCCGGATGAGACAGGAGCCGCAATGCTGAAGGGTTTCCGGGATTTCCTGTTCCGGGGGAATGTGATCGACCTGGCGGTCGCGGTCGTGATGGGCACCGCATTCGTCGCGATCGTCACGGCATTCACCAATGGAATCGTCAATCCGCTGCTGGCCGTCTTCGGCAGCAACGGCGAACTGGGGCTCGGATTCCGGCTGGTCTCCGACAAACCGGCCACCTTCATCGCGGTCGGCCCGATCATCACCGCGGCGATCAATTTCGTGATCATCGCGGCCGTCCTGTATCTCGTCCTCGTCCTGCCCGCCACCCACGCCAAGAAACGCTGGGGCAAGTCCACCGAACCGGCCATCACCGATACCCAATTGCTCACCGAGATCCGCGATCTACTCGCCGAGGGCGGGAAAAGCGCGGGCGGTCGACACGAATCCTGAACCGGCACAGAGAAATACGATAGTCCGGGCGCGAAAATGCCAATGGGCCCGGCGCTTTCGCACCGGGCCCATTGTTGTTGCACGCCTTGGCTGTTGCGGCATGCTCCTAGCCGTTATCAGCCGATGCTGAACGGCTGACCCCAGATCGTCACCCAGGTGATGACGTTGTCGGTCTCGACCTCGACGCTCACGAAGGAACGGGCCTGCGCGTAGCCGGCGCAGCCGGTCAGGCCGATGGTCTCGTCGGACCAGGCGACCGAGCCGTTGCTGCCGCTGAACTTGTTCTTGGTCGAGTGCGACTCGTTGCCGTAGTCGTCCGGCTTCTCGCGGTCGAGGACGTAGAACGAGCCCGCCTGGCCGGGGCCGAGGGTCAGGTTGCCGCCGGTGTTCGCGCCGACCTCGGGGTTCTTGCCCGCCCAGTCGGTCTTGGCATCGACGCCGCCGCTCGCGCCGCCGCCGGAGATGTTCACCTGGCAACCGACGACGTAACCCGGCCGGATGATGCCGCCCACCGAGTCGTTGTTGCCCGACAGCTGGACGTGAGCGGTGCCCGACACCCAGGCGTTGCGGTGCAGCGGGGTGGAACCCATGGACGGGTTGATGTTGGCCGACTCGCCGTCGATCCAGAGGTGTACGACGGTGCCGTCGGACAGGGTCTTGGTCAAGTCCGCGCCCGGCAGCGGGACGAAGGTGTCGGCGTTGGCGGCGCCGGTGGAGAACAGGCCCAGGGCGGCGGTGGCGACAGCACCGATACCGGCCGCGCGAGCCACGGTCTTACGGATGTTCATGTTGTGGTCCCTCATAGGGTGAATCGCTTTACGCGGGAATGGTTTTGGCGGAATCGACCACATCAGCCGATGCTGAACGGCTGACCGTAGAGGGTGGTCTTCGAGTAGTTGTCGCCGATGATCTCGACGACGGTGTACGCACGCGCCTGGGCATAACCCGCGCAGTTCTGGATCTGAATCTCGGTGTCCTGGTACTCGATCGAGTAGGTACCGGGCTTGGTGATGTCCTTGCTATCGATCTGCGCGAAAGCAACCTGACCGGGGCCGAGGTTGAGCCCGATGGAACCACCGACGCCAGCGCCGCTGAGGCTGACGCTGCCGGAGACACCGGCGGAGATCGCGTCGCTGGCGATATTGACCTGGCAGCCGACGATGTAGCCGGTGCTCACGATCGAGGTGCCGTGGGTCGACGAGTTGTTGGTGCCCTGCGCGTTGCTCGGGCCGTTCCACGGGCCGGCCTTGCCTTCGGGAGTGTTCGGCACGTCGGCAATCGCGTTACCCGAGACCCAGACGACACGTCCGGCGCCGTTGGCCGCCATCGACGGCGAAACGACAGCATGCTCTCCGGTGCGGGTGATCACAACGCCATTGGGACCCTGCTTCTGACCGTCCGGCAACGGTACGAAGGCGTCGGCGTTGGCGGCACCGGTAGAGAAAAGGCCGATGGCCACGGCCGCGGCCGCGCCGATGCCCGCGAAACGGGCACCACGCCGCAGACCGATGGTGCGGTTCTCGCTCATACTTCCCCTCATCAGGTTCTTACAGTCAGCCTCGACCATCGAGGCTGTATGCGGTCCTTTAAGGCCCAGCACAGTTTGTCGGCGCATTGTTGCCGCCGTGTAACCGGCGACCAATTCTCCGCAAACTGTCGGAACCGGGCTCTGTTCCGGCGAGGTCGACGCGAGGCGCCTTCCCCGAGCCTTCGAGAACCGCAGGTGGAGCAGCCCAAAGGCGAACATTAAACGGCGCGGCAACTACATGACAACGTAAGTGTCCGTAAAGGCAGTGTGATCTGAATCACATTGGAATCTCGGTCATATTACGGACAACGCATAAATGCTGTGAGAACTCGGAAACACGCGGCGTCATCCCCATGGCGCAAACATGTCCGTTCGTTCAACCGTGATGCGGTGGCACCTGTGAGCGCAACCAGTCGTCCGACGAAGCGGGACGCTCGCCGTCGGAGGTGCGTTCGTCACTGGTTGTTTGCGGCAGAGTCTCGCCGAAGATACGAGCCAGCTTGGCCGCGTCGGCGGCCGAACGCGAAGAACCCCCCGCCCGACGCGGGCGGGGGGTTTCGTCGGAGGTGTCGGTCACTCGTCCAGACCTGACAGTTCGTCGATGACGCGGCTGGCCAGCGGACCGAGCGTGGCCATCCCGTCGCGCACGGCGGCGCGGGTGCCCGGCAGATTGACCACCAGCGTGCTGCCCGAAACACCGGCCAGCCCGCGCGAGAGGCCCGCGTCGAGCGATCCGGCCGCCAGGCCGGAGGAGCGCAGGGCCTCGCTGATACCGGGCAGCTCCCGATCGAGCACCTCGGAAGTGGCCTCCGGGGTGACATCGCGCGGGGACATACCGGTGCCGCCGACCGAGATCACCAGGTCGACGCCGCCGATCACGGCCGTATTGAGCGCATTGCGGATCTCGACCTCGTCCATCTGCACCAGCACCGTGGCGTCCACGAGAAATCCGGCCTCGGTGAGCAGTTCGGTGACCAGTGGACCCAGCGAGTCGACCCCGCCGTGCGCGGTTCGGTCGTCGACGATCACGACAAGTGCACGGCCGGCCACGGCGGCATCGATTTCCATGCTGCTCACCGTAGCGTCCGGGACCGACAGCGGTTCCTGTCCCCCGGCAACGGATTCCGGAAGCAGGGTCAGCGTGCGAGGGCGATGGATCATCGGGGAGCCTCCGCGGGTGCGGCCGCGAGGGTGACCTCGACGGTCTTGGGATTCTGGCCGTTGGGATCGGTGTAGGTGATCTTGACTTTGTCGCCCGGCTGATGCGAGCGGACGGCCGCGACCAGCGCGTTGCCGGTGTCGATGATCTGATTGTCGACCTTGGTCACGACCGCGCCCGCCGGAATGCCCGCCTTGGCTGCCGGGCCGTCGGGGGTGACGTCCTGGACGCGAGCGCCGTTGTTGGCGCTGTCGACGCGGCTGACCGTGATGCCGACCTGGGCGTAGGTGGCGTGCCCGGTCTTGCTCAGCTGATCGGCGACCCGGCGGGCCTGATCGACCGGAATCGCGAAGCCGAGGCCGATCGAACCGCTCTGCTGACCGCCGCCGCCCATATCGGAGGCGCCGAGGGTCGCGATCGCGGTATTGATGCCGATCAGCTTGCCGTCCATATCCACCAGCGCGCCGCCGGAGTTGCCCGGATTGATGGGCGCGTCGGTCTGGATGGCCGAAATGACCGTCGCCGTACTGGTATTGCCGCCCTCACCACTGGTCGAGACCGGACGGTTCAGCGCCGAGACGATGCCCGTGGTCACCGTTCCGGCCAGGCCGAGCGGCGAACCGATCGCGACCACGGTCTGCCCGACCTGCAGATTGGCCGAGGAACCCAATTCGATCGGGGTCAGGCCGGACTTGTTGGCGGCCTTGATGACCGCGAGGTCGGAGATCGGGTCGATGCCGACGACCGAGGCCGAGGTGGTGGTGCCGTCGCTGAACTGCACCTCCATCTTCGCGTTGGGCCCCGCGCCGCTGGCGACGTGATTGTTGGTGAGGATCAACCCGTCCGAGGACAGCACGACACCGGAGCCCTCGCCCTCGGCACGCGCACCGGCCACCCGGATCATCACCACGCTCGGCAGCACCTTCTGCGCCACATTGGGTACCGTGCCCGCGGGCGCGTTGGCTGCCGGGGCGGCCTTGGGCGGCGGCGCGGACAGGGCATTGCTGACCGGACCCGAGGACGCGCTGTCGTGGTGGCTGACCAGAGCGCCGACCGCGCCACCGATCCCACCGCTGATCAACGCCAGCACAATGGCTCCCGCGATCAGCCCGCCCGCCCCGCGCCGCCGAGGCTGCGGCGCATAGTTTCCCGGCCCCACCGGAGGCTGCGCCCCATAGCCAGCCTGATAGGGAGGAATCGGCGCGGTGTGCTGCACACCGGGATCGCCGGGATGCTGCGCGAATTCCGCGGTGTGCTGCATCGGATACCCGGCATGCCGATCACCCGCATTCGCAGCCGGCTGACCCGCGTCACCGGCATGCTGACCACCCACGCCCTGCTGACCCGCGTCACCGGGGTACTGGCCGCCCACGCCCCGCTGACCCGCGTCACCGGGGTACTGGCCGCCCGCGCCCTGCTGACCGGCGTCGGCGGAGTACTGACCACCCGCACCCTGTTGACCCGCGTCGCTGGAGTACTGGCCGCCCGTACTCTGCTGGCCCGGGTCCCCGGGGTGCTGCCCGCCGGAGCCGTAGGGCGGATACTGCGCGGTGGTTGCCTGGTCACCGGCGTTGCGGGCCCAGACCTGATGCTCGGGGGCCGGAGCCGACGGAAGCTGTTCGGTGGGCTGGTGCCCGCTCGCCGGTGGCTGCTGTGATTGCTGCGCAGCCGGCTCGTCCCGCCTGTCCTTCGATTCCTCGGTCATTTCCCTCGTTTCTCCTCGAGTCTGTCGCCCAGCTTGGTGACCACGACTGAGAGCGGACTGAGACCGCGCTATCAGTTCTCCGAGATTGCGGGTGGGGCGCCGACACCGGGCAGCACGATGCGGATGTGTGCGCCGCCGCGGGCGGATGTGTCGATTGTGATCGTCCCTCCGTGTTTCGTCACCACCTGCTTGACGATGGCGAGTCCCAGTCCGGAGCCGGGCATCGACCGCGATGCCGTGGTCCGATAGAAGCGTTCGAACACCAACTCCCGCTCGGCCGGGGGTATACCCGGACCGGCGTCGTCCACCGCGAATTCCAACAGACCCGGACCGGTTTCGCGCATGGCGACGCGCACTTGTTCACCGGATGGACTCCACTTCGCGGCATTGTCGAGCACATTGAGCAGCGCCCGTTCCAATCCGGCCTCATGTCCGTAGACGAACCACGGCCGCAGTTCGGCGACGAATTCGATGCCGCTGCGACGACGCCGCGCCCGTTCCAGCGCGCGCTCGGCAACCTCGCCGATATCGACCTGCTCGTAAACGGTCTCCGGAGCGTCCTCACGCGCGAGGTCCACCAAATCCCCCACCAGCGTGGACAATTCCTCGATTTGCGCCATGACGTCCGCGCGCAGTTCCGCCATGTCCTGTTCCGGAATGGCCGGGGCCCCCGGGCGCGAGGATGCGATGAGCAGTTCCATATTGGTGCGCAGCGAGGTCAACGGCGTGCGCAATTCGTGTCCGGCATCGGCGACCAGACGCCGCTGCCGCTCCCGGGATTCGGCCAGTGCCCGCAGCATGGCATTGAAACTCTCGGTGAGCCGGGCCAATTCATCGTCGCCGGTGACCTGGATCGGGGTCAGATCGTCGTTGCGGGCCACCCGCTCGGTCGCCGCCGTCAACCGGGCGATGGGCCGTAAGCCGGTGCGGCCCACCGCGGCCCCGGCCGCGCCCGCGACCACGACGCCACAGCCGCCGACCACGAACAGCAGCCACGCCAACCGATCCAGCACATCCTTGGTCGGCTGCAGCGGCTCCCAGATCGCGAGCGTGGCACCGGTTTTCATCTTCTCCGCCAGAACCCGCTGATTCTTGCTGGTCCGCAGCGAGAACTTCGCCTCACCGCGCGCCACCGCGTTCTCCGGTTCCCCGATCGGCGGGTCGTACTGCCGCGGCAGCGCGATCCAGCCGGAGGTGCCCGGATAGTGCAGGGCGATGGAGACGTCGCTCGAGTACAGGCTGCCCAGCATCAGCACCTGCTGATAGTCCAGCTGATCCAGATCATTGCTGATCATGCCCGCGGCGCGGGCCTGCAGCTGCTTGTCCACATCGGCGTACAGCGAGCGGGCCACCATGGCGTAGGCGGCGATCGAGGTCAGCGCGACCGCGACCAGCACCACCGAGGCGGCCAGCAGCGTAACCCGCCAGCGCAGCGACACCGAACTGGTCAGCGGCATGGGCGGACGCAGCTCGAGGGCATCGGTGGACGGGCCGAGCGCGGGGATGGTCGGCTGACGCGGATTGGTTCTTCCCACTGTGCGACAGCGCTCCTACGGGGGCGTCTCGCGCAGCACGTAACCGACGCCGCGCACCGTGTGAATCAGGCGCGCCTCGCCGTCGGCCTCGGTCTTGCGACGCAGATAGCCGATGTAGACCTCGAGCGCATTACCGGAGGTGGGAAAGTCGTAACCCCACACCTCCTCGAGAATCCGGCTGCGGGTCAACACCCGGCGTGGATTGGCCATCAGCATTTCCAGGAGCGAGAACTCGGTGCGGGTGAGGCTGATCGATCGCTCACCGCGGGAGACCTCGCGCGTCACCGGATCCAGCGACAGATCGGCGAAACTCATCGTCTCCGAGGTTTCCACGGCCGAATCCACCGCGGTGCGACGCAACAGCGCGCGCAGGCGGGCGAGCAATTCCTCGAGGGCGAAGGGTTTGGGCAGATAGTCGTCGGCGCCGGCATCCAGACCGGCCACCCGTTCGGAAACCGAATCGCGGGCGGTCAACACCAGAATCGGCAGATCGTCGCCGGTACTGCGGAGTCGCCGGCACACCTCGAGCCCGTCCAGCCGGGGCATCATCACGTCGAGAACCAGGGCGTCGGGCCGTCCGGCGGACACCTTGTCCAGAGCATCGACCCCGTCCACCGCCAGATCGACGGAGTAGCCGTTGAACGTGAGCGACCGTCGCAGCGATTCACGAACCGCGCGGTCGTCGTCGACTACCAGAATGCGCATGGACACCAGTCTGACCGTATCGACTGAGAGTCGACTGAGAAGCAAACATCCGACACGCCAGCCTATCCGCCGGGATGACCTGCGCGTTCGGGTCGTTATTTTCGTCCGGTCACGAAAGTGCTTGCGTACAGCGAATTTCGGCGAACCACGGGGTGAACGATCGAATTGCCGCGACGGTGTTCACACGGTATGTTGCCTGCGGTAAAAGTAGACCTCTAGTTGGTTCTCAACCCGTTGGACCCGTACGGTCGACAGTTCACTGAGTGCGAATTCGAATACCCACCGGGGAAGGCGCCTCTTGTGAGCGGGGCCCGGCCAGCGCGGTCGGAGCCCGGGGCAACTGCGCGAGTGGAGGCGACTGAAGCGGGATGGGCACTGCACCGCGGCCATGGCAGAGGAGTCTGTCCAACCTGTCCGTGACCAGCAAGGTCGGCATCGTCTTGCTGCTGCCCGTTCTCCTGGCGTCGACCTTCGCGGTATTACGCATCAAGGACGAACTCGGCCGGATCGCACAGTTGGACACCGCCAGCGAACAGGCCCGCATCATCCGACCCACGCTGGCCTTCGCGGGGGCCGCCGATCAGCTCGCTGTCGTCGCGAGCGGTGATCGGGTCACCGACAGCGCCCTGGACCAGGCCGCTACCCGATTCGATCAGGCGGCGGCCGAGCTGCAGTCGACGCTCAAGGTGACCGACGGCGAACAGCGCGCCCTCGCCGAACTGAATCAGGCACTCGAGGCCGGGCGAACACTGCGCAACAACCCGCGCGCCAATACCGCCATCGGCCAACAGGCCGACGAGGTTTCGCGTCATGTCAGCACCGCGCTGACCGCGCTGCCGACCCCGCAGGACGCCACGATCGAGCATTACTTCGATCAACTGGGCGCGGTCACGGCGGCACGGCGGCAATTCATCCAGCAGCAGCTGCTGATCACCGGCGCGGAGATCGGCAACAATCCGTCCACGCTGGCCCGCGTGCTCACCGCCGCCGGCGCCGAGCAGACCATGATCAACCAGTACGTCCAGGTGGCGCCGGATACCGCGGTCAAGCCGGAGGCGCTGCTCGGGGCGCTGCAGACCCGCCTGGGCGCGCTGAGCCAGAACGCGATCGAGCCGATCGCGGTGCCGGGCGTGGCGGATTCGATGCGGATCAGCGCCGACGCCTACACCCAGGCCACCGATCAGCTTGCCGCGCAGATCGATTCCGGACTGTCGCGTCGTTCCATCGACGCGCGCACCAATGTGCTGCGTGACGTCGCGCTGGTGGTGGTGACCCTGCTGATCGGCCTGGCGCTGGCACTGGCGGTGGCGCGCTCGCTGGTCGTGCCCGTGCGGCGACTGCGCCGCGACGCGCTACAGGTCGCGCACACCGACCTGCCCGCCGAGTTGGCCGTGGTGCGCGAGGGCGGCGCGACGCCCGACATCGTCCCGGTCGATGTGGACACCACCGAGGAGATCGGTCAGCTGGCCCGCGCGGTCGACGATATGCACCGCCAGGCCCTGCATCTGGCCGCCGAACAGGCCCGCCTGCGGCTGCAGATCGGCAATATGTTCGAGACGCTGTCGCGGCGCAGTCAGTCGCTGGTGGAACAGCAGCTGGGCCTGATCGAGGACCTCGAACGCGACGAGGACGACTCCGAGCGGCTGCAAAGCCTGTTCCGGCTCGACCATCTGGCTACCCGCATGCGCCGCAACGGCGACAACCTGCTGGTGCTGGCCGGAACCGCGCTGCGCCGCGGCATGCTGCCGCCGACGCCGCTGTCGGACATGCTGTGGAGTGCGGTCTCCCAGGTCGAGGACTATCAACGGGTCGAGATCGGCACCGTGCCCGACGGCATCGTGGCCGGTGAGCCCGCGGTCGACATCGAACATCTGCTGGCCGAGCTGATCGATAACTCGCTGCGCTACTCCCCGCCCAACACCCCGGTCGCGGTCTCGGTGACCCGCGCGGTGGACGGCGGCTATCTGATCGAGATCACCGACCGCGGCCTGGGCATGTCGTCGGAGGATCTGCGCGCGATCAACGAGCGGTTGGCCTCCGGTGGTGAGGTGACCGTCGAAACCGCCCGCCGCATGGGTCTTTTCGTGGTCGGGCGACTGGCCAAGCGGCATACGGTCACGGTGAGCCTGCGCCGGACCGCGAGCGCCGGGCAGCAGGCCGGGATCACCGCCAGTGTGCATCTGCCCAGTGCGCTGGTCTCGCCGCTGCCCGAATCCACCACGGGCCCACAGCCGATCATCGCGCCCTTCCCGAGCCCGATCGGCCCCGCGCCGCTGTCGGTCGTCCCCGACGCGGAGGCCACCGGCCTGTTCGCCCGCCCGCAACTCGAACTGCCGCAACGCCGTCCGGGCGAGGCCGCCGACTTCGGCCCGCCCATTCCCGCCGACGACCTGTTCACGCCCTACGCCCAGGACGACGCCCCCCAGCCATCCCTGACCGACGGCCTGTTCACCCACCGCAGCACCGGCGAACTGTTCACCCACCGCGAATCCGCCCATCCCGATGCCACAGTCGGCCATCTGAACCTGCCCCCTGACGAATTCCCCGCCGACGACGAGGACCGGGCGACCACGGGAGCCGACCACTTCACCGCCTGGGACTCCCCGGACGACTCCGCCGATGACGCACCCGCGCAACCGGATCCGCGATGGCCGCAGAATCCGCCCGCCGAAGACGAATCCGCACAACAGGAATGGCAACCGTCCGAGGACCCGCCCCCGCAGGATTCGGATCCGTCCGAAAGCGCGGCGCAGCGCGGCGAATGGCCCCGCACCGACGGTCTGCCGCAACGGGTCTCACACCCCTCCGACAACGCGGCCCCACACAGCGAATGGCCCCGCACCGACGGTCTGCCGCAACGGGTCTCACATTCTTCCGCCGACGCCGCCCCACACAGCGAATGGCGTCGTACCGACGACCCCCCACAACGGGTCTCACACCCCTCCGACAACGCCGCCCCGCACGGCGAATGGCCGCGGACCGATGACCTCCCGGACTCGGATCGGACCGATGACACGCGCGGCGAGTGGGCTGGGGCGAGCGCGGGCTTCTCCGACCGGGATTCGGGGGCGCTCGAGGACGGTTACGCGCGCGAGTGGTCCTCAGCCGACGACAGCCTCCCGCAGCGTGACCCGAATCCCGATGAGGACCGGTACACCTACGCGGAGCCGGTCTACACCCAGGACGACACCCGTTTCGGCCGAGGCGATTCGGAGCCGGACGCGCCGCACGACTCCGGACAGCCGGTGGACATCTGGGCCGAGACGGCGGTGTATCCGTCGCAGCAGCCGGAGGAATCCGCCGCGAGCGCAACGGCTCCCGTGCCCCAGGGCACCCCGATCTATCAGCGCATGGTCTCGGAATGGCTGGTCGAACCCTCGTCCAGCGGGCCCGCGAACGGCTGGTCCTCTCCCGCCGACGCGGGCTGGGCGGCCGCGGCCGAGGCCAGCAGTCCGACCTCCGCCCGGCAGACCGAGGGCGGTCTGCCGATTCGCCGCCCGGGCGCGCAACTGGTGCCCGGCGGACTCACCGCCACAACGCGATCGGGCGCGCCCGATCCGGAGGAGATCCGCACCAACCTGTCCAGGCATCTGAGCGGCGTCCGCAGCGGACGTGCGGATGCTCAGCACTACGACGGAGGCTCAGCATGACCGACACCCAGCAGACCACCACCGACACCGACGAGAACCTGAACTGGCTGGTCACCCGCTTCACGCGCGATGTGCCGGGTGTGTCGCACGCGGTGCTGGTCTCGGCCGACGGACTGCTACAGGCCACCAGCCCACATCTGCCGTCCGACCGAGCCGAGCAGCTGGCGGCCGTCACCGCGGGTCTGGCCAGCCTGTCCTCCGGCGCGGCACAGCTTTTCGACGGCGGCAAGGTGATGCAATCGATCGTGGATATGCAACGCGGCTACTTATTGGTGATGAGTGTGGGCAACGGCTCCCACCTAGCGGTGCTCGCGAACAAACAACACGATATCGGCCGAATCGGCTACGAAATGGCGTTGTTGTCCGATCGGGTCGGGGCGGTCGTGCAAGCCACGGCTCGTTCGGCGGTATAGAGAGTGCGATGTCGAGTTCCCTCGGGGCTGGCTCCGGCCGGCCAACCACACGTGTTCGACCGTATGCGCTGACCGCCGGTCGGACCGAACCCGCGGTCGAGCTTCCGCTCGAGGCGGTCGTCGAAACCCTGCCCTACGCCAATCAATTCGACTGGCCACACGGGGATATCCGCACAGACATCCTGAGACTGGGCACGGCCCGGTTGTCGGTGGCCGAAATCGCCGCGCATATGCAGCGGCCGCTGGGCATGGTCCGGGTCGTGATCGGCGATCTGGTGGTGGCCAGAACCATGCGGGTGCACACCACCCTCAGCGAGCACGCCAGTTTCGACGAGCGCCGCGATCTGATGGAGAGGACCCTGCGTGGACTGCGCGCCCTCTGAGCCCGGATTACCGAAACGTCCTGCGACCAGCCCGAATTCCACCTTTCCCCCGCCCACAGCACCAGGAACCGCACAGAATTCCTTCATGCCGCAGAATCCCTTACCACCCGCCCTGCCCCCGAATTCGGTACTACCGATGCCGAATCCGTTCTCCCCCAATATCGACGGCCGGACCGCCTCCACGAAAATCGTTGTGGCGGGCGGTTTCGGCGTCGGCAAGACGACCTTCGTCGGCGCGGTCTCGGAGATCGTGCCGCTGCGCACCGAGGCGATGGTGACCGGAGTCTCCGACGGCGTCGACGATCTGTCCGCCACCCCGGACAAGGACACCACCACGGTCGCCATGGATTTCGGCCGCATCATCCTGCCCGGCAATATGGCGCTGTATCTGTTCGGCACACCCGGACAGCGCCGGTTCTGGTTCATGTGGGACGACCTGATTCGCGGCGCGATCGGCGCCGTGGTGCTGGTGGATACCCGCCGCATCGAGGACAGCTTCGCGTCGGTGGATTTCTTCGAGGCGCGCGGACTGCCGTTCCTGGTGGCAGTCAATCGTTTTCCCGAGGCGCCGCGTTTTCCGGTGACCGAGATGCGCGAGGCGCTGTCCATCCGCGACGGCGTGCCGATCGTCGATATCGATGCCCGCGACGCGGGTGAGGTGCGCGGTGCGCTGGCGGCGGTGACCGAGTACGCGATTCAAAGACTCAAGGCGGCGCAGCGGCAGGCGGTCGGACAGGGTTGAGGGGTAGGGGCATTGAGTTATTTCACGATGGGTTTGTGGGTTCTGGTGCTGTCGCTGGGGGTTTCGCTGGCGGGCGCCCTGGTCGGACTGGCCTGTATTCGGCAGTCGATGCTGTCGGTGACGGCCAAGTTCCGGCTGGTGTGGCTGACCGCCGCGGCGGTGTCGATCGGCGCGGTCGGGACCTGGCTGGCCGTATACGTCAATATGCTGGGCATCGGTGTGGCGCAGGGCGATATCCGATACGACGTCTGGCGGGTGGCGGTGGCCGCGGTGCTCGCGGTGGTCTCGGTGCTGGGCGGGCTGCTGGTGGCCGGTCGCTCACCCGCGCCGCCGAGGCTCGCGGCGGGTAGTGCGGTCATGGGTCTGGGGCTGGGCCTGATGCATGTGCTCGGTATGACCGCGATCCATGTGCAGGGCGCGATCACGCTGAATCCGTTCGCGGCCCTCGGCGCGACCGTGCTGGCCGTCGCCGCGGCCGCGGTCGTGCTGATCACCATGGGTCGGCCGCGCGCGCTGCTCCTGCTGGCGGGTGCGGCGCTGGTCTTCGCGATTCTGGTGTGCGCGTTGCACTATCTGGGCCTGACCGGTGTCCGGGTACGGATCGATCCGGCGATGCGCCAGCCCGCGGGCGATGATCTGTTCACCCTCTTCGTGCCGGTCTTCGTCCTGGGCACGCTATCGCTGGCGGTACCGATCACCGCCGTGCTGGTGGCGCCGGACCGCTCACGCAGCAATCGCGAGCCGCAGCAGGCCGCGCGACCGCGGGCCCGACGCCGTCCGCTGGTCTCCCGGTCTTCCTGAGTCGAGACGCCGTTCGGGCCGGATCGCGAGGCGATCCGGCCCGAACGGTGTGTTCAGATTCCTGCGTCCCTATCGAAATCAGGGCGCCGGTGCGGGAGCCGGCGGGGTGTTGACGTCGGCGAAGAACTGGAACAACGCCACGGCCGCGACCGGTCCGCCGATGAAGATCGTTCCCGCGACCGCGCCCATGGCCGCCAGCGCCGCGCCGGTGACCAGGCAGCCGCCGAGGGCCGCCGGGACGGCCAGGGTGCCGATGGTGACCGCGGCGCCCGCGAGGCCGGACACGATACCGCCCGCGACGCAGCCGATGCCCGCGCCGATCGCGGTACCGATCAGGGTGCCGATGGCGACGCCGATCGCCACCTCGCTGGACAGGTTGCTCACCGCCTGGTTGAAGTTCGGGTTCGCGGTGGCGTCGACGTAGCGCAGATCCGGGACGCGCTTGTCGGCCGGGGTGGCCTGGGCGCGATCGGTGCTCGGGGTCAGCGTGGCGGTATTGCCGTCGATCGCCGCGGCGATGGGGAAGTTCAGACCGTCGCGCTGATAGCTCAGCGGCAATGCAGCAACCACCTGGCCACTACCGTCGAGGAATTGGAACTGACCGTCGCGTGCGGCCATCGAACCACTGTCGGTGCTGACGACCACCGAATGATCGACCAGGCTGGCGTTGTAGTGGATGCCCGGCAGAATATCGGTCTGCAGGGTCGAATTCGAAACGGGAGCCGGGGCGACATCGGCATAGGCCGTCCCGGCCGAGACGCCGAGCGCCGCAATTACCAGCGCCGACGTAGCGGCTAACTTTGTGAACCTCATCGAGAGAGCTTTCTTCAGCAGGTGCGCCACCAACCTCTGGCGCGCAGGCTCCGACCGAACCCTCAAGCATGCTCTCTGGCTATTATTACGAACCTGTAACAGAAGCCATCAATAAGCCGACAAAAATGTACCGCGGGTGTTAAGAAGCCGAAAATTAGGGCGAACGACACCGCGCCGAGGGCTCAGCAAACCCTCAGCGCAGCACCGGCGAACTACATCTCGCCCACGCGCACATTGGTGTCGATCAGGCCGAAGGCCTCGCCCTGCGGGGCGGCGACAATGGCCATCCGACCGACCGGGGAGTCGGTGGCGGGCATCATGGTCCCGGCACCGAGTTCGCCGGCGCGGGCCAGGCCCTCGTCCACGTTGTCGTACTGGAACCAGGTCAGCCAGTAGCTGGGCATGGGTTCACCCGGCATCAGGGTGTCGTCGTTGATGCCGCCCGCGGCCTGTTCGGCGCCGGGCGGGGTGAACATCGAATAGCGCATCGTCGCGCCGTCGCCCACATGCTCGTAGCTGTAGCCGAAGACATCGGCGTAGAACTTCTCGGCGGCCTCGAACTGCCTGGTGTGCAGCTCGTTCCAGGTGTAGGCGCCGTGCTCGCTGTAGACCGCGGCGCCGTTGTGAGCGCGGGCCTGCCAGATTCCGAAGTAGCCGCCGGTCGAGTCGGCCGCGACAAACATGCGCCCGGCGTCCATCACATCGAAGGGCGGCATCACGACCTGACCGCCCGCGCGGGTGATCCTCTCCGCCACGGCATCGGCATCCTCGGCCGCCAGATAGGTCGTCCACACCGAGAGCATCCCCGCCTGCGGCTTCGGCCCGATCCCGGCGACGGCCTCACCACCCTTCAACGCCATCAGATAACCCCCGGCCTCCTCGGCCGTACCCTGAATCTCCCAGCCGAACAGTCCCGCATAGAACTCACTGGCCTTGACCGGATCATCCACCTGGCAATCCACCCAACAGGGCGTCCCCTCCGGCCACGGTTGCTGTCGAACAGGCATCGTCTTCTCCCTTTTCTGTGCCGTCGATCGCGAACAGCCGCCAACCGGAACTAAACGTGATCCCGATCACACGGCCACCGCCAGTCAACCAGCCCCCACCGACAAGTTCCGCGAGTCGACACGGCCCTGTCGCCCCGGCGAAAAGCGTGCCGGGGCGACAGGGAAAGAGAGGGCAACCGCTAGCGGCCGGTAGGGCGATAAAACGACCGCGCGCGACCGGGAAGGAGGTAGAACGACCGCGCGCGACCGGGAAGGAGATAAGGCGACCAGCGCGCGACCGGGAAGGAGGGAAGGCGACCGCGAGCGACAGCCGCCACCACCACCCGCTCCCGGCACCACCACTCGTTCCCCGGCCTGCTTTTCGGCCGGGGATTCTCATGCGCCAGCGAGGGTTCGGGGTGCGAATTACAGTGGGATCCATGCGTTTCGGGCTGGACTACGCGGCGGCTCGGCCGGGTGGTGGGGCGGTTCGGGCTGCCGGGTACGACTTTGTGGTTCGGTATCTGTCGCCCGGGGGGCCTACGTTGCCGGGGAAGTTGTTGACGCCCGAAGAGGCCGATGATCTGCGGGCGCACGGGGTTTCGATCGTGTCGAATTGGGAGACGACGGCGGTTCGGATGCTCGACGGGTACGCGGCGGGGGTGACCGATGCGCGGGCGGGGTTGGCCCAGGCGCTGCGGTGTGGGGGGCGGGAGGATCGGCCGATCTACTTCTCGGCGGATTTCGATGCCACCGGGGAGCAGCAGGCCGCGATCAATGCGTATCTGGACGGCGCGGCGAGTGTGCTCGGTCGCGTGAATACCGGTATCTACGGCGGATATTGGCCGGTGAGCCGCGCGCTGGACGCGGGTGCGGCACGCTGGGCCTGGCAGACCACCGCCTGGTCGGGCGGCAATGTCGAATATCGGCGGCAGCTGTTCCAGAACGGGCAGCAGGTGCTCGTCGCGGGCGTGGTGTGCGATGTGAACGAGGCCGAGACCGAGGATTTCGGCCAGTGGGATTTCATCGATGGAGAGGAACCGGACGTGACTCCGGAGCAGGACGCGATTCTGCGCGATATCCAGATTCAGCTGCGCGGACCCGGCCTGGCCGGCTGGCCGCAACTGGGCGCCGACGCGAATGGCCACAACCGCACCCTGGTGGACGGCCTGGCCGCGGCCCTGGCACAGATCGCCGAATTGCGCACGGAGATCAGCGATCTGGAAGCGACGACCGCCGATCTGAGCAAACAGGTCGAGGAGCTGTCACACCATCACTGGCCGTGGCCACTGTCGCTGCTGTCGGGCCCCGCCTCGGTCGTCACCGACAGCCTGACCCGCCTGGAGTCACTGCTGGACGAGTTGCCCCTGCCCGGCCGAGACGGCAACGGTGCGAACAGATAACCGGGAAAGCGCCCGAACGGACTCGGAAGTGGCGATGAGCGGGTTCTTCCAGTGAACCGGAAGAACCCGCCCTCCCGCACGAGGGTACCGGCGCCCGGCCACGAAAGCATCACTTCAAGCAGACTTTTTCATTGCTGAAAAACCAACTACCAGTACGTAATTCAGATCGCAGCTATTTATCCGCTACCCACACTTGTCGCGACTCACCCGATCACCCGAGACGAACGGATAACCATCTCGTCGCTGAATGTGGACAAATAAACCATAACCACATTTCCACGACCGACCGGACAGTTTAGTTACCCCGCACCATCAGCACCTCGCCCGCTACAACTTCTCCGGATCGATCAATCCGCGCCGCACGGCCGCGACCAATCGCCGCGGCACTCGGCGCACCACCCCGTCGACCCGGACCGGCACCAGATCCGGCGGCGTCGCCTTCCACTGCGAGCGCCGACTGTGCGTATTGGCCCGCGACATCCGCCGCTTCGGCACCGCCATGGCTAGCTCTCCTTCCGCACGGCCGGATCCGCCTGGGCCCGAATGCGTCTACCGTACTTGCGCTCGAACTTCTCCACCCGCCCCTGCGTGTCGAGCAGGCGATTGGCACCGGTCCAGAACGGGTGCGAATCGGCGGTGACATCCACCGTGATGAGCGGATAGGTGTTGCCGTCGGACCATTCCACGGTCCGCAGCCCGGTCGCGGTGGACCGGGTGAGGAAGCGCTTACCGGTGCTCGCATCCTCGAAGACGACCAGTTGGTAATCCGGATGAATACCTGATTTCACGGGCCTACCTTTCGTTCGCGCGCTGCTCACCGACCGGTGAGGCGCTGGGTTCGCTTGTGTCGCAGGGATCTTCGTGCCAACTTCCGAACGGGTCGTCCCACTGCGCGACCAGTTCGGGCGCGGTGCGCACCAGTAGCAGTTCGGCCTCGTCGACCAGGGCCCAGTGCAGCGCGTGGCGGATCTCGTCCACATCGGCGTCGCAGGTCAGAATCGCCAGCGAGATATCGCGATCGCCGAATCGGTCGTCCCAACGCAGGCCCGCGAGCGCCCGGCGATCGGAATCGGCCTCGGCCAGTTCGGCGGCATCCATGGCGGCCAGCCAGCGTCCGGCGCTGCCGACCCGCAGCCCACCGCCCGCCGATTCCAGCCACACCACCTCATCGGGCTGGGTGGCCAGCCAGATGCGGCCGCGCGCGGTGATCACGCCGTCGAACAGCGCATCGAGCGCCTGATGCAATCGCGCCGGATGAAACGGCCGGTTCGTGGCGAATTCCACCAGCGCCACACCGGATTCGGCGGTCAGCGGCGGTTGACCGCGCAGCAGCGGGGCATGTGCGTCGAAGATCCGACCGCGCCGCGAATCCGCGGGAACACGATGCAGCAGATCCTCCACCTCGCCCGCGCTGAGCAGCCGCGGATCTCCCAGCCAGGCCACCGGCGCCTGTGGAATCAGCCGTTCCAGCACCGCGCCCAACTGCTCCCGCTCGTGCACCGTCACCCCGTCGACACCGAAAACCACTGCGGCATCGGCGAAATCGACCTGCCCGACGGCCACCTGCGCGATGGTCCGATCGTCATCGGCATCGGCCAACCCGCGTTCGGCGAGGGTGTCGCCGCACAGCGCGTCGGGCAGCCAGGTCCGGGCGTCCAGACAGGTCAGCACGGCCTCGATGCGCACATCGCGCCCGGCCGGACCGTCCACCCGGCCCACCACCCCGGCCACCGGCACATGGTCCACGGCATGACCCACGGCCTCGGCCTCGAAGGCCGGATCGAGCGCGATCACGATGCGCCGCACCGAATCCCGGGCCGCGAGCAGACACAGCAGCGGCAGCAGATCCGCGCGCAGCGTGCAGGACACGCATCCGTGCGCGAGCTCGTGCACGCTGATCTGCTCGCGCCCCTCGCTCCACACGGTCCGACGGACAATCCCCTCACGCAACTCCGTCAGATCGTGGCGGATCACCACGGTGCCGGGCGCGTCCCGCAGCATCCGCGCCACATGGTCCACACCGGTCGTGGCCGGACCCGGGAAGCCCGCGAGCACCACGACGGGCGTGCGGCGGTCGGGATGAGACGCCACCGGAACCCCTTTCGATAATGATTTTCATTTGCTTCGGGTTCACGCTACAGTGTCGAACCGTCGTTGTCGAAAATGATTGTCATCTTGTGAAGGAGGAGACATGTCGGCCCACTGCCAGGTCACCGGGCGCAAGCCGGGCTTCGGCAAGTCCGTATCGCATTCGCACCGTCGGACCAACCGCCGCTGGGATCCCAATATCCAGCGCAAGTCCTACTACCTGCCCAGCGAGGGTCGGCGCATCACGCTCACGGTCTCCGCCAAGGGCATCAAGACCATCGATCGCGACGGCATCGAGGCGGTCGTCGCGAAGCTACGCGCGCGCGGGGAGAAGATCTGATGGCCCGCAACGAGATTCGGCCCATCATCAAACTCCGCTCGACCGCGGGTACCGGCTACACCTACGTCACCCGCAAGAACCGCCGCAACGATCCGGACCGAATGATCCTGCGCAAATACGACCCGGTGATCCGCAAACACGTCGACTTCCGCGAGGACCGCTGATGGCCAAGAAATCCAAGATCAACCGCAATGAGCACCGCAGGGCCGTCGTCGCCCGCTATGCCGAACGCCGCGCCGCGCTGAAGGAAGCAATCCGCTTGGCCAGCGTCAACCCACAGTTCGCGGCCCGGCTGGTTTCTGGACTGACGGAGCGGGGGAGCGAAGCGGAGGAGCGGAGGAGGGAAGAAACGAGCCTCGGGGGCCGCGAACAAGCGACGCCGGAGGCGGCGCAGATAGTCACAGCTGCTCAGGCTGCACTGCAGAAGATGCCGCGGGATGCCAGTCCGGTACGATTGCGCAATCGGGACGCCACGGATGGACGGCCCCGTGGGCATCTCCGTAAATTCGGTCTCTCTCGGGTCCGGGTACGCGAGATGGCCCACCGAGGGGAACTGCCCGGTGTGCACAAATCGAGTTGGTAGACCTCCGCAGATCTCGTGAGTGAGAAGGAACCGCTGACATGCCAGTGAAGCGAGCACCGTCGAAGAAGGTCCGTGCCGAGCAGGCACGGCGCCCGAAGAAGAACCCACTCATCGCCGCCGGTGTCGAGACCGTCGACTACAAGGACGTGAACCTGCTGCGCACGTTCATCTCCGATCGCGGCAAGATCCGCAGCCGCCGAGTCACCGGCCTCACCCCCCAACAACAGCGCCAGGTCGCCGTCGCGGTGAAGAACGCCCGCGAGATGGCACTGCTGCCGTTCACCAGCCGCTGAGGTAACCGCGGCGCCAGGCCGGGCCCCGACGTCCTTCGACGCCGGGGCCCGGCCTTTTTCGTATCGGAATCCGCCGATGTCACAGTCGCGCATGCCGCGTCGTCGAACAGGCAACCAAGCAAAGTCGCTGAGAGGAAACGGATTCCAATGAACGTCGCCTACCACATCGTCGCCGTCGTCACCGCCCTGTGGATCGGATTCTCGGGCTACTCGCTGTTCGCCCGCAAACAGTTCGTGGTCGAGCCGCTGATCCAGTACCAGGTGCCGCGGGCCTGGTGGAACCCGTTGGCGCTGGCCAAATCGGCCGGTGCGCTGGGCCTGCTGGCCGGATTCGTGGCGCCGATCGTCGGCATCGCCGCGGCAATCGGTCTGATCCTCTACTTCCTCGGCGCCGCCGCCACGACCATCCGTGCCCGGTCGTACAAGACCACGCCGTTCCCGCTGCTCTACCTGGCTCCGGCCGTGGCCACGCTGGTGCTGCAACTGGCGCGCTGATCCGACCGAAAATCGGCTCGGGATACCGGGTCTCAGTCGAAAGCCCCGACGCCGGAGGCGTCGGGGCTTCGTCGTTCCGGCGTGCGTTCGGCCGAATCAGGGGATCGTCAGGACCTGACCCACATCGATGGCGTCCGGATTGTCGATGCCACTGGCCTGGGCGATCTCGCCGTAGCGGTTGCCGTCACCGTAGAAGCGCTCGGCGATGGCCCACAGGGTGTCGCCGGGCTCGACGGTGTAGGTCTGGGCCGCCGGAGCGGGCGGGGGCGGCGGCGGGGCCTGCTCGGTGGCCGCGGCCAGGACCGGCTCCTCGGCCTGGATCGGGTTGTCGGTATTGGTGTCCGAGGCCCACACCGGGCTGCCGTCCTTGCCGTAGAGCACCACATTGCGGTCGGCCTGCACCACCAGCCGGTCGACATCCTTGCCGTTGGTGTCGGTGGCCCACGCCGCGCCGTCGTCCTTGTACAGCACGAAGTTGCCATCGTCCTGCAGCACCGCGCGTTTGACACCCTGCTCATGGGTGTTGGTGGCCCACACCACCCCGCCCGGCTCCGACAGCACCAGATTGCCGTCGTTCTGCAGCGTCAGGGTGTACGCACCACCCTGGAGGGATTGGCCGAGACCGAGTTCATCGCCTACGTTCAGCGTGTCGCCCATCGGAGGGTCCTTTCGGGACAGGGGTTCGCTTGCTCATAAGTCGATGGCGCAGAACTGCATTCGCTCATCGTTTGCAGAGACTACTGGCGAGTACCCGGCAGCGCACTGATTACGCGCAGTCGTTGTAGAAAGTTCACTGTTCGGTCGACGACGGCAGCGACGGGACCCCCGCTCGCACCCACTAGGGTGGGGCGCCATGGAACCGATCTCGGGCTCGCGGCGCGCGGGCGCCGCCGTGGCCGCCCTGCTCGCACTGCTGGCCGCCGGCTGCGGTCAGTCGAACAACGATGGTGCGCAAGGGAATACGAGCGCGCATCCGACGTCGGCCGCGAGCACACCGACCGAACAGACCACTCCGCAGCCCGGCCGCGCGTTCACCGCCAACCCCGCGATCGCCAATCCTCGCCCCATCGCGTTCGACAGCTGGACCCGCGTCGCGCCCGATCGGATCGCGGTGAACTTCCAGAGCGGTTCGCCGGAATGCTATGGCGTGGACGCGAGTACGACCGAATCCGACAGCACGGTAACGGTCGAATTGCGCGCGGGCACGCTGCCGGAGGCGGCCGGTCGGATGTGCACGATGATCGCCGTCTTCGGCACCCTGGAGATCCCATTGAAGCAACCATTGGGCAATCGAAAGGTACTCAGTGCCAAGTGAATCCGCTCACTTCGAAATTTCGTAGTGATGTAATTCACATTCGATGGTCACGCTGCGGTTATAGCATTTCGGTCTGCCGCACCGGGGTTGTGAAGGTGGTACCTTCCCTGCTCTGGAGGCACCCGTCGCACGCGCCGGGATGACGAAACCTGGGAGTCGAGATGGCTATGGCTCGGCGACTGGATGACGAGGGCCCCTGCGCGGAGATCATGTCCGCGCAGGGGCCCTCGCTACCTGTCAGTGCGCGAAGTGCCGCGCACCCGTGAAGTACATCGTGACCCCGGCCTCTCGGCAGGCATCGATGGTCAGCTGGTCGCGCACCGAACCACCCGGCTGCACAATGGCTTTCACCCCGGCGGCGATCAGCTGCTGCGGGCCGTCCGGGAACGGGAAATAGGCATCGGAGGCCGCCACCGACCCCACGGCCCGCTCCCCGGCGCGCAGCACCGCCAGATGCACCGCGTCCACTCGGTTGACCTGACCCATGCCGACACCGACCGAAGCACCGTCGTGCGCAAGCAGAATCGCGTTCGACTTCACCGCACGGCAAGCGCGCCAGGCGAATTCGAGATCGGCCAGCGTCGCCGCGTCGGCCGCCTCGCCGGACACCAGGGTCCAGTTGGCCGGATCGTCGCCCTCGGCGTCGACGATATCGCGCTGCTGCAGCAGTGCGCCGCCGCTGATCGGGCGCAGTTCCGCACCGGCGCGCACCGGGGCCGCGGAGACCAGGATGCGCACATTCTTCTTGCGCTGCAACACTTCCACCGCGCCGTCGGCGTAGCCGGGCGCCACGATCACCTCGGTGAAGATCTCGGCGACCTGTTCGGCCATCTCCACCGTCACCTCGCGATTGGCCGCGATCACGCCGCCGAACGCGCTGACCGGATCGCAGGCGTGCGCCTTGCGGTGCGCCTCGGCGATATCCGCGCCGACCGCGATGCCGCAGGGGTTGGCGTGCTTGACGACCGCGACCGCGGGCGCGGCGTGATCCCAGGCGGCCCGCCAGGCGGCATCGGCATCGGTGTAGTTGTTGTACGACATCTCCTTGCCGTGCAACTGTTCCGCCTGCGCCAGACCGGCCGGACCGGATTCGTCGATGTACAGCGCGGCGGCCTGATGCGGGTTCTCGCCGTAGCGCAGCACGGTCTGCTGGGTCCAGGTGCCGCCGAGCCAGGCCGGGAACCGCAGGCCCGCTTCGGGATCGGCCGCGAGCACATTGGTCAGCCAGCTCGCCACCGCGACGTCGTAACTTGCGGTGTGCTGGAAGGCCTTGGCCGCCAAGCCCGTTCGCTCGGCGAGGGTGAAGCCTCCCGACTTCACGGCGGTCAGCACCTCGTCGTAGTCACCGGTGTCGACGACCACCGCGACCGACGGATGGTTCTTCGCCGCCGCGCGGACCATCGACGGGCCGCCGATATCGATCTGCTCGACGCATTCGTCCGGGGTCGCCCCGCTCGCGACGGTCTGGGTGAACGGGTAGAGGTTGACCACCACCAATTCGAAAGCGGCGACACCCAATTCGGCCAGTTGCGCGGCGTGTTCGGGCTTGCGCAGATCGGCGAGGATTCCGGCGTGCACCCGCGGGTGCAGGGTCTTCACCCGGCCGTCCAGGGTCTCCGGGAAGCCGGTGAGCTCCTCCACCTTGGTCACCGGAATTCCGGCGTCGGCGATGCGCGCCGCAGTCGATCCGGTCGAGACCAGCTCCACGCCGGCGGCATGCAGGCCGCTGGCCAGTTCGACCAGTCCCGTCTTGTCGTAGACGCTTACCAGCGCCCTGCTGATCGGCTTGCGCTCACTCACCGGAGAACTCGCTCATCTGGGATAACTGCCTTTCGTCCATCGGAGACAATGCCTCGCGTCGCGACGGCCGCGACGACCTGCGCCAGCAACCGCCGTTCGACGACTTTGATCCGCTCGTGCAGGGTGTCCTCGTCGTCGTCGGACCGCACCGGCACGGCCTCCTGAGCGAGGATCGGTCCGGTGTCGACGCCCGCGTCGACCAGATGCACGCTGGAGCCCGTCACCCGCACGCCGTAGGCCAGTGCGTCACGCACCGCGTGCGCGCCCGGGAAGGACGGCAGCAGGGCGGGATGGGTGTTGATGACGCGACCACCGAACCGGTCGAGGAAGGCGGGCCCGAGGATCTTCATGAAACCCGCCGAGACGACCAGATCGGGTTCGAAGGCGGCCACGGCCGCGGTCAGCGCGGCGTCCCAGGCGGCGCGATCGGGATGCTCGCCCAGCGCGACCAGGAAATGTGAGATTCCGGCGTCGCGCGCGTGTTCGATTGCGGCGCAATCGCGATCGACGCCGACGGCCACGATGCGGGCCGGATACTCCGCGTCCCGGGTGGCCTCGATCAGCGAACGCAACAGCGATCCGGTACCCGAGGCGAGCACGACGACGGATGCGGGCGCCGTCGGCGGCACCAGCTGGGCGGGCGGGGTCGTCAGCGCTCTACTCCCTGTATGCGACGGGTGCGGGATGGCGGCGACCAGTCCGGGCCGCCGCGTTAGAGCCTAACGACCGTCCACTTCGTTGCTGTTGGGCAGGTCCGCCTCTACCACCTCGGCGTCGAGAATGTCGGAGTTTTCGGCCGTCTTCGCCTCATCCGCGATCGTCGACAGCGCCAGCGGCTCCTCGATCAACTCGCCGTCGACGATCGGGGCGTCCGAATCGGACGCGTAGTCCTCGTAGCCGTAGTGCGCTTCGGGATACTCGTCCCCGTAATCGTCGGCGACGCACTCCTCATCGGAGTACTCCTCCTCATCGGCGTAGTCGGCGTACTCGTCGTCGTAGTAGTCCGCGGCGGCCGGTGCGGGCGCGACAAGGAACCAGTGCGCCGCCAGCAGGCCCACGTAGCCCGCGCCGATCATCCAGACCAGGGTGAGCCCGGCGAACAGCCACACCCCCGGGCCGAGCTCACCGAACGAGCCCGCGGCGCCCCCGGCCGCCGATCCGAGCACCAGCGCCGCGACCGCGGTCAGACCGGCCGCGGTCAGTGTGGCCCACGGCGTGCGCGGGCGGTCACCGGCCTCGCGGGCGCAGTCCACTCCGGCCAGCACGCCGACCGCGGCCGGAATCAGCAGCACCACCGGCCACCACAGGGCCGCGGGACCCGCGGGCACGGCGACCAGCACCGGCAGCCCGGGCAGCCGCGCGCCCACGACCGAGAACAGATTCAGCGAGCCCGCGCCGAGGTGCACATCGGCCCCCATCAGCACGCTCGCCGCGCCGATCACGACATTCGGCAGATAGGCCAGCGACAGCGCGGTCAGGCCGAGCACACCCGCGAAATTGCCCGCGGCCCGGTAGGTCTCGCCGATCTGCGACCAGTGCACGAGAAACGACAGCAGCGTGAGCGCCGCGCCCGCGAGCAGCAACCGGCCCAGTGCGCGCACCGCCACCCGCGCACCGGGCAGCACCCATTCGGGCAGATAGGGCGTGACGAGTTCGGGTCGGCTGCGCAGGATTCCGGCCCCGGCGGCCAGCAGATGCAGCCCGCCCACACATCCGAAGGCCGCCAGAGTGTTCGGCGGCTGCAACGCGACCACCGAGGAGGCATCCTCGGCCACGGCCAGACAGACGGCGGTGATCAGCAGCGGTCCCGACAGCGCCGCGCCGACGATCCAGCCGAGATCGGCGTGCGAGGAGCGCGGTTCCACCGCCCGTGCGCAGTCGCCCGCGGCGAACCACACCACCAGTCCGGTCGGCAGCAGCGGCAGCAGTCCGAGCGAGGTGGTGCCGATCACCAGCGGAACCTGATGTACCGCAAGCCAACCGGCCGCTATGGCGCCCGGCGCGCCCGTCATACCGCTCCCGGCGGCGAACAGGGTCGCGAGCACCAGAGCCACGAGCACGACCACGGTGTAACTCGAGGTGCGCGCCGCGACGATGAGCAGCACCTTGGCCCGCTCGGGGGTGAGCGAGAGAAAGATGTTGTCCTCGGGCCGATTCGGCTCGGAGTCGTGCTCCGGTGCGTCGACCCGCCGCTGACCGGAGTCGTCCCACCTGACCAACGACGACCTCACCAGACCCTCCCGATGACCGTCCACCGCGGGCGTCGAGCCGGAGGTCCACTCGTGTGCGTGCCCATGGGAATTCAGCGTGGCAGGTTTCCGCGCGTCGGCGAGTCAGGCGCGCCGCTCGAAGCCCGGCTCGCCGACGATCGGAGTGGTTCTACTGCTTGTCGTCCTCCGGACGGAACGCCTTGGTGGCATCAGCGGCCGGATTGGCGGTCTGCTCGCCGCCGAACGGGTTGGCCTGGGCGCTCTGACTCGAACTCGACTGGGCGGGCTGGCCGTAGGCCGAGCCGCCGTACTGCTGCCCGCTCTGCGCCGCGCCGAAGTGCTGCGTGGCGGCCTCTTCGGCGCCGGTCGCGGGCTGCGGCCGCTGCTGCGAGGCGCCGTAGGCCTGCTGCGCGCCCTGGCCGTAGGACGGCTGCTGGGTCTGCCCGTACTGCGGGGTCTGACCGTACTGCTGCTGGCCGTACTGCTGCTGACCCGGCTGGCCGTAGGACGGCTGCTGACCGTACTGGCCGTAAGCGGACTGCTGTCCGGCCTGCTGACCGTAGGCGGGCTGCTGCTGACCGTACTGCTGCTGACCGTAGCCCTGCGGGGTCTGGCCGAACTGTCCCTGCTGCTGACCGGGCTGGCTCTGTCCGTAGGACTGCTGCTGGCCGTAGCCGCCCGGACCGCCGAAGCCCTGCGGCGCAGCCGGTTTCGGCGCGGGCGGGGTCAGGATGCCGCCCTCGAACAGCACCGCGACCACACCGGCCGCGGTCTGCACCAGACCGAGGAACAGCACCACCCACGCACCCCACGCGAGGCTGTAACCCTCACCGAGGGTGAACGACTGGAACAGCAGGCCGAGGAATCCGGCGCCCGCCGCGGCGGCACCCGCGCCGACCCAGTTCTGCTTGGGCAGCAGCGAAAGTCCAGCGAGCAGGCCGCCGAGCAGCAGCAGCGCCAGCAGCGGCGTGATGCCGCCAGCCTTGAAGAAGGAGGCGGTCTGCTCCGGGATCCGCAGCCCCAGCCCCGAGCCGTCACCCGGCTTGAAGGTCGCGTAGGAGGTGAAGCCGAGTAGGAAGTTGATGACGCCTAACGCGGCGACACCGACGGTCAGATAGAACGGCAGTCCCTTGGCACTCGATTCACCGGCCGTCGATGCAGCACCGGTACCGCTCGACGGCTGCTGGCCGAAGCTGGGCGCGGACGAGGGCGGCTGTTGGGGAGCGTTGTACCCGGAGCCCCCGGTCGGGTAAGACATGGCGTCGTCTCCTATCGAGTCCTTCATGGTCTACACGGCTGGATGCCCTCTTGACGCTACTGCACTCGGGCGATCCGGTCACGGTCGCGCGATCGCGCTGAACCGGGCGAACCGCCGAATCGTGTTGTTCGACGAGAGGATCGGAGGTAGCCCATGGATCTGTCGGAATGTTTCTGCATGCTCGTGCGCACGCTGGGTCTTTGCCACTTGTTCCCGGCGCCGTGAGGTAGTTCCGTCGGACCTGCCCCCGACGGATCCGGCCGCGGCACGCACGGCGAAGGCCGCCCCCGATGCGGGAGGCGGCCTTCATTCGTATCGGCAGGCCACACACCTATGGTTCCGGCATGCTTTTCGCCGGAATCAGGCGTTGACGGCGGCCTTTTCGAGGATCTCGCGGGCCAGCGCGGCGGTCTCGGACGGCGTCTTGCCGACCTTGACGCCCGCGGCCTCGAGCGCGTCCTTCTTGGCCTGCGCGGTGCCCGACGAACCGGACACGATCGCACCGGCGTGACCCATGGTCTTGCCCTCGGGCGCGGTGAAGCCCGCGACGTAGCCGACGACCGGCTTGGTCACGTTGGCCTTGATGTAGGCCGCGGCCCGCTCCTCGGCGTCGCCGCCGATCTCGCCGATCATCACGATCAGCTTGGTCTCCGGATCCTTCTCGAACGCCTCGATGGCATCGATGTGGGTGGTGCCGATGACCGGGTCGCCGCCGATGCCGATCGAGGTGGAGAAGCCGAAGTCGCGCAGCTCGTACATCATCTGGTAGGTCAGGGTGCCGGACTTGGACACCAGGCCGACCGGGCCCTTGCCGGTGATGTTGGCCGGGGTGATGCCCACCAGCGCCTCGCCCGGGGTGATGATGCCGGGGCAGTTCGGGCCGATGATGCGGGTCTTGTTGCCCTTCTCCACGTTGTAGGCCCACGCGTAGGCGGTGTCCTGCACCGGGATGCCCTCGGTGATGACCACCAGCAGCGGGATCTCCGCGTCGATGGCCTCGATGATGGCGTCCTTGGCGAACTTCGGCGGCACGAAGATGATCGAGACGTCGGCGCCGGTCTCCTTGATGGCCTCGGCGACCGTGCCGAACACCGGCAGCTCGACGGCCGAGCCGTCCTTGGCGGTGTGCGAGACGGTGGTGCCGGCCTTGCGGGCATTGACGCCGCCGACGACCTGGGTGCCGGCCTTGAGCATCAGCGCGGTGTGCTTGGTGCCCTCACCGCCGGTGATGCCCTGGACGATGACCTTGGAATCCTTGTTCAGGAAAATAGACATTTCTCGTTCGTCCTTTACTTGGCCGCAGCCAGCTCGGCGGCCTTGTCGGCGCCTTCGTCCATTGTCTGCGCCAGCGTCACCAGGGGGTGGTTGGCGTCGGCCAGAATCTTGCGGCCCTCTTCGACGCGGTTGCCGTCGAGCCGGACCACCAGCGGCTTGGCCGCCGAATCGCCCAGGATCTCCAGGGCTTTCACGATGCCGTTCGCCACGGCGTCACAGGCGGTGATGCCGCCGAACACGTTCACAAAAACGCTCTTGACCTGGTCGTCGCCCAGGATGACGTCGAGACCGTTGGCCATCACCTCGGCCGAGGCGCCGCCGCCGATGTCGAGGAAGTTCGCGGGCTTCACGCCGCCGTGGTTCTCACCGGCGTAGGCGACGACGTCCAGGGTCGACATGACCAGACCGGCGCCGTTGCCGATGATGCCGACCTCGCCGTCGAGCTTGACGTAGTTGAGGTCGTTCTGCTTGGCCTTGAGCTCGAGCGGATCGGTCGCGTCGATATCCGCGAAGGCCGCGTGGTCGGGGTGGCGGAACTCGGCGTTCTCGTCCAGGGTGACCTTGCCGTCCAGGGCCAGGATCTCGTTGTCCGGGGTGCGGACCAGCGGGTTGACCTCGACCAGGGTGGCGTCCTCGGCGATGAACACCTCCCAGAGCTTCTGGATGGTCACCGCGGCGGCGTCGAGAATGTCGGCGGGCAGATGGCCCTGCTCGGCGATCGAGCGGGCGAACGCGAGATCGACGCCCTTGACCGCGTCGACCGGAACCTTGGCGAGCCGATCCGGCTTGGTGGCGGCGACCTCTTCGATCTCCATACCGCCCTCGACCGAGCACATGGCCAGGTAGGTCCGGTTGGCCCGGTCCAGCAGGAAGGAGATGTAGTACTCGGCCGCGATGTCCTTGGCCTCGGCGACCAGGATCTTCTTCGTGATGTGGCCCTTGATGTCCAGGCCGAGGATGTTGGAGGCGTGGGTGAATGCGTCGTCCGGGGTGGCGGCGTACTTGACGCCACCAGCCTTGCCGCGTCCGCCGACCTTGACCTGAGACTTGACCATCACAGGCTTGCCGATCTCGGCCGCGATCGCACGGGCTTCCTCGGCCGAGTCGGTGACCCGGCCTTCCGACGAAGGCACTCCGTGCTTCACGAAGAGTTCCTTCGCCTGATATTCGAAGAGATCCATGTACTCACCGTCTCGTCTGCGTTGTGGTGACAACGACTTCTGTTGGCGGCCCGTCGTCGGAGGCGGGTCGGGTCGGACTCTAATCAGTCACATGGACGCGAAATCAGCCGCATACAGCCTAAGTGGCGCAGGTCACGGCGCTGCATCCGCATCCGCAAAACGCCTGGCCAAGCCTACTCGCGAGTAGGTTTCTACCGTGCGGCAGGTGAGCGGGCGCGACGGGATTTATACGACAAATCGTCGTAGAAGAACCGGCGCTGGTTACCCCCAGCACACATCGCTATTCCCCGCTGCTAGCGTGATGAATCTCACATGTGGTCGCAGATCGACCGCAGCGCTTGCCGACCTGCAATCGTTTCGTTACCGTCGATGCGGTCGATGTCACAGCACGGTTACGACTGGGGTCAGGGACTAGGAGGACGGCAGACTTGTTGCAGCACAGCGCTCCGCAGGTAGAGGGCCGCTCCGCAGGCGACTTGTCGACCAACCGGTTCCGTTCGAAACCGGAATTCGTTCGATGAGCAGCGGCGTCTTTCAATACGGTTCCCGCGCTCAGTCGGCCGGACGCTATCGGCCCGAGAGCGAATCCTTCGGCAATCAAGCGCATTTCGGGTACGCCGGTGCGCAGCAAACCGAGCAGTACGACGCCTGGCAGCAGCACGACCAGTGGGGTGCGGGCCAGGACTCCGGCTGGGATGCCTGGGACTCGCAGGAGTCCGGCGATCAGCACGACGACTTCGACTATCCGGCCGAGGACGCCGAGCCGTTCGATATCGCGCGACTCGGAGATGCCTGGCCGCACAAGAACTCCCGCACCGATGGTGTGGCGGGCCGTTCCAACAGGTTCGGCGTCCGTCGCTCCGGTGCGCATCGGATGCCCGCTCCCCCGGCCGCGCTCAAGGGCCGGGCGGCCGTGGTCGCCGTCGCCGCGGGCGCGGTGGTCGCCGCCGGACAGGCCGGAATGCAGTCCGGCAGCCAGCCGCATACGGCCACCGCCGATTACGAGGCCGCGGGCCAGGTGCACGAAATCGCCGCGCAGGCGGTCAGCACCGACACCGCCGGATCGCAGACGCCGCAGGTGCTCAATGTGGCGCCGGTGGCCGATATGAGCCAGTTCCAGGACATCCTGCAGCACGGCCAGCAGTTCGCGGCCGAACTCGCCGCGCAGGAGGCCGCCAAGCTGCGGCCGCTGTTCACCAAATTCGCCAACGGCACCTTCACCTCCGGTTTCGGAAGTCGCTGGGGCGTCCAGCATCTCGGCGTCGATATCGCGGCCCCTATCGGCACCCCGATCTACGCGGTCGAGGACGGCACCGTTCTCGACGCGGGCCCGGCCTCCGGCTTCGGCATGTGGGTGCGGCTCAAGCACGACGACGGCACCATCACCGTCTACGGCCACGTCGACACCGCCGTCGTCTCGGTGGGTCAGCGGGTCATGGCGGGCGATCAGATCGCCACCGTCGGCAACCGCGGCTTCTCCACCGGTCCGCACTGCCATTTCGAGGTGTGGCTCAACGGCGTCGACAAGATCGACCCGCTGCCCTGGCTGGCCTCGCGCGGTATTTCGCTGGGACCCGAGCGCGACTGACTCTCGCGGCGAGTTTCGAAGGCCGCGCACGGAAGTCGTAGGCGAGCCCGCGCTAGGCATCGGCCCGGTGTCGTCGACCGAGTAGGGCCTGCGGGACGGTCCAGTGCGACGCCGGTCGGCGCTACAGCGGCTTGGACATGAACACTCGCGGCGGAATCGCATAGCCCGCGCGCTTGTACAGCCGCACGGCCGCGAGATTGTCCTGTCGCACCATCAAATGCAGGGCGCGGACGTCATGGCGGCGGGCGAATCGCTCGGCGTGTTCCAGTGCGACCCTGCCCAATCCGCGGCCGCGTGCCTGCGGGATCAGGTAGAGCTCGGTGAGATAGGCGTCGCGGCCGTTCCATTCCAGGTCGTAGCCCCACGTCACGACGAAATAGCCCGTGATGTGGTCACTTTCGGACAGTAGGCCGATCACGCCCAGGTCGCGATCCGCGATGAGCCTGCGCACGCCCGACTCACCGGTCTCGCGGGTCCACTCGATGCCCTCGAGGAGGTTGAACTCGGCCATCATCGCGCACAGCCCCGGGACATCCGCCGTCGCGGCGACGCGGGCGGTCAGCGCCATGGTGGTCATCACCTCGTTCCGCTCGTCGGCAGGACAGGCGCCCCGCCGATCCGCGGCCGCGCCCGTGTTACAGCTTCACCAAAGTCCGGCTGTACTGCGGAATCAAGCGAATTTTCCCGGCCGTGCCGAAGTCGATGGTCACCGTGGCGAGCGAGCCGAAGCCCTCCGCGGCGATCACCCGGCCGAGGCCGTACTTGTCGTCGCTGACCCGATCGCCCACGGCCAGTACCAGATCGGTGTTGTTGCGTTTACCGGCGGCGGCGGGGGCGGGCCTGCGGGGGCCGCCGCGCTCGCGCAGACCGGGCCGCTGATCCGACCAGCCGTCGCCGCGGGTCCAATCCCGTTCCAGCCCCTCGTCCTCACCGCGGCGCCGGAAACCGCGCGCCTGCGGCGAATGCGCGGGCTCGAGCCGCTGCCAGTCGACGAGATGACCCGGGATCTCCTGGAGGAAGCGGGATTCCGGATTGGATACCGGCTGACCCCAGCCCGAGCGGACCACCGCGCGGGTGAGATACAGCCGCCGCCGCGCGCGGGTGAGGCCGACATAGGCCAGGCGACGCTCCTCGGCCAGTTCGGCGGGATCGCCGAGCGCGCGCATATGCGGGAACTGCCCGTCCTCCCAGCCGGTGACGAATACGACCGGGAACTCCAGCCCCTTCGCGGTGTGCAGGGTCATCATCGTGACCACCCCGGTGCCCTCGTCGGGAATCTGATCGGTATCGGCGACCAGCGACACCCGCTCCAGGAAGGCCGCGAGCGAACCCGGATCCGGTTCGCCCTCACCGGCCTCGGGCAGCAGGCCCTCGGCGCGGGCGGCCTCCACGCTGTTGCGCGCCTCGGAACTGAATTCCCGGGCGACGCTGACCAATTCGTTGAGGTTGTCCAGCCGCGCGCCGTCCTGCGGATCGTCGGAGTTCTCCAGCTCCATGCGGTAGCCGGTCTTGTCCAGCACCGCCTCGACCACCGAGCCGACATCCGGGAATTCGACATCGTCCTGCTCACCGGCGGCGCGAATCTCGTCGAGCAGATCCAGGAAGCCCGCGATCGCCCGTTGCGCGCGGGTGTTCAGCAGCGCCACCTTGCCGTCGGCGGCCTCACGCAGCGCCTGCGCGAAACCGGTGCCGCGCTGTTCGGCGTGTACGGCCACACACGCCTCGGCGCGGTCGCCGATGCCGCGGCGCGGGGTGTTGAGGATGCGTCGCAGGCTCACCGCGTCGTCCGGATTCTCCAGCACCCGCAGATAGGCGACGATATCGCGAACTTCCTTGCGCTCGTAGAAGCGCACCCCGCCGACCACCTTGTACGGCAGGCCCATTCGGATGAAGATTTCCTCCAGGGCGCGGGAGTTGTTGTTGGTACGGTAGAACACCGCGACATCGCTGTAGTTGTAGTCGCCCTGGTCGACCAGCCGGTCGATCTCCCGGGCCACGAACGAGGCCTCGTCGTGCTCGTTGTCGGCGACGTAGCCCACGATCAGATCGCCGTCGCCCGCATCGGTCCACAGCTTCTTCTCCCGTCGCCCCTCGTTGCGCGAGATGAGCGAATTGGCGGCGGAGAGGATGTGCTGGGTCGAACGGTAATTCTGCTCCAGCAGAATGATTTCCGCGTCCGGGAAGTCGCGCTCGAATTCCTCGATATTGCGGATGGTGGCGCCGCGGAAGGCGTAGATGGACTGATCGGCGTCGCCGACCACGCACAATTCGCTCGGCGGCACCGCGTCGGCGCGCTGGGTCGGGACGAAATCCGGATCGGCGGCGGCCGCGCCCGCATCGGCGTCGTCGAGGCCCACGTGATGGCCGACCAGCTCGCGCACCAGAACGTACTGGGCATGGTTGGTGTCCTGGTACTCGTCGACCAGGACGTGGCGGAAGCGGCGGCGGTAGTACTCGGCGACCTGGGGGTGGTTCTGCAACAGCGCGACCGTCTCACCGATCAGATCGTCGAAGTCCAGGGCATTGGCCGCGCGTAGCCGCCGCTGGTACTCCGTGTAGACCTGCGCGACGATGCGGGGCAGTTCGCTCTCGTCGGATTCCGCGTCGGCCGAGGCGGTTTCGGGATCGATGAGCTCGTTCTTGAGATTCGAGATGGCGGTGGCCAGCAGGCGCGGGGAGTACTTCTTGGCGTCCAGATCCAGATCGCGCCCGATCATGGCCAGCAGGCGCCGGGAATCGTCGGCGTCGTAGATGGAGAAGTTGGAGTTCAGGCCCGGCACCAGACCGGCCTGGGTGCGCAGGATGCGGACGCAGCTGGAGTGGAAGGTCGACACCCACATACTCGCCGCGCGCGGGCCCACCAGACCGGCGACCCGCTCGCGCATCTCGGCGGCGGCCTTGTTGGTGAAGGTGATGGCCAGAATCTGGCCCGGGCTGACGCCGCGGGCGGCCAGCAGATAGGCGATGCGGCGGGTCAGCACCGCCGTCTTGCCCGAACCCGCGCCCGCCACGATCAGCAGCGGGGTACCGGTATGCAGCACCGCCGCCCGCTGTTGCGGATTCAGGCCGTCGAGCAGGCCCTCGGCCGCCGCGTTGCCGTCTCGATCCCTGTTGTGTGCGCGCCCGCTCCGCGTCTTGTCAGCCACCGTCGTATCCATCGCCCATCCACGCTACCGGCGGGCACCGACACGCATGTAGTTCCAGTGCATTCTCAGCGGCCTCTCATCCGAAACTGTTTTGCTTCGCTCTGGGCCCGTGGCAGACTGGCCACATGACCAGCGCTCACGCGACCTCTGCTGTTCGAGCAGCCACTGGCATATGTGGTTGCCGATCGTGCACCTGAGCGCACAATCGACGGGGGACAATGAAAGGCTCACCGGGTCTGATTCACGGTGAAAGAACCGATCGGTAACGGGTCGGGGCCGCCTGCCGATCGAAGTTCTGACACGAGGAGAGCACAAGTATGAACACCTCTACGACCGCGACCGGGTCCGATTCCGCCCTGCCCAGCAGCGAGGCGGAAATCGACAAGCTCCGTAAGGAAATCGATCGGCTCGACGCCGAGATCCTGGCCGCCATCAAGCGGCGCACCGAGATCTCGAGAATGATCGGCCGCACCCGGATGGCCAACGGTGGCCCCCGCCTGGTCCACTCCCGCGAGATGAAGGTGCTGGAGCGTTTCAGCGAACTGGGCCAGGAGGGCCATACCCTCGCCATGCTGCTGCTCCGCCTCGGCCGCGGCCGCCTCGGCCACTAGACCACCACCGCGGCGTTCCACCGAGCCCGCGACCCCAGGCCGCCCCGGGTGATGTCGCCCCGGGGCGGTCGCTTTGTGTCCGCGTGGCGACACGCGTGCGGGATCGATCCTGTCGGTGGCCGTGGGTACTGTGGCCGACGTTCACCACGGTCCAGTTCCAGGGGGCCTCAACACGATTGGGGGAAGTCATGGCGAGGGAGACCATCGAACATCGAGTCGAGATTCTGGAGAGCCGGATGGACCGATTGCGCCATAAGGTCGACGATGTCGAAGCGGGTTACGGCGAGACCGTGTATCGAATCGGCAGAGATGTGCTGGGGCTGAAGATCAATCTCGGGCGAGTAGCGGGTGCTCTCGATGTCAGGCCCGCGTCCGAAAGGGAGATCGACGCCGCCTTGGACGAGCAGATTTGAGCTCCGGTCGTGATGGGGCCCGGAACCCGGGCCCCATCACGACGCGCTGCTACTGCAGGGCAATGTACTTCGTGGACAGATACTCCTCGATGCCCTCGAAGCCGCCCTCGCGGCCGAAGCCGGATTCCTTGACGCCGCCGAAGGGGGCGGCCGGATCGGAGATGACGCCTCGGTTGACGCCCACCATGCCGCTTTCCAGGCCCTCGGCGACGCGCAGGGCGCGGTTCAGGTCGCGGGTGTAAATGTATGCGACCAAACCGAATTCGGTGTCGTTGGCGGCGGCCAGGCCCTGTTCCTCGGTATCGAAGCCGATGACGGGGGCGACGGGGCCGAAGACCTCCTCGCTCAGGATGCGCGCGCCCTCGGGCACATCGGACAGCAGGGTGGCCGGGTAGTAGTAGCCGGGGCCGCCGGGAGCCTTGCCGCCGAGGCGGACCTGGGCGCCCTTGGATACGGCGTCGTCGACCAGTTCGGAGACGGTGGTCAGCTGTTCCTCGTTGATCAAGGGCCCGAGGGTGGTCTCCGGATCGGCGCCCGCGCCGAGTTTGACCTCGCTCATGGCGGCGGCGAACTTCTCGATGAACTCCTCGCGCACCGAGTTGTGCACGTGGAAGCGGTTGGCCGCGGTGCAGGCCTCGCCGCCGTTGCGGAGTTTGGCGAGCATCGCGCCCTTGACGGCCTCGTCGATATCGGCATCGTCGAAGACCACGAAGGGGGCGTTGCCGCCGAGTTCCATGGAGGTGCGCAGCAGTTTGTTCGCCGACTTCTCGACCAGCTTCTTGCCGACGCCGGTCGATCCCGTGAAGGTGAGTTTGCGCAGCCGGGAGTCGTTGAGCAGCGGTTCGGTGACCGCGCCCGAATGGCTGCTGGTGATGACCGACAGCACGCCGTCGGGCAGTCCGGCCTCGCTGCACAGCTGCGCCAGCAGCAGCATGGTCAGCGGGGTGGCCGAGGCGGGTTTGACGATCATGGTGCAGCCCGCGGCCAGGGCCGGGCCGATCTTGCGGGTGCCCATGGCCAGCGGGAAGTTCCAGGGCGTGATGGCCAAACACGGGCCGACCGGCTGCTTGTGCACGATGATCCGGCCGGCGCCGGTGGGCGCGGTCTGATAGCGGCCGTGGATGCGCACGGCCTCCTCGCTGAACCAGCGGAAGAATTCCGCGCCGTAGCGCACCTCGTTGCGACTCTCCGGCAGCGCCTTACCCATCTCCAGGGTCATCAGCAGTGCGAAATCCTCGGTGCGCGCGATGATGCGCTCGTAGACCGCGCGCAGGATCTCGCCGCGTTCGCGGGCGGGCGTCGCGGCCCACGCGTCCTGCGCCGCCACGGCCGCGTCGAGGGCGCGCACGGCATCCTCGGGCGAGGCGTCGGCGACGTGCGTGAGCGGCTCGCCGGTGGCCGGATTCTCGACCGGGAAGGTGGCTCCGCCGGTGGCATCCACCGGCCCACCGATCCAGAGCTGCGTGGGTACGGACGCGAGAAGTTCACTTTCGGACACCATGGCTTCCACCCTAGGCCGGTCCCCCGCGCAGGGGTGGCGACAATCACCGCGAGACCGAAACGACTTCCGAACGGTCTGTAATCCCGGCCAACCGATACAGCCAGCGACATCACCTGCGCCCACACGAAACGGTCTGTAATCTCGGCGTACGTGAGCAGCGACATCACCGCGACGGCGGCCTGGCGGAAACTGCGGGATCACCATTCGGCGGTTGCCGACCGGCATCTTCGTGATCTGTTCGCCGAGGATCCCGAGCGCGGGCGCGAGTTGATCGTCGAGGTCGCGGATCTGCGGATCGACTACAGCAAGCATCGGATCACGCGGGAAACCCTCGATCTGCTGGTGCAACTGGCGGAGGCGGCCGATATCGCGGGTCGGCGCGATGCCATGTTCGGCGGCGAGCACATCAATACCTCGGAGGATCGCGCGGTCGGCCATGTGGCCCTGCGCCTGCCCGCGGATCGGTCCTCGACCATCGACGGCGCGGACGCGGGCGCCGAGGTGCACGAGGTGCTGCGGCGAATGGGCGAGTTCACCGACGCGCTGCGCTCGGGCCGATGGCGCGGCGCCACCGGCGAGCGGATCGCGACGGTGGTGAATATCGGCATCGGCGGCTCGGATCTGGGTCCGGTCATGGTGCATCAGGCCCTGCGGCACTATGCCGACGCGGGCGTCTCGGCGCGCTTCGTCTCCAATATCGACCCCGCCGATCTGACCGCGAAACTCGACGGCCTGGACCCGGCCAGCACCCTGTTCATCGTTGCGTCCAAGACGTTTTCCACCCTCGAAACGCTCACCAACGCCACCGCCGCGCGCCGCTGGCTGGTCGCCGCGCTGGGCGAGGAGGCCGTGGCCAAACACTTCGTCGCCGTGTCCACCAATGCCGAACGCGTCTCGGACTTCGGCATCGACACCGCCAATATGTTCGGCTTCTGGGATTGGGTAGGCGGCCGCTACTCGGTGGATTCGGCGATCGGCCTATCGGTCATGGCCACCATCGGCAAGGAGCGCTTCGCGGAATTCCTCGCCGGTATGCACGCCGTCGACGAACACTTCCGCACCGCGCCGCTGGCCGAGAACGCGCCCGTACTGCTCGGTCTGCTCGGAGTCTGGTACTCGAACTTCTTCCGCGCGGAATCCCGTGTGGTGCTGCCGTATTCGAACGATCTGGCTCGCTTCCCGGCCTATCTGCAGCAGCTGACGATGGAATCCAACGGCAAATCGGTGCGCGCCGACGGCACCCCGGTCACCACCTCGACCGGCGAGATCTTCTGGGGCGAACCGGGCACCAACGGCCAGCACGCCTTCTACCAGCTCCTACATCAGGGCACCCGGCTGATCCCGGCGGATTTCATCGGATTCGCCCGCCCCACCGACGATTTGGCCACGCGCGACGGCACGGGCAGCATGCACGACATCCTGATGAGCAACCTGTTCGCGCAGACCAAGGTGCTCGCCTTCGGCAAGACCGCCGAGGAGATCGCGGCCGAGGGTACCGATCCGAGGATCGTCCCGCACAAGGTCATGCCCGGAAACCGGCCCAGCACAGCGATTCTCGCCGAACAGCTCACCCCCTCGGTGGTCGGCCAGCTGATCGCCCTGTACGAACATCAGGTGTTCGTGGAGGGAACCGTCTGGGGCATCGACAGTTTCGATCAGTGGGGCGTGGAGCTGGGCAAGCAGCAGGCCCTCGCACTGGAACCGCTGCTGACCGCGGCGGAAGATCCACAGCCGCAATCGGATTCGTCCACCGACGCCCTGATCCGCTGGTACCGCGGCCACCGCTGAACCATGAGCGCGCTGGCCGGACACCTGCTGTGGTTCCTGCCGATGCCGTGGCTCGGCATGGTGCCGCGCGTAGCTCAGCCGATCAGATCGGTCAGCGCCTCGTCCAGCGTGGGATAACGGAATCGGAACCCGGTGTGCGGCAACACCTCCGAGGTGGCGTGTCGACCGGTGAGGCCGAGCGCCGGATCGCTGCGCAACACCACCGCGCCGATCCGCAGGAGCACCGCGGGCGTCGGCGGCGCGGGCGGCCGACGCAGATGCCGCCGCAGGGCCGCCATAAGTTCGCGGTTTCGCACCGGGAAATCCGTTGCGGCGACGAGGATTCCGTCCGGTATACGAGTATCGGGCTCCAGTCCGAGGGCGGCCCGCACCAGCGCGAGCCAGTCCTCGATATGGATCCAACTGAACCACTGATCCCCGCGCCCGACCCGGCCGCCGAGCCCGGCCCTGGTCAGCCCGCACAACCGTTTCAGCGCGGGCGCTTCGGGATCCAGCACGATCGAGGTGCGCAGAATCGTCGCGTGCGCGGTGTTCGCCCCGTCGAACGCCCGCTCCCACGGCTCGGCGACGCCGGTCATCTGCGGCAGCCCCACCGGCAGCGGAGTGGTTTCGGTGCAGCGCATTTCTCCGGCATCGGACCAGATGGCCGTGGTACTCGCCTGGATCCAGCGATCGATCGGACGATCCAGCGTGCGCGAGGCCGCGACCAGAGCGGCCGTGGAATCGACTCGGCTGTTCCGCAATTCGGCGATATTGCGTTCATTGGGTCGGCAGTCGACAAGTTTGCCCGCGAGATTGATCACCGCGATCGGCCCGGGCCCGCGCAGTGTCCGCACCCAGTCGCCGAGGCCGCGGCCGTCCCAACGCACCTGCGGGAACGGCAATTCCGGATCCGGACGCCGAGTCAGAATGGTGACCTCGTGGCCGCGGCAGCTGAGATCCGCCGCGATATGCCGCCCCAATGCCCCACTGCCACCGGCCAGTACGATCCGAAGCGCCGCCGGATCCGGGGTGAGTCCCGCCAGCCGGGCCAGTCGCGCGAATCGCATTCGCGCATCCGCGCGCAACCGGTCGCCGATGATCCGCCGGAACACGGCCGCCGACGGTCCGGTCAGACGCACTCGTTCGCTCAGCTCCGTACCGCCCGACACGGGTGTGAGCGTCCAGCGAATCTCCAAGACTCCCAACGGTTCCGGCTGCGATATCACCAGCTCACGGTTGGGGTCGAAGACGGTGATCACGAACGGCTCGGCCAGCCGTTCGTGCACGATGCCCGTCGCACCGCCCGGCACGTAATCCCCCAGCGTTCCCACCCCGGGCGTCGAGCGCAGCGCCACCGAGGCCACCGCCGGATTCCAGTCCGGCCATTGGACGAGATCCCCGAGAACTGTCCACACCCGCTCGGGCGGTAGAGCGATGAACTGCCGGTACGTCGTCGTACTTGCCATATTTCGATCAAACCCCCGCCCCGCGAGCATCGGAAGGGTGGGCTTGCTCACCGGCCGCTGGAATTGGGGGCGTGCCGACGACGCGCGACGCTGTGATCCTGACACTGAGGCTGTACTAGGGGGGAGATATGAGGACCCGTCTGCGGGCGGCCGCGCCCGCATTCCTTTCGACCGCCGATCTGGGCCCGCTGCAGGATCTGCCGGGCACCTGGATGGGTTCGGGTCTCAGCGTCGCGGAACTACCGGATCACCAGGGCCACGCGCCGTTTCGGCTGCGGGTCGACGCGACCCGGGAGATCCTGACCTTCACCGAGATCGGCGCGCCGATCTCGAACCGGGGCAACGGCCAAGGGGATATCGTGCTGCGCGGCCTGCACTATCTGCAGCAGGTCTGCGATGCCCGCACCAACGAAGCCCTGCACGTGGAGACCGGGATGTGGCTGTTCGTGCCGCCCACGACCGCGCCGATCGCGGTGGCCACGATCGTACGCACGGCCACCGTCCCGCACGGCGCGGCCCTGCTCGCACAGGGCACGCCGCTGCCGGATGTGGCGGGCGCGCCGGACATTCCACCGCTGGACACCACACCGATCGGATACACCTTCGGCGACGGCGACTTCCCGACGCCGGATGTTCAACTGCCGCCGGGCATTCCCGATCAGGCGCTCCGCGATCCGACGGTGCTGCTCACCGACGCGCTCAAGGAGCAAACGGTCATCCACACCACCACCCTGGACGTGCGCACCGGCCGCGACGACATCCGCGCCATCGGTTTCCTGGGCGCCAATGCCGCCGCGGCCAGATTCGAATCGACCTACTGGGTCGAAACGCTCAGCGGCATCGACGGTGTGGAAACGTTGCAGTTGCAGTACAGCCAGCAGACGACCCTGCGCTTCCCGTCCCGTTCGCGCCGCGAGCCGACCGACTGGCCGCATATCCAGGTCGCGACCCTGGTCAAGCAGTGACGTAGGCCCGCTCCAGAATCGCGGTGGTGTCCACGCCGGTCGGCAGCGTGCCGAAGGCGATACCCCAGTCGCCGCCGAATCTGGTGGCGCAGAACGCGTCCGCGACCGCCGCGTGGCCGTGGCGGACCAGTTGCGCGCCCTGCAGCACCAGCGCCATCAGCTCCACGACCCGGCGGGCGCGGTACTGGATATCGCTGAGATCGGTCAGCTCCTTGCCGATTCGATCGATGGCGTCGTCGAGGTGGTGGTTGGCCCCGCGCGCGAGCGAGACCTCGTTGAAGTACGCCTCGACCGTCTCCGGCTGACGGGCCATGGCGCGCAACGCGTCCAGGGCCGCGACATTGCCCGACCCCTCCCAGATCGACATCAGCGGCGCCTCGCGATACAGCCGCGGCATACCCGACTCCTCGACATATCCATTGCCGCCCAAACATTCCAGCGCCTCGGCCGCATGGGCGGGCGCGCGTTTGCACACCCAGTACTTGGTGACCGCGAGCGCGATGCGGCGCAGCGCGGCCTCGGCGGGATCGGTCGAGGCGCGATCGGTGGCGCCGGCAAGCCGCATCATGACCGTGGTCGCGGCGTCGGATTCGATCACCAGATCGGCGAGCACATTGCGCATGGCGGGCTGGTCGATCAGCTTGGCGCCGAACGCTTCTCGATGCCGGGCGTGATGGGCCGCGAACACCACGCCGGTCCGCATGCCGGTGGCCGAGCCGATCACGCAGTCCAGTCGCGTCATATTGACCATCTCGATGATGGTCTTCACACCCGCGCCCTCCGCGCCGACCAGCCAGCCGACCGCATTCTCGTATTCGATCTCCGAGGACGCGTTGGACTTGTTGCCGAGTTTGTCCTTGAGCCGCTGCAACCGCAGCGCATTGCGCGAACCGTCCGGCAGCACCCGGGGCAGCAGGAAACACGACAGCCCGCCCGGCGCCTGCGCGAGGGTGAGGAACATATCCGACATGGGCGCGGAGGTGAACCACTTGTGGCCGACCACGCGGTAGGTGCCGTCGGATTGCGGTGTGGCCGTGGTGGTATTGGCGCGAACATCCGAGCCGCCCTGCTTCTCGGTCATCGACATGCCCGCGATCAGACCGGCCTTCGACGACGGTTCGCGCAGGCCGTAGTCGTAGGTGCGCGCGGCCAACAGCGGTTCGAAGCGCGCGGACAGTTCACGGTTGTGTCGCAGCGCCGGAATCACCGCGTAGGTCATGGAGATCGGGCACATATGACCCGGATCGGCGATGCCCCAGGTGTAGAACTTGGCCGCCCGGGCGGTATGCGCGCCGGGCCGGTCCTCGACCCACGGGGAACCGTGCAGGCCGTGGGACACCGCGACCTCCATCAGCCGATGCCAGTAGGGGTGGAATTCCACCTCGTCGACGCGGTTTCCGTAGCGGTCGTGGGTGTGCAGCACCGGCGGGTTCTCATTGGCCACCCGGCCCCACTCCTGCGCCTCGGGACTGCCCGCGCGAGCGCCCAATTCGCGCACCTCGGCCTCGGCCCAGCCCGCGCCCTCCCGGTGCAGGCCCTCGATCAGGGCCGGATTGCGCGAGAAGTCGAACGGAGCGATATCGGGAACCTGATTGAAGACTTCGTGGGTGGGCATGCGGAGCTCCTATTCGTGCAGTCCCAGCGCGCGCAGGGCGAAGGCGACGAGTTCGGGCACCACCGATTCGCTCTGCAGCGCCTCGGCCAGCGGCCCGACCAGGACCTCACCGATGGCGCCGACCAGGGCGGTGGCGGTGGTGCGCGGATTCTGCGGTGGCAGTTGGCCGCTGGCCACGCCGGTGGCGATGGCGGCCTCGAAGGTTTCGGCGAAGGCGCGGCGGAAGCGCAGGCGTTCGGTGTCGACCGCCGCGTCCACCGGCTCGGCGAGCAGCACATATGCCAGTTTCGGATTCTTCAGGGCGCGGCCGGCGAAGGTCTCCACCGCGGCGGTGACCCGCGCCACGATGCCGCCCGCGCTGCCCGCCGCGGCGACCGCCGCCACCTCGCGGGTGACGACCGCGCGGAACACCGCCGTCACCAACTCGGCTTTACCACTGAAGTTCTTGTAGACCGTGCCGGTGGCCACTCCGGCCTCGGCCGCGACCGCGGCCATGGACAGCCCCGAAAACCCCTCGCGGGACAGCACCTTCATGGCGGCGTGCGTGATCGCGTCCGCCTGAGCGTCGAGCCGGGCCTGGACGGCCGGGGTTCTGCGGTAGGCCACGCAAGAAGTGAATCATGAATTCATTTCTTGACGCAAGGGTGGGTTTACGTCGTATGGTCGAGCGAACCGTAGCGACAGCCAGGGCAGGGGTATGAGCGGTCAAGGCCCGGAGGAGGCAGCTTGCGTAACCACGCACGACCTCCGATCATGCCCCGAGAGGACACTGTTATGAGCGTACGAATCGAGCGGAACGGTCCCGTACTCACCGTCGTCCTGGATCGGCCGCAGGCGCGCAATGCCGTCGACGGACCGACCGCGGCGGCCCTGGCCGACGCCTTCCGCGAATTCGACGCCGATCCACAGGCCGCGGTGGCCGTGCTGTGGGGCGCGGGAGGTACCTTCTGCGCCGGGGCGGATCTGAAATCGCTTGGCACACAACGCTCCAACCAAGTGACCGAGGACGGCGACGGACCCATGGGCCCGACCCGCATGCAGCTGTCCAAGCCGGTGATCGCGGCGGTATCCGGCTACGCGGTGGCCGGGGGGTTGGAGCTGGCGCTGTGGTGCGATCTGCGCGTCGCCGAACAGGACGCCACCTTCGGCGTGTTCTGCCGACGCTGGGGCGTGCCGCTGATCGACGGCGGCACCGTGCGGCTGCCGCGCATCGTCGGCGCGGGCCGGGCCATGGATATGATCCTCACCGGCCGTGCGGTCGGCGCACCCGAGGCGCTGCAGATGGGCCTGGTCAATCGCGTGGTGCCGCCGGGCGAATCCCGCAGTGCCGCAGAGGCTCTCGCGGGCGAGCTGGCCGCACTCCCGCAGACCTGCCTGCGCTCGGACCGATCCTCGGCGCTCGAGCAGTGGGGTCTGGACGAGCGCGCGGCGATCGGCAACGAGCTGCGCCACGGCATGACCGCACTGTCGGACGCGAACGGCGCGCTCGCCGGGGCGCAGCGCTTCGCCTCGGGTGCGGGACGACACGGACGATCCGCCTGACCGTGGCGAATACCTCATCCTCGGGCCGGTTGAGCGTCGTCGACGAGATCTTCCTGCGCACCCATCGGGGTATGGGCACACCGATCGCCCTGCAGGGGCTGTGGCGCACGGCCGGGCGGGTGGAGCCGGAGTTGTTGCGGCAGGTGCATTCCGCGCTGCGGGTGGGCTCGCTGGGCAGGCGGGTCGTGCGGCCCGCCGTCCCGGGTGCGCGCCGGTACTGGCGGGCCAATGATCGCGCCCATCCGCTGCGGATCGAAGCGCGGCCGATCTCCTCGGATGCGCTGTGGGAGTGGGCCGATGCGCAGGGCTTCGACCTGGATCCGGAGTTCGGGCCCGGCTGGCGACTGTCCGCGGCGCAACTCGAGGACCGCGGTTCGGTTGTGTCGCTGACGTGTTCGCACGTCCTGGCCGATGGACGGGGGCTGGTAATCGCCGTCGACCGCGCGCTGAGCGGCAGGCCCGATGCCAAACCCCTTGCGATCCAGTCCGATTGGTCCGACGCCCGTCGACAGTTGTCGACGGTGTTCGGCGGGACCGCCCAGGCGCTGCGCCGCGGCGTCCCCGGGCGTCCGGCCGTCGCGGCCGCGCGCACCGACTCCGACGCGACCACACACAGCGCGGTATTACGGATACCGGCCGCGGACTGGGAGCTGACCGCCGCCGCGCGCGGCGCAACACCCAACAGCCTGTTCGTCTACGTAACCGCGAAACTGCTGTGGGACAGCGGTTTCGATCGGGACACGCTCGGCGCGAGTCTGCCGGTCGACACCCGCGCCGAAGCCCGGGTGGACAACGACATGTCGATGACCGAGATCACCGTCGAGCGCACCGACACTCCCGCCATGATCCGCGAAAAGTGCCGCGCCGCATACGAACACCGCATGACCAGTCCGGGCGGCCTACCCGAGGAGATTCTGCAGCTCGTCCCCGATCGCCTGGCCCATCGACTGTCCCGGGGCGCGGGTGAGCGAGATATCCTGTGCTCCAATATCGGTCCGCTACCCCCGGCACTGTCGCAACTGGGTCCGCATCGCTGCACCGGCGTGGCAGCGCGGGCCATCCATCCCGGCCTGACCGCGGCGAATCTGCCCCGCACCCGACTGTCGGCCTACCTCTCACGCACCGCGCAGACCTATACGCTGGCGCTGGTCAGCCTCGACCCGCGACGCGTGCGCTCGCACGCCGCACTGGCCGAACTGGCGACATCGGTCCTGGACAGGCTGGATGTGCCGAGCGCGGCCTGGTGAGCGTCAGAGTTCCCCGGCCTCGCGGCGACGGTCCAGTTCGGCCTGCCGCGCCTCCTCCTGACGACGAGCCTCCCGGCGCTGGGATTCGGCGCGCTCGCGCACCCGGCGCAGGAATTCCTCGTCGTCCTCGGGGTTCTGCGCGACATAGCGGCCCGGGCGGTCGTATTCGGGGAAGCCGGGAGCCGTCGACCGGGTGGTGACGGTGACCGGACGACCCAGCAGCAGCCACAGAATGGCCCCGACCGTCGGAACCACGATCACGATCAGCAGCCACAACCCCTTGGGCGCGTGCCGGATCTCCGACTCCGGACTCGTGATCACATCGATCAGGCAGTACACCCAGAGAACCAGGGTGATCAGACCAACAACGGCGTACGGCACGCAGGCCACCTCCTCGGCGCCGCGGAATTGTCCCCCCGCAGGCAGATCAGCTCGAACGGCCCCTTACGCCGACCGGGACCGTGTCATCGACCGAGACACGGTCGCTGACGTAGTCCGGGATGTCAATACCGGGGTCGAGATCGGCGTTGGAGCGCGGAGCGTCGAAGACCTGACGGATCGGCAGCACGCCCGCCCAGACCCCGTTGTGCAGGTCCTCCACATCGTCGCCGCTGTCGCCGGCGCGGGTCTTCACCGACGCCTCGGTGAGGTCCAGGGCCAGCACGCGGGTGGCCGCCATCTCCTTCTTGTTGGGCGGGCGCACGACGTCCCACGCGCCGGGTGCGTTGTGGTCCATGATCACCCGCAGCGCGTGCAGGCGTTCCTCGGAGTCGGTGAGCTCGACGGGACGACCGTGAATGACCGCCGAACGGTAGTTCATCGAGAAGTTCATGGCCGAGCGCGCGTAGACGATGCCGTCGACCAGCGTGACCGACACCGAGACATCGCCGCTCATCGCCGCCCGCATATTGCCCGATCCGGTGGAACCGTGCAGGTAGAGGGTGTCGCCGTCGCGGCCGTAGATGGTCGGCAGCACGACGGGCGTGCCATGCATCACCACCGCGACATGGCAGAGCAGACCGGCGTCGAGGACGGCGTCCAGATCGGCGCGATCGGCGGCTGCCCGCTCGCGGTAGCGGGTCAGGGTGCTGCGCGGCGAGGGCGAGAGCGGGGTCCGGGCGATAACTGACTCGGTCATGAGATCAGATTCGTGGAAGGAATGGCATTCTTGAATGGCCAATTCGCCGAAATTTCGAAAGACCACTTCCGATGAACGACGCCCTGGACGAACTTCCGCTGTCGGTCGACCGCCGGGCGACCACACCGCTCGCGGTCCAGGTTGCCGACGGTCTGCGCACCGCCGCGACCGCGGGGCGACTGCGCGCGGGCGACCGGCTGCCGTCCTCGCGCGCGCTCGCGACCCGGCTGGGGGTGAGCCGCACCGTGATCACCGCGGCGTACGACCAGTTGCACGCCGAGGGCTGGCTGTCGGGCAGGCATGGTTCGGGTACCTATCTGAGCGCCTCGCCCGCCCCGCGACCCGAACGCCATCCGATCGCCGCGGAACCGGATCCCGAGGACACTCACCTCGATCTCGCGGCGGGCGCGCCCTGCGTCGAGGCGATCGACCGCGCGGCCTGGCGTCGCGCATGGCGGGCAGCGGGTGATCGAATTCCCCTGGCGCGCAGGGACAGAGCGGGCGATGCGGAGTATCGGGTCGCGATCGCCGAGCAGCTGCTGCGCCACCGCGGTCTCGGCGCGGGTAGCGATACCGTGGTGTTGGCGACCAGCGGCGCCAGCGATGCGGTGGGCGAGTTGGCGGCGGCTGTGCTGCGCCCCGGGGCCACGGTCGCGATGGAGGATCCCGGCTATCAGCGGGCGGTCGGGGCGTTCCGGGCGGCCGGTGTGCGGGTGCTGCCGGTGCCCGTGGACGGCGACGGGCTGCGGGTCGACGCCGTTCCGGCGGGGGTCGATGCCGTGTATTGCACTCCGGCACACCAGTTTCCGCTCGGCGCGCGCATGCCCGCGGCGCGGCGGGTAGCGCTGATCGAATTCGCTCGGCGCACCGGCGCATTGGTGATCGAGGACGATTACGACGGCGAATTGCGTTACGACACAGCACCGTTGCCACTGCTGGCCACCTTGGGGCCCGATGTCGTGGTCCATCTGGGCACCACCTCGAAGATCCTCTCGCCCGTGCTGGGCATCGGCTGGCTGGTGGGTCCGCCACGGATCGCCGAGGCGGTGCTGGCCTATCGCGAGTTCACCGGCACCGGACCGGCCACGACCGGTCAGCATGTGGTGGTCGAACTGGCCCGCCACAGCGATCTGGCCCGGCATCTGCGGCGGCTGCGTCGGGAAATGCCGCCGCGGCGGGCGATCGTTGTCGACGAATTGCGCTGTCGCGGTTTCGATGTGGTCGGCGACGACGCCGGGAGCCATGTGGTCGCGCCGCTGCCGTCCGCACTCGCCGAGCGCCGGGTGATCGCCGCCGCGTGGCGGCGCGGCGTACTGCTCGAGGGCCTGAGCCGCCATCACATCGGGCCGCAGCACACCTTCGGGATCCCGCTCGGCTACGCCGCGGTGGCCCGCGAGGATCTGCCCGCGGCCGTGCGCGTCGTCGCGGAGTGCCTGGTCCGCGCCGGGCACGCGGGTCAGGAGTCGGCCGGGATCGGCTGACCGGCAAAGCGATTCGCGAGATAGTCGAGGCCGGACTCCAGGGCGACGACCGCGCCGGCGGCGTGGTCGAACAGCGCACCGGCCGGGGTCACCGGGCCCGGGACCTCGCGATAGGTCACCCGTGCGCCGCGAGCGCGCCACTGCACCACCAGATCTCGCGCCTGCGCGGGCGAAATGATTTGATCGGCGGCGTATTCCGCGGCGAAGACCGGGACCGTGGGCGCGGCGCCGCCCAGATTCTGTTCGGCCAGCAGCGAGGCGAACGGCTCCTCGCGGAAATGCTCCTTCAGCGTCCGGCCGTCGGCGGTCAGCGTGCGGGTGGGGATCAGGGAGTAGCGGGCCACGCTTTCGGCCTGGCACTGCCCGCGCGTCTCGTCGAGGATTCGGCGGCCCGCGTCGTTGAGGATGGATCTGATGCGTTCGGCTCGATCGGGATACGCGGCGATGAGGCCGTTCATTTCGTAGACGGCGTCGTAACCCAGATTGTCGTCGCGCGCCCAGATGTTGTCGAAGGTGGCGGCGACGCTGTTCAGCGGTTCGCCGACGACCGCGCCGACGACGTTCAGGCCGTTCAGATAGTCGGGCCGTTCGATCGCACCGGCCACGCCCTCCGCGCCGTAGGCGGATCCGGCCAGGCCGATCGGGGTGTCCGGGCCGAGACCGGCCTCCGGCACCCGCAGCGCGGCGCGGGCGGCGTCGGCGACGGCGTAGGACTGGTCCACCCGATTTATGTAGGTGTGCGCGCGATTGGCGCCCAGACCCAGCCAGTCGGTCATCACCACCGCCCACCCGCGCTGGAGAAGCGGTGCGAGAAGGGGGTTTCGTAGGCGATGCCGTTCTGCAGGTTGATCGAGGTGGCGCAGTCGCGCGACAGGCCCTGGGTCGCCGACGCGGCGTCGACCAGCGGCCGCGGGCCGGGGCCGGGCCACGGCGTCGCCGGTAGCAGCAGCGTGCCCGACACCGGCACTCGCTCGCCGCGGGAATCGCTGCTGGCGTAGAGGATTCGCCAGGCCCGGACCGGCATGGGCAGCCGGGCGATCGGGTCCAGTGCCACGGTCATCGGTTCGGCTCGGATCAGCTCGCCGGACTCGCCCGCGGGCAGTACGGACGGGGTGTCGTAGAACGCCGGTGGTTCGGCCGTGGCCGTTCCGGTTCCGACAGCGAAAAGACCTATCACTCCCATCAATGCGAATCGACATTTATGCATTCGCGCAGAATAGGCGCGTTCGGAATTCCTCCGGGGCTTTCGTAACGGCACATTAACCATGCTGTGCGACGGATCACCAGGGATGGTGAATATCGCGCCGCGGACCGTCCTGATCACGTCATCGGTGATTCGGCGGAGATCGGCCGTAGCATGGACCGCATGACCGAACAGGACATTCTGGCGCGCATCAAGGACCTGGTGGATCAGGAGCACGAGTTGCGGTCCAAGACCGTGGACAAGGAGTTGGATCCGGAGCTCGAGCGTCAGCGGCTGGCCGATCTCGAGGTGATGCTGGATCAGTGCTGGGATCTGCTGCGGCAGCGCCGGGCGCGCATCGATCAGGGCGCCGATCCCGATGAGGCACAGGTCAACTCGGCCAAGCAGGTCGAGGGCTACCTGCAGTGAGGTCTACCATTCGTAGATGGTAGAAGTTACGACCGCCGACGGCGTGGTCCGCGGTCATCGCGGCCGCCGTACGCTGCGCTGGCGCTCGATCCCGTATGCCGCGCCCCCGGTCGGTGACCTGCGTTTTCGCGCACCGCAGCCGGTGCGGCCCTGGTCCGAAGTGCGGGATGCCACCCGTTTCGGGCTCGCCGCGATGCAGCATCGCACCGGCGCGCGGATCGGTCCGCGCAATATTCAGCCGACCGGCGAGGACTGCCTGACGCTGAATGTGACCGCACCGGTCACGCCGTCGGCGGCATTGCGGCCGGTGCTGGTGTTCATCCACGGCGGCGGCTATGTCATCGGCACCTCGGCGCTGTCGCTGTATTCCGGATCCCGGCTGGCCGAGCGCGGCGATGTGGTCGTGGTGTCGATGAACTATCGGCTGGGCGCTTTCGGGTACGTCGATTTCAGTGAATTCTCCAGTCCGGAACGCCCCTTCGAATCGAATCTGGGACTGCGCGATCAGGTGGCCGCATTGCGGTGGGTGCAACGCAATATCGCGGCCTTCGGCGGGGATCCGGACAATGTCACGATTTTCGGTGAATCGGCGGGCGCGCATGCGGTGGTGTCGCTGTTGGCGACGCCCGCGGCCGCCGGGCTGTTCCAGCGCGGCATCGCGCAGAGCGCGCCCGCGGACTGGGCCGTCGAGGCGGGTGAGGCGCGTGCGTTCGCGCGGCGCTGCCTGGAGAATCTCGGCGCCACTACGCAAAACGCCGCCGAGGCGCTGACCACGGCCGGGCCCAACGATATTCGCAAGGCCGTGGATCGGGCGATCGCCTCGGCGCTGTGGCGTCAGCCCGGGAGTTTTCCGGCGGCGCCGGTCGTGGACGGCGATTATCTGCCGCGGGCGCCGCTCGATGCGATCGTCGACGGCAGCGCCCACGCGGCGCCGTTGATCATCGGCACCAATCGCGACGAGGCGACGCTGTTCGCCCGCTTCGATCGCACCCTGCCGACCACTCCCGAACAGTTGCACCGCGCCCTGGCCCGCTGCGGCGAGGACGTCGAATCACGGGTCGTGGCAGCCTATCCCGGCTATCCGGCGGCGCGGGTGGCGATCCGGATGGGCGGCGATTTCGTCTTCTGGCGTCCCACGATCGCCCTGGCCGACGGCCACAGCCGCTACGCCCCGACCTACGTCTACCGTTTCGACTACGCGCCCCGCGCCGTCCGCCTGGCGGGCTTCGGCGCGACCCACGCCTTCGACCTCATCCCGGTCTTCGGCGGCGTCGACTCCCCCATCGGCCGCTCACTGACCGTGGCGGGCGGCTACCGCGGCTTCCTCTCCGTCCAACACGAATTCCAAGACAACTGGCTGAGTTTCGCTCGCACCGGCCACCCCCTCGACTCCTGGCCGCGCTACACCGAACAACGCCGCAGCACCAAGATAATCACCCACCCCACCCGCATAGAAGTAGACCCCGACCACACCAAACGCCTTGCCTGGGAAGGCATCCGAGTCCCGGCACTGGGCTGACCCCGTGCCGACGGGAGCCGGGCCCCAGATGGTCGCTTCGCCACCGCGAACCGACGCGGGTGCATCTGGGTCCCGGCTTCCGACCGACCACCGGAGAACCGCCCAGGTTCTCCCGCGAGTGGTGGGGCTACTTCAGGAGGCGGGACATGCGGCGGTCGGCGAGGATTTTGCCGCCCGTTTGGCAGGTGGGGCAGTACTGGAAGGACTTGTCGGCGTAGGCGACTTCTCGGACGGTGTCGCCGCAGACCGGGCAGGGGAGGCCGGTGCGGGCGTGAACCTGGAGGCCGGAGCGCTTTTCGCCCTTGAGGCGGGCGGCGTCTTGGCCCACCGAGCGGGTGACCGCGTCGGTGAGGATGGTGCGCATCGCGGTGTAGAGCTGGGTGATCTTGTCTTCGCTCAGGCTCGAGGCGGTTGCGAAGGGGGACAGCTTCGCGGCGTGCAGGATCTCGTCGGAGTAGGCGTTGCCGATGCCCGCGAGCAGGGCCTGGTCGGTGAGGGCGGTCTTGAGTCGCTGCGAGGTGGCGTGCAGCAGTTCGGCGAACTGTTGCTCGTCGATCTCGAGGGCATCGGGCCCCAGCCGAGCGATGCCGGGAACCATGTGCGGATCCTCGACAACCCACACCGCGAGCCGCTTCTTGGTGCCCGCCTCGGTCAGATCGAAGGCGGGCGTCGCACCCTCGGGAGTGAAGAAATGCACCCGCAGCGCGAGCGGCCCCTTACCGGGTTTGGGCGGCGCGGCACTCGGCTCGTCGAGCCAGCGCAACCAACCCCCGCGCGACAGATGCGTGATCAACCACAGCCCGTCGCACTGCAATCCCAGATGCTTCCCCCAGTGCCCGGCCCCGGTGACGTCACGACCGGACAGCGCGGTAACCGGCGGATCGAATGTCTTCAGCACGCTCAGCGCCGCGACATCGACCCGCCCGACGACCGCGCCCACCGCATGCTCGGCGAGGAACCGCTCGAGCGCCGTGATCTCCGGTAACTCGGGCACGATCGCAGCCTACCGGCCCGCACCGACACGCACCGGTTCGTTGGTATCCAGATACAGTCGCACCGCGCCGATCCACAGCAGCGCCGACACCGCGACGTGGGCGAAGACCAGCGGTCCGGGCAGATGCGCGAAGGCCTGCACGACGCCGAGGCCGCCCTGGCCGGCCAGTACCAGGACCAGGATCGTGGCGCGCTCCCGCACGGCCGTACCCGGCTCGGCGGCGTATCGCATGGCCAGGACCGTGCCGAGAACCAGTGCCGCGAGCAGTCCGTGCGCGACGACGGTCGCGGTCCACGGCAACGGCATTCGGGTGACCCGCGCCGAATCCCCGGCGTGCGGCCCGGTTCCCGTGACCACCGCTCCCACCATGGTCAGCGCGGCCGTGGCGGCGATCAGCACTCGCCCCAGCGCTCGCAGCCGCGTGGAAACGGCCGCGCCGCCGGGCGTATCGAGGCGCAGCACCCGATCCCAGGTCACCGTCGCCGCCGTCAGCAGCAGGACCGCGGCGAGAAAATGCGCGGCCACGACATACGGACTCAATCGCGCCAGCACGGTCACACCACCCACCACCGCATTGAGCCCGACGATCCCGACCTGCACCCACACCCACCGCACCACCTCGGGCACGGGCCGCACCTGCCACCGCGCGACGACGAACAACAGCCCCACGATCACGCACAACCCCGTGGTCACCAGCCGATTCGCGAATTCGATGACGCCGTGGCGACCCGTCTCCGCGGTCGCCCCGAACGAATCGGCGGTACACCGCGGCCATTCCGGACAGCCCAGCCCGGACCCGGTGACCCGCACCAGCACACCACCCACGACGATCAACACCCCCGCCACGAGCGCGGCGAAAGCCAACCACCGCAGCGCCTTACGCCCGAATCGCACGCTCACCCCTCCCGGCTTACTACAGAAGGTAGTAAATAGCGCCGACCCGGCGATGTAAAGACTCTACCGACGCGATCGCAGCAGATAGATGTCCATGATCCACCCCTTGCGCTCACGAAGTTCGTTGCGACGCCGCACGATTCGCTCCTCCACCTGCCGAAGCGGCCCCTCGATCAGAACCTCGTCCGGCATACCGAGATACGCCGCCCACCAGATATGCAGATCATTCCCGGGCACCTGGGTGAACGAACATTCCCCGTCGAGCATCACCAGCGTCGATTGCCCTGCGGCGACGCCCTCTTCGCGCACCCGGCGACCGGTGGTGATGTGTACCGGCTCGCCGATCTCGTGCAGGACGATGCGATGCCGTGCCGCCAGCGCCTGCGCACTGGTGATACCGGGCACCACCTCGTAGTCGAAGGACACCGCGCCCCGGGCCAGCACCCGCTCCACCATGCGCAGCGTGCTGTCGTACAGCGACGGATCGCCCCACACCAGAATCGCGCCCACGCCCTCGGTCCGAGCGAAGGCCGCCTCCAGCAGTTCGGCCCGGCGCTCGTGCCAGTCCTCGACCACATCGCGATAGTCCGGCGTCGTGGCCACGGTTCGCTCGCGCGGCGGATCGGCGATCGTCACGATCTGGTGGGGCTGCGTGGCATGCGCGGTGAGAATGGCCGAGCGCACATCGACCAGTTCTCGCTTGCTCTCGCCCTTGCCGATGACGAAGAACACCTCGGCCTGCCCCAGCGCCGCGACGGCCCGCAATGTCACCTGGTCGGGGTCGCCCGCCCCGATTCCGATCACGAACAGCTTTCGCACGATGCGTAAGCTTGCCAGTCATGGGCATCGATACCCAGTACGAGGACCTGCTGCGACACGTACTCGAGCACGGCACGGCCAAATCGGACCGCACCGGCACCGGCACCCGCAGCGTCTTCGGCCACCAACTCCGCTACGACCTGTCGGCCGGCTTTCCGTTGATCACCACCAAGCGGGTGCATCTGAAGTCGATCGTCTACGAGTTGCTGTGGTTTCTGCGCGGCGATTCGAATGTGCGCTGGCTGCGGGAACACGGCGTCTCGATCTGGGACGAGTGGGCCGACGCCGACGGTGAACTGGGTCCGGTCTACGGGGTGCAGTGGCGCTCCTGGCCGACTCCGGACGGCACCCATATAGATCAGCTGGCACAGGTCCTGCACACGCTGCGCACCGATCCCGATTCCCGCCGCATGCTCGTGTCCGCCTGGAATGTCGCGGAATTGGACAAGATGGCGCTCGCGCCCTGTCACGCGTTCTTCCAGTTCTACGTCGCCGACGGCCGCCTGTCGTGTCAGCTGTATCAGCGCAGCGCCGATCTGTTCCTGGGCGTGCCGTTCAATATCGCGAGCTACGCCCTGCTCACGCATATGGTCGCCCAGCAGGCCGAGCTACTGCCCGGCGACTTCATCTGGACCGGCGGCGACTGCCACATCTATGACAACCACCTCGACCAGGTGACCGAACAGCTCGGCCGCGAGCCGTATCCGTTCCCGCGGCTGCGGCTGCATCCGGCGACCACGCTGTTCGACTATCGCTACGAGGATGTGGAAATCCTGAACTACCAGCATCATCCGGCGATCAAGGCGCCGGTGGCGGTGTGATCGGGCTCATTTGGGCGCAGACCACGCGCGGGGTCATCGGCGTCGACAACGCCATTCCGTGGCGGGTGCCCGAGGATATGGCCCATCTCAAGGAGATCACCCGGGGACATCCGGTCGTGATGGGTCGGCGCACTTGGGATTCGCTGCCCCCGCGATTTCGCCCGCTGCCGGATCGGCGCAATATCGTCGTCACCAGGCAGCCGGACTGGACGGCCGCGGGCGCGGAGCGAGCCGGTTCGGTGAAGGAGGCCCTGCGCCTGCTCGACGGCGAGACCGTATGGGTGCTCGGCGGCGGTGAAATCTACCGGGCGGCAATGGATTACGCGACTGATCTGGAGGTCACCGAGATCGACGCGGATATCGACGGCGACACCTACGCACCCGAGATCGGACCGGACTGGCGCGTCGACACCGATAGCGGCTGGCGCGAATCCTCGAGCGGGCTGCGCTATCGCTTCCTGCACTACCTGCGCTGAGACCGACGCGAAACCGCAACGGTGAAACCGCCGGAGCCACGGGTATTCGTCCGGCATACTCACGACTATCAGGCCCGCAGCCCCGGGCCCGCTATCGGCTGATCCGTGAAAGGTTGTCCATGGACAAGAAATCGCTGACCGCGGTCGCTCGACAGCAACTCAAGCTGGCCGCGGCGGCCACGAGCGGACGCAGTTCCCAGACCCTCTGCGGCGGACACACCCACAGCCTGCGCCAGACCGTGATCGCACTGACCGCGGGCCAGAGCCTGGCCGAACACGAGAATCCGGGCGAGGCCACCCTGCAGGTCCTCAGCGGCACATTGACCCTGATCGCGGGGGCGAAAGAGTGGAAGGGCTCGCCGGGAGACCTGCTGGTGATTCCGGACGCGCGGCACAGCGTCAAGGCCCTCGACGACGTGGCGTTCCTGCTGACCGTCGCGAAGTAGCGGTCGATCGAGCAGCCACCCGGCAACCAAATCGCCGCCCTGTCGGCGCGGCCCCGTAGGCTGTTGATCATGAGTGAGCCGCAGCCGGTTCTCGATCCGCTCACGCGGGCCGCGATCTTCCTGGTCGCGACCATCGACGCGGGGGGCGAGCCGGTAGTTCGTGATCTGCTGGAAGATCTGCAGGGCCTGCGCCGCTCGATCGGCTTCCGGCTGCCCGGTACCGATCTGGGCGTCATCGCGGGTATCGGCGCCGCGGCGTGGGACCGGCTTTTCACCGGTCCGAGACCAGCTGAGCTGCACGAGTTTCCGGGCTACGACGGCCCCCGCCATCGGGCCCCCGCCACACCCGGCGATCTGCTGTTCCACATCCGCGCCGAATCCCAGGACGCCTGCTTCGAATTGGCGATGACCATCGCGGCGCGGCTGCGCGGGGCGGCCACCGTCATCGATGAGACGGTCGGCTTCCGCTATTTCGAGCAGCGCGATCTGCTCGGATTCGTCGACGGCACCGAGAATCCGGAGGGCCGGGCCGCGGCGGCGGCCACGCTCATCGGCGACGAGGACCCCGAATTCACCGGTGGCAGTTATGTGATCGTGCAGAAGTACCTGCACGATCTGGACGCCTGGAACGCGCTGTCGGTCGCCGAGCAGGAGCGCGTCATCGGCCGCACCAAACTCGACGATTTCGAACTGTCCGACGAGGACAAGCCCGCCGACTCGCATGTCGCGGTGAATACGCTGATCGACCCCGACGGAACCGAACGTCAGATCATGCGCGCCAATATGCCGTTCGGCAGCGTGCGCGAGGGCGAATTCGGCACCTACTACGTCGCCTACGCCGCCACCCCGAGCGTCACCGAACGCATGCTGGTGCGCATGTTCCTCGGCAGCGCCGAGGCCGCCTACGACCGCATCCTGGATTTCTCCACAGCCGTCACCGGCACGCTGTTCTTCGTGCCGGCCCTGGATTTCTTCGACGATATGCCGGACCCGCCCGCGGCGGCGACCCCGGAACAACCCACTGCCGCGTCCACGGGGGACGGCTCTCTCGGTATCGGCACGCTGAAAAGGAGCAAAGCATGAACAATCTGCATCGCGAACTGGCGCCGATCACCTCCGAAGCCTGGTCGGCGATCGAGGAGGAGGCGTCGCGGACGTTCAAGCGGCATATCGCCGGACGCCGTGTCGTGGATCTGTCGGGTCCGCACGGCACCGACTACTCGGCCGTCGGGCTGGGCCGCACCGCGCCGATCGACGCACCCGACAAGGGTGTGCAGGCGCGGCAACGACTCGTCGCCCCGCTGGTGGAACTGCGGGTGCCGTTCACCCTCTCGCGCACGGAACTGGACAATGTCGAGCGCGGCGCGCAGGACGCCGACCTCGATCCGGTCAAGGACGCCGCGCGCAAGATCGCCTATGCCGAGGACCGCGCGATCTTCGAGGGCTATCCGGCCGCCAATATCACCGGGATCCGGTCGGCCTCGTCGAATCAGGCAATCGTCCTGCCCGGCGATCCGCGCCTGGTGCCCGAGGCCGTGGCCCAGGCGCTCAGCGCGCTGCGGCTGGCCGGTGTGGACGGGCCGTATTCGGTGCTGCTCAGCGCCGACCTCTACACCCAGGTCAGCGAGACCTCCGATCACGGCCATCCGATCCGCACCCATATCGAGCGGTTGATTCCCGAGGGCGAGATCATCTGGGCGCCCGCGATCGACGGCGCGTTCGTACTCACCACGCGCGGCGGCGACTTCGATCTGCAACTGGGACAGGATCTGTCGATCGGCTATCTGTCACACGACGCGGAGACGGTCCAGCTGTATTTCCAGCAGAGCCTGACCTTCCTGGTGTACACCGCCGAGGCGGCGGTCGCGCTGCGCTCGTAAATCGAGCGGAACTCCAACCCGAACTCCCGGTACGGTGGTGACGCGCGGTAGCCAGGAGGTCGGTATGCGAATGGTGCGGGCGGGCGTGGTGTCCGGACGGCGAGCGGTGTTCTACGGTTCGCTTGCGGTGCTGACGATCACGATCGTCAGTGTCGCCTTCGTCGCCGCGTTCGGCGTGAACCGCGTCGTCACCGGACTGTTCGCGGGGCTGGTCGCGGGCATCACGCTGCTGGTGGCGCTGTTCGGCCGCGATGTGGTGCTGCTGACCGAGCGCGCCATCTACTGCCGCACCCCGTGGGCCGAGACGAGTATCGACTGGACCCGCGTGGTCGCCGCGCGGTTCGCCCTCGACGAGCGCGCCCGCTGGTCGCTGGCCCTGGATCTGGCGGGTGGCGACGAACCGCACGGCGAGCTGATCCTGCTCAGCATCCCGCCGGTGATCCGCCCGATCTCCAACGCCTACGAGCATCGCAAACGCGAACAGGTCCTCCAGATCCGAACGATGCTGCGCCACAAACAGATTCCGGTGACCATCCTGCCGACCATCGCCCAGGCGCTGCACGAGCACTGGAAGCTCGCGCCCCCGGTGCACTGACCGAAAAGGAATCCGATGATCCACACGGCCACGCTGGCGTATGTCCGCGATCGGCGGCTGCTGCAGGCCAGGTCGGCCCACAAGGACGTCTTCTATATGGCGGGCGGCAAGATCGATCCGGGCGAGACACCGGTCGAGGCGCTGTATCGCGAGGTGCGCGAGGAGCTCGGCGTGGAGGTCGCGGCCCATCACGAATTCGGCGTATTCCAGTGCCAGGCCTTCGGCGAGGCCCCCGGCGTGCAGCTGCACATGACCTGCTTCACCGCCGATCTCACCGGCGATCCGCGCCCCACCAGCGAGGTGGCCGAGCTGCGCTATTTCACCGGCGGCGAATACGAGACCATGCCGCACGTCGCCCCCGGCTCGATGCTGGTCTTCCGCCGTCTGCGCGAACTCGATCTGATCGACTGGTAGACCTCGTCAGCCGCCGAGCCCGCGCAGCAGATCCTCGGCGGCTGCCCTGATCTCGGCCGGATCATCGGATCGGCCGAGCATGGACAGGACGGCCTCGGGAATCAGATGCTCGGCGTATGCCGGGGCCGCACCCTCGTCGGAACGCATATTGATGACGGATTCGACCAATCGAAACGGCAGCGCCCTCGCATTCGGCGCGACTTTCCCGTCGAGCACCGCCGCCGCGAACTGTTCGTAATACTCCCGCAATTCGTCTCGGCGACCGCGGAATTCGGCGAACCGCTCCGAGCGCAGCTCCGGCAACAGGTACAGCGCGCCGAGATTCCAACGCGCGGAACATAATTGGCCGACGTCGAAACGGACCAGGGCGTACAATCGGACCACCGCGGGGGCCGGATCGTCCCGCAATCGGCGGGCCAATTCCAGGGGGCCGGTGATGGTTTCATCGAGCAACGCGTCGAGGATGTCGTCCTTGGCGGCGAAGTGGTGATACAGCGAGGCCTGCCGAATACCGACCGCGTCGGCGATACCGCGGGTCGAGGTACGCGCATAACCCCTGGTGGTGAACAGCTCGGCGGCGGCGTCCAGGATTTCCGCGCGCGGCGTCCGGCCCTGCCTGCGCCGCGGTTCGAGACGGGGGCGACCGGGTCCGGATTGCGTCACGGCACCCATTCTGAACCATGCCGCTATCGCGACCGTCGCGACCTGGTCGGAGAGTTTTCTGTCACACGACAGAAATCACGGAAACACAGAAGTTACCCCCATCGCCGGGCCCGATACACGGGCGTCACCATCGGTCACCCTGGCCTTGGAAAACTTTCGAGCGATAGATATTGGCCACGACGCTGAAGGATTCCCGCCCATGGCCGCCACCCTCACCCTGCCCGAACTCCCCGACGGCGCCGATCTGGAACGTTTCGGCTATCGACCGGTGCTGCAACGCAAGCTCGGTCGCTACGCCTCGTTCGCGGCGGGCTTCTCCTTCGTCTCCATTCTCACCACGATCTTCCAATTCTTCGGCTTCGGTTACGGTTTCGGCGGCGGCGGGTTCTTCTGGACCTGGCCGGTCGTATTCGCCGGACAGTTCCTGGTGGCCCTGAATTTCGCGGAATTGGCCGCGCGCTACCCGATTTCGGGCTGTATCTACCAGTGGTCGCGGCGGTTGGCCGGGGAGCTGGTGGGCTGGTTCGCCGGGTGGATGATGATCATCGCGCAGATCGTGACGGCCGCCGCCGCGGCGATCGCGCTGCAGGTGGTGCTGCCCTCGATCTGGAGCGGCTTCCAGCTCATCGGCGAGGACGCCGCGCTCACCTCGAAATCCGGTGCGGCGAACGCGGTCGTACTGGGCAGCGTGCTGCTGGTGCTGACGACCGTGGTCAACGCGCTCGGCATCGGACTGATGGCGCGGATCAATACGATCGGCGTGACGGTCGAGATCATCGGCGTCTCGGCCACGGTGGCCCTGTTCTTCACCCATACCGATCGCGGGCCGGATGTGGTGTTCGCTACCAGTACCGCGGCGCCCGGCCCGTATTGGGCGGCGTTCCTGGTATCGGGTCTCATGGCGGCCTATGTGATGGTCGGATTCGACTCCGCCGGTGAGCTTTCCGAGGAGACGCACAATCCGCGCAGGGTCGCACCGCGCACCATTCTGACCGCGCTGACCGTCTCCGGACTGGGCGGCGGGCTCATGCTGCTCGGCGCGCTCATGGCCGCGCCCGCCCTCGACGACGGCCGCCTGGCGACCGAGGGTTTGGCCTATGTGATCTCGGCGAAGCTGAACAGCCCGGCGGGCAAGGTGCTGTTGATCTGCGTCGCCATCGCGATCACCGTGTGCACCTTGGCCATTCAGACCGCCGGATCGCGCCTGATGTTCTCGATGGCCCGCGACGGGAGGCTGCCCTTCGCGCGGCGGCTGGCCGCGGTGCATCCGCGCTTCGGGACGCCGGTGCTGCCCGCGGCGGTGATCGGTGTGCTGGGCATCGCGCTGCTGGTGGTCAATCTCGGCAACGCGGCCATCTTCGCAACCCTCGCCAGCGTCTGCATCGTGACGCTCTATCTGGCCTATCTGCTGGTGACGGTGCCGCTGCTGGTGTGGCGGATCAAGGGCCGCCCCGGACAGCAGACCGCCACCACCGGAAAGCATTTCGATCTGGGCCGGTGGGGCATCCCGGTGAATGCCGCGGCGGTCGCGTGGGGAGTCGCCATGGCGGTGAACCTGGCGTGGCCCCGCGCGGAGGTCTACACGCCCAATGGCGGCGGCTGGTGGATGCTCTGGGCCGCACCGCTTTTCATGGCCATCACGGTGGCCGTCGGAGTACTGGTGCATCGGCTGGTCTCGATGCGATCGGCCGCGGCCCAACTCTGACGATTCGGAAAGGACGGGATATGCCAAGTACCGCATCCACATTCGGAGCCCGCGATCATGCGCGCTCACAGGCGGCGGACGCCGCGATCGCCGAACCCACCCTGCCGCAGGGATTGAGCGCGACGGAGGTGCTCGTCGCACGACGCATCCCCTCCGGCGGCTATGCGAATATCGTGCTCGGCCGGGGCACTCGGCTGCGCCTGTCCGATCCCGCGGGCGCGGCGTGTGCGCACCTGCTGCTGCTTCGGGCCGAATCCCCCTGGGAGCGGCTGAATGTCGCGGATACCGTAAAGGTGCCCTGGCAGGCGTACCTCGGCACCGGTCATCCGCTGCTGTCGGATCAGGGCCGCGTCCTGGCCACGATCGTGGCCGACACCTCCACCCGCCACGACGCCCTGTGCGGGCCGGGCCCCGCGGCTCGGCAGGCCCTGCGGCTGGCCGGGGCGAAACACGGGCTGACTCCCCGGGACATCGGTCCGAGCGTGAGCCTGTTCCGCGGTGTGCGGGTCGAGTCGAACGGGACGCTCACCCCGACCGGCGGCGCGGGCTCGGGCGCGGCGGTCGAATTGCTGATCCACCTGCCGGTGATCGTACTGGTGGCCAATGCCGAACATCCGCTCGATCCGACCGCCCCGACCGATCTCGACGTCGTCGCCTGGTCCGCACCCAGCGACCTCACCCGGCCGCACAGCGCCGACCCGGAATATCAACGGGCCGTGGAGAATACGGAGCAGGCGTGGCGTGCCGCCCATCCGGAGGGAGAGTCGGTATGAGTACCGTCCTCGACGAAACCGTCCCCGCCCGCTCACCCTGGTCGGCGATCGTCCGGGCCGGACAGCGGCTCGAGATCATCGATCTGCACGGCAATCAGGCCGTGGACTGTCTGCTCTACGCCGCCGCCGATCACGGCGACCGCTACAGCGCGCAGGCCACGGTCACCGCGCAGCGCAATATCTTCCTGACCACCGGCAGCGTGCTCTACACCGAGAACGGCACCGCGCTCATGACGGTCGTCGCCGACGAGGTGGGCAACCACGACACCGTCGCCGGGGCCTGCTCACAGGAGTCGAATACGCTGCGCTACGGCCACCACACCCGCCACCAGCACGCCTGCGTGGAGAACTTCCTGGCCGAGGGCCTGAAATGGGGTCTGGGCAAACGGGATCTGGTGTCGAATATCAACTGGTTCATGAATGTTCCGGTCGAGGCGGACGGAACCCTCGGAATCGTCGACGGCCGTTCGGCCCCGGGGAAGAAGGTCACCCTGCGCGCCGAGATCGACACCCTGGTGCTGATCTCCAACTGCCCACAGATCAACAATCCCTGCAACGGTTTCGATCCCACCCCGGTGCGCATGGTGGTCACCCGATGACTTCGTCCGCGGGCCACCTCGAGGTCCTGCGTCCCGGCATGCTGACCACCGTCCAGGATTGGCCCGGGCGGATCGGCTACTGGCACGTCGGGGTGCCGCCGTCGGGGCCGATGGACGATCTGTCGTTCCGATTGGGCAACCGGGTCCTCGGAAATGCCGAGGGCGTGGCGGGATTGGAGTGCACGCTCGGCGGTCCGGCGCTGCGCTTCTCGGCCGCGGCCTGGGTCTGCGTGACCGGCGCACCGGCCGCCGTCGGGGTGGACGGACACCCCGCGCCGCAGTGGCGCGCGATCCGGGTCGCCGCGGGCTCGGTCTTGGATGTCGGCCCGGTCACCGGGCCCGGTATGCGGTGCTATGTCCTGATCGCCGGGGGTATCGAGGCTCCCGAATATCTCGGCAGCACAGCGACTTTCACGCTCGGCAAATTCGGCGGGGCGACCGGCGCACCGCTGCGCGCCCAGGATCGGCTCACCCTCGGCGGCGACCACGGTTATGTCACCCCGGGCGTACCCGCCGACCTGCGTCCGGTCCTGTCGAATCGCTGGCAGCTCGCCGTCACCGAGGGTCCGCACGGCGCACCGGAATTCCTCACCCGCGAGGACTTCGACACCATTCTCGCCACCGATTACGAGGTCCACTTCAATTCCGATCGCACCGGCGTGCGGCTGATCGGCCCGAAACCGCGATGGGCCCGCACCGACGGCGGCGAGGCCGGACTGCATCCCTCCAATATCCACGACACCGCCTACTCCGTCGGCGCACTGGACTTCACCGGCGACACCCCGATCCTGCTCGGACCCGATGGACCCAGCCTGGGCGGATTCGTCTGTCCGGTGACCGTGGTGGCCGCCGACCGCTGGAAACTCGGACAACTCGCACCCGGCGACAAGGTTCGCTTCGTACCCGTCCGCGCCGATCGGGCCGCCTCGCCGCGCGAGACCGGTCCCGCCCGTCGCGCCCAGTGGCCGTTCGTACTGTCCGGCGGCGGCGACGGCGACGACGGTGTACTGACCCGCGGCGAGGCCGACGACACCACCGCCGTGACCTATCGTCGCGCCGGGGACGACGGCCTGCTCATCGAATACGGCGATATGACACTGGATCTCGGGTTGCGCGCCCGGGTCCACGCCCTGCACCAGCACCTGCTGGAACGCCGCGAGCCCGGTATCACCGAGCTCACGCCCGGCGTCCGCTCGCTGCAGGTCCGCATCGATCCGGATCGACTCTCGACGACGAAACTGCTGCGGCTGCTGAGCGAGGCGGAATCGGTGCTGCCGCCGGGCGAGGAGCTCGTGGTGCCCAGTCGCACCGTCCATCTGCCGCTGTCGTGGGACGATCCGGCCACGCGCGAGGCGATCACCCGCTATATGCACGGTGTGCGGGCCGATGCGCCGTGGTGCCCGTGGAATATCGAATTCATCCGGCGGATGAACGGTTTGGCGGATGTGGGCGCGGTCTTCGACACCGTATTCGCCGCCGAATATCTGGTGCTCGGCCTCGGCGACGTCTACCTGGGCGCACCCGTGGCGACCCCGATCGACCCGCGGCATCGACTGGTCACCACCAAATACAATCCCGCCCGTACCTGGACGCCGGAGAACGCGGTCGGCATCGGCGGGGCCTATCTGTGCGTATACGGTATGGAGGGGCCGGGCGGTTATCAGTTCGTCGGGCGCACCACGCAGGTGTGGCGGCACGGCTCTGATAACGAAAATCCCTGGCTGCTGGACTATTTCGATCGCATTCGCTGGTATCCGGTCTCGGCGGAGGAACTGCTGGATCTGCGGGCCGACTTCGCCGCGGGCGATATACGGCTGCGCGTCGAGGACGGCGAGTTCCGCCTCGCCGACCATCGCCGCTTCCTGACCGACAACGCCGCGTCGATCGCCGACTTCCGCACCCGCCAGCGGGCGGCCTTCACCGCCGAGCGCAATTCCTGGCACGCCGCGGGCGAACTCACCGAGACGAGGGGACGCGCATGAGCGTGTGGATCCACCGGCGCGACCAGAGCGCGATCGCGACCGAAACAGCCTCGGCGCGTGGGCCTCTCGCGGGTCTGCGACTGGCGGTCAAGGACAATGTCGATGTGGCCGGGTTGCCCACCACCGCGGCCTGTCCCGCGTATGCCTACACCCCCGAGCGGGACGCGGCGTCCGTGGCGGCCCTGCGCGCGGCCGGTGCGGTGGTCCTCGGCAAGACAAATCTCGATCAGTTCGCCACCGGACTGGTCGGCACCCGGTCGCCGTACGGCGCGGTATCCGATGTCCGGCGGCCCGAATACGTCTCCGGCGGTTCGAGTTCCGGCTCCGCGGCGGCGGTCGCGCGCGGCGAGGCCGATATCGCGATCGGCACCGATACGGCCGGATCCGGCCGGGTGCCCGCCGCGTTCGCGGGCATTGTCGGCATCAAACCGACCGTCGGCGTGGTCGACACGGCCGGAGTCGTTCCCGCCTGCCGATCCTATGACTGCGTCACCATCCTGGCCGCCGATCTCGCACTCGCCGATCGCGCCATGCGCGCACTGGCCGCGGGCGCACCGGGGCGATTGTGGCCGAGCGATACCAGACTCGCGGCCCCACCGGAACCCGTTGTGGCCGTGTTCGATTCGCTTCCAGACCTGGATCAGGACTGGGTTCCGGCCTACGAGCGCACGGTGGACGCCCTGCGCGAACGCGGCGTCCGGATCGTGCCCGTGGACCCCGAACCGTTCCTGGCGGCCGCCCGCCTGCTCTACGCCGGCGCGCTGGTGGCCGAAAGATACTCGGCCGTAGGACAATTCGTCGACGCTCACCCCGGTGAGGTCGATCCGACCGTGGCGTCCATCATCTCGGCGGCCCGCGACCTGCCCGCGCATCGGCTGGTCTCCGATCTGGCGGAGCTGCAACGCCTGCGCGAGATCGCCATGGCGAGTATGGCCGACGCCGACGCGCTGCTCACTCCCACCGTGCCGACACAGCCGACGCTCGCGGCCGTGGCGGACGATCCGATCGGGGTCAACTCCCGGCTGGGGACCTACACCAACTTCTGCAATCTGTTCGATCTGTGCGCGGTGGCCGTTCCGGCGGGGAGTGCGGGCGAGGCGCAATTCGGCGTCACCGTGTACGCGCGAGCCTTCGACGATGCGGTCGCGCTGGATATCGCGGCCCTGATCAGCGGTGCGACCCTCGCCGAGGCATGGCCCGCCGGCATCGCCGCCACCTGCGAACTGGTCGTATTCGGCGCACATCTGCGCGGCCAACCCCTGGCACATCAGCTCACCGACCTCGGCGCCCGCTGGGCGGGCGAGGTGCGCACCGCACCGCACTATCGGCTCGCCGCGCTGGACACCACCCCGCCCAAACCCGCGGTAACCCGTTGTCCCGCGGGCGAATTCGGCGTCTCCATCGCGGGCGAGCGCTGGCTGCTCTCCCCCGCGGCGCTCGGCCGGTTCCTCGCCGGGCTGCCCGCGCCGATGCAACTCGGCCGCGTCGAACTCGACAATGGCAGCTGGACAACGGCTTTCGGATGTGAGGGCGCGGCCGCCGCGGCGGGGAAGGATATCGGCGAGTACGGCGGCTGGCGCGCCGCACTCGCCGCGGGCGCGGTCTGAATCAGCGCAGTGTGCGGAAGAACTCCCGCATATCCGCCATTAGCAGTTCCGGCTCCTCCAGCGCGGCGAAATGCCCGCCGCGGTCGACATCCACCCAGCGGGTGATGTTGTTTCCGGTCTCGCAGTAGCGCCGAATGCAGACATCGTGCGCGAAGGCGATGACGCCGGTGGGCACGCCGGAGCTTTCCAGCGGCGGCGCGTTCCAGTCCTGCGGCTGCACATAACCGACATACGCCGCCGAGCCCGCGGTGCCGGTCAGCCAGTAGATCATCGCATTGGTCAGCAGCCGATCGCGATCGATGATCTTGTCGGGCACGATATTTCGGGGATGGGTCCACTCGCGGAACTTGTCCATGATCCAGGCCAGTTGCCCCACGGGCGAATCCACCAGCCCGTACGCCAGGGCCTGCGGCCGGGTGGACTGAATGGCAACGTAGCCGAACTCCTCCCGCATGAAGCCCTCGATGCGGCGGAGCCGATCGCGTTCGAGATCGGTCAGTTCGGCCAGCTCCTCCTCCGGAATCTGCCTGGGCGGCAGATTGGTTCCGCCGTTGACGTGCACACCGACCACCCGATCCGGCGCATGGCGCGCGACCGCCGGACTGACCGCGCCGCCGATATCACCGCCCTGCACGCCGTAACGGTCATAGCCGAGCCGTTCCATGAGTCGCGCCCAGATCCGGCCGACGCGATCCCTGGTCCACCCGGAATCGTTGACGGGACCGGAGAATCCGAAGCCCGGCAGCGACGGAATCACCAGGTGAAAGGCGTCGGCCGGATCTCCCCCGTGCGCCCGCGGATCGGTCAGCGGCGCGATGAGATCGAGGAATTCGACGATCGACCCGGGCCAGCCGTGAGTGAGCACCAGCGGCAGCGCATCCGGTTCGGCCGAGCGGATATGCAGGAAGTGAATGCGCTGGCCCTCGATCTCGGTGGTGAACTGCGGGAAGGAATTCAGCTCCGCCTCCGCGGCCCGCCAGTCGTATCCGGTGCGCCAATATTCGACCAGTTCCCGCAGCCAGTGCGTGGGCACCCCGGTGTCCCAGTCGTCGCCGGGCAGCGGCGCGGGCCAGTGCGCGCCGTCGAGCCGGGCCCGCAGATCGTCGAGTTGTTTCTGGGGGATGTCGATCCGGAAGGGGGTGATCGCTTCGCTCATGAACATCACAGTAGGAAGGGCCTAGGACAGCTTCCGCCCTAGCTATCCGGCAGAATGAAAAACATGTTGGAGACATCGGCGCGGCTGCTCGAACTGCTGTCCCTACTGCAGACGCCCCGCGATTGGCGCGGCGCCGAACTGGCCGAACGGCTGGGCGTCGATGTGCGCACCGTGCGTCGCGATATCGAAAAGCTGCGCACCCTGGGCTATCCCGTGCACGCGGTGGCCGGGGCGGCGGGATATCGACTGGGCGCGGGCACGAAACTGCCGCCGCTGCTGCTGGGCGACGATGAGGCGGTCGCCGTCGCGGTCGGACTGCGCACCGCGGCGGGCGGCACCATCGCGGGCATAGAGGAGAGTTCGCTGCGGGCGCTGGCCAAATTGGAGCAGGTGCTGCCGACGCGGCTGCGACATCGGGTCACCGCGCTACAGGCGGCCACGGTCACCATGGCGGCGGGCACCCCGGCCGTGGATCCGGAGGTGCTCACCACGATCGCCGCCGCGATCCGCGATCACGAACAACTGCGCTTCGACTACCGCACCCACGACGGGTCCGAGATCCGCCGGGCCGCGCAACCGCATCGGCTCGTGCACACCGGGCGGCACTGGTATCTGCTCGGCTGGGATGTCGAGCGAAACGATTGGCGCACATATCGAGTCGACCGGCTGCGACCGCGCATCCCCAACGGTCCCCGTTTCACCCCGCGCGAGGCCCCCGAACTCGGCGAGACGGGCCTGGTCTCGCACGGGGTCAGCACCGCGCCCTATCGCTATCGGGCCCGGATCACCCTCGAGGTGTCCGCGGCCGAGGCGGCGGATCGGATTCCGCCGACCGTCGGTGTGCTCGAGGCCATCGACGACCATCGCTGCCTGCTGCACACCGGCGCGGATTCACTCGACGCATTGGCGCTCTACACCGGGCTTTTCGGCTTTCCCTATCGCGTGCACGAACCCCCGGAGCTGATCGAACACCTCCGGGAGCTGACGCGGCGGATGAGCGCGGCGATCGACTAGTCCGCGGGAATCGCGGCCACGGCCTCGATCTCGACGAGCGCACCGGGCACCGCCAGCGCGGAGACGAAAAAGCCGGAGATGGCGGGCGGATTCTCGCGCTCGCCCCAGACTTCCTGGAATGCGGCGAATCCGTCCAGCAGCGGCTCGCCCTCCTTGATGAAGATCGACCACTTCACGATGTGTTCCAGATCGGCCCCGGCCGCACTCAGGCAGCTGCGCACATTCGCCAGCGCCTGGCGGGCTTGGCTTTTCAGATCCGGACCGACGAGGCGACCGCTCCCGTCGACGCCGTTCTGGCCGCCGATGTAGAGGATGTCGGCGCCCGCGGGCACGCGGACCGCCTGACTGTAGGCCGGATTGGTGGGCAGATCGCCCGGGTTGATGTAGGTGACGCTCATACTCACTCCGAGATCAACGAGGCTTCGGGAAACGAGGCATCGCGGATGATACGCAATGCGGACACCAGGGCGTCGCGTTGTTCGGGGGTCAGCGGTCCGAAGAACCACTGATCGATGACCTCGAGATATTCCGGCAGCACCTTGGCCAGCCGCGCCGCGCCCGCATGCGTGAGCACGGTGTAGGAGCTGCGCCGGTCGGCGGGATCGGGCTCGCGCCGGACGAGACCGTTGCGCTCGAGCCGGTCCACCAGCCGGGTGACGCCGCTGGTCGAAAGTTGCGTCTGGGCAGCGAGATCGGTCATGCGCAGCCGTGTGCCGGGCGAGCGGCTCAGTCGCATGATCGCGATGAAATCCAGCAGCGACAGCCCGTTCGCCGTCCAGGTCGACTCGAGTTTCATCCGAATGCCCCGGCTCGCCTCGAACAGCAGGCCCACATCGGTGAGCCGAGGGTCGTCGAACAGGTCCGCATGCTCCATGCCGCCACCCTAACAAAACATTGCGATGCGGATAGTTGACACGCGGAACATCTGTCGCATACCTTTGCCGCGAGGATATTCCTCAGCGCAACTACTTGGAGGTCGTGATGTCGTCTACCTGGCTGGCAGGGTTTCGCTCCGCGGTGATCAGCCCCTACGAGCAGATCCAGCTCACCCCGCCGCGCGGCTTCGCGAATCAGACCGTGCGCCAGATGCTGCGGATGGCCGGTGGCGGCGAGCGGGTTCGGGTCCGGTTGAGCAATCGCTACGGCCGCGCCCCGCTGACGATCGCGGCCGCGCGGCTGGCGCTGCGCAAGACGGGCGCGGCGATCGTGCCGGAAAGCGATGTGGCCCTGCGGTTCTCAGGTGCGGAATATGTGACGATCGCGGCGGGTGAGGAGATCGTCAGCGATGCGGTCGAGCTGGCGGTCGCCGCCGGGGACGACCTGGCGCTGAGCCTGTATCTGCCGGAATCGACCGGCCTGGCGACGTTCTCGCATCAGGCGATGGCGAATACCTATATCACCGAGGGTGATCGGGTCATCGCCGCCGACCTGCCGGAGGCCGAGGAATCGCAGTCCCGGTTTTTCGTCACCGGGGTCGATGTCTTCGCGCCCGCGGACACCCCGGTCGCGGTGGCCTTCGGCGACTCCTGGTTCGAGGGCACCGGCACGACCGTCGGGGCCGATCACCGCTCGGTCGACTATCTGAACACCCGCGTCGCACACGGTTGGGTCGTCAATCAGGGCATCGGCGGAAACCGCCTGCTCACCGACGAGGTCGGCGAACACGCACTGTCCCGCTTCGACAATGACGCGCTGAATGTGCCCGGGGTGAAGTTCGTCCTGATCAATCTCGGCATCAACGATCTGATCCTGGGCGAGACCGCCGCGATCGACGATCTGATCGCCGCCTATACCGAGTTGGCCGACCGCGCCCATGCCGCGGGCCTACCGATCTACGCCAATACGGTCGGCCCGTTCGCGGGCGTCGTCTACGACGGCGTCGCCGTCGAGACCGGCGTGCCCGCCCGCAACACGATCAACGAATGGCTGCGCACCACAACGATTTTCGATGCCGTCTTCGATGTCGCCGCCGCGGTCGAGGACCCCGCCGCCCCCGACTACATCCACCCCTCCCTGGACTCCGGCGACGGCCTGCACCTCAACGACCGCGGCGCACAAATCATGGCCAACACGATGAATTTCCCCCTCACGCAATAAATTTCGGGCATGGTTCCACAAATTCCCGCCGCCGCGGACATGGGCCCACCAATTTCCCGCCGCCGCGGACATGGGCCCACCAATTTCCCGCCGCCGCGGACATGGGCCCACCAATTTCCCGCCGCCGCGGCCCCCCAGGCCCGCGGCGGCGGGCTCCTCACCGCGGCTTGACCTCGGCCAACAACTCCGGCCCACGGGCCGCCACCCGCTTCTCGACCACCCGCGCCGCGACCACCGCGGCCCCCGCACCGACCGCGATACCCACCGGCACACCCAGCCACTGCACGACCCAATTGTGCAGATAGGAGCCGATTCCCAGCACCACGATCACCGGCGCGCACAGGATGATCTGCCCGAGTCCGACCACGAGTTGCACCAGCGCGCGCGAACAGCCGGGATTGGCCCCGCCGCCGCCGAAGGGGTTACCTCGTTGCTGTGGAAGCGGATACGCCGCGTAGACCGAGAGATAAATGGCGGTGGCGATCCCGACTCCCAGCAGCACCGGCAGGGTCGCCAATCCCCAGGGATAGAGCTTCGACATGCCCACCGCACCCGGCAGGATCAGGGTCAGCAGCAGCCCGAACGGCGCGACGATGATGACCCACGCGAGCATGCGTCCGCGCACATCGGCGCGAATCGCACCGGGAATCACCAGCGTCTGCCAGATCGCGGTGCCGTCGAAGGCGTACATATTGGCGCTGGCCATCGCCGCCATCCACACCACGAACGCGCCCGCGAACGGTAACGCGCCCTGATTGTGCTGCAGTGACAGGAAGATCGGGACCACGATGCCGATCAGCATCAACGGCAGCAGCGCCGCGCGGCGACGGCTGTCGCGCCACCAGGTCCGCAGCTCCTTGATCACGACCGCGCCCAGCGGATCGGCCGGGAACAGCCGATCCAGTACGCCGCCATCGACATTCGTGCGCACCTGCCCGGCCGCGGCCTCGGGCGTGGTCAGTCGTCGGCGCAGCAGCACCGCCCATGCCTGCCACAGCAGCACCGACAGCAGCGCCAGCCCGCCCACGGCCGCCAGACTCCACCACCACTGACCGTTCGCGGCGGCCTCGACCGCGTAGGGGGCCCACCCCGACGGCGGAATCCGCAGCGCCAGCGCCACCGGCCGCGAGGCATGTTCCAGCCGGGGCGCGACGTAGCTGATCAGCAATTGCAGCGGGTAGTACGCCAGACCGGTCATCGCGGCCAGCACCACACCCAGATCCTTACCGCGCCGCGATCGCATGGCCGCGCCGATCCAGGCCAGCAGCACCCGCGACAGCACCACCACGAAAACCAATTGCGCGAATGTGCCCACCACGGCGAAAAGCGCTGGCAGCACGCCGAATTGGGTCCCGAGCAGGATCAGTCCGCCGAAGGCGATCAGATTCACGATCGCCGACGGCCCGGTGAACGCGGCGGCCAGCAGGCCGATCGCGAGCTGCCGATAGCTCAGCGGCAACAGCCGGAAGTGTTCCGGCTGCAGGGTTTCGTCACTGCTGCCGGTGAGGATCGGACCGCAGATCCAGCCGAGGGTCCACACCGCGTACAGCGCGGCGGCGGCATTGGTGGCCGCCCGTGCGTCCCAGGCGAATCCGGCCGCGGCCAGCAGCCCGGCGCTGATGATCGCCGCGATCAGCCCGATCACGACGCCGAGCCAGAACGCCACCGAGGCCCGTCCGCTGCTCATCGAGCGCAGGGTGAGCCGCCATCGCATACGGATCAGGACGCCAACCACGCCAACCCCTCGTCCCCGCCGATCCGGCCGCCGACCAGACGTACGAACGCCTCCTCGAGGGTGCCCTCACCGCGCACCTCGGCGACCGTGCCCGCCGCGACCACCTGCCCGCGATTGATCACCGCCAGCCGATCGCACAGATTCTCCACCAGCGCCATCACATGACTGGAGAGCACCACCGACCCACCGGCCGCCACGAACCGCTGCAGAATCGTGCGAATCGTCCTGGCGGACACCGGATCCACGGCCTCGAGCGGTTCGTCGAGCACCAGCAGCTTCGGCGCGTGCAGCAGCGCGGTCGCGAGCCCGATCTTCTTGCGCATACCCGCGGAATAGTCGACCACCAGTGTGTTCTCCGCACCGTCGAGTTCGAGCACGCTCAGCAGCTCCGCCGCCCGCTCGGCCACGGTCCCCGCCGCCATCCCACGCAAAAGCCCTGTGTAGGTGAGCAATTCCCGCCCCGTGAGCCGCTCGGGCAATGCCAGCCCGTCGGGCAGCACCCCCACAATGGTCTTGGCGTGCACGGGATCCGACCACACATCGAACCCGAAGATCCGAGACTGCCCCGCATCCGGCCGCAACAACCCCACGGCCATCGACAGCGTCGTGGTCTTACCGGCCCCATTGGGCCCGACCAACCCGAAAAACGATCCGGGCGGCACCACCAAACTCACCCCATCGACAACCCAGGGCCCACCGAATCCTTTGTACAACCCGGACAATTCCAAAGCAGGCGCACTATCCGCCATAAAGCCCCTCCTCGACCTGCATCGACATTCGCCCCACCATACGGAATCGCCATCCCACCCCCAGCCGTTAAACCTGCGTGTCGGAGGCACTTCGCCCCCATGGCAGGACAAAGCAGACAAACGGCTAGCGCAACAAAGTGGCCGGATCGATCGTGAACTCGAACGGTGAATGCAGTTTCACCGACTCGCCCGCTCGAATACGGTGCGTCAGCTCATATTCGCCACTTTCGCCGAGTGAGTGGGCGAATAGCACAGGCAGTTGTTCACCGGGCAAGCGCCCTTTGAAGGAGTTGATCTCGATACGCCAATAGTTGGCGATCTTCGCATCGGCATACAACGTGGGCTTGACCAAGCGGTCCATCATCGTGGTCGAGGCCGAGACGATCTCCACAGCCAACAGGATCTGTTCGTCGGCAATACCTCGCGCGTCGAGGTCGACCTCTCCCTTGCCGACTATCAGATCTGGAATCGGTTCGTCATCACCGATCAGTATGCCGACGCCGGGCAGCACCCAAAGGTCCTGCGGTATGGCTGTTGTGACCGCGAGAATCAGTCCGGTCAGCAACACCTGATGGCGTGGCTTCGGTGCTGCGCTCACGATGAGCTGTCCATTGATGACCTCGTACCTGAGTCCGTTTTCGGGCAGGCGATCGAGGTCGGCAGCGGTCCACCGATCAGACGCAGGCAGGAACTCCGACGATGCCTCGGGTGCGGGCATAGCCACGGAAACCACCTCCAACCCCCCTAGCCAGGAAGAACAACATTCTTCGACTTGCTGCACGCAGTCTATACCAGGCCAGGTCGACGCCAAGCCGGTGAGAGGAAGTTATCCACAGCCCCGCACCGGCCCGCACGCCTTACTCCACAACCACGACCCGGATCTCCTCGTCCCCCGAATCCGTCGCCTCTTCTGCCGTGACGAACCAGTGCGTGACCTCACCGTCGCCCAGATCGCCCTCCACATCACCGCTCGGCAGCACCGACAGCGCGCCCGCCGTAGCGCTGGCCAGGAATTCGGCCAGGGCCGCGGGGCCCGTGGCCGCGGTGGTGTACGTGGTCGACTCGTAGTCGATCTCGTTGTCCGTGCGCAGGGATTCGGCTCGGTCGAGGGCCTGGTCCTGGGTGAGGGTGAGCCAGTCGGCGGCGGCGCGCAGGACGAAGGCCGGGTGGTCTTCGTGCAGCGGGCGGACGCGGTCGGCGTAGGAGACCGGATGCGAGGGGGCCGCGGCCAGGTCGGCCTGGACCTTCGGATCCGTGGGGACCAGCCAGCGGACCGACTTGGCGGCCGGTTCCAGCGCGATGCCGAAACCGGCTCCGGCCGAGACGATTTCGCCGAAGGACAGGCCGTCGGCGAACAGCGCCGCGGCGCCCGCCTTCTGAACCGCCCAGAGCGCGACCACCGCGTCCAGCGAGCGCGGCAGCGCGACCGCGACGATATCGCCCGGTCCCACACCCCGATCGATCAGGACCCGCGCCAGCTGCGAGGACCTCGAATCGACCACGTGGTACTGAATTTCGGCGCCGTCGACCAGCAGCGCGGGCGCCTGCGGATCGTCCTCGACGACCTCGCCCAGCGCCTTGGCGACCGTCCGGGCCCCGACCCGCGCGGGTTCGGCCGCGGAATTGCCCGCGCTGACACCGGATTCGGCCAGAATCCGGGCCCGCTCGGCGTGGTCGAGGATATCGATGTCGCCGACCAGCGCGTCCGGATCGCCCACGAGGGCGTCCAGCACCCGCAGCATTCGCGCGGACAGGGTCGCCACCTCGTCGGCGGTGAACCTGCTGCCCAGATACTTCCAGGTCAGCTCGAGCGTGGCCTCCGACATCACCAGCAGGGTCAGCGGGTAGTGCGTGGCGTCGTTGACGCCCACACCGGTCACCGTCATGCCGTCGATGGAGCTCGCGGCGGCGATGGCCTGCTTGTCCATCGGATAGGACTCGAACACCAGCAGGGTGTCGAATTGCGCTCCGGCTCCGGCGATCCGCTGAATATCGGTCAGGCCCACGTAGTGGTGATCGAGCAGATCCGCCTGATCGTGCTGCAACCGCTGCAGCAGCTGACCGACCGAGAGCCGCTCGTCCACCCGCACCCGCACCGGCAGCGTGTTGATGAACAGGCCGACCATCGATTCGACGCCCGGCAGTTCCGCCGGACGACCGGAGACGGTCGCGCCGAACACCACATCGCCGCGGCCGGTGAGCCGTCCGAGCAGAATGCCCCACGCCGCCTGCACCAGCGTGTTCACCGTGACGCCGAGTTCGGCGGCGTGCTTGGTGAGCTGGCGGGTGCGGTCGGCATCGATCTCGGTGACCAGTTTGCCGATCTCGTACTGTTCGGCCGCCCGCGGCTGCGGGGCCAGGGCGGTCGGCTCGTCCACACCGGACAGCGCCTTGGCCCAGGCCCGCAGCGACGCGTCGCGATCGCGCCCGGCCAGCCAGCCGAGGAAGTTGCGATAGGACGCCACCCGCGGCAGCGCGGTCTGATCGCCGCGAACCGCGTACAGCACCAGCATGTCCCGCATGAGCAGCGGCATCGACCAGCCGTCGAGCAGGATGTGGTGGGTCGTGATGCCCAGGTGCCACTGCTGCTCGCCGGTCCGGTAGAGCGTGAACCGCATCAGCGGCGCGGTCGCCATATCGAAGTGGGTCCGGCGATCCACCTCGACCAGTCGCTGCAGTTCCGCGACCCGCCCGGCCTCGGGCAGATGCGTCAGATCCACCTCGCGCCACGGCGCCTCGACCCGGTCGAGCACGACCTGCACGGCGTGGCCGTCGGAATCGGTGACGAAGGCCGTGCGCAGGTTCGGGTAGCGGTCCAGGATGCTCTGGGCCGCCGCGTGCAACCGCCGCACATCCAGCGTGCCGCCGAGATCGACGACCGCCTGCATGGTGTACACGTCGACCGTCGCCTGCGTCATCAGCGCGTGGAACAGCAGACCCGACTGCAGCGGCGACAGCGGCCAGACATCGCCCAGGGCCGGGTAATCCCGTTCCCACACTTCGATATCCGACTGTTCGACCGTGACCAGCGGCAGATCCGACGGCGTCAGACCACCGGCCTCCGGACGCTGCGCGTGCCGGGCCAGGGCGGTCAGCGCGGCCACCCACAGATCGGCGAATTCGGCCACCCGCTCGCGGGTCAGCAGACCCGTCGGGAAGGCGAAGGACGCGCCCAGCTGCGGACCGTCCGTGCCGTCGGTGACGATCGCGTTGATATCGATCGTCGCGTTGGCGGGCATGTCCTGATCCATCTCGGCATCGAGACGACCCAGATCCGCGACGGGCACCCAGCCGACCTCGGCCAGCTGTTCCGGAATCTCACCGGCAGAGACGCGTCCGAGGTAGTTGAAGCTGATCTGCCCCGCGCCACCGAGTTGTCCACCGGTCTCGGCGTTCAGATACCGCAGCAGGCCGTAGCCCAGACCCTTGTCGGGCACCGCGAGCAACTGCTCCTTGACCGATTTCACGATCTCGCCCAGGGCGTCTCCGCCCGCGAACGCCTCGGTGAGATCCGCGCCCGCCAGATCCAGCCGCACCGGGTAGGCGCTGGTGAACCAGCCGACCGTCCGCGACAGATCCGCGCCCGGCACCACCTCTTCCTCGCGGCCGTGACCCTCGAGTTTGACCAGCGTCGCATCACCGAATTCGGCACCGCGCCAACGGCTCACCGCCAGCGCCAGCGCCGAGAGCAGACCGTCGTTGACCCCGCCCCGGTACAGGCCCGGGATCGCGGTCAGCACCGCGTCGGTCACATCGGCCGGAAGGCTCACCTCGACCCGCTCCACGGTCGCGAAGGTGTCGACCGCCGGATCGAATTCGCGCGAGCCGAGCAACGGATCCGGAGTTTCGGTGACCCGCTGCCAGAACGGCAGTTCCGCGATTCGTTCCGCATCGGTGGCCGCATCGGTCAGCGCGTGCGCCCAGCGCCGCATCGAGGTCCCGTTGGCGGGCAACGCGACCGGCTGGCCCGCGACCAGCTGCGACCACGCCACCGCGAGATCCGGGATCAGAATGCGCCACGAGACGCCGTCGACGACGAAGTGGTGAGCCACGACCAGCAGCACATCCCGGCGCTCACCCTCGAAGGCGAACCACACGAACTGCACCATGGCCGCGTTCGCGGGATCCAATCGACCAAGGGCCGCATCGTATTCCGCGCTGGCGAGCCGCGTCAGCTCCTCGTCGGAGATATCGCCCGGCAGCTCGACCCGATGCACCAGGGCATCGATATCGACCGCACCGCGCGCGAGCGCCTCGAAGGCCCAACCCTCGGAGGCGTTGCCCCGCAACCGAGCCCGCAGCACATCGTGGTGATCGAATACCGCGGCAATGGTCCCGACCAGCGTCTCGCGGTCGATCCCCTCGGGCACCCGCAGCTCCATCGACTGCGAGAACCGCTGATAGGTCGACCCGCTCGACAGGATCTGGGTCATGATCGGCGTCATCGGAATCTCGCCGACCCCGCCGCCGGGCAGCTCGGCCAGGCGCTGCTGCTCGGATTCCCCACCGAGGGTGGCGATTTCGGCCAGGGCCGCCACACTGCGCCGCTCGAACACATCGCGCGGGCTGAACACCACACCGCGTGCCTTGGCCCGCGACACCAGCTGGATCGACAGGATCGAATCGCCGCCGAGGGCGAAGAACGAATCGTCCAGGCCGATCTGATCCACGCCGAGCACCTCGGCGAAGACCCCGGCGATGATCGTCTCGACCTCACCGGCGGGCGCGCGGAATTCGCGCGGGGCGAGCTGCGGTTCGGGCAGGGCCTTGCGGTCCAATTTGCCGACCGGGGTCAACGGAATCTCGTCGAGCACCACGATCGCCGACGGCACCATATGCGGCGGCAGCGTGCGCGCCACGAATTCGGTCACCGCCGCGGGATCCACGGCACGATCCTTCGCGCCGAGCACATACGACACCAGAATCGTCGCACCCGCATCGGTCTGGCGACCCATGGTGAAGGCGAAGTCGACATCCGGATGCTTACCGAGCATCGCGTCGATCTCACCGAGTTCGATACGGAAGCCGCGGATCTTCACCTGGAAGTCCGAACGGCCCACGTAATCGAGTTCCCACGGGATCTCCGGCACGGCCAGATTGCCTCGGCGTTCGTCGGCCGCGGCGAACCAGCGCACCACGTCACCGGTCCGGTACATCCGCGCGCCCGGCGCGCCGAACGGGTTGGCGACGAAGCGTTCCGAGCTCAGTCCCGGCCGGTTGTGGTAGCCACGGGCCACCGCGCCACCGGCCAGGTAGAGCTCACCGGCCACACCCGGCGGCACCGGGTTCAGACGGCCGTCCAGCACCAGCGCGGACATGCCGTGCACCGGCGTGCCGATGGTGATGTGGTCACCCGGGAACAGTCGCGCGTAGGAGGAGATGATCGTGGTCTCGGTCGGACCGTAGGCGTTGAAGTACTTGCGGCCCGGCTGCCACTTCGCCAGCAGTTCCGGCGTGGTGACATCGCCACCGACCGAGGTGACCAGCAGCTGCTCCTGACCCGCCGGATCCATCGTGCCCAGTACGGCCGGGGTGATGATGGTGTGCGTGACACCCTCGGTGCGCAGCAGCTCCGCCAGATCCGGACCGCCGATGACCGTGCCGGGCACGATCACCAGCGTCGCGCCGATGTAGAAGGCGCACACCCACTCCAGCACCGACGGGTCGAAGCTGGGCGAGCAGATGTGCAGGAACCGATGATGCGGTTCGAGCCCGTACAGCCCGGTCGCCACGTCCGCCAGACCGCCCAGACCCGCGTGCGTCACGGTGACGCCCTTGGGTTTGCCGGTGGAGCCGGAGGTGTAGATGACATACGCCGGATGCGACAGTCGCAGCGGCGCAAGGCGGTCCGCGTCGGTCACCGGCGCGGCCGACTGCGCCGCGCACAGTTCGTCGGTCGCCGGATCGTCCAGCAGCAGCCATTCGACATCATCGGGCAGGCCGGCGATATGCGCCGATCCGGTGATACCGAGGACCGCCGCGGAGTCGGTGAGCATATGCCGCACCCGATCCTCGGGATAGTTCGGATCGACGGGCACATGCGCGCCACCGGCCTTGGTGATCGCCAGCACGGCCAGCACCATCTCGTAGGAGCGCGGGAACGACACCGCGACCAGCTTCTCCGGCCCGACACCGCGTTCGATCAGCACCCGCGCCAGTCGCGAGGACTGCTCGTCGAGTTCGCCGTAGCTGATCGAACGGCCGTTGTAGCGCACCGCGATTCGATCCCGGCCCAGTCGCAGGCCGTTGCCCATCAGATCCGGCAGCAGACCGGTCGCCATGACCTCGTCGCCGTGCACCTGGGTGAGCAGTTCGCATTCACTCGGCGCGAGCAGCGGCAGATCGCCGACCGGCGCCGTGCGATCGGCGGCGATCGCCTCGAGCAGCCGGGTGAAGCGCTGCGCGAACACCTCGACGGTCGCATCGTCGAACAGGTCACGGGCGAAGGAGAATTCGGCGTACATGCCGGCCTCGGCATCGCCGGATTCCCGCATCGTCAGCGACAGATCGAATTTGGCGATATCGACCTCGAAATCGACCGCCTGCACGCGCAATCCGGGCAGTTCGAACGAGCTCTCCGGCAGATTCTCGAACGACAGCGCCACCTGGAACAGCGGATGCCGCGCGGTGGAGCGTTCCGGCGCGAGCAGATCCACCAGCCGCTCGAACGGAATATCCGCGTGCGCGAACGCCTGCAGATCCGCGTCCCTGGCCTGGGCCAGCAGTTCGTCGAACGACAGATCGCCCCGCACGTGGGTGCGCAGCACCAGCGTGTTGACGAACATGCCGATCAGATCGTCGAGTTCGGCCTCGCCGCGACCCGCGATCGGCGTACCGATCGCGATGTCGTCGGTGCCCGACATGCGCGCCAGGAATACCGCCAGCGCGGTGTGCACGACCATGAACAGCGTGGCGTTGCGCTCGCGGGCGATCCGCTGCAGCGTCTGATGCAGTTCGGTGCCGATCGGGAACACCACCCGGCCACCGGCGAAGGACTGCACCGTCGGACGCGGCCGATCGGTCGGCAGGTTCAGCTCGTCCGGAATTCCGGCCAGCGCCTTGCGCCAGTACTCGGCCTGGGTCGAGAGCAGGCTCTCCGGATCGTCGGACGAGCCGAGCAGATCGCGCTGCCACACCGAGTAATCCGCGTACTGCACCGGCAGCGGCGCCCACGCCGGGGCCTCGCCGGTCGAGCGGGACACGTAGGCCACCATCAGATCCCGCGTCAGCGGGCCCATCGACCAGCCGTCGGCGCTGATGTGATGCGCCACGAACACCAGCACGTGTTCGGTCGGGGTGACCTGGTACAGCCGGATGTGGAACGGGATCTCGGTGGTCACGTCGAATCCGGCCGACACCAACTGGGCCACCTCGGCCAGCACCCGATCCTCGCCGATGCGCACCGGCGTCAGATCCACCGGCACCTCCGCCGGTGAAAGCACCTGCTGCACAGGGCCTTCGGTGGTCTCGGGATACAGGGTCCGCAGAATCTCGTGCCGCGCGACCAGATCGGTCACGGCCTCCTGCAACGCGGCGGCGTCCAGTTCGCCCGACAGCCGGATGGCCACCGGGATGTTCTCCACCGAGGAGGAGGTGTCGAACTGGTTGAGGAACCACATGCGGTGCTGTGCCAGCGACAGCGGGATCCGGTCCGGGCGCGGCCCGGCCACCAGCGGCGGACGGCCGCCGACCCCGGCCTGCTGTTCGGCCTTGGCGGCCAGGCCCGCGACCGTGGACGCCTCGAACAGCGCGCGCACGGGCACGCGGGTGTCGAGCAGCGCGCCGATCCGGGCGGCGACCTGGGTCGCCAGCAGCGAGTTACCGCCGAGGGCGAAGAAGTCGTCGTCCGCGCCGACCCGGTCCACACCGAGCACATCGGCGTACACCGACGCCACGACCTCTTCGATCGGGGTCGAGGGTGCGCGGAAGGCGGTGCTCTCGAATTCGGGCTCCGGCAACGCCTTTCGATCCAGCTTGCCGTTGATATTCAGCGGCAGCGCCTCGAGCACCACGAACGCCGAGGGCACCATGTACGACGGCAGCGCCGCCGCCAGGGCCGACTTCACCCGCGCCACCTCGAGTTCCGCCGCCGCGGGCACCAGGTAGGCGACCAGGCGGTCACCCGTGCGCTCGTCGGCTTTGGCGAGCACCGCGACCTGGGCGATCTCCGGCAGCGCCAGCAGCGCGGCCTCGATCTCACCGAGTTCGATACGGAAGCCACGGATCTTCACCTGGAAGTCGGTGCGGCCCCGGTATTCGAGTTCACCCTCGCGCCATGCCACGAGGTCACCCGTGCGGTACATGCGCGCGCCGACCCCGAAAGGACTTGCCACGAAGCGATCCGCGGTCAGATCCGCGCGGCCGAAGTAACCCCGCGCCAACTGCGCACCCGCCAGATACAGCTCACCGGCCACCCCGTCGGGCACCGGCCGCAGCCGCGAATCCAGCACGTACACCTGGCTGTTCCACTCGGGCGCACCGATCGACACCGACAGCTGGTCGGCCCGGGTGACCTTGTGGCTGGTGATCGAGACCGCGGCCTCGGTCGGACCGTAGAGGTTGTACAGCTCGCCGACATTGTCGCGGCGGAACCGCTGCGCGGTGGCCGCGGGCAGCGCCTCACCGATGGCCAGCACCCGTCGCAGCGAACGCGACAGCACGCCACCGGATTCCACCAGCAGCGAGTCCAGCATGGACGGCACCACGTGCAGCGTGGTCACGACCTCGCGGGCCATGAGCTCGTTCAGATACGCGGGATCACGATGGCCGTCGGCCGTGGCGATCACCAGGCGGCCACCCGATACCGCGGCCGACCAGAACTCCCACACCGACAGGTCGAAGGTCGCCGCGGTCTTCAACAGCACCGCGTCGTCGATGCCCAGACCGAATTCGGCCGTCTTCCACAGCAACTGGTTGACCACCGCGGCATGCGGCACCGCCACACCCTTCGGGCGGCCGGTCGAACCGGAGGTGAAGATCACGTACGCGGTGTTGTCCGGACGCAGCGGCGAGACCCGCTCGGCATCGTCGATCGCGGCCTCGGACAGCTCACCCAGCACCAGCTCGTCGATCCGGATCAGCGGGGCCGCATCGGTGTCGAACTCCGCGGCGGCATTGGTGAGCACGCACACCGGGGCCGCGGTCTCGAGGATGTATCCGGTCCGCTCGGCGGGCTGATCCGGATCCACCGGCACATACGCGCCGCCCGCGGCGGATACCGCGTACATGGCGACCACGAGATCGGTCGATCGCCGGAACGCGAGCGCCACCCGCGACTCCGGACCCACACCCAGCGAGATCAGATGCCGCGCCAGGCGATTGACCCGCCGCGCCAGATCGGTGTAGGTGAGCACCGCGCTGTCGGGGCCGATCAGGGCGACCGCGGTCGGATTCGCCGCGATCGACGCGGCCAGCAGCGAGGCCAGGGTTTGGGTGGTATCGATTCGGCGCGCGGTGGCATTGCGGGACTCGACGATCTCGGTGCGCTCGGCCGGGGCCAGCACCGCGATATCGCCGACGGCCGTGCCCGGCGCGGCGATGATCTCACCGAGCAATCGCGTGAACCGATCCACGAAGCCCTGCACCGTATCCCGATCGAACATATCGGCGGCGTAGGTGAAGAACCCGGTGATGCCCTCGGGCTCCCCGGCCGCGCCGTAGCGGTCGGTCGCGATCAGATGCAGATCGAACTGCGAGATCTGGGTGTCGAAGTCCAGACCCGCCACGGTCAGCCCCGGCAGTTCCAGGCTGGACTGGGCCAGGTTCTGGAAGGACAGGCCGACCTGGAACAGCGGATGCCGCGCGGTGGAACGGACCGGGTTGAGCACCTCGACCAGGCGCTCGAACGGCACATCGGCATTGGCGAACGCCGCGATATCGGTCTCGCGCTGACGCGCCAGCAGTCGAGTGAACGGCTCGTCGGCCGCCACCTCGGTGCGGAACACCAGGGTGTTGACGAACATGCCGATCAGATCGTCGAGCACGGCCTCGCCGCGACCGGCCATCGGCGTACCGATGGCGATGTCGTCGGTGCCCGACAGCCGCGACAGCAGCACGGCCAGCGCGGTGTGCACGACCATGAACAGCGTCGCGCCCTCGGTGCGCGCCAATTCGATCAGCGCCCGATGGGTTTCGGCGTCGATACGCACATCGACCTTGCCACCGGCGAACGACTGCACGGCCGGACGCGGCCGATCCGACGGCAGATCCAACTGATCCGGCAGTCCGGCCAGTGCGGAGGTCCAGTACTCGACCTGCTTGGCGGCCAGCGATTCCGGATCGTCGTCGCTGCCCAGCAGTTCGCGCTGCCAGATCGAGTAGTCGGCGTACTGCACCGCCAGCGGCGCCCAGCCCGGGGCCTCGCCGATCGAACGGGCGGCGTAGGCGGTCATCAGATCGCGCGTCAGCGGACCGACCGACGAACCGTCGCCGGAGATGTGGTGTACCACCATCGCCAGCACGTATTCGCTTGCCGCGCCCTCGATTTCGAACAGCGCGATCCTGACCGGCACCGCGGCGGTGACGTCGAAGATCGTATTGGTCAGCTCGACCACCGCGGCCTCGATACCGTCCAGCGCCACGGTCCGCAGTTCCAGCTCCGGAACCGACTCGGCCGCGGGCAGGATCACCTGGACCGCGCCGTCCTCGGTCTGCGGGTAGATCGTGCGCAGGATCTCGTGGCGCGCCACCAGATCCGCGATCGCCGCCCGCAGCGCGGCCACGTCGAGGCTGCCGGTCAACCGCACCGCGATCGGCACGTTGTAGGCCGCCGACTGGGTATCGAACCGGTTGAGGAACCACATGCGCTGCTGTGCCAGCGACAGCGGAATCCGCTCCGGCCGCGGACCGGCCGTGAGCGCCTTGCGCCCACCGGCGCCCGCGTGCTGTTCGACCCGAACCGCGAGCGCCGCGACCGTGGCCGCCTCGAACATCAGGCGCACCGGCACCCGGGTGTTGAGCGCCTCGCCCAGCCGCGCCGCGACCTGCGTCGCCAGCAGCGAATTGCCGCCGAAGGCGAAGAAGTCGTCGTCGCGGCCGACCGAACCGGCATCCAGCCGCAGCACCTCGGCGAAGGTATTCGCCACGATCTGCTCGATCGGCGTGACCGGCGCGCGGAACACCGCCTTCTCGAATACCGGCTCGGGCAGCGCCTTGCGGTCCAGCTTGCCATTGGCGTTGAGCGGCAACGCGTCCAGCCGCATGAACAGCGACGGCACCATGTACGACGGCAGCCGCGCCGCCAGTGCCGACTGCAGGGCCTGGGAGTCCAGCTCACCGGAATCGGTGACGACGTAGGCCACCAGGCGGTCGCCGGTGTGCGGATCGCTGTGCGCCACAACGGCCGTCGCGACAATGCCGTCCTGGTGCAGCAGCGCCGACTCGATCTCGCCGAGTTCGATGCGGAAGCCGCGGATCTTCACCTGGAAGTCGGTACGACCGCGGTACTCCAGCTCACCGGCGGCATTCCAGGCGACCAGGTCACCGGTGCGGTACATACGAGAACCCTCGTTGTCTCCCGCGACCCCGAAGGGGTTGGCCACGAACCGATCCGCGGTCAGATCCGCCCGACCGAAGTACCCGCGCGCCAACTGCGCACCGGCCAGGTACAGCTCACCGGAGACGCCCACCGGAACCGGCCGCAACCGCGAATCCAGCACGTACACCCGGCTGTTCCACTCCGGTGCGCCGATCGACACCGACGTCTGATCGGCCTCGGTGACCCGATGGCTGGTGATCGACACCGCGGCCTCGGTCGGACCGTAGAGGTTGAACAGTTCGGTGCGCGGATGCTCACGCAGCACGCGCTGGGCCAGCGCGGCCGGCAGGGCCTCACCGATGGCGAGGATGCGCCACAGCGAATCCGACAGTCCGGCGGTGACCAACGCGTCGAGCATCGACGGCACCACGTGCAGCGTGGTCACCCACTCGCGGTTCATGAGCTCGTTCAGATACGTCGGATCCCGGTGCCCCTCGGGCGCGGCGATGACCATCCGGCCGCCACACGCCACACCGGACCAGAACTCCCAGACCGACAGGTCGAAGGTGGCGGCGGTCTTGAGCAGTACCGCGTCGGCCGGATCGAGGCCGAATTCGGCCACCTTCCAACGCAACTGGTTCACGATCGCGCCGTGCGGCACCGCCACGCCCTTCGGGCGGCCGGTGGAACCGGATGTGAAGATCACATACGCGGTGCTGTCCGGGCCGAATTCGCGCACCAGCTCGTCGGCGGTGAGCGCGGCGGCGGAGTAGGCCGACAGTTCCAGCTCATCGATCCGAACCACCGGTCCGTGCTCGAATTCCTCGGCGGCCGTGGTCAATACGCGAACCGGCGCGGCGGTCTCGAGGATGTACTCGACACGATCGGCGGGCTGGGCGGGGTCGATCGGCACATAGGCCGCACCCGTCCGGGCCACCGCGTACATCGCGACCACCAGGTCCACCGAGCGCCGAATGGCCAGGGCCACTCGGTCCTCCGCGCCCACGCCGAGTTCGATCAGGTACCGCGCGAGGCGGTTCACCCGGGCGTCGAGTTCGGCGTAGGTCAGGGTCAGCGCGGGCTCGTCGGCGACCAGCGCCACGGCCTTCGGATCCGCGGCGACCGCGTCGTCCAGCAGCGCGGCCAGTGTGCTCGAGGCCAGTTCACGTCCGGTGTCGTTCCAGGCCCGCAGGATGCGCGCGCTCTCGTCGGCATCGAGCAGGTCGATATCGCCCACCCGCACCGAGGCGTCCGCGAGCACCGCGTCCAGCACCCGCACGAACCGGTCGGCGAAGCCCTGCACGGTCGCCTCGTCGAACAGATCGACGGCATAACCGAATTCGGTGACGATCTCGGCCGGGGTGCCGTCCTCGTTGTACCGGTCGTACAGCGTGACATGCAGATCGGTCTTGGCCAGCTGGGAGTCGAAGTCGACCGCGCTGACCGACAGGCCGGGCAGTTCGAAGGTGGTCTCGGCCAGGTTCTGGAACGACAGGCCCACCTGGAACAGCGGATTGCGCGCGGTCGAGCGGACCGGGTTGATGACCTCGACCAGCCGCTCGAACGGCACATCGGCATTGGCGAACGCCTCGAGGTCGCGTTCGCGCACCTCCGACAGCAGTTCGGCGAATGCGGCGTCGCCGGCCACGCGGGTGCGGAACACCAGCGTATTGACGAACATGCCGATCAGATCGTCGAGTTCGCGCTCACCACGACCGGCGATCGGGGTGCCGACGGCGATGTCGTCGGTGCCCGACAGCCGCGACAGCAACACCGCCAGCGCGGCGTGCACGACCATGAACAGCGAGGTGTTGTTGGCCCGCGCCAGCTCGTGCAGGCGGGCGTGCCGCTCGGCGTCGATATCGAAGCGAATCGCCTTGCCCTGGAACGACTGCGCGGGCGGGCGCGGCCGGTCGGTGGGCAGTTCCAGTTGATCGGGCAGTCCGGCCAGCGCCGAGGTCCAGTACGAGACCTGCTGGGCGGCCAGCGATTCCGGATCGTCCTCGGTGCCGAGCACCGCGCGCTGCCACAGCGCGTAGTCGGCGTACTGCACCGGCAGCGGCGCCCACTGCGGCGCCTCGCCCTGCGCGCGGGCCACATAGGCGGCCATCACATCGCGGGCCAGCGGACCCATCGAGGAGCCGTCGGCGGCGACGTGGTGCACGGTGAAGGCGAGCACATGCTCGTCGGCGCCGGTCACCTGGAACAGCGCCACCTTCAGCGGCACCTCGACGGTCACATCGAAGGTCGTCAGCGCGAATTCGATGATCCGGTCCAGCAATTCGGTCTCGTCGACCGGCACCGGCATCAGCATCGGCGCGGTCTTCGACGCGGCCAGGATGACCTGGCTCGGACCCTCGGGCGAGGCCGGATAGGTCGTGCGCAGCACCTCGTGCCGGGCGAACACATCGCCGATCGCCTGTTCCAGCGCGGCCAGGTCCAGCGTGCCCGACAACCGCACGGCCAGCGGGATGTTGTCCACCGCGGAGGTCGCGGTGTCGAACTGGTTGAGGAACCAGTACCGCTGCTGCGCGGGCGACAGCGGAATCCGCTCCGGCCGCTCGGCGGCCGCCAGGCGCGGACGGGTGCGACCCGATCCGGCGTTCTGCTCGAGACGTACGGCCAGTGCGGCGACGGTCGACGCCTCGAACAGATCACGCACGGCCAGCTGTGTATCGAGCGCGGATCCGAGCCGCGCGGTCACCTGGGTGGCGATCAGCGAGTTTCCGCCGAGGGCGAAGAAATCGTCGTCCACGCCGACGCGGGTCACGCCGAGCACATCCTCGAAGGTGCCCGCCACGATCTCCTCGATCGGGGTGGACGGGGCTCGGAACACCTTGGCCTCGAACACCGGCGCGGGCAGCGCCCCGCGGTCGAGCTTGCCGGAGGCGTTGAGCGGGAAGGCGTCCAGGATCACGAAGGCCGTGGGAACCATGTAGGCGGGCAGTTCATCCGACAGCGCCGCGCGCACGGCCTCGACATCGACGGCCCGGCCCGCCTCGGCCACGAGGTAGCCGACGAGCTGATCGCCCAGGCGATCGTCCGACCGCACCACCACGACCGACTGCGCGATATCCGCCAGCGCCACCAGCGCGGCCTCGATCTCGCCGAGTTCGATGCGCAGACCGCGCAGCTTCACCTGGAAGTCGGTGCGGCCCAGGTATTCGATCTCACCGTTCGCGCTCCAGCGCACGAGGTCGCCGGTGCGATACATCCGCTGGCCGTCACCGAACGGACTCGCCACGAACCGGTCGGCGGTGAGGTCGGCCCGCGCGACGTACCCGCGGGCCAACTGCGCACCCGCGAGATACAGCTCACCCGCGACACCCGGGGCGACCGGGTGCAGACGCGAATCCAGCACGTAGACATCGGTATTGAACACCGGTCGACCGATCGGCACCGACGCGGTGTCAGCCGGGGTCACCTCGTGATAGGTCACGTCGACCGCGGCCTCGGTGGGGCCGTAGAGGTTGTGCAGCCGCGCACCGGTCAGCTCGATGAGCTTCTGCGCGGTCGGCGCGGGCAGCGCCTCACCGGAGGCGAAGACATTGGTCAGGCCCACCCTCTGTGGGCCCTCGGCGCCGAAGGCGTCGAGGGCGGCGACGAACACCGACAGCATCGACGGCACGAAGTGCGCGGTGGTCACGCCCTCGGCCACGATGAGCTCGGCCAGATACGCCGGATCGCGATGCCCGTCGGGCTTGGCCACCACCAGTCGCGCGCCGATCTGCAAGGGCCAGAAGAACTCCCACACCGACACGTCGAAGGTGGCCGGGGTCTTCTGCAGCACCACATCGTCGGAGTACAGATCGTATTCGTCCTGCATCCACACCAGGCGGTTGACGATCGCCTCGTGGGTCACCGCGACGCCCTTCGGGCGGCCGGTCGAACCCGAGGTGAAGATCACGTAGGCGGTATTGGACGGACGCAGCGGCGCGAGGCGATCCGCGTCGGCGACCGGCTCACCCGAGTGACCCGACACGTCCAGGGCGTCGATCTCGAGGACCGTGCCCTCGACCTCGAATCCGTCTCGGGCGGTGGTCAATACGCACACCGGCCGCGCCGTCTGGAGCACGTACTGGTTGCGCTCGGCCGGATGATCCGGGTCCAGCGGCACATACGCGCCACCGGCCACGCTCACCGCGTACATGCCAACGACCAGTTCGATCGAGCGGCGCATACCGAGCGCGACCAGCGAATCCGGTCCGACACCGCGCGAGATCAGTTCGCGCGCCAGGCGATTCACGCGCTCGGCGAACTCGCCGTAGGACAGCGTGGTCGCCTCGAATGTCAACGCGGGCTCGTCCGGGGTGCGCTCGACCTGCATGGCGAACATCGAGGCCAGCGTCAGCGCGCGGCTGCCCGCGGCCTTGCCGAGCACGACGCGGTCGATGTCGTAGGCGGTGGCGTTCCAGTTGTCGAGCACCTTGCGGCGTTCGGTGTCGTCGAGCAGTTCGACATCGCCGACGACCACCGCGGGATCGGCCGTCACCGCCGCCAGCATCCGCACCAGTCGCCGCGCGAACGCCGCGACGGTCCCGGCGTCGAACATGTCGGTGGCGTAGGCGAATTCGGCGCTCATACCGACTAGCTCATTGTTGTCACCCATCCGCTCGGTGAGGTTCAGGTGCAGATCGAATTTGGCCGTCACCACATCCAGCGGCACCCCGGACACCTCGAGCCCGGGCAGTTCGAACGAGGCCTCGCCGGTGTTCTGGAACGACAGCATCACCTGGAACAGCGGATGCCGCGCCTGCGAGCGGGCCGGATTGAGGATCTCCACCAGCCGCTCGAACGGCAGATCCGCCTGGCCGAACGCGGCCAGATCGGCCTCCTTGGTGCGCGCCAGCAGGTCGGCGAACGAGGTCGAGTTCTCCACCTGCGTGCGCAGCACCAGCGTATTGACGAACATGCCGATGGCATCGTCGAGGACGGCCTCGCCACGGCCCGCGACCGCGGTGCCCACGGCGATATCGTCGCTGCCCGACAGTCGCGACAGCAGCGCCGCGAAGGCCGCGTGCACGACCATGAACAGGCTCGCGCCGTGCTCGCGCGCCAGCGCGTTCAGCCCGCGCAGCAGCTCGGCATCGATCGAGAACTCGTGCACGTCACCGCGGTTGGACGCCACGGCGGGACGCGGGCGATCCGACGGCAGATCCAACTGATCCGGCAGTCCGGCCAGCTGACGCGACCAGTAGGCGACCTGCTGGGCGATCAGCGACCGGTCGTCGTCCTCCGAACCCAGCGTCTCGCGCTGCCACAGCGCGTAATCGGCGTACTGCACCGGCAGCGGCGCCCAGCCCGGAACCTCGCCGCGCGAACGGGAGGCGTAGGCGATCATGACGTCGCGGGCCAGCGGCCGCACCGACCAGCCGTCGCCGGAGATGTGGTGCACCACGAAGACCAGCACATGCTCGGTGGGGCTCACCTCGAACAGCCGCGCCCGCACCGGAACCTCGGCCGTCACATCGAAGCCGGTCAGCACGACCTCGCCGATGCGCTCGGCGATCTCGGCCTCGGAGACCGAAATCGGTTCCAGGGCCGCGATTTCCGTGCCGGTCGGCAGGATCACCTGCGTGCCGTGCCCGTCGGCGGTCTCCGGGTAGACGGTGCGCAGCACCTCGTGCCGGTCGATCACATCGCGCACGGCCGCGCGCAGCGCGTCGACATCCAGCGCACCGGACAACCGCACGGCCAGCGGAATATTGTTGACCGCGCTGGCGGTGTCGAACCGGTTGAGGAACCACATGCGCTGCTGTGCCAGCGACAGCGGAATCTCCTCGGGCCGCGGTCCGGCCACCAGTTCGCGGCGACGGCCCGACCCGGCATGGCTTTCCATGCGCGCGGCGAGCGCGGCGACCGTCGGGGCCTCGAACAGCAGTCGCACCGGCACGCGGGTGTCCAGCGCCGCGCCCAGGCGCGCGACGATCTGGGTGGCGATCAGCGAATTGCCGCCCAGTTCGAAGAAGTCGTCGTCGACACCGACCTGTTCGCCCAGGTCCAGTACCTCGGCGAAAGTCGCGGCCACGATCTCCTCGATCGGGGTCGAGGGCGCGCGGAACTCGCGAGCCTCGAAGGCCGGTTCCGGCAGGGCCCGGCGATCGAGCTTGCCGTTCGGGTTGAGCGGCATGGCATCGAGCGCCACGATGGCGGCCGGGACCATATAGGACGGCAACTGCCGGGCCAGATGCGCGCGCAGCGCGTCGACCTCGGCCGGGCCGTCCGCCGCAACCACGTAGGCGACCAGTTGATCGCCTGTTCGGGCGTCCGAGCGCACCAGCGCGACGGCCTGTGCGACCGAATCGTGGGCGAGCAGGGCGGATTCGATCTCGCCGAGCTCGATGCGCAGACCGCGCAGCTTCACCTGGAAGTCGGTGCGGCCCAGGTAGACGATCTGGCCGTCGGGTCCGCGCCGCACCAGGTCACCGGTGCGGTACATGCGCGAGCCGCCCCTGCCGGAGGCGTCTCCCGGGACCCCGAAGGGGTTGGCCACGAAGCGATCCGAGGTCAGGTCGGTGCGGCCGAAGTAGCCGCGGGCCAGCTGATCGCCCGCCAGATACAGCTCACCCGCGACACCCGGCGGCACCGGATGCAGGCGACCGTCGAGGACATAGGCCTGCGCGTTCCAGACCGGCAGACCGATCGGCACCGCGCCCCGCACATCGTCGGCGACCGGCGCGTGCGTGGCGTGCACGGTGAATTCGGTGGGGCCGTAGAGGTTGTACAGCTCGGCGTCGCTCACGCGGCGCAAGGCCCGCACGGCGTCGGAGGTGAACGCCTCACCGGCGATCAGCAGCGCGCGCAGCGAGGCGATCGCCGCGGGCTCCACACCCGCCGAGAACACGGTCAGCATCGAGGGCACGAACGAGGTCATCGTGACCCGTTCGGCCGCAATGACATCCGCGAGATACTGCGGATCGCGATGCCCGTCCGGGCTCGCCACGACCAGGCGGCCGCCGACCGACAGTGGGCCGAACAGCTCCCACACCGACACGTCGAAGGTCGCGGGGGTCTTGAACAGCACCACATCGTCGACGCCGATGCCGTATTCGCCGGTGATCCAGCGGATCTGGTTCACCACGGCCGCATGCGGCACGGCCACGCCCTTCGGGCGACCGGTCGAACCGGAGGTGAAGATGACGTAGGCCGGATGCGAAGCACGCAGCGGCGCACGGCGATCCGCGTCGGTGAGCGGAGTGTCGGCGTATTCCGACAGATCCAGTCGATCCACGGTCAGCACCGGCAGCTCACCCGCCGTGAAGCCGTCGCGCTCGGTGGTCAGTACGGCCACCGGACGCGCGGTCTCGAGTACGTAGCCGATGCGGTCGGCGGGCTGCCCCAGATCCAGCGGCACATAGCCGCCACCGGCCTCGAGCACCGCGTACGCGGCGACCACGAAGTCCAGCGAGCGCCGAATGCCCAGGGCCACCAGGGTTTCCGGGCCGACCCCGGCCTCGACGAGGCGGCGGGCCAGCCGGTGCACGCGGGCGGCGAATTCGGCGTAGGTCAGGCTCTGCCCGGCCTCACGGTCCACGATCGCGACCGCGTCGGGGGTGGCCTGCGCCTGTGCCTCGAACAGTTCCACCAGCGTCGAGCCCGCGGGGAGCTCGTGCGCCGTGGCGTTCCAGCCGCGCAGCTCGTGCAGAGCCTCCTGCGCGTCCAGCAGCGGGATGTCCCCCACCGCCCGATCCGGCGTCGCCGCAATGGACTTCAGCAGTCGAGTGAACCGGCGCGCGAACAGCGCGACGGTGTCGGCCTCGAAAAGGTCGGTGGCGTAGATGAACTGCGCCTCGATTCCACCATCCGGCCCCTCGGTGAGCACCAGTTGCAGATCGAACTTGGCGGTATCGATCGGCATGTCCACGCCGCTGGCGGTCAGGCCCGGCAGCTCGAGCGAGGTCTGTCCGAGGTTCTGGAAGGCCAGCATGACCTGGAACAGCGGTGACCGCGCCTGGGACCGAGCCGGATTGATGATCTCCACCAGCCGCTCGAACGGCAGATCCGCGTGGCCGAACGCCGCGATATCGGTGGAACGCACCGCGCGCAGCAGATCGGTGAACGTCGCGCCGGATTCGATCTCGGTCCGCAGCACCAGGGTGTTGACGAACATGCCGATCAGATCGTCGAGCGCCCGCTCACCGCGGCCCGCGACCGGGGTGCCGATGGCGATGTCCTGCTCACCCGACAGCCTCGACAGCAGCACCGCGAGCGCGGCGTGGGTGACCATGAACAGCGTCGCGCCCCGCGTGCGGGCCAGATCGGCCAGCCGCGCGTGGGTGTCGGCGTCGATGCGGAACGAATGCGTCGCGCCGCGGCCCGAGGCCACGGCCGGTCGCGGCCGATCCGACGGCAGATCCAGCTGTTCGGGCAGTCCGCGCAGGGCCTCGCGCCAGTACGAGATCTGCTGGGCGATCACCGATTCCGGATCGTCCTCGCGGCCGAGCACCTCGCGCTGCCACAGCGCGAAGTCGGCGTACTGCACCGGCAGCGGGGCCCAGGCGGGCTCGCCGCCGTCGACGCGCGCGCCGTAGGCGGTCATCACATCGCGGGTCAGCGGGCCCATGGAGAAGCCGTCGGCCGAGATGTGGTGCACCACCAGCGCCAGCACATGTTCAGTCGGGCTGACCTCGAACAGCCGCGCCCGGAACGGCACCTCGGCGGTGACGTCGAAGGCGGTCAGGAACAACTCCGAAAGCCGCTGCGGCAGTTCGTGTTCGGTGACCTCGATCGGGGTCAGGTCGGGAATGACCTTGCCGGTCGGGACGATCTGCTGATAGGCCGCCCCGTCCATCTCCGGATAGAACGAGCGCAGCGACTCGTGCCGCGCGAGCACGTCGGCGACCGCGACCTGCAATGCCTGCCGGTCCAGCAGACCCGAAAGCCGCACGGCCGCGGGAATATTGTCGACCGCGGACTCCGGATCGAACCGGTTGAGGAACCACATGCGCTGCTGTGCCAGCGACAGCGGCACCCGCTCCGGGCGTGGCTGCGGGACCAGCGCCTTGCGCCCGCCCGCACCCGACCGGGATTCGGCGCGAGCCGCCAGTGCGGCGACCGAGGAGCCCTCGAAGATCTCGCGCACGCCCAGCTGGGTGTCCAGCGCGGCCGACAGCCGCGCGGCCACCTGGGTGGCGATCAGTGAGTTGCCGCCCAGGGCGAAGAAGTCGTCGTCCAGACCGACCCGCTCGACCCCGAGCACCTCGGCGAAGATATCGGCGACGATCTCCTCCACCGGCGTGGTCGGGGCGCGGAACACCGCCGCCTCGAATACCGGCGCGGGCAGCGCGCGACGATCCAGCTTGCCGGAGGCGTTCAACGGGAACTCCTCGAGCGCCATGAACACCGACGGGACCATATAGGCGGGCAACCGCTCGCCGAGCTGTTCGCGGATATCCTCCACGTCGACCGAATTCCCGGCCGCGGCAACGACATACGCCACCAGCTGATCGCCGGTGTGGGCATCGCTGCGCACCACCACGACCGACTGCGCGATCTCGTCGAGCGCGGTCAGCGCCGATTCGATCTCGCCGAGTTCGATGCGCAGACCGCGCAGCTTGACCTGGAAGTCGGTGCGGCCGATGTACTCGAGCTCGCCGTCCTCGGTCCAGACCACGAGGTCGCCGGTGCGGTACATGCGCTGTCCGTCACCGAACGGACTCGCCACGAAACGATCCGCACTCAGATCCGGCCGGGCCACATAACCGTGCGCCAGCTGGACACCCGCGAGATACAGCTCACCCGCGACACCCACCGGCACCGGCCGCAACCGGCCGTCGAGCACGTAGACCTGGGTGTTGAAGACCGGACGGCCGATCGGCACGGATTCGGTATCCGCGTCGACGACCTCGTGATAGGTGACGTCGACCGCGGCCTCGGTCGGACCGTACAGGTTGTGCAGTTCGGCGCCGGTCAGTTCGCGCAGGCGATGTGCGGGCTTGGGCGACAGGGCCTCACCCGAGGCGAAGACCTTGCGCAACGAGGTGCACCGCGCCGCGGCCTCCTCGGCCACGAACACCGCGAGCATCGACGGTACGAAGTGCGTGACCGTAACGCCCTCGGCGGCAATGAGTTCGGCGAGATAGGCCGGATCGCGATGTCCGTCGGGCTTGGCCACCGCCAGTCGCGCGCCGATCTGCAGCGGCCAGAAGAACTCCCACACCGACACGTCGAAGGTGGCCGGAGTCTTCTGCAGCACAACGTCATCGGCGGTGAGGCCGTACGCGGACTGCATCCACACGAGGCGGTTGACGATCGCCGAATGCGGCACCGCCACACCCTTGGGGCGACCGGTCGAACCCGATGTGAAGATCACATACGCGGTATCCGAAGGCCGCAGCGGGTAGCGCCGATCGGCGTCGGTGACCGGCTCGCCGGAGTAGTTGGCCAGATCCAGTAGGTCGATGCGCACCTGCGCGGTATCGATCGCCAGATCGTCGCCGGTGGTCAGCACGCACACCGGATCCGCGGTCGCGAGAATGTATTCGGTCCGCTCGGCCGGATGATCCGGATCCAGCGGCACATACGCGCCACCGGCCACGCTCACCGCGTACATGCCCACGACCAGATCGATCGAGCGGCGCATACCCAGCGCCACGAACGATTCCGCGCCCACACCGCGCTCGATGAGCCAGCGGGCCAGCTTGTTGACCCGCGTGGCGAACTCGTCGTAGGACAGACTCGTCCCCTCGAAGCTCAGCGCGGGCGCGCCGGGGGTGCGTTCGGCCTGCGCCTGGAACATCGAGACCAGGGTCTGGGTGCGATCCACCTCGGCGGCGGTGGCGTTCCACCGCGAGACGACCGTCTCGCGCTCGGCGGCGTCGAGCAGGTCGATCTCGCCCACGACCACATCGGGTTCGGCGGTGATCGCGGTCAGCACCCGGATCAGCCGGTCGGCGATCCGCCGAACCATGTTCTCGTCGAACAGATCCCGCAGATATCCGGCGCGCACGCGCAGACGGGTGTCCAGCTGCGCGATCAGCGTCAGCGGATAGTGCGTGGCGTCGGCGGCGTCCAGTCCGGTCACGGCCATACCGTCGATATCGGCGGCCTGCTGCTGCAGGCCCTCGGCATCGACCGGATAGGACTCGAAGACGACCAGCGTGTCGAACAGTCCGCCGATACCCGCCGCGGATTGGATCTCGGCCAGACCGATGTAGTGGTGGTCGAGCAGATCGGCCTGCTCGCCCTGGGTTCGGGTGAGCAGCGACCGCGCGGGTTCCGACGGATCGAAGCGCACCCGCACCGGCACGGTGTTGATGAACAGACCCACCATGGATTCCACGCCGGCCAGCTGCGCCGGGCGACCGGAGACGGTCGTGCCGAACAGCACGTCGTCGCGACCGGTCATGCGGCCCAGCAGAATTCCCCACGCCGTCTGCAGCACGGTGTTGGCGGTGACGCCCAGCTGCGCGGCGTATCCGGTCAGCCGCGCGGTGGCGGCCTCGTCGAGTTCGAAGAAGTACTCGCCGGACAGGCTGGTGATCTCGTGCGCGGTATCGGGCCGGGTCAGCAGTGTCGGTTCCGACACCCCGGCCAGCGCCCGGGTCCAGGCCGCGAGCGAGGCCGAATGATCCTGCCGTACGACCCATTCCAGGAAGTGCCGGTAGGACCGGACGGCGGGCAACGCGCCGGTGTCGCCGCGCGTGGCGTACAGCACCAGCAGATCCCGCATGAGCAGCGGCATGGACCAGCCGTCGAGCAGGATGTGGTGGTTGGACACCGCCAGCGACCAGCGATCCTCCGAGACCCGGATCAGGGTGAACCGGATCAGCGGCGGCTGCGCCAGATCGAAGCGTCGCATGCGGTCGGCCTCGATCAGATCGCTCGCCTCGCCGGTGCGGCGACGGTCGTGTTCGGCCCATTCCGCCCGCACGCCGTCGAGGACGACCTGCACGGGATTGCCCTGCGCGTCGGTCACGAACGCGGTGCGCAGATTCTCGTAGCGATCCACCAGCGCCTGCGCGGCCGAACGCAGCCGAGCGGCGTCGACCCGGCCGGTGAGCGTCAGCACCGCCTGCGCGGTGTACACATCCACCGAGGTGGCGGCGAGCTGAGCATGGAACAGCAGGCCGCCCTGCAGTGCCGACAGCGGCCACACCTCGGTCAGCGCCGGGAAGCGCCGTTCCCAGCCGTCGATATCGGCCTGCGAGACCCGCACCAGCGGGAAGTCCGACGGGGTGTGCCCACCCGCGTCGGCCGAATCCGCGTGCCGCGCCACCGCTTCCAGCGCGCGGACCCACAGCGCGCCGAATTCGCGCACCTCGTCGGCGTCCAACAGGGTTGTCGGATAACCGATCTGGGCGCTGAAGCGATCCCCGGACACGATGGCGTTGATATCGAGCGGGGCCATGGCGGGCATATCGGCGTCGTAGGCGCCGCCGAGGTCGCCCAGCTCCGCGGCGGGCACCCACCCGAAGCCGCGCAGCGCGTCGGGCACGCTGGTCTCCGAAACCCGGCCCAAGTAGTTGAAGCTGACCTGGCCCGGCAGCAGTTCGGGCAGTTGCGAACCGGTCTGCGCGTTCATATAGCGCAGCAGGCCGTAGCCCAGACCCTTGTCGGGCACGGCGAGCAGCTGTTCCTTGATCGCCTTGACGGCCCGGCCCATCGCGGCCCCGCCCGCAAGCGCGGCATCGATATCGATACCGGAAAGATCGAAGCGCACCGGGAAGATCGCGGTGAACCAGCCGACCGTGCGCGACAGATCCGCACCCGGTACCAGCTCCTCCTCGCGACCGTGGCCCTCCATTCGGATGAGCAGCGAATCCGCTTCGCGGGCACGCCATTTCGCGACGGCCAGGACCAGCGCGGTGATCAGGCCGTCGTTCACGCCGCCGTGGAACAGCGCCGGAACGGTGGTGAGCAGCGAGCGGGTGACCTCCGGGGACACCTCGACCCGATGCTTGTCGATCACGCCGGTCACATCGACGCTCGGATCGAACGGGCGGCGGGTCAGCAGCGGATCCGGCCCCTCGACGACCTCGCGCCAGAACTCGAGCTCACCGGCCCGATCGGCGGCCACACGCTCGAGGGCGTGCGCCCAGGTGCGCATACTCGTCGCGGGCGCGACCAGTTCCGGCGGCTGCCCGGCCGACAGCTGACCCCACGCGGCCACGAAATCGGGGACGAGAATGCGCCACGAGACGCCGTCGACCACGAGGTGGTGAGCGATTACGACAAGGCGGCCACTCCTCGGCTTCGCCTCGGAGCCATAGGTCGTGACCTCGGAGACAGAAGGTACGGCACCGGAGACAGCAGAGGTGGCTTCGGAGACAGCGGAAGTGGTCCCGGAGTCAGAGGGGGCGGGAGCCGAAGGGTCCAGCCACACGAATCGAATCACGACGCCCGCTTCGGGATCCAGCAGGGCGAGGCTGGAATCGACGGCAGCGGAGGCGATCTCGGTGAGGGTGGCATCGTCGGTCGCCGCGTCGAACTCGACACGATCGATCAGCGCATCCACATCGACCGAACCCGCGGGGGCGGTCTCGATGATCCATTCCGCGCCCGCGTGCCGGCGCAGCCGGGCCCGCAGCATGTCGTGGCGGTCGATGACCGCGCCGACCGTGGCCGCGATACCGGCCCGGTCGATGCCGATCGGAAGTTCCAGTGCCAGTAGCTGATTGAAGCGCCGGAACTCGCCCGGCCGCTCGACCATGAACCGCGCCACCGGAGTGAGCGGCATGGTGCCCACGCCACCGCCGGGCAGTTCCACCAGCGTCGGCGCGGAATCCCCACGCCCGTCGGCAGTTTCGGCGACCGCGGCCAAACCGGCCACGGTGCGCTGCTCGAACACGTCGCGCGGGCTGAAGACCACCCCCCGCGCCTTGGCCCGCGAGACCAGCTGGATCGAGACGATGGAATCACCGCCGAGGGCGAAGAACGAATCGTCCACACCGACCCGCTCGACCCCGAGCACCTCGGCGAAGACCTCGGCGATGGTGTGCTCCACCGGGGTTCGCGGCGCGCGGAAGGTGACCTCGGTCGCGAACACCGGTTCCGGCAGCGCGCGCCGGTCCAGCTTGCCGACCGGGGTCAATGGAATCCGGTCGATCACCATGATCGACGAGGGCACCATATAGGCGGGCAGGCTCTGCTCGACGTATTCGGTCAGCACCGCCACATCGATCGCATGACCCTGTGCGGCAACGACATACGACACCAGCGAGGTCGCGCCCGCGGAGTTCTCGTGCCCCACGGTGACCGCGAAGTCCACGCTCTCGTGGGCGGCCAGCGCGGCGTCGATCTCGCCCAGCTCGATGCGGAAACCGCGCACCTTGACCTGGAAGTCGGAGCGGCCGACGTATTCGACCTCCCCGTGATGGTTCCAGCGCACCACGTCACCGGTGCGGTACATCCGCGCGGTGCCGCTGGCCGCGTCCCCGTACGGATTGGCCACGAACCGCTCCGCCGACAGACCCGGCCGCGCGTGATAGCCGCGCGCCACCTGGACGCCGGACAGATACAGCTCACCCGCGACGCCCACCGGAACCGGCCGCAGCCGCGAATCCAGGATCAGCGACTGCATACCGCGAATCGGGCCACCGATGGTGACCGGCTCGCCCGGCGACAGCGGATCGCTGATATTGGTCATGATCGTGGTCTCGGTCGGACCGTAGCCGTTGTGGAAGCGGCGACCCGAACCGTCCTGGGCCCCACCCCATTTCGCGACCAGATCCGCCGGGACGTTCTCGCCGCCGGCGACGATGACCTTCATCTCGGCCAGTGCGGCCGGATCCAGCGAGGCCAGCACCGACGGAGTGAGGAAGGTGTGGGTGGCCCGCTCGCGCCGGATCAGCTCCGACAGCTCCTCGCCGCCGTAGACGCCCGGCGGCACGACCACCAGGGCGCCGCCCGCGCCGATGGCGAGCAGGAATTCCAGCATCGAGGCGTCGAAGCTGGGCGAGGCGAAATGCAGTGCGCGCGTATCGGAGTCGACCGCGTAGCGCTCGTTCTGCTCGGCCCGGAAGTTGGCCAGGCCCGCATGCGTGACAACCACGCCCTTGGGCAGACCGGTCGAACCGGAGGTGTAGATGACGTAGGCCGGATGCGCCGGGCGTACCGGGCGCAGCCGATCGGCGTCGGTGACCGCCGCCTCCGAGTAGGACCCCAGATTCAGCTCGTCGAGCACCAGCCAGTCCACCGAATCCGGCAGTTCGCCACGCACCGCGGAGACGGTCAGGCCGACCGGCGAACCGGAGTCGGTGACCATATGGGCGATGCGGTCGGCCGGATAGGTCGGGTCGATCGGCACGAACGCCGCACCCGACTTCGACACCGCCCATTCGGCGAAGTACGACTCGTCCGAACGCGGTACAGCGACCGCGACCAGATCCTCGGTGCCGACACCGCGCTCGATCAGCAAGCGCGCCAGGCGGTTCGAGCGCTCGTCGAGCTCGCCGTAGGACACCGTCCGGCCCTCGAACACCACCGCGGGCGCGGCCGGGTCGATGGCCGCGGCCTCCGCCAGCAGTTCGGGCAGGGTCCGCGCGGGTTCGGCGGGCAGGCCGGTGCGGGCGATCAGATCGGTCCGCTCGGCGGCGTCGAGAATGTCGATGGCGCCCACCGTGATCCGCGGATCGGCGGCGATGGCCTCGAGCACCCACACCCATCGCTGCACGATCTCCGCGGCGGTGGACTCGTCGAACAGATCGGTGGCGTAGGTCAGCGCCAGCGCCATCCCGCCATGTTCGGCCGCGATCTCCGACAGCGTGAACTGCAGATCGAAGCGGGCGAAGCTCTCCTCGAGATCCAGCGACGACACCGTGAGCCCCGGCAGTTCCAGGGTGGCGCGGTCGAGGTTCTGGAAGGCCAGCATGACCTGGAACAGCGGGTTGCGGGCCTGCGAGCGCTCCGGCGCCAGCAGTTCCACCAGCCGCTCGAACGGCACATCGGCATTGCCGAACGCCTCGAGGTCGACATCCTTGATCCGGCTCAGCAGCGCGGTGAACGCCTCGGCCGGATCCAGGCCGGTCCGCAGCACCAGCGTATTGACGAACATGCCGACCAGCTCGTCGAGCGCGGCCTCGCCACGTCCGGCGATCGGGGTGCCGACAGCGATGTCGTCGCCGCCGGACAGCCGGGCCAGCAGCACCGACAGCGCGCCGTGCATCACCATGAACAACGACGAACCATGTTCGCGCGCAACGGCTTCCAGCGCATTGACCAGTTCCGGCGCCAGCGTGCGATGCAGGGTGGCGCCGCGATGGGAGGCCACGGCCGGGCGCGGACGATCGGTCGGCAGCGCCAACTCGTCGGGCACCCCGTTGAGCGCGTTCTGCCAGTAGCCGACCTGGCGCGCCAGCAGCGATTCGCCATCGTCCTCGGAGCCGAGCACCTCGCGCTGCCAGATCGCGAAATCGGCGTACTGCACCGGCAGCGGCGCCCAGCCCGGCGCGCTGCCCTGGGTGCGAGCGGTGTAGGCGGTCATCACATCGCGGGCCAGCGGACTCATCGAGAAGCCGTCGGCGGCGATGTGATGAACGACCACGACCAGCACATGCTCATCGGCCTGCACCTGGAACAGTCGGGCGCGCAGCGGGACCTGCTCGGCGACATCGAATCCGGTCGACACGAATTCGGTGACGGCCGTGATCAATTCGGTGTCCAGTACCGGGTAGGCGCGCAGATCCAGCGCGATCTGCTCGGCCGGGACGACCACCTGCATGGGCGTGCCGCCGTGCTCGGGATAGCGGGTGCGCAGCGACTCGTGCCGGCGTACCACGTCGAAGACGGCCAATTCCAGTGCGACGGTGTCGAGTTCGCCCGACAGCCGGATCGCCAGCGGCAGGTTGTAGGCCGCGGAGGTCTTGTCGTACTGGTTGAGGAACCACATACGCTGCTGCGCGAACGACAGCGGCACCAGCTCCGCGGCCGAGCGTGCGCGCGCGGTCAGGCGCGGGCGCGACTCACCGCCGGTATGCGACTCCAGCCGCGCGGCGAGCGCTTCCACGGTCGGGGCCTCGAACAGCATCCGCACCGCGACGGTCGTGCCGAGCGCCGCGCCGATCCGCGACACCACGCGGGTCGCGATCAGCGAGTTACCGCCCAGGGCGAAGAACTCGTCGTCCAGGCCGACCCGCTCGATATCGAGCACCTCGGCGAATACCGCGGCCACGGCCTCCTGGACCGGGGTCTCCGGCGCGCGGAACGCCCGCGCCTGCACCGCCGGGGCGGGCAGCGCGCGACGATCCAGTTTGCCGTTGACGGTCAACGGGATTCGATCCAGCACCACGAACGCCGAGGGCACCATGTAGGACGGCAATCGCTCGGCCGCGGCCTCGCGCACCGCGTCCAGATCGACCGCGCCCGTCGCCACCACATAGGCGACGATGCGCTGATCGCCCGGCTGATCCTCGCGCACGATCACCGCGGCCTGCGCGACGCCCGGCTGCGCCAGCACCGCGGCCTCGATCTCGCCGAGTTCGATGCGGAAGCCACGGACCTTCACCTGATCATCGGCGCGGCCCAGATATTCCAGTTCGCCGTGACGGTTCCAGCGGGCCACGTCACCGGATCGGTACAGCCGCGAGCCGGGCTCGCCGAACGGATCGGCGACGAAGCGCGAGAACGTCAGATCGGCCCGGCCCAGATAGCCGCGCGCCAATTGCGGTCCGGCCACGTACATCTCACCCGCGACACCCACCGGCACCGGATGCAGGCGATCGTCGAGCACATACACCCGCAGGCCCGCGATGGCCCGGCCAACCACCGAACCGGTTGCGGCGGCGATGGTTTCGGCATCCAGAACCCGATGCGAGACGTGCACCGTGGTCTCGGTGATGCCGTACATGTTCACCAGCTGCGGCCGCGTATCACCGTGCCGCGCGATCCAATCGGTCAGGCGGCGCAGTTCCAGCGCCTCGCCGCCGAACACCACATAGCGAAGCGACAGCGGCGCGGCACTGGGCGCGGCATTGCGATCGGCCTCGGCCAGCTGATAGAACGCCGACGGCGTCTGGTTGAGCACCGTGACCCGTTCGCGGCGCAGCAGCTCCAGGAACTGCTCGGGCGAGCGGGAGGTGTAGTAGTCGACCACGACCAGCGTGCCGCCGTAGAGCAGCGGGCCCCACAGCTCCCACACCGAGAAGTCGAAGGCGAAGGAGTGGAACAGGGTCCACACATCGTCGGGCCCGAAGCCGAATTCCCGATCGGTATTGGCGAACAGCCGCACCACGTTGCGATGCGCGACCGCCACGCCCTTGGGCCGACCGGTCGAGCCGGAGGTGTAGATGACGTAGGCGATGGCGTCCGCGGTCAGCGGCGCGCGGCGATCGGCGTCGGTGATCGGGTGCTCGCCCGCGTCGACCAACTCCGGCACATCCATGCCGTAGTAGTCCATCTGGACCGTCGGCAGATCCTCGGGCAGCTCGACCCGCACACTGCCGTCGACGATCACGCTCGTCGGCTTCGCGTCGGAGAGCACATAGGCGATGCGATCGGCCGGATAGGTCGGATCGATCGGGACGTAACCCGCACCGGATTTGATGACCGCGAGCAGTGCGACCACCAGATCGGCCGAACGCGGCAGCACCACCGCGACCAGGCTCTCCGGCCCCGCGCCCTTCTCGATCAGCCTGCGTGCCAACTGATTCGCGCGCCGATCCAGTTCACCGTAGGTGAGCCGGTCGGAGCCGAACTTGACCGCGACGCGATCGGCGTGTGCGGCCACCGCGGCGTCGAACAGATCCGACAGGGTGACGGCGCGATCGGCGAAATGCCCTGCCCCGCCGTCGTTTCCGGACGACACCCAGCGCTGCGACACATCCAGCCGCTCGGCCTCGCCGAGCAGATCGAGATCGCCCACCACGGCCGCCGGATCCTCGGCGATACCGCGCAGGATCCGCACCAGCCGATCGGAGAACGCGGCCACGGTTTCCGGATCGAACAGATCGGTGGCGTAGTTCCACGACAGCCCCAGGCCGCCGTCGAGGCTCTCACCGATGGTCAGCTGCACATCGAATTTGGCCGTGCCCTCGTCGAATTCGACGATGCCGAGGTCCAGACCGGGCAGCGCGATCCGGTTGGCGTCGCGCTGTCCGGCGGCCTCGAAGGTGAGCGCCACCTGGAACAGCGGATGATGCGCCTGCGAGCGAACCGGGCTGATGACATCCACCAACCGCTCGAACGGCACATCGGCGTGCGCGAACGCGGCCAGGTCGGTGCGACGCACCTGCTCGAGCAGTTCGGTGAACGAGGTCGAGCTGTCCACCCGCGTACGCAGCACGAGGGTGTTGACGAACATGCCGATCAGGTCATCGAGCGCACGCTCGCCGCGGCCAGCGATCGGGGTGCCGATGGCGATATCGGTTCCGCCCGACAGGCGCGCGGCCCAGGTCGCCAGTGCGGCGTGCATGAGCATGAACAACGTCACGCCCCGCGACCGCGCCAAATCCGTGAGCGCGGAATGCAATTCGGCATCGATCGTGAACGAGTGCGTCGCGCCGCGGTTGGACGCGATCTCCGGCCGCGGCCGATCGGCGGGCAGTTCGATCTGATCGGGCAGATCGCGCAACTGCTCGCTCCAGTAGGCGATCTGCCGGGCCGCGGGCGATTCCGGATCGCTCTCCTCGCCCAGCACCTCGCGCTGCCACAGCGCGTAATCGGCGTACTGCACCGAAAGCGGCGCCCACGCCGGACTTTCGCCGCGGACGCGTTCGGAGTAGGCGGCCACCACATCGCGCAGCAGCGGGCGCATCGAGAAGCCGTCGCCGCTGATGTGGTGCATGACCAGCACCAGCACATGCTCATCGGCGGACAGGCGCAGCAGATTCGCCCGGAACGGCAGTTCCCGGGTGATATCGAAGAACACGCCGACCAGGGCCGCGATCCGCTCGGGCAGTTCGGCTTCGGTGACCGGTTCCGGATTCAGCTCGACGGTGACATCGGCCGCCGAGAGCACCCGCTGATAGCCGACGCCCTCGATCTCGGGATAGATCGTCCGCAGCGTCTCGTGCCGCGCCACCACATCGCGGATGGTCGCGACGAATGCCTCGAGGTCCAGCTCACCGGACAGCCGCACGGCGACCGGGATGTTGTTGACCGCGGTGCGGTTGTCGAAGCGGTTGAGGAACCACATGCGCTGCTGCGCGAGCGACAGCGGCACCGGTTCGGGCCGCGGGCGCGCGATCAGTGGCGTCCGACCGCCCTGTCCCGCCTGCGATTCCAGGCGCGCGGCCAATTCCTCGACCGTGGTGTTCTCGAACAGCACGCGCACCGGCACATCGGTGTCGAGCGCTTCGCCCAGCCGGGCCACCACCTGCATGGCGACCAGGGAGTTGCCGCCCAGTTCGAAGAAGTCGTCGTCCAGGCCGACGCGCGGCACGCCGAGCACCTCGGCGATGGTCCCGGCCACGGCCTGCTCGACCGAGGTGGCCGGGGCGCGGAAGGATTTCGCCGCGAAGGACGGCGCGGGCAACGCGCGGCGGTCCAGCTTGCCCGAGGCATTGAGCGGGAACGCGGGCAGCACCACGAAGGCCGCGGGCACCATGTAGCGCGGCAGTGCCTGTGTCAGAGCCGTTTTCACCGTATCGACGGCGATCGCGGTCTCCGGCTCGGCCACGAGGTAGGCGACCAGCTGATCGCCCGTGCGCTCCTCGGTGCGCACCACGACGACCGCCTGGGCGATCTCGTCCAGTCCGGTCAGCGCGGCCTCGATCTCGCCGAGTTCGATGCGCAGACCGCGCAGCTTCACCTGGAAGTCGGTGCGGCCCAGGTACTGCAGCTCGCCGTCCTCGGTCCACATCACCAGGTCGCCGGTGCGATACATCCGGGTACCGTCCAGGTCCCCTTCGGTTGCCCCTGCTCCCGCTTTCTGAACCCCGAAGGGGTTGGCAACGAAACGCTCGGCGGTCAGGGCGGTCCGGTCGACATAGCCGCGCGCCACCTGCGCGCCCGCCAGATACAACTCACCCGGCACACCCACCGGCACCGGCCGCAGCCGCGAATCCAGTACGTAGACACCGGTGTTGAACACCGGCGCGCCGATCGGAACCATCGCGGTATCGGCGTCGGTCACCTCGTGCGCGGTGACCTGCACCGTGGTCTCGGTCGGACCGTAGAGGTTGTGCACCCGCGCGCCGAGTTCCGCGCGCACCCGCTGGGCCAGCGCCGCGGGCAGACCCTCGCCACCGGCGAAGACCAGGCGCAGCGTATCGACCCGGCTCGCCTGCGGCGCGGAGACGAACTGCTGCAGCAGCGACGGCACGAACTGCGCCACGGTGACCTGCTCGGCGGCGATCAACCGGGCCAGATAGGCCGGATCGCGATGACCGTCGGGCCGGGCCACGACCAATCGCGCGCCGACCTGCAACGGCCAGAAGAACTCCCACACCGACGCGTCGAAGGTCGCCGGGGTCTTCTGCAGCACCACGTCGTAGGCCGCGAGGCCGTACTGGGCGTGCATCCACACCAGCTGGTTCACGATCGCGCCGTGCGTCACGGCGACGCCCTTGGGGCGGCCGGTCGAACCGGAGGTGAAGATCAGATACGCGGTATTGGCCGCCCGCAGCGGCGCCCGGCGATCGGCGTCGGTCAGCGGGGTGTCGGCGAATCCGGACAGATCCAGCTCGTCGATCCGGACCTGGTGCGCCGCAACCGATTCCAGCTCGTCCCCGGAGACCAGGACGAACTTCGGCCGCGCGGTGTCGACGATATAGGCGATGCGATCGGCCGGATGATCGGGATCCAGCGGCACATACGCGCCACCCGCGGCGCTGACCGCGTACATGGCGACCACCAGATCGATCGAGCGACCCATCCCCAGCGCCACCGGGGTCTCCGGCCCGACGCCCTCGGCGATCAGCCAGCGCGCCAAACGCCGCACGCGCGCGGCGAATTCGGCATAGGACAGACTTGTCCCCTCGTAGGTGACCGCGGCCGCCTCGGGGGTGCGCGCCACCTGCGCCTCGAACAGCGACACCAGGGTCGCGACGGCGTCCTCGGACACCGGCGGCAGGGCCGCGTCGATCGGGTATTCGGTCTCGTTCCACCGCTCGAGCACCAGCGCCCGCTCGGTCTCGTCCAAGAGCGGCAGATCGCCGACGGCCACGTCCGGATCCGCGCCGACGGCGGCCAGCACGCGCAGGAACCGGCGGCCGAAGACGTCCGCGAAGCGCGCGTCGAAAAGATCTGTGGCGAAGACTAATTCGGCGTCCATCGCCGAGTCAGCCGACTCCATCAGCGAGAGCTGGAGGTCGAATTTCGCCGTCTGCTGGTCGATTCCGAGTTCGGTGACCGTCAGACCGGGCAGCTCCAATTCGGTGCGGCCCAGGTTCTGGAACGACAGCATCACCTGGAACAGCGGATGCCGCGCCTGCGAACGCACCGGGTTGAGCATTTCCACCAGGCGCTCGAACGGCACGTCGGCGTGGGCGAAGGCGGCCAGATCCCGCTCGCGCACCTGCGCCAGCAGATCGGTGAACTTCGCGCCCGGATCGACCCGCGCGCGCAGCACGAGGGTGTTGACGAACATGCCGACCAGATCGTCGAGCGCCCGCTCGCCACGACCGGCGACCGGAATGCCGATCGCGATGTCGTCGATGCCGCTCGAACGCGACAGCAGCGCGGCGAACGCGCCGTGGACGACCATGAACAGCGTGGCCCCACGCGCCTGCGCGACCCGGTTGAGGGCCTCGATGGTCTCGCCGGGCACCCGGAAGCGGTGCGTCCCGGCGTTGTTCGACGCGACCGCGGGACGCGGACGGGTCGACAGCCGCAGCTCGTCGGGCAGTCCGGCCAGCGCGTCGTGCCAGTAGTCGAGCTGCTGGGAGATCAGCGAACGCCGATCGTCCTCCGCGCCGAGTACCTCGCGCTGCCACAGCGCGTAATCGGCGTATTGCACCGGCAGCGGCGACCAGCCCGGTTCGGTTCCGGCGGCGCGCGCGACATAGGCGGTGATCAGATCGCGCACCAGCGGCCGCATGGAGAAGCCGTCGGTGGCGATGTGATGCACGACGACCACCAGCACGTGATCGTCCGCACCCAGGCGGTACAGCCGCAGCCGCGCGGGCGGCTCATTGGTGACGTCGAAGCCGCGGCCGACGAATTCCGCTATCGCGGTGAACAATTCGGTCTCGGCGGCGTCGAACAGTCCCAGTTCGGGCAGCGCGCGGGTCGAGGGCAGCACCTGCTGGTACGCGATGCCCTCGTGCGAGGGGTAGATCGTGCGCAGCGATTCGTGCCGGGCCACCACATCGGCGACCGCGTCGCGCAGCGCCTCCAGATCCAGTGCGCCGGTCAGGCGCACGGCCGCGGGGATGTTGTTGGCCGCCGAATCGGTGTCGAACCGGTTCAGGAACCACATGCGCTGCTGGGCCAGCGACAGCGGCGGATGTTCGGGCCGCGACCGGGCCGTGAGGGCTTGGCGCACACCGGATCCCGCATGCGACTCCACCCGCGCGGCCAGTGCGGCCACGGTCGGCGCCTCGAAGACTGTCCGCACGCCGACCTCGGTGCTCAACGCGGCACTGAGCCGCGCGACCACCTGGGTTGCCACCAGCGAGTTGCCGCCCAGCTCGAAGAAGTCGTCGTCCACGCCGACGCGTTCGACCCCGAGCAGATCGGCGAAGATCTCCGCCACGATCTCCTCGATCGGCGTCGAGGGCGCCCGGAACTGCCGGGCCTCGAAGACCGGCGCGGGCAACGCCTTTCGATCCAGCTTGCCCGACGCGTTCACCGGGAAGCCGTCCAGCACGACGAGCGCCGCCGGGATCATGTACGCCGGAAGCGATTGCGCCAGTGCGACCTTCACCGCATCGGTGTCGACCGAGGCTTCCGGCTGACGAACCACGTAGCCCACGAGCTGATCGCCCGCGTGCGCGTCGGTGCGCACCACGACCACCGACTGCGCGATACCCGGCTGCGCCAGCAGCGCGGCCTCGATCTCGCCGAGTTCGATGCGCAGACCGCGCAGCTTCACCTGGAAGTCGGTGCGGCCCAGGTAGTTCAGTTCACCATCGGCGGTCCAGGTGACGAGGTCGCCCGTGCGGTACATGCGCGCGCCGGCCCCACCGAACGGACTCGCCACGAAGCGATCCGAGGACAGGTCCGGACGGCTCAAATAGCCACGCGCCAGCTGATCGCCCGCGAGATAGAGCTCACCCGCGATACCCGGGGCAACCGGATGCAGCCGCGCGTCGAGTACGTAGACCTGGGTGTTCCACACCGGACGGCCGATCGGCACCGACGCCTCGTCGACGGCGCTGACCTCGTGATAGGTCACGTCGACCGCGGCCTCGGTGGGGCCGTACAGGTTGTGCAGCCGCGCGCCGGTCAGCTCGATGAGCTTCTGCGCGGTCGGCGCGGGCAGCGCCTCACCCGAGGCGAAGACCTGCCGCAGGCGCACGGTCCGGTTTTTCATTTCCTCGGCGCCGAAGGCGTCGAGGGCCGAGACGAAGACCGACAGCATGGACGGCACGAAGTGCGCCGTCGTAATGCCCTGCTCGGCGATGATCCGCGCCAGATACACCGGATCGCGATGCCCGTCCGGCTTGGCGACCACCAGTCGCGCACCGGTCTGCAACGGCCAGAAGAACTCCCACACCGATACGTCGAAGGTCGCCGGGGTCTTCTGCAGTACGGCGTCGTCGGCATTGATCGCGTATTCGTGCTGCATCCACAGCAGGCGGTTCACGATCGCCGCGTGCTCGACGGCCACGCCCTTGGGGCGACCGGTCGAACCGGAGGTGAAGATGACGTAGGCGGTGCCCTCCGGCCGGATCGGCCGCGCCCGTTCGGCATCGGTGATCGGCGCGGCGTCGAAACCGTCCAGCGGCAACGAATCCACCTCGAGCACCGGCACATTGCGTCCGATGACGAAGTCGTCGCGGCCGGTGGTCAAGATGGCCACCGGGCGGGCGGTGTCGAGCACGTAATCGATGCGGTCCGCGGGCTGATCCGGGTCCAACGGCACATACCCGCCGCCCGCCTCCAGTACCGCGTACATCGCGACGACCAGATCGATCGAACGCCGAATGGCAAGCGCCACCAGCGATTCCGCGCCCACGCCGTCGGCGATGAGCCGCCGGGCGAGCCGGTGTACGCGCTCGGCGAATTCGGCGTAGGTGAGCCGCTCGTCCTCGAACACCACCGCGATGGCGTCGGGGGTGGCCGCGGCCTGCCGTTCGAACAGCGAGACCAGCGTTTCGGCGGGCACCTCGTGCGCGGTGTCGTTCCACCGCGTGAGCACCCGGGTACGCTCATCGGCCGACATCAGGTCGATATCGCCGATGGGCGACTCGGGCCGCGCGGTAACCGCGGCCAGGATCAGATCCAGACGCCGGGCGAACCCCGCGATCGTCGACTCGTCGAAAAGATCGAGCGCATAGGAGAATTCGGCCGACATACCCGCGGCCTCGCCCCGGGAGTCCTGCGCCTCCTGCAGGGTCAGCTGCAGATCGAATTTGGCCAGCCGGGCGTCGTATTCGATGCCGTTGACCCGCAGCCCGGGCAGCTCCAGCGTCGCCTGGCGGGTGTTCTGGAAGGTCAGCATGACCTGGAACAGCGGATGCCGCGACTGCGACCGGGCCGGGTTGAGCACCTCGACCAGCCGCTCGAACGGCACGTCGGCGTGCGCGAAGGCATGCAGATCGGCATCGCGCGACTGCGACAGCAGCTCGGCGAAGGTGGTGGCGCCGTCGACATTCGTGCGCAGCACGAGCGTATTGACGAACATGCCGATCAGATCGTCCAGCGCCGCCTCGCCGCGACCCGCGACCGGGGTGCCCACGGCGATATCGCCGGTGCCCGACAGCCGCGCCAGCAGCACCGCCAGCGCCGAATGCATGACCATGAACAGCGAGGCATTGTGCTTGCGCCCCAACTCGATCAGGCGGGCCTGCGTCTCGGCGGAGATCACGAACGGATATGTGCCGCCCTGGTAGCTGGCGGCCGCGGGCCGCGGCCGATCCGAGGGCAGAACGAGTTCGTCGGGCAGATCGGCCAACTGCTCGGTCCAGTAGCGAATCTGGCTGGAGATCAAGGAATCCGGATTGTCCTCCGAACCCAGCACCTCGCGCTGCCACAGCGCGTAGTCGGCGTACTGCACCGGCAGCTCCGCCCAGGCGGGCTGCTCCCACGAGGTGCGCGCGGCGTAGGCGACCATGACATCGCGCGCCAGCGGACCCATCGACCAGCCGTCGGCCGAGATGTGGTGCACGACCATGCCCAGCACGTATTCGGATTCGCTGATCTCGAACAGCCGCGCGTGCAGCGGCACCTCGGAGGTGACGTCGAAGGCCATCGACGCCAGCTCGACCAGGTGATCGATCAGATTGTCCTCGGTGACCGGCACCGGGGTGAGGTCCGGAACGATCTGCGCCGCATCCAGAATCACCTGCACCGGACCCGTGCCGGTCTCCGGGAACACGGTGCGCAGCGACTCGTGGCGATCGATGACGTCGATGACCGCGACCTGCAACGCGGCCACGTCCAGCTCACCGGACAGCCGGATGGCGACCGGGATGTTGTTGACCGCCGAACCGGTGTCGAACCGGTTGAGGAACCACATGCGCTGCTGCGCCAGCGACAGCGGCACCCGCTCGGGCCGTTCGCGAGCCACCAGCGCCTTGCGCGCGCCGTCGCCGGCATGCGATTCGATCCGTGCGGCCAGGGCCGCGACTGTGCTGGCCTCGAACAGGATTCGCACCGGCACCCTGGTGTCCAGGGCGGTGCCCAGGCGCGAGGCGACCTGGGTGGCGATCAGCGAGTTGCCGCCCAGTTCGAAGAAGTCGTCGTCGACGCCGACGCGGGCCACGCCAAGCACCTCGCCGAAGACCTGCGCGACGATCTCCTCGATCGGCGTTGTCGGAGCGCGGAATTCGCGCACCTCGAACACCGGCGCGGGCAGCGCGCGGCGGTCCAGTTTGCCGGAGGCGTTGAGCGGCAACGCCTCCAGGATCACGAAGGCCGAGGGCACCATGTAGGCGGGCAGCGTGCGGTGCAGCGCGGCCTTGATGCTGTCCAGGTCCACCGGACCCGGCGCGGTCACGACGTAGGCGACCAGCTGATCGCCCGCCACGGTATCGATGACCAGCACCACGGCCTGATTCACGGCCGGATGCGCGAGCAGGGCGGTTTCGATCTCACCGAGTTCGATGCGCTGGCCGCGGAACTTCACCTGGAAGTCGGTGCGGCCGATGTATTCCAGAACGCCTTCGGCACTCCAGCGCACCAGGTCACCGGTGCGGTACATACGCGCACCAGTTCGACCGCCGGAGGCGCCTTTCTGTTCCCCGAAGGGGCTGGCCACAAACCGTTCCGCGCTCAGGTCCGGGCGGCCGTGGTAGCCGCGCGCGACCTGCGCGCCCGCCAGATACAGCTCACCCGGCACGCCGGTGGGCACCGGCTGCAGACCCTCGTCGAGCACGTACGCCTGCGCATTGCCGACCGGGCGGCCGATCGGCACCGATGTCGGGTGCTGGTCGGCGATATGCCAGGAGGTGGCGTGGACGGTGAATTCGGTAGGGCCGTAGAGGTTGTGGATCGCGGCGGTGGAGAATTTGCGGAATGCGGCCACCGTGGCGGGTGGCAGGGCTTCACCGGCGACCTGTACCGCGCGCAGCGAGACGCATTCGGCGGCCGAGGCGCTGGAGGCGAACACCGACAGCATCGAGGGTACGAACGAGGTCATGGTGACGCGGTGGCGGCCGATGATCTCCGACATGTACATCGGGTCGCGGTGCCCGTCGGGGGCGGCGATGACCATCTTCGCGCCCACGACCAGCGTGCCGAACAGCTCCCACACCGACACGTCGAAGGTGACCGGGGTCTTCTGCAGGATCACATCGGTGTCGTCCATGCCGTATTCGGCGGTGATCCAAGCGATCTGGTTGAGCACCGAGGCGTGCGCGATCGCCACGCCCTTGGGGCGGCCGGTCGAGCCGGAGGTGAACAGCACGTAGGCGGCGTTGGTGGGCCGCAGTTCCCCGAGGCGTTCGGCCGGATCGATCGGCGCGTCGGAGTAGTTCAGCAACTCCAGCCGGTCGATTTCGAACAGATCCCGATCTGCGCCCAGATCATCGGCGTCGTGCGCGGTGGTCAGCACGACCACCGGATCGGCGGTGTCGAGGATGTACTGGATGCGCTCGGCCGGATAATCCGGATCGATCGGCACATACCCGCCGCCCGCGGCCATGGTGGCGTAGATGGCGACCAGCATGTCGATCGAGCGACGGATACCCACCGCCACCAACGACTCCGGGCCGACGCCCTCGTCGATCAGCTTGCGCGCCAGGCGATTCACCCGGGCGGAGAATTCGGCGTAGGTCAGCTCGGTCAGCGGACCGAATTCACCGCCGGAGCGCTCGCCCGGATCGAAGATCAGCGCCGTCGCGTGCGGCCGCAGCCGGACCTGCTCATAGAACAGGTCCAGAACCGTTGTCGCCGTGGGTGTCTCGCGCGCGGTGCGGTTCCACTGCTCGAGCACCAGCGAACGTTCGGCGTCGTCGAGGATCTCGATCTCGCGGATCCGCGCCTGCGGGCTCGCGACCGCGGCCTCGAGCACCCGCAGGTAGCGGCGGCCGAACTCGGCGACGGTTTCGGCGTCGAACAGATCGGTGGCGTAGGAGACGACCGCCGAGACCCCGTTCGGTTCCCCGGCGCTGCCGCGCTGCTCGGTCAGGGTCCACTGCAGATCGAATTTGGCGATGTCGACCTCGAGCTCCTCGGCCGAAACCGAAAGCCCCGCCATCTCCATCGCCGCATGCGACAGTTCCTGGAACGACAGCATCACCTGGAACAGCGGATGCCGCGCCTGCGAACGGGTCGGGTTCAGCACCTCGACCAGCCGCTCGAACGGCACATCCGCGTGCGCGAACGCGCCCAGATCGTTCTCCCGGGTGCGGGTGAGGAATTCGGCGAACGACTCCGCGCCGTCGACCTCCGACCGCAGCACCAGGGTGTTGACGAACATGCCGATCAGATCGTCGAGGGCCTGCTCGCCGCGACCCGCGACCGGGGTGCCGATCGCGATATCGCTGGTACCCGACAACCGCGCCAGCAACACCGCCAGCGCCGAATGCAGCACCATGAACAGCGAAACGCCCTGTGCCCGAGCCAGACCCGACAGCCGCGCGTGCAGTTCGGGGTCGATATCGAACGCGACCCGGCTGCCGTGGAAGCTCTGCACGGGCGGGCGCACCCGATCCGCGGGCAGATCCAGCTGATCCGGCAGGCCCGCCAAAGCCTTACGCCAGTATGCGATCTCGCCCGCCGCCATCGACTCCGGATCGTCCTCCGAACCGAGCAGCTGCCGCTGCCACAGGCTGAAGTCGGTGTACTGCACCGGCAGCGGGTTCCAGCCCGGCGCCTCGCCGTTGGCACGCGTCAGATAGGCCGCGGTCACATCGCGGGCCAGCGGGCCGAAGGAGAAGCCGTCGGCGGCGATGTGATGGACGACGAACGCGACCGCGTAATCCGCGCCGTGCCCGTTCGAACCCGCGACCTGGAAGATCCGGACCCGGATCGGCAGCTCGCGCGAGACATCGAACCCGAGGGAGGCGAATTCGGCCAGCGCGCCGGGCAATTCGCCCGCCGAGATCGGCTGCACCTCGATGCCGAGGTCGACCTGATCCATCGGCAGCACCTGCTGATAGCCGCCGTCGCCGGATTCGGGGAAGATCGTGCGCAGCGATTCCTGACGCCGCACCACATCCAGCAGCGCGGTGGTCAGCGCATCGATATCGACCGTGCCCCGCAATCGCACCACGAACGGCAGGTTGTAGGTCGGCACGGTCGGATCGAACTGGTTGATGAACCACATCCGCTGCTGTGCCAGCGACAGCGGCACCCGCTCGGGGCGCTGCTGGGCGACCAGCGGCGGCCGCGAAACATCGGCGGGAGTGGCCGATTCGGCCCGGGAGGCGATCCCGGCCACGGTCGGGGTCTCGAACAGCGCCCGCACCCCGAGCCGGATGCCGAACGCGGCGGAGATCCGCGACACCACCTGGGTCGCGACCAGCGAGTTACCGCCCAGATCGAAGAAGTTGTCGTCGATGCCGACCCGGTCCTGGCTCAGCACATCGGCGAAGATCCCGGCGACGATCTCCTCGGCCTGCGTGCGCGGGGCCCGGTATCCGGCCGCGTCCGCGCTGAACACCGGCTCCGGCAACGCCTTCCGGTCCAGCTTGCCGGAGGTGTTGAGCGGGAACGCGTCCAGCACCATGATCGCGGCGGGCACCATGTAGCTGGGCAGCTTCTCGGAGACGAATCTGGTCAACTCGACCGGATCGACCGAATGGCCCGGCGCGGGAACGACATAGGCCACCAGCTGCTGGCCGGTGGCGGTATCCATGACCAACACCACGGCCTGGCTGACCGCCGGATGGGCGAGCAGATCGGTCTCGATCTCACCGAGTTCGATGCGCTGACCGCGGAACTTCACCTGGAAGTCGGTGCGGCCGATGTACTCGAGCAGCCCGATTTCATTTCCGCCCACGGAGCGGGTGGTCCAGCGCACCAGGTCACCGGTGCGGTACATGCGTGCGCCGTTATCCCCGAAGGGGTTGGCCACGAAGCGATCCGAGGTCAGATCCGCACGCCCGCGGTACCCGCGCGCGAGCTGACGGCCCGCCAGATACAGCTCACCCGGCGCGCCGATCGCGGCCGGACGCAGCCGCGAATCCAGTACGTAGACCTCGACATTCCACTCCGGCACACCGATCGGCACGGTGGTGGTGTCGGCGGCGGTGGCCTCCCAGTAGGTCACCGACACCGCGGCCTCGGTCGGACCGTAGAGGTTGTGCAGTCCGGCGTCGGTGATGGCGCGGAACCCGGCGGCGGTCTCCGGCGGCAACGCCTCGCCGATCACGAATACCGCGCGCAGCGAAACGCACTGGGCCGCGGTGGCATTCGAGACGAATACCGTGAGCATCGACGGCACGAAGTCGGTCACCGTCACTCGATGCCGCTCGATGGTCTCGGCGACATAGATCGGATCGCGGTGCCCGTCCGGGGTCGCGACGATCAGCTTCGCGCCGACCATCAGCGGCAGGAAATAACCCCACAGCGACACGTCGAACGTGGTCGCGGTCTTCTGCAGATAGACGTCGTCCGCGGTCAGCCGGTACTCGTCGAGCATCCACAGCTGCTGGTTGACGATCGCATGATGGGTGACCGCAACGCCTTTGGGGCGTCCGGTCGAACCCGAGGTGTAGATGACGTAGGCCGTATTGTCCGGCCGCAACGGCGCGCGCCGATCCGCGTCCGTCACCGGGTCCGCGGATTCACCCGACAGGTCCAGGGTGTCGATCTCGACCCGACGCACCGACTCCGGCAGCTCCAGCTCGTCGCCGGAAACCGTGAGAACGCAGACGGGCGAGGCGGATTCGAGAATGTAGGCGGTGCGATCGGCCGGATGATCCGGATCGATCGGCACGTAAGCGCCACCGGCCTTCAGCACGGCATGCATACCGACCACCAGGTCCAACGAGCGCCGCATGCTTAGGGCCACAAGCGATTCCGGTCCGACACCGTCGGAGATCAGGTAACGTGCGAGCCTGTTGACCCGCGCACCGAACTCCGCATACGTCAGGGACTCGCCCTCGAACTCGAGCGCGACCCGCTGCGGGCTGCGCGCGATCTGCTCGTCCAGCAGCGCCGACAGCGTGGTGACCGGCACCTCGCGCTCGGAGTCGTTCCAGGCGGCGAGCGTGCGATCGAGTTCGGCCTCGGTGGTGATCGGCAGCTCCCACAGCACCTGGTCGGCAGCCGCGGTCAGGAACCGATCGAAGAATTCCAGGAAGCGCGAATGATGCTGGCGCGCTTCATCTTCGGAGTAGAGATTGGGGTTGGTCTCGAAGTCGATGCGCGAGCGCGCGCCGCCCTCGGACTGGTAGAAGTTGACGCCCAGATCCTCGATCGCACCCGTCGAGAGCACGTGCAGCTTGCCGACCGAGCTACCGAGGGCGAGCTCGTCGTGGAACAACATGATGTTGACCCACGGACCGAAGAACTCCTTGGTGACCGCGCCGCCCCCGGCGCTGTCGCGGCGGATGTCCTCGTGCCGATAGCGCTGATGCCGCAGCGCGCCCGACACCTCGACGGTCACGGCCTTGAGCAGATCCGCGATGCGGGTGTCGTGCCCGACCCGCAGTCGCAGCGGCACGATATTCGACGACGCGCCTCCCGAACGCCGCATGGCCGCGGTGGTGCGCGCGGTCACCGGCAGGCTGAGGATCACATCCTCACTACCGGTCCACTGCGCCAGATACGCCGCGAAGGCGGCGATGAGCAGACCCGCGGGCGACGAATCATGGCGCGCCACGGCCTCGTCCAGCAGCGCGTTGCGATCATCGGACAGCGCGGCGGTGACCACGCCGTTCAGCGGTGCGGGCGGGGCATTGCGACCGGTGAGGCTGGACCCCTCCTCGAGGCCCGCGACCCGCTGCGCCCAGTACTGCTTGTCGGTCTGGAATCGGGTGCTGTCGCGGTAGGTGAGTTCGGACTCGACCAGCGTGCGCAGATCGGCGGCCTTGGACGGCGCGGCCTGCGCGCCCGCGAGATACGCCGTGTACAGCTCGGCGATGCGGTTCATATTGGTCATCGCGCCGAAACCGTCCAGCGCGATGTGATGGGCCCGGGTGTACCAGAACCAGTGATCGTCGGCGAGCTGCAGGGCCGCCATCTTGATCAACCGGTCGGTCGTGAGATCCAGCGGGCGGCTGTACTCGGTGCGCATCCACTCGTGCGCGGCCGCTTCCGGATCCGCCTCGCCGCGCAGATCGATGTAGACGACCTTGTCGTAGTCGGCGATGGCGTAATCGACGTACTGCAGCGGCTCACCGTCGCGCTCGACAATGCGCAGGAAGCCCGAACCCAGTTCATTGGAGGCGTCGATACTGGCGCGCTCGAGGACCTCGACATCCAGCGCGCCACTCAGATCGACGTACTGGGCGATGGTGATCGGCACCTGCGGATCCAGATGCTGGGCATACCAGATACCGAGCTGCGCCGGAGACAGCGGGAAGAGATCCTCCCCCGATTCGCCGTTTCCGCCGAAATCCAGCCGGTCCAACCCTAACCTCGCTTCCGAAACGCCCTGCAGCGCTCCCCGACGGCACACCGACGCCGACGCGCACCTGAATCCCAGCGTGGCGTCCGGCGGTCGGGGCTCACTTCAAATCTCAATCAGACAAAAATGTTCATAGGACCTATACGCCCTACGGGCCGATCTTGTTACATGGTCATGACCATGACGGCAAGCCACGGATCGGTCACATATCGAACCTCGCTGATGAACACCGAACCAATCTACCGTCCACGACGGCTCGGCGACCAAAAAGGTTCATAGCCGAAAAGCATCGAACCAGCACCTACGGCGTGTGCGATGAAAACTTCCGTCCGGCAATATATCTGAACATACCGCGCGGTGTGCGTTCGCTCTCAACAGCCGGGCCCGGCGGCGATGTGACGGACGCGGGAGGGGTCGTAAAGGTGTGATTCGACACAGTCGACCGTCCGGCCCAGCGCCCATCCCACGATGATCACCGCCGCCTGTCGCAGACCAGCGGATTCGACCTGTTCGGCAATGGTGGCGAGGGTGCCGCGCAGGACGAGTTCGGCGGGCTGACTCGCGCGATATACAACAATAACCGGACAATTAGGACCGTATTCTTCCGTGAGTCGCGCGGCGAGCTCCCGAATCCGGGTGATGGCCAGATGTAGTACCAGCGTCGCCCTGGTCGCCGCGAAAGCGGCCAGATCCTCCGATTCCGGCATGGCGGTCGACCGAGCCCGGGCCCGGGTGAGCACCACCGACTGCACGAGTTCGGGCACGGTCAGCTCGGCGCCCAGCAGCGCCGCCGCGGCGGCATAGGCCGGTACGCCCGGCGTCACATCCCACGGCACCCCGAGCGCGTCGAGCCTGCGGGTCTGCTCGCTCAGCGCCGAATAGAGGGAGGGGTCGCCCGAACAGAGCCGGGCCACATCCCGACCCGCCTCGTGCGCGATCCGGCAGTGTTCGATGATGCGATCCAGATCCAGCTGCTGGGTATCGATCAGCTCGGCCCCGGGCGCGCAGTGGGCGAGCACCTCGGGGTCGAGATAGGTCCCTGCGTACAGACACACCGGCGACTCCCGCAGCAGTCGTACCGCGCGTACGGTCAGCAGATCCGCGGCACCCGGCCCGGCCCCGATGAAGTGCACGGTCATCTTGTGAGTGTAGAAACTGCTTCGAGGGCAACCGGATCCGAGGGGACACATCTATGGCCACCGTCACCGCGCTGATCACCTATCCGATCAAGGGGTGCGGCGGCATCGAGCTGCCGGCTGCCGAGCTCACCCCGGCCGGACTCGCCCACGACCGCAGTTTCATGGTCATCGGGGAGGACGGAGTCTTCCGATCGCAGCGCCGCGATCCGCGCCTGGCCTTGATCGCCCCGGCGATCGATGCCGCGGGGCGGGTGCTGGCGCTGCGCGCGCCGGGGACGGAACCGATCGAGATCGTGGTGGCGGCCGACGGTCCGCGGCGGCCGGTCACGCTGTTCAACGTGCCCTACTTCGGAATCGACCAGGGCGATGCCGTGGCGGGCTGGCTCACCGAACTGCTCGGCGTCGCGAGTCGGCTGGTGCGGGTGCCGCCGGAACATCGGCGCGTCACCGACGGACTCATTCCGGGCACCTCCGGATACGCCGACAGCTCTCCGATGCACATCCTGTCCACGGAGTCGCTGGTCGATCTCAACGATCTCATCGTCGAGCGGGGCGGCGCACCGCTGCCGATGAATCGGTTCCGCCCCAATATCGTCGTCACCGGCTGGGGCGAACCGTATCGCGAGGACAATCTGCGGCGAATCACGCTCGGCGACACCGAGTTCGGCTACGCCAAGCCCGCGATCCGCTGTGCCGTAACGCTGGTCGACCAGTACACCGGCGCTCGATCCGGCCCGGAACCGCTGCGCACCCTGGCCGTGACCCGGCGCGTACCGCAGGGCGGGGTCGCCTTCGGCTCCAAATTCGCCGTACTGCGCACCGGCCGCATCACCGTCGGCGACGAGGTCGTCGTCACCGAGTGGGCACCACCGCGGCCTCCAGTTCCGCCGCGAGACGCTCATAGGTCGGAGCCAGGAGACGCGCTTTCGCCGCGGCGCTGACGAAATCGTCGGTGACGACGTCGTATTGCATCGTGCCGAGCAGGCGGGACTGGGTGAGCGCCACGGCCGCCGCCTCATCCATCCCCAGCGCGCCCAATGCCCGTGCGGCATCGGACAATCGGCGCGAGCCCACCCGCAGGGCGAAATACACCAGGTGGGTCTTCATCTCCGCATCCGGCCCGGCCGACAGCAGATCGGCCATGCCGAGCGCGGCCTCCGCGCCGCCGACCGTACCCGGCGGAACCGCGAGATCCTCCCGGCCGCGCAGGAATTCGATGGCGTTGGGCACCGCGGCGCGCAGCGCCTCCTCGACCGACACCGCACGCTCGCGCACGAATCCGTAACGCATCGAGAAGGGTTGGCCGTAATCGAGTTTGCCGCCCTGCCAGGCCGACATCAGTTCCGAGATCGGCAGCGTCACGAACGGATAGCCCTGCGGATCGTGCATCAGTACCCGGTCATCGTCGACGCCCAGGGCCACCAGATAGTGGTCCGCGCCGATGGGTCCGCTCATATCGGGCTGGTACCACAGCATTCCCATCTCGACCGGGCCCATGAGCACCGGGCCCCACGCCACCGCACGACGTAACCGTTCGGCCGCCTCCTCCCGCGTTCCGCCGCGCACGGTCTCACAGCGCCAGCCCAGCAGCCCGATGGCGATATCGAGGCCGAATTCCGGTGTCCACCCGTACGGGTCGAAGAACGGCATCCGACCGCCGAGCAGCGCGATCCCGAACGGCGAACCAGTCAGCACCTCGATCACCGCGGGCGACGGCGCGGCGTCCTCGAGCACCATGGCGAGCGAATTGCTGTAGCAATATGGGCCCGAGCCGATGTAGAGCAGATCGCGCATGACACCACCATTCACATCAAAAATATTGCTGCTCAACGAATTTCAAGTCCAGCAGTCGCAATGGTAGTAAATTTCACCCCTATGGGGCAAGAGCGACATTTTATGCGTGACCAGCGGCAATCGGCTCACTCGCCGAACCGGTCGGCGGTGTCGTAATCTCCCCCGATGACCGGGGGAACGGCACCGGGCAATCCGGCGGACCCGATCAATTCGTCACCATGGTCCTGCGTGATCAGGTAATCGGGAATGCCTTTCGAGCGCTCCTGTTCGTCCTTACCCTTGCCCGCATGCCCGGGCGCTCCCATACCCGGAGTTCCAGGCGCTCCCGCCGAACCCATTGCGGCCCTGGGCATTGCCGACTTCGCGCCCGTCAGTGGTCCACCCGGGACGCTGCGCCCCGGCCCGCCGGGCGCGCGGCCAGCGGACTCACCCATGCCACCCGGACGGCCGCTGGAAGAACGCGAACCGCCCGGGGCTGCGGGAGCTCTCGCCGTTCCGTCGTAACCTGGGCCCCAAGCGCCTTGCCCGCCAACAGAATTCGGGTTATTTCCCGCCGTCATGCCCGTAGAGCCGGATTGCGTTGTCTGCCCGGTATTCTGCGCCGAGGCACTGGACGGAGTCGTCGAATCTCCACCGGCCGACGCGGGAGTGGTCGCCTGCTGCCCGGGTTCCTGCGACCTGCCCGCGGGATCAGCGCCGCCCTGACCTCCCTGCTGTCCGGCCAGCGAACCCTCCGACTTGCCGCCGCCTTCGAGTTCGCCGGGCCCCTGACCGCCGTTCTCACCCGGGTTCAGATACTCACCGAGGCCCTTTCCCACGCCACCGATCTCGGGCGGCGCGGGCATGAACGGCATGCCATTGTCGGTCTGCACCACCACCTGCCCGTATACCGTTCGCAGAATCCGCCGAGCCTCCTCCTCGGCCTCCTGACGATTGTGGTCGTCGACCTTCATGATCCCGTCTTTGGGCAGCGCCTTACCGGTGACGATCGCGCGCGGCACATCCCCCGGCATCAATGCCTGCGTCTCCTCGATCCCCGTCCGCATCTCCATCAACTTCAACCCGATGGCCGTCGCCGCCTGCGACAACGGCATCGACTGCGACGAATACCGCTGCACCGCATCCGAAGCCGCCCCCGCCGCCACGCCCGTCCACCCACTGTGACCATTGGCCCCCGAAATCGTCCGCGCGAACTCCTGCTCGAAAATCCCGAACGCGCTCATCAACTGCATGCCGATGTTGGACCAGGCGGTAATGGCATCGTGTACGAGCTGAGGCTTCATGGCCCGCACGGACTTCTGCATATCCTCGAGACTCATATGATCGAAGCCGTCCGACTCCTTCACATGAGGCGGCTGCATATCCCCCTCGAACGTCTGACCGTACTTGCCCTGCGCCTGCGTCTTGTAAATCCAGTCCCGCTCGGCATTCCACTGTTGCTGGGCGTCGATGATGCGACGGCGATAGTCCTCGTAGGTCATTGGGGGACCTCGGTGGAAGTGATTGCGGTGGCGGAGGATTGGTCTTGGGTGGTGAAGTTGGAGATGGCTTTGGCCAGTACTTCTTTGACGGTATTGACGGTATCGATGTGTTGCTGGACCATCGTTTCCAAGGAGCGATCCGTACCAGCGGCCGTGTGCGAGAACTTGGCAGCGAGCGTTGTGCCCGAAGGAAAATCACCGAAGCCGGTAATACGACTGATGCCACCGATCAGGTCAAGGACCTGCTGCAACCTTCCGATGTGATCGTCACAGACACGATCGAGCCCTCTGCCTACCTCCGGATCGAGAGCCAACTGCTTGTCATTTGCCTGAGCGAGCAGCCGCTTCCACTCGTCGGGACTTACTCCAACCGCCATCATTCCCCCTATCAGCTGGGCAGATACTGAGCCAACCCATCGGCCAACCGGTGCACCTCGGCACATGGATCACCCAGACCGGAGGATCCATAGCGATTTGTCACTTTGAAATCGACTATGCCTGAGGAGATTTCCGCGCTGATCCAACAGTTCAAGTCCCGGCCACTGCCCACCGGTCGATACTGAAGGGACGGATGCGAACCAACGGTGGTGTCGGAATACTCTTGATAATCGGTTCGCTGCCTCGCCTCGGCCAATGTGTGACTCGACGAAAGCATCGTGAAGTCATACTTCTTATCACCGGCAGCCCAGTGACAGACCTTCCACCCGTCGAACTCGGTCCCGGCGATCTTGTTGTCCTTCGTCGCCACATTCAGCCCCAGCCCCCCGATGGCCGAATCCGGGATCGTGCAGGGATCCCACACGGCGGGAGCGGCCGACGTTGTGGCGGCAGCAGTCGTGGTCGGTACCGTCTGCGTCGAGGAACTGGACGGCCCGTCCGTCGATGGCCCGCACCCCGCGACGCCGACAGCCACAGCAGCCGCGAAAACAACCTTCAAGCTGCGACTCATTCGCACCCCAATCCTGTCGTCGCATCCCCGCCTAGCTGCGAGAACGGTACCGCGCCTCGCTGGAGGGCGGCAACCGTAACCGGACACGGAATGATCGAGGGCCCGCCGCATTGGACGGCGGGCCCTCTAGTGGTCACATTGCCTGGACTGCGGTCGTGAAGGCGTCCCACTCCGCCGGACTGACGACCAAGGCGGGGCCTGTGGGGTTCTTGGAGTCGCGAATGCCTATGTGGCCGTTGGTGAGGAAGGCCACCTCGACGCACTCCTTGCCACCTGAGCTGCGGCTGCTCTTGAACCAGTTCGCTGCGGATAGCTCAGCGTCCACGTTGGTACTCCTTCGATAGCTGCCTCAGCATGTTCCTGCTGGTCACCTCGTCCAACGCGGCGCGTCGAATAATCTGGGACACAGCGCGATACCTCTTCACTTCACCTTCTCCCCCAAGGTACATGTCACCGGTGAGGTTCTCGATGTATATCGTCGTCGGCGACGCCAATTCCTTTGGTGAGTCAGGGAAGTCGAGGATGACATAGGGCCCTACCGGGGTTCCGATGGGCAACCCAGCGCCGTAGGGCAACACCAGTATGGTGACGTTCGGAAGCGTGCTGAGGGCAGCCAAATGACTCAGTTGCGCAGCCATCACCGCCGAGCTGCCGACGATGGTATGCAGCACAGCCTCGTGCAGAATCAACGTGACCGATACCGGTCGACTCTTTCGGGTAATGATTCGTTGCCGCCTCAGCCTCACCTCGACACGACGCCTTTGATCCTCCTCGCAATCGCCCGGAAAGTAGATGCGATCGAGTGCCCCTGCGTAGGCAACTGTTTGGAACAAGCCCGGGACGACGTGTGGCTGATAGATGTCGAGTACACGAGCCTCCGCTTCCAGACTCAGATACACATCGAACGCACCCAACATCACATCCATGAAGCTTCGCCACCAGTTCTCGGTCGGCGGCTGACGCAATAGACCGATCATTGCCACGACCTCGGCCTCGCCGAGCTCCAGGATGCGCCCGAGCTCGACCAGGTCACGATCACGGAGTCTGCCGATATCGCCGTGCTCGAGGCGGGACTGCGTGCTCGGACTCCACTGCATGAGCTGCGCGACCTCCTCCTGTCTCAGATTCGCGGCCTCGCGAGCCCGCCGTAGATGCTTCCCCAGCTGCCTGCGCGGCAACGACGGAGGTACCTGATCTTTCGCCATGACATAACCCCCTTCCGCTGCCACTTTCAGTTCGGCAGCGATCGACTTTCAGTCCGGTCCCGGTCCTGGATATTCCTGCGAATATGTCCGGAATTCTCGGAACGGGATCGGAACGGCTGTATCGGTGATGTTCTGGAGGAGCAGCCGGTGCGCTGCGGATGCCGCGAATCATGTTGCGTGAGTGAATCTTAACTGTTCGCTATCGGGGATGGAACGAATCGAGAGAGTTGCTGTGAGACCACAGTTTCCGACGAAACAGCAAGTGCTGCATGCCTGTCGGGGAATCGACAGTGATGTACATCCGATGTTGTCGGCCGCGTACGACCTAGCGGAATTACATGAGCGGCGATTGGGCGCGAACCCGGAATGCGTACGGGAGATCGACGAATTGCGAGCGGATCTCGTGAACCGTATCGATCGCTGGGTGCGCGAGACCGTCTCGCCCGCACCGGGTTCGGCGCGGATTCATACCGAGACCATCGGCGCGATCGTCGATCGTCTCGCCCAGCTCACCGCCGATGCGTTCGCCGCCCTCGCCGGTACCGAGGAGTGGGGCCTGGGCGACGCGTGGGAACGGCTGGCCGAGCTTGCGGTGGGGTACGAGGATCTGATCGACGAGCTGACCAGCGGACGCCGACGGCTTCCGGGCGGGCCGTGATCACCTCACCCGTCAGACCAGCCAGGAATTCGGCGAACCGTAGCCCTGGGAGCGGGCCTCATCCTCCTCGGTCCAGTCCGATGGCAGCACGTAGGTCTCCCGGCCGGATCTGCGCGGCTGAGGCTCGGGGTCGGGGCGGACTGCCTGGACGGGCGGCTCGGGTTCGGGCTCGAATCGCTGTCGTAGCGAGTCGAATACGGCCGCGCCCTCCCGGGTCGTGCGGGCATCGGCCGCCAGGAAGCGGTCGGTCACGGTTCGCGAGGCCGCGGTGTATTCGGCCAGGATTCGGTCCATCTCCGCTGCGTAATCCATCACTTCCTCAGTTCGATATCGATTGCGACCGCATCGTTTCGCGGCGACTGCGGCGCAATGCCATCGGTCGCGGCCTCCGCATCCAGATTTCCCGCGCTCGCCAATTCCGGACTGCCGGCGGGATCCAGTACGGGTTCCGCATCGGTGCGTGGCGTCGTCCACAGCGGCTGCGGTGGGATGATCCCGTTGGAGCGACGCTCGGGATCGGCACTCCCCTTGCCGCCCGCGGCCCCGCCTCCCGACATACCACCCATCGGCACACCACCCATGGCTGCACCACTCTGCGTCGATGCGGTTGCGGCACCGGCCGATTCGCTGGCCGACGCTCCCTGCGTCACGGAGGTATGGGGTGTACTCGCCGCCGGGGTTCCGCTGTAGGAGATCCCTGCGGCCGGATGGGACGAGGGCGAGGCCGCGGCGGGCGCGCCACCACCGCCCGCCGCACGACCCGCCGGAGCGGATTCCTTGGCTGCCGCGGCGGTCGTCGGTTGGGTCGCGGGCTCGGGATTCTCGCTGAAGTACGGCTTCCCGTCCTTGATACCCATCGAATACTCGTGTGACTTACCGTCCGGACCGGTCACCGTCGCGGTCAGGGATCCGTCGGATGCCTGTGCAAGCGCCAGTTTCCCGCCGGGGAGATCCAGTGTGGCAAGGGTTTTGGAACCCGATGGGTCGGTCGTGCCGGTAGTCGACGTGTTTGTGGTCAGGCTGCTCAGACCCTGCTGAGCCAAACTCTCCAGCTGGCCGAGGCCCTGCTGAACAGTCTGACTCGCCTGACTCGCCAGGCTCGAAAGCGTCTGCAGCGGATTGGTTTGCGTCGAGGTCGATGTGGTGGTGGCCGGGGTCGTGGGCGTGGCCGATGCCGGGGTGGTCGAAGCGGGCGTCGTCGCCGCGGGCGTCGTCGACGCCGGAGTGGTCGAGGCCGGTGTGGTGGGCGTGCCCGATGGGGTGGGTTGCGATGGGGCGGGGTTCTGTTCCTGCGGTTTCGGGAACGGGGTGGCGTCGTGGCTGTCGAGCAGATCGGTCACCGGCTTGTAGGCGCGTCGAATGTAATAGTCGGCGAGCGCGCATTGATGGACGAAGGCGATGAAGGCCTCCCGGACCGCCGGGCCGAAATGCTCGCTCAACCACGTCCGGCAGGCTTCGCGAATCTTGTGCGCGCCGTCGCTGCTACCGGGTCCGACATCCGTCATATGAAACTGCTCGGCGGCCCGGGCATTGGTACTGCCGAGCAGATATCCCGTCGTGGTGCTCTCCGCGGCCACGGTGATGATATTGCTCACCGGGTCCTCGCCACCCGACAACCGCATCGCATGCCCCGCGACCGGGCACTGCGGACTGTCGAATCTCGCGATGAAATCCGCCTTGTCCCTGACGATCTGCAACAGCACATCCGGCAACCCGTCCAACGCGGCCGTGACCGACTGCAGATATTGCGTCTGCTGATCGGCATGGGCGTGCAGACCGGCCAGATGATCCTGCGCCGCGACACCACCCGTGCCCTGCCACACCTCGGGCACCGCGGTGGCCACGCCGTTCAGATCGCGCGTCACATCCTCGGCGGAGGGATGGGAGTCGTTGGAGGTCGACGCCTTTCGCAGCGAGTCGGCCAATTGGCGCAAGCTGGCGAGGTTCATACTGCGCTGCTGGTCGTACCACTTGAATTCCAGCCGCCGAATCTCCGCGACCGGATCCGTGGTGGCGACGATGGTTTCGGCGCCGACCTGCTCACCGTCGAGACTCAGCGGCGGCACGTCGATGCGGTCGAAGCCGGATAGCCCCACGACGCCGTGGACGCGGTGGAATCGGATCAGCGCCAGCTCGAACCATTGCAGTCCGGGGGCCGCGTCATCGAGCAGGGTTTTGACATCCGTCCCGGTGGTCTTGGGTTTGTCATTCCAGATCGCCTGGTCGCCCTTGCCGCTGAACGAGCTGTTGCCGTCCTCTTTGAGGAACCGCTCGAGATCGACGCGTGCCTGGCTCAGACCGCTCTTGTACGTCTGCTCATACTCCTGCGGTTTCGCCACGACTACGCCTCCGCCCCCTCGATCCCGGCCCGGTTCCGTTCATCGGCGGTGGAGGTCGCGGCCACCACCTGCCGCAGCGCATCGACGGTCGCGCCCGAGGCGTCGGACCAGGAATTCAACATTGTGACGATCCCGTTCACCCCGACCGCCAGCTTCTGCCCCTGGTCCAGGTAATCCTGTCCGGCATGGGACGGGTCGAAACCGACCTCGGCGATTCGTTTCGCGTGATCACGCATCGCCTCGGTCGCGGGCTCTATCGTCCGTGCCATACCCAGCACGGACTCCGGTTCGAACAGCACGGCCCTCTCCTCAACAACTCGGTCCTTCGGTCGGACGACCCCACCCGGCTGTGCCAGCCCGACGATCATGACAGACCGGGTGCGCGGGCGCGCCCATAGACTGCGGTCATGGGTGTCGAAGCGGTGCGGGTCGGATCTGTTTCGCCGTATGGGGACCGGGCGTACGAGCTGGTGCGGGGGACCGCGGAGTTCGCGGTGGATCCGGGGCATTCGGCCAATCGACGGATTGTCGACCTGGAGTTCGCGCCGCGGGGCGACGACGGGCTGGTCCGGTTCGACGCGGATCTGCGGATATTGCGGCCGGTGGGCGGGGGCAGCGGCGATCTGCTCGTGGTGGTGCCCAACCGGGGGAGGTTGGGTGGCGCGCCGTTCAGCATGGGAACCGTTGTGGACTACGCGGATCTCGAACGGATCGACGCCGGGGACGGATTTCTGCCGGATCGTGGGTGGACGATCGTGTGGTGCGGATGGCAGTGGGATGTGCGGCGCGGGCCGGGGCAGTTGGGGGTGACCGTGCCGCGCGCTCAGGTGCCGCCGGGGTGGGTGCGGGTGGAGTGGCGGTCGGACCGCGATAGGAAGCGGCCGCATCTGCTCAGCGAGACCATGCCGGGGTTGGGTGGGTTCTTCCGGTTCGAGACGTATCCGACCGCCGATATCGGAGATCCGGCGGCGGTATTGCGGGTGCGGGATACGCCGGATGGTGAATGGTCCGAAATTCCGCGGGGCTCTTGGCGTTTCACCGATGCCGAACATATCGCACTGGACGGCGGATTCCGCGCTTTCCACTGGTACGAGCTCGTATATCGGACCGCGCGTGCGCCGATCGCGGGCTGTGGGCTGCTGGCGGTGCGGGATATCGTGTCGCACCTGCGGTCCGAGGGTGTCGAACGCGCCTTCGGATTCGGGATCTCGCAATCCGGCCGGTTTCTGCGCCAATTCCTCTGGGATGGAATGAATCTCGACGAATCCGGACGGCAGGTATTCGACGGGGTGTTCGCCCATGTGGCCAGCGGGGCGCGCGGTGAGTTCAATCATCGTTACGCGCAGCCCTCGCTCACGGGCGTGGACGGATTCGCGAGCCTGCCGCCGTTCGACAGCACCGGACTGCTTGCCCGCCAACGTGATACCGGCGGCGTGCCGAAGGTGATACTCACCAACAGCGCCTCGGAGTACTGGCGCGGCGACGGCTCGTCGGTGCATATCGACGCGGAGACCGGAACCGACGTACCGGAGGATCCGGATGTCCGGGTCTACGCCCTGGCGGCACCGACCATTTCGGCCCGAGCCCGATCAAAGACATTCTGCCCGGGGCCAATCCGACCCACCACCTGGATCCGGAACCGGTGCTGCGCGCGCTGCTGATCGCCCTGCGGGACTGGGTGATCGGCGTCGAACCCCCGCCACCGAGCCGGGTGCCCCGCGTCGACGACGGCACGGCGGTCCCGGCGACCGCGGTCCTCGGCCGATTCGGCCATGTCCCGCACTCGAATCCGGAACTGCTCCCCCGCCCGCACCGGCTGGATCTCGGGCCGGACGCCGACCTCGGCATCGGCCGCTGGCCGGTTCGCCGCGGCGCGCCGTATATCTCCCTGGTGTCCGCGGTCGACGACGACGGAAACGAGGCGGCCGGTATCCGCCTGCCCGCGGTGGCCGCGCCGCTGGCCGCCTACACCGGCTGGAACCCCCGCCGGCCCACCGGCGGCCTGCCGGATGTCCTCTACGAGCGACTGGGTAGCAAACTCCCCTTCCCGCCCGGCCGCCCGACGGTCACCGATCGCTATCCCACCCGCGAGGACTACGCCGCCGCGGTCCGCAAGGCGGCCGACGCCCTAATGAGTGACCGGCTGCTACTGGCCGACGATATCGAGATCGTGGTCGCGCAGGCGGTCGCGGAATACGAAAGCGACTAACCGGTCATATCGACGCCGCCGAGAATCTTCGTCGGCCGGACCCGCACGACCAATTCGCCGGGGACGCCGTTGCGTTTGCCGAATTCCTCGGCGCGATCGGCGCCCATATAGCGGCCGCCGATCACCGTCGCGGTCCGCACCAGTTCGGCCGGATCCTCGGAAATCGTTGCGGTGCCTTGGATTTGGTAATACCCGTAGGGCTGTTCCTCGAGGTCGACACAGATCGAGACGCGCGGGTCCCGCCGGATCGCCTTACCCTTCGCGGTGTCCTTGCCGGTATTGAAAACCAGCTCGTCGCCCTCGACGACGAACCAGACCGGATTGATGACCGGACGGCCGTCGGCGGTCACGAATGCGAGCTTGGCGGTGCGAGTGCCCTGCGACAGGAACTCGAGCACCTTGGGGTCGGAGAGAGAGGTCATGACCCCAGCGTACGACCAGCTACCGACGAATCCCGACAACCCCGGCGTTCCCGTGTCATCACATTCCGCCAAGGCTTCACACAATGTTTCGTAACATGTTGCAGCGCTTTACAGGACGGATACATGATCGCCAATCTTGTTGTCATCGAAAGGTTTACACACTTTCAACTACCGGCCACATATAGCAGACGCGTGGCGAGCTCTCGTGTCATGATTTAGCCGGTTGTTCGTACCCGGCGGCAGACTGCGATGCCGTCCGTTGGAACGACCACTCGCGCAACAATTCTCACGACCCTTCGGTCGGCACCCTCGGCGTACGAACGTGCCGACGAGCAGGAGGCCCGATGTCCAATGGTGGACGAGATGCCGTGCAGATCCCCCTCGAGGCCCTGACACCGGCCGATTCACCGCGGCTGGCCGGCGCGGACCTGGTCCATATGCGCGCATTGGCCGAGGTCGACGAGGAACTGCCGCCGATCCTGGTGCATCGCCCGAGTATGCGGGTGATCGACGGCGCGCATCGCGTCGGCGCGGCCCGGCTGCGGGGTGAGCGCACGATCGCCGCGGAGTTCTTCGACGGCAGCGATACCGAGGCGTTCATCCTGGCGGTTCGGATGAACATCACCCACGGCCTGCCGCTCTCGCTGGCCGATCGCAAGGCCGCGGCGACCCGGATAGTCCGGGAATGTCCGGAATGGTCGGATCGCGCAATAGGGGTGTCGACGGGACTGTCGCACAAGACGATCGGCGCGCTACGGCGTTCGACTGGCGCGGATTCCCAGTCGAACGTTCGTATCGGCCGGGACGGTCGCCCGCACAGCACCGACCGGACCGACGGCCGCCGCCTCGCGAGCGAACTCATCGCACGCGCCCCCGGCACCCCGCTACGAGAGGTCGCCAAGGCCGCAGGGGTATCGCTCGGGACCGCCCACGACGTGCGCCAGCGCCTGCGCCGCGGCGACGATCCGATTCCGGGCCACCGCCCCTCGGGTTCCCGCGCCCCGGCGCCCGCGAAAACGACCGACCGCGGTCAGATCAAGGACGCCCGGCAGGTGATCCACCGGCTCAAATCCGATCCCTCGCTACGGTTTACCGAAACCGGGCGGGCACTGCTGCGGCGGCTGGAACTGTATGCGATGGCGAATTCCGCGCTGGAGGGCATGATCGATGCGCTACCCGCCCACGCCATCACCCTGATCGTGCAACTCGCCTACGTCTTCGCCGACGATTGGCGAAGATTCGCAGCGCATTTGGAGCAACGACAAAATCCGACCCCTGCCGACAGGGCCGCTCGGCAGGGGTCGGATGAGATTATCGACTATCCGGTAACCAGTCGGCCCATGGAGTGAACCTCATCCACATCGCCGCCGGTGATGAACGACCACGGCGCGGTGAAGAATCCGCTCTTGCCCCAGCCGGAGCCCCACGAGTTCTCGATGGTCACACCGTTCTGGTCGTACGCGACAATCGTGACCTCATGGCCGCCGATAACCTGCTCGTACCGCGAGGGGTTGTAGTAGGAGTTGCTCGAGTTCAGATTCTCGAAGCTTTCCCGGACCTCGAAGCCGATCGGCACCGGCAGGCCCGCGAAGATCGCGGCCTTGATTTTGCCGACCACATCGCCGCCCGTCAGATCCGTCGAGCCGGACAGCTTGTAGTGCGCGGCGTTCGCCCGCTCCTTGGCATCGGGCTGGGTGGTGTAGTCGAAATCGCCCTGCCAGTAATCGGATTTGGTGTCGATGCCCTGCTTCTGCTGCATCGGCAATGCGACCGAGGCGTAGGTGCCCTGATCGTTGCCCCGCGCGATCTGCGCGTAGGTGAACATCGGCGCCATCGGGCCACCGGTGATCCCCTGCTCGTTCATCAGCACGCCGTACCCGGTGTAGCCGGTCGCCCAGGCCACGCAGGATCCGACCTGACCCTGATCGCCCGCGGTCCGCGCGAACTGCTTGAGCGAGTAGGAGGCCGGCGGTGCGCCGACCGCGCCGACCCGCACCGGAAGCGCGGTACCCGAGTTGGTGGGGCCGTGCTTCTGCGCTTCCTTGGCGGCCTTGTAGTCGAAACCGAAGGCGTGATGCTTCAGCTGCGGCGCGGACGGGGCGGAGGGTTGTTGCGGGGCCGCATTGGCGAATCCGGCCGAAACCAGGCCGACGCCGAGTACGAATGCCGCCGCCATTGCGGATAAGTGTGAATTACGCATGTCTACTCCTGAAACAATCGGTACTACCGCCCAGTCGCGGGCGAGCCGGTAGGACCGGGACTTCCTTCACGACGGAATCAATATTTCGCGCCGCAGCCGGAGCCGGGCAAGCGTTCAACGTCCGTATCTCTGTCGCACTCGAGCCGCATTCACTACGATGATCTCCGGGAGTCCGGACTCGAAAAGAGGTGCGCACGTGCGTCCGAAACGAAAAATGGGCGTCCTGCTCGGCATCGTCGTCATGATCATTCTCTGGGCCGGACAGAGCATCTCGCTCGCCGCTCCGCCCGCCGACGGACAGGATTTCGGCGGCCGCTCGATCGGCCTACGGGTAACGCGCGGGCTACCCGCTGTCCCCGAACCGCGTATCCCGGCTTTCGGCGCGAAGACCCTCCCCTATTTCCAACAGATTCAGCAGTGGAATCAATGGTGCTGGGCGGCCGACGGCGCATCCGTGGCAAACTATTTCGGCCACTGGATCGACCAGAACGCCTTCTGCAAACTCGTCCACGGATCCGGCAGGCACGGCCTCTGCCCGAACGACACCGCCGCCCTCGAGGACATCAAGGCGGCATTCGGCAAGATCGGATTCGACGCCACGGTCGGCTCGCCGTTCTCGATGACGACCGTGGCCGCGGAGATCTCCGCCAACCGCCCGATCATCACCGGAATAGCGTGGACCGCCGGCGGTGGCCACGCCCAGGTGATCTACGGCTACGACGCCGGGGCGGCGACCGTCACCTACGGTGATCCGTGGCCGACCTCGCGGCGCAGCGTCACCCAGACCCTGGCCTCCTATACCGAGAATCCGGACTGGCTCTGGTTCGGCGAGGACTACCGGATCGCCGAAAAGAAATGAGACGCTACGTGTTTCGAGCCGCCACCCTACTGCTCCTCGGTGCCGTCGCGATAGCCGGATGCTCGGCCACACCGCGGACCGGCGCGCAGCCCGACACCGACCGGCCCGCCGGGGTGGACGTCGCGGCGGTCGATCGCGTACTCGCCTCGGACCCCGCGCAGCAATTGGCCGGTTCCTTCCTACGCTCCCATCCCACGCCCGGCTCCGCCGACGCCGTCATGCGGCGCGTCGGCGAGCCGATCCTGATCTACGCGATCGATCCGGCCTTCGTCGGCAACCCGTCGGCAACCATGCGCGACGCGGGCAAGCCGTCCTATGTCGCGGTGCCGGTCCGCATCGGCGCCCGAACCGATACGGACACACTGCAACTCGACGCGAACGGGGGCTATCCCCCGCGCGCGATCGCCTCCGGCTCGGAGGAGCACGACGCCGCCGCGACCCTGCCGCCCGACGCCCGGCTGCTGCTGGACTACCCCTCCCACACCTGGTTCGGCTGGACCGAAACCCGTGTCACCGCAATACAATCGGGCACCTACACCGATCTGCGCGGCCGCGAGTTCGACCTCACCCAGTTCGAACAGTGGCTCACCGTCCGGCAACCGGCGGCCGCCCGGCCGAATCGCTGACTCAGATGGCCCCGCGCTCGCGGGCGCGGGCCACCGCCGAGGTGCGCGACTTCACACCCAGTTTCGAATAGATGTGCACCAGATGGGATTTCACGGTCGTCTCGCTCAGGAACAGACGCTTGCCGATCTCCCTATTGGAATGCCCGTCGGCGACCAGGCGCAGCACCTCGATCTCCCGCGGGCTCAGCGTGGTGTCGGGTTTGCGCACGCGCGTCATGAGTTTCGACGCGACCGACGGCGACAGCACGCTATCACCGGCGGCCGCGCCGCGCACCGCGGCGAGCAGTTCGGCGGGCGGGGTGTCCTTGAGGATGTAGCCGCAGGCGCCCGCCTCGATGGCGCCGAGGATATCGGCATCGGTGTCGTAGTTGGTGACCACGAGGACATTCGGCGGATTCGGTAGGGCGCGCAGGGCGATCGTGGCGTCGACACCCGATTTGCCCGGACCGAAGCGCAGATCCATCAGGACCAGATCGACTTCGGTTGTGCTGCAGAAGGCCACGGCCTCCTCGGCGGTGGCGGCCTCCCCCGCGACGCTGATCTCGTCGTCGGAGTTCAACAGCGCCTCGAGTCCCGCCCGGACGATGGCGTGATCGTCGGCGAGCAGCAGACGGATCATGACTCCTCCAGCGGGAACGCCACGGTCACCGCGGTGTGGCCGGGTTCGGATTCGACATTCATGCTGCCACCCTGCTGTTCGACGCGGCTGCGCATGGCGCCGAGCCCGAAGGTGCCGCGGCGGAACACCTCCGGATCGATACCGATCCCGTCGTCGACCACGTCCAGGTGCACCGCGTCGTCGGCGTAGGTCAGGGTGATGCGCATCCGCTCGGCGCGAGCGTGCCGGACCACATTCGATACCGCGCCCTGCGCGACGCGGACCAGGGCGGCCTCGACGGGCATGGGCAGCCGTTCCGGCTCGCCCTCGACCAGCACCTGGGCCTGCAGGCCGGGGGCGCTGGCGCGCTGGGCGATTCGGTCCAGTGCGTCGGTCAGCGATTGGCCGTCCAGCGGCGCGGGGGTGAGTTCGGCGATGAGCTGGCGGGTTTCGACCAGGCTGTCGGCGGCGGTGTCGCGTGCCAGGCGAATCTGTTGCAGCGCGGGATGTTCGGGGGCGGCGCGCTCGACGGCGTGCAGCAGCAGCTGGATGCTCGACAGCCCCTGGGCGACCGTGTCGTGGATCTCCTGGGCCAGCCGCTCGCGTTCGGCGAGCTTACCCGCGGTGCGCTCCTGTTCGGCGAGAGTGGCCCGGGTGGCGAGCAATTCGTCGATCAGCCGCTGCCGTTCGGCGGCCTCCTGGAACAGCGCGCGATAGCCGAGTCCGATGGCGATCGCGACCAGTGCCGCGACGATCGGCCCGACCACACCGCCGACATTCCAGCCCTTGTGCAGTTCATAACCGAGCACCGCCGCGGCGGTGGTGACGAAGACCGCGACGACGCCCCAGAGGCGCGGAAGCAGATGCAGGTACAGGAAGAACAGGGGAAAGACCAGATAGACCGCGTCCGGCACGATCGCGACCAGGCCCACCCACAGCATGGTCAGCGCACCCAGCCACACCTGCGCGGCCCGCGGCCGTCCGCGCAGCGCGACCCCGGCGAAATAGGTGATGAGGAATACCGCGGACAGGGCGGCCACCCCCCATCGGTGGCCGCTTCCGAGCAACAGTCCCCGCACGACCACGACGCCCGTCAGCGCCACCATGAGGATGTGCAGACCGACCTGCAGCGCGGCGAAGACGGGAGTGAGCGGGGACCGGTGCACCTAGTCAGCTTATGCGCGGTTACCGAGGCGGCATCCATCGAAAGGAGGAATCGGACACCCACCGCCGGTTGGGCGGCGAATGGTTCCGGCTCGCGATGGCCCGGGGGCCGATCGCGGCGAGGGTGGAGTCATGTTCGTAGCGCTCAGAGATCTGCGGGCCGCCCGCGGCCGATTCCTGCTCATCACGCTGGTGGTGGTCATGGTGGCACTGCTCGTGAGCTTCCTGAGCGGACTGACCGCGGGTCTGGCCCATCAGAACATTTCGGCGCTGCAGCGGATACAGGGCGACGCGGTGGTGTTCGCCGACAGCGGTTCGTCGGCGTCGTTCGATTCCTCGGCGCTGACCACCGAGCAGATCCAGACCTGGCAGCGGTCCGGCGGTGCGGTGGATCCGGTCGGGATCGCGCACGGGCAGGCGACCCGCGACGGCTCGGCGCCGACCCGGGTCGCGCTGTTCGGAGTCGACGGCAACGCATTCGGCAATCATGTGGCTACCCAGCCGGGCACGGTGGTGCTGAGCGAGCCCGCGGCGAAGAAGCTGTCCGCGGCCGCCGGTGACCGGCTGTCGATCGGTTCGGCGACCTTCACCGTGGCCGGTGTCGGAGGCGACGACTGGTACGCGCATACGCCGGTGGTGTGGATGACCATGGCGGACTGGCAGTCGGCGACGCCGCGCGGGGGTGCGGCGACCGTGCTGATCGTCTCGAACGTCTCCGATCTCGACGCGGTGAACAGCGCCGCGCACACCCGAACCACCAGTGTGTCGGGCTCCTACCAGGCCATCGCCTCCTATCAGGCCGAGAACGGCTCGCTGACCCTCATGACGGTGATGCTTTTCGCGATCTCCGCACTGGTGATCGGGGCCTTCTTCACGGTGTGGACGATTCAGCGCACCCCCGATGTCGCGACGCTGAAGGCATTGGGCGCCACCACCGGGTCCCTGGTACGCGATGCGCTGGGTCAGGCCCTGATCGTGCTACTGGCCGGGGTGGGACTCGGGGTTTGCCTGACTGCTCTGGCGGGCACATTGATCGGTGACGCGGTGCCGTTCGTGCTCAGCGCCGCAACGACTCTGGTGCCGGCCGGTGCGCTGATCGGCCTGGGTTTGATCGGCGCCGCGTTCGCGCTGCGCTTCCTAGCCACCACCGACCCGCTCACGGCCTTGAACCAATCACGTTGAGATATCAGGAGTTCAGATGCACTCGTTGACCGTATCCGAGGTCACCCTCACCTACCCGGACGGCGCCGACCGCATCACGGCGCTGGACAGGGTGGAGCTGTGGGTGGGCGGCGGCGAGATCGCGGCCATCACCGGACCCTCGGGCTCGGGTAAGTCGAGCCTGCTGGCGGTGGTGTCCACCCTGATCCGACCCGATTCGGGCAGCATCCGGCTGGAAACCGGATCGGGCACAGCCGAACTGACCGACCTGAGCCGCGGCGACGCCGCGCGGCTGCGCCGCGAGCAGATCGGCATCGTCTTCCAGCAGTCCAATCTCGTCCCCGCCCTGACCGCGGTGGAACAGCTCGAGGCGATGGCGCATCTGGGCCAGAACCTGATCGTCTCCCCGCGCACCCGCCGCGAAACCCACGCCCGAGCAATGGATCTACTCACCTCGGTTGGCCTGACCGGACACGAACACAAACGCCCCGCACAGCTGTCGGGCGGCCAACGCCAACGCGTCAACATCGCCCGCGCCCTGATGAACGATCCGGCCCTACTCGTCATCGACGAACCCACCAGCGCACTCGACCAGGAACGCGGCGCGGCCATCATCGACCTGGTCCTCGATGTCGTCCACACCCACGACACCGCCACCCTGTTGGTCACCCACGACCGCTCACACCTACATCAAATGGACGCGGTCTACCGCATGGTCGACGGCGTGCTGAGCGTCGACGAGTCGGTCAATTTGGCCGCTTGACCAGGTAGTTTCCTGTTGGTGGGTGCGGTTATCGTGCCCGCATGCCCACCATGCTGCACGAAGTCCTGGTGGACCTGTTCCGGCAACGCCCGGAGCTGGTCGCGGACTTGCTACGCACGACGATGGCCGACCCACTACCCGAATTCGACCAGGCGAGAACCGAATCGGGTGATTTCCCGGACATCAACCCCACCGAGTACCGCGCCGACGCCGTGATCGTCCTGGCAAAGGACAACAATCCGTCGCTCGCGGTGGTGGTCGAGATTCAGTTACAGCCCGACAGCGACAAATCCTGGAGCTGGCCGGTGTACGTGACCACCCTACGAGGCCGACTCCGATGCCCGACGGTCCTTCTCGTACTCTGCGCCAACAACCGCACCGCCGGACATTGCCGGATTCCGATCGTCATCGGCCCTGGCTGCACCCTCACGCCCATCGTGCTGAGCCCGGCGAACGTACCGGTCATCACCGATCGCGATACCTTCATGGCCAACCCGGAGCTGGCGGCCCTGTCGGTTATCGCGCACCAGCGGGGGCCGGACCGCGATCGGGTCCTCACCGCGTTCGCAGAGCACATAGTCGACCTTCCCCAGCACGAAATGTACATTGACCTGGTAGTGGCCGCTTTGACAAAGGTGGCCCGACACTTCCTGGAGGGCCAGATGACGTCCGGCACGTACACCTTCAAAAGCGATTTCGTCCGTCGATACTTCGCCGAGGCCAAGGCTGCCGGTGAAGTCGAGGGCGAGGTCGAGGCGCTACTGACCTTCCTGCGAGCGCGTTTCACGGTGTCCGAGGCGGTCATCGCGCAGGTCACCGCATGCGCGGATACCGAGCAGCTGAAGCTGTGGATCGAGCGAGCCGCGACCGCCGAGAGCATCGACAAAGTCTTCGAGGAGTGAGAGGTGCCTACCGACCGGGCTCCGGCATCTCTATCCCCGCGTACCAGTCCAGCAGATCCGGGTTGTCGAGCGCGGTGCGCTCGACGACCTTCGCCGGATCGGCCCCCTGGAACAGCCGTTTGATCGGGACCTCGAGTTTCTTGCCCGTGCGGGTGTGTGGGACGCCGGGGGCCGCGATGATCACGTCGGGGACGTGGCGGGGGGAGACCTCGGTGCGGATGGCCTGGTTGATGCGGGACTTCAGTTCGTCGGTCAGGTCGACGTTCGGGGCCAGCACTACGAACAGTGGCATCCAGTAGCCGCCGTCGGGTTGTTCGGCTCCGATGATCAGGGCCTCGGTGATCTCCGGTAGTGATTCGACCGCCTGATAGATATCGGCGGAGCCCATGCGGATGCCGTGGCGGTTGAGGGTGGAGTCGGAGCGGCCGTGCATGACGATGCTGTCGTGATCGGTGATCGTGATCCAGTCGCCGTGTCGCCAGACACCCGGGAAATGCTCGAAATAGGCTGCGCGATACCGTGATCCGTCCGGATCGTTCCAGAACTTGACCGGCATCGACGGCATCGGTTCGGTGATGACCAGCTCGCCTACCTCACCGCGGATGGGATGCCCGGTCGGATCCCAGGAGTCGACGGCCGCGCCCAGGAACGGGACCGACAGCTCGCCCGGCCACACCGGAACCGTCGGCACGCCACCCACGAAGGCGGTGACCATATCGGTGCCGCCGCTGAGCGAATTCACCTGGATGTGCTCACCGGCGTTCTCGCCCAACCAGATCGACGACGAGGGCGGCAGCGAGGATCCGGTGACGCCGACCGCGCGCAGGGCGGACAGATCGTGGTCGTCGCGGGGTCGCACCCCCGCCTTGATGCAGGACAGCACATATCCCGGACTCGTACCGAGCACCGTGGTCCGGGTGCGGGCGGCCAACTCCCACAGCGCATCCGGCGCGGGCGCGGACGGGCTGCCGTCGTAGCAGACGACCGTCGCGCCGACCAGCAGTCCCGAAACCAGGAAGTTCCACATCATCCAGCTCGGGCTGGTGTACCAGAAGAACACGTCGTCGCGGCCGATATCGGTTTGCAGCGCGACGGCCTTCAGATGTTCCAACAGCACGCCGCCGTGGCCGTGCACGATGCCCTTGGGCAGCCCGGTGGTACCCGAGGAGTACAGAATCCACAGCGGGTGATCGAAATCGACCTGCCCCGTATCTATTTCGGCGCCGGTCGGTGCGGTGGCCTTCGCCCAGTCCAGGGCATTGGGCACCTGAGCGCCGATCCGCGAGACCACCACGGTCTCGCGCAGCGTCGGCAGTCCGGCGCGCAATTCGGCGATCTCGCCGGATTTGTCGTGGGTCTTGTTGCCGTAGCGGTAGCCGTCGGTGGTCACCAGCACGACCGGCTCGAGCTGTCCGAGCCTGTCCAGTGCGGCCTTGGCGGAATAGTCCTGCCCGCAGGCACTCCAGACGGCCCCGATGGCGGCCGTGCCGAGCAGGGCGATCACGGCCTCGGGGACATTCGGCAGATAGCCGACGACCCGGTCGCCGGGCTGCACGCCCTGCGCGCGCAGCAGAGCCGCGAACGCCGCCACGCGGCCGAGCAGCTCCCCCCAGGAGATCTCGGTGAGTTCGCCGCCCTCGCTGGCATACACGATGGCCGGGCGATCCGTGCGGGCCTGGCGCGCGATCAGGTCGACATAGTTCAGTCGCACGCCCGGAAACCACTGCGCCCCCGGCATTTCCGATCGCGCCAAGACCTGCTCGGGCACCGGACCGAGGTCGAAGTACTCCCACACCGCACCCCAGAAACCGGCGACGTCGTCGACCGACCACTGCCACAGCGAGTGGTAATCGGGAAATTCGCGACCGGTCCGGCCGGTCACGAAACGGGTGAAGTCGGTGACCCGCGCCCGCTTCACATCCTCCGCGTTCGGCACCCACTGTGGTTGCACCGCACTCACTCTCCTTCTACCCCGCGCGCCGTACGATACGTTCCGCGTGACGAATGACGGGTCCGTCGACCATCCGGCCCTCGAACGCGAATACGCCGCGATTGTGCGGAACCTCGTCGAGCAGCCTTCGCGCCCAGGATAATTCGTCGTCGGTTGGGGTGTAGGCGGAGCGGATCACCGGGATCTGGCCGGGGTGGATGGCCACCTTGGCATCGAATCCGACCGCCACCGCGTCCTCGGTCTCCGCGCGCAGGCCGTCGAGATCCTCGAGGTCGAGATACACCGAATCCAGGGCGAACTTCCCATAGGCCTTGGCCGCCAACAGGGCCGAGGAGCGCACATGGCGGGCGATATCGCGATAACCGCCGTCGGTGTGCCTGCTGGAATTGCCGCCCAGGGCCGCGACCAGATCCTCCGCGCCCCACATGACGCCGATCGCATTGTCCGCCCGCATCACCGCATCGACCGCCAGCGCGCCCAGCGGCGATTCGATCAGGGCGATCGCCCGGTACGGCAGGAGCGAAACCTGTTCGACGCTTTCACATTTGGGAAGCATCACGCGTTCGTAGTCGGTGCGGGCGAGCGCGCCGAGATCCAGCGCGTGATCCTCGCCGCCGACCGCGTTCACGCGCACGATCGTGCGGCGCGGATCGAGCCGGGTGGCGATCAGCGCCTCCCGCGCGGCCGCCTTGTCGGCGGGGGCCACACCGTCTTCCAGATCCAGGATCACCACATCGGCCGCGGCCGCGGCCTTCTCGAAGCGCTCGGGGCGGTCGGCGGGGCAGAACAGCCACGCCGGGCCGGGCATCTCCCAGCTCATGAGGGCCTGCACCGCACCAGCGTCTTGCGGGTGGCGATCGCCACGACGTCACCGTGCTGATTGCGGCCGGTGTGGGCGAAGGTCACGATCCCCTCCCCGGGGCGACTCTTGGATTCCCGCTTCTCGGTGATCAGCGTCTCGGCGTAGAGGGTGTCGCCGTGGAACAGCGGTTTGGGGAAAGCGATATCGGAGAAGCCGAGATTGGCCACGATCGTGCCCTGGGTCAACTGAGCCACCGACAGGCCGACCAGCGTGGACAGCGTGAACATGGAATTGACCAGCCGCTGATTGAACGGCGGCAGCCCGTCGGCGAAGGCCGCGTCCAGGTGCAACGCCTGGGTATTCATGGTCAGCGTCGTGAACAGCACATTGTCGGCCTCGGTAATCGTCCGCCCGGGCCGGTGTTCGTACAGCACGCCCTCCTCGAATTCCTCGAACCACAGTCCGCGCTGCACCACTCGCCGCAAGGGTTCGGTCACAGCCCGAGCTCCCGTCCGATCAGCATCAACTGCACCTCCGTGGTGCCCTCACCGACTTCCAGAATCTTGCTGTCGCGATAGTGCCGCGCCACAGCATATTCGTTCATGAAGCCGTACCCGCCGAAGATCTGGGTGGCATCGCGGGCATTGTCCATGGCCGCCTCGCTGCCGACCAGTTTGGCGATCGAGGCCTGCTTCTTGAACGGCTTACCGGACAGCATCAGCGCGGCCGCGTCGTAGTAGGCCGTGCGGGCGGCGTGCGCCCGCGCCTCCATTCGCGCGATCTTGTAGGCGATGGCCTGGTTGCGGGCGATCGGCTGGCCGAAGGCCTCGCGCTCCTTGGCGTAGCGCACGCTCTCGTCCACACAGCCCTGGGCCGCGCCGACCGCGAGCGCCGCGATGGCGATGCGACCCTCGTCGAGGATGCGCAGGAAGTTGGCGTAGCCGCGCCCGCGCTCGCCGAGCAGATTCTCCTGCGGCACACGGACATCGACGAAGGTGAGGGGATGGGTGTCCGAGGCGTTCCAACCGACCTTGTTGTAGGCGGGTTCGGCGGTGAAGCCCGGTGTATCGGTGGGCACCAGGATCGTGGAGATCTCCTTCTTGCCGCCGGACTGCCCCGTCACCGCGGTCACCGTCACCAGGCGGGTGATATCGGTGCCGGAGTTGGTGATGAACTGCTTGTTGCCGTTGATGATCCAGTCGTCGCCATCGAGCACGGCCGTGGTGCGGGTGCCCCCCGCATCGCTGCCCGCACCCGGTTCGGTGAGGCCGAAGCCGGCCAGGGCGCGACCGGAGGTCAACTGCGGCAACCACTCCCGCTTCTGCTTGTCGTTGCCGAAGCGGAAGATCGGCATCGCGCCCAGTGAGACGCCGGCCTCCAGGGTGATGGCGACGCTCTGGTCGACCTTGCCCAGCTCCTCGAGGGCCAGGCACAGCGCGAAGTAGTCCCCGCCCATGCCGCCGTACTCCTCGGGGAACGGCAGGCCGAACAGGCCCATCTCGGCCATCCCCGCCACCACCTGGTACGGGAAGCTGTGGTCCTCATCGTGTTTGGCGGAGACCGGCGCGACGACCTTCTGCGCGAAGTCCCGGACGGTGAGCGCTAGATCGCGGTAGTCGTCGGGCAGCGTGCCCGTGGACAAAAAATCGGTCATCGGGAGGATTCCTTCGCTTCGGTATCGGGAACGATGCGGGCGAGCACCTGGTCGACCTGCACCTGCGCGCCCGAATCGACCAGCAGCTCAACGGTTCCCGCGATCGGGGCGGTGAGGGTGTGCTCCATCTTCATGGCCTCGACGACGATCACCGGCGCGCCCGCCGCGACGGTCGAACCCGCCGCGGCCGATACGGCGATCACCGCACCCGGCATGGGACTGCGGATTTCGGCGTCGCCGACATGTTCGGCGGCGGCGCGCACGCTGACCTCGGCGACCTCGCGGACCATCGCGATGCCGACGGAATCGGCGAGCCAGATCTGGCCGTCACGTTCGGCCACCCGGAACGAGCAACGAATGCCGTCGAGCGCGACGACGACCCGATCGGAGTCGATATCGGCTGTCAGCGAATGCTTTTCGCCATCGTCCACCCAGACCAGCGCGGCATCCGGACGGCCGCAGATCGAGACGTGCACCGTGCGATCGCCGCCGACGAGCCGGATGGTGGTCGGCGCGGGGGTACCCAGTCGCCAGCCGTCGGGAATCTCCCAGGGACTCGTGGGCCGGGCGGACCAGGCGGGCAGCCAGCGGGCGACCGCGGCGGCGATGAACTGTTCGTCGGTGACCGCGGCGGCCCGGAAGTCGACGGCCCGCCGGTCCAGCAGTCCGGTATCCAGCCGTCCGGCGATCACCTCCGGATCGGCCAGCAGGAAGCGCAGGAAGTCGGTATTGGTCCGCACACCGAGCACGACCGTATCGGCCAGCGCCTGATCCAGTTTCGCGATGGCCGCGGCGCGATCGGGGCCGTAGGCGATCACCTTGGACAGCATGGGGTCGTAGTCGCTGCCGACCACCGTTCCCGCGCGCAGGCTCGAATCCACCCGCACCCCTTGGCCTTCCGGCTCCGAAAGCGCCAGCACCGTGCCGCCGGTGGGCAGGAAGTCGCGGCCGGGATCCTCCGCGTAGACGCGGGCCTCGACGGCGTGTCCGGTCAGCTGGATATCGTCCTGGCTCGCGGCCAGCTTCTGGCCCGCGGCCACCCGGACCTGGCATTCGACCAGATCGACGCCGGTGATCAGTTCGGTCACCGGATGTTCCACCTGTAGTCGGGTATTCATCTCCATGAAGAAGAACTCGTCCGGGCGATCGGCGGAGACGATGAATTCGACCGTGCCCGCGCCCACGTATTCGACGCTGCGCGCGGTATTGCAGGCCGCCGCGCCGATCCGCGCCCGGGTCTCGGCGTCCAGCAACGGGGAGGGCGCCTCCTCGATCACCTTCTGATGCCGCCGCTGCAGGCTGCACTCGCGTTCGCCCAGATGCAGTACATGGCCGTACTGATCGGCGAGGATCTGGACCTCGATATGGCGGGGCCGGGTGACGAAGCGCTCCAGGAACAGGGTGTCGTCGCCGAAGGAGGCGCCCGCCTCGCGCCGCGCGCTCACCAGCGCGTCGGGCAGCTTCTCCGGCTCGTGCACCAGCCGCATACCCTTACCGCCGCCACCCGCGGACGGCTTCACCAGGACCGGATAGCCGATATCGGTTGCGGCGTCGATCAATTCGGCGTCGGTAAGACCGGGCCGGGCGATGCCGGGCACCACCGGGACGCCGAAGGCAGAGACCGTATTCTTCGCGGCGATCTTGTCACCCATGATCTCGATGGCCCGGGCAGGCGGGCCCAGGAATACGATGCCCGCCTCGGCGAGCGCGGCCGCGAAGGCCGAATTCTCCGACAGGAAGCCGTATCCCGGGTGGACGGCCTGCGCGCGGGTACGCACCGCGGCGTCGACCACGCGGGCGATGTCGAGATAACTCTGCCGCGCGGGCGCGGGGCCAAGCCGCACCGCGATATCGGCCTCGTGCACGTGGCGGGCGTCCGCGTCGGCGTCGCTGTACACCGCGACCGAGCGAATTCCCATGGTGCGCAACGTCCGAATGACGCGCACCGCGATCTCACCGCGGTTCGCGACCAGAACGGTGTCGAAGGGGACGGGGTGGGATTTGTGCATCATCTCGATCACATCCGGAAGACGCCGTAGGAAACCGGGGCGAGCGGGGCCTGCGCGCATACCGACAGCGCCAGTCCCAGGACCGTGCGGGTGTCGGCGGGGTCTATGACACCGTCGTCCCACAGCCGCGCGGTCGAATAGTACGGATTGCCTTGGCGCTCATATTGTTCCCGAATGGGAGCCTTGAACGCCTCCTGCTCCCGCGCGTCCCAGGAGTCGCCGAGCTGATCGCCGCGCACGGTCGCCAGCACCGAGGCCGCCTGTTCACCGCCCATCACCGAGATCCGCGCATTGGGCCACATCCACAGGAAGCGCGGCGAATACGCGCGCCCGCACATGGAGTAGTTGCCCGCGCCGTAGGAGCCGCCGATCACCACCGTCAGCTTCGGCACCCGCGCACACGCCACCGCGGTGACCATCTTCGCGCCGTGCTTGGCGATACCGCCCGCCTCGTAGTCGCGGCCGACCATGAAGCCGGTGATGTTCTGCAGGAACACCAGCGGCACCGAGCGTTTATCGCACAGCTCGATGAAATGCGCTCCCTTGAGGGCGGATTCGGCGAACAGCACGCCGTTGTTGGCGACGATGCCGACCGGATGGCCGTGGATGCGGGCGAAGCCCGTGACCAGCGTGCGGCCGTATTCGGATTTGAACTCGTCGAATTCACCGCCGTCGACGACGCGGGTGATCACCTCGCGCACATCGTAGGGCGTGCGCAGATCCACCGGGACGACGTCGTAGAGCTGATCCTGCGGCGCGATGGGATCCACCGTGGGCAGAATGTCCCACGGACTCGGGGACTTCGGGCCGAGCGTGGCCACGATGCGACGTACGATGCGCAGCGCGTCCTCATCGTCCTCGGCCAGATGATCGGTGACTCCCGATGTGCGCGAATGCAATTCGCCGCCGCCGAGCTCCTCGGCGGTCACCACCTCGCCGGTCGCGGCCTTCACCAGCGGCGGACCGCCCAGGAAGATCGTGCCCTGATTGCGCACGATCACCGCCTCGTCGCTCATCGCCGGGACGTACGCGCCGCCCGCGGTGCACGAGCCGAGTACGGCCGCGATCTGCGGAATCCCCTGGGCGCTCATGGTCGCCTGGTTGTAGAAGATGCGGCCGAAATGCTCGCGGTCGGGGAATACCTCGTCCTGCGAGGGCAGATGCGCACCGCCGGAATCGACCAGATAGATGCAGGGCAGCCGGTTCTGCAGCGCGATCTCCTGCGCGCGCAGATGCTTCTTGACCGTCATCGGATAGTAGGTGCCGCCCTTGACCGTGGCGTCATTGGCCACGATCACGCATTCGCGGCCCGAGACCCGTCCGATACCGCCGATCACGCCCGCGCCCGGACATTCGTCGCCGTACATGCCGGTGGCCGCCAGCGGCGCGAGCTCGAGGAACGGGCTACCGGGATCGAGCAACCGGTCCACGCGATCGCGCGGCAGCAGTTTGCCGCGCGCGAGGTGGCGTTCGCGGGCCCGCTCGGACCCGCCCAGCGCCGTCGCGGCGAGTCTGGATCGCAGCTCGTCCACAAGCGCCAGATGTGCCGAGCGATTGTCCACGCCCGTGTCCTGCGTAACCGTCATCACGCCATCCTGCCCGATCGGTTAATCGCCAATAACTGAAGTTTAAGATAATCTGCATTAACCGAGTTGTCCAGGCGAGCAGAGAGCAGGCGCGATGACCACGAGCGATTCCGTTGCGCCCACCCGACGCGAGCAGCTCAAGGCGCAGCGACGACAGCAGCTGTTGGAGGCGGGCGCGCGGCTGATCGCCGATCGCGGATTCCCGGGCGTGCGCCTCGAGGATCTGGGCGCGGCGGCGGGTATCAGCGGACCGGCGGTGTACCGGCACTTCCCCAACAAGGAGGCGCTGCTGGTCGAGTTGCTGGTGGGGATCAGTCAGCGCCTGCTCGAGGGCGGGCGCGGCTGCGTGGATCGCTCGGATACGCCCGAACAGGCACTGTCGGCGCTGGTCGATTTCCATCTCGACTTCGCTCTGGGCGAGCCCGAACTGATTCGCGTCCAGGACCGCGATCTGGAGAATCTGCCCGAGACCGCGCGGCGGCAGGTCCGCCGCACGCAGCGGCAGTACGTCGAAATCTGGGTGGGCGTCCTGCGCGAACTGCATCCCGATCTGGCCGAGGCGTCGGCCCGGGTGCAGGCGCACGCGGTGTTCGGGCTACTCAACTCCACACCGCACAGCGCCTCGGCGGCTCTGGCCACACGCGCGCGGCCGATTCTGCGGGCGATGGCGTTGACGGCCCTCGGCTGAGGCGAGCGCGCCTGCGGTATCAACCTTTTCGTTGACTATGTGGCCGGGCCGCCGGGCTCGGGAACGGCTGGGCAATCGGGGTAGGCACGCGAGTTTCGTTGCGCGATAGGCGCGTCGGCCGCCGACCGGTGTCGGATCCGGCCGAGTGAGCACGGAAACCGATTGCCCCGCTTTGTCATTCGATCAATAATTCTAGTCGCCGAACGAGATGCGAACGCCCCGAATCGATTCGGTGAAATTCTACGAAAAGCTCAGGGCCCGAACCCTTGCTGGCGGCGGGTCGATGGATCCAACATTTATATCGACAGTCCAGTTCATTTAGCTGTCGGCTTGCTATTTCGATCCATCTTTTGTTTTTTCTCGAGGAGCGATAATGCTCAGCAAACTCTTCTACGCGCGTATCGCGCTGGCCGCCGTGAGCTGTGCGGCGGCCGTGATCGCGGTCGGCGGTCCGGCGCAGGCCACCCCCGCCGGTTCGACCACGGTCGGGCCCGCCGGAGCCGCGGTCAAGGCCACCAATCAGGGCTCGCTCGTCTTCACGGCCGGTTCGGTGACCTTCACCTGCACCTCGGCCGTCGCGACCGGATCGGTGCCCGCGGCTCCGGCCAATCACAACGCGAGCGGCCCGGTCTCGGTGACGATCTCGGCGCCGACCATCAGCGGCTGCTCGAGCAATATCCCCGGCCTCAACGCCACGGCCTCCACGACCGGCGCCTGGACCGTCACGGTGCAGAACGGCTCGCCGATCACGGGCAGCATCACGATTCCCAAAGCCGGGGTGACCATCAAGAGCACCGGACTGGCCTCCTGCACCGCGGTGGTCGCTCCGAACGGACCCGCCTCCCTGGCGGGCACGTTCACCAATGGCAACCCGGCCACGGTTTCGGCAGCCAACGCCCCGCTACCGGTCAAGGTTACCGGCGGCTTCCTCTGCCCGACCAATGTCACCAGCGGAAACCAAACGGCCACCTTCGCATTGACCAATACCACCAACCCGTCCCAGCCGATCACCGTCGGGCCGTGACCCCGGCCCGATTCCGACAACGACGAGCCCGCGTAACCCTGGTACGCGGGCTCGTTTCGGTCGCGAGGCGGGCGCGCCGATCGGCTCGAGCGTCCCGGCGCGCCGCTTCGGGTGTTCTAGGCTTGGTCGCTCCGGACGATCTTGGGGAGGCGTTGTGGGACGTGCTGCGGGCGGATTGACGGCGGTCATGGCGGTGCTGGTGGCCGCGGCCGGGGCGGCGTGCGGACAAACCTCGTCGTCGGACGACGAATTCCGCTGGCTGGAGGACAACGACAGCCCCCGGGTGCACCAGTGGGTGGCGGCGGAGAACGCCAAAACCCTCGGTGTGCTGCAAAAGGATTCGCGATACGCCGACAATCTGGCGCAGACCAGGGAGATCGGCAATTCCCCGGATCGGCTGGCCGAACCGGACATCATCCACGGCGAGATCTACAACTTCTGGCAGGATCCCGATCACGAACAGGGCATTTGGCGTAAGACATCGGTCGCGGATTACGAATCGCCGCAACCGCATTGGACGACCGTGCTCGACGTGGACGCACTGGCCCACACCGAGGGCAAGAACTGGGTATGGAAGGGCGTCGACTGCGCGCCCGTGAGCCAGACGCGCTGCCTCGTCGAGCTGTCGGAGGGCGGCGAGGACGCCGTCACCGTTCGCGAATTCGACTTGAACACAGATCAATTCGTGGCCGACGGATTCGTACTGCCGCGCGGTAAGCAGGACGTCGCCTGGGTCGACGACAATACGCTGCTGGTCGGCCGGGAGTGGACGCCCGGCGAGCTGACCACCTCCAGCTACCCCTACGTGATCAAGCAGTGGGATCGCGGCCGTCCACTCGACGCCGCCGTCGAGGTCGGCCGCGGTGAACGCACCGATGTCAGCACCCGGCCGATCGTGCTGACCGACGGCGAGAACCACCGGCTGGCGCTGCTGGACCGCAACCCCTCGTTCTTCGACCACGAATACCGCCTGCTCGTGAACGGCTCCCAACCGGTCGCCCTGCCACCCAAATCCGAACTGCAGGGCATGGTCGCCAATCGCGTTCTGGTTTCCCTGCAACAGGATTGGTCGGTCGACGGCGCGAATCACCCCGCCGGAACGCTGATCGCTCTCGACGCCGACGAACTCGCCCGCGACCCCGGCCGACTTCGACCCACGGTGGTCTACGCCCCGGGCCCGGCCGATGCCCTGGAACAGGTGTTGACCACCCGCGATCAGGTGGTGGTGTCGTCACTGCACGATGTGCGCGGGCGGGCCACGATCTACCGACCGGGCTCGAGCGGCGCGTGGACGGCGGCCCCGGTGGCCCTGCCCGACAATGCCGCCATCACCGCGACCGCCGCGGACGATCACAGCGGCCTGTCCTATCTGACCGTCACCTCGTTCCTGGAACCGCCGACGCTGTGGCGTCTCGACACCGTCACGGGGGCGCTCGCGGAGGTGAAAAGGGTTCCGCCGCAGTTCGATTCGGCCGGACTGACCGTCGACCAGTGGAAGGCCACCTCCACCGACGGCACCCAGGTTCCCTACTTCGTCGTGCACCGCGCGGATATGCCGCTCGACGGCAGCACACCCACGATCCTCAACGCCTACGGCGGTTTCGGGGTGAGTTCGACCCCGAGCTACTCCGGGGTGCTCGGCCGATTGTGGCTGGCGCGCGGTGGCGCCTTCGCACTGGCCAATATTCGCGGCGGCGGTGAATTCGGACCGGCCTGGCACGAGGCGGCGCTGACCACCAACCGCCAGCGCGCCTTCGACGATTTCGCCGCGGTGGGACGCGATCTCATCGATCGCAGGATCACTTCGGCCCGGCATCTGGGCATTACCGGCGCCTCCAACGGCGGACTGCTCATGGGCGTCGAACTCACCCAGCATCCGGAGCTGTGGAACGCCGTGGACATCGGGGTGCCGCTGCTGGATATGCTGCGCTACGAGCGGCTCGCCGCCGGGGCGTCCTGGGTCGGCGAATACGGCAGCGTCGACAACCCGGCCCAGCGCGCGTTCCTGGCGAAGATCTCGCCCTACGCACAGCTGAAATCCGGTGTGCGCTACCCGGAACCGTTCATCTGGACCACCGCCAAGGACGATCGGGTCGGCCCGCAGCAGGCCCGCAAGTTCGCCGCGCGGCTGAATTCCTTCGGCGACCCGTATCTGTACTACGAGGGTTCGGCGGGCGGGCACGGCGCGGGCGCGAACATCGATGACTCGGCCGTCACCACCGCGCTGCGCTACACCTACTTCATGCGACAGCTGCGGTAGTCAGCGCCTCAGTTCGTGATCGGCGCGCGCGAGCACCGAGCGGATGCCCACCGAAACCCACGGCATCAGCACCAGTGTCCACATCGGGCTCAAAAGCGGTGCGGCGACCTCGAATTGGGTGTGCCAGTGCACGCGGGTGGCCCCGCCCTCGGTGGCGAAGGCCAGGAAGCCGTCCTGCGAGCGCAGCGGCGGCACCGAACGCAGGATCTTGTAGCGCATCAGCCGCGGCGGATCGTATTCCACGATCTCCTCGGTGAGGCGCATCAACGGCGTCACGAGTAGTCGGACGGCTCCGGTCCCGTGCTCGGAGACATCGCCCGGGCGCACCAGGGTGACCCGCCGAATCAGCGGTGTCCGTTGATAGTTCGTGGCATCGGTCAGCCAATCGAATACGTCGGTGATGGGCGCCTGGATGGTGCGTTCCAGGTCCACCGTGCGCATGGCGGCTCCGTTCGGATGAGGTGCGGGATCCTGCGGAGCCTACGGGGCGCACAACCGGCCGAACCAGTACATCCGTACGAACCGATGCAATTTCGATATCGGAGGCGTTCAGATCAGCGGGCGCTGCCGGCGCAGCCGCCGCCGGACGTCGCCCATCATGGAATATGTTCCGGCGAAACGCAGGAACCGCGGAATGAACCGATTGACGAAGCCCACGAACAGGAACAGATGCTCGAAGCGGCGCTGATCGGCGGCCGTCCATTCGACGCGCAGCTGTTCGCGGAAATGCGGCGCGAGGAAGCCCGCGGTCAGAAACCGCAGCAGCCCACCGAAGATCAGGCGCAGCGGCCACGCGATCATCCGCAGATGCAGCAGATCGTCGAGATAGCCGCGGATCCGGTCGTCGACGATCGCGAGCCCGGCAGCGTCGTTCCAGTACACGTCGAATTCGGTCCGCGTCGCGGGCCACATCGACAACGGGACCTGCAGGGTGGTGCCCAATGTCGCCGAGGTCGCGTAAAAGGCTTCGGCCTGTTCGGGATTCAGCTTGCCGTGCAGTAGTTGGTAGGCGTCCTCGAAGCCGACATACAGGCACGCCGCCACCCACAGTTGCAGATCGCGGTCGAAGGCGTTGTACTTCACGGCCGCGCCTGGATCGGAGCGGACCCGGCGATGCGCCACATCCACGGCCTCGCGGAACGCCCGCTTCTCCGCCTCGCTGCCGAGAATCGCCACGGCCAGGTACGACGCCGTGGTGCGGAGTCGCTTCCAGGGGTGCACCATGAGCGCACCCGATTCGACCTTGCTGTCGGCGACGCCGTGCCCGACCCCGGGACGGCACATCTGCATAGCCACATTGGCCGCGGATCCCGCGAACATCCAGAAGTCCAGGGCGTCCCGCAGCCGCGGCGGGCGCTTGGTCCCCGTGCGATGCACCGCCGGAATCGCGATGCGGGTCAGGTCGATGGTCATTGCGTAGAGAATAAGCCATAACTTCATTCGCGTGAAGATACGTCCTGACTTCTCTGAAAACGCCCAATCATCCGGAGAATCGTGCATAACATACGCGGCATGCTCAAGCGGCTGGACCGATTGCTCGCCTACGAGATGAAGGTCTCGGAATTCCTCGGGACGCTGGTCATTCTCGCCATCCCCTACGGCCTCGTCGGGTTGGTGTGGACCCTCACCCACACCTCGCACCTGAAGCAGCTGCACGGCCCGGACGTGGTGATCTCGTTCCTGGGCTCGATCGTGTGCTGGCCGGTACTCACCTTCTCGAATGTGTGCATGACGTGATGGCGCTGGTGTGGCTCATCGACCTGATCGTGATCGTGGTCAAAATCCTCGGCGGGCGGATGCGCGTCAATCCCGTCCTGCGCGCCGGGCTGTGGCTGGCGGTGTCGAGCGTGGCCGCAGCCGGCGCGGTCGCCGTCGGATTCGCGCTGGTGCTGCTGGACCACCGGCTCGCGGCCTGAAAGGGGTTGATTTTCGGTGACTTCCACCCTTCCCGAAGATTCCGAGCTGCGCTGGATCGCCGCCACGGCGACGGGGTTGTGGCGTCGCCACCCCCAGCGGTCGCTCGAGACGCTCGGCCGCCAGGTGGGGCTGGGCCGCGAGGCCTTCGTTCAGTTGTTCCTCGCGGTGGCGCAGCGGCGGTTCCCGTTCCAGGAGTTCATCCGGCAGTGCGCGTTCATGGCCAATGTCTCCGCCGCGCCGACGGTATTCGTGGCCATCCCGATCGCGGTCGTGGTGTCCATCCAGGTCGGTGCGCTGGTCGATCAGGTCGGCGCGACGACGTTCATCGGCGCGGTCGCGGGGCTGGGCATCATTCGCCAGGGCGCGCCGCTGGTGTCGGCGCTCATGATCGCGGGGGCGGTCGGCTCGGCCATCTGCGCCGATCTCGGCTCGCGCACGATTCGCGAGGAGATCGACGCCATGATGGTGATGGGCGTGAATCCGGTGCGACGGCTGGTCGCGCCGCGGCTGGCCGCGGCCGTGCTGGTGAGCATGCTGCTGTGCGGCTTCATCGTCTTCGTCGGCTTCGCCACGGCGTATCTGTTCAACGTCTATGCCCAGTCGGGCACGCCGGGCTCGTTCATCGGCTCGTTCGCCTCGTTCGCGGTGGCGAACGATCTGATCGTCGCGCTGGCCAAGGCCGCGATCTTCGGTGTGCTGACCGCGATCATCGCCTGCGATATCGGTCTGCACGCCCGCGGCGGGCCGGGCGGGGTGGCCAATGCGGTGAACTCCGCGGTGGTCAGCTCGGCGCTGATGTTGTTCGCCACCAACATCATTCTCACCCAGCTGTACAACACACTGTTCCCCACGAAGGTGGTCTGAGATGGCCAGTTCCTATATCCCACCGGCCGTGCGGCCGCTGCGCGCGGTCGGGGCCGCCGCGCTGACGCCGGTGCACGCCAATCAGCGGCTGGGCCATCAGGCGCTGACCTTCGTCCAGGCGCTGGCGGCGATTCCGTTCGCGCTGAGGCACTATCGGCGCGAGGTGGCCCGCCTGACCGCCGATGTCGGCTGGGGCAACGGCTCACTGATCGTGGGCGGCGGGACGGTCGGCGTGGTGTTCATCCTGTGCGCCTTCGGCGGAATCATCGTCGGAATGGAGTCGTTCACCGCGCTGAATCTGCTCACCATGAGCCCGCTCACCGGCGCGATCTCCGGCTTCGCCACCACCCGCGAGCTGGCCCCGATCCTGGCCACGCTCGCCTTCGCCATCCAATCCGGTTGCCGGTTCACCGCGCAGCTGGGATCCATGCGTATCTCCGAGGAGATCGACGCGCTGGAATCCATTGCGATCCGGCCGCTTCCGTATCTGGTGAGCACCCGCATGATCGCGGCCACGGTGACCATCGTCCCGCTCTACACCGTCGGTCTGGCCGCGGCGTACCTGGCGACCAAGCTGACCGTGCTGTTCCTCGGCGGCGCCACCGCGGGCACCTACGACCACTACTTCTTCCAGTTCCTCATCGGCAGCGACGTGTTCTGTTCACTGCTGAAGGTCGTGGTCTTCACCCTGCTGGCCACCTTCATCCAGTGCTATCACGGCTTCGTCGCCACCGGCGGCCCCGAGGGCGTCGGGGTCGCGGCCGGGCGGGCGATCAAGATGGTGATCGTCGTGATGGTCTTCGCGAATCTGTTTCTGACCCTGGCGATCTGGGGTATCGACCCCGGCTTCCGAATCTCCGGGTAGGTGCGGCCGTGCTCCTCGATCCCAGCGGACGCGGGCCCTCGGCCCTGCGGCTCACCGTCTCCGGTCTGACGATGATCCTCGTGATCGCCGCGGCGCTGTATCTGCTCATGCTGCGCTACACCGGCCATTTCACCGACCGGGTCACCGCGACGGCCCTGCTGACCAGTACCGGGGACGGGTTGCCCGCCCATGCCGATGTGAAGTTCCGCGGCATGGTGATCGGTACCGTCGATTCGGTCGAGGTGGTGGCCAAGGGGGCGCGCCAGCGGGTGGATCTGGCGTTGAAACCCGCTGTGGCGTCGACGATTCCGGCGAATGTGACCGCGCGGGTCATACCGAACAATATCTTCGGCGTCACCGCGATCGAATTGGTGGACAATGGCGCGACGACCGCGAAGTTGACTGCGGGAGCGAACATTCCGGAGGACACCGGCGCGGCCACCATCCAGTTGCAGACCACCTTGAACGTCCTGCGCACGGTGCTGACCACGATTGCGCCGGAGAAGCTGGGCCGGGTGCTGGCCACGCTGTCGGAGGCCCTCGACGGTTCCGCGCGGGCACCGGGTTCCACGGTGCAGCGGTTGGACAACTGGCTCACCCAGGTGCACCAGATTCCCCGGATCGGCGATCTGCTCGGAGATCTGGGGCGCGCGGCCACGGCGTTGAGCGTCTCGGCGCCGGATCTGGTCGGGGTGCTGTCGGATTCGGTGACCACCGCCCGCACCCTGGCCGACCGGCGCGCGAATCTGATCGCGCTGCTGGGCAATGCCTCCGGCGCGGTGGATTCGGTGAACACGCTGTTCGCCCGCAATCCCGATGCCGGGAAATATCTGGTATCCGGGCTGGACGACCTGTTCGGCGGGCTGGCGCGCGATCCCGACGCCCTCCCCTTCACCGCCGCGAATCTCAATACCGCGCTGCAGCGGCTGAACACCACGTTTCGCTGGGGGCCCAAGCGGCAGATGGTATGGACGATGGATGTCTCGTTCACTCCGTTCCAGCAGTACACGGCGAAGGACTGCCCGCATTACGGCGAGCTGTACGGTCCACGCTGCGGCGGGGTGAGCGTTCCGAATTCGGCTCCGCCGCAGCAGTATCCACCGCAGCTGCTGCCCGGTTGGCTCGATGCCGCGGGGCCGCGACCGGTGATACCCGCGCCCGGCCCGATCCCGGGGGCCATTCCCGGGCTGCCTCCGTTCGGTCCGCTGCCGATGGGCATCCCCGGCTTTCCGCCCGCCGCGGTCACACCCGGTACAGGCCCGGGGAACGCCGCCGGACCCGCCCAGCCGCCGCTCGCCGGAGTTCCCGGCGCACCGCTGATCCCGGGTCTCACCGCCCCCGCGGCCGTGCACCCGGCCGCACTACGCGGCCCCGACGCGGTGGCGGCGATCGTCGGCGGGCATCCGAATACGGCACAACTCCTGCTGCTCGGCCCCGTACTGGCCGGTGGCCATCTCACCGTCACCGAAGGGGCTGCGGGACAATGAAATCCGGTCGAGCACTGGTCGGCTTCAGCGCCTTCGCCGTGATCGCGATCGTGCTGACCTACACCATCTGGTCCACCCTACAACGCTCGGTTTCCGGTGCCACGCACAGCTATTCGGCGATCTTCTCCGATGTGCTGGGGCTGCGGGTCGGCGATGACATCCGGATGGCCGGGGTCCGCGTCGGCCGAGTCGATCGAATCGACTTCGAGGCCGACTACCGGGCGCGGGTCGATTTCCGCATCGAGGCCGCGCAGCATCCCACCACCACGACGAAGGCCCTTGTCCGATACCAGAATCTGATCGGCCAGCGTTATATCGCACTGACGCCCGGGCCGGACGCGGGCGCACCCCTCGAACCGGGCGCGCGCATACCGATCGAACGCACCGAACCCTCCTTCGACGTCTCCGCATTGCTGTCCGGCTTCGAGCCGCTGTTCGGCGTGCTGCAACCCGATCAGGTGAACTCACTGTCGGAGACCCTGATCCAGGCGCTGCAGGGCAATCAGGTGTCGCTCAGCGCCCTGATCACCCAGGCCGCGCAGCTGGCGAGCACCTTCGGCGAGCGCGACAAGATTCTCGGCGATGTGGTGACCAATCTCAGCTCGGTCATCGCCGGACTCGCACATCGCAGCGGCGAGCTGGAAACCCTTATCACCCAAGCCCGTTCGCTCATGGACGGTCTCTACTCCCAGGGTGAGGCGCTGAAGTCCTCGGTGGATCACGTGGCCACCGCGACCGATTCGCTGGTGGATCTGGTCGCGCGGGTACAGCCCGGGATGGCGGCCGCGCAGAACAAGGCGACAACGGGTATCGCACTGCTGCTGCTCAACGGGGCGTCACTGGACAAGGCCGCGGTCGAACTGCCGGACATGCTGAACCGGGTCGCGCAGTTCTCCAGCTACGGGGCGTACGGCAACGCCTACATCTGCGGCCTGGACGTCTCGCTGTGGGGTGTTCTGCTGCCACCCGGCCTGTTCTCGCAGGTCGGCGGAAATTCGCATTCGGAGGTGTGCCGATGAGAGGGTTCGGCTTCCCGCGCAACAGGCAGTTGCGGCTGGGGCTCGCGGCCGCCGCGACCGTGGCGATTCTGCTCGCGGGATCCAGCGCGCTGACCCAGGCCCGGCTGGGCGACAAGATCGTACGCGCCGAATTCGCCCAGGCGGCCGGGCTGCGCGCGGGTGCGACGGTCGATGTCTCCGGCATCGAGGTCGGCGCGGTACGCGCGGTCCGGCTCGACGGCGACAAGGTGATCGTCGATCTGTCGGTCCGCCGCGATCTGCGGTTGGGTCCGGACGCGCGGGCGGCGGTGAAGATGGAGACCATCCTCGGCCGCCTGCACATCGATCTGACACCTGGTAATGGAAAGGGCCTGCCCGACAATCGGATTCGCCTCGACCACACCACGGTTCCCTACAACCTGGGCAAGGTGATCCAGGATCCGCAGTACAAATCCTCCTTCGAGCGGATCGAACGCATCGACCCGCAGCGGCTGCGCACCGCACTGGACACCCTGAACCGGCAGCTGGGCGATTCCCCGCAGCTGGCGGTGCAGGCCCTCGACAGCATCGGGGCGCTGGCCAAGGTCATCGACGACCGTCGCGACGAGGTGGATTCGCTGCTGAAGAACCTCGATCAGGTATCCCAACTGGTCTCCGACAATCGCAACAGCGTGCTGCTGCTCCTGACCCGCGGCGAGGCCATCGGCGCGGCCGTCCAGCAGCGGCAGCAATCGCTGAAACAGCTGCTGGACAATGTCGCCTCGCTGTCGAAACTGCTGCGGGACATGGGTTTGGACAACAGCGATCAGCTCGGTCCGACCATTCGTGATCTCAACACGATGTCGGAGGGGCTGGAGAAGAACAAGGAGAATCTGGACCGGCTCTACGAGATCATGCCGGTGGCTCTGCGCCAATTCGACAATGTGCTCGGCAACGGGCCCTACGGCGAGGTGTACGCGCCGTGGATATTCCCGGACAACTGGCTGTGTTTCGCACAGGCCGTACAGGGGTGCCGATGAGAACGAGAATCGTGCGGCTGCTGATGATGTGCCTGGTCGCCGGTATGGGCTCCGGTTGCGCGCTGGTCCCCGGCAGTATGAGCTCGCTGCCGGATCGGTATCTGGGCGATCGGCTGCACATCAGCGCCGATTTCGAGAATGTGGCCGGGCTCTACGCGGGCAACGAGGTGGATGTGCTCGGTGTGCCGGTGGGCACGGTGGATTCGATCGAGGCCAAGGGCAGCTACGTCCAGGTCACCATGACCCTCGCACGCGATGTGCGGATTCCCGCCGATGCCATGGCGGCGCTGGTGAATCCGCAGCTGATCACCAATCGGCATATCGAACTGGCCCCCGCCTATTCCGGATCCGGTCCGACTCTCGCCGACGGCGCGCATATTCCATTGCCGCGCACCAGGGTTCCGGTGGAGCTGGACCGCATTCTGCAGACCTTCGATCAGCTCGGCGCGAGCCTGGCCGGGGATAATCGGACCGGGCCGATGGCCAGCCGGGTGCTGTTCCCGCTGCTCGACGGCAATGGCGACAAACTGCGCGCGACACTGGATTCGCTGTCGGCGGCCTTCCGGACCACGCTCGCGAACAAGGACCAGATCTCCAACACCATCGTGAAACTCAACGAGATCACCCAGGTGATCGCGCAGAACGATCAGACGGTTCGTGATTTCAGCGGGCGGCTGACCGAATTGATGGATCTGATGGGTCGACAAGCGCCCGGCCTGCAGGCGGTCCTCGCCCAGCTCGACGCGTTCGTCACCAATACCGCCTCGGTGGTCGGCGAGAATCGCGACCAATTGGCCGGGGCGCTGCGCCGTTTCGTCGCGATCACCGCGCAGATGCGCGCCAACGCCCGCAATCTGACCGAGATCGTCGATGTGGGACCGCTGCTGTTCGAGAATCTGGCCAATGCCACCAGCACCGAACATCAGGCGCTGCGACTACACGGACTGCTGGACAAATCGGCGCTGGACGGCGAGGCGCTCTCGCTGTTCTGCGAGCGGATCGCGATGCGCCTGGACGGGTGCCGGACCGGCAAGATCGCCGATTTCGGGCCCGATTTCGGGCTCACCGCCGCACTTCTCGGAATCACGGGGCAGCGATGACGAATCCTTCCCGCCTCATCGCCGCCATCGTCACGACCGCGGCCCTCGCCGGAGCCTGCGGCTGCGGGGTCACCGTGCAGAATCTGCCGATGCCCAAACCGGGAATCGGCGGGCCCGGTTACACCGTGCACGCCGCGTTCCGCGATGCGCTCAATCTGCCCGATCACGCGCATGTGCGCATCGGCGGCACCGATATCGGCGCGGTCACCCGGATCTCGACCACGAATTTCATCGCCGATGTGGAAATGGCCATCCGGCAGGATATTTCGCTGCCGGGCGGCGCCACCGCGGAACTGCGTCAGGCCACGCCGCTGGGTGATATGTTCGTCGCCATCACGCTGCCGTCGGCGCGAGAGTCGGGTCCAGCCCTGCGCGACGGCGATGTCATCGATACCGATCACACCGGCACCGCGGCATCGGTGGAACAGTTGATGATGTCGATCTCGCTGCTGATCAACGGCGGCGGTATCAATCAGGCCGCCAAGATCAGTACCGAGTTGAATTCGATGTTCGTCGGGCACACCCCGGAGCTGACGCATCTGATCACCGAGATGACCGATGTCATCACTGCATTGAACCAGCGCACCGGCGATATCGACGCGACCCTTCAGGGACTCGATTCGCTCTCCGGCGAATTGGCCCGGCGCAGAACGGAACTCGGCGCGGCCGCCGACACCTTCCCGCAGTTGCTCGCTCTGCTCAGCGAGAACAATCAGCGCATCGTCGATCTCACCACCAAGGTGTCCACGACCATGTCCGCGCTCGGCGATTTCACCGATACCAGTGGGCCGCGGTTCCTGAGCCTGTTCGACAGCATTCAGAAGCTCATGGGCGGATTCACCGACATGGGTGACAATCTCACCCAGGCGCTGGATCAACTGCATCGGCTGTATCCCGGCCTGATGGCCAGCCTGCGCGGCCCGACCCTGGCGATCGCGGCGACGGTGTCGTATCTGAGCGTCGGGGCGCTGACCGATCCGCACGGCAGCAGACCACCCGAACTCGGGGATGTGCCCGCCTTCGCCGGAAGTCTGGCCCAGGTGCTCGAGAAGGTGCTCGGGCGGGTCACCAGTCCCCCACAGGGCGGTACCCGATGAATCCTCCGCTGTGGCAGTGGGTGGTCCGGCATCGGATCGCCCTGGCGAATGTGGGCCTGGTGGTCGTGCTGATCATCGGCTGCGGCTATCTGGGCCGGGAGGTGTTGCGCTTCGATCCGTTCGCGCGCAGCTTCCGCGTCACCGTCGAACTGCCGACCTCCGGCGGACTGCTGCCCGGGAACGACGTCACCTTCCGTGGGACCAGGGTCGGGCGGGTCAGCGATGTCCGGGTGGCCGGTGACGGAATCGAGGCGTTGGCCGAAATCGACTCCGGCGCAAGGATTCCCGTCGGTGGATCGGTGCACGTCGGGCGGCTGTCCGCGGCCGGGGAGCAGTATCTGGACTTTCGGCCCGAGGCCGAATCGGGGCCGTATCTCGGCGACGGCGCGATCGTGGAGCGGGCCCGCACCAGCGTGCCCGTACCGGTGCAGAATGTACTCACCGATATGAGCGGTCTGATCGGCGGGATGAATCCGGATCGGCTCAATGTCATCATCGACGAACTCGATCGGGCGCTGGCGGGCGGACCGGATCGGTTGCGCGACATGATCTCCGGGATCAGCCGGGCCATGGCGGGTCTGAACGATCTGCTGCCGCAGACGCGGCAGTTGCTCGAGAATCTCGAGGTGATCGCCGGGACCACCGCGCACGCCCAGCCCGATCTGAGCACACTGACCGCACGGGGCAGCGCGCTGTTCCAACAGGCCAGTGCCGCCGACGCCGAGATTCGCGCACTGCTCGACAAGGGGCCCGATCAGCTGGCGACGCTCGGATCGGTGCTGACGCAGAATCAGGACCCCCTCACCGATCTGGTCACCAATTTCGTGGCCGTCACCAAGGCCGCCAAGCTGCGCCAACCCGCGATCGAGGCGCTGTTTCCCGCACTGCGCCAGGGCATTCAGGCCCTCGGCGTACCCGCCCACGACGGCAGCTACCACACAATGGTGGATATCTGGCCGCGTCCGACCTGCGACTATCAGACCATTCCCGTGGTACCGACCGACGCCGTGGCCGATACCCGGGTGCGACTCTACAACTACTGCGTGACCGCCGATCCGGCGCTGCAGATCCGCGGCGCGGCCAATGCCCCACGGCCCGCGGTTCCCGACAACGGCGCCACCGCGCCGCCGGGCGTCACCGGCGACGAACGGTCCCGGCCCACTTCCGGCAATTAGGAGACGATCATGAGCGACCAGCCTTCCGAGACCACCGAAACGACCGAAACCGATGCGCCTGCGCGGCGCGGACGCTGGCGGATTTCACTGGGGCGCAAGGCAATCGCCGCGCAGGCCGGGACCGTGGCGCTGCTCGGCGCGGCCGTCGGCGTCGGCGCGTACTACTACGTGCAGAACGACGACGGTCGGGAGCTGCTCGCGGCCCACGAGGACGCTCGGCAGGCAGCCTGTCGATACGGGCCGGTACTGGCCGACTACGATGCCAAGAACCTCGATCCCTATTTCGCCGCCGTCCTCGACGGGGCGACCGGGGATTGGCGCAAGCAATTCGATTCCACCAGTAAGGATTTGCGCGATGTCCTCGCCAAGGGCGAGGTGGTGTCCAAGGCCGAGGATGTGCAGTGCGCGATTCGCGACGGCGATCGGGCCTCGGCCGAGGCGATCGTGGTGATCGGGCAGACCATCACGAGTCTGGGCACGCAGGGCAAGCCGCAGCCGGGGCAGTTGTCGATGGTCATGCGGTTGGAGAAGGACGGCGGGCGGTGGTTGGTGAACAAGGTCGATTCGCCCTTGGCTTCGCCGCGGCCAAACGGATGAGGAAACCGCGGCCAAACGGATGAGGAAACCGCGGCCAAACGGATGAGGAAACCGCGGCCAAACGGATGAGGAAACCGCGGCCGAAGAGATGGGGAACCGCGGCCGAAGGGATGAGCGTGGCCGAAACCGCGAGTAACACTGAACAGCGGCGTTGCCCCCGCTGGCTACGATAGCGACCGTGAATATCGAGGAGCGTCGCAGCGACATCGGGGTGGCCACCGACGCTCCACAACCCGAGCGCGCCCGCCGAAACCCGGCACGACGTGCCGTTACCGAAAGACAGGCCAGCACCTTGAGCCGAGGACAACGCGCCACCGCGCAGCCCGCCGAGCAGTCGGCGACCAATCCGCCGGAGCGCGTCATCCGCCGCCGCCCGAAGAATCGCCGTGCACAAATCGCCGCGACCTCGGCGGCCGCCTTCGGCTCGCTCGGCTATCACGGGGTGAGCATGGAGGACATCGCCACCAAGCTCGGCATCTCCTCGGCGGCCCTGTATCGGCACTATCCCAGTAAGTACGCGCTGTTCCGCGAGGAGCTGTTGCGGCTGAGCGCCGCGACGGTGGCGGCCGTCACCCTACCCGAGGAGGCGGGCGAGTGGTCGCCCGAACGCCGCCTCGGTCACGTCATCGACACGATGATCGCCGACACCATCGCCAATCGCCCGACCGTTGCGCTGGTGCGCTGGGAGCGGCGCTATCTCGACGACACCGATCGCGCGACGCTCGACGAGCAGTTCACCGACGCGGTCGCGGTGGTCCGCGACCTCATCGGCGAACTGCGGCCGGAGCTGTCGCGCCGCGAACGCGGCGTCCGATCGGTCGCGCTGTTCAGCGTGATCAGCAGTATCGGCGATCACCACGCCACCGTGCCGGTGAAACCGCTGACCGCCGTGCTGAATTCGGCCGCCTGGTCGCTGGTGCGCGCCGACCTCCCTGCGGCCGAGACCATTTCGCGCCCGCCGCGCGCGGTGGAGATCCCGCAGTCGTTCAAACACGAACTGCTGCTGAAGAAGGCCGTCGAGCTGTTCCATCAGCGCGGCTATCCGAACGTCAGCGTCGAGGACATCGCCACCGCGGCGGATCTGTCGGCGGCCTCGGCGGTGTACCGCTACTACCGCAGCAAGAGCGATCTGCTCGCCGCCGCGTTTCGCCGTGCGGCCGAACGGGTTTCGGGCGCGATCGGCCCCGCGACGGCCGCCTCGACCGGCCCGGCCGAGGCGCTGGCCAAACTGATCGATCTCTATGTCGCGGGCTCGTTCGCCGAACGCGAGCTGACCTTCGTCTACTACGCCGAATTCGGCCACGTCCCGGCCGAGGAGCGGACCGTCCTGCGCAATATCCAGCGCCTGATCGTGGCCGAATGGGTCAAGCTGCTGGTCCGGGTCCGCCCCGAGCTGTCCGAGGCTCAGGCCCGCATTCTGGTGCAGGCCGCGTTCGGCCTGGTCGTCGATCTGGGCCGGGCCTTCGACGACGAGTCGATCTGCCCGCAGGACAAGGTGATCCAGTTACTGGAGGTCACCCTGTTCGGCACGGGACGCGCCGATCAGTAGTCCAGCTGCGGCCACGGATAGAAGGCCAGGTGGATGAGCAGGATCACCAGCAGCGCCAGTACGACCGCGGCCAGCCAGTGCGCCCGACGCCCGAGATAGGCCAGGGTGCGAAACAGCGTGGGGAACGGTACTTCTCGCGCGAAGAACATCGCCAGCACGCTCGGCAGGATCACCCATACCACCGCGATGATCCCGTAGAGCACATAGCCGCCCGCATAGCTGTCCGAATCGACCGCCCGCGCGCCGGCGGCGAAGACCACCCCGAAGGCGAAGGCCGCCAGCGCGAAAACCAGATAGCCACCCATGCCCTGATAACCGACCTCCGCGACATTCGCGGTGAGCCGCCCGTTGGCCGTCACCTGCCGTCCGTGCACGACGCACGGCGTCTGCGGATCCTTGGCCAGCTGCGGGACCGCGTAGTAGGCCAGCACGACGATCACGAACACCACGATCAGCCGGACCCAGTCGTGCCTGGTCTCGAGATGACCGATCGTCGCGGAGATGGTCGGCCAGTCGGCGACCGCGAACACCGCCACCAACTCGGGCACCAGGATCGCGAGGCCCGCCAGGCCCCACATCAGATATCCCCAGAACTCCGCCGAGCGTCCCCGCGTCGTCGGCGCGCCGGCCACCACCTCCGTCATGCAGTTGGTTTACCACCGGCAATCGGTCCGCACACGCCGCGACGCGAATGCTCCCGAAGTCGATATGACCTCGTCACGCGCGCGCGACCTGCGCGGTGCACTCAGGCCCGCGGCGGGGCCGTCAGGTCGTAGACCTGCATCCCGTCGACGATGGTCGGGGTGTAGTCGGCGCGCACCCAGGCGGTGATCTGCCCGCCGCTGGTGGTCGCGTCCGACCGCGCGGGCCCGCCGCCCCGGCCGCCGTGTTCGGGGACCAGGAAGTAGCGGATCGCGCCGTCGGAGACGTACTGCCGGAACTGGGCCAGGGTCGGCGCATCGTCGCGCCCGCTGAATCCGCCGATCGCCAGCAGCGATGCGCCCGTGCGCAATTCGAGGGAGCTGACCTGCTGGGAGCCGACCGTTGCTGCCGCCCAGCGACTCGCCCCGGCCCCGGTCAGCAGGGCGTCGAGATGCGGTGTGGCCGTGGGATTCCCACCGCCCCCTCCGAACCCGCCGCCGTGTGCGCGCTCGGGCCCGCTGTACGGGCTGCCGCCGCTGTGCGGCAGGGCCACGGTTTCCGCGGCGTAGGCCGCGGGTCCGGTGAGACCGATCAGCACGGCGACGGCCGCGGTCACCGCGGCGGTCCGGCGCGCCCGGTGCGCCCCGATCAACAGCAGTGCGCCCGCGACGAATCCGGCGACCAGCAGTTTCCAGCGCAACCACGGCAGCCAGGCCGGGGTGTAGCCGAGCAGTACGCATACCCACACGCCGGTCACCGCCGACATGACGGCCAGTACCGCCCGAGCCTGCCAGTGCTCGCGGCGACGCCAGAGCAGGACCACGCCCGTACCCGCGAGCGCGGCGATGGCCGGGGTCATTTCGACGGTGTAGTAGGTGTGGAACGAGCGGCTCATATAGCTGAGCACCGCGGCCGTACTCGCCAGCCAGCCGCCCCAGAGCAGTAGACCCGCCCGATCCGGATCGGTGCGCGGTCCGCGCCGGGTGATCCACAGCCCGGCCATCAGCCCGAGCACGGCAACCGGTAGCAGCCAGGCGAATTCGGTGGCCAGCGAATCCTGGAACAGCCGCAGCACGCCGTCGTGGCCACCGGCCATCCCACCGAAATGCGGTCCGGCCGGATGCTGGGGCGCGGACGCCAGCGGATGCGTGGGGTCCGGAAGCGGTTGCGTCGCACCGTGATAGCCGCCGCCACGACCCTGATTGCCGAGCACCCGGCCCAGCCCGTTGTAGTCCACGGCCAGATTCCACAGGCTGTTGTCGGTGGAACCACCGATATAGGGCCGCGAATCGGCGGGCCACAGCGCCACCAGCGCCAGATACCATCCCGCCGACATCAGCACGGCCACCCCGGCGGTCAGCAATTTGCCTATGCGAGCGCCGATTCCGCCGGGCGCGGCAACCAGGACCACCAGCGCCAAACCGGGCAGCACCAGAAAGGCCTGCATCATCTTGGCCAGGAAGGCGAATCCGACCGCGACGCCGGCGAGCGCGAGCCAGCCCGTACCCGCCGAAAGCCAGCGCGGATTCGGCGATTGCAGCGCCCGCACCACGCAGTACGCGGCGGCGACCACCAGCAGTGTCATCAACGCGTCCGGGTTGTTGTAGCGGAACATCAACGCCGCCACCGGAGTTACCGCCAGCGCCGCACCGGCCAGCAGTCCGGCGGCCGGGCCGCTGCAGCGCCGCACCGCCCCGTACAGCAGCGCGACCGCCGCCACCCCCATCAGCGCCTGCGGGACGAGCATCGACCAGGCGCTGAAACCGAACAACCGGCCCGACAGACCCATGACCCACATCGCGGCGGGCGGCTTGTCGACGGTGATGGCATTGCCGGGATCGAGCGAGGCGAACAGCAGCGCCTTCCAGCTCCGGGTGCCGGCCTGTACGGCGGCGGCGTAATACGGATTGGCCCATCCGGCCGCGCGCAGACCCCACAGATACAGCACGGCGGTCGCGGTCAGCAGCGTCACCAGTCCCGGCAGCTCCCAGGCCGTCCGGGCCCGTATCTGCTGCACCATGTCTCCGCCTTTCCCACACGCCTGTCCGATCGTCGGTGAGCGTAGAGAGCGCGGCTGGCAGGCATGCTCGAGGACAGCTGGGAGTTTCCTGTGGGCGTTTCAGTTCGGCCGTAATATCGGCGGATGTAAAACCCGAGCGGGTCCGGCCCGGTACAGCTGTGCGGGTCGGCCGCCGTCGCGAGTGGTGGTACGGCCGGTGGCCTCGACGAAGCCGGGCGTGCTGGTCACCTTGCGATGGAAATTGCGCGGATCCATGGTCCTGCCCCACATCACCTCGTAGACCCGGCGCAGATCGGCCACGGTGAATTCGCGGCCGCAGAAGGCCGTGGCCAGCGGCGTGTATTCGAGTTTGGCGCGGGCCCGTTCGACGCCGTCGGTCAGAATGCGGTGATGGTCGAAGGCCAGCCGCCCACGATCGGCCAGCATCTGCTCCACCGACCAGATCGCGGCGGCCGCGGCATCGGGTCCGGCACTGGGCGCGGGCAGATTCGGGACCAGCGCCAAATACGCGATGCTGATCATCCGCCCGCGGGCGTCGCGGCCCGGTTCGCCGTAGGTGGCGAGCTGCTCCAAATGCAGTTGGTCGCCGCGAATTCCGGTCTCCTCACGCAGAACTCGCACGGCCGCGGCCGACAGACTCTCCTCCGATTGCATCAGACCACCCGGCAGCCCCCAGCGCCCGCGATAGGGTGCGAAAAGCCGCTGGACCAGCAGTGCGCAGAGGGTGTCATTGGGCACCGAACGCGCGCCCAGGGTGAGTACCACCAATTCCACCCCGACCGCCGCATTGAGGCGAAAAGCATTGCCCATGAATCGGATTGTAATCGTCAAAATGACGATAATATCGCGGCCGGATGCGGATCGGGACGGCGGGCGGCGACGAAGTCCAAGCGCTGGGCGCGCATTCGGGCTCCGTGAACGATGATCCAACCGCTGGGGATCGCGGCGAATATCGGCCACAGCGAATGCTGTCGGGCATCGTCGTCGACGGGGCTTCCCATCGAATCGCGTTTCTCGCGCGCGATTTCCGACGGGCCGACCATTCGGGCCCAAGCGTCGATCGTCCGCCTGGATCCCCGCCGGTGCCGGACCTTCCCCGGGACCGGCACCAGCGAAGCTTTCGGTGACCGTCAGTTGCAGATCGAACTTGGTCGCTCCGGTGTTCAGCGTACTCGTCCGCACCGACAGATCGGGAAGCGCGAGGTCGGCGGCCGCGAGGATTGCTTCGACCGCGCCGCTTCACCCTGAAAGTCGGTGCGCCCCAAGTACTCCGGTTCCGACGTAGCCCCGGGCGAGCTGAACCCCCGACGGATACAGCTCACCCGGGACCCGACCGGAGACGTGAATCGAGCACGTACAGCCGGGTTTTGAACACCGGCGCGCCGATCGGCACGCCGGTCGAATCAGCGGTCGTCACCGTACAGGTCGTACAGGCGGGCCCGCGTGCCAGCCAGCGGCCGCCGCGATCGCGGGACCGGACCCTCGATACCAGTGGGAAGACCTCCAGCATCGATGGGACGAAATGTACCGTGCCCACCCCGTATTCGGCGATCACTCGGCGCAGATAGGCCGGATCTCGAAATCCGCCATGCTCAGCGAGCGCCGGGGTCGCGCCGATCCGCAAGGGCCAGAACAACTCCCACGCCGAGACATCGAAGGCGGCGGGGCTTCCGCAGCACCGCACCCCGGCGTCGAGGCGTCGATCTCGACGATTCGGATGCGCAGCCTACGAGTCGAAACGTTGCATCTGCGTTGCATCGACACCCAGGCGCCGATCGAGCACCCGGATCTTGGCCTCGATCTGGGCGTACAGCGCCGAATCGCGATCGACGGTCGCCCGGTAGGCCACCCAGGCCGCGGTGTCGTCACGGCCCTCGGCCCCGGAAGTCCAGCGGCGCAGCACAGTCGGCTCACCCGAGCGCAACACCGCGGTCCGCAGTCGCACCCGCAATTCATCGCGAATATCTATGACGCCCGGCGCGGTCGAACGCGGCAGCACCGGTCCGGTGTAGAGCCGAACCGCGGCATCCACATCGCCGGAATCCAGGGCCGCCCGCAGCGCCTCCACATCGCTGGCCAGATGTACCCGCAGCCGATACGGCCGCGAGCCGAAGGCCTGCGGGCCGACCACCGCGCGCAGCCGGGACATGGCCGCGCGAATGGTCGCGTTGTCCAGATCGGTGTCGTCGAGCAGCAGCGCCAGATGATCGGCGGACAGACCCTCGGGATGTTCGGCCAGCAGTAGCAGGATCTCGGCGTGCCGCTGGGACAGCGGAACTCGATCACCGGCGACGGTCAATTGCGGCTGCCCGAGCCCGAGCACATCCAGCGCCAGCCGCCCGGCGGGCGGCCGATCCGACGAATCCCGCACTCCGCCAAAGCGTTCCGCTCCGCCCTGCTGTGCGCGCACGGCCGAGAGCATCAGATCCATCTCCGCCGCCGTCGCCGCGGCCTTCACCAGCGCGAGGATCTCCGGGCGCGCGACCCGCACGCCACCGGCGATCATCAGCACGCCGACCAGGCGGCCGTCGGGATCGTGCACGGGCGCGGCCGCCCCGGTGATCCGATGCATGCGGTGCAGATAGTGTTCGGGCCCGTGGATCCAGGTCGCGCGGCCGGTGCGCACCACGAGGCCCACGGCATTGGTGCCGACCCGGCGCTCGCTCAGATCGTTGCCCTCGCGCAGCCCGACTTCGGCCGCGGCGCACACCCGATCGGGATTGCCGTGCACCGACAGCACCCGGCCGAACTGGTCGGCGATCACGACGATCAATCCGGTACTCGTCGCGTCCTGCAGTAACAGCCTGTCCACCAACGGCATCACGGCCGTGGTCGGATGGTTGTCGCGATAGCGCTGCAGATCCGCGCCGCGCAACCCGCGCCCGTCGAGCACGTCCATCGGATCCACCCCACCGCGCACACTGCGCAGCCACGATTCGAGGATCAGTGGACGCAACAATCCGGCTAGTTGACCCAGTTGCTCGCCACCGACGGTCAGATAGCCGTGTGCCTGGGCGGCATAGGATTCCAGCGCACCGAGTTGGGTCCCCGGCTCGACCCCGTGTCCGACAGCGTTGCCGCCTGCGAGATTGCTGACCATTTGCCTTTCTTCCCGCCCCAAACTGTACCGGCGGGCAAACACCGGGACGTCCCGAGTCCGGCGTTTGTCCGCCAGGTCACATCATGGCGGCGCCACGGGCGACATGTGAGGCAGTCGGCACTCGCGCGGCCCCCTACCGCCCGTCGGAACGGAAGGCCGTGATGTTGCGCGCCCGCGCAGCGCCCCACCACAGACCGGTGCCGTAGGCGAGATCGTCGAGGCGTTTGCAGAACAGATAGCGCACCGGATCCAGGCCGCCGGGTTCGCGGTGGGTGAACCAGTCGGCCAGACCGTCGGCGACGGCCATGGTGAGCGCGATCCGGCGGATGCGACCGGAGACCACCATGGCCAGCAGCGTCACCGGCCAGTAGTGCCGGCACAGCGCCGAGGCGATCCGCCAGACGCCGCCGGAGAAGCCGCGCGCCAATTGAATTGCCGCGACACGGGTCGGGTTGTCGAGTTCGGCGAAGACCCGGCGTAGCCGGATCAGCGCGGCGATCAGGGTGGCCAGTCCGGCGATCAGACTCCAGCGGGTCGCCGCGGCCAGCAGCGCGGTGGCCACCACGGCCCAGAACGGCACCGAGGCTGGGGCCGCCGCATCGGCGTGCCGCCGCGCCAGTGGCGCGGCGCCCGCGCCATGGGACACCTTGCGCCCGAACCACTTTCCGAACGACACCGGATGGTCGCAGGCGACGTGCGCGGCCGGTTCGTAACGCAGCCGCCAGCCCACGTGTTCGAGGCGGCGGCACAGATCGATATCGGCGGCCGCGCGCATCCGCTCGTCGAAGCCGCCCTCGGCCAGCAGCGCGCGCCGCCGCACCAGCAGTGCGGCGCCGGGCACATAGGACACCGCGCCGTGTGCGGTGACGGCCATCTCGCGCCGCCCGCGATCCAGCGTGGAGCGGGTGTGCTCATAGCGACCCAGCACGGTCGTATCGGGTTCGCGCGCGACGATGCGCGGGGCGACCAGGGCCACCTCCGGATCGCTGAAATGGCCGAGCATCACCTCGAGCCAGCCCGCGCGGGGCACGACATTCGAGTCCAGGAACGCGACGAACTCGGTTGTCGCCGCTCGCAATCCGGCATTGCGCGCCGAGGCCGGGCCGTGGCGGCGATCGTGGCGCAGCACGGTGACTCGGCAGCGGCCGCGGGTGCGCGGAATGCGTACCGGACGGTCCGAACCGTCATCGATCACCACCACACTGTGCCCGCGCAACGTACCGAGCAGTCGCTCCAGGCCGGCGGCGTCGTTGTAGTGCGGCACCACTACCGTCACATCCTCGGGCGAGGGCAGCAGGCGCGGACGGGGATTGGCGACACCGGAGTCGAGCAGCCGTCTGGCAATCACGGCCGACTTGGGGTCGGTCACCTCCAGATAGCCGTCACCGATCAGGGCGGCCGCCTCCGGCGCGAGCCGCAGCAACCTCGTCGGAGAACCACCGACCAGGTACCGTCCACCGGAGTAGGTGCGCACCCGTGGATCGATTCGCACCCCGAACCCGTCGGGCAGTCGATCATGGCGCATTCCTGGGATGCTATGCGCTGATTGCCGTTCGGGCATACCGTGTCGAAAAAAACGGATCGAATTCGATACGAATACCGCGCGCGCCTCCCGGCGCGTCGCCCGGCGACCGGTCTGCTATTCGACGAAGTTGCTGGCAATCCGGCCGCAACTTCCACGTGGATGCGATGAAGATCACCGTGAACATCGCGCTGGTTCACCATCGGCAAATACCGCGACCCGCCGTTGCCTCGGCGTTCTGCGAGCAACCCGCGCACACGCGGACCCACACCGCGATCGGCGCTCTAGACTGCGGAGGGAAAAAGCACGTTGAACAGTAGATGACGGGTTGCCGACGGGCGGTGGGGCTCGGCACAAGTCGCGAGGTGGCATGGGAGTCGGACGGATGCAGACGAGCGGGGGCGGCAATACATTGTCGGAATCCGAGATCGTCGAGGCCGCATTGCGGGTCGTGCGCGAGGACGGGGTGGACAAACTGTCCATGCGCCGGTTGTCGCGCGAACTCGGCGTCTCTCCGATGGCCCCGTATTACTACGTGGCCGACAAACGGGAACTACTGGATCTGGTCGCCACGGCGGCGCTGACCGGAGTCCGCAAACCGCCACCGGAATCGGGGCCGTGGCAAGAACGACTGCGTGATCTCATCGATCAGATCGACGAAAAGCTGCGCAAACATCCGGGACTCGGCGATGTACTCATCGAGCAGATGCTCGGCAAACAACTCGATCTGATCGCCGCGGTGATGGAGATCTTGTTCGAGGCCGGATTCGACGATCGCAATGTGCTCGCCGCATATGCGACGATCCATACGTATCTGTTCGGGCGGGCGCGGGTGAATCCGCGGGATCGAGCGGGGCTGGTGGATGTCGCACTGCCCGAGGCGGTCGAGCGCGCGGTGCGGCATATCGGGGATCTGCGCGGGAAGTACTCCTACGACTTCGGCATCGGGGTGCTGATCTCGGGCCTGGAGGCTCAGCTTGTCCGACAAAGGGACGGCCACGTACTATAAAACTAGAACACGTTCTAGTTATGGCCTGAGAGGACACCATGACCACCGTTGAAGTGCCACACGGCTCTCGATCGGCCGTGCTTCGCGTCGCCGCGGTCATCGCCGAGACGGCCGACGCCTGCTCGCTGGTCTTCGACGTGCCCGAGGAACTGCGGGAGCGGTTCACCTATCAGCCGGGGCAGTTCCTCACCCTGCGCATCCCCAGCGATCGGACCGGCTCGGTGGCGCGGTGCTATTCGCTGGCCAGCTCACCGCATACCGACGATCGGCCCAAGGTCACCGTCAAGCGCACGGCCGAGGGTTATGCGTCGAACTGGGTGTGCGACAACGTGAAGGCGGGCGACGAGCTCGAAGTGCTGCCGCCCTCGGGCGTTTTCACGCCCAAGGATCTGGACGAGGATCTGCTGCTGTTCGCCGCGGGCAGCGGAATCACCCCGGTGATGTCGATCCTGAAATCGGCGCTGGCGCGCGGCGACGGCCGGGTGGTGCTGATCTACGCCAACCGGGATCACGACTCGGTCATCTTCGCCGGAGAGTTGCGCGAACTCGCGGACAAGCATCCGCAGCGGCTGGTTGTACTGCACTGGCTGGAAACCCTGCAGGGGTTGCCCAGCGTGGAGGGTCTGGCGGCGCTCGTCACGCCTTACACCGCGCACCGGGCCTTCATGTGCGGCCCCAAACCCTTCATGGATCGCGTCCACGACGCACTGGCCCAGCTGGGCGTGCCGCGCAATCGGACACATGCGGAGGTCTTCAATTCCCTTGCGGGCGACCCGTTCTCGGTGACCGCGCCCGCCGAGGTCAGTGACGAGGAGGCCGCCGACGCGGCCACCGTCGAGGTGGAACTGGACGGTGAGGTGCACAACCTGCGCTGGCCGCGCAGCCAGACGCTGGTCGACATCATGCTCGCCAAGGGTATCGACGTGCCGTACTCCTGCCAGGAGGGCGAATGCGGGTCCTGCGCCTGCACGGTCCTCGAGGGCAAGGTCGAGATGGATACCAGCGATATTCTCGATCCCGAGGACATCGAGGCGGGTTATATTCTCGGCTGCCAGGCCCACCCGGTCACCGATCATCTGAAGATCCAGTTCTAGCGCATATCGCGATATCGTTGTCGCACTTCGGGTTCCAGATGCTCGGTGGCGTAACTCAAAGCCGTGCGGCCCATTTCGGCCGCATGGCGATCGAGGAAGCCCAGCAGTAGATCTCGGTCGACACGCTTGCCGACCTCGCGGAGCATCCAGCCGACGGCCTTCTGGATGAGATCGCGGCGGTCGTCGAGCAGGCGCTCGCAGAGGGCGAAGGTGGTGGCGGGGTCGCCGGATTTGATGAAGGCGAAGGTGGTCAGGAGGGCCACGCGGCGTTCCCAGAGCGAATCCTGTTGGGCCAGTTGGAACAGCAGCTCGCGCGGGCGGGTGGACAGCCACGGGCCGAGGATGTTCTCGGCGGAGATGTCGACGAGGTCCCAGTTGTTCACGCGGCCGCGGCGGACGGCGGACAGGTAGAGGTCGACGATCCGCTGTTGGGCCGCTGGGTCGTTCGTGCGCGGCTTCATCGCCTTGGCCATGGTCGCGTTGAGGATGACCAGGGCGGCGAGGCGGTGTTCGTGGACGGGGCTGTCCAGTAGGACGTCGATCTCGGAAAGCGGCAGTCCGGCAAACTGTTTGGCGACCGCGCGGGTGGCGGGGACCCGGACGCCGAGGAAGATGTCACCCTCGCCGTATTCGCCGGGGCCGGTCTTGAAGAACCGCTGCAGGTGGATGGCGTCGGCCGGATCGGCCGCTGCCGCCAGGGCCCGCTGCACCTCGGCGGCGGTCGGGGTCATCCCCGGCTGCCGACGTCGGCGGTGGCGCCGAGGATCCGCCCGGATTCGAAGGCCGCCGCGCCGGGGGGCAGCGCGCCGGGTCGGCCGCTGTTGAGGACCGTGACCGTACCCGAACCGGTGGACCGGCGGTCGAGGGCATCGATGCGCCGGAGGGTTTGCGCGGCAACGGCTTCGGCGCTGTCGAACAGTCGAACGTGGTCCGGCAGCGCGGCGATGATCGAATCGGTGACGAGCGGGTAGTGTGTGCAGCCGAGCACGATGCCCTCGGTACCGGGCGGGGTCTGCGCGGCGGCCTTGGTGATCGCCTCCTCGATGGCGGGCAGATCGCCGTGGTCGATGGCATCGGCCAGACCGTGGCAGGCCACGCCGACCACATCGGCGTCGCCGCCGAATCGGGCGATCAGATCGGCTTGATAGCGACTCGCGGTGGTCGCGGCCGTGGCCCACACCGCCACCGTGCGGCACACCGCGGCCGCGGGCTTGATCGCCGGCACGGTCCCGACCACCGGCACCTCGGGGCCCACCTCGGCCCGCACATGTTCCAGCGCGGTCACACTGGCCGTATTACACGGCAGCACGATGACTTCGGCTCCCAGCCGCAGCGCCCGCCGAGCCGCCTCGAGCACCCGCTCGACCACCCAGGGCTCCGGTTTGGGCCCCCAGGGCGCCCCATCCGGATCGGTTTGCAGCAGCAGATCCAAATCCGGCCGCAACGTACGCAACCACGCCCCCGTGGGCAACATGCCCAGTCCCGAGTCGATCAGCGAGACGATCACACGCCCAACTGTATTAGCGCCCCCCGACCCGACCTCCGTCGCATAGGCAACCTCACACCCAAGACCACCCAACGGTCCGATTCGCCCGCCGATTCGGAGACCCGCCGCCCGGCCTGGCGGCCGGACGACGGGACAAGACGCGAGCCCGACGCGACAAGACGAGGTGAGCCCGGCCGTCGAGCGGCGAAAGCAGACCCGGCGACCGGACGACAGGACAAGACGCGAGCCCGGCACGACAAGACGAGGTGAGCCCGGCCGTCGAGCGGCGAAAGCAGACCCGGCGACCGGACGACAGGACAAGACGCGAGCCCGGCACGACAAGACGAGGTGAGCCCGGCCGTCGAGCGGCGAAAGCAGACCCGGCGGCCGGACGGCGGGGACGAGGTGAGCCTGGTAGCCAGCCAACGAGACGAGGTGGTAGTTCCGGCGGGCGGGCTACAAAAGACAGGAGGCGGGGGCTTGTCGGGGGCGGGGGCGGTCAGGTGATGGTTGGGGTGTTGGCCAGGTGGGCGCGCATTTTCATTACCTGGCCGGGGCGGCCTGCGCCGATGACGGCGGTGAGGGTGTCGGCGGTGTAGTAGTGGGCTACGAATTTGTGGCCGTTGTCTTCGATGATTCGGATGTCGTCCGTGGGAGACGGGGTGCCGAGGATTTGGATTTTCAGGTCGTACTGGTCGCTCCAGACGTAGGGGACCCGGGCGGTGGCGGGGGGCTCGGCGCCGAGGAGGGCGCTGGCGAGGAGTTGGGCCTGTTCGCCCGCGTTGGTCCAGTGTTCGATGCGGCGGTGGTTGCCGGTGTGGTGGCGCCAGGCGGCGACGTCGCCGACGGTCCAGACGCCGTCGACGGGGGTGCGGCCGAATTCGTCGGCGAGGATGCCGCCGCCCTGGGCGGGAGTCGCCAGGGGGATGCCGGAATCGATGAGCCAGTCGGTGACCGGCACCGAGCCGACGCCGATGACCACCAGGTCGGCCGCTACCGCCGAACCGTCGGACAGGCGGGCCCCGCGAGCCGAATCATCCTTCACCACAAGTGAATCCAGGCCGACGCCGCAGCGCAGGTCGACACCGGCCTCCCGGTGCAGCCGCGCCACGAGCGCGCCGACCTGTTCGCCGAGCGCCCCGGCCAGCGGAGCCGATTGCGGTTCCACCAGCACCACGTCCACCCCGCGGGATCGGAAGGAGGACGCCAGTTCACAGCCGATGAAACCCGCGCCGACGATCAGAGCCGTTCTCGCACCGGACAATTCGGCGCGCAAGGCCGCGGCATCGGCATGGCCGCGCAGTACGTGCACGCCCACGACCTCGGGCAGGCCGGGAATTCGTCTGGGGCGCAGTCCCGTCGCGATGATCAGCTCGCCGTAGGCCAGCACCGAACCGTCGGCCAGTCGCACCAGGCGGGCCGCGGTATCCACTCCGGCGGCGGGCACCCCCAGGCGCAGCTCGATATCGTTGTCGGCGAAGAACTCCGCGGGACGCAGCGTCGTATCGTCGGTCTCGCCGCGGATGAACTGCTTGGACAGCGGCGGGCGGTCGTATGGCAGCCGCGATTCGTCACCGAGCAGGATCAACCCACCGGCGTAGCCGGCGCGGCGCAACTCCTCCGCCGCGCGCAGGCCCGCCAGGCCGGCGCCGACGATCACGATCGGACGCCCGTCAGTAGTCATCACGCCAAGATATTCTAGAACACGTTCTATTTTCTACCGTGATACACACCATAGTCATAGCGCGTGGCAATCGTTGCCGATCCGATATTGATCGGGCGGTCAATCAGAGTTATACCGAGTGGAGAACATATCCCTTGCCCACGAGGAGGCACATGATGTTCACCGATAGCCGCGCACAGGACTACATCGCGGTCGTACTCGGAGTCTTCACCGCACTGTCGTCGATCTGGGTCGACACCAACAGCCGGGCGATGTGGACGCTGATCGTGCTGGGTGTGCTCATCGCGCTGACCGGTCTGGCACAGATCTCCCGCCCGGCGATGTCCGGCCTGGACTACGCGATGGGCCTGTTCGGGGTGCTGCTGTTCATCTCCCCGTGGGTGATGAACTTCCATGCCTACAATGGCGCGTCGTGGACGGCGTGGATCGTGGGCGTGCTGACCGTGGTGGTAGCGGTGGCGGCACTGCCGCAGGTAGCGGGACGGATGCACACCGCCCACTGATGCAGATGCCCAAACCCCATCGAGCGGGGCGTCGCCGGAGTAAGAAGACCGACGGCGACGCCCGTCAGCTCATTCTGGACGCGGCCGAGAACCTGTTCGCCACACACGGTTTCGACGCGACCGCGACCGCGGCCATCGCCACGACCGCCGAGGTCCCCAAGGGCTTGGTCTTCTACTACTTCCCCACCAAGGAGTCGATCCTGTCGGCCCTGATGGCCGAACGCGTGCCGACCCCGCCGATCGACAATATCGAAACCGTTGTGGCGCCGGGCGATCCGACCCGGAGCCTGGTGAATCTGGACGCCGCGCTGAATCTGCGCGATCATCACTCCTCGGTCCTGCGCGTCATCATGTGGCGCGAGGCCGATACCCATCCCGATGTGCGAACGCAGTTGCGCCGCATGCGCGATCAGCTGCTCGACATCACCACCCGGGTACTGGCCGCCAGCGCGCCCGGTCCGGTACAACCCGGTACGCTGCGTGCCTGCGCGGGCGCCTGGGTCTCGGCCATGCTGGCCATCGCGACCACCGATCGGCTGCACGCGCTCGATGGGCTCACCGCGGCCACCGCCGACGAGATCTTCAATATCTCGCAGGTGGTCGCCGCCGGAATGACACACCTGGGCTGAGCTGCCGAAATCCACTGAATTACCGAAAATTCGCCCGATGACCTCGCATTCGATAGAGCGCGGGAAATTCACATAACCTTCCGGAATTTCATTCGGCGTGTCTACTGGCTGTCCGCGTGTTTATCACTTGAATACCAACTGGCCAGTCTTCCGTAGCTGACAATTTGCCGTGGAGGTTATGGGTGTGACCAGTCAGGGTTCGGTTATCAAGCGCCATACCGGTCTACTGCTCAGCGTCGTCATCGGAATCGTGCTCGGCCTGATCGCGGCCGTCCCCGCCGGCGCGCAGCCGCTGTATCCGGCGCCCGATCCCGACCCCTTCTATGCCGCCCCGCCGGATCTGGCCGATCACGCCCCGGGCGATGTGCTCGCGGCGCGCGCGATGCCGTCGCTGTTGGAATTCCCCGGCACCGCCATCACGCTGATCAAGTTCCGCTCCACCAATTCCCACGGCGAGCCGATCGCGGCCACCACCACCGTGCTCACGCCGTTCACCCATCAGCCCGATGGGCCGCTGCTGTCCTATCAGCACATCATCAACGGCCTCGGCACCCAGTGCGCGGTCTCGCACGTGCTGTACACCGGTGACCCCAATCTCGCGGTGCGCGAGGCGCCCGCGCTGAACGCGCTGCTGCTGCGCGGCTGGAGCATCGCCCTGCCCGACCATCTGGGACCCCAATTCGCCTACGGCGCGGCGCGACTGGGCGGTCAGATAACCCTCGACGGTATTCGCGCGGTACAGCGCATGCCGGAACTCCAGGTGGCGCACAGCCCGGTCACCATGGCCGGATATTCCGGCGGCGGTATGGCGACGGCCTGGGCCGCGGCGCTGCAGCCGACCTACGCGCCGGAGCTGAATATCGCGGGCGCGGCCACCGGTGGCGTGCCGATGAATCTGGAGACGATGGTCAAGGCGCTGTGGACCAATCCGCATCCGGCCTTCGGCCTGGCCATGGCCGCGGCGATCGGGCTCGAACGCGAATATCCGGATCGCCTGCCGATCAGCGATTACATGAATCCCCGTGGTCTGGCGGCCCGCAATGCCATGGCCAACGGCTGCACCAATGAAATCCTGGCCACCGGCGCCGGGCGCAGCGTACTGGATTTCGCGGCCAACACCTCGCTGGTCGACAGTCCCGACGCCTGGAAAGTGGTGGAGGAGAACAGCCTCGAACTGTTCGACGGCATCCCGACCATGCCCGTATTCGAATGGCATTCGGCCTCGGATCCGCTCATTCCCATCGATGCGATCCTCGACACAAATGCCCGCTACTGCGCGGCCGGGGTGCGGCTGCAGGCCGAGGTGAACCCCTCCCCCGAACATCTCTCGGCGGCGGTTCTCGGTCTGCCGTCCATGGTGAGCTGGCTCGATGCGCGGATGCGCGGGGAACCGGCGCCGAGCAACTGCTGAGATTTCGCAACCGGACCGTCAGTGACAAATCGCCTGCCCGATCGGACTCACTCGGGCGGCCTCCGGCACGATGAGACCCGCTGGCCTAGCATTGGCCACTATGACCGATGCCGACTTCGCCAGCTTCGGAGAACCGAACCGCACCCGGCCGGAGGGCTATCGCCTCACACATCCGGTGAACGATTCGGGTTCGGGGCCGACGAGCGCGCTGACCGGCTACGACACCTCGACCGGCCGGACCGGCCTCGGGCACGACAGCGGCGTGCACTGGACGCAGCCGGATACGGGTACGCCGTGGCCGACCGGCGCGGCCCCCACGGTCACGCCCCGGGCCGAACCGCCCACGCCGCGTTCGGAATCGATCGGCGCCGCACCCGAGTCGGTATCGATCCGGCCGGATTCGCGAGCCTCGGTCGAACCCGTCCGGCTCGAACCGCAGCCGCGCCTGGAGAGCAATAACAACAACAATCACCGCGTCGAGGAGAGCGCGCATCGCCTCGAGCCGGAACCCACCCGCCGCATCGAACCGCCCGCGCCCACATCCCGCCGGGCCGCGCCGGAACCGCCGCAGTCCCGCCGCGCCGCCAACCGCCACGCCAGCTCCCCGCTGGAGGATGCCCCGACCACCGTCGACATCCATCTGGTGATGCGGCTGCTGCTGGCCAGCCACACCCTCGAAACCGTCGCCAAGAAGGCCGAATCCGGTGAGGCGTCGCTGGAGGAGTTCATCCGCGCCGCGCATCGCGCCCGGACCACCTCGGTGGAATTGGTCTCCGCCTGGTTCGGCGGCGCCGGTCAGATGCGTCAGTTCGCCGAGGCCCTGTTGGCGGCCACCGAAACCGCCTGAGCGGTAAGCTCTTTCAGTTCGCGGCCCGCAGACTGCGCTGATACAGGGCGATACCGGCCGCCACCGAGACGTTCAGCGATTCCGCGGCCTCGGCCATGGGAATGGATACGGTAAGTCGGCGCACACCGCCGAAACCGTCGGAGGGGCCGGTCTTCTCGCTGCCGAACAGTAATGCCAGCCGCTCGTCGCGGCGGTCCAACTCGCCCAGGGTGATTTCGCCGTCGGCATCGAAAACCACCATCGGCAGGCCGCTTTCGGTCAGATATTTCGCGGCCTCGGCACGCTCGGCGAGTACGATCGGCAATGAGAAAACATATCCGCGACTGGCCCGCACGAGCCGCCGATCGGCAATGCTGGTGAGATCGCTGTCGACCAGGACGATGCCGGAGACGCCGAGGGCGTACGAGGTCCGAATGATCGCGCCGATATTGCCGACGATCTTCACGCCGTCGAGTACGACCAGGTCACCCGGCTTGGTCTCGGTGTCGGCGAAGCGGTAGGGCTGCGGCACGCGCGCGATCGCGAAGACCTTGGGCTTCTTCTCCGCCTTGAACACATGATTGAGGACGGCGGCATCCATCAACCGGATCGGGATTCCGCGCGATTGCGCCAGCGCCGCGACATCGTCGGGCAGCGGATTCTTTTCGGTCGCATAGATTTCGATGAATTCCAGCCCGGCGCGCAGGCTGTGCGAAATCGGTTCGATGTCCTCGATCAGCGCGGTTTTGATGTTCGCCCGCGACGGTTTGGTGATATCGAGAATTCGCTGCACCGCGGGGTCGGATTTATCGGTGATCGTGGCCATCGCCGTCATATCGGCAAGTCTAGTTCATCGAAATACGAAGAGGGCCGCCCCCTTTCGGGAGCGGCCCTCTCGTGGTACTCACCTTCCGAAGAAGGACAAGATCACTTGACGATCTTGGTGACCCGGCCGGCGCCGACGGTGCGGCCACCCTCGCGGATCGCGAAACGCAGGCCCTCTTCCATGGCGACCGGCTGGATGAGCTTGACGCTCATCTCGGTGTTGTCGCCCGGCATGACCATCTCGGTGCCCTCGGGGAGGGTCACGACGCCGGTCACGTCGGTGGTGCGGAAGTAGAACTGCGGGCGGTAGTTGTTGAAGAACGGGGTGTGGCGGCCACCCTCGTCCTTCGACAGGATGTACGCCTGGCCCTCGAACTCGGTGTGCGGGGTCGTGGTGCCCGGCTTGATGACGACCTGGCCGCGCTCCACGTCCTCACGCTTGAGGCCGCGCAGCAGCAGACCGACGTTGTCGCCGGCCTGGCCCTGGTCGAGCAGCTTGCGGAACATCTCGACGCCGGTGACCGTGGTCTTCTGCGTCTTCTCGCGGATGCCGGTGATCTCGACTTCCTCGTTGACGTTGATGATGCCACGCTCGATACGACCGGTGACGACGGTGCCACGACCGGTGATCGTGAAGACGTCCTCGATCGGCATCAGGAACGGCTTGTCGGTCTCACGGACCGGGTCCGGGATCGACTCGTCGACGGCGTTCATCAGCTCGAGGATGGACTCGGTCCACTTCGGGTCGCCCTCGAGCGCCTTCAGACCGGACACGCGCACGACGGGGGCTTCCTCGTCGAACTCCTGCGAGGCCAGCAGTTCGCGGACCTCCATCTCGACCAGCTCGAGGATTTCCTCGTCGTCGACCATGTCCGACTTGTTCAGCGCGACCAGGATGTAGGGCACGCCGACCTGACGGGCGAGCAGCACGTGCTCGCGGGTCTGCGGCATCGGGCCGTCGGTGGCGGCCACGACCAGGATCGCGCCGTCCATCTGGGCGGCACCGGTGATCATGTTCTTGATGTAGTCCGCGTGACCCGGGGCATCGACGTGGGCGTAGTGCCGCTTCTCCGTCTGGTACTCGACGTGGGAGATGTTGATCGTGATACCACGAGCCTTCTCCTCCGGCGCCTTGTCGATCTGATCGAACGCGAAGGCCGCGTTCAGATCCGGGTACTTGTCAGCCAGCACCTTGGTGATCGCCGCGGTCAGCGTGGTCTTGCCGTGGTCGACGTGACCGATGGTGCCGATGTTGACGTGGGGCTTCGTCCGCTCGAACTTCGCCTTCGCCACTTGATGTCCTCCTGGACTTGTTGGTGCTTGCTAAGCAGCAGTGCGGTTTGTACTTACAGGGGTGGTGCAGCGCCCGGTTTATTCGCCGGTCGCCTTGGCGATGATCTCCTTCGACACGTTGGCCGGAACCTCCGCGTACGAATCGAACACCATGGAGAAGTTCGCCCGGCCCTGGGTCTTCGACCGCAGGTCACCGATGTAACCGAACATCTCCGAGAGCGGAACCAGCGCCTTGACGACACGGGCACCACTGCGTTCCTCCATGGCCTGGATCTGACCACGGCGGGAGTTCAGGTCGCCGACCACTTCGCCCATGTAGTCCTCGGGCGTGGTGACCTCGACGGCCATCAGCGGCTCGAGGATCACCGGACCGGCCTTGCGAGCCGCTTCCTTGAGAGCCTGCGCGCCAGCGACCTTGAATGCCATTTCCGAGGAGTCGACCTCGTGGTAGGCACCGTCGAGCAGCGAAGCCTTCACGTTCACCAGAGGGTAGCCAGCGAGCACACCGTACTGCATGGCGTCCTGGATACCGGCGTCGACCGACGGAATGTATTCCTTCGGCACGCGGCCACCGGTGACCTTGTTGGCGAACTCGTAGGTCGCGCCGTCCTCGCCGTCGACCAGCGGTTCCAGGGCGATGATGACGCGCGCGAACTGACCCGAGCCACCGGTCTGCTTCTTGTGGGTGTACTCGAGCTTCTCGACCTTCTTGGTGATGGTCTCGCGGTAGGCCACCTGCGGCTTGCCGATGTTGGCCTCGACCTTGAACTCGCGCTTCATGCGGTCGACGTAGATGTCGAGCTGGAGCTCGCCCATACCGCCGATGACGGTCTGGCCGGTCTCCTGATCCAGCTTCACGTTGAAGGTGGGGTCCTCCTCCGCGAACTTCTGGATGGCGGTGCCCAACTTCTCCTGGTCGGCCTTGGTCTTCGGCTCGATGGCAACCTCGATGACCGGAGCCGGGAAGGTCATGGACTCCAGCACGATCTGGTTCTGCGGATCGCACAGGGTGTCACCGGTGGTGGTGTCCTTCAGGCCGATGACCGCGTAGATGTGGCCGGCCTGCGCCTCGGTGACCGGGTTCTCCTTGTTGGAGTGCATCTGGAACAGCTTGCCCAGACGCTCCTTCTTACCCTTGGTCGAGTTGATGACCTGGGCGCCGGAGTCGACCTTGCCCGAGTACACGCGGACGTAGGTCAGCTTGCCGAAGAACGGATGCGTCGCAACCTTGAACGCCAGCGCCGCGAAGGGCTCGGTGACGTCGGCGTTGCGGTGGATGACCTCGTCTTCCTTGTTCGGCACGTGGCCGTCGGTGCCACCGTCGTCCAGCGGGTTCGGCAGGTAGTCGATAACCGCGTCGAGCATGGGCTGCACGCCCTTGTTCTTGAACGCCGAACCACAGAGCACCGGGTAGAGCTCCGAGTTGACGGTCATCTTGCGGATGGCGCCCTTGATCTCCTCGATCGTGAGCTCCTCGCCGCCGAAGAACTTCTCGAGCAGCGCGTCGTCGGATTCGGCGACGGTCTCGAGCAGCTCCTGGCGGTACTGCTCGGCGCGCTCCTTCAGATCCTCGGGGATCTCGACGACCTCGTACTGCTCACCGAGCTTGGTCTCGCCACGCCACACCTTGGCGTTGTTCTCGACCAGGTCGACGATGCCCTCGAAGGTGTCCTCGGCGCCGATCGGCAGCTGGATGACCAGCGGCTTCGCGCCCAGGCGGTCCTTGATGGTCTGGACGGTGAAGTAGAAGTCCGCGCCCAGCTTGTCCATCTTGTTGACGAAGCAGATACGCGGGACGTCGTACTTGTCGGCCTGTCGCCACACCTGCTCGGACTGCGGCTCAACGCCCTCTTTACCGTCGAAGACGGCGACCGCGCCATCGAGCACGCGCAGCGAGCGCTCCACCTCGACCGTGAAGTCGACGTGGCCCGGCGTGTCGATGATGTTGATCTGGTTGTCTTTCCAGAAGCAGGTCGTCGCGGCCGACGTGATCGTGATGCCGCGTTCCTGCTCCTGGGCCATCCAGTCCATCGTGGCCGCGCCGTCGTGAACCTCACCGATCTTGTAGGTGATACCGGTGTAGAAGAGGATGCGTTCGGTTGTCGTGGTCTTGCCGGCATCGATGTGGGCCATGATGCCGATGTTGCGGACCTTGTTGAGGTCGGTGAGCACGTCCTGTGCCACGGAAATCTTCCCCGCTCGTAGCTAGTTGGGATTTACGGGAACGACCCTGTCGGTGGGTCATCACTTTTTCAACGTCGGGCGTGGCCTGAGAGTGCCTGCAGTGCCACGCCCGACTGTGACTCGCCTCCCGGCGCCGTTCCTTCACCGGCGGGCCGGGCGGTGAATCACCAGCGGTAGTGCGCGAAGGCCCGGTTGGACTCGGCCATCTTGTGGGTGTCCTCGCGGCGCTTCACCGAGGCGCCCAGACCGTTGCTGGCATCCAGCAGCTCGTTGGCCAGACGCTCGACCATGGTCTTCTCACGACGCTGCCGGGAGAAGTTCACCAGCCAGCGCATCGCCAGGGTGTTGGCGCGGCCCGGACGGACCTCGACCGGCACCTGGTAGGTGGCGCCACCGACACGACGCGGCTTGACCTCGAGGGCCGGCTTCACGTTGTCCAGCGCGCGCTTGAGGGTCACGACCGGATCGGTGCCCGTCTTCTCGCGCGCCTGCTCGAGGGCGCCGTAGACGATGCGCTCGGCGATCGACTTCTTGCCGTCCAGCAGCACCTTGTTCACCAGCTGGGTGACCAGCGGCGAACCGTACACCGGATCGTTGATGAGGGGACGCTTGGGAGCGGGGCCCTTGCGAGGCATTAGCTCTTCTCCTTCTTGGCGCCGTAGCGGCTGCGGGCCTGCTTGCGGTTCTTCACGCCCTGGGTGTCGAGCGAGCCGCGGATGATCTTGTAGCGCACACCGGGGAGGTCCTTCACACGACCACCGCGCACGAGCACCATCGAGTGCTCCTGCAGGTTGTGGCCCTCACCGGGGATGTAGGCCGTGACCTCGACCGCGCTGGTCAGGCGAACACGCGCGACCTTGCGCAGCGCGGAGTTCGGCTTCTTCGGGGTCGTGGTGTACACGCGGGTGCACACGCCACGACGCTGCGGGCTCCCCTTCAGGGCCGCAGTCTTTGTCTTCGCGACCTTGTCGCGACGACCCTTGCGGACCAGCTGGCTGATGGTTGGCATATACCGGCTTTCCTTATTCAGTAACCAGGTGTCTGGAACTCTTCATGTCTGTACTTGTCGGCGAAGTTCACTCGGGCCCTGCGTGGTTACGCAAGCTTCCGCCTCCGGGCCTGTCCGTTCACTTCACTGTCATCGAGCTTTCACCCGCGTCCCGAGCCGCGTTCCTCGCGTCCCGAGGTCGGGCGTGTCGCGCGCAGCGCGTACCGCTCATTTAGGGCACGGTGAAACGGTCGGCCGCTTTCGCTGGCTTACGTCCTGCACACAAGCTTGCCCGCAGTTCCCGGGCACAGCGATCCACGATACCCGTCGGCGCGGCGGGGGGCAAAAGCGGGTACCCCGTGGTAGGTGACGGGTCGGACCAATATGCGGTCTATCGGGCGAGGTTCAGGGTCAACTCTGCCAGTTTTTGCGCGACATCGCACGGATCCGGATGGCCGCCGGGCCGGTAGTTGATCCACCAGCCGATGATCCCGGTGTCGGCGGCCGGGGCCATCACACCGCAGGAGTTGGGATCATTGGGTCGGTGGACCTGCAGCGAGCGCCTGCCCTGCACGTTGACATCGGTGGTCTGATAGCCGAGCCGATCGTTGTTGGCCTTCTCGTTGCTCAGGGTGCCCATCTCGTACCAGTTCAGCGTGGCCATACCGTCGCCGCCCGGCGCGCCGGACAGTGACCACATGCAGACCGCGCCGTTGAAGGTGCCCGGGGTGCCCTGGGCGCCGGTCGTCTTGGCGATCTGATCCGGGGTCACCACCTCGCATTCGCGCAGCAGCTTGTCGAAGTTCATATTGACCCCGCCACTGCTGCCCGCGGGCTGGGCGGAGCCGGGGATGGTCCGGCCGCAGCCCGCGATCGTCGCCGTCACCGCCAGCGCGGCGAGGGCCGCCGTCGCGACTCGTGCTCTCATGGGGCCCCTCATTTCAATCGCTGCACGGTCAGCTCGGCCAATTTGCGGTTCTTGTCGCAGGGGTTGGCGTTGGGCAGCGCGAACGAGCCCGCGAAGGTGGACCACTCGAAGAAGTCGTCACCGAGCTGCACCGCGAAATCGCAGATGAGCCCCTGCGGATCGGCGTCCTGGAAACCCTTGTGCCCGCCGACCTCGATACTCTCCGGATTGCGCCCCTGCGCGGTCACCCACGCCCGCTCACGCTCGATGGGACTGCCGCGATAGGACGCGAAAGTCACCGTGGGCCCGTCGATTCCGCCGCCCTGGTAGTTGCATCCGACGGAATTCTTGAAGGCCTGGGTGATCTGGCCCAATCCGCCCAGATCACGCACCTCGTCGTCGGTGACGTTGCCGCACTCCCCCACGAACGGACCGAGTGCGGCCACCTTCATCGGCGGCCGCACCGGTGCGTCGTCCATCTTGTTCTTATCCGACCCGCAGGCGGTCACCAGCGTCGCGAGAGCCGCGCCCGTGACGATGGCCGCCGAGATCCTCCGCATGGAGGGAACTCTACTGGGATTCGGGCATCGCCCGGCGGGCCGCGGATCGGTCAGAGGTTGCCGCGGGCCTCCTGTTCGCGCTCGATCGCCTCGAACAGGGCCTTGAAGTTGCCCTTGCCGAAGCCGAGGGAGCCGTGGCGTTCGATGAGTTCGAAGAACACCGTGGGGCGGTCGGTGATCGGCTTGGTGAAGATCTGGAGCAGGTAGCCGTCCTCGTCGCGGTCGACCAGGATGCCGCGCGACTTCAGCTCCTCGACCGGCGCCCGGACCTTGCCGATGCGGGCGCGCAGTTCCGGATCCTCGTAGTAGGCGTCGGGGGTGTTGAGGAATTCCACACCCTGGCGACGCAGTTCGTCGACCGTGGTGAGGATGTCGCCGGTGGCCAGCGCGATGTGCTGCACGCCCGCGCCGCGGTAGAACTCGAGGTACTCGTCGATCTGGGACTTCTTGCGGCTGACCGCGGGCTCGTTGAGCGGGAACTTCACCCGGTGGTTGCCGTTGGCGACCACCTTGCTCATCAGCGCGGAGTATTCGGTGGCGATATCGTCGCCCACGAATTCGGCCATGTTCTGGAAGCCCATCACGCGGCGGTAGAACTCCACCCACTCGTCCATCTTGCCGAGCTCGACATTGCCGACCACGTGGTCGATGGCCTGGAACAGCCGCTTGGGCGCGCCCTCGCGCGGCACGTGGGTGGACTGACGGGTGACGTAGCCGGGCAGATACGGGCCCTCGTAGCGGGAGCGGTCGACCAGGGTGTGGCGGGTCTCGCCGTAGGTCGCGATCGCCGCGACGCGGACGGTGCCGAATTCGTCGGACTCCTCGTACGGTTCGGCCAGGATGGTGGCGCCCTGCGAGCGGGCCTGCTCGATGCACTTGTCCACATCGGGCACCTCGAGGGCGATGTCGACGACGCCGTCACCGTGTCGATCGTGGTGGCCGACCAGCGGGCTGTCCGGATCGACCGCGCCCTTGATCACGAATCGCGCACTGCCGCTGCGCAATACGTAGGACTTGTGATCGCGGTTGCCGGTCTCCGGGCCGGAGTACGCTTCCAGCCGCATGCCGAAGGCCGACTGCATGTAGTGCGCGGTCTGGGTGGCGTTCCCGACCACCCACACCACCGCGTCCCAGCCGATGACCGGGAACGGATCGCTGTCCGGATCGTGGTCGACCAGGCCGACCAGGACACGAAGCTCGTCGTCGCTGGGCACTGCGGACCTGGTATCCCGGGGAAGGTGCTCGGTAGTCATGCATCTAGGTAATCGTCGGACCGCAAGACTGAGCAATATCGCCGAAATTATTTGGACACTGTGGTGAAATACGTCACCAACTCGGTCGGTGTGCTGGACAATTTGAATAGAACACCGCGAGCTGAGGAAGAGGGCTATGGGGCGCACTGTCGCGAAGCTGGACGAACTGGACCTGGCGATCCTGTCGGCCATGCACGAATACCAGAAGGCGGGCATTCTCGAGCTGTCCCGTCGCACCCGGGTGGCCCGGGCAACCGTTCAGTCGCGGATCGCCCGCATGGAGGAGGCGGGGGTGATCGCTTCCTATGATCCGCATATCGACGTGACCGCGGCGGGATTCGACGTCCAGGCGTTCGTCACCCTCGAGATCGCACAGGGGGCGCTCGACGCGGTCGCCGCCGATCTCGAGACGATTCCGGGCGTGCTCGAGGCGTACGCCACCACCGGATCGGCCGATGTGCTCTGCCGGATCGGCGCGGAATCGCATGCGGGTCTGCAGGCGGTGCTGCTGAGTATCGATCGCAGCGCGGCCGTGGTGCGTTCGCACAGCGTGATCGTGCTGTCGACCGTGGTCGCCCATCGCACGCTGCCGCTGCTGCGCACGCTGACCCCGGCCGGGACGAGTAAGGCGCCCGCCTACCGCAACGCGGGATCCTGAGTCAGATCCGCAGATCCGCACCGGGCGCGAGGATTTCGACCGACGGTTCCCTGTCGGCCTCCAGAAATTCGAGCAGCGCATGGGCTTCCGCCTCGACCTCCTCGCGTTCGGTCACCGACCACTGCCTGCCGGGCACGATGCGCAATCGCGCCCGGGTGCGATCGGTGAAGACCTTGTAGCTGCCCGACACATAGCCGTCGACGAGGATCGGCGAGACCTGGGTGGCCATGCGCTGCAACGCCGGCGCCGCGCCGTCGGGCACGACGCGGCCGCGATCCTGATGGGACAGCACGAGATTGTCGTACCAGCCGAGCAGACGTACCGGCGCGGGCACATCCGGATCGACGAGTTCGGCATCGGCGGCGTCGTAGAGGGTGCGACCGCGGGTATCGGTGTAGGTGCGCACCCGATCGCCGAGTCGGTCGACGGCCTCCTTGATGCCCAGCAGTTTGGACCAGGTCTGCACATCCATGGTGCTCGCCGGGCCGAAGGCGCGCAGATAGCGAAGTATCAACTCCGCCAGCGGATAATCCGGTTCCAGCGGTGCGCCGACCCACGGTTGGATGCGGGACCAGACCGGCCGGCTGTTGTTCTTCCACAGACCGCGCGGCGGGGTCTGCAGCACCGGTAGCTGATACAGCCAGGTCTGCACGACCGCGCCCGGATCGCGATCCGGATACAGCTCCGCCGCGCGGGAGCGCAGTTCGGCGGCCGACATCGGCTCGTCGCCCAGGATCCGTTCGCCGTGCGCGCGAACCTCATCCGGATCGAGGCCGACCATCGCGCCGTAGTTGAAACCTTTCCGGAACGGAACCTTCTCCAGCTCGGGCTGGATATGCGGGGCGATGCGCACCGCGTCGGCGGGGGTGACCAGGTGAATCGTGCCGCGCATCAGGGTGATTCGGACCAGGGTGCGTTCGGTCAGCGCGGTCGAGACGGTCTCGGGATCGAAATCGACCGTCCGGCTCCACAATCCGATGAACGGCGGCGGTACGTCTTGGGCCTGTAGTCCGATCAGATGTTCGCACATTCGCGCCACGGGCAGCGTCGAGCGGCGCAGCAGATGCTGCCGGTCCAGCAGGGTGCGGTTGAGTACCCGATCGGGTACGAGATCGGCGGTCACGGGTGGTCCTCGGCGAGAGTGGCGACGAGTCCGCGCAACTCCTCCCAGGATTTGACGTCGTCCTGTGAGCCGGTGTGCGGGCAACGGAAGCGGTGTACGTATTCCGCCAGATCGGTGAGGTCCCAGCGACGGCGGTACAGCTCCAGCAGGTCCGGGCGCGGCCGCGTGCCGGTGGCCTCGGCGTAGGCGGCGAGCAGGGATCCGTCGCCCGGATCCAGATCCCACAGATCACGTTCCGGCGGTGCGATCAGCGCGGTGTCCCAGTCGATGAGCCGCCAACCGTCGTCGGTGCGCATGGTGTTGGCGGGATGCGGCTCGCCGTGGGTGAGCACCATCGGGGCCGGGGCGGTGCGGGCCTCGGTTACCAGGGCGTCGTAGCGGTCGATCGCGCGGCACAGCGCGAACGCGTTGGCGTGCAGCAACTCTCCGGTGGCCGTGGCGTACGGGCCGCGGTCGGGCACCCGCTCGTCGGCGAGGGTGAGTTCCAGTTCCTCGCGGTGTGCGATGGCGAAATCGTCGGTGCGCGCAGAGATCGGTCGCGGGCCGGTATGAATCGCGACGAGCATGTCGAGGACCGCGCGCCGGTGGGTCTCGTCGCGGTATTCGCCGAACTCGAAACTCTCACCGGCGAGCTGGGGATAGCAGGCCAGGGCGAATCGCTCGGAGAAGCGAACCACCAGCGCACCGTCGCGATCCGGTTCGGGCGCGACGACGAAGTCGAAACCGTTGTCACGCAACGCACCCGCCGCGCCGAGCGCGGCGTCCAATCGCGCGAAGGCCGCCGCGGTGGAGTCGTCGCGGGAAGCGCGGCGCAGGTCCAGCTCATCGATGGTGAGGAACCAGCGGCTGTCGGCCGACCAGTGGTGGCTGCCGAAACCCACCGGGCGATAGTCGATCACGTCGGCGTCGATACCCCAGTGCGCGTGCAGCACCATGCGCAGGGTCTGCACGGACAGATCGACGGGCGGGGTCAGCATGATCGGCAGCATATGCGGAGCGACCGACAGCTTTCGCCGTCTTTTTCAGCGCAGCGTCACCACGACCTTGCCGGTGGCGGTCCGATTGTCCAGCGAGGCAACCGCATCCGCGGCCCGGTCCAGCGGATAGAGGACCGGATCCGGCGGGGCGATCTTGCCCGCGGCCAGCAACGGTTCCACCTCGGCCCACTGCTCCTGCAGATAACCCGGATGCGACATCACCCATTCGCCCCAGGCCGCCCCGACCACCTCGACATTGTTGAGCAGCAGGCGATTGACCTTCACCGTGGGGATCTCACCGGCGGTGAAACCGACCACGAGCAGCCGCCCGCCGCGCGCCAACGAACGGAGGCTGTCGGTGAAGCGGTCGCCGCCGACCGGATCCAGCACGATGTCGACCCCGCGCCCGCCGGTCAATTCCTTGACCGCGGCCAGCCAACCGTCGGTGAGCACCACATCGGTCGCGCCATTGGCCCGTGCCACCCGGGCCTTGTCCTCGGTGCTCACCACCGCGATCACCCGGCCAGCGCCCAGGGCCGCGGCCATGCGCAGCGTCGAGGTGCCGACACCGCCCGCGGCGCCGTGTACGAGTACGGTCTCCCCCGCGGCGAGCCGACCCCGGTTGCGCAGGCAGAAGTGCACGGTCAGATCGTTGAAGATGATGCCAGCGCCGGCCTCGAGGGAGACGTTCTCCGGCAGCGCGAACACCATCTGCGTGGGCGCGAGCGCGACCTCGGCCATGGCATTGCCCAGCATCGTCAGCGCCAGCACCCGATCGCCCGCGCGGACATGCGCGTCGGCGGGCGCCTCGCGCACGATTCCGGCCACCTCGCCGCCGACGACGAAGGGCAGCTCCGGTTTCATCTGATACAGGCCCCGGGTCATGAGCACATCCGGGAACGCCACTCCCGCGGCGTGCACATCGATCACCACCGCACCCGGATAGGGCACCGGCTCCGGAATGTCGACGATCTCGATGGCCTCGGGCCCCTCGAGCTTGCTGACCTGGGCTGCGCGCATGTGCCGACCTCTCTGTCCAAGGCTGATGGCAACAAGTTAACCGTTCTTCGCACGGGGCTGTCCACAGGTCCGGCTTTTGTTACGCTGAGTCGCTGAACAGAGCCTGAGGGGGAGTCATGGCCGACGACCAGCCGCCGCGCGGCATGATCGTGGATCTCGCTGCGCTGCAAACCTTCGCGAACAATCTCACCGCGGAGGCCCAGTCCGTCACCGGACTGCGCTCCGGCCTGGCCGACGCGGTCAACGCCCTACCCGGCACCCAGTGGAATCAGACCTGCACCCAGGCCCAGACCTCGGTCGACAACGCCGTGAAACGCATCGGCGACCGCCTCACCAAGATCGCCGAGAGCGTCGAGCAATCCGGCAAGGTCGTCCAACTCACCGACGACGAGTTCCGCGACAAGCTCACCAGAATCGGACTCCACACATGACCCTCACCATCCCCGATGTAGAGCAGTGGAACCCCGGCCAACTCACCACCGCCGCGGCCGCGGTCGGCAAACTCAGCACCGACCTGGACCAGGCGGTCAACAAGGGTTACACCGATACACAGGCGCTTCGCAATGACAAGAAGTGGTCGGGTGGGAGTGCGGATATCGCCGAAGGGCGGATGAATACGGAGAAGTCGCGGGCCTCGGGGGTGAGTCAGGCGCTGCTGGATCTGCAGACGGCGTTGTCCCAGCAGGTGGAGAATCTGGAGAACGCCAAGAAGGCCGTTCTCGCCGCGCGCGACGCCGCACTGCATCCCGCTCAGAACGATCAGGCGCCCGGCCCCTTCGAAGTAGCCGCAGCCGGAACGGTTACCGCGACCAAGCGCAAGGAGTACTGGTCGGGTTTGGGATTGCGCGATGACGAGGTTCAGCAGAAGCAGCTCGAAGAGGACCACAAGGCAAGCGAGCATCAGTCCGCGGTCGTCAATGCCCTGAAGCAGGCCGAACTGATCGCGGAGTCGGCGAGCACCGCGGTGAACGCCGCGAAAACCAAGGTGGACACGGCCTTCGACAATCTGGGCGACCCGGCCACCGGAGCCAAGGCGGCCCCCGCGCCGACAGCCCCAGCAGCCGTCACCGCGCCTCCCCCGGCCTCCAATCCGGTCCCCAGCCACAACGTCGGCAATGTCTCCTACGGCAACGGCTCCAACACCCACAACGGCGGCGGCTTCGGCTACCACGGCGGAACCGGCCTCACCGGAACGGATTTCAGTTCTCTGGGCTCGGCCGCGAATTCGGCCCCCGTCCCCGTGAGCGGCGATGTGAAGGACTGGATCGCCGAGGCCAAGAAGATCCTGATCCAGATGGGCTATCCCCCCGACGCCATCGACGAGGAGGCCCTGGCGATCATCATCCAGCACGAATCCGGCGGCAACCCGTCGATCGTCAACGGCTGGGACAGCAATGCCGCCGCGGGCCACCCCTCGATCGGCCTCATGCAAACCATCGAACCCACCTTCAACAGCTACGCCGTCGACGGCCACAATCAGATCAAGAACCCGGTCGACAACATCCTGGCCGCCAGCCGCTACGCGATCGACCGCTACGGCTCGCTGGGCAATGTGCCCGGAGTGGTCGCCGTACGGCACGGCGGCGATTACGTCGGCTACTGATCGACCTCCGTGTAGAGCGCGGACCAGGAGGCGGTCCGGATCCTGTGGCAGCGTGGGTAATTCGGTGGGCGGGGTCGGCGTGAAGCGGTCCAGTTCGGGGAGCTCGGCGTCGAGGTATTTCTGGGTGTTGTCGATGAGCCGGTTCAGGTCCGTGGTTCGGGCGTCCGCGAGAATGCTGATGGTGAATACGCCGTGGGCGGTGGCACTTCCCAGGGTGGGGGCGGACGGTCGCCAGTGTGCGGCCGAGTCGGGGAAGCGCGGCAGGCGGACGGGCGCGTTCTCGGGGCTGATGGCGAAATTCGCCGAATCTATTTCGGCGGCAGCGGATTTCGCCGCGGTCGCATCGGGGAAGCGCAGCACGGTCACCGCGAGACCCTCCTTGTCCAGCGGCACGGCCCCGTCGGCGGAGGCGGTGGAGAAGCCGAGTTTCTCCAGGATCGGAACGGCCGAGGCATCCAGATAGCGGGTCACCGATTGTGCGTCGGTATGGGCGGCGGCCGAGGCGCCGACGGAGTCCGATGACCGCGAGCAAGCGGTGGCGGCCGACCGAGCGTGGATCGTGTGGCCCCAACGGTTTCACCCGCGGTCCCTCCCCTCGCTACTTCATCGGGGGATAGTACCGGTACCCGGCCGAAACGGCCGATTACGAACGGGCGAATCGGACATCGGCTACGCCTCGGTAGACACAACTGAACATCACAGTGTGACGCACGCCCCGTAAAGTCATGTCACAACAGCACGCAAGAGAACGCGGCACACCGTGCAGCGCGAGGAGCACCAGTGTCACTCGATCAGCCACTCGCCCCGCTTCCCCAGGAGGGCATGGGCTTTGCCTCGGCGTGGCCCGTCCGGGCTGGCGATGTGGATCCGTACAACCGGTTGCGGTTCGACACCGTGGCTCGATACCTGCAGGACATCGCGGAAGAGGAGTTGCACGCCGGGTTCTTCCACCGTACCGATCCGCAGTGGATCGTCCGGCGAACGGTGATCGATGTGGTGCGGCCCGTGCTGTGGCCGGACCGGGTGCGATTGCAGCGCTGGTGTTCGGCGATGTCCACCCGCTGGACGAATATGCGGGTCCGGATCACCAGCGAGAACGGCGGCCTCATCGAGACCGAGGGTTTCTGGATCAATATCAACGAGATGACCAATCGGCCGACCCGGATCAGCGATGAGGGTCTGGCGCATCTGGCCCGCACCGCCACCGAACATCGGCTGCGCTGGCGGCCGTGGCTGGTCGATCCGACGCCGCCGGAATCGGATACCGAACTGCCGTTTCCGGTGCGCGCCACCGATATCGATCAGTTCAATCACGTCAACAACGCCGCCTACTGGCAGGCCGTGGAGCATTTCCTGGTCGACTTCCCGAAGTTGGTCGCGGGGCCGCATCGGGCGGTCATCGAATACATCGCGCCGGTGCTGGCGCGACAGCACATCAGCGTGCGCAGCCGCTACGAGCCGGGCGATCGCACCGGACATCCGGTGCTGCGGTTGTGGTTCGTGGTCGGCGGAACCACGACCACGACGGTGCGGATCGGCCCGCTTCCCGGCAATCCGGGCAATAGCGCGTAGTTTGCAAGGTGTGAGAACGACCTCCCTCGCGCTCGGCGCCACCACCGCTGCCCTGCTGTTCGGACTCACCGGCTGCGGCCAAGCATCCGATTCGGCGAAATCCTCGACCACCGGTACCACTTCCGTGGCGACCGCCAATTCCACTGCGGCGAAGTCGAATACGAGTTCCGCCGTACCGAGGCCCGCGCCGCCGGCGCCCGGATCGGCCGATGTCGACTGCGGCCCGGTGAACGGTTCGAACGGCAAGGCCGCGAACGTGATCGCGATCTCGACCGCGGACGGCCGGGTCGGCTGCACCGAGGCGATCACGGTCGCCGACCACTATGTGGGCACACCGCGGACGGGCGACGCCGTGACCGTGGACGGCTGGACCTGTCAGCCGCAACCGGATCCGGGCACGCCGTACGTCTGCTTCAAGGACAGCCGGTTCATCGGCCTGCGCGGCGGCGGTGGACCGGCGACGCCGACCGGACCCACGCCCACGCCCGCACCGATCCCCGCCGCCGACGTGAACTGCGGGACGGTCACCGATGCGGGCGGCGGGACGCGCACGGTCATCGCCGTGGACACGCCCGCGGGTCAGGTCGGCTGCACCGAGGCGGTCAATGTGGCCTCGGAGTACGCCACCCGGATCTCCGACAGTGATCACGCGGTCATCGAGGGGTGGAACTGTGCGGCGCAGGCGGATCCGAATGTGCCGTCGGCGTGTACGCGGGATGGGTTGCGGATCAACTTGCTGGCTCGGTGAGGTCCTCAGGAGCGGGCGGCCTTCAGTAAGTCCTCGCGGGTTGTGAACTTCACTCGGGGGCGGCCGCCCGACTTGCCCGCCGAGCGTTCGGCGGCATCGATGGCCTTCCAGCCGTCGCGGTCGACCAGGTCCGGTTGGCGTTGTGTGAGCAGGGATTTGAGGGAGGTTCGGTCGGCGGTGGGGGTGGGGAGTTTGCCGGAGGTGAAGTCGACCAGGAGGTGGTCGACGGTTTGGGCGGCGTCGACGCGGTTGGAGCCGATCACGCCGCGGGGGCCGCGTTTGATCCAGCCCGCGACGTAGACGCCGGGGATCGGGTCGCCGTCGGCGAGGACGCGGCCGCCCTCGTTCGGGACGATGCCGCCGCGCTCGTCGAAGGGCAGATCCGGAATCGGTCGGCCGCGGTAGCCGATCGAGCGCAGAACCAATCCGGCCGACACCGTCTCGGTGCGGTCGGTCGCGCGGGCCTGCAGGGTCTCGCCCTCGGCGACCAATTCGTTGTGCGCGAATTCGACGCCCTCCACGCGATCCGTTCCGGTCAGGGCGGTCGGCGAGGTCAGATAGCGGAAGACGATGCGCCGGTTGGCCGGATCGGGCGTCTTGTCCGCGTACTCCCGGGCCAGTTCGTATTTCAGCCGCAGGGCTGGCTCGATATCCGGATCGTCCAGCAGCGCACGGCTTTCCGGGTCCAGTTCGAGTTCGGCCGGGTCGATGACGACGTCGACACCCTTCAGATATCCCAGCGCCAGGAACTCCGAGGAGGTGTAGGCGGCCTGCAGGGGCCCGCGCCGGCCCAGCACCACGACCTCGCGAATATTGCTCTGCCGCAGCGCGTCCAGGGCATGGTCGGCGATATCGGTCTTGGCCAGCTCCTCCGGATCCAGCGTCAGCACGCGTGCCACATCCAGGGCCACATTGCCGTTGCCGACGATCACCGCCCGCTCACCGGACAGGTCGAAGGTGCGCTCGGCGAAATCGGGATGGCCGTTGTACCAGGCCACGAATTCGGTGGCGGAATGACTGCCCGCCAGCTCCTCGCCCGGCACGCCGAGCCGCCGATCGGTGGACGCGCCGACCGCGTAGATCACCGCGTGGTGATGGCTCAGCAGCTCCTCGTGCGAGATGTGCTCGCCCACCTCGACATTCAGATAGAACTGCAGGGTGTCGCGGCGGAAGGCGCTGTCGAACATATTCGACACCGTCTTGGTGCCGGGATGATCGGGCGCGACACCGGCGCGCACCAAACCCCATGGCGTGGGCAGCCGGTCGAACAGCTCCACCTCGACATCGGCGCGCCGCAGCAGTTCCTCGGCCGCGTAGCAGGCGGCCGGGCCCGCGCCCACGATCGCCACCCGCAGCGTGCCCAACTCCTTGGGCGGCCGTGCGGGGGTGACCAGCGGGTCGAAATTGGATTCCAGCGGATGACGCTCGAAGTAGGCGCCGTTGATATCGCGGAATCGCGCGAGCGACGCGGTCAGATCGTCCTCGGAGAAGATGGCCTCCACCGGGCAGGCATCCACACACGCGCCGCAGTCGATACAGGTATCGGGGTCGATGTAGAGCTGCTCGGTCGTCGCGAACTCGGGTTGCTCGGGAGTGGGACGAATGCAGTCGACCGGGCACTCGGGTACGCAGCTGGCGTCGTTGCAACAACGCTGCGTGATCACGTAGGCCATATTTCGCGGATCCTCGAAACATCTCTCGGTGGTACCCCGACCCGGTGGGCCGGGGCGCGCGTCACAACCATGAAGCTGACAGGGCGGCTGTGATGCCACCTTCAGTGTGCCTCGAGAGTGAGCTACATCTCCGGATGGCTGCCCGGTTGTCGAACGGAAGCGGCCTACCGTAGTGGCCATGGCGCGGACCCTGATCCTGATGCGGCACGGCAAATCCGGCTATCCACCGGGCGTTGCCGATCACGAACGGCCCCTGGCGCCGCGCGGGCAGCGCGAGGCCGGACTCGCCGGTGAATGGCTGCGCCGTACCCAGCCGCCGATCGACGCCGTGCGCTGCTCGACCGCGACGCGCACCCGCGAGACGCTGGCCGCGACCGGTATCACCGCGCCGGTGGAATTCGAACCGTCGATCTACGAGGCGTCACCGCGCTCGCTGATCGAACTGGTCCAGCTGACCGACGACGCCATCGACACCCTGCTGGTGATCGGTCACGCCCCCGGAATGCCGTGGACCGCCTGGGAACTGGCGGCCAACCGCGATTCGGCGGCCGCCGCGGATCTGAGCCGCAAATTCCCCACCTCGGCGCTGGCCGTACTGGAATTCGACCGGCCGTGGGCCGATGCCGATACCGGAACCGGCGAACTGGTTCGATTCCACGTCCCCCGCTAGCGGATCAGCCGCCCCCGGACCACCACGACCGCGCCGAGCAGGACGAGCACGATCAGGGCGACGAACCAGTTGGTCAGCCACCAGACCACGCCCAGCAGGACGAGGGCCGGCAGCGCCGCGATCACGGCGATGACGGGGCTTTCCTTGACCGTCTCCAGGGCCGAACGCGCCCTGATCCGGTCGATCTCTTTTGCCATGCGTCAAGGGTAGGCCGGTCCGCCCCAACTTGCTTGGAGCCCACTCCAGGTGAGTACCGTGGGACAGATGAGCGTGACCACACCGGAGCCGATGGTCGACGAGTCCTACGAACGCCCCCGCTATTCGATCGGCGAGGTGGCCGAGCGGTCCGGACTCAGCCGCGACACGCTGCGCTGGTACGAACGGATCGGCCTGATGAACTACGTCGGTCGCGACGCCGCCGGTAAGCGCCGCTTCAGCGACCGCGATCTGAACTGGCTCGAGCTGATCGGCAGACTGCGCTGCACCGGAATGTCGGTGGCCGACATGTTGCACTACGCCGAACTCGTTCGCGCCGGGGATTCGACCACGCCGCAGCGGCTCGAGATGTTCCGCAAGACCCGCACCGAGGTGCTCGCCCGCATCGAGGAATTGCAGCAGACCATCGCCGTGCTGGATTACAAAATCGGCATCTACGAATCCAGAAGCGCAGCGCCGCAATCGAATACCGCCTGCTGAGGCGGTAGCGCACCCCGCCCGCCCGGCACTCTCGACAGCGGGCTGCTGGCAGCTATCACCTGGGACTGCCGAAAGTCAATGATCGGGTCCGAATTTTGATGCCTCGGCTCGTAAGGCCCGCACCCGAATGGGATACTCCAGATGTGCAGGGGCCCGAAAACCTTCCGGAGACCGACCAGGTCATCTCGTCCGCCGACCACCGACCGGTGGTGGGCAGTTTCCGCTTCTGGTTCGTCGGTCAGCGCTGGGAATGGTCCGACGAGGTGGCGCGGATGCACGGCTACGAGCCGGGCGAGGTGGAACCCACGACCGAGCTGCTGCTGTCGCATAAACATCCCGCCGACCGCGCCCACGTCCAGGACGTCCTCGACTACGCCCTGCATTCGGGCGAGTCGTTCTCCAGCCGACATCGCTTCATCGACACGCGCGGCCTGATCCACAACGTGATCGTGGTGGCCGACCGCATGTTCGACGATTCCGGCGTGGTGGTCGGCACCTCCGGCTACTACATCGATGTCACCGACACCCTGGCCGAGGAGCGGCAGGAGGTCCTCGACGGAACGCTGCCCGAACTGTTCGAATCGCGCGCGATCATCGAACAGGCCAAGGGCGTGCTGATGCGGATCTACCGCATCAATGCCGACCAGGCCTTCCGGATTCTGCGCTGGCGCTCGCAGGAGACCAACGTCAAACTGCGCACGCTGGCCGCCCAGCTGATCGCCGAGATCGATACGCTGCCGCCTGCCCCGCCGGCCGTGCAGAGCCGATTCGATCATCTGCTGCTGACCGTGCACGAGCGGATCGGGCCCGAGGAGGAGCAGTCTGATACGCAGGCGAGCCGGACATCGGCCACGAGGCAGTCGTAATCTTTAGTACGGCAACAACGGATCGAATACCGAGGCGGGCTCAGGTGAGACGTTTGACGGTCGACCACGAGGTCGGAACGGACGCGGTGATCGTGCGCGCCGCCGGCGACGTGGACATCAGCACCGTCCGGATACTGGTCGAACAGCTGACCGAGGGGTTGGCGCTGGCCTCGACACACCCCGGTCGATTGCTGGTGCTCGACCTGGCCGAGGTCAGCTACTTCGGCAGCGCGGGCCTCAACGCCGCGCTGGAATGCCATGAACAGGGGCGGGCCGCGGGCGTCGCGGTGCGGCTGGTGGCCGAGCACGGGCGCGTGCTGCGACCGCTGCAGGTGACCAACCTCGACAGCGTGCTCGCGATCTTCCCGACCCTGGACCAGGCCCTGCTACCAGAGGATTCCGAGTCGCAGCCGTGACCGCCGAGCCCCTGCCTCGCGACGAGTCGGCGATCCCCGCCGATCTGGCCGCCGCGATCACGACGGGCGGGGAGATGGGCAGGCGGTTCGGCGAATTCGACTGGGCCGCACATCCGCTGGGGCCGCTGTGCGACTGGCCGGGTGAACTGCGCTCGATCGTCGCGGTCGCACTGACCTCGCGTTTTCCCATCGTGCTGTGGATCGGCGGACCTGAACTGTTCCTCGTCTACAACGATCCCTACAGCTGGATCATGGGCGATAAGCATCCTGCCGCGCTGGGCAGAGCCGCCCATGATGTGTGGTGGGAGATCTGGGACCAGATCGAACCGATGCTTCGGGGCGTACTCGACACCGGACAGGCGACCTGGTCGAGGGACCTGATGCTGCCGCTGGTCACGTCCGGGCGGCCGGAAGAGCGGTACTTCACCTTCAGCTACAGCCCGATGTTCGGCGCCGATGGCTCGGTGTACGGCGTCTTCTGCGCGGTGAACGAGACCACCGACCGGGTCCTCAGCGATCGCCGACTGCATCTGCTCAACGCCATGGCTACCGCGGTGATGGAGACCCGTACGTCGGACGACGCGATCCGCGCCGCGCTGACGGCCTGTTCGCGGCATCCGGCGGATGTGCCGCTGCTGGCGCTGTACGTCCACGACGACGACGCCGGGGATGCCCTGCTGCGCGGTGCGACACCGGCCGGTGAGGCGGCGATGCCGCACTCGCTGTCGCATTTGACCGACTCCGACCCGACCCGGTGGACGCGCGCGGACATCGAGGTGCTCGACGCCTTCCCCACGGTTGTCCCCGGCCTCGAGTTTCTCGAAAGCGACTGTCCCGAGCAGGCACTCGTGCTGCCGCTGGGTGACGGACCGGTGCGCGGCGCGGTGGTTGTCGGCACGAATCCGCACCGTCCCCTCGATAAGCAGTATCGAGCCTTCTGCCGCCTGCTGGCCGATCAGTTGGCCTCGGCCCTGGCCGCCGCGATCTCCTATGAGCACCAACGCAAACGCGCCGACGCGCTCTCCGAACTCGACCGCGCCAAGACCACCTTCCTGACCAATGTCAGTCATGAATTCCGCACCCCGCTCACGCTGCTGCTGGGACCGCTCGACGACGCCCTGGCCGAAGCCGACGATCCGGTGCTGGCCGACCGGCTGGCCACCGCGCATCGCAATGCGGGACGGCTACTGCGGCTGGTCGATTCGCTGCTGGACTTCTCCCGCATCGAGGCCGGGCGGGCGAACGCGAATCGGGTGCCCACCGACGTCGGCCTGCGCACCGCGAATATCGCCGCGTCGTTCGCCGAGCTGTGCCAGCGCGCCGGAATCGAGCTCGTCATCGACTGCCATTCGGTGACCGCGGAGATCGACACCGCGATGTGGGAGACGATCGTGCTGAACCTGCTGTCCAACGCGATCAAGTTCACCTTCGACGGCTCGATCCGGGTCGAGGTGCGCGCCGAGCCCGACGGCAGCCGGATCACCGTGCGCGACACCGGGATCGGTATCGCCCGCAAGCATCTGGGCCGGCTGTTCGAACGGTTCTACCGCGCCGACAACGCCCGCGGGCGCAGCGTGGAGGGTTCGGGCATCGGCCTGTCGCTGGTACGCGGGCTGGTGGAACTACAGGGCGGGACCGTCGCGATCGACAGTGAGCTGGGAAAGGGTACGACGGTCACCATTCGACTGCCCGCCGCGACCGCGGCCCCGTCCGCCGAACTCGAGGTCATCTCGACCGCCTACGACAATCCGTTCGTCGCCGAGGCGGGACAGTGGCTGATCGAGACCCCCGCACCGGATGCGACGGACGGGCGGCCCCTGGTACTGGTCGCCGACGACAATGCCGATATGCGCAGACATGTCGATCGGGTGCTGTCGGCGTATTGGCGCACGATGCTGGTGGCCGACGGCGAGGCGGCACTGCGCGCGGTGCGCGAACACCGTCCCGATGTGGTGATCACCGATGTGATGATGCCCGGGATGGACGGTTTCGAACTCGTCGACGCCATCCGCGCGGACCCGGCATTGGCGTCCACGCCCGTGCTGATGCTGTCCGCCCGGACCGGAAGCGATTCCGCGAGTGCGGGTTTCGCCGGTGGCGCCGACGACTATCTGCCGAAGCCCTTCGCCTCCCAGGATCTGGTCGACCGGGTCGCCGCGCGCGTGGCCGCGGCCGACCGGGAGCGGATCCGGCGGCGGCGTCGCGAAGCCGATGCCCACCGCGCCACTGCCCTCGCCCAGTTCGACGCGGCATTGCAGGCCACCGACACCACCGGCGAAATCCTGACGGCACTGCTCGATTCGAGTATCGGCACGGCCCGGGCGATCGCGGCGGGTATCGCGGTGCTCGACCCCGAAACCGAGCGCATCCGAACCGAATACGCCGGTGATCTGCCCACCGAACTGCGCGATCGCTATCACGTCCTGGATCTGGACACGCCGAATCCGGTCGTCGAGGTCGTGCGCACCGGCCACTCGGTGGTGGTGAGCGATATCGCCGCGCTGGACGCCCGCTATCGACACTTCAGCGCCGATGTCGCCGGACATGTCCGGGCCCTGGTGGCGCATCCGCTGCGCGACGACGCGGGCCGGATCGCCGGCGCGCTGGTCCTGCTGTGGGCCGAACCGTATCCGTTCGGCGGCGCGGAACTCGACATCCTCGCCCGCACCGCCGAAATGGTCGAATCGGCGCTGAGCCGGGTACGGATCCTGCAGCGCGAGCACCGCATCGCCGTCGAATTCCAGGAACATCTGCTCGATCTGGATCACCGCTCCACCAGCGCGGTGGTGTCGGGGATCTATCAGCCCGCCGGTGAGGCGATGCGGGTGGGCGGCGACTGGTATCTGGCCACACCGCTGAAAGATCCCGACCGGCTGGGCATTTCGGTCGGCGATGTGGTCGGACACGGTCTGCCCGCGGCGATCGTGATGAGCAAATTGCGCGCGGCGCTGGCCGCGACCGCGCTGACCGCCACCGATCCGGCCGCGCTGCTGGAGGATCTGGATCGGTACGCGGCCACGGTCGCCGGGGCGCGCTGCGCGACGGTCAGCTACGCGATACTCGACACATCAAGGGGCACAATCGATTACACCTGCGCGGGCCATCCCTATCCGCTGCTGCTCACCCCCGACGGGCAGGCCCGCTACCTCCTTCGGGGTCGCCGCCCGCCGGTGGCCGCCTGGCCCGGCCGCTGGGAAGATCCGACCGGTCGGGAACAGCTGCCGCCGGGCAGTCTGGTGCTGCTCTACACCGACGGGCTGATCGAGCGGCCCGGTGAGACGCTCGACGACGGATTCGACCGGCTGCGAACGGCTCTCGCCGCCTGCGCCCGGCTGCCGGTCGGCGCGGTCTGCGACGAGTTGGTGCGCCGCATGGCCCCGCCCGGCGGCTATACCGACGATGTGGCGATGCTCGCGGTGCGGCCGGTGCACAGCGGCCCCGACAGCCTGGCCATGGTCATCGCGGCCACGCCGGACGAGGTGCCCGCGCTGCGCGACCGTTTGCGGCGCTGGCTCGACGATCTCGGCGTCGAATTCCAGCGCCGCAGCGATATTCTGCTCGCGGTCGGCGAGGCGGTGACCAATGCCATCGAGCACGGGGCGCGCTCCGATCCGCACGATACGGTCTCCCTCGAGGCCTTCCGTCACACCGATCATCTGACCGCGGTCGTCAGCGATACCGGCCGCTGGTCCCACGACTCCTCGGCCAGCCATCGCAGTGCGCTGGGTGGGCGCGGGCTCAGGCTCATCAACGGTCTGGCCGATCGCGTCGACACCGTCCGGACGGCCCGCGGCACCCGCATCACCCTGCGGTTCGATCACCCGGCCGCAATCGCATCGCATCCGCCGAACGGAGATCGGTCATGACCCGAGCCGCATTCGAACTGCATACCGACGGTCTGGCGGGGAGGCCACCGACGGTCGCGGTCACCGGCGAGGTCGATGTGACCAATGCCGGGGATTTCGCGGAATCGGTTGCGGCACTGCCCGGTCGGCGACCGTTGCTGCTCGAGTTGAGCCTGCTCGGCTATCTCGACAGCGCGGGTTTCGCGGCCCTGGATCGCTTATTGGCCGATGACGCCGTGGTGCTGGTGCTGGCGCCGGGCAGTCCGATACATCGCGCGGCCGAACTGGTGGATCTGCCCTTCCACGACAACGCCGACACCGCGGCCCGCAGCCTCGAATAACCGGGCGTTCGGATCCGCCTCCTTCATCCGATCAAACGTATTGTGTGGCCGGTATGTTCGGCCTTCGCCCGCAGATACCGCAGATTCGACGGCGTGGCATGCACGCCGGTCGGGACGGTCTCGCGCACCTCGATGCCGTGGGTGCGCAGCTGACGGGGCTTGTCCGGATTGTTGGTCAGCAGATCGACCGCGGCGACGCCCAGTGCGCTGAGCATCTGCGCGGCGGCGCGATAGTCGCGCCCGTCCTCGGGCAGGCCCAGCGCGGTATTGGCCTGATAGGTGTCCAGGCCCTGATCCTGCAGGGCATAGGCGTCGAGTTTGTTGTACAGCCCGATATCGCGGCCCTCCTGGCGCAGATACAGCAGAATGCCGCCGGTCTCGGCGATCCGCTCGACCGCCTCGCGCAGCTGCGGACCGCAATCGCAACGCGCCGAACCGAATACGTCCCCGGTAAGACATTCCGAATGCAGCCGGACCAGCGGTGTGCGCGAGAGCGGCCGATTACCGAGCAGCAGCGCGAGATGTTCCTTCCCGTCGGCGAGACCGTCGAAGGTGACCGCCTCCGCACTCGCCGAATAGCCGTCACCGAAGGTGAGCGGAATACGCACGCTAGTGCGGACCGTGGCCGTATCTGTCATGGCTGCTCCGATGTCCTGGGACGCTTCGTTCAAATTTGAACCGAAGCTTTGTGGAAGTTATTCCAACCAGAACAACGAACGGTAACCTGCCAGCATGAGCGTTCCGCGCTGGCTGAATGAAACCGAGCAGCGCGCCTGGCTTGCCTTCATCACCGCCGGGGGCCTGCTCAACCGCCGCCTCGACCAACAGCTGGAAAACGATGCCGGACTGTCGCATCTGCAGTACGCGATTCTGGTCCAGCTCGCCGGCGCACCCGAGCACGAACTACGGATGAGTGAGTTGGCGACCACACTGCTCAACTCCAAGAGCAAGCTGACCTATCAGATCGACCGGCTCGAACACGCGGGACTCGTCCGGCGGCGATCGTGTCCGAGCGATATGCGCGCGGTCTACGCGGTGCTGACCGAGGCCGGGCGGCGCAAACTCGAACAGGCCGCCCCCGGCCATGTGGCGACCGTGCGCGAGCTGTTCATCGATGTACTCACCCCCGAACAACTCGGCACCCTCGGCGACGGTTTGAGTGAGATCGTTCGCAGGCTGCGCGACGAGCGCTGAACGGATTCCGGTACCCGGTTACGATTCGTCCGCTATGCAATCACCCACGCCGGACGCCCGTATCTGGATCGATAAGCAGACCCCCGAGCCCTTCCACGCCCTCAACGGGGTGGCCCTCGCGATCCGCACCGCGGCCGCGACGGCGGGGCTGGACCGAGCCCTGGTCGAACTGGTCAATGTGCGCGTCTCGCAGCTCAACGGCTGCCCGTTCTGCCTGAACCTGCACACCCGGGCCGCGGTCGAGGCGGGAGTCACCCAGCAGCAGCTGGATGTGCTGGCGGCCTGGCGACGCTCGGACCTCTACACCCCGGCCCAGCGCGCCGCGCTGAGTCTGGCCGAGCTGACCACCGCATTGCCCGATGAACAGACCCTCGAGCGTGAGTATGCTCTTGCGCGACAACACATGTCGGATGATCAGGTATCCGTCGTCATCTGGGTCGCGACCACCATCGGTGCATTCAATCGCGTGTCGATCATGAGCAGGCATCCGGTGCGGGCACGGAAGGAGAACTGAACCAATGAGCGAGCAGGCTGTGACCACAGCCGTCGTCCGCAACGACGCGCAACACCGCTACGAGATCTGGTACGGCGACAAGCTGGCCGGATTCGCCGAGTACCGGGAGCACGACGATGACGACACCGTCTTCATCCACACCGAGATCGACACCGAATTCGGCGGTAAGGGCCTCGGCAGTGTCCTGGCACACGACGCGATCGAGGATGCGGTGGCGCGGGGACGGGTGATCGTGGCACGCTGCCCGTTCATCAAGGGCTGGCTGGACAAGCATCCGGAATACGACGAGCACGTGGCCGGGAAGGGAATTCAGCGGTGAGTGATCGCGGTGAGTGATCTCGAACAGCATCCGGACGCGACGGTGTGCGAGGCCTCGCCCGCACCCGGCCCGCGCGCGGAGTTCTATCCCGCGCGCGTGGTGCCGCTGGGCGGCGTGCGCGGCGTCACCGTGGAACGTGTACTGCCGCAACGGGATCTGCCGACCGTCGGCGCGTGGTGCTTTCTCGATCACTTCGGCTCCACCGCGCCCAGCGAGGATCTGCCGCCGAATATCGATCCGCATCCGCATATCGGGTTGCAGACCGTCACCTGGCCGTTCGACGGCCGGATCCGCCATCGCGACAGCGTCGGCTCGGATGTGCGGATCGAGCCGGGGCAGCTGAATCTGATGACCTCCGGGCGCGGTATCGCACATTCGGAGTACACCGTGGCCGGTGCGCCCGCGGGGCACGGGCTGCAGTTCTGGATCGCGCTGCCCGATGATCAGCGGTGGATCGAACCGCATTTCGAACAGCATCGCGAACTGCCGGTGCTGGAACTACCGGGGCTCAGCGCGCGGGTGCTGATCGGTTCGCTGGGCGGGGTGAGCTCCCCCGCCGCGGCCTACACCCCGATCGTCGGCGCGGATCTGCGGATCGCCGCGGATGCGGCGGTAACCCTGCCGCTCACAACGGAATTCGAATATGCCGTACTGGTGATCGAGGGCGAGCTGACCGTGGCGGGAACGGTCACCGCGCCGGGCCCGCTGCTGTATCTGGGCAGTGACCGCGACGAGCTGACACTGTCGAGCGAGTCCGGCGCGCACGCGGTGCTCATCGGCGGCGAACCGTTCGGTGAGGATCTGGTGATGTGGTGGAACTTCGTCGGCCGCAGCCATGACGAGATCGACGCCGCGCGCACCGATTGGGAGAACCACGACACCGCCCGATTCGGTGATATCGCGGGACACCCACCGCAGCAACGCATTCCCGCGCCGCCGCTGCCGAATCTGCGGTTGAAGCCGCGCAAGCGGCGCTAGCGCGGTTCGGGAGCGGCTGTGCGCGAATCGGATTCGCTCGGCATGGTCTGAGTGCCGATGACGCGCAACAGATCCAGTTTCTCCTGGGCGTCGGTGCCGGGCCGCGGATAGAACACCAGCAGGTACTGGGCGGCGTTGGGAGTCACCAGGGTTTCACAGACCAGATCGACCAGGCCGACGCGCGGGTCGTCGACGCGTTTGGCGTCGGAGATCCGCACGGCCACTTCGTGTTCGGTCCACAGTCGTTCGAATTCGGCGCTGGCGGCGCGCAATCGGGTCACCAGTTCGGTCACATCGGCGTCGCCCGCGCGGCGGGCCGCGGTGGCGCGCAGATCGGCGACATGTTTGCGGGTCAGGCGTTCCCAGTCCTCGTCGGGGAATTTGCGGCGCTGGCCCGGGTCGGTGAACCAGCGCCACAGCAGGTAGCGATCCATGCCGGTGTGGCCCGCGGCATCGCCCATGAGGATGACGTGCATCCGGTTCTGCACCAGGATCTCGCCCAGATCCGACACCACGCAGGCCGGGGTGTCGGTGAGCTTGTTCAACAGAAACAGCAGGCCGGGGCCGACGTGCCCGCTGCCGCCGACGCGAGTCGGGGCGGGGTGACCGCACAGGTGGTACAGGTGGTCACGTTCGTCGTCGGTCAGCCGCAGCGCACGGGCCAGGGAGCTGAGCACCTGCATCGAGGGATTCGGTCCGCGGGACTGTTCGAGCCGGGTGTAATAGTCGGTCGACATGCCCGTGAGCAGGGCGACCTCGTCGCGGCGCAGGCCCGGGGTGCGGCGGCGCACACCCGGCAGCAGACCGACATCGGCCGGTTGCAGCTGCTCGCGACGGCGACGCAGGAAATCGGCGAGTTCGGCACGGTCCATCGTTCCACTGTGCTCCCGAACCGCCCGCGCAGCCAGGGATCGCCGATCCCCCGATACGCGCTCTCTCCCGGACGCCGTGCGGCGCGCGCAGGATCGTTCACATGACGAATATCGAGAAGGTGCGACTGGGAAGCACCGGCCCCGAGGTCGGGCGCATCGGACTGGGCGCGATGGGCATGTCGGGGATGTACGGCCGGGCCGACGAGGCCGAATCCGCCGCGACCATTCACGCCGCCCTCGACTCGGGTGCGAATCTGGTCGATACGGGCGATTTCTACGGGATGGGCCACAACGAGATGCTCATCCAGCGCGCACTGGCCGATCGCAAGCGCGAGGACTATCTGCTCAGTGTGAAATTCGGCGGACTGCGCGGACCCGACGGCAGCTGGGGTGGCTTCGACAGTCGGCCGGAGGCGGTCCGCAACTTCCTCGCCTACTCGCTGCAACGGCTCGGCGTCGATCACATCGATATCTATCGCCCGGCTCGCCTGGATCCGAACGTGCCGATCGAGGAGACCGTCGGCGCGATCGCGGACATGATCGAGAAGGGCTATGTCCGCCATATCGGCCTGTCCGAGGTGGGCGCGGAGACATTGAAACGGGCCGCGGCCGTCCATCCGATCGTGGATCTGCAGATCGAATACTCCCTGATCTCCCGCGGCATCGAGGCCGAAATCCTTCCTGTCGCCCGCGAACTGGGCATCGGTATCACCGCCTACGGCGTGCTCTCGCGCGGACTGCTCAGCGATTCGCTGCGCGATCGGCCCACCTTCGCCGCCGACGATTTCCGCGCGCACAGCCCGCGCTTCCAGGGCGATAATCTCACCGCCAATCTCCGCTTGGTCGACGCGCTGGCCGACATCGCGACCGCCCGCGGGGTCACGATCGCCCAGCTGGCCATCGCCTGGGCGCTGTCGCGCGGCACGGATATCGTCCCGGTGATCGGCGCTCGCCGCCGCGACCGGTGGGCGGAAGCGCGTGCGGCCCTGGACCTTCGCCTCACCGAGGCCGAACTCGCCGCCATCGAGGCCGCGGTCCCGGCCGATCGGGTGGCCGGTGAGCGGTACGCCGCGCCGCAAATGGCCACGCTCGACAGCGAACGCTAGGTTTCCCATATGCGCCGCACGACAACGCTTTTCCTCACGCTCCGCAGCCGGTAGGTTCATTCGAAACGTCGGGTTTACCGAATTGTGATTGTGAGAGAAGTGCGGATGAGGATCGCGAAAATCGTTGCGGTGGCCGGGCTCTGTGTGAGCGTGGCGGCCGGGGTCACCGGGGTGGCGGGGGCGCAACCGGCGGTGCCGGAGCAGCCGGGGCCCGCGGTGAACGGGACCGATCACGGCGTGGACTATCGGGTCGGGGTCAGCGAGGATTCCCGGGCGGCCGTGAGCACCATCGCGGCGGGCCGGTTCCTCGCCACCTGGGATTCGGAAACAATTGCGGTGACCGATGATTCGGGGCAGCAGATCGCCGCGCTGCCGCTGCATTACGATATCGCCGGTAAGCGCATCGAACTCGCTCCCGAGATCGGCGACGCGGGCCACAGCCTGACCCTCACCCCGACGGCTCAGACTCCCGCGCCGCTGCGCGATATCGAATTGCAGCGTCGACTTTTCGATATCGTGCAGACACATCTGCCCGCGGTGGCCACGGGTGCGGCCATCGGGGCCGCGATCGGATTCGTCCTCGGTTTCCCCGCGGGATTGTTCATCGTCGATTTCATCACCGTGCCGATCACGACGGTGCTGGGCGGGCTGATCGGCGCCGCCGCCGGTATCTACGTCGCCGGCGGTCAGCCCGCCCTGGACACCGCATTGGAATCGGTGAACGGTCTCATTGCCGGCGTGGTCGAACCACCGCGGTGAATTCGGCCCTCGCCACCGGATTTCCGGCGCCGTCGGTGATTTCCACCGGCAGCGCCATTTCGATCGGGATGCGGGCCTGAATATCGGCCCGCATCCGATCCACCTGCGCGGCGGTCAATTCCGAGGTCGCCGCGAACGGACCCGCCGAACCCTTGGCCCGCGCCAGATATTCGATCCGGCCGTCGCGCGCGACGATGAAGGTCTCCGCCATCAAATCCACGATTCCCGAGACCGACGCGCCCATCGCCGCGGTCTCCGCGAGGCCGAACAGCATGGCCGCGTGCAGATCTCCGTTGTGATTGAGATGCTCCGGCGTGGGTGTCATCGTCACGACATTGCGGCCGGGCCGATACTCCGAACCTTCGATTCCGGCGAACCGGATGAAGCCCAACTTCTTGAATCCGGCCATCACCAGCTCACCCAGTGCCGCGTCGGTCATCGCCGCTCCCATCGCTATTGAAACGTGTTCTAATTTTCATACCGGGTGCGGTGCTGCTTGTCCATGGCCGGGGCGAGATCGGCTGCCCCGACGCGGCGGGGCAGGACCGTGCGCAGCGCGGCGAATGCGGCCAGCGCCGCGGCGATCCAGAGGGCCGCGCGGGGATCGTCGCCGATCGCGAGGCCCGCGATGGCCGGGCCGGCGGCCGCGCCGATATTGAGAGCGGTCGTCGCCAGCGCGCCGCCCAGGCGTGGCGCCGCGGCGGAGGCGTGGCGGACGATCAGTCCGATCAGCGTGGAGCCGACCGCGAACGACAGCGCGCCCGCGAGGACGACGGCAATCAGCAGGGCCGGGAGCGATCGAGCCGCCCAACCCGTACAGAGCCACAGCGGTACCAGCGTGACCGCGCCGAGGACGACTATCCGCTCGGCGAAGCGATCGGCATAGCGTCCCGCCATGCTCACCCCCAGTAGAGATCCGAGGCCGAAGGCCGCGAGGGCCACCGAAATCCACTGTGCCGCAGCGCCGCTCACATCGGTGACCAGGACGCCGAGATAGGTGAACGCGGCGAAGGTGGCGGCGTTGACGAGCGCGCCCGACACCAGCAGCGTCCGCACGCGCGAGTCGCCCAGCACACGCCACTCACGCCTTACGGAATCGCCTGAAGCGGTGGTTATTTCGCCCGAATCGACCAGCCACCACAGCGCGGCGAGTGCGGGCAGGCCGACGAGAACGACCGCCCACAGCGCGGCCGGCCAGCCCCACAGCTGCCCGAGCACAGTTCCCGCGGGCACACCGGCTATGCAGGCGAGCGTCACCCCGGCCAGGACGACCGAGGTGGCCCGGCCGACCCGATCCGGCCCGACCAGAGCGGGCAGGGCGGCCAGCGCCACCGCGAGAAATCCGGCGTTAGCGATCGCGGCGATCGCTCGGGTGGCCAACAGTACGGCGAATGTCGTTGTCAGCGCGCCGATTACGTGCGCGATGAGGAAGATCAGCAGGAATCCGGTAAGGGCCCGCCGGGTGGGCAGGCGCCCGGCGGTGACGGCCATGGTCGGCGCGCCGATGATCATGCCGACGGCGAACAACGAGGTGAGCAGGCCCGCCGTACCGATCGAGACGCCGGTGTCGGCGGCGATCGGCGCGAGCAGACCCGAGCACATGAATTCCGAAGTGCCCTGGGCGAATACGGCCGCGGCCAGGGCGAATACCACGATGGGCATATCTCTCCACAGAGTCGAGCTACCAGATGCACGGAAGCCGGACGCGCGGATGTGCGACGGGACAAGCGAATTCGATGAGAACGCCGCCCGAGTGCACCGCACCCGGCGGCTAGCGCCTGGAGGACTCCGGAGAGGACATGTTCGCAACTCTAACAAAAAAATCTGAAACGAGCCGAGCGGGCCGATCTATTTGCGGCGGGCGCGGTAGGCGGCGACGGCGTTGCGGTTGCCGCAGGCGGTGCTGCAGTAGCGGCGAGATCGGTTGCGGGACAGGTCGAGAACTATGCCGTCGCAGGTTTCGTCTGCGCAGATCGCCAGGCGGCTCAGTTCGCCCTCGCGGACGAGATCGATCATGGCCATCGCGGTTTCGACGGCGATGCGGACGGCCAGCGGAGCGTCGGGGGGTACGGCGTGGATGTGATAGTCGACGTCGCCGTGGCGGACCAGCTGCGGGAGGGCCCGGTGGGTCGCGAGGATTTCGTTGATCGCCTCGACCGTGGCGTCGCGATCGCTGGTGAGCAGGCGGCGCAGGGGGGCGCGCAGGGTGCGGACCGCCGCCAGTTCGGCGGCGTCGCCGGTGTGGGATCCGGTATAGCCGTGCCGGACGAAGAATTCGTCCAATTGCGCTGCGTCGAGCAGCGTGTCCGGCTCGACCGCGGAGTTGACCAGTTCCACCGCCGCCGCGAGCGCCTCCTCGGTGTCATGAGCGAAAAGCACATTGACATATTACCAGCGGCTCTCTAGCGTCATGAGTCATGGGGACGATGACACATGACATCTCGGCGCCGGCCCGGCTGCGCACCGGACTGCTGCTCGCACTGCTGTCGGCATCGTCCTTCGGCCTGTCCGGGGCGCTCGCGCACGGACTGATGTCCGCGGGGTGGAGCGCCGCGGCGGTGGTGGCCGTGCGGGTGCTGGTCGGCGGGGTCGTGCTACTGCCCCTGGCGCTGCGTCAGCTGCGCGGCGACTGGGATCCGTTGCGCCGCAACGCCGGACTGATCTGCGCCTATGGTTTGACCGCGGTCGCGGGCACCCAACTCGCCTATTTCAGCGCGGTCGCGCATATGACGGTGGGCGCGGCCCTGCTGATCGAATACACCGCGCCGATCGCCGTGGTCGGCTGGCTGTGGCTGAGCCGAGGCCAACGACCCAGCCGTGCAACGATTTTCGGCGGCGTCCTCGGGATCGCGGGCCTGGTCCTGGTATTGGATCTGCGCTCGGGCATCGGCGCGAACTGGGTCGGCATCGCGTGGGCCCTGGCCGCAATGCTCGGCGCCGCAGCCTATTTCATCCTCTCCGCCCGCGGCGGCGCCGATCTTCCCGGCACGGTCCTGGCCACCGGCGGCCTCCTCATCGGCGGCCTCACCCTCCTCGCGGCGGGCGCCATCGGCATAGTGCCCCTCCGCGCCACCACAACCCCGATCCCCTACGCCCACTTCACCACCCCCCTCTGGCTCCCCCTCCTGGCCCTCGGCACCATCACCGCGGCCATCTCCTACACCACCGGCATAGCCGCCACCCGCCACCTCGGCTCCCGCCTGGCCTCCTTCATAGCCCTCACCGAGGTCCTCGCGGCTATCCTCTTCGCCTGGCTCCTCTTGGCCGAAGCCCCGGGCCTGATCCAATTCCTCGGCGGCGCACTGATCCTCACCGGCCTGGTGGTAGTCCGCCTGGGCGAACCGGAACCGGCCGACGCTTGACGGCTCACCAGGTGACTTCGGGAAGTTCGATTTCGATCAAGAACGGACGCCGTGAATCGGCTGGTCCGAGGGGTGATGCTGGGCGGTAGTCACCCCGTCGGATTGCCTCCGATATGCCAAATGGCATTCGGCCCCCGCTCCGAAAATCGGAGCGGGGGCCGAATGCTGTTGGCTACCCGAGGATTACCGGTAGTCGCTGAAGCCGTAGTCGTCCAGCGGCACCGCGGCACCCGTGGTCTGGCCGAAGCCGTCCGGGGTGTAGTAGGTGTCGTCGTAGGACGGGACGGCGTAGGCGGCCGCGCGGGCCTCCTCGGTGGGCTGGACCTGGATGTTGCGGTAGCGGTTGATACCGGTACCGGCCGGGATCAGCTTGCCGATGATCACGTTCTCCTTCAAGCCGATCAGCTTGTCGGAGCGGCAGTTGATCGCGGCGTCCGTGAGCACGCGGGTCGTCTCCTGGAAGGAGGCGGCCGAGAGCCAGGAATCCGTGGCCAGCGAGGCCTTGGTGATACCCATCAGCACCGGACGGCCGGCCGCGGGCTCGGCGCCCTCGGACACGACGCGGCGGTTCGAGCCCTCGAACTCGGCGCGCTCGACCAGCGAACCGGGCAGGAACTCCGTCGCACCCGAGTCGATGATCGTGACGCGACGCAGCATCTGCCGGACGATGACCTCGATGTGCTTGTCGTGGATGGACACGCCCTGCGACCGGTACACCTCCTGGACCTCGTGCACCAGGTGGATCTGCACCTGACGCGGGCCCATGATGCGCAGCACCTCGTGCGGATCCGCCGAACCCTCCAGCAGCTGCTGGCCGACCTCGACATGGTCGCCGTCGGCGAGCAGACGCTCGGAACCGTCCTCGTGCTTGAACACCCGCAGCCGCTGACGCTTCGACAGCTTGTCGTAGAGCACCTCTTCCGAACCGTCGTCCGGAATGATCGTGATCTTGTAGAAGCGGTCGTCGTCCTCCAGCCGCACGCGACCCGAGACCTCCGCGATGGGGGCCTTGCCCTTGGGCACACGAGCCTCGAACAGCTCCTGCACGCGGGGCAGACCACCCGTGATGTCGTCACCGGCGACACCACCCTGGTGGAAGGTACGCATGGTCAGCTGGGTACCGGGCTCACCGATGGACTGCGCGGCGACGATACCGACGGCCTCGCCGACATCGACCAGCTTGCCGGTCGCCATCGAGCGGCCGTAGCACATGGCACACACACCGGTACCGGAGGTGCAGGTCAGCACGGAGCGGACCTTGACCTCGGTGACACCCGCCTCGAGCAGCGCGTCGATGGCCGGGTCGCCGATGTCGTGACCCTTCTCGACGACGACGTTGCCCTTGGCGTCGACGATGTCGACGGCCGCGGTCCGGGCGTAGGTGCTGGTCTCGACGTGCGGATCGCGGATGAGCGTGCCGTCGGGCTGCTTCTCGGCGATGTGCACGTTGATACCGCGCTCGGTGCCACAGTCGGTCTCGCGGACGATGACGTCCTGCGACACGTCCACCAGACGACGGGTCAGGTAACCCGAGTCGGCGGTACGAAGCGCGGTGTCGGCCAGACCCTTTCGCGCACCGTGGGTGTTGATGAAGTACTCCAGAACCGTCAGGCCCTCGCGGAACGAGGACTTGATCGGCCGCGGGATGAACTCACCCTTCGGGTTGGTCACCAGACCCTTCATGCCCGCGAGGGTACGAGTCTGGGTGAAGTTACCCGTGGCGCCCGAATCGACGATCGTGATGATCGGGTTGTCGGCCGGGTAGTGCGCGCGCAGCGCCTTACCGACCTCTTCGGTGGCCTCCTGCCAGATCTTGACCAGGGCGTTGTTGCGCTCCTGATGATCGAGCGCACCACGCTGGTACTTCTTCTCGATCTGATCCGACTGCGCCTCGTAGCGCTCCATGATCTCGGTCTTCTCCGGCGGAACCAGAACGTCCGACATGGAGACGGTGACACCGGACCGGGTGGCCCAGTAGAAACCGGCGTCCTTGAGCTTGTCGACGGTCTGCGCGACCACGATCATCGGGTAGCGCTCGGCGAGATCGTTGATGATCGCCGCCTGACGCTTCTTCGGCATCTGCTCGTCGATGAACGCGTAGTCCGCCGGGAGCAGCTCGTTGAAGATGACCCGGCCCAGCGTGGTCTTGGTGATCCACGCATCGCCGCGGGTCCAGCCGTCGGGGAACAGCTCGGCCTCGACCTCGCGCTGCGGACGCTGGTTGGTCAGGCGGACCTTGATCAGCGAACGCACGGTCAGCTCACCGCGGTCGACGGCCATCTGGGCCTCGGCCGGCGAGGAGTACACGCCGAATTCCGGCTCGTCCTTGGTGGCGGGGCGGTACTCGCCCTTGGCGCCCTCTTCCAGGCGGGTCAGGTAGTACAGGCCGGTCACCATGTCCAGGCGGGGCATGGCCAGCGGGCGGCCGGACGCCGGGGACAGGATGTTGTTCGAGGACAGCATCAGGATGCGGGCCTCGGCCTGCGCCTCCGCCGACAGCGGCAGGTGCACGGCCATCTGGTCACCGTCGAAGTCGGCGTTGAACGCCTCACAGACGAGCGGGTGCAGCTGGATCGCCTTACCCTCGACCAGCAGCGGCTCGAACGCCTGGATGCCCAGTCGGTGCAGAGTGGGCGCGCGGTTCAGCAGCACGGGGTGCTCGGCGATGACCTCTTCGAGGACGTCCCACACCTGCGGCCGCTGCCGCTCGACCATCCGCTTGGCGGACTTGATGTTCTGCGCGTGGTTCAGGTCGACCAGCCGCTTCATGACGAACGGCTTGAACAGCTCGAGCGCCATCAGCTTCGGCAGACCACACTGGTGCAGCTTCAGCTGCGGACCGACGACGATGACCGAACGGCCCGAGTAGTCGACGCGCTTACCGAGCAGGTTCTGACGGAAACGACCCTGCTTGCCCTTGAGCAGATCCGACAGCGACTTCAGCGGGCGGTTACCCGGTCCGGTGACCGGGCGGCCGCGGCGGCCGTTGTCGAACAGGGCGTCGACCGACTCCTGCAGCATCCGCTTCTCGTTGTTGACGATGATCTCGGGCGCGCCCAGATCGATCAGTCGCTTGAGGCGGTTGTTGCGGTTGATGACGCGGCGGTACAGGTCGTTCAGGTCGGAGGTCGCGAAGCGGCCACCGTCCAGCTGCACCATCGGGCGCAGCTCCGGCGGGATCACCGGAACGGCGTCGAGGACCATGCCCATCGGCGAGTTGCCGTTGGTCTGGAACGCGGCGACGACCTTCAGGCGCTTGAGGGCGCGAAGCTTCTTCTGCCCCTTGCCCGTCCGGATGGTCTCGCGCAGGTTCTCGGCCTCGGCCTCGATGTCGAAGCTCTCCATCAACTTCTGGATGGCCTCGGCACCCATGGCGCCGGTGAAGTACTCGCCGTAGCGATCCTGCAGCTCGCGGTAGAGGACCTCGTCCACGATCAGCTGCTTGACCGACAGCTTGGTGAAGGTGCTCCAGATCTCGTCGAGCCGGTCCAGCTCACGCTGGGCACGGTCGCGCAGCTGACGCATCTCACGCTCGCCGCCGTCCTTGACCTTGCGGCGCACATCGGACTTCGCGCCCTCGGCCTCGAGCTCGGCCAGATCGGCCTCGAGCTTCTGGGCGCGGGCCTCGAGATCGGCGTCGCGCTGGTCGGCGACGTTCTTCTTCTCGACCTCCATCTCGGCCTCGAGCGTGGAGAGCTCGTTGTGCCGAAGCTCGTCGTCGACGGCCACGATGACGTAGGCGGCGAAGTAGATGATCTTCTCGAGATCCTTCGGCGCCAGGTCGAGCAGGTAGCCCAGGCGCGAGGGCACGCCCTTGAAGTACCAGATGTGGGTGACCGGCGCGGCCAGCTCGATGTGGCCCATCCGCTCACGACGCACCTTGGCGCGAGTCACCTCGACGCCACAGCGCTCACAGATGATGCCCTTGAAACGCACGCGCTTGTACTTGCCGCAGTAGCACTCCCAGTCCCGGGTGGGACCGAAGATCTTCTCGCAGAACAAGCCGTCCTTCTCCGGCTTGAGCGTGCGGTAGTTGATGGTCTCCGGCTTCTTGACCTCTCCGTAGGACCAGTTACGGATGTCTTCGGCGGTCGCCAGGCCGATCCGGAGTTCATCGAAGAAGTTGACGTCTAGCACGTAACTTCCTTTCCCCTGTTCGGGTTGAGTTTCGAGCAAAATTCGCTAGTTGGTTTGCCCCCGAGCCCCTTTGGGGGCTCGGGGACCGAATCGGCTCACTGCGCCAGGTCGTCGACCGTCGCAGCCTCGTTGCGGGACAGGTTGATTCCCAGATTCGCCGCGGCGCGCTCGAGATCCTCGTCCTCGCCCTCGCGCAGTTCGATCGCGGCGCCGTCGGACGACAGCACCTCGACGTTCAGGCACAGCGACTGGAGTTCCTTGAGCAGAACCTTGAACGACTCCGGAATGCCCGGCTCGGGGATGTTCTCGCCCTTGACGATCGCCTCGTACACCTTCACGCGGCCCACCACGTCGTCGGACTTGATGGTCAGCAGTTCCTGCAGGGTGTAGGCGGCGCCGTAGGCCTGCATGGCCCAACATTCCATCTCACCGAAGCGCTGACCACCGAACTGCGCCTTACCACCGAGCGGCTGCTGGGTGATCATCGAGTACGGACCGGTCGAACGCGCGTGGATCTTGTCGTCGACCAGGTGGTGCAACTTCAGGATGTACATGTAGCCGACCGCGACCGGATACGGGAACGGCTCGCCGGAACGTCCGTCGAACAGCACCGACTTGCCGTCGGAGTTGACCATGACCTCGCCGTCGCGGTTGGGCAGGGTCGAGCCGAGCAGACCGGTCAGCTCCTTCTCCTGCGCACCGTCGAACACCGGGGTCGCGATATTGGTGTCGGCGGGCTGACCGAGCATCTCCTCGGGCAGGTTCTTCGCCCACTCCGGATCGCCGTCGACCTGCCAACCGGCCTTGGCGATCCACCCGAGGTGGGTCTCCAGGATCTGGCCGATGTTCATACGACGCGGCACACCATGGGTGTTCAGGATGATGTCGACCGGGGTGCCGTCGGGCATGAACGGCATGTCCTCCTTGGGGAGGATCTTGCCGATGACGCCCTTGTTGCCGTGGCGGCCGGCGAGCTTGTCGCCGTCCTGGATCTTGCGCTTCTGCGCCACGTACACCCGGACCAGCTCGTTGACGCCCGGGGGCAGATCGTCGTCGTCCTCGCGCGAGAACACGCGGATACCGATGACCTTGCCGGACTCGCCGTGCGGCACCTTCAGCGAGGTGTCGCGGACCTCGCGGGCCTTCTCACCGAAGATCGCGCGCAGCAACCGCTCCTCGGGCGTCAGCTCGGTCTCACCCTTCGGGGTGACCTTGCCGACCAGGATGTCGCCGTCGCGGACCTCGGCGCCGATGCGCACGATGCCGCGCTCGTCGAGATCGGCCAGCACCTCGTCGGAGACGTTCGGGATGTCCCGGGTGATCTCCTCGGCGCCGAGCTTGGTGTCACGGGCGTCGATTTCGTGCTCCTCGATGTGAATCGAGGTGAGCACGTCCTCCTCCACGAGGCGCTGCGACAGGATGATCGCGTCCTCGTAGTTGTGACCCTCCCACGGCATGACCGCGACGAGCAGATTCTTGCCCAGCGCCATCTCACCGTTCTCGGTGCACGGGCCGTCGGCCAGAACCTGGCCCTTCTCGACCCGCTGGCCCTCGTCCACGATCGGACGCTGGTTGGCGCAGGTGCCCTGGTTCGAGCGAGCGAACTTGCGCATGCGGTACGAGCGGCGGGTGCCGTCGTCGTGCATGACGGTGATGTAGTCGGCCGAAACCTCTTCCACCACACCGGGCTTCTCGTTGACGACCACATCGCCGGCGTCGACCGCGGCGCGCAGTTCCATACCGGTGCCCACCAGCGGCGACTCGGAACGGATCAGCGGCACGGCCTGACGCTGCATGTTCGCGCCCATGAGGGCACGGTTGGCGTCGTCGTGCTCGAGGAACGGAATCATCGCGGTCGCGACCGAGACCATCTGGCGCGGCGAGACGTCCATGTAGTCGACGGCCGTCGCCGGAACGAGCTCGTTCTCCTCGTTGCCGCGGCGGGCGAGGACGCGGTCCTCGAGGAAGCGGCCGTCCGAGTCCACCGGCGAATTCGCCTGGGCGCGGATGTGGCGATCCTCTTCGTCGGCGGTCAGGTACACGACCTCGTCGGTGACCCGGCCATCGACGACCTTGCGGTACGGCGTCTCGATGAAGCCGAACGGGTTGACCCGCGCGTACACCGACAGCGAGCCGATCAGACCGATGTTCGGGCCTTCCGGCGTCTCGATCGGGCACATGCGGCCGTAGTGCGAGGGGTGCACGTCGCGGACTTCCAGACCGGCGCGCTCACGGGACAGACCACCCGGGCCCAGCGCCGACAGGCGACGCTTGTGGGTCAGACCCGACAGCGGGTTGTTCTGGTCCATGAACTGCGACAGCTGCGAGGTGCCGAAGAACTCCTTGATCGCCGCCACGACGGGACGGATGTTGATCAGGGTCTGCGGCGTGATCGCCTCGACGTCCTGGGTCGTCATGCGCTCGCGCACAACGCGTTCCATACGGGACAGGCCGACCCGGATCTGGTTCTGGATCAGCTCGCCGACGGTGCGCAGGCGACGGTTGCCGAAGTGGTCGATGTCGTCGACCTCGACCGGCACCTCGACGCCGCCGGGGGCGGTCATCATGGTGTCGCCCTGGTGCAGGCGGACCAGGTACTCGATGGTGGTGATGATGTCGTCGCGGGTCAGCACCGAGCCGATGATCGGCTCGCCCGGGTGGATGCCCAGCTTCTTGTTGACCTTGTAGCGGCCGACGCGCGCGAGGTCGTAACGCTTCTCCTTGAAGAACAGGTTCTCCAGCAGGGTCTGCGCGGACTCCTTGGTCGGCGGCTCGCCCGGACGCAGCTTGCGGTAGATGTCCAACAGCGCCTCGTCCTGACCGGCGGTGTTGTCCTTCTCCAGCGTCGACATCATGATCTCGGAGAAGCCGAAGCGCTCGACGATCTCCTCGGTGGTCATGCCGAGCGCCTTGAGCAGCACGGTGACCGGCTGGCGGCGCTTGCGATCGATACGCACGCCTACGGTGTCGCGCTTGTCGACGTCGAATTCCAGCCACGCGCCACGGCTCGGGATCACGCGGACGCTGTGCAGCAGCTTCTCGGTGCCCTTGTCGATGGACTCGTCGAAGTAGACGCCCGGCGAGCGGACCAGCTGCGAGACGACGACGCGCTCGGTGCCGTTGATGATGAACGTGCCCTTGTCGGTCATCATCGGGAAATCACCCATGAAGACCGTCTGAGACTTGATCTCACCCGTGTTGTTGTTGATGAACTCCGCGGTGACGAACAACGGCGCCGCGTAGGTCATGTCCTTGTCCTTGCACTCATCGATGGAGGCCTTGACCTCTTCGAAGCGCGGATCGGAGAAGGACAGGGACATCGATCCCGAGAAGTCCTCGATCGGCGAGAGCTCCTCGAGCACCTCCTCGAGCCCGCCGAACGGATTGACGTCGCCACGGGCGATCGCCTTCTCCCGCCAATCCGGCGAACCGATCAACCAGGCGAACGAGTCGGTCTGTAGATCGAGAAGACCCGGAACCTCGAGAGGCTCACGGATCTTCGCGAAAGACACCCGCTTCGGGGCTCCGGGGATACCGGCCTTGGTCTGGGTGGAGACTGCCAAGATGCGTCCTTCCAGCACCTCACGCGCGTCGCGTGGTGGTCCGCGACCGTCGCTTGTCTTTGCTACGAGTTCCGCTGGTTACACCCCGCACGAAACCCGAACAGCAAAAAACGGAAGTAACACCTCGACGGTGGAACTTTCGTAGTGCGATCAAGGTATGGACAGGAGGCAGCCAGCGCAACGTCCAAACCTACACCCATACAGAAGGGGTGTCAAAGTACCACCCGAGTCGAGTTTCAAACGGTTGGCGCGCCGAGCCCGTTTCCGCTGGCTGCGTTCGGACTCGTCGGCTGCGTCTCAACCGGGGCACTCGACCCTGTGACAGCTGCCGCTGTTGTGAATAGCGTGACTGGTCGGACGAGACTCGTCAAGTGGCGAGGCCGCCACAGCGGCCCCGAGATCGCCTGTGGCGCTGGCAATTCACCCGCTGACCTCAGAGATTGGGCAGGTCGCTCGCCAACCAGTGCCCGTCGACCTTCTCCAGACGCAGCAAGATCGGGCCCGACGCGCTCGGCTGCGCGACGCCGTCCTTGGTGAGTCCGACCGTGGTGTTCGCGAGAACTTCGGCGCGATCGGCGGTGAGCAAAGTCACACCAACGGGCTCGGTGTGAACCTCGGATTTCGCCCCGGTCTGCTGATACGCCTGCATCACACCGTCGAGGTATTTGTCCGAATCGGCCAGCGCCTTACCGGTCAGTACCTTGCGGGCCGCGGCCTTGTATCCCGCGAGATCCTTGGCGTCGACGCCGTAGACCGCGCTCAGCACCTGGCCCGCGGCGGCCTTCACCTGAGCGGTCTGATCATTGTCCAGATAGGCCCGGTTGGAATCGTCCACGCCCGGACGGAACGCGGCGGTCACCGCGAAGGCCGCCAGCAGCGCCGCGGCGATCAGGCAGAGCACGGCCGGACGCCACGGCGAGGCGCCGACGATCTCGGCGCGCCGGGGCAGGCGCCAGCGCCGACCGGATGCGGCGGACTCCTCGACGACCTCGGATTTGCGCTGCTGCGCGGGACCGGGACGACCGGCGACCCGGCGCGTGGTGGTCTTCTTCGCGGGCGCGAGCGCGGCGGCGGGACGACGGCGGGAGGTGACCCGGTTGATCGGGCGACGGGAATTCATGGTCGTGAACCTCCTTACTGTCCGGGC
>NZ_BDBS01000004.1 GCF_001613105.1 Nocardia pseudobrasiliensis NBRC 108224 | reverse complement strand
CAGGCATTCACTGTGCACCCGCACCCAGGGCACGCCCGCGGGCGAGCCGGAGCGCGGCGGCAGCACCAACGCCAGATGTTCGCGACTGTCCACGAGGTTGTCGAACGTGACCAGATCGGCGGCACACCGCACCGCCCGGTCGAGCCGGACCCGCACCTGTGCGCGCACAGTGGCGTGCGGAAAGGCGGTGGGCGAGGGCCGTGCTGTCGCCGTGGGCCCGTCGTGCCGGGCCGCCTGGATGAGGTTCACAAGGTCAACAAGATAGCGAACAACAGCGGTACATCATGTCAACGCGCGTGCGAGATCCACGACGTGTCTTGCGAAGGCGATAGGTCAAACCCGTATGTCCCGCTGGTATGTACGCGCCACAGGAAACAGGATCTACTCCCAGCTCGCACGGTGGACTCGTGGCCGCGCAGATCTGTGGTTAAGGGTTCTCGAATGGCGGTGATGGGCATACGGAATCAGGGAGATGTCGGCGGAGAGCATTCACGCGGTCGGTGCTGACGCACGCCCACGTCACGCCATTCACGCATCGTCCGGATTCGGGTCCTTCGCTGCTGTCGCACCAGCCGGCGCATCCGGATCAAGCCGTCGATTTCCTCGTCGTACAGGCGCTCGAGTCGTTCACTCAAGGCGCCGCCGACCACGTCGCGCGGTTCGGCCGACCGGGCATGAGCAAGCCTCGATACGGGGGCGAATTTCGGTCTATCGCCAAATGTCTCATCGCTGCTGCCGGGCCGAGAGAGTGCGTCCATCGCCACCTCCTCGCATCAGCGCACGCCGGCGAAACCTAAGTGTTGGATAGGCTTCACCATCGTCGCTGGCGTACCGATCGGCACCGATTGGCAGCAGGCGAGCACAGCTCGAGACGCATTGCTGAAATCGGAAATTTGAAATGCCGTTCGGCCTTTATCCGGCTCCGCAGCTGCAGTTACCGGGACACCCGAGATTCGGGGAGAAGATCAAAATAGCGCGGAGAAGTTCATCTCGCAAGCCAGTGGTCGGGTCGCATCGTTGAACCTGCTGCGTTCAGTGCGACGATCACACCATCGATGTTCATGATCACCGCTCCGACAGGCGGAGGGCCCGCGTGGAACGCTTCCCATCCCTGCTCGAGCGTTAGTCGCCGCGGCAGTTCCAAAGACGCGAGCGTCACCTCGTAGATAGTGCCACGACTGCTTACACCGACTCGTCGAGCCGGAACTCGCTCCAGATGGCCGCTGCGTGTTCGCGTGTGTCGATGCCGGTGGTGAAGGCTTCGGTCAAGGCGTCGTGCTGGCACTGCTCGCAGTCGCATTCGTCCAGGCCCATCAGTCCGACCGCGCCCTCGACGTCGCTCGGTATGCCATCGCCACCGAAACCCACTCCGCCCGAACAGAATTGCAACTATTCCGAGCCATCCGGGAACTGCATGCGGTGTAGCGCCAGGCGTAGTTCGGCGGCGTGATCGGCTACGCCAGACGAAGCAGGTCCCTTACCGTGACGATTCACAGCGGGCTATTCACTTGAGCCCCCGGGGTATACACTCTAAAACTCCGGAGCTAACAGACAGACCAGACTTAGTTCGTGCCCGAAGGTTTCGAGGGCTGCGACGCTCGTGGTGTCCGTCCTGGCACACAACCCGCCCAGCGCGCAGGCACAGCCGATCAGAGCGCCGGTCTTGCCCATCACCATCGCCAGGTAGTCCTGCACGCTCACCGCGTGGCTTGTTTCGAAGGCGCTGTCCTCGCATTGTCCCCGGCATAGCTCGGTGACGACGGTTTCCAATCGGGCCACTGCGGGTGTGGTGACCGTGTTGGGTAGCTGGGCTACCAGCACGTGAATCGCCAGGGTGTGTAAGGCGTCGCCGAGGCAGATCGCCTCGCGAATTCCCCACACGCTCCGTGCGGTGGCACGGCCGCAGCGGAGGCGGCCGGCGTGGATCAGTTCGGTCGCGATCGCCGCCGGTATCGCGACCGCAGGTTCGGCTCCGCATGCGGTGGCGGCGGCGAGGGTGAGGCCCTGCGTGCAGGCCCTTGCCCCATCCGGCCTGAGTGGGCGAGCCATGGGTGTCGCTCCAGCCGAAGTGGTAGGCCGCCATCCGGGCCAATGGATCGGGCAAGGAGCATACGGCAGTGCGCAGCTCCGGTTCGCACAGTTGTCGGGCGTGGCGAGTATCGCGGTGGCTTCGTTTGCGGCAGTGGTGGTGTCGGTCATCGGACCCAGATCCTCCTCGGCTCGACCTGCGTCGTCAGTGGGTGTTCCTGGCGTGGGTGCCCGATGCCCGATCGTCGCGACGATCGGGTCGGTACAGCGCGATGAATGCCGCTTCGAGAATGGCGGGTCGGCCACGGCTGCGGAACACCGCTGCGCGCATGACGGCTATGCCTGGCACGCATACACCAGCAGGGATCGTCAGCTGCTCAGGATATGCGTGAGCTGAATGGGTTTCATGCGTTGAGTCCTGTTCCGCTGCATGTCGCGGGGCGCGAGGCTGAGATCGATCCCGACTGTATTGGACGGTGGTGCAATGTATTTCACGGAGCCGATAGCGGGTCGCGCGGTCGGCATCGGCCGGTGCCACGGTAAGGTCATTCCGATCGGTGAACACACCGTCGTTTACGGGTTGCCGGCGATCGCACTCCCTTTGTCTGAACTGACGGTTTCCGCGGCCGCATGCTGGTCGACGCAATCGACGACGTCTGCGTGTGCGGCGCACTATTCGTGAACGGCGAGCAACCTTGCCGGAATGCGATTCGTGTGCACGCCGGACACGGTGGCGGCGGACTCGAGCGCGACCGCTGCAGTTGTCGCGGCGCTGTGTCGTTGGGGGTCGATCAGGGCGCGTTCGAGGTGTTGCTGCGCGGCACGCTTCCTGCGGCGAGGGGTTGGGTTTCAGTGCCGCTGCCGCGAGGGGGCCGCGGTGCGCGCGGTGGCCGACCAGCAGCGCAGAGTGCTAGGTAACGGTGAACTGTACGAGCTGATTCAGGTCGGGGAACGGGTGGCGCATGCGCAGGCGAGCAGCGTCGATGCCGCGGCGGCAGCTCATGGCCGATCGGTGGTGACCCCGCACGCAGTGGTGGTGATCGCCGACAGCGGCGTTGCGGGCAGCAAGTGTCTTCTCCCCGCCCGCGGCGGCGACCGCGCCGCAGCCGGGGTGCCAAATGACCGCGCCGCCTCCGGACACCGCGGCCGGTAGTCGAGCGAATTGGCCTGGGCTGCTCGTGACCGTCGACGGGCCGGGCGGGGTCGGAAAGACCGCCGTCGTCGCCGCGACCATCAAATACCTGCAGACACTGGATCTTTCAGTGCACGCTACTCGCCAGCCCAGCAGCAACCCGTTCGGCGCCACGATCCGCGCCTTCACCGACTCGGTCGGCGGCCTGGCGCTCGCGAAGCTCGTCGCCGGTGACCGGCACCTTCAGCAGGACGACGAGATCGGGCCGAATCTGGTTGTATCGCAACTTGATATAGCTGACGATGACCTCCCTCGCATTCTTCCGGGTCGGGGATTCGGTGCGATTGACGCGTTCGTTCATCAGGTTGCTATTGAACGATTCAGCCCAGCGGTTATCCAGCACCTCCTCGATGCAACCTACAGAACGGCGGACACCAAATTACTTGTGGGCATTTTCGCTATCACCAGTGCTTCTTCGCGAAGAAGGCCACCGATTTTCCCGGCGCCCGGTTCTCCTCTGCCAATCCCCGGGCTCGCAATCTCGCATGCGATCAGTGTGTCGGTCATCAGCGGCAGGTGATCACCGTGCTGCTCGAAACTGCCGACGGGCAGATGGCCGCGCTGGCACGGCGGATGATCTCGTCGGTGGAGGTGAAGGCGGAAGCGGTAGTGAAGACGGAAAGCGCAGCGGCTACTCCAACTTGATCAACTCGTAGACCGCGAACGTCCGAACCGAACACCGGTCGGCTTACCGGCTTCAACCATAGCCCCAGCGCTCCTGTCGTAATTATGTACCAGCCGCATAAGCGCCACGTGCACTCGGTCTTTTCTAGCTTGAAACAAGACATTCTGCTTATCATTGAGAAATCAACCAACCGGACGTGCATGTGCGGATGAAGCATTGCGCGCTGGGGCTTTGTTCGATCTTACATTCAGCGGGCGCACCTGCGGCGAGTACTGTCGCGGCGCAACTGGAACGGCGAACACCCACGGCAACCGTCGAATCACGGACCTGCTCGAGGTGCGGCGCAAGTCTGGCCCGCGACAACGACGGCGTCGTATGCCGCCCCTGCGGCACACGACACGATCGACCACCGCTTCTGAGTGCGGCGGACTGGCGCATCGATGAGATGTGGAGGGTTGCTTATGCGGCCTGGTCTCGTGACAGGGCTGCTGCGGCCTCCGCGCGGACGGCGGCCATGCCATGCAGCAAGTCGACTGGCCGAAGCAGACGAGCCCACGGTGGCGGCAGGCCGAGGGATCGCGCCGCCGGTTCCGGACCGCAGACAGAGCAGACGGTCGGGTCTCGAATGTCTGCCGAAATGCGGTGCAGTCGTTGGCATTCGAGGAAAATAGAGTGTAGACCCTGGCTGGGGCCTGATCCTGCCGAGGAAGTTCGGCCGGGATGATCGCATCGGAGATATAGGACTGGGCCTCGGCTGCGTCAGCCGAGGCCCAGTCGGGCTGTGATTTATATGATTCGGTCGATCCAGCCGCGGATTGCGCCGATGCGGGTGAAGACGTCCGGGAGTCCGGCCCGCGCGCAACCTGTAAGCCAGCTCGACAGCCCGAGTAGCACGCTGTCGCTGTTACGGCCGACGGGACCGCCCTCGTCGCCGTTGCAGAAACCCTTACCGCCGTTGTTCAGCAAGGGGGCGCCGCAGAACATGTTGTTGGTGATCTGTCCCGGGTAGTCCAGCCCCGCACAACAGCCGTGCCTGCACCTGTGTATGCGTTGGGCACATACCGGCTATGCGTGCTGGGTCGCCCTCTCAGGCTGGTCGATTCGGGACAATGAGGTCGCCTATCGACCAGCCTGAGAGGGCGGCATGATGGTGGAAAATGCGACAGATGTTGTCGCCGGCGAAGGCCAGATGCTGCTGTGTCGGGCGCGGTGGTTATGGGAACCGGCTATGCGGGAATCGGTCGATGGGTTGCCGGAGCCGTTGCGTGGGATGGCGCGCTATCACTGCGGTTGGTGTGATGCCAACGGGTCTGCGGTACGCGAGGGTTCAGGGAAAGGGTTGCGGGCCGCGCTGGTGTTCGCCGCGGCGCGCGCTGTGGGCGCGCGCGCCGCGGTGGTGACACCGGCCGCGGTGGCGATCGAACTGCTCCACAACTTCACCCTCATCCACGACGATGTGATGGACGGTGACCAAATGCGCCGGGGACGGCCCGCGGTCTGGTCGGCGTGGGGGATGTCGGAAGCGATCTGCCTAGGTGATGCGTTACATGCCGCCGCGATCCGTGTCCTGACTGACGGGCTACCGAACCCGCTCGCCGCCCGAGCTGTTGCCCGTCTGGCGTCCACTGCGGTGGAAATCTGCCAAGGCCAATGCGACGACCTGGCCTTCGAGACCCGCGACACGATCACCGTGGATGATTACGTGGCGATGGCGACCAGCAAGACCGCCGAGTTGATGGGTTGCGCCTGCGTGCTCGGCGCGGAGTGCGCGGCAGCGGACCCGGAAACCGTCACCGCACTCGAGGTATTCGGCCGCCAAGTCGGCGTGGCGTTTCAGATTGCCGACGACGTCCTCGGCATCTGGGGCGACCCGGCGGTAACGGGTAAGCCGGTCGGTGCCGACCTGGTCCGCCGCAAGCAATCCCTACCCGTAGTCATCGCATTGAACGAGAACACCGCCGCCGCGTCGGAACTGGCCCGGCTCTACCGATCGCGCACGCCGATCTCACCGCAGACCGCCGCGCACGCCGCGTCGCTGGTAGCAGCCGCCGGGGGGCGTGAGGGCGCGCTGCAGTACGCCGACCACTGCCTGCGGATCGCGCTGGCAGCGTTACCACCCGATCTTCCCCTACCTGCGGACCTGTCGACACTGGCGGATCTTGCACGACTGAGAAACCGGTGAACGGCAATATCGAGCACGGCGCATCACGTGTAACCAGAGGAGGGCAGATATATGACCAATGTCTATGAGGATTTTGGAATTGTGTTTCCGGGGCGTGTCAGTCCGGACTTGAAGGCCGGACATCAATTTTCTTTGAAATACGCTGTGGACCACAGGCTGGTCTGCTCTCCGGAGATTCTCGAACAGTTCGACAAGGTCCTGGTAGCCAACCTGAGTGCTCGCGCGTGGCCTACAGCAGTTGCCTCAGATATGGACTTGTCGGCTCTGGTCATGACCTTCTTCCTGTTCAATGACGATCAATTCGACGGTGAAACCGGATTCAATGTCGAAAGCACAGTGCGAAAAATAGAAGATCTCCTCGCCGTTCTACGAGATGCAGAAGTCTCCGACGATCCGATCGTCCGATGCTTCAACGACGTTCTGGCAGGGATTCGGGACGGGATGTCACCTGCCTGGCGACGGCGAAATGACTACCATTGGGAACAGCACTTGCGTGGCTACGTGCAAGAGACTGTCAATCGTGCCTATGGAATGATGCCGTCGCTGGAGGAAGGCATCGCGCTTCACCGGTCATGTGGCGCGGTCCAGGTGTGCCTGGATCTGGTCGAACGATTCAGGCGCTTCGAGCTACCGGAGTACATACACCATCTTCCCGTGATCGCAGGGCTGCGGAACGACACCTGCGACGTCATCGACTTGGTCAACGACCTCGCGTCACTGTGGCGCGAGGAGCCGATGGGTGACATCCACAACACCATTCTGATTATCGAGCGAAGCCAGGGCGGCACTCGTCGCGCTGCGGCGGGCCAGATAAAGGCTAGAGTCGAAAGTGTCGTGGAACATTTCATCAACGGGAAAGAGCAGTGCTTGTCAAGTCCGCAGTCGGTAGGCATTCCAGACCGGTATGTGCATGACTTACCTTTGCTCATCGAGGGGATGGAAGATTGGATGCGCGGAAATTTGGATTGGTGTTACGAGACTACGCGCTATTCTTTTGGCAATCTATTCTGAGGGCTTGGGTGGGGAAACGCTCCACCCGAATAGATTCGGCAACTGTCGAAATGTCGACCTATCGCTTACTCTCCCGCTTTCCGCTGGTTGTGCTCCGTGTAGGCCGTGACGGGTGTCCGGTCGCCGAGCGCCTGATGCGGTCGGATGGTGTTGTAAATGGCACGGAAGCGATGGACCTCGATCGTGAGAGGGGCGCAACCCCTCGGCGGGAACAGGAAGCCTAGGAGGCAAATGCCGATGGCCGAAAGTCGACGGGGCTCACTGGCCGGTGACTGCTGCTCCGGTGGTGGCCGTGGGAACCGGTCGGATACCAAGTCCTGGTGGCTGGGCTCGAAAGAGCGCTGACGTGGGCTGGTGAGCCTTGAAAGTGCTGGTGCTCGAGGAACGTCGCGAACCGAAGGGGCAAGTTGGACACCGTCACGGTGAACGGACCCGAGGACGGGCTGGTGCGGGACGCCATCGATTGGCGTGTCCATGAGTAGAACGTAGCGAGGTTGCGGCGCAGGATCTTTCAGGCGACGCGGAACAGTGACTGGGCGAAGGCCCGGCCTTTGCAGAAACTGATGCTGGGCTCCTGGTCGAACACACTGCTGTGTGTCCGGCAGGTGACCCAGCGCGATGCAGGGCGCCGGACGGCCGAAATCGACGGAGAAACCGCACTTTCCGGCGAAGCCCGCGCGGACGTGGCGGTGCGCGTGCATCGTTCACGGTCGTCGTGGCAACCGGTGCCGGTCCGGCGGGTGTATATCCCGAAGGCCAACGGTAACGGCGACCGCTCGGAAGTCCGGTGCTCATGGACCGCATCGTGTATGTCGAGCTCGACGGCGGCTTCGATTTCCTCGGGTTCAGTATTCGCCGACCGCGGAAGGTCGTTCGTGCGTGCAACCGGTGATGACCGCCTGGTCGCGCCGCGCCGAAGATCCCACCATGGACAAGACCGACGAGAAGGACGCGGTGTTGATCGCACGGTCGACCCCGTAATTGCGGGGTTATGCACCCGAACCCGTGGATGAAAACCGCGGTCGATTGCGTCATCTGGGTGCCCGCCGTCAACCACTGCTGGTGGACATGGTCGCGCAGGTCCAGCAAATCCGGTCTGCTCGAATGCGTATGGCCTGCGGTGATGCCTCTATTGGTCGATCTCCGTAGCTGCACTCAATATTGCAGACGCCCGGCTTGCCGAAGGAAGTCCATTTCGCGCGTAATGGTCATGTGTGCCGCGAATAGAGTTCCGGGACAGATCGAACCCGGCATCAGCCACACCGCGTCGAGCCAGTCAGCGCCGGGCTTGGTACTGCGACATGCTCAGACGTTCCAGCACCAAGCAACTGACGAATAGGGAAGAGGATCAACGGAAGACGGAGATCCGGCGAATTCCTGGCTCATGTCACCGTGGTATTGGTACCAGCCGTGTCGTACGTGCTGTTCGTATGCGATCGTCGCCCTGGTAAAGCCAAGCACGTCCGCGAGATGTTCGCGCATGGCGTCCGGCATCTTGCCCTTCTCCATTCTGCGATGGAGTTGAACACAGCGATACATAACTGTATCCAAAATGCCTACTGTGCGGGCTATTGCCTCGGTCTCCGAGCAGCCAGTGTCGCGCATGAGACAGGGGATGACGTTGCACTGCCCCTCGGACGCGTCGCGTCTGTAGTCCCGAGCGTCGTTGCGCACGCCAAGATGCACCAGCACCAGCTGGTGTAAAGCGCGAACGGCCGGGTGATCGAACAAATAATCGGGTACATCTCTTCCGTAGACGATATCGTTCGAGAAGAAGTAAGGCGTCATCTGCATAGTTCGCATCCGCAATGGCAAATATTCGTTGACATCGAGGACCTTTTTCTCTGCGATGATCCAATTTTCCCGCACAAGACTATTCAGGTCCGACAGTACGCATTCTAACCATCGTCGATATTGATTAGGCGTGGCGAGTTTCTGCAGCTGTGAGACCACCTCTTCCCATCCTCGCATCAGGTGCGGGAAATTCGTCAAAACTTTGGCATTCGGCACTTCGAGCGTATAGCCTACGCGCGCAACAAAGTCTGCGAGTTTCCCCGGATGCCCTGCCCAATGCGGAGACCAGGCCTCCGGAATGCTGCCCTGCAGTAAGAGAAATTTCGCGAATGGGAGTATTCGCTCCTCGTCGGCATCCGGTGTGATCACGCCATGCCACCACGAGAATCGCGCACGATGAAACATTTGCCGATAGCGCTCCGACGGATAGATCCCCACTTGGTCCGCCCACGCGAGGCTCTCCTGTGTAATTCTCTCGACGCTGGGGTGAACCTTGAAGGGAAATGGGCAATAGATAGCAGGAAATTCCACATCCATCGGCGGCAGTTCTACATCCATGGCGCAACCTTTCGATGACATTGTTGGCGGAGAGCGGATACGATCGCGACAAGATCAGCTGCCGAAACGCCGCTCGCGCGCGCAGTACCAGTTGAGCGCGTCCGCGAAAACCGCAGCGGAGAAATCCGGCCAAGCCGTGGTAGTGACGTAATACTCGGCGTAGGCGGCCTGCCAGGGCATGAACCCGGACAAACGATGCTCGCCCGAAGTACGGATGACGAGATCGATGTCGGGTTGCCCGGCTGTCGACAGGTGGCGGTCTAAGTCCGCCTCGCTTACGGCCGCTGCGGACGGCATTTCGGGGTTTCGGTCTTGAATCAGCTTTTGTACGGCTTCCACAATATCGGCTCGCCCGTCGTAGGCGATAGCGACGTTGAGCGTCCCCCAGGACCGATCAGATGTGCGATCCGTAATGATCCGCAGCTGGCTGGTCTGAGCAGAGGGGAGAAAGCCCAGATCACCTATGGGGCGGACGTGCCATCGGCCTGTTGCAGCGATTTTGCTTAGCCCCACGGCCAATGCGGCAAGGATGTTACCGATGGCGACGGGGTCGCGTTTCATGTTGTCTCGAGATAAAGCAAATACCGTGACGACCGGAATCCGCGCCTCCTCGCACAGGCTCACTAACTCACCGACCCGCACGGCTCCCCGCATATACGCGTTCGTGAGCGACACACCGTGGCGCTCGGCCCAGCGCCGGTTGCCGTCAAGGATCACGCCGATATGCTGAGGCAAGTTGCGCTCAATTCGACACCCCGATGCAAACATGGTCGCCGCACCTTCCCGCGAAGCCAGTCCGCTCGCTCGAAGCCCGGTGAGCCTGGAGCTGAAATAAAACACGTCGTAGCTCAATAAGGCTGCCGAGGGTCCATCGAGCCTATTTCAGCGTCCACTAACCGACCCACATTGGGAAGCGCACGCAACGCATAGAGAGTATGCACCCGCCGCATAGCGCTCTTGGAACGGTCCTGAGCCCGGCTGCCTGGGAACCGGCCAGTCTTTACAGTGCCGAAACGTCAACATGAATGATCGCCCGCTGTCTGAGGCTCGGGCTTAGCCAGAAGCCGATCAAATGCCCTCAGCCCAGCGGGGGGTCACCGAGCATCGGATGCGGCCGGACAGTGTTGTAAATGACGCGGAACCGGTTCAAGGTGCCGAAGAACCGCTCGCCAGACATGCCAACGACAAGGACCGCGCAATGCATTGCCGCGCGGGCCGTCACGCACGAACATCCACGCAAGCAGCGGACAGGCGTACCGACTGATCGCATCTCGGTAAGACACGTTCTCCAGCTACCTCACGCGTTGACATGATGTACCGCTGTTGTTCGCTATCTTGTTGACCTTGTGACCCTCATCCGCCCAGTCCCGCACGACGCGCCGCCGGTGATCACACGACCGGCGAACAGGAACTTTCCGCCCGCGACGCCAGAAGTACACATGCGGGCTGATCGGCCGGGGCTCCGTAGTTGTGGTTGCGGTAATGCTGGATGGTCGGCGGGTTTGCTGAGCTGTTGCTTCGGTGTCGAAACTTGCGGTCCTGTCGGTGTGTCGACACGCCGAGCAGGGTGTTTGCTTGTCGGTGGATCGGTGCGCTCGATCTGTCGTCGGTGGGGAGATTCTCCGCTTGATGGGGGCGGAGGCCGTGGCGCTGGCGGGAGGAGCCGGTGAGCTCGCCGCCGGAATGAGGAGGGCGGTAGGTGAGGGATTGATCGACAGGGACTGCGCCGGTGCATCGTGTGCGCGAATACCGATTACGCACATTTCCGCACGTCGATCTGTGTGGTTGAAGTATGTGTCCCCCTCCGGACACCAGTATTAACCACACGCACGCTGACTGCCGCGACTTGCTCGCGCGGCCGGTAGCGGATCTCCAGATTCAGCGCTGCGTCCAGGGCGGCTCGGTCGTACGGAGTGCCTGCGTCGAGGACGGCGGCGATGTCGCCGAAGGAGTCGATCAGCTTCTCGAACTCGAGTGCCGAGAGCTTGATGACGTGCGGCATCTGGTCCAATTCTCCTTGGGCTGCGGCCTTTTCCGCTTGGGCGGCGTTGATCGCGTCGACGAGTACGGCTGGATCGACGCCTGCCTCGAGGGCGGTGCGATGTCGATCCAGTTTGGTCTCGGCGTCGTTGAGTCGGCGGCGTAGGATTTGGCGGCGAATGTCATTGTCGTCGTCGGTTTGTGAGGCAACGAGGGTCTCGATGGTCTGGGACCTGTGGTGCGGGCTGAAGCGTTCGGCGATCCAGGCGTTGAGCGGGTGGGTGAGGAGCGCTTCCCGCAAGTTCACGGTTTTCGGGTGGTCGGCGTGTGCCGGACTTCCGGGTGGGAGGGTTCGGGCGACGCATCTGTAGTACACGCCGCCGTTCGGGGTTTCGCCTTGCATTTTGCGGTCGCAGATGTCGCAACGGATCCGGCCTCGCAGCTCATACACGCGTGGGCCGGTGTTCAAGCGTGTGCGTTCGAGGCGAGTCCGCGCCCGGTTGCCGGACGCTGCGCGACGGCGGCGAACCAGTTGGGCTTCGGTGAAGGTGGCGACGGACACGATGGACGGGTGCGCGGGCCTGCGTGATCGGATGATTCGGTCGGGGGAGGAGCGTCGGAAGCGCACGATGTGGCCGGCGGCTACGTCGTCGGGGTCTACGAGCTCTTCGTGTTTGGTTGCCCGGCCGGACACTGCGTACCCGGTGTATCGGGGGTTGTCCAGAATGGCGGCGACTGTGGTCATTTGCCAGCCGTCGCCGGATCGGTGGGTGTTCTGTTCCGGCCGGTGTGCTGATGGGCAGGGGATGCCCTCGTGGTTGAGCATGTTGGCGATGGCCTTGAGGCCGGTCCCCGCAATGTACGTGCGAAAGATGCGTTGCACCACGGCGGCGGCTTGTTCGTCCATGACGAGAATTCGAAGCTTGAGGCCCGCGGCGGCTCGGCTGGGGTTCGGATGCGGTGCTCCGTCGATGGCGGTGTAGCCGTAGGGCGCCCGGCCGCCCTGATGGCGACCCTCATTGAGAACCTGGGCGCCCATGGCGGCCCGGGTGCGCTGCTGGACGTGCTGACGCTCGGACTGGCTCATGCCGCCGAGCATGTTCATCATCATGGTGTGGGCGGTGTTCTGCGGGTCGAATCGACCGCCTAGTGCCGCGTCAAGCTACGTACGGTAGGTAATCCGGTAGCCGAATCTTCGAGTCGACGGCGAAGTCGCGTTTGGGTTGGGCGTGCTGGTTGCGCCAGCGGATGTAGGCGCCGATGGCGTCGTCTTGTTCGCCGTGGCTGCGGTGGTCGGTGCCGTTGAGGGCGAAGTATCGCAGTGCGGTGAACTCGGACTCGATCCAGTTCAACCAGCTGGAATAGGTGGGCAGGAACACCAGCTCAACGTCGTTGCCTGCGCACCAGTCGAGCACCTCGCGGCGCTTGTGCGGGGAGAAGTTGTCGCAGTGATCGAACCGCAGCTGTTCGATCGAAGCGTGGCGTGGGCGCGGCGAGCGGAAGGAGCCGATCTGGTCGAGCAGATCGACGCGATCTGGACGACCGGCCTACCCGAGACCGTCGACACCGCTCTGCTCCATCGTGTGCTCACGTTACGCAGATGGAGCACTAGGGTTGTGGACGAATCCCCATAGTCAGTGGCTCATCCTGGCAACCCAGCCGGACGTGGCCTTGGTATGTGGGCGATGAACCGGAAGCTGGCTTCCTGATATTCTTCGCCATTACCCTCGAAGGGTAGATCACCTACTCGAGGGAGTTCGCGATGTGGGGGTCGAATCCACCGCTAGCTCGATGGTATCGGGGTTACCGGAGCGCGCTCGGGGTGTGCAGCGTGCGCGGTCTTCAAGTGGAGTGTTCCCGATTTCTTGGACTCGGGATCAAGCCGCGATCTGACTGATTTCTCTGTAACCTTACTCGTATTGCCTTGGTGCCAACCAGCCGGGCGTCGTGCGCGGGTGAATTGCGTTGTAGTGAAATTCGATCCAATCGAACGTCTCCTTCAGAGCCTTGAGCGTCGGCCATGGCCGCGTATGGACGAGTTCCTTCTTGTAGGTCGCGAAGAACGATTCGGCGACGGCATTGTCAAAACATGATCCCGTGCGTCCGAGTGACCGTTTTACGCCGTTGTTCGTGCAGAAGCGGTGAATTCGGTGGACGTATATTTACTGCCGCAATCGCAATGGTACACAACACGTTTGCCGGGCAGATGGCGCGCGAGTGCCCTGGCGAGGGCATCGATCACCAGCGAAGTGTGCATGTGCTCGGCGATGGCCCAGCGGGACCACCGCGCGGTCGTGCAGGTCGATTACGGTGGCCACATACGCCCTCCCTGCCCAGGTCTTGACGTAGGTGTTGTCGCCACACCTGCGCTGATTCGGCGTCTGCGCGGTGAAGTCCCGGCCGATTCGGTCCGGCGCGTCCATCAGCGATCTTGACGCCGTGCGCGGTCAGCGCACGGCAGATCGGAGCGACCCCGAACCGAGCTCGATGCTCGGCGATGAACGTGCAGACTACTTCTGTCGCGGGTCGCTCGCCCGCGCGAAGAACTTGTTGCTGCCGACAGGATTTCGATCGTCTGCTCGAGTTCTGCGATCTTGCGTTTCTGTTCACGGATGATCCGCGCCGCCTCGGTCGAAGTTCCCCCGGCCTCACCCCGGTTGATCTCGGTCTGACGGATCCACTTTCGTCAGGCCTCCGCGGTCATCCCCAATCGCGACGATACCGCCTTGATCGCGGCACACTCGGTCGGATAGTTCTCACGATGATCGAGAACCAACCGCACGGCCTTCGCGCGGGTCGCTGCATCGAACTTCGCTGGCATGATCTGCACATCCTCTCGAGGAAAGGGGTGCACACAAAACACCGGGCGATTCACTTGGCTTCGGCCATGACAAGGATGTCGTCGAAGAATGCCGTGAGTGCGGGGAGGAGCGGGGGTTCTGGTCCGGTCGACGCGCGCCGTCGGCTCCGGGGCGGTTCGTGCTCATGGGCGCGGACCGCCCCGCGCAGTTTGCGTGACCGCGCACAAGAGCGCTGCATGGCAAGTTGTCGAAGCGATTCTTCATCCTGTTGACGTCCAGCTGAAGTTCTTTGGTCGCATTACATCCCATTTGTACGATGAGTACCGGTTCGAGTCGTGCGAGAGCACGCGTGCCGCGGTCGTTTCGTCGGCCACGTAGATGCGGTCGTATTCGATCTCGATGTCGGCGTGGACGATGCGGTTGTCGAACCGGTGCCTCATTAATTCACATTCACCGGGAACGGCATTCGTGTGCCCATGCGGGGTACCGCCATGCCGGTCTGGTGTGTGTTGTTGTTCTTTTTTCGGGAAGGAATGCTAATTGTTGACCACATCAGCGACCCAGCGTGCTCGGCGCGGTCGAAACAGACGAACCGTCCAAGCGGCGGCGCAGCTGCAGAAATTGGCCATGGTCGGTCTCATCGGATGCTACGGGGTGAGTACCGTCGATGTGGTGCTGCCGCCCGCGGTGGTGCACGCCGATCCGGTGGCGCCGGAAGGGAATACACCGGCTACTCTTGATGACCACGTCAAGGTGCTCGGTGCGGATCCGTTCGGGGTTCGGAAGGCGCCGCAGCCGCCGGAATTCCTGGCGGGATACGACTTTTCGGCACTGTCGGCTCCGCAGCGATCGGAATTCTTCGCCCGACTCGATCTGACCCGACCGGTGCCGACGGCGGAGCGGCTGCGGCCGGCCGCCCTGGCACAGCGCGCGGCGAAGGTGTCGGGTAGTGGTGCGGCACATGAGATTCCGCATCTGGTGCACAGCATCTGGTTCGGTGGACCGCTGTACGACGACGGCGGCCCGCGAGAGAAGTTCAAGAAGAATCTCGCCGCGGGTAGGCAGGCGAATCCGGACTTCGAATTCCAGCTGTGGACCGACGTGTCTCGCGCCGAAGTCGCCGAGGTGCAGGCGGCGCGTCGGTCGAAGCAGGAGCTGGCCGGGCGTCGACAGCAGGTTGCGGACATGCTGAGCTGGGCGGATAAGGAGAAGATACGGCTGATCAATGTGGACGAGGTGTTCTCCGCGGCAGCGCCCATGCGTTTGGCGCCGCACGTGCTGACCGAGCGGGCCCGGGGCACCGGTACCGGTTATGCCTCGGCCAGTGATATCGCCCGGGTGGAGATCCTGCACCGATTCGGCGGTGCATATACCGACGGTGACAATCTCGTCAAGCCGAAGGTGGTAGTGACCGTGGACCGGATCGCCGGCTCGCGTGACGGATTCGCACTGTCCGTCGAGCGGCTGGGCATGCTCAACAATTCGGTCATCGTTTCGGCGGCGAACACCAAGGCCACCGACGTATATTTGCGGATCCTCGAGGGGAACTTCACCAAGAGCTTCGGTCGGATCAGATTCGAGAACGTCACCCGGCGCGATATGCGCGACTGGGAGAAGCCGGAAAACCAGAATGTGGTTCGAATGGCCAATGAAGTGGAGTTCGACCCTCGACTCGAGACGATCGAACGCACCGGACCCACCTCCGGCAATTTCGACGAGTTGGCGCGACGGCTGGGGCGTGACGGTGCGGAACCTCGGCGGCAGCTGGAGACGGTGCCTCATGATGTGGTTCAGGTCGATTCGGCGCAGAGCTGGCTGAAACCGCCCGCCCAGAGCCAGGCGTCGCCAGAGGAGGTGGCGGCCGCCTTGCGATCCGCGGTGGTGAATCTGCATCGCGAATTCGCCAATCGGGAAGGGGTGGTGTTCCTGCCTGCCGCCGCGCAGGTGATCGACAAACTGCCCGAGACCGAACGGATCGCGGTCTGGAACGACGCCCTGCGGTTCTTCCGTGAGACGCTGCCGAAAGGCGTGGTGCCGGAGCGGGTTTCGGCGATCGGTGTGCCATTGCCGAAGGAGACCGTTGCCAACCTTACCCGGATATTCGAGGGGACCGGCAACTTCTACTTCACCCCCGAGCGCTCGGTGTCCACGGTGGTGCGGTTCGACGAAGGCGCCAAAGAACCGGTGCGCACCAAGGAGATCGCCGAGTCGGCGACGAAGATCGTGAAGGCGGCCGTCCAGCGGCACGCCGCGGGGTTGCCGCAGCTGCCCAAGGTTGTGATCATCGGTTATGGCAACGGTAGCCTGCTGCCGCCAGGCGGCCGGGAGGAGTCCGCACGGCAGACCGCACAGCTGCGGGCGGAGAAGACGCGCGAGCTGCTGATAAAGGAGATCGGCCAGCAGCTCCAAGGCGTCGACGAGGCCACGAGTTCCGCCATCAAGAAGTTCTACGACGACCCACGCGGGATCGAGATCCGGGCCGAAGGGCGCACATCCGAGGTGCCGAAGGAGGCGCGCCGCTCGGCGCGCATCGAGGTCGAACTCGACCCGCCGGGCGGCCGTGCGAATCCGCCTGCCGTGCACGCCGATCCGTCCGATTCGGAGCCGAAGCCCGCCGATCCGGTCCGGTGCAAGCGAGCCGTGGACGCCTGTCCGCCTGGCGGGGAAGAATCTCGGCCGCCGACCGAGGAATCTGCGCCGAAACCGGAGCCCGAACGCGTCCCGTCGCGGGTGGGGCAGCAGCTACAGGCACAGCGGGAGGCGCGGATCGCCGAGGAGTTCCAACGCCTGGCCGGACAGCACGGCCTCCGGGTGGTGGCGCGGAACGGTTCGGTGGTGTCGCCGCGTGATATTCACGTGCGATTCGAGGGGTACATGAAGCTGTCCCCGCAGACAAAGGCGAAGTTCACCAACAATCTCCGTACGGCGGGCAAGGCGGCTGGCGGTGCCGCCGCGGCGGCGGGTGTGGCGTTGTGGGCCAAGGGAATGTACGACACCTTCAGCAGCGACGATGCCGCCAGCTGGGACAAGGCGGCAGCAATCACCGCCATCGTGCCGTTCGTGGGTTGTGCGGTGCGGGCCACAGCCGACAGCGACCGCAGCAGCACCGGGCAGAATGCCCTGGAGTTGACGAAATGCCTCGCCATGGATGCCCTGGCCCTGTCACCGCTGTGGCCAGCGGTCGTTGTCTACGCCGTGGTGGATTTCTTCGTCAATCAGTGGAAGCAGGCTCAGATTCCCTCTCTGGCCGATTTCGAGCAAGCCCGCAAGTCCGCCTGGGAGAAATATGTGAAGGAGTCCGGCGGCCTCGAAGGGCGGCTGCAGGCTGCGTATGTCGCGATCACGCAGCAGTACGAGGCCGAGAAGGCGATCGTGCTGCACAATGCGGCTGTGCAGACCGTCGATCAGGAGCTGAAATTCCGTGCGGAACAGGGGAGTCCGGGCCGTCCGAACGGCGAGGCGGACGAGCAGGATACCACCGACCCGCAGACCGTCCTGCGTCGCACTGACCGCAAGATCCAGGCCAAACTGGCCGAGCTGCAACAGAAGTTGAGCGGCGATGCGGTGCTGAAAGCGATGCGGGAGGAGGCCGGTGTCTTCACCGACAAGTTCATTGCCGAAAGTGTCGATATCGACCGCTGGAAATCCGAGCGGTGGCTGTTCGGGACGTCGAAACAGGAGCGCCAGAACCAACTGAACCGGATTGCCGCGCGACTGCGGGGATCCGCGGCGGGGCTGGTGCAGGTGTCCGAGTCGGATCGGTGGTTACTCGAAAGCAATATTCAGGCTGCGTTCCGTCGGTCCGATGCTGCGGAACCGGCGCTGCGGCGGTGGACCCGATCCATTCCGGCGGAGATGAAGTGATGCGGGTTGGTGTGTGAGCATAAACGCACAGGAACTGACACGGTGGACCGGCTGTGTTCGCAGCCGGGCCACCGGTGGTGCACCTACCGCAAGATTCGGCGGAGGACCTGAGCCCGCGGTCGCAACGTGCTTGGAACGTGTTCAGTTCCTAACTGGCATGTGCCGTGCGGACGCGCCCGGGTGCACGGGTCGGCCTGGTTTGCCAGGCCATGATCTTCACGACGCGGGTATGGCGCGTACACCATTGTGCCCAACTGGCTGACAACTCTGCATGGCCCGATTCGATCGAGGAATTGCAGAACCGCTGTCCGATTAGTCCTGGACCAATCGTGGACCAGAGCGTGGTGGTCGACGTGGAATGGAGACCGATCGTGGACCACCCGATCGGCACGCTATACCCGTGACCTGCTGTTATGCTCGTCATTCATGCGAACACAACGGGCATTACGTGCACGAAAGATCCCTTTCGGGCGATATTTTCGGACTGGGGGTCAAGGGGTCGCAGGTTCGAATCCTGTCAGCCCGACCAGGTCAGAGGGGGTTTCACCCCCTCGCTGGTCTTCTTCCTTGGACCAATCTTGGACCAAGGCCCGGGTCCCGGGTATACCGGGACCTGCGGGAACAACGATCATCACTCTTCGGGGTCGAGTGGTCCCCACATCCCACAACGGGTTTGCCGGGTAGTTGCGTGCCCGCGATGGACTCGCCTAATCGTCTGCTTCCTTCGGCTCAGCGGGTTCATGCCGCGGCGAGGTCTCTTCCGAAGTCATCTGTGGTTGAAGAGGCTTTCTGTGGGGTGTATCCGAGGGAGGGAGGTGCGGGATGCCGGAAACGGGTCGCACCGTGGGGTTTCTGTTGCATCAGCGGATGTACACCACCGGCGAGGTCGCCGAGTTGCTCGGTGTGGACACCTCGACACTGCGGCGGTGGCGTCGTGCCCGGCCGGTACAGGGGCCGGGCTTTGTTCGCTTGTCGGATCGGGTCGCCATATATCCGGAGAGCGACATCGACGCGTACCTCGAGGCACGGCATGTCAGGCCGGCGTGACCCCAACTTCCGCGCTGCGCGGCGTGTGAACGGGGGAGTGGCGCCATGTCCGAACGACTTCAGGTGCCCTTGGGCATCGACGTGTCCGTCGACATCGAGGAACTGCAACTCAAAGGCGACGGTAGACCGTTCCGCGCACGTGCGCGCTGGACGAATCCGACAACAGGCAAACGGGGTTCGAAATCGGTCTCGTTCAAGACACGAGAACGGGCCGAGGAGTGGACCGAGCAGATCACCCGGCTCGCCGACCGCGGTATCGACCCGGTTCGAGCCAATCTCAGCCTCGGCGAGTACGCGGAACTGGTTCCGCTGGACTCGGAGAACTCGAACCTGGAGATAGCACTCAAAGGTCTGGAGGAGAAGACACTGGATCCCTATCTGTCGGGCTGGCGTCTGCGTGTTCTCCCCGAGTTGGGCACATACCCATCCTGACCATCACCTACGGAATGATCGATCGCGCCGTCGTCCGGTGGATCGAAGAACAGGGCTGTAGCAAGTCCACCATCAAGAACACGATCGCGGTCCTGGTCCGGGTAATGGAGCAGGCCAAGCGAGACGGATTGCGCGACGACAACCCGGCCCGAGTTCGTGGCTGGCAGGCGCTGTACAAGGAGATCGAAGATGAGCTGAGAGACCCTCGGGCGCTGGCGATTCCGGACTGGGACGCGCTGGTTGAGTTGTGTGACGCCCTGGTCGAAGCGTCGCCGGGGAACTATCGCAGCTGGGGCAGTGCGGTCATGTTCGCCGCGGGCACTGCGGCGCGAATCGGGGAAGTGGCCGGTTGCCGACTACGCGCCATCGACACCGACACCTGGATCTGGACAGTCCGTCGCCAGACGACGCGGACTTCACGAGGTCTGATCGATAAGGGGACCAAGGGAAATCGGGCGCGCCAAGTCCCGATCATCGAAGAATTGCGACCGATGATCCTGGCCCGGATCGCCGCGTGCCGAGGTAACCCCGACGCGCGGTTGTTCGTTGGTCCTCGTGGCGGTGCGATCAGCGGAGCGACGCTGCGCTACGCGACGAATTGGGACAAGGTCGTCCGCAATCTCGGCTACCGGCATTTGGTGCTTTCCGTGGAAGATTGGGCGGAGATTCGGCGTTTGCGCAGGTGTGAGGGGTTGCCGGTTCAGGCGATCGCTCGGGTGATGGGTTGCTCTCGGAACACGGTGAAAGCGGCGTTGGCGTCGGATCGGCCGCCGAAAGGGTCGATCGTGGACGCGGTCGAGCCGCAGATCCGGGAGCTGCTGAGGGTTGTATCCGACGATGCCGGCGACGGTGATCGCCGAGCGGATCGGCTGGACCCGCTCGATCAGGGTGCTCTCGGGCCGGGTCGCGGAGTTGCGGCCGGTGTATCTGCCGCCGGATCCGGCATCGCGGACGGCGTATGTCGCCGGTGAGATCGCGCAGTGCGATTTCTGGTTCCCGTCGATCGAGCTGCCGGTCGAGTCGGGGCAGGTCCGCGGCCCGAAACAACTGCCGGTGTTGACGATGGTGCCGGGGTACTCGCGTTGGCTGATGGCGGTTTTGATCCCGTCGCGTCATGCGGAGGATCTGTTCGCCGGATGGTGGATGCTGATCCACCGATTGGGTTCGGTGCCAAGGGTTTTGGTTTGGGATGGTGAAGGCGCGATCGGGCGCTGGCGTGGTGGCCGCAGCGAACTCACCGCCGAATGCCAGGCATCCGGGGAACGCTGGGCACGAAAGTGATCGTGTGCAAACCCGCCGATCCGGAAGCCAAGGGCATGATCGAACGAGCACACGACTATCTCAAGCGATCGTTCTTGCCGGGTCGAACATTCAGCGGTCCAACCGATTTCAACAAACCAGCTCAGCGAATGGCTGGAGTTGGTGAACGCTCGGCCGCGTCGCGCGCTGGGGTGCGCGCCGACCGATCGGATCATCGCCGACCTTCGGGCGATGCTGGCGTTGCCGCCGGTGGCACCGCAGACCGGGTGGCGCCGGTCGGCGCGGCTGCCGCGCGATCACTACCTTCGCTTGGATTCCAACGACTATTCGGTGCATCCGGCGGTGATCGGCCGCCGGGTCGAGATCGTCGCCGACCTGGACCGGGTCCGGGTGTTCTCCGGTGGCCGGATCGTCGCCGATCACGAGCGGATCTGGGGTTGGCACCAAACCATCTCCAACCCCGAACATGTCGCAGCGGCGAAAGCGTGGCGGCGCAGCCGCATCGGCGTGCTGCGACCGGCACCAGAACCGGAGGTCGAGCAACGCAGCCTGACCGACTACGACACCGCGCTCGGCATCAACCTCGACACCGAAGGCGGGGTGGCCTGATGCCCGGACGAACCCGAACCACCGCGAAAACATCGACCACAGCAAGGGATTTCACCGCCGAGCTGAACTTCCTCACCCGAGCATTGAAGGCTCCTTCCCTTCGGGAAGCCGCCCAGCGGCTACCAGAACGCGCCCGCGCCGAGAACTGGAGCCACGAGGAATTCCTCGTCGCCTGCCTGCAACGCGAGGTCTCCGCCCGCGAATCCCACGGCGGTGAGGGACGCATCCGCTCGGCCCGCTTCCCTTACCGGAAGTCGTTGGAAGAGTTCGACTTCGGCCACGCCCGCGGCCTCAAACGGGACGTGATCGCCCACCTGGGCACCCTCGATTTCGTGACTGCGAAAGAGAACGTGGTGTTCCTGGGCCCGCCCGGCACCGGCAAAACCCACCTCGCCATCGGACTGGCCATCCGGGCCTGCCAGGCCGGGCACCGGGTCGCCTTCGCCACCGCCGCCCAATGGGTATCCCGCCTCGCCGAGGCCCACCACGCGGGCCGGTTGCAGGCCGAGCTGATCAAACTCGGCCTGCAACCGGCCCGCTTCTCGTGGTGGACGAGGTCGGCTACATCCCGTTCGAGAACGAGGCCGCCAACCTGTTCTTCCAACTCGTCTCCTCCCGCTACGAACGAGCCTCGCTGATCGTGACCAGCAACAAGGTCTTCGGCCGATAGGGCGAGGTCTTCGGCGACGACGTCGTCGCCGCAATGATCGACCGCCTCGTCCACCACGCCGAGGTCATCGCCCTCAAAGGCGACAGCTACCGGCTCAAGGACCGCAACCTCGGCCGCGTCCCCACCGCCGGCACAACTGAAGAATGAAACCAACCACAACCACCGGCCAGACTGGTCAGAATTGACGTGCCGGGACGCGATCAAGATTGGCGTGCCGCCGACAAAATCTGCGTGAATTCGAGACCAGCATTGCCCCGGGCTGCTCGGCTATCCGTCGGGTGTCACAGCTGTGGAAGGTTAGAACGTAGCGCCACTGAGACAGTGGCGTACTTGTTCTTCAACCATCTCGAAAGCTCATGTGCCGCAGACGGTTCTCTGTTAACGTCGGCCTGTAACCGGTTACTGGTTCGAGGAGAGCGATACTCACGGCCAGGCTGTTGCGAGGGGGTTGATCTCGATGTCAGCGGTTCGTGCTGTGTTGCGTCCGTGGCCAGTTGGACAAGGAGACTGTCAGTGAGTGACATCGACACCAGCGCTTCTGCCGCGGACCGCGAGGCGCCTGAAGGTCTCACGCCGATTCCGTTATTCCAGATCGTGCAGGGCGGCTGGGCAGCGTCGACCCTGGCCGCGGCGCTGGAAGTCGGCCTGTTCGATGCCGCGGCGAGACCCGGCGGACTCACTCGCGGCGAAGTTGCGGAGCAGTTGGGCATCGAGGATCGGCCTGCGGACATCCTGCTGGCGGCCTGCACCTCCATGGGGTTGCTGGCCAAAGACGGTGCGCGATACCGCAATTCACCGATTACGCCGAGATCGTGAGCAGCAACGCCGAAATCCGTAAGGGGACTTTCCTACGACCACGGCCTGTCTTTCTGCCACCGGCCGCGACCATCGGGAACCCTTCACGCACAACGGGTCCACCTGAATCGGTCGCGAGGCGCGAACAACGCTACGCGCTGAACAACGCGTACCTTGACGCGCGATCTTGATTAGCGCAATCCTCATTGATGCCTCGCTCGTCGACGTCAACCTGACGTACATCCGCTACGGCGCGATCAGGTTCCACCCCGCCGCCCAGCGATTAGCACTGCACCAGACTTCAGAAGTTGTCGACGGCAGAGGCTGGAATGAGTCTCCGTCCCGGCCCGACAGCAGATTGGGCCTGCACCCCGCGCCGGGCCGGTCACCTGCTGTCGAGGCCAGAGTGTGTATGCGCTTCGGAACCTGAAGTGCGATCGATTCCCCGGAAGGTTCCGAATCTGCGATCAGGGGAGAATGGGAGACCAGACGGTGGATTTCGGTACTGGAGTGTCTCTTCCGATGTCGAAATCGCTGGTCATGCAGGGTGGCACCGAGACGAAGGCTCGGCGAGGATCTCAACCTAGGGTTGTCCCTCTTGGCCCAACACCTGCTGCTGGTGGCGCTGAGCATCTCGCCGGACAACAAGCCATCGAGATGGGAGCCCGCACCTATCTCCCTGTCCTCGGCCGGTTCCTGCAAGTCGATCCGGTGGCAGGCGGCTCGGCAAACGACTACGACTACGTCAACGGCGACCCGATCAACAGTTTCGACCTGGCCGGAACCATCAGCTGGAGCGGCGTAGTCGATATCGCCACAAACGCGGCCGAAGTGGCGTCGTTCGTGCCCGGGCCGATCGGAACGGTCGCGGCCGGCGTCGCAACAGCGGGCCAACTCGCCCAGGGGAACTACGCAGCGGCAGCCGCCGACGCCGTGGGCATGATTCCCGGGGGCAAGCTGGCAGGCAGTATCGTCAAGGGTGTCGAGAAAGAGGCCCCGGCAGTAGAGAAAGCTGTCGAAAAAACCTCCTTCGTCGGACCCAAGAACTACTCGGAATATCAAGACGTGACCAAGGGAAACTCGGTGCCGAATCGCAAGACGGACACGACCCGAGGATCTTTCGAACGAAATCTCGAGCAAAGTGGATGGGAGAAACCTAGAAAGGAGGACCCAAGAATGTGACTGTATGGGAGAAGGGCGGAGGCAAATACTCTGTGCGCGACGATGCGAAATCGACTGGCGGTCCGACCGCGGAGTACACCGGACCATTCTCCAAGTCGCCGGACACAAAGATCAGGCTGGGCGACATCTGGTGCCGAATAGGCCCTCCTCTCACTGACGACGTAGGTCGCTCCCGGACTCGTTCCGTGAGCGACCTCGTACTAGAGTGCGCAGGCCGGTACATGGTGAACTGCCGAGCAGACCTAACCAATCCAGAGGAAGCAGCCCAGACGAGTGACCTGATTCGCCACGGCGAAGACCGGCTAATTAATTTCAATGATTTCGATTTCGAGCCTGGCAGTGGCAGCGCCTACCAATGGGTTGACATCAAAATATTCAACATATTGGACAACGCCGTCGATGATCGCGCGATAGTACAGGCGATCATTAGTGCACCCGAATTCCAGGAGAACTATCAGGACGACGGCCGGGAGATAACCGTGCACGACCCGTTCCTGATAGAATACTTCACTCCGAATATTTACCTGCCCACAGACGCAGACGCCATCGAACAGCTGTTGACGGAATGGACGGCCCGATGCGGAACTCTTCCTAACCTCCTCAAGATGGAGCTGGAAAGCTCCATCATATCTCGAATCCGCTCCGCCTCCAGCAGATATATACTTGGAGAACTCGAGCAATCGGCTCGCTGTTGGTTCATGGACGACAGTGAGACCTATCACGAATTCCTGCTGATAGATCGCTCTGCTGGGGAAGTGGCTCTGATCCTCGCGTCCGATGATTGAACCCTCACGGACCTGGACGACAGTGAGATCGGAAATGACCCGGCAGTGGTCTGCCACGGAGTGGAGTGCGGCCGGCAAGCGCACCCGCCGCGTCGGTAACCATCACGGCGACAACCGTTCTCACGGGACCCTCATTTGAAACGAAAAGGAGATCTCGCTAGACGATACCGGCCACTCAGAGGCTGCGGTGTCTTGCTTCGAGGAAGCGGTCCCGAGCACGGCGAGGGCTGGGCATCACGGAGCACAACGCAGGGGATACTCGATCGTATGGATGTGCCTGAGCCAACCGACTTACAGCCTAATCCGGGTACGGGTACGGGTGCGGGTGTGGTTTCGGCTGCGCGCCATGAGCGGGGGACAGGCTATGCGGTGCCGGTGATCGTGACAGTCCAATTGGTCGTCGCCGTACTCGCGATCGTGGTCCGATTCCTCGTGCCCGGGTATCTCCTGATGGCGATCGTGCTGACGCTGGGTGCCCTGGCTCTGATTGCACTGGCGCCGATGATCGTTGCCACCCTGGCCGGGCTCTTCGTGGTGTGGCGCGGGAATTGGTCGCTGCGAATTGTCGCAGCGGGTGTGATAGCCCTGATGGATCTGGCGCTTTTGACCTCGGCACTGACCATCCCCGACGTCGTCGACGACTACGACACCACCGAGGTTCCGATCACCAACCTGATCCACGGACGGCACGAACTGTCCAAGAAGGCCGTCGCGATGTTCGAGACGATCTCCGAGCGGAGCGTGCAGTGCTATCTGGTGGCCGCAGCGCTCACCGTCTGCCTGGCTGTCGCTGTCTGGTGGCGCGCGCAGCACTGGCAACTGATCAATCGCACGGGGCGGTCCACGGGCCGCTGAGCGGGTGATCTTTGAAGGGGCAGCGTGCAGATCCGGTGTGTTAACGTCCTGCAGTACGCGGTGCTGGTCGCACTCCGCCATAGCGTTTGAGCAGGTCCCGCACGGTCGATGGATGTCGGCGCATCTCCCGGGCCAGTACTTTCACCGCTTGCCCGGACCGCCATCGCTGCCATACTTCGTCGACTTCGTTCTCCGACAACAGGGTTCTCGCCATCGCGCACCGCATCCCTCGGCATCTCGAGAAACACAGCGTTGCGATCACCACTCGAGAGCACAGGCAATACCGGACGTTCTGCGCCGCAGTCGATCTCGCCGCAGAACGCCCGTGCGGTGTCGATATCGGACGATGGATCCGGGCGGATGATCTCGGCTCGTCGTTCTGCCGGGTCGCGTGCGTCGGTCGGTCGCGGGCACGGGACTTCACGGGGCTCCGGCACGAGATCAGTTGTTCTGCAGCGCAATTCGCACACCCAGCCCCACCAACAAGGCACCCAACACCGTATCGATGGTCCTGCGCACCCGCGTGTGCAGGAACACCTGCCGTAGTGTGGCGATCCCGATGGCCAGCGTCATGAACCATGCCAATGTCACCGATGTGGTCACCACGCCGATTTCGAGGGCGTCGATGCCGGTCGGAGTCGCCGGGAGGAACTGTGGCAGCAGCGCCACGAAGAACACCGCCACCTTCGGGTTGAACAGGTTGTTGAGCAGGCCCTGCCGGAATGCCCGGGGCAATCCTGTGGGGCGGTCGGTCGTATCGGTTGCCGTCTCGTAGTCACCGCGGCGCGCGGACATCAATGCCCGAACACCCAGGTAGAGTAGATAAACCGCGCCAATGAGCTTGACGACGGTGAATGCGATCGCCGACGCCGCCAGCAGCCCGGCAACTCCGACTCCGGTCAGCGCGGCCCAGACGAACACTCCGAGCGCGATGCCCGCTCCACATGCCATTCCGGCGCGACGTCCGGACATCAGCGAATGACGGGTGACGATCACGAAATCCGGGCCCGGCGCCATCGCTCCCAGCAGCATCACGCCGGCGACGCCCAGCGTCTGTGTAGTCGACATCACCGCAACATTTTCGCCGCTCTTCCGACGATTCACCAGAGCTGCGCTATCGCGCGTCGATCCCGAACGCCTTGCGCCGCAAAGCTGGATGGGAATGCGGTTCGGCCAGCGAACCGCCCATAACATAGTCGCACTCGATCACCTGCCGCTGCGGGAGATCCTGGTCTGCCTCCTCGCTGAACATGCCGATCACCAGCCGCCCCGAAGTCGCGACCAGGAACTCGAACAGGTGCGCCAGGAACTGCTCGCGGTCACGCTCGGGCACATACTCCAGCCCGGTGCGCACCACGTCGAAGCGCCGCAGCGGACGCCAGTCGTAAGCGTTGCCAGCCCAGATCCAGTCTGCCCACTGCGGGCAGCGCTCGCGCGCCAGGGCGGCCAGTGCAGCAGAGATATCCACTCCCTATGGCTCGACGCGGATACGTCGTATGCCGCCATACAGTGAGCATCTCCATCAGATGGCCGTTGGCACAGCCGACGTCCAGGAAACTCAGCGCCCGGTTACCGTTCGCCGGCAACGCCCGCACGAGCGGACGGCGTGCCGTCTCCCCACTGCGCCGCGTCCCCGGTGTAGCCGGACTGTGCGAGTGGATCGTCGGTCGGCCGATACGCCGAGTCGATCCGTCGTAGATTCTCGTCTAGGAAATTACTTGCCGATTAGGAAAGTGCTTGCCATGATTGCAGGCATGGATGCTCGGGAAGCGCAGCAGCACCTGCAGACCGCCGATACCGCCTACCTTGCCTCCGCGTCGCCGATCATGCCACTGGTGGTCGCCGTGCCCGGTGGCGTGATGATGGGGGCCGCGGTGGCGTTGATCGGCCAGTATTCCGCCAACGGTGTCGTGCGATTGTTGTACTGGGCTGGCGCGATCGCGTTAGCTGCTGCCGCGGTGGGCCTGATCCGGTGGGTCCGGCGTCGACGTGGGCTCTTTGGAGTTCGCGGGCCCGTCCGCGAAGAGAACAGGGCTCTGCTGGCCAGCGCTCTGGCCATGCTGGTGATCGGGCTCTGCTCCGGCCCGGGCTTGGGTGGGATCTACCTCGGGCTCGGCGTCGTAGTCGCGGTGTTCACTGCGGTGGCGCTTTACAAACCCCGGTATCTGGTGGCGTTGGTGCCGAGGCGGTGGCGATGAGCCCGGCTCTGGATCCGGCCCTGCACTCAACCACGCGGCTGATGCTGGCCAGCTACCTGTCCGGGTGTGACAGTGCCGAATTCCAAGCCGTGCAACAATATTGCGGGCTCAGTCCCTCGAATCTGTCCAAACATGCCACAGCCCTGTCGGAGCTGGGATACGTCCAGATCGACAAAGGATACGTCGGCAAGCGACCGCGAACCTGGCTGTCGCTCACCGCTACCGGACGAAACGCCCTGCACGACCACGTGGCGGCCCTGCAACAGATAGCCGCGGCCGCGGCCACGGCCGGGCAACGGACACCCTGAACCGTCGGGACTCGATTCTGCTGAAAGCTGACCGCCTCCAGAGCGCCGCCGACCGATCCCGCCCGCACCGCGGCAGTATCGCTCACTCTTGTTGGGTAGAGTCTGTACGCCTTTGGTCCGCTATGCTCGGGCGGCGGTGATGGTGTGGTTGTTGAGTTTTCGCCAGGCTGCCATGGTGAACACGACTGCGCAGGCGAGTCCCATCCAGAAGGGTGCGGCGAGACCGAATTGGCTGGCGAGCAGTCCACCGAGAAAAGCTCCGAGGAACAGGCCGGTAGCACCGACGAGACGGTAGACGCTGTGCACTCGGCCGAGAAGGTCGAAGGGCACGAGTGTCTGGCGTAGTGAGGCTCCGATGGTGGTGAACACCGACAGGTGGATGGAGAAGGGGATGAGGATGGCCACGGCGACGGCGGCGCTGTGGGTCAGTGCCATCCCAACGTACGAGGCCATCTCGATGAGCAGGCCCACGCGCAGCGTCGTGCCTGGGCCGAGTGCGGCGATGATGCGAGGGGCAGTGAGACCACCGCAGACGCCGCCGAGTGCGGCGGCGAGGAGCAGCACCGCGTAACCGGTATTGCCGACGCCAAGCCGTTCCCGGGCGATCAGGACCAGCAGGGAAAAGATCGCGCCGAGACCGATATTGGACAGTCCCACGGTGAGCGTAAGTGTGCGGACCAGGGAGTTTCGCCACAGCCACCGCGCGCCGTCAACGACCGCGGCAGCGAGGTGCTGCCGGGTGGCGGTGGGGGCTCGGCGGTTGACCGTGGCCGGTAGCGTGCCTGCCAGGACGGCGACTGCGACGAGACCTACGGTGTCGACGAGAAACGGTGTCCAGGCGGTGATGCCGAACAAGGCGACGCCGAGGGGACGGGCGAGCAGTTGTTCGGTGACCGAGCGGGTGGCTTGCAGGCGTCCGTTGGCGCGTTCGAGTTGGCCGGGTGCGACCAGGGCGGGAATGGCGGTGGCGGAGGCGTTGTCGAAGACCAGACCGGCGCAGCCGACGACGAAGAAAGTGATGTAGAGCAGCGGCAGGCTCGCGTGGCCGGTAGCGACGGCCGCGCTGACGGTGCCGAGCATAGCGATGCGGACGACCGTCGCGATGACCATGAGGCGGCGGCGGTCGAGTCGGTCCACGATGGCTCCGCTGGGCAGCCCGAACACGAGAAACGGGGCGATCTGGGCGATCATCAGTCCCGACACCGCTATTGGGTCGCGGGTGATCGACACGGCCAGCAGGTTGGCGGCGATCCGGGTCACCCCGTCGCCGAAGCTGGAAAGGGTTGCGGCCGACCACAATAAGCCGAATCCCACGCCGAGGCGTGTCGTCGCGGTGGTCGTGCGCTCCATCGACACAACGTTATAGCGGCCGGGCCCGGGCAGCTCGCCGACGCCCGCACATCGGCATGTGCGTGCGTTGGAAAGCCATGGGAGCCAACCAGTCTGGACGACTGACCAACGCGCGCACCGCGGCATGTCAGTGCGTTCGATATCGCTCGAACGCACTCAGTTCGACAGGAGCCCGCTGACCCAGCGAAGCGGACTGCGAGGGGGGCTTCAGTTCGGTAGGCGACCGACACTGCAGAGGTTGGCGTCATAATCACCCAGGTTCACCAACGACAGCCGCTCGTCCCAACAGTCCCAGCTGGCCATCTTGCGGCTGGCCCAGTAGTGGTTGCTGTAGCTCATGAGTTCGCCCGTGTCCCAATGCTCTTCAACCTGATCGGGCGAGCCGAAGACAGCAAGAAACTCATCGTACGAATTCAAGTGCGCGAAGTGCGCAAGATGCCCCCGACGGTCGCCTGTCAGGGCAAACCCAACGATGATCCCATCCTTGACCAGATAGCTCCTGTAATCGGCGAAATGGACCATGCCGCTTGCCTGGACGACACTGTCGATCACCTGTGTTCGAGAGAGTAACCGACCATTCTCGTCGTAGTAGTCATGCCGAGCCCCACCCGAGGATCTGGTTGTCCGCACGATCGGTGCGAGCGTGACCTGAGTGACCTGGTCGCGTTCGATGTGCTCGGCGGCAACCGAGCCGTAGGGAACACCAGCGAGGCTGAGGATTGATAGATCGAGGTGAGCTTGTGTGAGAACATCCAACTCGTCCAAGATCTCGATCACCCGACCGAAGCTACTGCCCGAACAGATCTTCCTGCAACCGAGAAACAGCTGTCTGAACACTCGCTCATCGGCATAGAAAGACGTTTAGTGCGTCGGAAATCGGTGCCGGGCAGGCGATCTGGGCGACTGACCAACGCCCGCTCCGAGCCATGTGTGGACGTTGTTCCGCGCTGGATCTCGGCGGTGTCGGAGCGCCAGCGCAGTTCGTCAGGCGTGTGGTGTTGGCGGTGGTGAGTCACCGACCGAGCCGCTGCAGGAAGTCACTGTCTGTCGGTCGACACCGTCCGCACCCGGCACCTTCCTGTGCCTACAATCGTGGCTCGCGCCAACATGATTGGGGGACTCTCGCAATGGACCAGAACTGGCCGACATCCGAACCTACCAGGGTCGAGCCTCCTCGTCCTGTCACCTCGAATACCCCTCCAGCAGAGTATGGTTCGCTTCCGGATGAGTTTCTACACTGGTCGGCGGCCTTCGGCGTGGTCGCGCCGACCGCGACGATTTTCGCGAAGGCATTTCTCGAATCTCTTGGAGAGCGTGCCGCGGACGGAGTCGCCGGACTGCCGAGCAGGTTACGTCAGCGATGGTTCCGCCGCGAAGCCACCTCTGGTCCCGCCGAACTGGCTGCCGTGCTCGATGTCGACAACGGCGGCACCGCAGCGATTCTCGTCACCGCTGATCTGCCGGACGAAGCACGCTTGGCCTTACTCGATCTCGACGCCACCGATCCCAGCGTGCAAGGCAAGATCCTGGGATGGAGCGCCGAACTGCAGCAATGGACCAGTGTCACGGCGCCCACCGAGCAGGTCACCCCGCCAGACCACTACAACGACTGATCGGCTCCCTCGGTCAGCCAGCGCCGCACAGTCCCGAACTTGCCTACCACCGCCGCCTTCTCCACGCCGCCGTCCGGCCTGCGGCGCTGGGCCTTGGTGATATTCCCGCTGACTGCCGAATACCCGAGCGCGACGGTCACGCCGTCACGCTCGAGTTCCACATCCGTCGCCCCAGCGGCGGCGCGGCGCCATCCGTAGAAGGCGGCCGCGGCCGATATTTGTTCGATCTGGTTCAGGCTGCCGGTGATCGGGCGCTCGCTGAGCAGCGCCACAGTGATCTGGCCGCCGCGGTCCCACAGCTCCCGCGAGGAGATACCACTACGGGCGATCCCCGCTCCGTGCCATCGCCCGTCATCACCGCGCTGATACGGACGCGGCCGCACATCCCACTCGCTCGCTGTCTGGATCACCACCGAATCAGCGCCGAACGCCTCCAGCTCGGCCACATTCGACACCGTTGACGTCCTGGTCGACTTCACGGGTGTCGGCCGCGCCGCAGGTGCGGGCTTTGGCTGCACTGCGGCAGCGCCCTCGGTGATCGACGTGGCGAGTACCGCGTCGTCCAGGTCGCTGGGCAAGGTCGACCACTGTCCGCATTCGCACGTAGTGGTTGGACACCGCGGTACCCAGCTCGGCCAGATCAGTAGACGCGTCGTCCATCAGATGGTCGACCGCACCTTCGATCAGCAGCATCGTGTCGATCTCGCGGAGCCGACGGCTCAGGCGTTGACCGGCGTGGCAATAGTCGCGCACCGCGTCTTGGATCCGCTCGACCGTATGCCGCTGGGCGCGATCGAGTTTCGGCACGACGGTCGGAAATCGGGCCACGTTGTCCTTCTCGTTCATCTGGCTCGCTCCCGTCGAGGCTGGTTCAGACGTCGATGATTCGGGTCGTTATCGGCGACTGGAAGGCACTCGTGTACTGCCACTGCCAGCATGAACACCAGTAATCGTCACGCTACCTGCTGTGGCCGGCGCCTGGCGGCACCGAGGTCGACTGCCCCCTGCGGCCGGTTCTGATTCACCGGGGCGCTCGGCTGCCCCGGTGGTGCGGGTTTCGCCCGCCGGTTCAGCGGTATCCGACAATAACCGCGCGGTCGAGAAGAGGACGTAACCGACCATGAGGAGGGTGTCATGGCAGCCAAGAGCTATCGCTCCGCCGAAACGGGCGAGTACGTGACCGAGGAGACGGCGGCAGACAATCCGCGGACGACTCTCGGCGAGGACGAGCCTCATGAGGGTGACCAGCGGCGTGACCGGTCGGCCATCACAGGACACTTCGTGAAGCCGGAAACCAGCCGACGTCATCCGGACACCACCGTGACCGAAGGCGAGTGAATCAAAACGCGGGCGGCCAGCCATCCGGCCGCCCATCGACCCGCCTCAAGTCCGTCCGCTGCTCGCGGTGGACCGGTCGGAGGGACTGATTTCGCGGTCCGCGACGCTGGAAGGTCTGCTGCTCAGGCGGATGCGTTGACGTAGCTGAATGACTTGTCCACCGAACGATCTATCCGAACACCAGCGATGGGCAGATGCTTCTTTCCCCGACAGGCTGCCGTGCCGATGTGCGGCGCGGCGCACGCCAGGCTGTTGCGGCGACGGGTATTCGGACGGGAGCTTGAAGCCTATGTCGGCAGCGGGTATTTGGTTCGTGCTGCGGCGTCGCATCAGGCGTGAGTTAACGGTGGGCGTACCCGCCCGCGTTCCATACGATCGTACGGAAGCCGTCTACCGAGAATGGGTGCCGCGCACGGATTTCGGGGGATGGGGGATAGGGCCAGTAACAGACGCCGCAGCGGTGGCAGTAGAAGCCGGCGCGCCAGACCGCGAATGCGGCGCCGCGCCCGCGGGCGACTCGAGTGTTGCGACGTACGCGCTGAGAAAACGCGACGAAGACGAGGATCGAAGGAACGGCCCCCGCCAAAACCAGGGCATAGCTGAATGCCAGTGACAACGCGCTGGGCGGGTACGTGCCGTGGTAACTATCGACCCCCGCTGGCGGTGAACGCGGCAAACCCGATCGGTGGAATCGCCAGAAGTAACGCGAGGAGGAACAATCGTCCGGTCGGCACCTGACGTGGTTCGAACGCGAGTGAGGCTGCCAACGCGGTGCTCGAGGTCCGCGCGGTCACACTGGTTCCGATCACCGGGACTAGACCGGACGAGGCAACGCCGATCCCGGTGTAGTAGCCGGTCTCGTGGGTCGTGGCGACGCCAGTGGCCCGCAGGGCGGGGATGCTCTGGGCCCAGTCCTGGCTGTGGCAGGTCGGGCAGGCGAGATCGTTGACCATGTCGGTGTTCCATCCCGGCGACGTCGTCGCGGGCCGCTGAATGGTGTTCGGACTCAACGATTGTGCCCGCTGGTGGTGGTGCTGGAGTGAAGGTTCATTCCATGGAACACCTGCCGTGACGAATTGTCGAGAGCGCTGGACGTGCGTCGGAGGTTGGTGTTGGCGGATGCGTCGCTCCATCGGAACTCCTGGAAGCTCGACAGTGTGGAATGGCGGGTTTGCCGAACATATGTTCGCCTGGTTGGGTATCTCTCAGGGGGTGGATCGGTTAGGGCCAGAACTGAGAGACTCGATTGCGGATGCGTTGCGGAAGGCCACGCATCCGCACTCCCAGCCCTATGGGCGTGCTCTTGTGATCGAGGAGATCCTGCGAGCAGTGGAAGACGAGCTGGCTGATCCCCGATACGACCGCGCTGAGTGCCGAAGTGTTCGTGAGATCACTCTGGAAGCGATGAACCATGGCCGCCGGATGACTTCGTGACCCGTGCTAGGGGGCGCTGGTCTCATCCTCGCCTGGGTGTTGCGTGGGTGGCGCGATGTCGACTAACCAACTCTTTCCGAATTTGCACGGGGGAGTGAGGACGCGAGCGCCGAAGCGCGTTGCCCGAAACTGGCTTCCCGCGGCCATCGCATCCACCCGCCCACGATGCCCGCTTCGGGGTCCGAGGGGAGCCGAACGGGCCATCGAAACAGACCGAACTTGATAAATACGGGAGCTAGTTCCGGGCGTTGCCGATGTCGAGATGATTTCCGTGCCTTGAGTTTCCGGCGTTCAGGGTTGGTTGTCGCGGTCGATTCCGAGCTGCGGCAGGTCGAGTCGCAACGTCCGGTGCCGCGCGTCGAGATGACCGTGATACCTCAGGTCCGAGGGCGTTACCCCCAGAGCTATCAGTGTCGCCGCCAACTGCTCGGTAGCGGCGGCTATATGCCCCGGCTCAACTCCGGTCTCTCCGAACCGCAGTCGCCAGACACCCCCGTGTTTGGTCCATTCGCGCACAGCACGGCGAGCCACAGCGGTGTCGCCGAGGGTGGCGGGCACTTCGAGCCACAGCCCGCTGTCCTCGTTACAGACGGTGACAGCGCGGTCCGGGTCGGACGCAGAACGCAGGCGTACCTGGAATCGTGCCGGAAGAGTGGGAACATCGACGCACAGCGCAGACAATGCGGTATGGGTACGAGTGCGAACGTCGTCCCAGTCGGCGATCGAGTCGGGCTCGTGATCCGACGGCGGGACCGCCCAGTTGACCGCACACCACACCGGGTGAGGTTCCTGTCGTTCGACTCCGTCGCTGTCGACGCGTATCAGCTCCAGCACGACTTGGTCGCTGTCGAGCCGCAACGACCAAGTCGTCTCGGGCCGTTCCCATACCATGCGCACCCCCGGGCCGTACCGCCCAGCCGGGACCGCACCGTGCCCGCTCCAGCAGGTTGCCTCGGCGCCGAGATCGTTCGCGAGCATCGACCACGCCGAGCGGATGAAGGCGACCTCGGCGTAGTCCGGTCCATCGGCATAATCCATGTCGAAGTCGATGCCGTGGGACAGGTTCACCGTCAATTTGACCGCCCGCATGGGATCGGCGTTCGACATCATCACCGTCGCCAGCCCAGCGCGCGGTCCTGGGGCCAACTCCCAGTCGACGACCTGTTTGCGCCACAACGCCGGGTCACGCACCCGGGGCGGGTCCAGCGGGCACGGCTTCCAGCCCACCGTCGACAGGGCATCTGCCACCTCACCCATCGACCAGCCGCCGAACTGCAAGGGCGACAGGTGATCCACGAGGTCGCTGAATCGCTCATCCGAGGACCAGTATCGGTATTCCTTGCGCGGCGGGGCATACTCGCCTGCGCGTCCGCCATCGCGGTCAGCGTTTGTTCTCCAGTCCTCCGGGTCGAGCACAGTCGGCTCCGGCTCGCGGATCCGCCAGCTGTTCCAGGCCGCCGCGGCGGCCCGTTCCGCTACCGATTTGCTCCATCGCCACACGAGACGTCCTCCCCTAACGTTCGGATGCTCAGCCCCACTGCACCTTTCACCACATTACTTTCTACAGGAAGTTCTTCCTTCGGAAGCCGCAGCGGACGTACGGGGTGATCGCCGACTGCCCAACGTGCGTGCAGGGCTCTATCGGTATCGTCGGCGAACGGTAGGCATTTTGCCGGTCGATCCTGACGGCGCAAAAGCCCGCGCGCCTCGAGGTCGGTCGCGCCGACATCTGCGCCGACGGCACCCGGCTCGACCTCTACGCCATCCCAGCCGACGACGAAACCGACGAGATCGGGCCATACAGTGACGCCGTCCGAGCCTGGTACCTCATTGAACCGGCCACAACCCGACAAGATCTCATTCAAGCATGAGCAGTTTGTTCACAGGCATGAATAGGGTGCGCTGTTGCTGGGCCGTTCTGCGGTAACGGCGGGTCGGCGGTCTCGGTATTGTGAGTTCGTATGGCCGACAACGAAATCGAGATCACCGCGGACCTGGTCCGCGACCTACTGCAGGAGCAACATCCTGATCTTGCGGGGGTTGACGATCCGTGAGGTGTCGGGCGGCTGGGGCAACCAGATGTGGCGCCTCGGAGACGAATTGGCCGTGCGCATGCAGCGCATGGACCCAACCCCGGACCGCCAGCTCGAGGAGAGGCGATGGCTACCTGTGCTGGCTCCGCGCCTGCCGCTGCCGGTGCCGACCCCGGTGCGGTTCGGTCAACCGTCCGAGCGCTTCCCCAAGCACTGGACCGTGATGACATGGGTTCCCGGCGAGCCGCTGGACCACGCCACGATCAGCCGCGGCGCTCACGCGGCCGACACCCTGGCACGTTTCCTCCGGGCGCTCCATGTGCAGGCCCCTGCCAACGCACCGATCTCCAGGGACCGCGGCGCCCATCCCAAGGACTGCGCCGACGGCTTCGAGAACTTCTTCCAGCCCGTTGCCCCCGACGATATCGCTGGCGAGGTCCGGGCTGTCTGGGACGACGCCGTCGCGGCCCCCGCGTGGGAGGGCCCGCCGGTGTGGGTGCACGGCGACCTCCATCCCGCGAACGTCGTCGTCTCGGACGGAACGCTGGCGGGCATCGTCGACTTCGGTGAAATGTTCGCCGGCGACCCGGCGTGGGACCTCGCCGCCGCATGGGTGCTGCTGCCCACGGGCACGGCCGCACGATTCTTCGACCAGTACGCGCAAGCGGACGAGGCGACGATCCGGCGTGCCCGCGGTCTGGCCGCTCTGAAGAGTCTGTTCCTGATGCTTATGGGGCACAACGGGGACCGGGGCCTGCCCGGCGGCAAGCCGCACTGGGGACCTGTCGGTCGAGCGGCGCTTGACCGTGTTCTGAACGGAGTTTGACGCACACGCACCGACGTAGTTCGTCCGCTCGACACGTCCGGGCAGCCGGACACGTTCACCGGTAACGTCAGAATTCCTTACCGTGTTCGGACGGGTGCCGGACTCCAAGGCCGGCGGCGGAATTGACGGCAGTTCGTGGGCGCGCAGGCGCACCCTCAGTGCAGACCGAGGCCTGACGTGTGAGGGCCGCGGGCGTAGTGCACCGCCGACTGCATTTGAAAGGCGGGAAGATTGCGCCCGCGTTGGATGATGATCGAGGCATCGAACGCGAAGGCGGTCAGGCGGTGCCCGCGCGGCGATCGCTGAGCTGGCCGGACCGCGGCGAGACGACTGACCGACAAGGTCGAGAACCCGCCCGCCGGATCCGACCCGGCGAAATAGGTCAACGGGGTTCACTGCGAACAGTTGGCGTCGGCGACCCGATATCAGGGGGCACCGAACGGTGTGTCGGATGAGAGGCGTGGAGTCAGGGGTGGGCGTACCCGCCTGCGTTCCATACCTTCCCGCGGAAATCGTCTACTGAGATCGGTCGCCGCACGGGGGAGTTGAGCTGATGGCGGATATGGCCAGTAGCAGACGCCGCAGCGGCGGCAGTAGAAGCCATAGCGCGAACGCGGCGCCACGACCGCGTGAAACTCGAGTGTTGTGGCGTACGCGGCACCGGAAAATCGAGAAAGCGACAAGGGTGGGAATCGCGAGTACGAAAGTGATGCCGAGACCGACCATGAGTGACATGGCGCTCCACAGAAGCGTCGGCTAATCGATCCCAAGATGGGTTTTGACGTTCGTCAGGGTCGCCGCGCCAATGGCAAGGGAGGGAATCACAAGCAGTGAGCCGAGCAGAAGTGGTCGCGCGGTGGGCACGTGGCCTGGCTCGAACACGAGGGCGCCGGTTAGGGCGGTGCGATGAGCCTGCTCCATGAGCGTCGCGTCCAGAAACGGGACCAGACCTGAAGGGCTGATACCGACTCCGAAGAAGTTGTCGGTGCCGTGGACGGTCGACACCCCGGTGGCCTGGAGGCCGGGGATGCTCTGGACGCAGTCTTGGCCGTGGCAACTCGGGCAAGCGAGGTCGTTGGCCATGTCGGTGTCCCATTCCGGCGATGTCATTTTTTTTGGGGGGCTGGTGAATACCGTTCGCGGTCGACAGTTCAGCTCCCTCACTGATGCCGGCGCGAAAGTTTTCTCAATGGAACACCGACCGCTGGGGAATGCCGATACCGCTGGATGTGCCGGTGAGTGGAACGAATGATGGTGTCGCTGCATGAAATCCTCCGTCGGGACGGGGAGCGAGCGCACTGGGACAAATTTCGAACGTGAGTTCGACTTGGGTGCACGCTGCGGGCAGGGATCGTTTGGATCCGGGATGCACAAATTGTGTCCGGTTCCACTCGCGCGCGATGGAACTTCCTCGGCCATGCGGCGAAGTAATAAGGGGGACAGGGCGGTTGCGCAGTTCGACATATTTACGGCATTGGTGTTATGTACCCTGCACAAATTCGATCTATCGCGCCGTCGTTTAGGTGGGAAAGTTTGATCTTGGCGATTTCAGCGCGGTTGACAGGATGCCGTCCGGGTGGATCGAACTGGGACAAATTGTGTCACCACGAGGATGGTCGGTGTTCGCGGTCATGCGCCGCTGGGGGCGAAAGTTATTCCTGTGCCGCATGTTTCGTGCGCACGGAGGTGGTGATTTCTGTCGACGCGGAGACCCGAGGGCGGCGATGCTGCTGATTGTTTGCTAGATGTGACCATTTGGAAGTTTTCTCGGTATGGGCGGCGCTGGCAGCGTGGTTTGCTGGGTCGTGACTGCGGCTTTCGGGCTGGCGGGTGGGGTTTTGTCCGGATTTGCGTGTGATGCGGCTGTGCTGCACAGTCTTGCTCGCGTCGGGGACCTGAGGAACAGCTGAGAATTCGGTACGGCGCGGTCATGTGGGGCGTTCATCTGTCGCTGGCGCTGACCTGTCTGGTTCTTCGGGTCTCCCGTGATCGAACCAGAGATTTGCGGGTGTGCAATGTGTCCGTGGTTTCTGGCGTGTACCGACAAGTGGCCGATGAGTCGTCGTGCAGTCCACAAGATTGCGGCGGTTCGCGGCCGGAGAAGAAGGCAGCAGCTGGTGCAACCACCCGACAACAGTGCCGACCGTGATCCGGAGGCGACCGAAGTTCTGAGTCTTTCCGGCACGACGCGTGGCCGCGGATCGTCGCTGTCACGGTGGTGGTCGCGTGTTCGCGAGCATGCCAGGTCGCGGGAGGCGTGGCGGTATCTGCCGCACGCCGGTGCCACCGCGGCGGTGATCGCTGTCGTGATCGCTGTCGTGATCGTGGCATCGGGCCGTGGCGAAGGTAGCGATAAGCTCCTCGCGGCGTCTGACGGTTACGAAACCCGCAGCGCGGCAGAATTTTCCGCTGACATCGATCAGTTGCGGGCCGCCGAGGTCGCCAGTGAACCGGGAACACCGCAAGACATTCCGGTACCGCTCGACGGTGCATCGGGTGACAGCAGTGGCGGCGACCCGATCCCAGGCGAAGGCGGTACGGACGACGCGATTCCGACCTCCGGGGATGTCACCGGCGGACCTGCCCCGGACACCGAAACCAGCACGCCGAGTCCGACCGTCGAGCCCTCGGCACCCCGGTCAAGCTTCTCGATCAGCGCGAGTGCCAGCGCGAGCGCGAGCTTCTCGGCGCAGGTGACAGCGAGACCCGAGGCCCCCACCACGATTACTGTGGTCGTCCCGCCAACCAGCACAAGCATGACTGTCCCTTCGGCGACGCCTCGTCCGTCCCGGACGATCACCGCGACGACGTCGAAGCCCGCACCGCCGACCTCGACGCCGCCCCGATGCACCCCACAGGCGGCGACGAGCCCGAAGAAGACGACCGCACCGTCGACAGCGCAGCCGACCGGCGCGAATCCACCGACCAAGACTCCGCAGTCGTCGGCGACAGTCAAGCCGTCCAGTACGACTGCGAAGCCCTCGGCGACAACGGCCCGCCCATGCGGATAGGTCTGCGCGGGAACATATTTGTGGCACTAGGGGTTCCGGTTCTGGCCATGACGGCCGCAGGGTGCGGCGGTTCAGCGCGAGGCGTCGAGACCGCGTCACCCGGCCCAGGTGACCAGGTGCCGGTGGTCCGGCTCGACGCCGCCGGCCGCACACTGGACCCGCTGGGGGACTGGGCCCGGGAGCGCGCCGGTAGGTACGGCATCCCCGCGCGGGCATTGCAGGCGTACGGCTACGCGACGGTAGTCATGGCGAAGGCGCAGCCGTCGTGTCACCTCGGATGGACCACGCTGGCCGGAATCGCCCGGGTGGAAAGCGATCACGGCCGCTTCGCAGGTGCGAGCACCGCCGCCGACGGTACGGTCCGTCCACCGATCCGCGGCGTCGCGTTGAACGGTACCGGCGGCAACGCGACGATCGTCGACCCGATCGGGACGAGCCGGTCCGGGCACACGGTGTACGCGCGGGCGATGGGACCCTTCCAGTTCATACCGGATACATGGAAGCGGTGGGGCGTGCGCGCCGGAGCGGACTATCAAGCCGTCGCGCATAGTTTGGAGGCCGCGAAACCGATTGCTGCCGAGTCTCTTTCGGGCAGTCCGGACAATATCGACGATGCCGCGCTCACCGCCGGCCGTTATCTGTGCGCGGCGGGCGGTGATCTGGCCGCCGCCTCCGGTTGGCGCCAGGCCGTGCTGGCTTACAACCACTCAACCGTCTATGTCGACCAAGTACGGAGCGCCGCAGCCGGTTACGACAAGTAGCCGAATCCAACGAATGAGGAGATACCAATGAACACCTTCCGCAAGTTCACCGCCGCCGCGTTGCTGGCTTCGGGCCTGGCGGTCAGCGTGACCGGACTCGCCTCCGCCGAGACCACTCCCGCCCAGCCACCGGTGAGCACCGGGTCGGCAACATGGTTGCCGTTGCTGCTGGGGCAGATTCTCTCCGGTAGCGCGGGTCCCGCCAAGCCCGCTCCCGCGGCGAATGCCGTTGCGGGGGAAACCGTGCCGGGCCAGCCGCCGGTGAGCACCGGCTCCGCGCCGGGGCTACCGTTGCTGCTTGGCCAGATTCTGTCCGGCAGCGCCAGCACTCCCAAGCCCACCGGCGCGGAAACCGTTGCGACAGAAAGCGGGTCGGCGTCGGGCTCGTCGCTCGGCGGCGGTGTGTCGGGGACCGGCAACATCGCCGGAGCGCCGTCCACCGGTAGCGCCGGAACCGGCAGTGCTCTGCCGCTGTGTGTGGTGAACCCGACCACGCCGGGCTGCCCGAAGTAACCGAACCGCACTACCTCGCCGATTCGATTCTTTGCCGGCGAATCGGTTTTGAAACAATCCGCCCATCGCCCCGTCATCAGCGGTACCGGTTCGAACGTCCGACCGCTGGTGGCGGGTAGCGAGGGCGACACGGCATATCACTGAATCAGTTTCATCGGGGGATGCTGATCCGATTCCAACGGCCCTACAGATCCAGTCTGTCGCTGCGCGGTGATTCCGCGCAATCCACAATCTCGAGCATTACAAAGGAATAGTCGTGATCGATCATCGGCACGGCACATGGGTGCGTGCTGTCGTTTCGTCGTGCTTACGCACGACTGTATTGATGTTGGCGATCTTGTTGGCGGCCTCGCTGGCGCAGATTCTCGTCGCGCCTTCCGCTGCGGCGAAACCGCCGAAGGGAGTGCCGCGGGATGCGCCGTTGATGTCGTCGGTAGCGGACAAGCCCATTGAGCGACAGCCGGAATCGGCGCAGCCGCCGGCCGACTTCACGCCATTGCTCGGCAAGGCCACGCCTCGTGCGCGCGCCGGTTTCGACCCGAAGACCTCGAAAGAGTCCGGGCGGTCGAAGAATTCAGTGGAGTACACCAATAGCGACGGTTCCCGCTCGATGGTGTTGTCGCAGACACCGGTGAGCGTTCCCGACGGGCGCGGCGGCTGGGCGGCGGCCGATACACGGCTGGTCGAAGACCCGAAGTCGAAGAAGGCAGTGCCGGTACGCGATGGCGTGCACGCCCAATTCGCCGAGTACGCCAACGATTCGGCGCTGCTGCGGATGGACCAATCGGGTGTGCCGGTGTCGATCGCACTGCCCGGCGCGCGGAAAGCGCAGCGCAAGGTCACCGATTCCACCGCCTCCTATTCCGAGGCCCTGCCAGGCACGGATCTGACCTACGCGGTCAAGCCGGATGGGGTCAAGGAGTCGCTGATCCTGAAAAGCGCTGCGGCCATTCATAACGGCAACTGGGTCTTCCGCATGAACCTCGGCGCGCTCACACCGTCGTTGAAGGACAACGCGGTCCTCATCAGTGACAAATCCGGAATCGTGGCGACACTGCCTCCGATCCAGGTATGGGATTCGTCGAACACCGACAGCAAGAAGGCAGCCCGCACCGGTGGCAGCTACGGGCTGAAGAAAGACGGCGACAGCTGGTTGCTGACCGTGTCAGTCGACCGCGGCTGGCTCAGCGACAAGACCCGGGTGTTCCCGGTGACGGTGGACCCGACCTACACCTATGGGTTCGGTGGAGAGGTCGAGTACATCGCCTACTGGAAAGGCAAGTACTCCTGCGCGACCAGCGACGACTGCGGCATCCAGATTGGCAACAACAAGGACCGCGGACAGAACAACCTCTGGCGCACAGCACTTCGCTACGACTTCAGCCGACTAACCGGGAAGTCGATTACAGGCGCTCGGCTGGACCTGCGGCTGATCGGCCGGGTGGACAAGTGGAAGCCGACATCGCAAGCCTCCCTGTATCAGGCGACCACGCCGTTGGGCTATGACGCGCTCGGCCCGAAACTGGCCTCTGCACCGTTCGGGGAGACCGGATCGCTGCAATCGGAGGCGTTCACCAAGTTCGTCGCCGACCGAGTCGTCGCTAAAGACAGCAAAGCCTGGTTCATGCTGGCGGGTACCGAGACCGACGACTTCTCGTATAAGGGCCTGCAAGCCAACCTGATCGTCGATTACGGCACGGCGGCCACCGACGGCGGCGGTTCAGAGGGTGGCGGTGGTTCCACCGCACCCGAAGCCAAGTTGGTCGCTCCGATCGATGGTGCGGTCATCGCCACCGAAACACCCACGCTGCAGGTCGCCGATGCCGGGGAGGGCACGCAGTACTGCTTCAAGGTGTCCACCGGTTTCGACGGTCGTTCGGGCAGCGTCGTGGATTCGGGCTGCGTGGCCAAGCCGGCGTGGACGGTCCCGAAAAAGGTGCTGCACGACGGCGGCCGATACAGCTGGACGGTCGACACCACCACGGGCGGGAAGCTGACCCCGGCCAAATGGGTCGGGCATTTCACCCTCAATCAACGGGTCGGCGAACCGACACCGGCGCCGTCGGACCATCTCGGCCCGGTACAGGTGAATCTGTTCAACGGCAACGCCCACACCGAGGCAACAGGACCTGAATTCCAGTCCGTCGGCGGCCCGTCGGGGGTGAAGTTCGCCTACAACTCCCGGGCGGCAGGACAACCCCGCGGTGTGCGGGCGTCCTATTTCAACGACTCGCGGCATGCGGGAGCCGCCGACGACGTGCCGGTGATGGTGCGTACCGAAGCGCAGGTCAATCTCGACTACGGCAACTTCTGGACCAACAACTCCTGGAAGGAATATCCACTACCCCCGGCGCTCAACAAGGATTGGTTCGTCATCCGGTGGGAAGGCCATTTCAAGGCCCCGGTAACCGGTGACTTCCGATTCGGAGGCACGCATACCGACGGCGCGAAGATCTGGATCAACAACAAACTGGTCTACGACAACCCGAACCGCACCGACGTCGGTGAGGAGTTCCTGCGCGCGAGCGCCAAGCAAGACATGGATGTGTCGCTCACGGCGGGTCAGCGAGTTCCGGTCAAGATCGAGTTGTATCACCGTTCGGCGGAGTCGCCGCGAATGATCCTGTGGGCCAAGAGCACCGAAGGCGCAGATAACAATCGGCGGCACAACTGGGCCCCGCGGATCGTGCCGACCGAATTCCTGTACTCCCAGGACACTCGGCCGCTGCCGGCGGGATGGACACTGTCGGTGCCGGCGAGCAACTACGTCAGCGCCGAAATGCTCGACGCCGCAGTGATTCTCACCGACGGTGCGGGCGGAAAGCACACCTGGGCCAAAACCTCGGTCGGCGGCTACAGCCCGCCACCCGGTGAGGACGGTGTGCTCGCCTTCGACGGCGGCGGCCGCATCACGGTGACCGAGAACGACACCGTGTCGATATTCAACATCGACGGCACGCTCGCGTCGGTGGCATCGGTGCTCGACGCCAAGAAACCGGCTGCGCTGCAATACATCTACAACGGAAGCCCGCCGCGCCTGGCCAAGATCAAGGACCCGGTGTCGGGCCGGGCGCACGAGTTGTTCTACAACACCAACGACAGCGACGACTGCTACGGCGGGATATCCAAACCGCAAGGCGCCGATCCCGCACCGGCACACATGTTGTGCCGGATCCGCTACTGGGACGGCACCGAAACCCGGCTGTGGTACATCGTGGACACCCTCGCGCGGATCGAAAACCCCGGCGCGGATATCAGCGACTACGACTACGTCAACAAGGACGAGGCCAAGAAGAACTTCGATGCCGCGGGCAACGACCCGGAGAAGAAGGACAAGGCAAGGGATCTGGTCGGACCGTTGAAAGCGATCCGCACCGGCTTGGCCTACGACTGGCTCGTCCGGCAGAAGTCGTTCTCCGGCAACACCGAACGGACCCTGATCGAATACGACACATTCTACGAGGCCGACAACCCCGTGGAACCGCGACTGCGGACGGTCCGTGTCACGGCACCGGCGGCCGACGGCCGCGAAAGCCACCAAGCCAAACGACCCGGGCACGAATATCACTACTGGACCGAGTTCCAGGACGCGCGGGGAAGAGCAGCCGAAGTCGACGTAGTCGGGGTGTATCCGGACGGACGCCATGCCCGCCACGTGACCTGGGACGAGGCCGGTCGCGCGCTGACCACCACTGACATCACCGGGGCAACGATCAGCGCCGAGTGGAACGCGAAGGACAAGGCCACGGCCGCAACCGATTCGGCGGGCCGGCGCTCCACCACGGTGTATGACCACGCCGACCGGCCGATCGACCGGTACGGACCGGGACCGGCCTCATGCTTCGACGGCCAGCTGCCGACGCCGGAGTGCGTGGCGACGATGCCACACACGCACATCAATTACGACGAAGGTTTGACCGGATTATCGGCTGCTTACTACGACAACCCGTGGCTATCCGGTGTGCCGAAGGTGCTTGCAACCGGAGTCGGCACCTCTGACGGCACCCTGAACGGTGTCTGGGGCACGAACCCGCCAGTGACCAACTCCGGTGGCTGGTCGGGGCGCTTCACCGGCGAGATCCAGTTTCCCGCAACGGGTTCATACGCGCTCGGACTCACAGCCACCGACGGAGTCCGGTTATGGATCGACGATTTCCGCGTCATCGACAGCTGGACCGACAAGCCCAGCACAGCGGTCAGCGGTTCCTACCGCAACGACGTCGCGGGCAGCCGACATCGGGTCCGAGTCGAGTACTACAACCGCAGCGGCACCACCGGTGCCCTGAACTTCACTTGGACTCCACCGGGTGCGGACGCGGCGGTGACGGTACCCGGTGCGAACCTGGCCCCGCGTTATGGTCTGGCGACGAGTCAGACGGCCGACGATACCTCCGGTGGCGATGTCGAACGGGCTCCGTCCCGGCATGGGGCCAACAGTTATTCCGATGCAGGAGCAGGCATCGACGCGGTGTTGGGCCTTGCGGTGTCACAGACTGTCGACCCGGATGGGCTGAACCTGACCGCCCGCAGCACCTACGAGCGACCCGGTGACGGGTACCTGCGCAAGGCCGCCTCGGCATCGCCTGCCGGTGATATCGCCAAACCCGACACGCGCAACACGACGACCTATTACGGCGATACCGAAACTCGTTCCAACCCATGCGTTTCGCGCTCGCCGGCAGTGAACCAGGCCGGTATGGCCAAACTCGTCACCGGACCCAAACCTGCGAACGGCCCGGCAGCCGTCAGCGAAAGGGTATACGACCTGGCCGGACGCGTCGTCGCCGAACGTATCGGCGACGAAGCGTGGACATGTAGCAACTACGACGATCGTGGGCGAGCCACCAAGAAAAGCTACCCTGCGTCCGGTGAAAAGCCGGCACGGACCGTCAACTACGACTGGGCGGTCGACGGTGACCCGCTGACGACGAAAATGACCGACGACAGCGGAGCGATCACCGTAGTGACCGATCTGCTCGGTCAGGTGATCAACTACACCGATGTCAACGGCGTTACATCATCGTCCACCTATGACGTCGTCGGACGGTTGACCAGTGACACCACCACAATCAAGGGCGTACGAAGCACCGTGTCCTACGCCTGGAACAACGCATCACAGTTGACCAAGGTGGAGGTGGACGGCACCACCGTCGCGACCCCGGCCTACACCGCCGCGTCCGAGCTTGCGAATGTCCTCTACGGCAACGGTTCTCGTCTGGACGCGTTGGCGCGCAACAACGCGGGGCAGCTGACGGCGTTGACATGGAAGACATCCGAATCGACCGTCGTCGACACGGTGACACGCTCACGTAACAACCGTGTCATCGACGACGCGGTCACCATCAACAACGCGACGGTGGCGTCCTACTCCTACGCCTACGACACAGTGGGACGCCTGGTTTCCGCAATCGTGCCACACCACAAGCTCACTTACCGGTTCGACGGAACCGACGGGTGTGGGCCGAGCAAAGTGGCCGGATTGAATTCCAACCGCACTGCTTTCACCGACAGCCTCGACGGTAAACCCGAGAGCACGACTACCTTCTGCTACGACGGCACCGACCGGCTGCTGTCCACCAGTGGTGGCACCACATTATCGTTCACCTACGACGCCCACGGCGACACAGTGAAAGTCGGCGACGACATCCTGGGCTACGACGCCACCAAACGTCACATTTCCACGAAAACCGCTGGGGGGACATCCATCTCCTACACGCGGGATCCCGCCAACCGATTGACTGCCCGGACGGTGACCGGAGCGAAGGAGGCACCGAAGAACGGGACCACCCGCTACTCCTACAGCTCCAAACATGACACCGCGGACCTGGTGCTCGACGAGAGCGGCAATCTGGAACAGCGGATCGTCCCGCTGCCCGGCGGCGTGCTGCTGACGAAGAACTACGACAAGCCGAACAACCCGACCTCGAACTGGTCCTACCCCAACATCCACGGCGATGTACTGTTCACCGCCGACGGCAGCGCCATACGGACCAGTCCGGTCTACCTGTACGACCCCTACGGGCAGAACATCAGCCCGGATAACGGTGTGTTCAGCGACATCCCGATCTCGTCGACCATGGCGGGTGGCATGGACTTCGGGTGGCTGGGCCAGCACGAACGCCCTGTGGAACACCTCGGTGGTCAGCAGGCGATCGAAATGGGCGCTCGCACCTACATGCCAATCCTGGGTCGTTTCCTGCAAGTCGATCCGGTCGCGGGTGGGTCGGCTAACGACTACGACTACGTCAATGGCGACCCGATCAACAGCTTCGACCTCGCCGGCACATCGGCCTGGAGCAAAGCTGTCGATGTCACTACTAAAGCGGCCGAGGTGGTGTCGTATGTACCGGGCCCGATCGGGACGGTAGCCTCCGGGGTCGAGGCAGCCGGGCACCTGGCACAAGGTGACAAGACCGCCGCCGCCGCTGCCGCTGTCGGCATGATCCCGGGCGGCAAGTTGGTCGGTACGGTCGCCAAAGCCGCCGCGAAAGAAGCTCCCGCAGCGGCTAAAGCAGCAAGCAAGGCTGCCTCCAACTCCAGTAAGGGCGCTCCGCCTCCCAACCTTTCACCCCCGGGCGCTGGTCGAAACGGCGCTTTCCGGCAGGCCAAGCGCGATGCCGGGGTTCCGGTGACCCAACAACCCGACAGAGTGCGCGCGAATGTCGACAAGCAGGATAGAGTCCAGCCAGGGAGGAATTATGACTACACTGTGCCAGCTCCAGGCGGCGGGACACGGCAGGTGACTATCCGCGATGATGCTGGAGGGCACGTGTTCAAGGACGACCCGGTTCAGAATCGAGGCCCGCACTTCAATGGCCCGGCCAACAATTCGCATTATGACTACTAGGCCCTATCGGGTTACCCGAGACGCAGCGCGAGGTTGGCCGCTTTTCGCTGACCAGGAATTCTCCGCAGATATCGGGGTTCTGTCGGTGGATGCTACCCGGCAGCCGAGGGAGGACATGTCGGACGCGGTGACGGACGCGGCTCGGCTGCTGGGTACCGGGCTCGGCGCAGTCCCTGGAATCAGCGGGCCAGCACTGCGGTTGATGGCCGTGGGTAGGCCGGTATCACGTAAGAGCAGGCTCGCGGTCTATCTCGCACATCGCGATCGTTTCTGGGGAGCGCTCGAACGAGATGGCGTCGAAGTTCCACAGGGCACACGCATCGACTGTGAAATCGAGGGTCAGGAGGACGAGCTTCGATACGGTGGATCGATCGAATTGGCCTCACCGGCGGATCTTCCGGCTGCGCTCGAGATCACGCGTACCGGCAGCGCGGTGGTGCTCGGGCAGTTCGAACGGTATGAGATGTCGGATTGGGATTCCTTTCGGATCGAAGATGTGCCCGAGCCGAAGGAATCTCGCCAATTCCTACGGGGCGCAGTAGGCCGGGCGGTCGGTGAGATGTTCGTCGTCCGGTCCTACGGTTGGTTCGACGACGTCTATGTCGGTTCGGAGGTCTTCGCCGAAAGTCGCGTCCTCGACCGCATCGAATCCGCAGTCGCTGCGCTGACGTAGCCCACGGAGCGTCGTCAGTTATCGGCACACTGAGGCCCGACGAGCTGGCCCTCCGCCTCGTCGGGCCTTGTCGTGTGCATCTTCCCGTAACTCGGCATGGTTCGATTGGGCAGAGGAATTGCGGGGACCACTGGCCGATTTGTCGTGGACCAAACGTGGACCGGGGTCTGATGGTCGAGGTGGATTGTGGACCGATCACGCACCGCCCAAGAACTGAGCTCCGGCGGGATCGAAGAACGCGGCGAAGGGATATGGAGGTCGTTGGCGTGGGCCGGATTCCGCTTCTCGTGGTCGACGAGGTGGGGTATATCCCGTTCGAGTCCGAGGCTGCGAACCTGTTCTTTCAGCTGGCCTCGTCCCGGTATGAACGGGCAAGTTTGATCGTCACGAGCAACAAGCCGTTCGGTCGTTGGGGAGAGGTGTTCGGCGATGATGTCGTCGCCGCGGCGATGATCGACCGGCTGGTCCACCCTGCCGAGGTCATCTCTCGAGGGCGATAGCTACCGCCTCGAGCAAGCGACCTCGGTCGTGTCCCCGCCGCCAAGACCAACACCTGACCTATAACGCGCGATATGCGACATTACCGCGCACTCGCTCTGGCTCGAGTCAGCTTGGAGGGTGCCCCGAAGGATCCGCCGTGATCGTGCCCGGTGATCAGTTGCCTTTGCTGCGTTCGATGATGCTGTGCGCCAATTTCTCCCAATCCTCGGCGGACTCGCCTTCTCGAGTACACCGTGTTCGGCACGCAATTACTCGCGAGATAGCTGACGCGCCGCGGAAGAAGCGCTTCGGGACACCGCATTGACACGGGCACGCCGCGCCTCGGCCACAGTGGCCATCAGGCTTCGCGAAGCCGTGCGCGGCAGCCGGGCATAGTGTGCCTCGTAGTCGGCCCGCACCTCCTATATGCAGGCGTCAAGCTTTATAGTCGAAGTCGTCGGCAAGCGCGGGAGCGCTCGCGGCACCGCCGACTGGTCCGGCGACGATGACGGTGCCCACAGCCGGTCTTCCTATCGATCCGCCAACGGCCACGATTGCCTTCCGCGTCTCGGGTAGCAGTGACCCATGCGGAGGATCACGGTAACAGTGCAGGGGAATCTGGCCTGCGTAGTACCTTCTCTCAGCGGGTGGAGACGCCTGGTGGGCGGGTCTGGCGTTCGAGGGTGAAGACGAATGATTCGTAGTGACCGCCGATTCCGTGCTCGAGGCCGATCTCGCAGGTGCGGTTGTTGCAGAGGTAGGCGTCGAAGTTCTGGTCGGCGAGTTCGTCGGCTTCGTCGCGGGTGGCTGCTTCGGTGAGTTCGGGGTGGAGGAAGCCGCGGTCACCGGCGAAGGCGCAGCAGGTGGCCTGTTGTGGCACGACGACCTCGGTGGCGAGGGCGGCTGCGATTTCGGCGAGTGTGCCGTCGATGCCGAGGTGGCGGGTGGAGCAGGTGGGGTGCATCGCGACGCGGCCGAGTTTCGCGCCGACGGTGAGCTTGGGTAACAGCTTGTGCTGGGTCCAGGTGGTGGCGTCCATGATTGTCATCGCTGCACGATGTGCGGCGTTCTCGGTGGTCAGGTAGTCGGTGATCTCGTCGAGTACGCCCAGAGTGCAGGAGGCGGCGTCGATGACGACCGGCAGAGTACCGGAATCGCTCCAACGCCACAGGTTTTCGATGATCAGGTTGGCCATGTAGGTGTTGCCGTCGTGGTAGCCCTTGGAGTGCCAGACCGTGGCGCAGCAGCTGCCGCGTACGTCGTCGGGGATCCACAGCGGCAGGCCCGCACGGGCGGAGAGCGCGACCAGGGCTTCGGGCAGACTCAGGTCCCGTCGATCCTGTTGTCCGCGACCGAAGATGCGATTGATGCACGCCGGGAAGTAGACCGCCGCAGCACCGTCGCGCTCGGTCCGCGGCAGGCGTGCGGGGGCTGCGGCGGGCATCTCACGCAGCCAGCCCGGCATCAGCTCGGTGCTCACGACCCGGCGGAGCAGACCGGTGATGACCGTCATCACGGTGGCGCCCAGCAGATGACCGCCGCGCACCGCCACCCTGGCCAGCCGCTCGATCAGACCCCATCGCCGCGCCGCCAGCAGCCACGCTTTCTCTTCTCGCGCAGTGTGTTCGGTGTGGCGCAAGGCTTTCATCATCGTGCCGGTGTCGATGTCGACCGGGCAGGCGATCGAGCAGCTGCCGTCTCCGGCGCAGGTTTCCACCGCGTCGTATTCGTATTGCTCGAGCAGCGTGCGACGTAGCGGTGTATCGCCGCCTTGGCGCGCTATCTCCCGGCGCACGACGATGCGTTGGCGCGGGGTGGTGGTGAGGTGGCGGCTGGGGCAGACGTGTTCGCAGAAACCACATTCGATGCAGTGCTCGATGGTGTCTTCCACCTGGGGCATCGATTGCAGGTGTTGCAGATGCGAGGTGGGGTTGCGGGTGAGCATGACGTCGGGGGCGAGCACCCCGTGCGGGTCGAACAGTTGCTTGATCCGCCACATGAGATCTGTGGCCTTATCGCCCCATTCGATCGGCACGAACGGCGCCATATTGCGGCCGCTGCCGTGCTCGGCCTTCAACGAGCCGTCGTACCTTCCGGTGATGAGCTCGACCAGCTCGTCCATGAACTTCGCGTAGTTGTTCTTACCCTCGTCGGTGGCGAAGTCGGCCATCAGGCAGAAGTGGAAGTTGCCCGCCGAGGCATGTCCCTGCAGGGACGGGTCGTAGCCGTGCGTGTCGAGCAGTGCGGCAAGGTCTTTCGCGGCCTCGGCGACCCGAGCGGGCGGTACGCAGACATCTTCACCGATCATCGTGGCGCCGACGGGGCGTTGCATGCCCACCAAACCGCCGAGCGCCTCCCGGATCTGCCAGTAGCGGCCGATCTGGGCTCGGTCGCGGGTGAAGTGGCCTGGTTCGGTGAGTACACATTCGGCCAGCACCGATTCCATCACCGGCAGTGCGGCATCCAGTGCGGCCTCGTCGGTGGCTCGCACCTCGACCAGCAATGCCGCCGAGCCCGAATGCAGTTCGGCCCAGGCCGGATTCGCCGCCGGTAGCTGCGCGCAGGCACGCAGGGTGCGTCCGTCGAGCAGTTCGGCGACTTGGGCGCCGGCCGCGGTGAACTTCGGCACCGCTTCGGCGGCGTGCGCGAGGGTGTCGAACAGCAGAAACGCGTCCGCCCGGGCGGGGAGCAGTGGCACCGTGTCGAACACGGCCTCCGCGACGAATCCCAGTGTGCCTTGGGAACACACCATCAGCCGGGTGAGGATTTGTGCCGGTGTCGCACCGATCAGGAAGCCGTCGAGCCGATACCCGCTGGCGTTCTTGATGGCGAACTTGCCTCGGATGCGGTCGGCGAGTTCGGTGTCGGCCTCGATCTCGGCTTTGATCCGCAGCAGTCCCGCGGCCAGTTCCGGTTCGGTGGCCGCGAGCACCTCCTCGGCATCGTCGGCGCCGGTGTCGAGGATCGTCCCCGAGGGCAGCACCACCGTCACCGAACGCAAGGTGGCCGAGGCGGTTTGGGCGACGCCCGCCGCGAAACCGGAGGAGTTGTTGGCGATCACGCCACCCACCGTGCACGCATGAGCGCTGGCCGGGTCGGGGCCCAACCGGGTGCCGCGCCGAGCGAGGTTCGCGTTGGCCATGGCAAGGATGGTGCCCGGGCGCACCCGCACCCGCTGTCCCTGATCCTCGACGATCGTGCCGGCCCAGCCACGGCGCACATCGACGAGGATGTCGTCCCCGGCCGCCTGACCGTTCGGGCTGGTGCCCGCCGCCCGGAAGGTCACCGTGTGCCCGCGCTCGCGGGCGTACCCCAGCACCGCGGCGATCTCCTGCGGTGTCTGCGGATTCACCACCACCTTCGGAATCAACCGATACGGGCTGTAATCACTGGCATACCGCACCAGATCCAGTGCGCGCGCGTGCACTTTGTCCGCGCCGAGCAAGGACTCCATATCGGCCTGCAACAACGCCGGAGAGCCCCCGGCCAACTCCTTCGGTGCGGCGTCGGCACAGCCACTGCGAGCATCCAGCAGCGCAGGCGCATGCAGAAATGGTTGCCACAACTTCACGGTCAGCTCCCTTCGATCCAACGAACCGGACAACGAATGGCGAGCATGGAGGGCGAAGACGACGAATGGTCCCTACGATCGGGATCAGTATTCGACGGTGAGCTGGCAGCGGCTGAACTTTGTTGTTTCGACCTGGTCGATGAAGGCGGCGGCGTAGTCCTCGACGCTGATGCGGGTGCTGCAGTCAGCGTTGACGAGCAGATGCTCGCCGACGTGGTAGCAGCCCGTACGGCCGCGGTCGGCGAACGGGTATCCGGGCGGGGAAAGATAGATCCAGTCCAGGTCGTCGACCTGCTGGTACACCGCGAGGGCGCGCGCTGCCGCAGTGGCCACGTCGCGGAATTCGGGTGCCAGGCCGGGGCTGTCGATCATTCGGAGTCCAGGTTCGACCTCGAGAGTGCCGGAGTCGCCGACGCAGACCAGACGATGGACTCCGGCGGCGCGTAGCCCGTCGATGAGGCCTCGGGCCGCGGCGACGGTGGGCGACGGTTCTTCGGTGCCGTCGGAGGAGGTTCGGATTGCCGAGGCGACCGCATCGTGGCCGACGGCGAGTCCTGCGACTGTCCGAGAGTCGGCCGCGTCGCCGGTCACGACGGTGATCCGCGGATCGAGTGCGGTGTCGGTGGTTCCGGTTCGGGTGGCGGCGGTGATCTGGTGGCCGCGTGTCAGCCCTTCCGCGGCGATGGCAGCTCCGATATGGCCGGTCCCACCGAAAAGTAGGATACGCATGGTGTTCCCCTCGAATTCAGTTGCGGTGTAGTGGTATTCAGCTGGACGTGGGGCGTCGGTGACCTGTGCCTGGGATCTGCGGCTCGAGCGGCTTCTCGCGACGGAAGGGCTGGTCAGTCGAGCGGGATGCTGAGTTTGTGGTGGAACAGGTTGCCGGGGTCGTACTTGTTTTTGACCGCCTTCAGTTGCGGTAGGTGTCGGCCGTAATAGCTGTCGAACATGTCACGGCCTCGGTCGCCTTCGGCGTAGTCGTCGTCGCCGATGTAGCCGCCGGTGGTGTACGGATAGAAGATCTCGTAGGCCTGGTTGAGCCATTCGTCGTACTGTTTGCCTGTTTCGGCCATCGCGGCGGTGTCACCGGCGTCGTCGAGAAGCACCGCCGAGGACATGCCCATCAGCCAGGGGCAGCCGCGGTTCTTGATGGCGGTGGCCTCGACCGGGAGGGAGCCCGGACGCCGGGTCCAGCCCCAACAGCTGGATCCGGAGTCCGTCCGGCGGTTGGGTGATGGCAAGCTCGGCAAGGGTTTCGATGAATTCGTCGGTGAACGGTTCTGGCACGAATCCGGCCTTGATCTTCATGTAGCGCAGGTGTTCTCGGCGTTCGCGACGGACATCGGTGAGGTCGGGGTAGTACGGTGCGGAGGTGTCCTCGAGGCCTTGGACCCGCATGGTCTCGAGGTAGTCGGCCGGACGGATATCGAATTCATCAGTGGGGGGCAGCTTTTCGCGCATATCCGCGACGAGCGCGTCGCGTTCGGCCGCGGTTTCGGTGGCCAGTGAACCCAGGATCTGCAAGCGTTCGCGCCAGATGACGATCATGGGATCGAACGTCAGCGGCGCGTTGAGCGAGTACTCCTGCATCGCGGTGAACGTGGACACGAACGACGCGGCGTCGGTCAGCGGGTATTTGATGAAGAAGTTCGCGGGGGCGGCGGGGGCCTTGTTCAATTGGACGGTGAGGCTGGTGATGACGCCGAATGATCCGGTGCCGCTGCCGCGGATCGCCCAGAACAGATCGGAGTTGGTGTGCTCGTCGACGACGACCGCGGTCCCGTCGGCCAGCACCATCTCCGCGCGGAGCAGGCGATCGGTGAGAATGCCGTAGGTGCGTGAGTAGTGGCCGTAGCCGCCGCACTGGATTTGACCGCCCATACCGACGGCGATGCATTCGCCGGTGGGCAGCATGAGTCCGCCTTGTTCGAAGGCCGCCACCATCAGATTGCCGGTGAGGGTGCCGCCGCCGACGGTCGCGGTCTGCGCGTCGCGGTCGATGGTGATGTCGTTCATCTCGACCATGTCGATCACCACCGCGGCACCGTCTCGGCCGCCGAGGCTGGCGCCTTCGAAGGAATGCCCGCCCGAGCGGATGGCCAATTGCGTGACTCCCGCCTCGCGAGCGCAGCGAATGATTTCCTGCACCTCCGCGGTCGAACGTGGGGCCACCACGCCGACCGGCTGCACCTGTGCCAGATAGTTCCAGGTCGCGGTGGCCTCATCGAAGGTCGCGTCCTGCGGGAACGACGCCGGGGTCGAGGGCAGTCGATCGCGCACCAAATCCTGAAAACTCCGCTGCACAGCAGGCCGGTGCCCGGGGCGCAGCTTTGCGATGTCGGTCATAGCTACCTCCTGTGGATTTACATCAAATTTAATGTAATATCTAAAGTAGCTGAGCGATTGCGAAAAGGAGATGTGATCATGGTCGCGCCTGGCGAGTCGGAAAATACCGAACAGACGAGCAGGTGGGGAGCTGATGAGATGAGGGCGTGGTGGTCTTTTGTGTTCACCAGTCGATTACTGTTCGACCGGCTCGATGTCGACCTTAGGCGTGGGCACGGACTGACACTGGACGAATACGGCATTTTGGTCGCGTTGGAAGCGGCACCTGATGCCCGCGTGCGGATGAACGACCTGGCCGAGGCGGCCCTGCATTCCCAGAGCAGGCTGTCCCAACAGATCAAGCGCATGCAGGCTCGGGGCCTGGTCGACCGGCAGCGCGCGGCGACCGACAAACGAGGCGTCGAGGTCATGCTCACCGAGACCGGCCGCGAACTGTTGCTCGCGGTCACCCCCGCGCACATCGACCGGGTACGTCGCTACTTCCTGCAACACCTGAGCACCCACGACCGCGTCGCCCTGGCCGCGAGCCTGCGACCGGCGCTCAACTCGTTGGCGACCTCGCCGACCTTGATTCGCATGCTCGAGCCAGTCCTGTCCGACTAGCCACCTACGACGATTCCCGCCACTGTCTCGACCGACCGAGAAAGGAACGACATGACGAACTTCGCGGATTACACCGAACTGGAAGACAAGGCACGCACCACGATGGCAGCCGACACCTGGTCGTATGTCTCCCACGGAGCGGGCGATGAATTCACCCAAGCCAACAACGTGGCCGCCTTCCGCAAACTCGGTGTTCTGCCCCGCATGCTGCGCGCAAGCGAACACCGTGATCTCTCCGTCGAGCTGTGCGGCATCCCCCTGCCGACGCCGCTGTTCCTGGCTCCGGTCGGCGTGATCGGGTTGTGCGATCCACAGGGGCACGGTGAGATCGCTACCGCTCAGGCCGCCGCCCGCACCGGAATACCCATGATGGCCTCCACCATGGCCGTCGACCCACTCGAAACCGTCGCCACACATCTCGGCGACACCCCCGGCATCTTCCAGCTCTACACCCCGACCGATCGCGACCTGGCACAAAGCCTGGTGCACCGCGCCGAAACCGCTGGTTTCCGAGCACTGGTGGTAACCCTGGACTGCTGGCACACCGGCTGGCGACCCCGCGACCCCTCGCTGACCAACTCACCCCGGCTACGCAGCGAGTGCCTGGCCAACTATCTCACCGATCCGGTGTTCCCGAAGCTGCTGCCGACCTCGCCCACCGAAGATCCCTCGGCCGCGATGGACACCTGGAACTCGATCTTCGGTAACCGCCTCACCTGGGACGACCTATCTTGGCTCCGCTCGCTCACCGATCTGCCGTTGATACTCAAGGGAATCGGTCACCCCGATGACGTCCGGCGCGCCAAAGACGCAGGCGTGGACGCCGTCTACTGCTCCAATCACGGTGGCAGGCAAGCAAACGGCGGGCTGGCCGCCATCGATCTGTTGCCCGCTGTGGTCACCGCCGCCGACGGAATGCCGGTCCTGTTCGACTCCGGAATCCGCTCCGGCGCCGACATCGTCAAGGCCCTCGCCCTCGGCGCGACCGCAGTCGGTATCGGCCGCCCCTACATCTACGGCCTCGCCTGCGGCGGCTCCGACGGCATCGTCAACGTCCTCGACGCGCTCCTGCAAGAAACAGACCTGCTCATGGGCCTCGACGGCTACCCGGCCATCGCCGACCTCACCCCCGCGGCGATCCTGCCCACCGGATAGCTCGCTGCTCAGCGCTTGCCGAAGGTGGCCCCGAAGACCTGAGGAGTATGTGTGCTGTCGTTGAGTACGCCGACACCTGAAGGCGTGCGACATTCGGTCACAGTCGACCTCCGATAGTGGCTGGTACCGAGCTTCGCCTATAGCCGCGGCGTCCGAGTCGTGCACGAGCACCCGCCGACCTTGTCGGCGGGGCGGGTATCGGCCTGCCCGCCAGTGGCCTCGGGCTATTCGAGGGGGATGCTCATCTTGTGGTGCAGCAGGTTGTCCGGATCGTATTTGCGTTTGATCTGTTTGAGCCGGGGCAGGTGTTCGCCGTAATAGGCCTCGAACAAGTCGCGGCCGCGGTCGCCTTCCATGAGGTCGTCGTCACCGATGTACGGGCCAACAGAGTAGGGATGGAACAGCTCGTAGGCGTGGTCCTCCCATTCGCGATAGCGGCGATCGCCCTCGGCACGCAGCTCCTCGACGGTCATGTCGCCGAGATCGATGTCGGTGCCGAAACCCGAAAGCCAAGTGCAGCCACGGTTTTTGATAGCACAGTCAGCCACGGGTGGTTCGACGTCCGGGTTGAGCAGGCAGAACTGCACCCGATTGCCGGGCTGCTGGCGCTTCAGCAAATCAGCGAATTCGTGAATCAGACTCTCCGACAGCGGATTCGGCAGGAAACCGGCCCGGATCTTCTGATAGCGAGGATGGGTATTGGCTTCACGGGTGACGGTGCTCGCATCGACCAGCCAGTGCGCGGAGGTCTGTTCTTCGCTTTGGCGTTCGAGTACTTGCAGGAAGGTCATCGGTTCGGTCTCGGGGGTTTCGGTGGGGGTCGGCAGTTTCGCGCGCATGTCGGCGATGAGCGCGTCGCGTTGTTCGGGAGTGTCGGTGAACAGTCCGCCCGACAGTTCGATCATGCCGCGCCAGGCGACCAGGATCGGGCTGAACGTGACCGGTGAGTCCAGGCAGTAGCGTTGTACCTCGATGAGGGTTCGGGCGACGTCGACCTCATCGAAGTGCCAGCGAAAGGTGAAGTTGGCCGGTGCTTTCGGTGCGTCGTTGGCCCGCAGGCGCATTCGGGTGATGATCCCGAACGACCCGGTCCCCGAACCGCGCAGCGCCCAGAACAGATCGGGATGCTCGACGGTGTTGGCGGTGCGTACTTCGCCGTCCATGGTCACGACCTCGAACTCGAGGGCCTGATCGGTGAGGTTGCCAAAGGTGCGCAGGCAACGCCCGTAACCACCGGCGGTGACCTGGCCGCCGAGCCCGACATTGAGACAGTCTCCCGTCGGTACCGACAGTTGGTGTTCGAAGGCTTTCGAATGCAGGATTCCGGTCAGCACCGCGGGCTCGGCGGTAACGACCTTCGCCTGCGGGTCGACGCTGATGGCGCGCATTTTCACCAGGTCGATCACCAGCGCATGGCTGTCGGGTCCGCCCAGTCCGTTGCCTTCGATCGAATGTCCGCCCGAACGGATCGCCAGCTGGGTCACCCCGGCCGCTCGTGCGGCCCGAACGACTGCTTGGACCTGCGCGGTATTGCTCGGTTGCACCAGCCCGAGGGGGCGGGCCTGGGTGCGTACATTCCAGGTTGCCCGCGCCTTGTCGTAGTCGGGATCGCCTTGGAAACTCATCGTGACATCGGGAAGTGCCGCCCGTAGTCGTGCTGCCATATCGCTCACGAAACTAGCCTCCCGTGCCTCGTCGATCCGCTGACCCCCTCGAACCAACCCTAAACAGGCTGGTTCGAATCCAGCGCGAACCGCGACGGCTCGGCGTGCTCTCAACCGCAAAGAAGCTTGCGAATCTTGTCAGGCAGCGGGGGTGGGCTCATATTCGCTCTATTTTCTTCCGTAAGCAACACGCCGAGCCGTAATCTGCTGAGGTGCGGCAGCGAATTGAGATTAGGCTACCGGCAAGCGAATATTTCCGTCAGGTTATCCGGCAGCATTCCGGACGCAAGGCAATCCCTGGTGGCGACGCCGTCGTCGGCACGACCAGCGCAGAGTTGTGGGACGAGGGTGCGGCGTGGGCTCGATGAATGGACTGCTTCGACACCGATGCCAGGAGGGTGGTTGCGTGTGAAAACGGTTCGGGATCAGGTGCGGCAATTTCTTGCCGAGACGGGAAATTCGGTGGTGTTCGGGAATCCCGGTTCGACCGAGCTGCCGTTTTTCACCGAATGGCCCGGCGATGTGCGGTGGGTGATGGCATTGCAGGAGGCGTCGGCGGTGGCGATGGCCGACGGCTACGCCCAAGCCAGCGGCGGACCATCCTATGTCACGCTGCATTCGGCGGCGGGACTGGGAAATGGTTTGTGCGCGGTGTATTCGGCCGCCCGCAACTTCAGCCCGGTCGTGATATTAACCGGTCAACAGGCGCGCGAATTGCTGCCGTTCGATCCCTATCTGTTCGCTCAGCAGCCGACCGAGTTTCCGCAACCGTATGTCAAATGGGCCATCGAACCCGCACGGGCCCAGGATGTTCCGTTGGCGATCGACCGCGCCCGCCATATCGCCATGCAACGTCCGGCCGGGCCGGTGTTCGTCTCCATCCCCATGGACGATTGGGATGTGGCCACCGAAGCGGTGTCGGTCCGTCACGTCGGTGACCGATTCACCGGCGCGGCCGACGAATTCGACCGAGCGGCGGCGAAATTGGTTGCCGCCCAACGCCCGGTGCTGGTCGTCGGTCCCGAAGTGGACCGCGACGGCGCCTGGGAGCAGGCCATCGGCTTGGCCGAGCGAACCGGCGCGACGGTCTGGATCAGCCCGCACGCCAACCGAATCGGCTTTCCGGAGAACCATCCGGCCTTCCGCGGTCAGCTCATACCCGCGAGCCATCAAATCCGAAAGGCCCTGCACGACGCCGATCTCGTCGTAGTCCTCGGCGCTCCGGTGTTCACCTATCACATCGTCGGACAAGGCCCCTGCCTACCAGCGGGAACCGAATTGATCCAACTCAGCGAAGACCCGACCGCGCTGGCCCGCGCCCAAACCGGCACCGGTATCCGCACCTGCCTGCGGGAAGGCATCACCGAGCTGCTACAACGGCTACCCGAAGCCGCGAGTCCCCCTCGCCCCGAGCCGATAACGCACGAGACCCCGGCACCGAGCGCACCGCCGACCGGTGAATACGTCCTGCACCTGCTCGGCGAGATACTGCCCGCCGACACCATTCTCGTCGAGGAGACACCGACCTTCCGAGAGATACGCAACCGCTACCTGCCCGTCCGCCGAGCCCACGGCTACTACAACACCGGCGCCGGCGGGCTGGGCTGGGCGCTACCCGCCTCGATGGGAATCGCCCTCGCCGACCCGACGGCCACCGTGGTGTGCCTCATCGGCGACGGCGCGATGCAGTACTCGATCCAATCACTGTGGACCGCAGCACAATCGGGTATCCGCCTGATCGTGATCGTGCTCAACAACGGCGGCTACGGCGCGATGAAGGATCTCGCCGCGCAATTAGGCGCCTCCGACCCCCCGTCGTTCGACCTGCCCGGCCTCGATCTTGCCACCCTCGCCCGCGGCTACGGCTGTACCGCCACCCGTCCGACCACTCCCGAACAGATCCGCCAGAGCGTCCGCCAGGCCCTGCAAGAGCAGACCACCACGGTCATCGACGTCCCCGTCGCCGCCCTCACCAGCGACCTCTACTGACACCAGGCTCCCACCACAAGACGGCACCGCAGCTGGCGATTGCTCCATCGAGGTGGTCGCTTTCCGCTACGAAGCCCAGCTGCCTCACGCACAACATTCGGTTCTCGCTGCGCCGCGACATCGATCGACCGCGCGAGGCCGGGGCACGCGATCGGGCCCGAACCCGGTCATGGCCGGCCGACACGCGAAAGGCACAGCGATCATCGGTGTGATTGTTCGACCACGATCTGCGAGTTGTCTTCGTGGCGCCTCGGGCGCACACCGACTCTATAGAGAGGAAAAAGGGGCCGATGATAACTGAGCCGCCGGACACCGATGGCGGAGAATCGGCCCACGCCGCCGAGGGGCAAGCGGCGAAGCGGGGACTGCCCAGGCGGACGGTGCTGACGGCGGGGGCTGTGGTTGCCGCGGGCGGGGTGGCGGCAGCTGTCGCTGTCGACAAGTTCCGCGCGGGCAGGAGGCTTTCCGGAGAGGTGCCGACGGTTGCGGAGTATGCGGTGGCGCGGCTGGCGGACCTGGGTATCGAGCATGTCTTCGGGGTGCCGGGCGACTTCGCGTTCGGGCTGGACAATGCCATCGAGGCCGAAAAGCGTCTCACGTGGGTGGGTGCCGCCAACGAGCTCAATGCCGCCTACGCGGCGGACGGATACGCCCGCATCCGGGGAGCGGCGATCCTGTGCACGACGTACTCGGTGGGGGAGTTGAGCGCGCTCAATGGCGTGCTCGGCTCATACGCCGAACGGCTACCGGTCTTCCACCTGGTGGGGCAGCCGAGCAGCAAGCTGCAGCGTGTCCGGGCGGTGACGCATCATTCGCTGGGGGACGGGATGTTTCGGCAGTTCGAAGCCCTGTCTGCGGCCTCGGCCTGCGTCAGCGCCCACCTCACCGCGCGCAATGCGATCGCGGAGATGGAACGGGTGATCACCGAGGCCCTGGCGCAGCGGCGGCCCGCGTATCTCACGATCGCGGCGGACGAGGCGTTGCTTCCGGTGATCGGTACACCGGTGGCGGGCATGGCGCTGACCGAAGTGCCTCGCCCGCAAAGCGATCCCGCATCCCTGGATGCGGCGATCACCGCCATCACCGACCGCGTGACCGCATCGAAGGCGACGGTCGTGCTGCCCGCCTACACGATCGGGCGCTTCGGCCTTGGACGGCAACTGATTCGGTTGCTCGATGCCTCCGGCCTCGCTTATGCCACCACACCGATGGACAAGGCCCAGATCCCGGAGACGAACCGCCATTTTCTCGGCATGTACGCCGGAGACAACTCCGAACCGGACGTCAAGAAGGCTGTCGAGAGCGCCGAGGTGATCCTGAACCTCGGCGGTGTCGCGTTCATCGACTCCAATACCGGGCAGTGGACCGACGGCCTGGACCCGGCCCGGATGATCACGGTATGGCCCGACCATGTGCGAATCGGCCACACCGATTTCAGCGCGGTCTACCTGGCAGACGTTCTGGAGCGCCTGACCACGGCGCTATCGAAAACCGAGACACCGCGGCTCGATTCGCCTGCGACACCGTCGATTTCCGGGGCCGTCGGGGATCCGGTGTCCTCCGCTACGCTCTATCCTCGACTGGCAAAGTTCCTGCGCGACAACGACATCGTGCTCGCCGAAACCGGCCTGTGCCTCAATCCCATGTCACGTATCCGCCTGCCCGAGGGCGCCGTCTTCCACAACCAGACACTGTGGGGATCGATCGGATGGGCCACACCCGCGGCACTCGGCACCACCCTGGCCGACCCGTCCCGCCGCACGGTCCTGGTGACCGGGGACGGCGCCCATCAGCTCACCGCCAACGAGATCGGCACCATGGGACGCTACGGCGTCAAACCGGTGATCATCGTGCTCAACAACGCGATGTACGGCATCGAGGAAATCCTGAACGAACACCAGGGCCACGTCTACGACGTCCTCGCACCCTGGAACTACCACCAACTCCCCGGCGCCCTCGGTTGCAAGGACTGGTACACCGCCCGCGTCACCACTGTCGGCGAACTCGACACAGCATTGACCACAGCCGCCACCCACAACAACGGCTGCTACCTCGAAATCATGCTGGGCCGCTCCGACATTCCCCCATCGCTACCGGCCCCCGTGCTGCACATGGTCTACCAGACGACACCGGACAGCCCCCCATTGCCGCCGATAGCCACCGTCGCCGCCGCAGAGCAGATGAACGGCAGCGGCCAACTCGCGTAAGGCCACCAGCCGATGCGCCGCGCGATCGCGGCTCACGCGTACCTGGATGCTTCTCCGATCTCCTCCCCGCGATCGTGAGGTAATGGGACCGCTCAATAGGGGTACAAACACACGCAATTCGACATACTGGATCGTCCGAGCGGACCGGCCGGTGCGCAGGGCTCGCCGGAGCAGCGGCGGGTCAGTGCGCGGGATGGTCCGGCTGAACCGCTCGAAAAGTGGCTGTTCACAGGGATGTTCGGCTGTGGCCGGCCCACTGTTGCGTCGGCGGGTGGTGATGGTGCCAAGTGCGGGGCCTTGTCCGTTAGGCGGGTTGGTGTTCGCCGAAGCGACCTCGGTCGTGTTAGCGGTGCGAGCACTCATCACACATTCGAAGAGTTTCGAATCTCTGTAATGGATCAATCTCCCGAGCAGCAGTTGCGTGGCGCCACCGATGAACTTCGGCGAGCCACCCACCAACACCGACACAGGTCGTCCAGCCTCCGTGATGCGCTGCGGTTCCTGCTCGTCTCAATCGTTTTCCTATTGGCCGCCCTAGCATTCGCCGCAGCGCGAATCCAGCCCAGGCTCGCGTTCACTCGCCGATGCCGCTTGTCCGTGGCTGCCCTTGGCACGGTGCGGCTCAATCATCCTGGCGAAACGCTCCTCAAACCCCATCCGGTGATCCGAGCTCCGTATCTGTCACGGGAAACTGTTCTCATGGCGTTGCTTATCGAGCCCTTCCTTGCGTCGGACGCTCTCGTCCAACTGCCCCAGCCGATCTTGCGGGCGGAAGACATCGTCCTGCGTCCTTGGCAGGCGGCGGATGTGCCCGTGGTGGTGGAGGCGTACTCGGAGCCGGATATCCGGAGGTGGCATGTGCGGTCGATGACCGAGGCCGAGGCACGGGAGTGGGTCGCGGCGTGGCCCGATCGGTGGAACGCCGGGAACGGCGCCGGATGGGCGGTGGCCGACGACTCGGGTGTCGTCGGCCAGATCAGCCTGCGACGGCTGATTCTGGCCGACGGGCTGGCGGAGGTGTCGTATTGGATACTGCCGCGGGCGCGAGGCCGAGGTTTGGCGGCGACGGCACTGTCGGCACTGACCGCATGGTCGTTCGGCGAGCTCGGACTACATCGGATCGAGATCCGTCATTCGACGTCGAATCCGGGGTCGTGTCGCGTAGCACGGAAAGCGGGATATTCGGTGGAAGGCATGCAACGCCGTGCGGGGCGGCATGCCGACGGATGGCACGACGTGCACCTGCATGCTCGACTCGGTGACGATTGACCGGTGTGCGGTTCAGGGGCGGAGCAGTTCGGCCACGGCGTCGCGGAACTCGATGCCATGGTTGGCCCAGGAGTTGAACGATCCGTAGGCGGGGCTGCGCCGGAGTCCCGGGATCGAGTTGAGCTCGTTGAACAGCAATTCCCCGTTGTCGCGCAGGAAGAAATCCACCCTGGCCAGGCCTCGCCCGTCGAGGAGATCGAAGACCGTCCGAGCCTGCTGTTGAACGCGCTCGACGATATCGGCATCGAAGTCGGAGTCGACCAGCCGCCGGATGCGCTGGGAGGTGCGCAGTTTCGACTCGTAGCTGTAGATCGGGGTGTCCGGCGCTTTTCCGGAGATCCGGGAGGTCAAAGCGATCGAGCTGGTCTTCAGTACGTAGCAGTGGACTTCGACCGCCTCGACATACTGTTCCACGAGGCACTGTGTCCCGAATCGGCGAGCCGCGGTGATCGCGGTATCGAGTTCGGATCTGTCGCAGGCGAAGGACACACCGATCGAGGATCCCTGCGAACGTGGTTTGACCACGTAGGGCCCGTCGAAGGGGAGCGACGGCCGGGTGAGATCGGTCGTTGCGATGTCGACGATCGTGTAGTCCGGTACCGGAATGCCGTGATCGCGCACGATCGACTTGCTGATGGCCTTGTCCAGACCGACGGCCGCGCCGAGCACCGTCGGTCCCGCGCAGGTGATGTCGAAGAATCTGCACAAGCCCTGGATGCTTCCGTCTTCACCGATCGCGCCGTGAAACAAAGGCAGCACGACATCGATATCGAAATGCGGCAAGCTCTCGGTGATCGGGTCGAGTCGCATGGTGCCCGGCGAGAGCAGAAGTCGGTATTCCGGTAGCCGGTCCAACAGCTCCACGGGGGTGTCGGAGTCCAGACAACTGTCTGCCGTGGCGGTGTCGCAGACGAGGAGCCGGCCCTTTTCGGAGGTATATACCCAGACCACATGGTGATCGAGTGTCGAGAGAATCGGAACGAGCGCATTCGCTGTGTCGATCGACACCCGATGTTCGCTGGACCGGCCGCCGAAGAAAACGCCTACGGTTCCCACGTCATTCTCCCAATCCGGGGCGTGGCACGAGTATCGGGTAGTTGTCGGTCGCCGAACGCCAGGGCATACCGGCGAACCGATCGTCGCAGTGGCCGCCGCCGAGATGCGCGAGAGTGTATGGGACGGTGACTGTCTCGAAGCCGTGCGGCACATCCAGTACCGGATGCACATTCACCTCGAAGACGACGCCGCCGCTCTCGGGTACCAGATCGACACCGCCGAACGGCAATCCGACCGCGGCAGTGGCTGCCACCGCCAGATCGAGCAGGTCTTGTGGCAGCGCATCGGGTGGCAACACCGTGGAGTGCGCACCCTGCGCTTCGTTGCACGGTGCGTCGGGGTCGTTCTGGACATGTTCACAGACTCGCAGCACCTGCCTTCCGAGGACCACGACTCGGTATTGGTGTCGCCGGCCTCGATGGTCGAAGTTCTCCGCGTCGCGGGTGAGCAGCCACCCGCAGTCGGTGTGCGCGTAGAACTCGACGGCCGCGCGCAGCTGCCGGATGCTGGTGATGTGGAAGACGTCTCGTCCGCCGAAACCGATGGCGGGACGCGCCCAGACATTGCGGCCGAGTGTTTCGAAGGCGTCCAACGCCGTCTGGTCTGCGGGGCGATCCAGGAAGACCGATTCCATCTGGGGGATACCGTGTTTCAGGAATCGGCCGACCGCCAGACGCTTGTCGGTGGCGTAGCGCCACGCCTGCGGATCGGCGCCCAGGCACGCGATGCGGCTGCCGCCGAGCACCGTCTGAAACCGTGCGAGCCGGTGGCGTTGCCGCGGCGGAATTTCGTACGCGATGAGCACCGCAGGCTGTGTCACCAGCCCGGCGGCGGGCACCTCGAGTGTCGGTGTTGTCTCGTGCGGATGCACCACACCGTCTCCGCCGCTGTAGAAATGCCGGGCATCGACGACCACCGGCGCCGCACCGGTCAGCACCTCCACCGCCCGCTCGAGCTGAGGCGAACTGCCTTCGGTGGACGCATGATCGGTCATTACCACGACATCGCTCATTGGTTCACCCGAATCGGCCGGCTCCCATGGTCTTCCGGAATCGGCGACCCGATGATCTCGACGGCATTCGATATTTCCCTGGTCGCTCGCTCGCAGGTTTCGGCATCTGCCGCCACAACGTATCCGAGCGCAGCGCGACCTTTGACGAAAGATTTCGGCGGCCGCTGCAGTAGCGTTCCGGGTTGAGCGAGTGGTGTCACCAGCCAGGCCTGCTCGGGGAGCAGGTGAGTGTGAACCCGCACCTCGTCGAGGATCATGTCATGCGGAGGGTAGAGATACCGCACGGCGGCCACGCCGCGCCGTCGAGCGGCGATATCGGCGGGCCTCCCCGCGGCCAGATCGGCTGCGGCCGCGGCCAAATCGATTCCGGTCGCGAGGAGACCGACGTAGGTGATCAAATCACCCCCGAGCCGCGCGTTCAGCTCGATAAGTTTGGGACCGTCCGCGGTCAGGCGGACCTCGGTATGGGTGACGCCGTGGTCGAAACCGGCGGCGGTGTGTGCCTGCTGGACCACGCGCCGCAACTCGAGGTCGTCGAGCAGCGGATCCTCGGCGACGACGAGATGACCTGTCTCCTCGAACGTCGGTGCCAATTCCTGCCGTTTGTGCGAGATGAAGGCCGGGCGTACCTCGCCTCGCCACACCACCGAATCGACCGTGATCTCCGGGCCGTCCAGATATTCCTCGACCACGATTCCCCGGTCGTCCTGGTCCAGGGCGGTGAAATTCGCATGCGCCGCGGTCGCGAAACGGAACCCGTCGTCGATCAGGTCGTGCTGATCGATCCTGACGACGCCTTCGCTCGCCGCGAGCGAACGCGGCTTGAGGACGACCGGATAACCGATCCGCCGTGCCGCGTCCCGTGCCTCGGCGACATCGGCGACCGGAACCGATCTCACCTGATCGAGGCGCTGCCGCAACCGGGACTTGTCATGGCAGATGCGGACGGCCGCCGAGGAACTGGTCGGCAGGCTCAGTCGCTCCGCGAGCCGGGCGGCCGCGACGATCCGCATTTCGTCGTAGCAGACGACACCGGCGAACAGAACATGCTTTCCGAGCCGGTGCGCGGCCGCCGCGGCGGTCTCGACGTCCAGCACGTCGATGCGCGTCTGCCCGATGATGTAAGGCAGCTCCCAACTGGCCGGTCGGGTGCCGAACAGCCACAGGCGATACCGCTGCGACATGCTCTGCAGGGTCCAGCCGCGGTAGGTGGCATCCCGGCCGCTGTTGACCAGCAGCAGCACCGGACGCTCATCGCTCAGCGTCGCACCATCGGCGGCCGGATTCGGAGCGCGCCAAGCCGATTCGCCGAACACCCCGCAGGTTGCCTCACTCATGCCTGACTGGCCCTCTCCTCGATTACATGGACCTGGTGTGCAACAGATTCAGCCCTGTCATAAGTGCGGTGAAGCGTGGGATACCGGTACAGCCATCGGGTTACGTTACGCTACGCGACCGAATTCGTACGGCTACCGAGACGGCAGGCGACGATGACGCGACTAGGGGTCTTCGGATCGAGAGAGGGGACTGCTGTGCCACATTCATGCTCACCGCGGGTAGCTCTCGTCACGTGTACAGAGTATCCGGCGCTGCTACCCGAAGACGCCGGCATTCTTCCATTGCTGCACTCGCGTGGAATCGACGCCCAGTTCGCCGTGTGGACCGATCCGTCGATCGATTGGGCGAGTTTCGATGTCGTTGTCGCAATCGGTGTCTGGGGCTACTACAAACAACACCATCGGTTCCTGCAATGGCTTTCCGACATGGAGCGCAACCGAATTCCATTGTGGAACTCACCATCTCTCATCCGATGGAACAGCGATAAGCGCTACCTCTGCGATCTGGCCACCCGGGGCGTGAGGATCGTTCCGACGGTCGTCGTCGAGGCCGGTCTTTCCGTGCGCCTGACAGAGGTGCTGACCGCGTACGAGTGGGATTTCGCCGTGATCAAGCCTGCCCTCTCGGCCTGCGCCTACCGTACCTTCCGCGCCGAACGCGCCACGGCCGACACGCATCAGGCAGAGCTGGACGTCATCCTCGAATCGAGTTCCGCGCTGATCCAGCCCTTCTTCCCCGAAATCCGCACCGCGGGCGAGTGGACCTTCTGCTACTACGACGGCGTACTGAGCCACACGCTCCTCAAAATGCCTGCCGCACAGGACTATCGCGTGCAACGCAGATACGGGGGCATCGCCGAGCTCCGGCAGGCACCCCCCTGGCTCCTCGAACAGGCACACTCCGTACTCGACGCCCTCCCCGAACAACCGGCCTACGCCCGAATCGACGGCGTCTGCCGGGCTCGCGACTTCTATCTCATGGAAGCCGAACTGATCGAACCCTCATGGTTTTTCGAACTCGACCCGTACGCCATGATCCGCTACGCCGACCTGCTCGAGACCCTGATACACCGCTCACCCGCACCCACCACTGCGAGACAACCTGAAACCTCAGCAAATCAGCCTCGATCCGGCACGCGATAGGCCTCGCGTCGACGAACCTCGACGACGTGCCGCTGGAGAGGCGCCACCGTCGCCGCCGTGCCATCGGTTCACTCACCTGGCTGGTGCCAATATCAGCGACGGTCGATCGGCTGCGGAATCGGGTGGGATTTACGCCGTACTCACGCTTTCCGTCGGAGGCTTCGCCGTCCTCGACAAGCTCTCTCTCAGCTCACAGCGATTCGTGGAAAGAATCGGGGAGGGAGGGGTCGCGGGTGGATGGGCGATGAAATCATGCGCCCACTTCAGAGCCCCCGAGACCGGCGCGCCGACCTGTACCCGGGGGCCCCGTCGGTGACGGCATCAACGCGATGCACGCCGCTTTCCGTCACAACCTGGCGACAAGTCCCGCCTTGCCGAGGCCGCGTTGGGGCGAGACGAGCTACACGAGGGGCTCGCCGCTGGATTGGATGACGTGGCAGTGGGATCCGGTCACCGTGCCTGTGCCGTCTCCGGCGTCCATTTTCAGGCAGCCCACCAGAAATTTGCCGGTATAGGTTCGTGTGGTCCCTTCGGCCGGGCTTTCGACGTCGTCGCTTTTGATGATCCGGTTCTTCGAGGCGCCCTTCTCGGGTGCGTGCCCGATCGCGTCGCAGCCGGTAGCGAGCGCGTTGTACACCTTGATCGTCTTGGTTCCGGGCTTTTCGTTGAAGTCCCGCAGGTCCCCGCTGAACGGTAGCGTCACGTCGTCTGTGCCGACATAGCGCACGGTGACCGCGTCGCATTGATACCCGTTGAAGTCCTTGTCCACCGCTGCGGACGCCACCGCTGCGAAAGAGGTCAGGGGCGCAAGGACGGTGCAGGCACAAATGCCGAGAGATTTCGCAACTGTCATGACGTGTTCCTCTCCTCGAGTACTCACCTCGGGCTGAACCAATGAACAGTCGTTCGAAACAGTAGAGCATCCGGATGGAAGTGACCGACGAGAACACGCCGCGTCGTGGCGTGGCACGACCCGAACCGGTGTGGCTGTCAGGTGCGTGATCAGCTACAGCACCCACTCTCTCCGAGCCGCGGCCGACGTTCGGCAACGCCGCCGAGGCCTGGCACGATCCGGACATCGCCTTCTGCGGAAACAACCCCCTGAACTCCTCGCCGGGCGCGCTTACCGCTTTTCCGGACTCGCCTGATGTTCTTCGGTTGAGATCATTCTTCTGATATTCGTTGTGAATAGATACCGACACACCCTCGGATCATTTTGGGCTGCGGGTCGAGGATCGTTCGAGTAATACGGTCACAAACCGATGCCCGCGAGGAACCGCAGGATGTCGTCGGTCGAGCTCTGCAGGGCAGCCTGGTGGCCGTTCGTCGGCTGCACGCCGAACTGGGGCAGGAACAGGACTCGGACGTCGGCGCCGTTGGCGCGCATGGCGGGGACATTCATCAGATTGGACCCGTATACCGGCAGATCGGTGTCCACAGCGCCTTGGACGATGAGCACGGGGGCGGTGAAACCCGTTGTCGGAGAGCTGAAGTAGGCGCGCAGTCGGTCGACGACGCCGGGGATCGTTGCCAACGGTTTGGTGAACATGGCGCCGGTCACGATTCCGGTGAATCCGTCGACCGGACCGTCCAATGACGTGATGCAGGTCGTTTCCGCCTTGTCGAGCCATCGTCTGCCCGCGTCGGTCAGATAGGTGTTCAGGTTCAGATCGGGCTGGGTATCGCGCAGCGCGGCGAGGGTCTCACCCAGGTCGTAGTTGTTGCGGGCGTTGATCACGTCGAGCGGGAAAGGAAGCATTCCGGGACCCAATGCCGGCAGTGCATATTCGATGTTGGCCGGCCCTGCCACCGACACCGTGCCTTTGAAGGCCAGCCCCGCGTCGCGGCGGTAGGTGCTCGCGAGGTGTCCAGCGCCGATCGCTGCGCCGCCGCCCTGGGAGAAGCCCACGACCGCCCACCGGCCCGACAGCGGGAGCCCGAGTGCGTGGGCGGCGACCACGGAATCGATGACGTTCTGTCCCTCGGTCGTGGTGTTGAGGTAGTTCGGCGTGCCAGGGGTTCCCAATCCCGCGTAGTCGGTGGCCACGACCGCATATCCCGCATCGAGGAACCGGTCCAGGAAATCGGCGAGGAAGGCCAGATTCGGGCGCATGGCCGCGGCGGAGGGCGCGCAATCGTCGAACAGTCCTGCGGTGCCGTGCGCCCACGCAAGCACCGGATACCCACCGGGCGGCGGCGCCGCGGCCGGAAGTATCACGGTGGCGGTCGAGGCAGCTCGGTGGACAGCGCCGTTGGGTGTGCTGTAGAGGTAGCGGATGCCCTGTCCGGCGTTCGGATAGTCCGCGCGCATGATCGCAGAGCTGAGCGGGACGGATCGGATCACCCGGCCGCTGTCGCGCGGAATGTCGCCGGAATAGTCGCGGGCATCCAGCCCGGACCAGTCCGGAAAAACCGTCGATATCGGTTGTGCTGCCGCGACCGCACCGGTGAAGGTGGTGCCCGAAATCAGCAGGGCCAGAATTGCGGATCCGGCGCGACCTCTCATGGCGATCACCGCGAAGTCCTCTTCATCAGTGCCGCCACGTCCTGATGCGTGGTGGAGCGTCGTGCGGCGAAGTCGTCGCGGACGCGCGCGAAGGTTCGTGGCGGCTGTTCCTGACTCAGCTTGAACATGCCCTGTGCGTCGAGCACGGTGGCGCGGAAAACCTCGACGGCCGACAGCATCTTGTCGAAGAAATTCAGCGCGGCCGACATGTCCCAGCCGCTACCGAATCGGGATTCCAGCGTCTCGACGGTCCGGCGCATCACGTCGAGGGCATGTGCCCGATCTTCGATCCTTTCCAGTACCACGCGCGCGTGGACGGCCACATAATCCCAGGTCGGCGCGATCTCTGTCGTATCGTACAACGCGGGTGACACATACGCACCGGGACCGGTGAACGCCAATACCGCCACGCTCCCGTTGTGCAGAGCCGAACAATGCGGATTGGCCCGGGACATATGCGTGAAAAGCCTTGCCCCGGCCAGATCCTGCGGCCATTCACCGGGATCGGATTCGGGAATCACCGGCACATGCGTGGCCAGCGGGCCGGTGGAATCATCACCGTTGGACATCAAGATAGCGAGTGGATACTGGCACACGATATCGGCCGTCGACAAATCGGGTCCGGGCCGGAAATGAGCGGGAACGAACATGCGACCTACCCTCCGGGATTCCAGCTTCCGATGGATCAACCCAGCGTGGGTTGTCCGAACCGATCGGTCAAGCCAGATAATCGGCTGTTAACAGTATTTGTTGCTCACATCACTTTCCCGAGCGGGAGAACGGGGCACGGAGTGAAAGCCCGTCCGCTACGCGAAGTCGACCGCGTTGGATACGGAAAGTCCACTCTCGAGCTCGCGCTGCGTTACTTCGACGCCCAGCCGACACCTGTCGGGGCCGACACCCTGCGGAAGGTGCTGATGGCGTCGCGGGGTTGAATCAGCGCGCCTACGGCCGCTCCTGCTCGATGGTCCGCTGGCCGACATTCGGCGAACCACGGCGACACGGACCGGCTATGGCACGTCCGCCGGATGGGAAAAGCCGCCGCGGCCATTCCCGTGCGCTGCTGGAAATACTGGGAGAAGTGGGCGGGATCGTCGAATCCGAGGTGCGCGCGCCGATCCGGGCCACCGTGTCGTCGCCGTGGTCGAGCAGGCGTTTGGCCGCCAGCACGACGCGCTCGTCGCTGAATTGTTCGGCGGTGGTAGCAGCGGGAGATGAATTCGCGTTTGGGGCCGCGGACCACCCGGGAGGATTGGTCCAGGCGAGCTCGATCAACTAGGTGTTCCATTCGGTTCATCAAACCTTCTGGCCTACGCTAGAGAATTTTTGGCTTACAGGTCAGAGTGACGGTGGTCACAGCCGCTTGGTGGAGCTACGTCGCCTGCAGGATCCGACGTGTCTGGGAGGTACCCCACTGCGATCACCGGATTCGGTGATGTGCTCGTTGAAACGCATCCGACTCCTAGGTTCTCGAGGCCGCACCGCTGATGAATTGCGTCAGGCCGCTACGAATTTCGGTTATGAATCGGTTCATCTGCTCGTCGGTGAAATATGTTCTGTCGTAGGTGAAATCGAGCTCGAGGCGACCATCGGTGGTGGAGGCGAACAGGATCGGGTTCTGCTGCGGGCTGGTGGTGCCGAATCGGACCGACCGCAGCTCGGCACCGGCCGGGAGCGGGGGCGTGTCCAGCCGCCCTAGATTCGAGACGGCGAGCGTGACCGTCCCCGGCGTCGCGTGACCGGGTTCGGCGTCCAACGTCAGGACCGACCGTTGTGGAAAGCCTTGGTCGACGCTTGTCTTCAGCTGGGTTGTGATCTCCCGTGCGTATTCGGCACTGTCGCCCTGCCCGGTCGAGATCGCGGTGCTCACGTAGCCGACCGCCAGTAGTTCGTCGTCGGGGCGCAGCGGGGGCTGTAGTCGTGATCGCAGGTCGACCCAAAATCTGAAGATGATCGTGCCGTCCACCATGTGCGACAGAACCGCTGCGAGGGTCCCGCCCAGCAGTCCGGTCACCGTGGCGCCGAGGGCGTGCGCCTGCCGCTGCAGATCCGTGGTGGCGCGGCGATCCAGCGACAGATGGCCGACCCCGAAGCGCTGCGCGGGAACCGGATGGCCCAGAGCCGACGCGGGGAGCAGCGCGGCGGTGGGCGGGTTGAGCAGGGCGGGAAATTCCTCGGCGCCCTGGTGTCCGGCGAGCAGCGAATCGAGGGCGGGCCGCAAGCCTCGACCGTGCGCCTTCGCCGGCGCTCGGCCTTCGGCGGCCGCGGTGTAATAGTCGAGCAGCATGTGCAGCAGCGTGGTGGTGGATATGCCGTCGGCCACCGAGTGGTGGACGGCGAGGCTCACCACGCTGTCGCCCGCGTGCCGGAACAACGCCGCGCGCGCGACCTCGCGCTCGCGAGTCAGCGCGGTGTTGAGTTCGAGGGCGAAGGGATCCTCGTCGGTGTCCACGACCCGCAGCGAGGGACCCGCACCGGCGGCGTACTGCAGCAGATAACCCGCCGCGTCGTCGATGATCCGGCTGCGCAGCAGGGGATGGTCCTCGGCCAAGGTGTGGAGCGCCTGCTCGAGGATTGCGGGCTCGACGACGCCGTCGATGCGGGCCTGCGCGACCACCGCACCCACGTCGGCGTTGATGAGACTGGCCTCGCCAGGAGATAGCCGGCGTTGCTCCAGCGTCCGCATGGGAACCTCCGTAGGTAGATATAGGGAAGTGCTATCACCCTTCAGCTAAAAACCATTCGGTCGGTTCTGCAACGTGAGAAAGCAGGCAGTGCAGGGACGAAATACTGTGCTGGGTGTCCGCGCGGGGACTGGGGTCGAGCACAGCTTTCGCTCAACCATCGATCACTCGATGGCACACTCTCAGCTACGTCGGTTCTTGGGCTACTATCGCCCTGCATCAGGTGTGGGATCTAGGCGCGGGCGCGTTTCTGCATTGCCAGCATATCGGCAGCTACATTCGTGGGATGTCGACACCGCTTTCAGGGGTTCGTCGCGTCGGGTCGCTGCCGTTGGTGCTGTTCGCCGCGTTGTCGGTCCTGCTGTCGGGCGTGGCAGGGTTGTGGTCGGCGACGGCCGCGGCGGAGGAACCGTTTCGGTTGCCGCAACCCGTCACCGATGTGGCGCGAGCGCTCGAGGGCGAGCAGCGTGATCGGGTGCGAGGGGCCGTGGACGAACTCTACGACACGCGTCGGGAACGGTTGTGGGTCGTCTACGTGCACGACTTCGGCGGACTCGACCCGCAGACTTGGGGGGATCGCGCTGTCGCGGCCTCCGGGTTCGGAGATCGTGACCTACTGCTGTCGATCGCGATCACCGATCGGGCCTATGCCCTCACCGGTGCCAGGCCGTCCTCGGTGAGCGAGGCCGAACTAAATTCTCTCCTGCGCGATCAAGTGGAACCGCGGTTGCGCACGGCGCAGTGGGCCGAGGCTGGAATCGCTGCGGCGCAGGGATTGTCGCGGGTGATGAGCGAATCCAAGAGGTCGGATCTGTGGCCGGTGGTGGTCATCGTCGTGCTGGTGGTGGGAGTAGTCGCGGGTCTGGCTCTGCTGTATCGGTGGCGGCGGCGAACGGTGCGGGACCGGGCCGGAGTAGTAGCGGCCAGACAGATCGACCCGGGCGATACCGCACGGTTGGGGGAGCTGGATCCCGATATTCTCGATATCCGGTCCAAGGAGATTCTGGTCGACGTCGACAATGCGATTCGCACCAGCGTCGAGGAACTGCGGCTGGCCACCGACGAGTTCGGCGCCACCGCGACCGCGCCGTTCGCCGCTGCGGTCGACGGTGCGAAAGATGCCCTCGCGCAGGCCTTTTCGATCCGTCAACGGCTCGACGACGACATCCCCGAGACCCCGGAGCAGCGTCGCGATCTGTTGGTGGAGTTGATTTCCGCCTGCGGGCGGGCCAATCGGGAGCTCGATGCCAAGGTCACCGAATTCGATGCCATGCGCAACCTGCTCATCGATGCGCCTCGGCGGCTGGACGCGCTGACCCGTGACGTGGTGGAACTGACCACGCGGATACCGCGTTCGGAGGAATTACTGGCGCGGTTGGTCGGTGAGTATCCGGCTTCGGTGATCGCGCCGGTTCGCGAGAACGTCACGATGGCGTGCGAACGAATCTCGTTCGCGCAAAGGGGGATCGAGGACGGGCGCGCCGCGGTGGCCCGGCCGGTAGGGGAGCAGGGTGCGGCGGTGGCCGCGATTCGCGGCGCCGAGTCGGCGATCGCGGCGGGCCGGGCGCTGCTCGACGCGGTCGACAGCGCGGCCACCGATATCGAACAGGCGCGCGCCGGGCTGCCCGGCGCAATCGAGGAGCTGCGTCGCGCTGTGGATTCGGCGACCACGCTGTCGGGGCGCGACGATCGGGAATTGGCAAAGGCGGTGGCCGCCGCACGGAAAACCGTGAAGCGCGCCGCGGCGGGCGGGGGGACCGACCCGCTTGGAGCGTTGCGGGAGGTGGTCGCCCGTGCTGTCGCCCTGGATCGCGCGCTGGCCGCGGCGACGGATCACCAGCTTGCCGGCGAACAGCTGCAGCGCCGCCTCGATCAGGCGTTCGCCGCCGCGGACGGTCGGGTACGGGCCGCCGCGGATTACGTCGGCACCCGCCGCGGCGGCGTCGACGCGGCACCGCGCACGCGGCTCGCCGAGGCCCGGCGTCATCTCGATCGCGCGCACACGCTGGCCGACACCGATCCGCAACGGGCACTGCGACATGCCCAACGGGCCGCCGACTCGGCCGATCGAGCCCTGCGCAGGGCGCAGTCCAGTGTGGGGAAATGGCGGGCCCGGCAACCGATTCCGCGGTTGGTCAATTTCGGTGCGGTACTCGCGGGCGTTCTCATCGAGGGCGTCGTCGAGGGTTTGCTCGGCCTGGACGGCGACTCCGACGACTCCGACAAATCCGGTTGGGGCCCAGGGTCGTTCGGCGGCTCCGACAGCTCCGGCCGAATCAGCCGCGGCGGACGATTCTGAATCGACCTTTGTGATTCCGTCCCAGTCGATGGTGCCGACACTGCACGGCTGTGCGGGCCGCACTGGTGACCGAATCTACGCGGAAGGCTGATACGGACTGTCCGACAGGAGGGGATAGTCCAGATAGCCGTGTGCCCCGCCGCTGTAGAACGTCCGCGTGTCCGGCTCGTTGAGTTGGGCGCCTTTTTTGATTCGCTCCACGAGATCCGGGTTGGCCAGCGCCATTCTGGCAAGGGCGGTTGCGTCCGCCGCCGTGTCGGCGACGTCGCGGAGTCGCGATGCCAGATCTGCGTTCACGCGGTTGAGCACGAAGCCATGTGGCCACGCGGTGCGCACGGAGTGCAGCAGCGACTCGTCGGGCCCGGCGAACATGAGGTGCAGATATGCCAGGTCGAGTGGCGCCAACGCGGTAACGAGCGCCCCGTAAAGTCCCCGCGTGTCGTTCTCGACGATGGCCGTCCTTTTGCTGGTGCCCGGAGATATCCGGATCCCCGTCCGCTCCGCCCCGATTTCGTCGACCACCGCTCGGGTTACCTCCAGCACGAGACGGATGCGGTTCTCGACCGGACCGCCGTATCGGTCTGCGCGAAGGTTGGTGTTGTCCGCCAGGAATTGGTGCAGCAGATAGCCATTGGCCGCGTGCACCTCCACACCGTCGGCTCCCGCGGCGATCGCGTATGACGCCGCCACCCGGAAATCCTCGATGACAGCGGCGATTTCGTCGAGCGTGAGGGCATGGGGAACGGGGGCCGGTTTCGCGACGGAGCCTGACGTGTGCACCGTTAGATCGGGTGCTACGGCGGACGGGGCGACCGGCCGTTGTCCGCCGATGAGATCCGGGTGCGTCATTCGGCCGCAGTGGTACAGCTGGATTGTCATTCGGCCGCCATGAGCATGCACCGCGTCGACAACCTTGCGCCATCCCTCGACGTGTGCCTGCGTGTAGCATCCCGGCGCGTTTTCATATCCGCGGCCGCGGTCGCATATTTGGGTACTCTCCGCGATGATCAGCCCCATCGAGGCGTGCTGAGCGTAGAACTCCGCGTTCATGTCGGACGGTACGCCGTCGGCGTTGCTCCGGCATCGGGTCATCGGTGCCATCACCAGGCGGTTATTCAACGAAATCGCACCCAGTCGGAGAGGACTCCATAATATCGGCGAAACGTCCATGGAATCTCCTGAGGATATTGCGGCGTGTCCCGGGTTCAGGGTTGTGGCCCACCCACTCGGACGGCCGAGTTCGGGTGGCGCTCGCTCGATGCAGCAAGCTCTTTCGGCTGACACACCGTGCTACGGGACCCTGTGGGTCCATTGGGGAGTGGAGGAGCCGACGGATTCGTAAGGGTGTTCCCAGAACAGCGGATTGTCGTCGATTTCGACAGGAAACCGAAGTCGCCGGACCGCGCCGTGCGGGCTGGCATATACGCGGTCTTCGGTTGGTCCGGTGAGAGGCAAGGTAATGGGTGGTTCGGCAGGGGGGCGGCCCGCGTCGATCAGCAGGGCCGCGGTTCTCGCCAACGAGAGGCGCATTGTCGAGCCGACACCGGCAGTGAGCCGGCGAGTGAGCCCGGTGATCGCGGCGGCGGCGGCTTGATAGCCCGTCGAGAAGTCGAGCACTTCGACCGGCAGATGCCTTGGCCGATCGGCGGGCACGAGCTTGCCGAGGGCGTTGATCGGTATCCGGTGCACCGGGTCCTCGAGCGCCCAGGATGTCGTCGCATCCGCTAGCCCCGTGCTGAACTGCACCAGCGTGTCGAAGCCGCGGCGGGTGCGCCATGGACCGGTCCACCCGTAGGCATTCAGGGCGACTTCGACGAGGCCGGGGCGCGCCGCCGCGCGCTCGGCCGGGGGGATGAGTCCGTCGATCGCACCGGGACGGTAGGTGTGAACGAGGACGTCGGCGTCGGCCAACAGCTCGAGAAACCGCTGCTTGCCCGCGGCGGTGCGGAGGTCCAAAAATGCCCACCGTTTTCCGAGCATCAGGTCGCCACCGCCGGCGAAGGCGACGCTCTCGTCCGAATCGGGTGCGTCGAGGCGCAGCACTTCCGCACCGCACGCGGCGAGGAATCGAGTCCCCATGGGCCCGGCGACGACACGGGTGAGGTCGAGCACCCGAATGCCCGCGAGCGGTCGACCTGGAGTCGGTCGCCAACCGGTGCGGGCAGGACTGCCGATTTCGAGCGATACCAAAGGTTCCCGCGCGACTGCCTGTCCCTGCGGGTGCGTGCGCCATTCCTCGATGGTGTGGTTGACTGCCACCGGAACGCCCGCGTCGACAAGAATCTGTTCGATATCGTCGGCTTCGTACTTCCCGATCTCAGCGGCTACGGCGGCGGGATCCTCCGGGACGCCGAGCGTATTCAGCAGGCGGGCCCGCGGCCGCGCGAATCCGGCCTGCACTCTCAACCAGCGACCGTCTGACGTCTGGAACTCGACCATCCAGGGGTTGTTCGACGGATCTATCCGGGCGTTGGTGTCGTCCTCGGCACGGGGCCCGGGCGACACAGGAACCGAGGGGCCGGGCGGCAGATAGAACCAGCCACTGGCCATGACGCGATCGACCCGCACGGCGGGCAATGGAGCACCGCGTGCCACAAGCCTTCCCATGGCGAGCCCGGCCGCCCCGATACTGGCCGCCGCGAGATCGGTCACCGCGAAAGCGGACGTCAGCGATCGCTCACCCGAAAAATCGACTCGATCGACATCGACCGCATCACAACCCAACCCGACCCAGATGTCGGCCAACAGTTTGCGCGCTGTCCGATGGTCTGTTCGAGTCACGTAAGGGCCGCTACCGTTACTCATTGAGAAATCCAAATTCTTGGATTGCCTGGATTTGATGTTCGGGCAATCCCATCCGCTCCGCTTCGGGCCGGGTGAGCGATGGTGGGATGCCGGCGGCGAAAGTGAATACGTTCTCCGGATCGTACTGGTTCTTGATCTTTACGAGCCGGGCGAAATTCTCGCCATAGCGGGGGTAGATCCGATCGTCGATATGGATGTCGTTGCTGTTGATGTAGGTGGTTTGAAAGTGCGGCAGCATGTCCTCGGCGAGGCCGGACATCCAGTTGAGGTTGAACTCGTCCGCGGCGGGATCGGTCCAGTAGCTCGGGGCGAACAGCGACAGCAGCCCGTCGACGGAGGGCAGAGCGATCGGATCGGTCCGGTTCAGCTCGGCGGTGACGCTGCCCAGGGCATGCAGCTGAATCGTGGTCCCGCTTTCGGCCACGGCGAGCCGGTCCTTGATCTTCTGAAGGCAATCTCGGCTCAGAGTCTCGTTGATGTTCCCGGTCACCGTGGTAGCGCGGACTTCGTTGGAATAGAGGAGTTCGGGGGTGACGGAGTCCTGGGCGGCGTCCACGTACCGAACCGTGGCGTACTGCTGGTCCCGCACCGGTGGCAATGCCGCCAGCATCGGTGCGAGGGCGCGTTCGGTCTCGTCCCGCGAGGCCAGGGAGACCACGATCAGGGCGATAGTGCCGACCTGCTTGCACTCCAGATGCCCGATCATGTTGATGCGCCTGTCCATGGTGGGACCGAACTGCTGGAGCGCGTCGGCGAAGTCGACGAGATGGTCCCAGTCCCAGTGGAGCACCCCCCTGACCAGATGCGGGATCCGGTATGCCTGGAAGGTGAACGAGACGACGATCCCGAAATTGCCGCCGCCGGAGCCCCGCAGCGCCCAGAACAGGTCCGGATGGTTGTCCTTGTCGACGGTGATGAGGTTTCCCCGCGCATCGATCATGTCGACGGAGCGCACACTCTGCGCCAGCCAGCCGTGCGTGCGCCCGAGAATTCCCAGTCCGCCGCCGAGAGTGAGGCCGCCGACTCCGACACCGCCGCAGTTACCTCCGGGAAGAGCAAGGTCGTAGTCGGAGAGCACTTCGTAGACCGTGCGGAGTCTGGCCCCCGGACCGATGACGACCGTGTCGTCGTCGCGGACCACGATGGAGTCCATTCGGCCCAGATCGAGGACGACGCCGCCGTCGACGGAGGAATATCCGTCGAAACTGTGTCCGCCGGACCGGATCCGCAGGTCCAACCCGCGGTGACGCGCGTGCGCCAGGGCTGCCGCGACCTCCTCGGCGTTGGTCGGGTAGATGATCAGATCCGGTTTCGTGCGATACAGCGAATTCCACGCCGACCGCGCCTTCTGATAATCACGGCTCGTCTTGTTCACGATCTCGCCCATGATGGTGCTCGACACGAAATTCCTCCGCTCTGGCGTTGGGATTCAGTCACGTTCATGCGCTAGGGAACGATGCAAGACTGCTTGGCGTCGACGACAGCTTTGCGGTGGCTGAAGGTTTCGATGGAGTAGCGGCCGTGATAGTTGCCGAGGCCGCTGGCGCCGACACCGCCGAAGGGTAGGTCGTGAACGAGAAGCTGCACCAGCGGCAGGCCGAAAGCCACTCCACCGGAACTGGTTTCGGTGGCGAGGCGTTCCCGTGTCGTGTCGGAGTCGGTGAAGGCGTAGAGGGCCAGCGGCTTGTCGTGGTTGTTGATGAATTCGAGGGCCTTGTCGAGATCGGGCACTTCCACGATGGGTAGGATCGGACCGAAGATCTCCTCCTGCATGACCGGCGAATCCGCGGTGACGGAGGCGAGAACGGTTGGTGCGATGTACCTCTGGGCGCGATCGTGCTGCCCACCGACGACGGTGCGGCCGGACTCCAGCAGTGCCGTCAGCCGATCGAAATGCCGCTCGTTGACAATCCGGCCGTATTTCGGCGAGGTCGCCGGATCATCGCCGAATCGGTCCGTGACGGCAGCGGCAAGCGCGGACTCCAGCCCGCGCGCGGTGTCGGGATCGGTGAGCACGTAATCGGTTGTGACGCACACTTGCCCGGCGTTGTTGAACTTGGCCCACACCAGGCGCTCGGCGACCGCGGCCAGATCGACGTCGCGATCGATGAATACCGGCGACTTACCGCCGAGCTCCAGGGTGACCGGCGTGAGGTGCGCTGCGGCGGCCTTCATCACCACGCGCCCGACCGCGGCCCCGCCGGTGAAGAAGATATGGTCGAATCGCTCGGCAAGCAGCGCGTCCGTGGCCGACCTACCCCCCTCCACGACCACCATCGTGTCGGGATCGAAATACTGCGGAAGCAGCCGGGCGACCGCGGCCGACGTCGCGGGTGCGACGTCACTGGGCTTGGCCACCACGGTATTTCCCGCCGCCAACGCCCCGGCAATCGGCAGCAGGAGCAGCTGAACCGGATAATTCCACGTCCCGATCACCAGGACGACACCCAGCGGATCGTAGCGGGTGACAGCGGTGGATCCGGCTGCGAAGTCGTAGCCGGACAGCTCGACGGGTTCGGGACGAAGCCAGGATTCGAGATGGGTGAGGGTGTGGTCGATTTCCCGGATGACCACCTCGATTTCGTAGGTGTTGCCTTCGCTTTCGCTCTTGTGCAGGTCGGCGAACATGGCGTCGGCCAATTCCGATCCGCGCTCGCTCAACAGGGCACGCAGCCGCCGCAACTGCTCGGTGCGCCACTCCAGCGGGCGGGTGCGTCCGGATCGGACGGCGCTGCGAAGGCGATCCACCACGGTCGAATAGTTCTCGGTCACGATCGGTTTCCTTTCGGACGGCGAATGCGGACCGCGTCGGACACACATGTAGTGGGCTATTGCATGGTGATGACGACCTTGCCGACAGGCTTGCCCTCACGCAGGTAGCGATAGGCCTCGACAGCCTGCTCGAGCGGGAAGACCCGATCGATGGCGACGCGGAGCTGATACTTGGCGATGGTCTCGTTCATCGCCTCGAACTCCACACGACTGCCCACATTCAGGTGCCGAATTGTCAGCGGCCTGCCCTGGAAGGGGTCCTCCGCCGCATTTTTGTCGTCCGCCTGGAACATACCGATGATCGTGATCGCGCCGTTCAACGCGGCCGCGGCGCGGGAGTGGGCGAAGGTGCGCGGGCCGACTGTCTCGATGACATGGTCGACACCGTCGCCGCCGGTGAGCTCGCGGACGACGTTCTCCCAATCGCGGGTGGTGTGATGATCGATGACCTCGTCGGCGCCGAGCCCTCGCAGGAACTCCGCGCGCTCGGCGGACCCGATGACGAGGACGCGAGCACCGAGAACGCGGGCGAACTGGACGGCGAACTGGCCGACCGAACCGGCGCCCACGACAAGGACATTCTGTCCGGGCAGGACCGGACGTCCGGCGGTGAGAGCCGACCACGCGGTGACACCGGCCGTGGTCAGCGAGGCGGCCTCCTCGTCGGGGAGGTGCTCGGGGACGTGCACCACCGATTCCTCCTCCAGCACAGCGTAATTCGCGAGCATGCCGTCGTGGCTGAGGCCGTATTGGTCGCGAGCCTCGGCGACACGCATCGGCCCGTCGGTCCAGGACACATAGAAGGTCGAGGTGACACGGTCGCCCACAGCGGCGCGCACAACGCCGGGCCCGGTGGCGACGACGTCACCGACACCGTCGGCCAGCGGGATGACTCCAGGGGTGGCGGGCAGGGACGTGCCCTCCACGATCATCAGATCGCGGCGATTGACGGCGGCGGCGCGAACCCGGACGACGATCTGCCCCGGGCCGGGCTCGGGCACCTGCTGCGCGGCCGAGGTGAGTCCGTCGAGATCACTACCGGGCTCGAAATGGTAGGCGATGGCGTTCATATTTCTCCCTACGCGTCGAATGGACAGAATGGTCGATCTCCTTTTCGCGCGGCAGATGGTCAGGCCCGGAAAAGGAAAGCGCCGTTGAGGTCGAGCACGGCGCCGCTGGCCCACTCCGCTTGCGGCGAGGCCAGATACAGCACGGCGGCCGCGACTTCGTCGGGTCGACCCACTCGCCCGAAGGGGCTTTGCGCACGCAACACATCACCCTGAGGCGAATCGAGGACCGGGGCGGCCAACTCGGTCTCCACCCAACCTGGCGCCACCCCGGTGACGCCGATGCCGCGGCGGCCGAGGTCGCGAGCCAATATGTAAGTCAGGGAATTCAGCGCGCCCTTGCTCGCCCCGTAGGCGGGCGGCTCCGTGCCGGAGAATGCGCCGACGGAGGACATATTGACGATTCGCGCGCCGGTGTCCATGTGTCGTACCGCGCACCAGGTCACATTCGCGGTGGCCACGAGGTTGAGGTCGATGATCGTGCGCCACGCCGTACGCCATTGCTCGTAATCGGTCTCCAGGATGGGATGCGGGGTCGCGTGTCCGGCGTTGTTGACCAGCACATCGATCCCGCCGAATGCGTCGACGACCTGGTCGACCATCGCCTGCACGGCATCGGGGTCGGTCACATCGGCTTGCACCAACAGGTGACCGTCTCCGGGCAGCTCTTTGCTGAGCTGTTCGGCGGCGTCACGATTGCCTCGGTAATGGATGGCAACCCGGTCACCGTTCTCGGCGAAGGCGGTCGCGACCGCCCGCCCGATTCCCCCGCTCGACCCCGTCACGAGGATCGCCCGCTCTCGAGTTTCGCCACCCGTGTCCCAGTCCCCTTCGGAACGATCGCTCATTCTCCGCCTCCTCGAGTTCAACGACTATCGGCCGGACCGGTCTCGGTCATGGCCGGGCATTGGAACGAGTTGCCTATTCGATAGCAAATGAACATGACCGGGCCCATGCTGCTCAGGGTGAGAAGACCGCGCAAGATAATCCACGCATAACCGCAAACAACTTCATCAACCAATGACAAGATGAGAGCTATTCGGACGCAGCGTGGTCACTTCGACCGCACGGATCGCGAGCCCTGCCCGCCGTCCGGACAGGGGTCGCCGCGGAAGGGGGCGGCGACGGCGCAGGCGATGTCGAGGGTGAGGCGCTGCCAGGGATCGCGGGGGTCGCGGCCGGTGAGTTCGACGGCGCGGCGTAGTCGGTAGCGCAGGGTCTGGGGGTGCAGGTGCAGGTGTTCGGCGGCGGCGTTGGCCGAGGTGGCCGCCAGGTAGGCGGCCAGTCCTTCGAGTAGATGGCGCTGGGCGGGGGCGGCGAGGGGGCCCAGGACGGTGCGGGCGACGGTGTCGGGATCGGTGGCCGGGTGGGTGGTGAGCAGTTGCACCGCGTGCGCGTCACCGTCGTCGAGCACGAGCCGAGCGCGGAAAGCGTGCGCGGGCGCGGAATCCAGCGCATCGGTCGCCAGGCGATAGGCCAGCGCGGTGTGGGTGTCGGCGTGCTCACCGATCAGGCAGCCCCGCCATCGGCGAGCTTCGACCGCGGCATTGAGCGCGGGGCGAACATGTGTGGGAAGTAGCAGAACCACGCGATGTTCACGCACGGTGGCGAGGTGTTCGACAGGGGCGGCGGGCAGTCCGAGATCGCGGAGGAGGTCGACGATGCCGAGCTGAGCCGGTGGCGCGCCGATGGTGGGTTCGGTGACCAGCAGTACAGGATCCGCCGGCAGGGCAACACCGAGTTCACGGCATCGTCCGGCGAGGACGGCAGGTGAGCTGTGGCGGCCGGCGAGCAGGTCGTCGAACAGATTGCGCAGCGCCCGGTGGCGGTCGCTGGTGAGCCGGTCGAGGGCGGCGCTGTGCCCGGCCAGGACCGCCTCGGACAGTTCATCGATGGCCGTGAGCACGACATCGGTGTGGGCTCGCAGGTCGGTGCGGTCGAGGTGGGTGGCATCGCGGTCGTCCCAGACCAGGTTGGTGACGGTGAGCGCGGCGATGCGGTAGGCGCGCAGGATGGCGGCATTCGAACGGCCGCTCTCGGCGTGGGCGGCGCCGATCGCGCGGAGCCGGTCGCGGTCCCGGTCTGTCAGAGGGCTGTCCTCGCTCCAGACGTCGAGAACGCGGACCGTAACCCACGCGATGAAATCGCGTATTTCACGCAGTCGGCCGGCATCCAGGCCCTGGTAGGCGGGCACGGTCTCCGCAATGGTGTCCAGCACGATATCGACGACCTCGGGCAACCGTGCTCGCAGATTGCTGACGACCGTGCGCCGCTGCTCCAATCCCATCGAAATTCATCTCACCTTGTCATTGGTTGATGAAGTTGATTGCAGTTTAGCGTGGATTACCTTGCGCGGTCCCCTCACCGTGAGCAGCATGGGCTCGGCCATGTTCATTTGCTATCGAATAGGCAACTCGCTCCGATGCCCGGCCACGACCGCGGTCGGTCCGGCCGATGGTCGCTGGAACCCCGAGGAGGCTGAAGATGACTGATCGTTTCGAAGCTCCCCGCGAACGCCGTCACCTGAAATCGATCGGCGAATACCTCGACGCGCTCACCGAGCACGACGACCTGGCGCGTGTCGATGCACCGGTCGATTTGAATCTGGAACTGGGCGCAGGCGTCCGATACGCGTGCGAGAACAATTTGCCCGCACAGTATTTCACCAACATCACCGGGTTTCCCGGATACCGATTCCTCGGCGGTTTGGCTCCGTACTCCTCGGACGCTCGGCATCGGTGGGGCCGCGTAGCGCTCGCCCTGGGGCTGCCCTGGGACACACATCCCTTGACCATCCTGGATCGTGTGCTCGCGGTCGACTTCGACACCGATCTCATCGCGCCGGTCGTGGTCCCCGACCGCAGCGGCCGCACACTGCACGACACCGTCGACCTGTACGACATTCCATCCCCGATGCTGCACGAAGGCGACGGCGGCGACTACCTCAACACGATCGGAACGATGATCGCCACCACCCCGGACGGCTCCTGGACCAACTGGCATGTCTGCCGGGTCATGCGCCTGGACGCCCAGCGCGTCACCATCTGGACCCGGAACTATCAGCACTTCGGGATGATCTACGAGATGTGGAAAGACGTCGGCAAGTCGATGGAGTTCGCCCTGGCACTCGGCGTCGAACCTGCCGCGACGGTGCTGTCGGGTACGAGGGGGGCTCCCGAATACGTGGACGAAGCGGCATTCCTGGGCGGATGGTTCGGCGAACCGCTCGAGGTCACCCGCGCGCACGTCGTCAACCACTGTGTTCCCGCGACCGCCCAGGTCGTCCTCGAGGGACACATCAACATCGAGGAACGCGTCCCGGAAGGCCCGTTCGGTGAATACCCCGGCTACCTCATCCCGGACGCGATCGAACTAGAGCTGGTGGGTCATGTCACGGCGATCTCCAGCGTCCCCGAACCCATCCTCGCCACCGTCCCGGCCGGCAAACCTGTCGACGACGACCACACCATCAACCAACTCGGTCAGTCCGTCAACCACACGCGCGTCCTGCGCGACGCCGGCCTGCCCGTGGAGCACGCGTGGCTACCTCCCGAAGGCGCGAATCAATTCGCCGTCGTCACCGTGACCAGGGATTGGCAGGCCAGCTGCAACAGCGATGCGCAGGCATTGGTTCGCCGCATCGCCGACACCTTGATCGAACACAGTCCCGCGGCCAGGGTCCTGGCCCGGATTCTCGTGGTGGAGAACGACATCGACCCCACCGACCTCCGCGATGTCGTGTGGGCGCTGGCCTCCCGGGTACGCCCCGGCAGCGATCTCGTCATCACCGACCGACCGCTTGCCAGCCTCTCTCCCCTGTTCACCCCGCGCGAACGCGAAACCGGCCACGGTCCGCTGGTCATCCACAACGGATTGATCGCCGGGGCGGCCAGCCGCTCTGTGCCCGCCACCTTCCAGCAGGTGTATCCGGAAGCAGTCAAGGCCAAGATCGGAAAACTCGTCGAAGCCGAGTAGTCCGGAGCCGAGTAATCCCGCCCGCATCAGGAGGACTGAAATGCCTTTCTACTCGTGTCTGGTTCCCGCCCGATCGCTGAACTCCGCGCAGAAGCAGGCGATCGCCGAACTCATCACGACTGTCCACGCCGAAACCTTCAACGCGCCACCATCGTTCGTGCGCGTAATGTTCCACGAAGCCGCACCCGGCGACTCGTTCCACGAGGGCCGCTCCGCCGATTTCGTCTTCGTCGAGGGACACATCCGCGCTGGCCGCGACATGGCCCACAAGCAACGATGCCTGGCCCGAATCTACGACGGCTGGAAGACCATCGACCCGGGCGCGCAGGACATCGAGATCATTCTGCTCGACGCGCCCGCCGCGGCCATGATGGGCAACGGCGAGATCCCGCCCGAACCCGGCCGGGAATCGCCCGAGCTCTTGCGATCTCACGCCCCGAAGTAGTTCCCGAGCCGAGTAATCCAATTCGTGACAACTAAGGAGAAGACCATGCGTCTGATCGTGGCGATCACGGGCGCGACCGGCGCGATCTTCGGGATCCGGTTGCTGGAGAAATTGCGCGGACTCGACGAGGACGTCGAGACGCATCTGGTCATGTCCAAGTGGGCGCGGGTGAATATCGCGACCGAAACCGACTACTCGGTGGCCGAGGTGGAGGCGCTGGCCGATGTCGTATACCAGGAGGGTGATCAGGGAGCGGCGCTGTCGTCGGGATCGTTCCGGGTGGATGCGATGGTGGTGGTGCCGTGTTCGATGCGGACCACCGCGGCGATTCGGCACGGGCTGGCCGACACTCTGATTGTGCGGGCCGCGGACGTCGTGCTCAAAGAACAGCGGCCGCTGTGCCTGGTTCCCCGCGAGACCCCGCTCAACCAGATTCACTTGGAGAACATGCTCGCGCTGGCGCGGATGGGTGTGCGGATCTGCCCGCCGATGCCGGCGTTCTACCATCGGCCCCGCACCCTGGACGACATGGTCGACCACGTCGTGGTCCGGGTGCTGGACCAACTCGGGCTCAGCGTGGACTACGAACGGCGCTGGGCAGGGCTGTCGAAGGCCCGCACCGGTGAGCCGGGTCGGCAACCCGATACCGGCCCGCGTCCCACCTTGATGTGGGAAGCTGCGGCCGATGACTCCGCGGCTGCGGAGTTGCGGCGATGGGCCGACCATGATCTGCGACAAAGCATTCGAGACGGCGATCCCGCCGCGCGGATCGAGGTTTACCACAGCCACGACGGCCGCGTCGTTGTGATCGCGACCGGCGATATCGCACAGGTGCAACCGCCGACACCGCCGCCCGCGCTCGTGCGCCGACCCCCGCACGTGTGGCGTTTCGTCCGCGACGACGGGCGACCCTCCGACGATCACCGCCCGCGACGTCGCCGAGCGCCAATTCCCAGCTCGCCCGAGCACACCATCGACCCCACCCTTCGAGGAGCCCCCGCTTAGCCGAGATACCCGGAGGCGCACAATGAGTGACGACGAATACGAGGTGATCCTCGTTCGCTACGGAACCCAGGAAACCGTCCGCAGCGACATATTCCTCAACTACCCGGTTTACGGAGCCGACGACGGCCCGATCACCTTGGACTTCTTCTTCTGGGTGGTCCGCGGCCGCGACCGCACATTCATCGTCGACGTCGGATTCAGCTCGGAAAGCGGACGCAAGCGTGCCCACACCCTGCTCCTGGATCCGATCGAGGCGCTGCGCACACTGGGAATCGATCCCACGGCCGAGAACAACGTGATCATCACTCACGCGCACTACGACCACATCGGAAACCTGGCTGCGCTACCGAACAGCCGCTTCATGATGTCCTGGCGGGAGTACGAGTTCTGGACTTCGGAACTGGCGGGGAAGGAATTGTTTCGCTTCGCGTCGGAGGTTCGCGAGATCGAGCAGCTGAAAGTGGCGCTGCGCGAGGAACGGCTGCGCTTCGTCGAGCACGGCCACATCCCGGCTCCGGGTATCACCATACTCGAGATGGCTGGACACACACCGGGTCAGCTGGCGGTCGTGGTCGAGACCTCGAGCGGGCCGGTCCTGCTGGCCTCCGACGCCGTGCACTTCTACGAGGAGCTCGAACGGGACATGCCGTTCGCCTTGATGAGCGATCTCCCGCAGATGTACACCTCGTACGCGACCATCCGCGACATGCAACTCACCCGCCCGCACCACCTCGTCACCGGACACGATCCGGCCACGCTGCAGCGGTTTCCGCCGCTGCCGGGCCCGCTGGCCGCACACGCGGCCGTCATCGGGCGGCTACCGATATCCGCTGCCACGAAGGAGGACTCGCAATGCTCGCAACCAGGAAACTCGGTGAGTTGACCGTCGGCGCAGAGGGCTTGGGCTGTATGGGAATGAGCCAGTCCTACGGGGTGCGCGACAACGACGACGAGTCGATCGCCACCATCCACCGCGCCCTCGACTTGGGCGTCACGCTGCTCGACACCGCCGACGTCTACGGCGCCGGCGCCAACGAAGAACTCGTCGGCCGCGCCATTCGCGGAAGACGCGACGAGGTCGTGCTGGCAACCAAATTCGGCATCGTGTCGGGGGACAACGGCGCCGTGCGTGTGCGCGGTGATGCCGCCTACGTCCGGCAGAGCTGTGACGAATCGCTGGCCCGCCTCGGCGTCGACCATATCGACCTGTACTACCAGCATCGTGTCGATCCGACCGTCCCGATCGAGGAGACCTGGGGTGCACTCACCGAGCTGGTGACCGCCGGCAAGGTCGGCCACCTCGGCATCTCGGAGGCAGCGCCCGCGACGATCCGCCGCGCCCATGCCGTGCACCCGGTGACCGCGGTGCAGAGCGAATGGTCGCTGTGGACCCGCGACCTCGAGGCCGAGATCGTCCCGACCTGCCGCGAATTGGGCATCGGCATCGTCGCGTTCGCGCCACTCGGCCGCGGTTTCCTCACCGGCAAGATCAGCTCCACCGCCGACCTGCCCGCCGATGATATGCGCCGCCGCCTGCCGCGGTTCACCGAGGCCAACCTCGACCGCAACCTCGCCATCGTCGACGCACTGCGCAAACTGGCCGACGAGAAGGGTGTCACCGCAGGGCAATTGGCCCTGGCGTGGGTAGCCGGCCGAGGCGACGACGTGGTCGCGATCCCCGGCACCAAACGCCGCACCTACCTCGAACAAAACGTCGCCGCCCTCGACATCACCCTGACCACCGAAGATCTCGCCCGCATCGAAGACGCCGCCCACGCCGTCGCCGGTGCCCGCTACTCGGAGAATATGACCCGGCACGTGGGCCGGTGAACCGGGAGCCAGGTAGTGACAAGGAATATCGAAGGCTCGCCACTGCTGCGGCCGGATCACGCGGTTTCACGGTGGCGTTCCGAACCTATGACCGACGAACTCGACGACAGGCTGGACCGGATCGGCCAGCACCATTTGTCTTACCGTGGTCATCGAAAACGTAGACATAATCCCGATTGGGTTCGGGCGATGGTCTCCTCGACCACCTGCCAGTCACCGAGATCGGTATCGTTCGGCGCGTGGTCGAGGAGTTCGACTGTCAGATCGACTGGGCCGTAAGCGATCCCCGTCATGATGGTCACGAACCCGGGCTCAGCCCGGATCAGGTCGCCCTCGTCGGAGATGTCGGTGGTGTCGACATTCGGATCGGCGAGCAGGAATTGGCTGTGGTCGGCCTGAATTCGGCCGTGTTGCGTACGCATTGGCCAATTTCCTCAGGTACGTGCCGGTCCTCCGGCGGAACCGCCCTCGTTGGTGGAGGCGAAGGGATATTCGTCATCTTGTTGGCGCACTGCGGGCGAGTGTTCCCACTGGAATCGGGCGGACAGGGCAGGATGGACAGGGATGGTGTATTGCCGTGACGGAGGTAGTGATGGCCCGAAGGGACGCGGTGGCCGAGGAATCGGTGGACGAGATCACCGACGCCTTGTTGACGGCCTCCCGGCTGCTGGTGGGATTGTCGGCGCGCTCGATCGCGCACGTCGATGATTCGATCACGATTCCGCAGTTCCGCACGTTGGTGTTGTTGTCGACGCGTGGCCCGTCGAAGATTGCCAGTTTGGCGAGCAGTCTGAATGTGCAGCCCTCGACCGCGACACGGATGGTGGAGCGGCTGGTGGTCGCGGGATTGACCGATCGCAAACCGAATCCGGAGTCGCGCCGTGAGCTGATCATCGAACTCACCGCACGCGGGCAGGAGGTCGTGGACGCGGTGACCGCGCGGCGTCGCCAGGAGCTGGCGGCCGTGGTCGAGCGGATGCGCCCGGCCGATCGCACCGGATTGGTCCGTGCCCTCACCGCGTTCACCGAAGCGGGCGGGGAGTCGGTGCCCGGCCTGGACATCGAGGGCTATCAGGTCTGATCGGTCATCGGGGCCTGCCGGGCCCACGGTCGGAATCCGTCGAGGCTGTTCAATAGTGCGAGGACACCGCCGCCGGGCCGCAGCTCCGCTTCCCCCTCGCCGTCGAGCCAGATCTCGTCGGTGGACAAGGTTTTCAGGCGTCCGCTGTGCTCGTGCAGGGCCAGGAGGCGTCGTCGACCGCGGCCAGCCGCGCCTGTTGTTTCAGCATGGCGATGACGGCACCTTCGGGGGTGACTGAATCCCGTTGCCCAAATTGCCCTTTATGGCGGTGAGACCCCAGCGGTTGGAGTGCGGCGGCCGCGTGCCGTGCCACGGTCGCCAAGTGATCCGCGGTTGCATCGCCAAAGCCACTGGCATGGTGTCGGCCGGGTTCGACGGGTCTGGACCGGGAGCCTGAGAGTCACCGGTCGACGCGCTCGGGGAGGCACAGGCTGTCAATACGATGGCGATGAGCGCGCAGGCCGCCGACCGCAGCACGGCGAGTCCTGATCACTGAGAACGCAAGGGCGAGTGTGAGTCCTGCGCGATGAGTGTAATGCTGCCAGCCGTCCGTTGTAGGCGACGAGCGCGGCTGGTTCGTCATCCATGTCGACGGCCTATCGAAGCCGCCCGCGGCCGGTGTGGCAGGTGAGGATCACGGGCAGGGTGCCGTGCACACCGCCGACGCGATGGATCAGCATCAGGCCTTGTGTATCAGTTGCCGTGCGCTCGAATGTGAGTCCCTCGGCATGCTGCCGGGCGGCGTTGTCCGGTCGCTGTCGGCACTGTCCGCCGGCGGATCCGAAGACCTGAAACATTCTGTGGCGCACAGCAAACGCTCTGACAGCCTGTGGATCGGGCTGGTCGGTCTGATCACCATCCCTCTTCCGATAGCACTATGCAACAATTGCAGATTGCACATATAATCGTGTGCGGGGGATGTGAAGGCAGGAGGTAAAACGGTATGCCTCTGGAAATTCTCGCCGGTGTACTGTCCGTCGTCGACTTGGCTGCCGTGGTCGTGATGTTGCTCATCGCGCTGGCCGCCATCGCGGGCGTCGATCACGAGCCCCCGTCGTCGCGGCGGTTACCGCGGGATCGGTGACCCGCCGGGCGCTACATGCCGAACCGAGTGCGGCGGACAACATCGACGTCGCCGGTCGGTCCGTCGATGGCCACCCGCGCGGCTGCCTGGCGGCCGAACAGGTAGAGCAGCAGTTCGCCGGGAAGCCCGGTGATGCGGACCATCGGCCGACCGCGCCGGGCTCGGTGAGTCTCGAGCGTGCCGGCCCATTCGAGATCCAGGCCTGGGCCGTGCAGTCGGCGCGCCAGAAATCGCGCGCCGCGAACGGTGTTGTGCCACAGTGCCGCATCCATCGCGGGCTGGTTGACTCGCGGGCCGAGTTCGTTGGCTCTGCGCACGTCTTCGTGATGAACGAAGAACTCGTTGAGGTTGGGCACGCGCCGAACCCAGCCGAGGCGGAAGAATCCTGGCGGCGGTCCCGCGCGGATCGTCGCCACGAGGACGGGAAACGACTTGTCGGCGAGGGCTTTTCGCCGTCGTTCGGCGAAATCTCCCCACGGCCCCGGAACGACGAGACCGGGCCCGGCGAGGGCGTCGTGTTCGCGCAGGACGAGGTGGGCGGCGAGGTCGCGGGTCGTCCAGGGGTGCAACAGCGTCGGTGCGTCGGGGCCGAGCTGGTCGAGCAGGCCGCAGAGCAGTGCTCGTTCGGCGGTGTCGAACAGCTGAGCTGCCATGTGCGGGAGTATAAGCCGCGGCCGGCCACCGGCCGAGGAATGCGGCGATCCGATCGGTGTCAAGGAACCGTTGATCTGGATCCGATCGTCGTGGTCGGTGCACGGTGCCGGCCAGGGGGTTCTTCTGTTCGTTTTTCGGCGTGTTGATCGGTGTGGTCGCGCTGCCGATCAGTTGGCGCTGGGTGCGGCCCGCGTCGCGCGCAAGGGTACAGCTGGCGCCTGCGGTGGCGGTGGGGGCGACACCGAGGTGTGGTGGCGATCGCCGTCGCCCCGAATACCAGCCGGCGTCGCGCTGCATCAGCTGGTGTACGCGGTGAGCACCGGTAGCGCGTGTGGATCGCTCGCCCGCCGCCGCTGACGGACATGGTCGAGCGCGGCGGCTCCGGCCGGGGTTCGACCAGGCATGCCGAGCGCGGCCGTACTCTCCTTCTCGGGCGCATTCGGGTCTGTTGTACTCAGGCGCGCCGATTCGCGACTACCGCCGCACGCGGCGCGAGGTGCGAGGTGCGGGTCCTCATGATCGTTGGCCCCTCGCGGCGGCAACGGCCCAGCCGGCCGCCAGCACACCGCGATGACGCGACAGCAACAGCTGCGGACTGAACTTCACTGCGCGGGCGTCGAATCGGCTGTGTGCGCCGAAGTCGTGGCCGTCGTTGTCGTCGAGGGGCTTTCAGAGGTTGGCCGCGCGATCGTGGTTCTCCGGCTGCGAGGTCTGCTAGGAGTCGAACCCCGTGCGGGCGAGGTACCGGTCGAGCAGGTCGGGCACGAACTTGTTGGCCACGGCGGTCGCGGCCGTGCTCGCACCGACCCAGTACTCTCGGCGCTTCGGATGGTCGGCGGCGTACACGACGGCGCTACAAGGAAAAGTCGCTCTGATTACGGCTCGTCGCGAGGGCCTGGCAGGGCGATCGCCCTGCGCTTCGCCCAACAAGGAGCGGACCTGGTCATCAACTACGCACGTGACGTGAAAGCAGCCGCCGATGTCCAGGCCCAGGCGAGCGCTGCCGGTGCCAAGGCCATCGCGGTGCAGGCCGACGTCTCCACCTCCGACGGTGTCGAGCCCCTGTTCCGCACCGCGCTGGACACGTTCGGGCGGTTGGATGTGGTGGCCGCCAACGCCGGCATCGAGACGGTCAACATCCCGGTCACCGACATCACCGAGGAAGACTTCGACCTGTTGTTGCGGGTCGAGATGAACCAGTTTGCTGGGGAGCAGGGCCACCGCCGCGGTCATCGTGAGAGCTGACAGCACTGTATGCGCGACAAGAACTTTCGACCCGTGGAACACGCTCGGATACATACCGAGGATCACGAAACCGGTTCGGCCGCGCAGGTTGTCTTCGATTACCCCGGGCGCGTTACCCGGCTCAGCGGAAATTCGCCGATGCCTCGCCACAGCATGACCGTCGAACCGATGGAGGGCTCTGTCAGGTCCTCGTATCCATCGAAACTCGATTGGACCACGAACGGTCGCACCGTCGGCAGTTCGAATCCGGGTTATGCGGTTCCCGGTATTGACGTCATCGTGTCACTGATTGACAATGATTGATGTCAATACTGTTCGACATCGCCACTCAACGACGAGGAGCCGCTGACATGTCGGAGCCCATCACGGTCGAGATCGACCAGGAGCTGTGTCTCGGTTCCGGGTATTGCGTCCGGTCGGCGCCGACCTTCTTTCACCTTCCCGACGAGGTGTCTGAACTGCGTACAAGCGTCGGAGAGGCCACTTCTGGCCCGGTGGATGTGGCGCCGGATCTGCTGGCGGCCGTGCGGTCGGCGGCGCTTGTCTGCCCCGCTGCCGCGATCGTCGTGCATGAGCCGAACCGAGTCGCCGATTAGACAACGATCATTGTTTTATCGGCGCCTGCTGCGGCAACCGTGCCGGTTCTTCGAAGGGAACGAAATCTTGCATTACCTCTCGGCAGGCAATTGGGCGCCGCCGCCGGTCACGTACGCGGGTCTGGTGGCGGCGTGGCTGCTGCTCGGGGTCGCGATAGCGTCGCTGGTCGCGAGCGTGGTCTACGGCGTGGGATTGATCGTGGTGCACGACCGGGCGAACGCCGCGCTGTTCTGGCTGATCACACTCGGTGCGCTGGTTGTGTTCTCGTTCTATGTCGAGCCGTGGCTGGACGTCATCGGCGCGACGACCTATCTGACGAACGTGATCGATCCGGTCGTCACGATCGTCGACCGGCCGATCCCGTGGCATGTGGTGATCACCTATACCGGCGGGATCGGCATTGCGACCATGGGCGCGTATCTGATCATCGAGAACGGGCGCGCGGCCCGCGACCTGTTCGCCTGGGCGGCGTTCATCTCCGTCACCGAGTGCGTCGGGGAGATGATCAGCTGCCACTTCGGCGTCATGCTCTATTACGACAACAAGGCGCTGGTGTTCGGGATCCCGCTGCCGAGTCTGGTGCAGAACGGCGGCATGTTCGTGCTCATCGGGTGGGCGATGGCGGCGATCCTGCCGCACGTGCACGGCTGGCGACGCGTGGTGATCGTGCCGTTCATCGCCCCCGCGGTGTATCTGGCCTACACGCTGGTGTGCACGCTGCCCAGTTATTACGCCATCCACAACGACGCGTCGCGGCCGGTGTCGTGGGCGTTGGCGGTGGTGTCGACCGCGTTGAACTTGGGAGCCGTTGTGGCAGCGGCCTACTCGCCGACCGTGCGGAGGCTGCGTGCGCAGCACTCGTCGCGAACCCGGGCTGTCGAACCTGTGCAGGCGGCGGAGGTGCCCGCATGAGCCTGCTCATCGAGCGCCGAGCAACCCTTGTCGAGCCCGACCGGTTCGCGATCACGCGAAACCCCGTGCGCGGCATCCGGAAACCCCTTGTCGCCACGCGGCGCGGACTGCGGTTGCCGCCAGGCCCGGTGGGGCGCCCGGTCACCGGAGTGCTGCGCGAGTTCAAGCGCGATCCGTTCGAATACCTGCGCATCTGCGGCAACACTTACGGTGACATCTTCCGCGTCCCGCTGCCGGTGCTGGACATGGTGGCGGTCGGTACTCCGGATCTGGTGCGCTACATCATGAGCGACACCGACAAATACAGCATGGTCGGCCACTACGACGTGTTGGCGCACCGGATCGTCGGGCGGACCATACCGCTGCTGGAGGGGGACGTGCTGCGGCAGCGGCGCAAACTGATCACCCCGATGTTCAAACACTCCTCGCTCAACGGGCTGGCGGACGAGATCGTCGACGAATTCGCCACCCGCATCGATGATTGGGGCCGGTGGGCCGACTCGGGGGAGACGGTCGATCTGCAGCACGAGATCGCCTGGCTGACCATGCCCGCATTCATGCGCGCCATGTTCGGCATCGTGCCCACCGACGCCGAAATACGCCGGCTGGACCACGATCTGCGGCTGCTGCTGCAATCGTTCGCCGCGGCCATCTTCCTGGCGCCGATCCCCAAGATGGTGCCACTGCCGGGCCGCGACACCCTCCCTGCTGCGTGGCGGCGGATCACGGGATGGATCGGGCAGCAGATCGACCGGCGGTCGGCCGACCCGATCGAGGGCACCGACATGTTGCAGATCCTGCTCGATGCCCGCACCGAGGGCGGGAAACCGTTGTCGCGCAAGGACTTGATCGCGGAGTTGGCGATCCTGATCGCGGGCGGCTACGAGACGGTGGTGGCATCGGTGTCGTGGACGCTGGCGCTGCTGGACAGCCACCCGCAGGCGCGCGAGCAGCTGATCGCGGAAGTCGATGCGCTGGGCGGGAATCGGCCGGAGTTCGCGGACCTGAAGCGGCTGGAATGGGTGAAGGCGTGCTTCGACGAAGGGCAGCGGTTGCAGGGGCATCCGTTCCATCCGCGCATCGCGTTGCACGATGACGAGATCGAGGGCTACTTCATCCCGCGAGGCACGATCATCGGGGTGTCGGTATACGCGCTGCACCGCGACGAGCGCTGGTGGCCGGACCCGGATCGGTTCGACCCGAACCGGTTCGCCGACCGGCAGGTCGTGTCGTCACGGCCGGTGAATGCGTTCATCCCGTTCGGAACCGGCCCGCACCGCTGTATCGGTTCCCAGCTGGGGTATATGAACGCGCAATTCATTCTGACGCTGTTGTTCCAGCGGTACCGGATGCGGACGCCGCAGGGCTGGACGCCCAAACATGCCTCGACGTTCTCCACGACGATCGAGGGCGGACTGCCCGTGACTCTGCAGCGCGTGCGCTGACGAAACACGGTGGGGGCCAGGCGAACCGCCGGCCCCCACCTTCGGGGTCGGACTCAGGCTTGCGACGATCCGGTCGACGGGCTCTGCTTCTGCCAGGCGACGGTTTGGTCGATATAACGCAGCACATAGTCGACGAGTTCGTCGGCTGTCATGGCCAGACGGTTGTCGACCCAGGCGGTGAGCATCTCCGCGGACGCACCGGCGATGGCGATGGTGTCGATGTCACCCAGGACCGGTGTGTCGAACGGTGTGTCGCCCTGCTCGTACTGGGCGATGAAGGGGGCCGTCACCGCGGCCAGATCCATATCCTGGTCGGGGTTGTCGAGCCACATGGTCATCAACCATGTTGTGCCGTAGAGCATCTGCTGACGCATCTGTGCCAATTCGCCACCGGCGCGGGCGGTTTCGACCAGCAGGATCCGGCCGACGCGGCGGTCCTCGTCGAAGATGCTCACCAGTTCGCCGGCCACGGCCCGCAGCCGCTCCTGGCCGTTGGAGATCGGTAGAGCCTTGCCGAGCAGACGCATGGCGACGCGGAAGCCGACGGTCTGCACGACGTGATGGACGAAAGAATCGAAGTTCGGGAAGCTCTCGTAGAAATAGCGCTCGGTGAGTTCGGCCCGCGCGCAGACCTCGCGGACCTTGGTGTCGGCGATCCCGACCTCGCCGATGACGTCGATGCCCGCTTCCAGCAACACCTCGCGGCGTGCGTTCCTCCGGGCTTCCTTGCTCATACCGGCGAACCGGTACGGGCGTCTGCGTCCGGGGCTCGGTTCCGACACCATGGGGTCGATTATTCCCGGCGGCTGCCGCCCGCCCCGATCCGCGGTCCGATCGGTCCCGGACACGCCCGCCTACCTCGGCCCGATCGGGTGGACGGTGACCGCACCGGGCGTGGCGACGGCGGCCATGGCGGTATCGAGCAGTCTGCTGATGTCGAGGGCGCCCATGGCGGCGGCGCCGGCCTGGATCGAGGGCAGCAGCGGCGCGGTGAGGGTGTGGACGTCGGCGCCGGCCTTGTCCTCGAATTGCTGTAATCCGGCGAAGACGGCCAGCGGGCCGACATGGACCACATTCGGATAGTCGTTGGTGTGCATCATCTCGATCGCGGTCTGGGCCATGGCGGCGAAGTTGACTCCGGCCGCACGGACCGAGTCGGTGCCGGCGGCGATGGCCGGTCCGGTGTGGCCGCTGCGTTCGAGCAGGCTCTGGGCGTCGGTCAGCAGAGCGCGGATGGTGCCCGAACTCATCAGAAGCGTGGTGGCGAGCAGGCTTCCGGCGCGGGCGAGATTCGCGGGGCTCGTGGGCTCGGCGGGGAGCGCGGCCGACAGTTCGTCGGTGAGGGCGGTGATCTGGGCGGGCGGCAGATCGTTCAGCAGTCGGATCAGCGCGACCGACAGTTCGCCGAAGGTGGTCGGCACGGTGGCCGGTCCGGCCGCGATGCGCTGGTGATCCGCCAGGAATGGACCGGTCTCGGTGTGCGGGAGTACGGCCAGATACGTTTCACCGAGGGTGGAGAGGTTTTCGACGCGGAATGCGCTGTCGAGGGGAATACGGCGATCGCCGTGGTAGCGGAAGTCGACCTCCACCCGGTCGGCCGCGGCCCGCACGTCGGTCACCCGGCCGATGCCGACGCCGCGCAGCAGCAGTTTCGACCCGGAGGTCAGGCCGTTGGCGTCGGCGACGACGAGCGTCGCCTCGTGCTGATCGCGTGGCGGCAGCCACACCACGCCCTGGCCGCCGATCGCGAGTACGGCAACGATCGATAACGCCAGCAGTGCGGCGAGCGAGACAGTGTTCTTGATCGTCATCGGATCGCCCCCAGCATTCGCAGGACGTCGGCGATCTCGGCCGTGTGGTCGGTGCCGGTGACCACCGCGGCGATGTCGACCTTGGGGGAGCGCAGCCACGGCAGGAGGGTGCCGGTCACGAACCGGTCCGTGGCGACCGCGTCTCCGGTCGGGTCGCCGACCCCTTCGGCGGTGCCGGCGAGTGAGTTCAGCAGCGGCACCAGCCAATAGCCGCCGGAGTAGACGCTGCCGACCGAGGGCAGCAGCACGCCGATATTGCCCAGCAGGACCTTCAGATGGGCCCAGAACCGCATCGTCTGTGGGTCGAAGGCGGCGGTCAGATCGTCGGCGCGGGCGTTCATCGCCTGCGCCCCGGCGATCAGATCGCCGAGGGCGCGGTCGATTTCGTCATTGTGTGCGGCTAGGTCACGTAGGTCACCGGCGAGAGTGGCCGCGATCCGGCGCATCTGGTCGGTGTCGTGCGGCAGGGCGGTGTCGAGGTCGGCGATCGAGCGCTGGATCCGCTGGAGCGAGCCGGTGCCGAGGAAGTTCGCGAGCACGGCCAGGGTGTCCTCCACCGGTGGCGGGGAGCTGGTGTGGCCGACTGGGATACGGGAATCGGCGTGCAGCACAGCGGCATTCGGGTCCGGCGCTGGCCGTTGAAGCTTGATGTAGGGGTCGCCGAGCACGGTGTCCTGGGTGATCGAGGCGGAGGCATCGGCCGGTATCCGTGCCCGGGAGTCGATATCGGCGTGCACTACGACGACGGCTCCCTCCAGAGCGATGCGGCGCACCGACCCGACACCGACGCCGTCGAAGGACAGCTTGGCTCCGTCGGGCAGGTTGAGCACGTCGGCGAACTCGAGCGTGACCGGATAGGTGCGCTCGGACAACCCCTGCGGCAGCGCTATTTTCGCGGGATTCACCGCGCACGCGGTCAGCGCCGCGGCGATGACGGCGAGCCCGAGGAAAGAGCCTGATCTCATCGGCCGACCCCGCCCCGCAGCACCAGCTGCAGCACATCGACGTCGGTGAGCTGGGCTTGACCGGCGACCGGCGCGCATCGGCCGGGAACCGAATCGAGCACTGCGCAGAGCCGAGCGGGATCGCCGACCTGGACACGCACCCGCGGAGTGATCACCGGGAGCTCCCCGGCCGGTGCGGCCGCGACCGCGCGGACCGACTCCGACAGCATCGGCAACGAATCGGCGAGTTTCTCGAAGCTGTCGACATGGGTGGCGGCCAAGTGCAGGGTGGCGGCGACCGCGTCCAAACCCGGCCACAGGTATTTCCCGTATCGCAGCTGGATGTCGAGGATCATGTCCATCGCTGTCGGCAGATAGTGGAAGATCTTGGTGATGGCGGGAAACACCACCGTCGCCACCGTGTTCAGGCCCTCGGGGGCGTTCGCGATCGCCGAATCCACATCGCTCCAGTTCCGGTCGGCCGCGGAGACCAGCGGGGCGGTGTCGGTGAGCATTTGGCCGAGCGTGGCCACGAGCGGGTCGGGATCGGCGGCGGCCTGCCCGGCGGTGGCGAGTGCCGCACCGGCGGCGGGACCGTTGCCCGCAAGCTGGCCGGTCAGCGCCGCGAGCAGCCGCTGCGCGGCGTGACCGTCTCCGGCGCTGGTCACGCCGTTGATCAGAGTGGCGGTGGCAGAGGTGATTTCGGAGACGCTCTTGGCGGTCGCGGTGTTGTCCGGCGTAATGCACTGTCCGGCTTGGAGTCTGGGGCCGGAGGTGTAGTTGCCGATCAGCTCCAGGCTGCGGTCGGCGAGAATGGAGGTCGAGCGGGTGACCGCCTTGACCGAGGACGGCAGGGCTCGGTTGTCGACGGTGAAGGCGACCCGCACACGGGTGCTGTCGGCATCGACGCGGTCGACGCGGCCGATCGGCACACCCATCTGCGTGACGGTGTTGCCGGGATACAGTCCGATCGCATCGCTCATGATCGCGCAGAACCCGTGCGTGGCAGGGGATTCGGCGGGCAGTGCGACCGTGACGGCCGCGGCGACGACGGTCGCGGTGCCGGCGAGCACGAGCAGACCGCGGCGGCGGGCCATCAGCAACTCCTTCCGGGAATCGGGACACACAGGTCGGTGGCCAAAACTTGGTCCCCGGCGACGAGATGGATACCGTCGGGGCCGAGAACCTGCTGCAGGTAGTTCACGAACTGCGTCAACTGGTCGATGAGGGTGGGAACATCGGTGCCCACACTGTGCGCGGCGGCCTCCAATTGCTGTGCGGCAGCGCCGACTTCATCGCTGTGACCTTGGTAGAACCGCGTCAGCACGGCGACCCTGCCGAAGATCTCGGCCAGACCCTGATATGCCTGCCCGAATTCGATGTGGGTGTCTTCGAGTACGCGCAGCACCACCGCGGCCTTGCGGAGCATCGCGAACAGCACCTCGCGGTTGTCGTCGAAGGCGCTCAGGTACTCCCGCGACACGGTCAGGGTGGATTCGACCTGCCGGCGCTGTTTGTCCAAGATCGTGGCCAAACCCTGCACGGCGTCGATCAGCGACCGCACCGACCCGGGGGCGGCATCGAGCCCGGTGGCAATCTTGTCGAGACTGGCGCCTATATCAGGCGTAGCGAGGGCGTCGAGTTTGCCCGGGGCGTCGCGTATCAAATCGGGCAGGCTGTAGGGCGGCCGGGCGTGGCTGATCGCGATGACACCCCGCAGCGGAGTGTCGCCGGCCGACTCCAAGGCCACGTAGTAGCCGCCCGCGGCCGTGAGCATCCGCACCGCCACGGCGGTGTCGGCGCCGAGGAACACGCCGTCGCGGATCTTGCACTCGACGCGTACGACGCTCGGCTGCAGGCTGATTCGGCTGACCTTGCCGACGGAGACACCGGCCACCCGTACGTCGTCACCCACGTGAATGGCGGCGGCGTCGGAGATGTCGAAGGCGACGGTGTGCCGGTCGGGCGGGGCCAGATAGACGATCGCGGCGGCGGCCGCGATGACAAGGGCGACGGCATAGGCGCAGACACCCAGCAGCACCTGCCGACTCTCGGCCCGGCGGGAGCGCCACCACCGACGTGGCCACCCGATCAACGACGACACAGCACCACCCGCTGTCCGGCCAGTAGCACCTGCACGGTCGAGGGCAGCGGTGCGATCCCGTTGCCGCAGTGGGTGTCCACGTTCGGTGCGGCGGTGAGCTGTTGCAGTCCGGCGAGCATCGGTGGGAGCAACCGCAGCACCTCCGGTGCGTTGGTCATCGTCGACAACGCCGCGCGCAGTAGGGCGTCGAGGTCGGTGTTTTCGTGCAGGCCGACTGCGGTGAGCAGGCGGTTGACCGCTGCGACGAACGAGGGCCCGTACTGGGCGGTGGCATAGAACTGGTCGAGCACGGTCATGGTGCGGTCGATGACGGGATCGAAGTTGGTGATGAATTCCAGGACGCGCGCGGACTTTCCGTTCATGGTGCGGGCCAGGGTGGCGAGGTTGCCGACCAGGGTGGCGATCGTGTGCTGGCGGTCGGCGGTGTAGTCGGCGATGGCGCGGATGTTCGCGGCCAGATCCGCCGGGCCAGTGCCGTCGTCGTCGAGGAAGGCGGCGAGGTTGGCGGCCAGCGTGTTCACCTGGGCCGGATCCAGCGCCCGCAGTACCGGCTCGAGCCCGTTGAACAACGCGGTGATGTCGAACGAGCCGGTGGTCTGGGTGAGCGGCACGTGTCGCAGCGGTCTCGTGTCGGCCGAGGCCTGATCGGTGATGTCGATGTAGCGCAGACCGCTGAGGTTCTGATACTTCACCGCCAGCCGGGTGTCCGTGGTGACCTGCTGGGCGCGGTCGAGGGTGAATCCGATCTCGGCGATGTTGCGACCGCCCTGGTGGCGGATATCGATCGTGGTGACCTTACCGGCCTGGACGCCGTGGCGGCGCACATCGGCGCCCACCTTCAGTCCCGAGACATCGGTGAAATCGGCTGTGTAGGAGGCGGTTTGCGACTGCACCGGGTTGCGTAGCGCATTGACGACCCCGACGAACAGCACGACCGTGACGGCTGCGGCGACGGCCAATCGCCACAGCGCCTGACGAGTGGTTGTCATCGCGGCCCCCCGGGCGGTAATGGCAGAGCCGACGCGAGCGCGGGCAGCGAGTCCAGCACGACCCGCACCCGCAGCGCTTTGTCACCGTCCGGACCGGAGTAAGCGGAGTCCAGGCCCGCCAGCAGGGCCTGGAGACGGTCGCCGCCCCGGGCTTTCGCCATCGACTGGCCCATGGCGTCGGACAGGGCGCGCACCATCTCGGTCGACGGGGTGAAGTCCCCGGCATGGGAGCCCAGTAGCGCGCCGAGGGGGCCGAAGAAGCCGGTGGCGATCAGCTGCATCGTCTCGTTCATCGGACCGAAGTTGTCCACCACCTCATGGCCGGATGGCATGGCCCGGATGGCCGTCGTCCCCGTGATTGCGGCGTCGGCGAATCCAGGCAGCGGATCGAGAACCGCGTCGAGCGAGCGCAATTGGTCGCTCGGCAGTCGTCGTTGCGTCTCGGCGATCGCATTGGTGGCGATGAATCCGGTCTCGATCAGCGGCGCCAGCCCGGTGGCGTAATCGGCGGTCCGGCGCAACACGTCCATCATCCGGTCGGTCACCACTCCGTTGACGATGACCGAGGAGCGGTCGAGCATCGCGGCCATCGTGTAATCGCCTTCGGCGGCGCGCGTGATCCGCTGCCCGTCCGCGAGCGGTCGCCCACCGCCGTGTGGGCGTAGGTTCACCACGGTGACGCCGAAATAGTTCACCGGCCGGTAGTCGAAATCGAACGCATCGGTCACGCCGTCGACGGCGTTGCGCTGCAACCGGATTGCCAACTCGACACCGTGGTCTTCGGTTGTCACCGCGTCGACTTCGCCGACGGGTACTCCGTGTAAGATCACCTTCGATCCAATCCGTACGCCTTGTCCGACATCCGGAGTGGCGAGTGTGAGATGGATGGTCTCCGGTGTGGATCGGTCGGGTAAGCGCAGAGCGATCGCGGCGGCGAGGAGCATCGCGGCGATCGTCGCGGCGCCGACGGTGATCAGGATACGGCGCTGTCGCTGCTGCGACCCGACCAACAGATACGACATCGCGGTGCTCACCCCACGAACACGAATTCCGGTGTGACGCCCCACAGCAGGACCGTCAGAATCAGATCGAGCAGGATGATCGCGACCAGGCTGGCGCGGATCGCGCGCCCGCTGGCAATGCCCACCCCGGCCGGGCCGCCGGCGGCGAAGAATCCGAAATAGCAGTGGATCAAGGTCGCCACCGCGCAGAACAGCAGCGCCTTCACCAGCGAGAAGCCGACATCGACCGGGTCGAGAAACTGCTCGAAGTAATGGTTGTAGGTACCGGCAGCCTGTGCGTGCAGCACCGTCACGATAGTGCGGCAGGTGAGGAAACTCAGCAGCAGCGTCGCCAGATACGCGGGCGCCACACACAGCAGGCCACCGAGGAGCCGGGTGCCGACAACGAACGGAATCGACCGCACCCCAAGGGATTCGATCGCGTCGATCTCCTCCGAGATCCGCATCGCGCCGATCTCGGCGGTCATCCGGCACCCGGCCTGAGCCGCGAAACCCACCCCGGCGACGATCGGCGCCATCTCTCGGATATTGGCCATCCCGCCGACCACCCCCGACAGCGCGCCGAAGCCGATCAGGTTCAGTCCGGCGAAGGCTTCGATCGACACGATCGCCCCGACCGCCAACCCCATGATCAGCATCGTCGACACCACGCCGCCGTCGACGATCAGCGAACCCCGGCCCCAGGCCAGATTATTGAGCATCCGCATGGTCTGAGATCGGTAGTGGCGCACCGTGACCGGCAGCAGCCACACCGTGTGGGCGATGAATACGACCACCTGCCCGACCTCGGCCAGCCCAGCGCTCATCGGCCGCAGTGCCCGGTCGACCGTGCGACTCACCCTCGGGAACGGGCGGTAGCGGGAGGGAGCCGAGGTGCTCATGCGAGCTGCCCGGGAAAGAACATGGTCTGCAACTGGGTGATCAGCAGAGCCGCGAAAATGATCATGGTCACCGACAGCACCACCGACGAATTCACCGCATCCGCGACCCCGCGGGGCCCGCCGTGGGCTTCCAGTCCGCGCAATCCGGCAATGATCGCCACCAGCGCCGCGGCCACCACCGTTTTGATCACCGCGAACACGAGATCGGTTGTGGTAGCGAAGGATCCGAACGACGCCCAGAAGCTGCCGCGGCTGACGTCGCTCACCCGCACGGCCACGATATAGGCCGATCCGACTGCCACCATCACGATGAAGATCAGCAACGCGGGGGCGATCGCCAGTAGTGCCAGACATCGCGGGACCACCAGCCGCTGCACCGGATCGACCCCCATCACCCGCATCGCGTCGAGCTCCTCGCGAATCGCCCGCGCGCCCAGATCGGCGGCGACCGCCGATGCGGCCGCGCCGCCCAACAGCAGTCCGGCGGCCAGCGGAGCGCCTTCCCGGATGATGCCCAGCCCGCTGGCGGCACCGGTGAGCGAACTCGCGCCCACCTGCTGAACGAGGCCACCGACCTGCACCGATACCACCGCGCCGAATGGGATCGCCATCAGCACCGCCGGTACCGCGGTAACCTTCAGCAGATGCCATGCCTGCTGGGCGAATTCGCCGGCCGGTACCCGCCCGCGTATCAGGTCGCGGCCGAGAAAGCCGATGATGGCGCCGGTCAACAGAATCGAGCGGCCGACCGTTGCCGCGCTCATCCGTAGCAGTGTGCCGAGGTGGTCGACCACGCGAGCGGTCGTGGCCGTGAGGGGGTGCACCGCTCGGCGGATGCCGGGCGGGACTGCGATATCGGGGCCGCTCATCGTCGAATCAGCTCGTCTCGATCACGAAGTCACTTGCCGCCCAACGCGGAATCGATCCCGCCGACGTCGGTGATCTTCCAGTCCGCGTTCTTGTCGACGGTCACGGTGTAGGTGGCGGTGGACTGGATTCCGTCCGGCGCCTGGGTGTTCTTGGTCATGACGCTGACGAAGCAGTTCACGACATACACACCATCGTGCTCGGAACGTACGATCGCGGCGATCGGCGTCGGCGTCGAAACCCATTGCAGGGGAACGATGATCTGCTCCATCGATGTCGCGGCCTGGGTCAGCTTGTGGGCCAGCTCGGGGGAGGTGTTGGCGGTCAACCGCTTGGACCAGTCCGGCAGGTTTTTGAAGTCCATGTTCGCCGCGCCGAGCGCGTAATCACCGGCGACCTGTTCGGCATGATGACGGTTGTCGGAGGCCGTGCGCAGCGCCGCGACGTCGGTGCGGGCGGCCTCGCGCGCGCCGGCCGCGGCGTACCAGCCCCACCCGGAGGCCAGGACGCCGATGGCCAGCAGCACCACCGCGCCCAGCAGGATCAGCGTGCTCAGCCGCATCGAGACCGTCGTCTCGCCACGGGACTCGGTGCCCTCGTCGGCGGCCCGAGCCTCGATCACAGCGGGCTGTTTCGCCATATCCGTCTCCCGAATGTCTGTGCCGAACGGTCCGGTAAGGGGCGGACTCCCGCCACCGAACTGACAACAATCAATGTCAATTGGTGAAGATACCAGTCGTAGGTGAACGCCGCCACACCCGATTGGGGGCTCGGTGACGGGCGAACTGGGCGATTGCCGGTGAACATGGCGGTCAGGCCGCGTCGGCGTAGCGACGCTCCAGTACCGCCCGCAGGGCTGCTTCCGAGCGTTGCGCCGCGATCTGGACGAACGGCTCGAGGGCATGGCCGAGAGCCTTACCGGCGAAGCCTCCCGGTAACTCGTAGTCGATATCCACCACGACCTCGGTCGTGCCGTCCTCCACAGCGCGAAGCCGCCAGGTCGAGCGGGTTTCGAAGCCTGCGATGGATTCGGCGCACGCGTAGGAGTTCTGTTCCCATTCGACGATGCGGACCGTCGAATGCAGCGTGATCGGCCCCAGCTTCATGGTGCCGTCGTAGACGGCTCCGACTCCGACCGGGATGTCTCCCAGGACGTCGATCCGGGTGATGCCGAACAGCCATTCGGGGGCGTTGCGCAGATCGGAGGCGTAGGCGAAGGCGAATCCGAGCGGCACGTCCGCGGCTCCGCGGTGATGTATGTGGACCATGTCGATTTCCTGGTGAAGATTGAGGGGACGGCTCGGTTCACTCGCTCCAAACGAGTTTGCGCAGCTGTGCGGGATCGGTGACCTCGACCCGCGGGCGGCGGTTTCAGAATGGTTTAGACAACAATCATTGTCAATAGCTGTGCTGGATTGCGACCCGTCGTGCGCCCCAGTGGGGTCTACCGCGATTCGGGAAGGAGCGTGCTCGCCGGAGCTCCGGCGATCAGGGCGGCCAGATACTTGTCGGCGAAGTCGGCGACCCCGCCGCTGTGGCTGATGTGTTGGCGGACCAGGTCCAGGTAAGCGGTGATCGAGTTCTGGGTGTCGGTACGGCTGGCGAGGGACAGTAGGTGTGCGCGTTCGTATTTCAGGCCGCGTGTGATCGGCAGGGTGCCGTAGCGGTATGCCGCGTGCTTGATCGCTTTGACAGCGGCCGGTGGGCGGCTTGCCAGGCGTGCGGCGACCTGCTGCGCCTCGGCGAGCAGAGTGTCGGGGGCCACGACGTGGTGCACGAGGCCGCAGGCGGCGGCCTGGGCCGGGGTCAGCGGGCGGCCCTCCAGCGCGAGCTCGATCGTGCGTCCGGCGCCGATCGCGCGAGTCAGCAACTGTGTGCCGCCCCCGCCCGGGACGAGTCCGAGCAGTATTTCGGGCTGACCGATCCCGTGTGGGCCCTCGGCCATCAGGCGGATGTCGCAGGCCAGTGCGAGTTCGCAGCCGCCGCCCAGCGCCATGCCGCCGATCGCGGCCACGAACACCAGGTCGGAATCGCGCATCCGCGCTGTCAATTCGTGGAAGCGCAACAGCGCGACTATGCCCGCGCCCGGGGTCCGCGCGAGCAGCCGTCGTATCACCCGGCCCCGGTTCACCGCACGCATCAAACCCAATCCGCACCGGGTGAGCATCGGGCCGACGGCGATGCCGACTCGCTGGGCGCCCTCGAGGATCTCGGCGACGTCGTAATGGCTGACGAAAGCCTCGGGTACCAAGCTGGTCAGCACGATCACCCGAATCGTGGGGTCGGCCTCGGCTTCATCGAGTAGGGCATGGAGTTGGTCGACCAGCGTGCTGGTCAGAAAATTGAACGGCGGATTGTTCAGCGCGGCGGTCACGACCGCGCCGTCACGGTGGACGTCCAGCAGTGCCATCGGGATCCTTCCTCGGGCCGGCCGACTGTGGGCCGGTTGTGCGACGGGGAGGGCAGGATCGCGAGCCTGACGACCAGCTCTGGTTCCAGCACCGCTCCGCGCTGTGATACAGGCGAGACAAATTTAGTATACATGTCTCGAACGGTTGGTGTCGCCGCTGATGCGCACACCGATTGGCCCCCTGGCCACTGATTGTGCAGAACATTCATTTCCCGTGGTCCCGGCCGCGCATTGCCGATCGACGATGGCGGTGACGCTTTTCGCCCACGTTTTTCACGGCCTGAGGCTAGGTACGTCCCGCCGGGTGAATTGTTGCGGTATCGGCCGCTATATACAGTCGATAGCGCCTCGCCTGTATGTGGCGTTGCGCTGATCGACTTCACGGTGGTCCCGTCGAGAATTGGATCGCCAATAGTTGAATTATTGTTGCCGTCGATCGGCCGGCCGGGCAACGACCAGCGACGCATTCGATCCGACGGAATGGGTGTGGCCGGGGAGGGATGATTCTCCCGTGCGGATCCGCTGCGGATCGGTGAGTCTGAATGTCTCCGAATTTTCGGGTGTTCGATAGTCGTGCTCTGTCGCCGGTTCATCATTATTCGTTGTAGGGAAATATTGCTCACAAGAATATTTGTTGCTCTTTCGGAAATCTGGAATCAATATATTTTCGAGAGTTCGCAAAATCGTTATCGAGAACTCTTGATCGCTGCATCCGATGGACGGGAGTTTTCGGTGAGGTCATAACGGAACATCGTTTGGCTCGGCAATACCCCGACGGGCGCGCATGCCCGTCGATTCCGCGGGCTGCCAGTTCACGCTCGCGGTCTGCATCGCACGTTGCAACAGATTGTGTCCGCAGTTGGTTCATTCGATCGAAAGGCTAGGCGAGACATGAAGCTGCACAACGACTACGAACCCGGTCGTACGACACCGATCACCAAGCCTTCGGGCCGGCACAGACGAAAGACCGACAGGAATCGGCGGGGGCTGTATGCGGCTGCCGCGTTCGCCTCGATCGCGGCAGCGTCGCTCGGCACCGAAAGTGTCGCACAGGCCGAGAGTGTCTCGGCGACGGCCGCCGCGACCGATGGTGACGGCCCGCTCGGCCCGCTCGGCCGGATCGGCGCTGTCGTCGGGTCCTACCTCGACCCGGGCGCCCGTGCCCAGCTCGACTCGGCGCTGACCGGAGCCGAGTCGATGGCCGACGGTAGCCCGCTGGCTACACCGCTCGGCGCATTCGCTGATGCCGTGCGCGATCCGGCGACCCAGCGACCGGACGATCCGGCCCCGCCGGTCTTCGAGACGACCTCCAACCCGATGTCGGTCGCGCCGGCGATCCATCGGGCGGTGTCGGCCGTGGAGCCCGCGGCCGAGTCTGCCGCTGCCAACGGTGGCATCGGTCGCGTTCCCTCGGAGATCGAGGAGATCGCTGGTGCGGTCAGCCAAATTCAGCGCTCGGGCCTGAATTTGACGCAGATCGGCGCGTGGGCCGAACAGGTTCCGGCCGGTCCGTTGCGGCAGCCGGTGCAGGATGTGCTCGCCTTCGTCCGCGATGCCACCGAAATGGCCGGGGCCCGACGCGATTCCGGCGACACCGTGATCGATACGCTGATCGCCCAGGCGCGCGAGGTCTTCGGCGCGCCGCGCGAGGGCGGACAGGATCCGACCCAGGCGCTGCGTGAACTGGTCGAGCCCGTCCTGGCCAGCGCCACGAGCAGTGACTGGTCCCCGGTGCTCGCGCAGATCGCTCCGGCCTTGCGCGACATCGCATCCGGCGCGGATATCAAGACGGTCGTCACCGATCGTCTGACGCTGCTGCTGCAGTCCGGGCCGCTGGCCGAGGTGGTGCGGCCGGTGCTCATGCACTTCGCGCCGGTGCTGCGGGAGGCGGCTCCGACCTTGGCGGCCGTCGCCGCGGGGTCTCTGCCGATGACCGCGCTGTTCGGCGCGCTCGTTCAGGTGGTCCGGTCCGGAACGCTGATGGCCTCGCTCGCGCCGCTGGCCGGTTTCCTGAGCCCGGTGCTCAATGCTGTCGCCAACCCCGGCGCGATGTTGGCGTCGCTGCTCGAGGTCCTGTCGGACCAGATGCACCACACCGCAATAGTTTTCGGCGGATACGTCGTCGTGGAGACGGAGTTGCTGGACGTAGTCGCGGTCGTGGCCGGTGCACTGGCCGCTGGTGCGATCGTCGTGCTGCCGCTGTTTTCGGTGCTGGCTGTGACGGCGGTGTTGGGTCTGGGTGCGCTGGTCCTGGGCGTGCTGGCAGGCGGCGGGCTCGTGTTCGTCGGCGTAGCCGCCGCGGTCGTGGTCGGCGCGCTGATTCTGGGCATGATCGTTGCCGCGCCTTTGCTGCTGGGCCTGGGCGCGCTGGTCCTGGGTGCGATCGCGGTGGGCGGATCGGTTTCGGTCGGTATTTCTGTCACGGTCGCCGTCAGTGCGCTGGTCGTGGTGGGTGGGTCGATTCTGGCCGCTGTGGCCACAGCTTTGCTCAGCCTCGGTGCGTCGTTGGTGGGCGGGTTCGTTCTCGCTGGGATTGCCGCCTCGGTTGCGGTGAGTGTGCTGGTTGTGGGTGCGATCGTTACCGCTGCTGTGGTGGGTCTGGGTGGGCAGATCCTGTCTGCGGTCGTGATAGGTGGGTCGATCATCGGCGGGTTGGGTCTCGGTGAGCTGTTGGTGATCGCCGGTATTGTCGCCGTGGCCCTGGTGCTGAGTTCGGGTGCGTTGGGCCTCGGAGCGGTGCTGGTGAGTGGGCTCGCTGTCGCCGGTATTGCTGTGGCGGTCGTGGTCGGTGGGCTGATTGTGGGCGGGGTGGTTTCGGCGGGTATCGCTGCGGCGGTGCTGATTTCGGGAGCGTTGGCTCCGGGTACGGTTGCCGTGGTTCTGGGGCTGGGTGCGCTGCCTTTGGCCGCGCTGGTCGTCGGCGGGGCGGTCCTGGCCGGGATCGCAGCCGCGCTGCTGGCGCCGGGTGTGGGAACGTTGGTCGGGGGTGCGATGAGTGCCGCTGCGCTGGTGTTGGTTTCGGGTGCGGTGGCGCTGTGGGCGCTCGTGGCGGGCGGCTCGGTTTCGGTCGGAATCGCTATCACGGCCGCTATTGGTGCGCTGTTGGTGGGTGGGCCTGTTCTGGCCGCTATCGCCGCGCCGGTGCTGACTCTCGGCGGGTTGGGTCTCGGTGCGCTGTTGGTGGGCGGGCTTGTTCCTACCGGAGTAGTGGCCGCGTCCCCGTCGTTGGGTGTGCTTGCCCTGGGCGTTGCCGCGGCGGGCGGTCCGATTCTGGCCGGCAGTGCTGCCGTGGTCCTGGGTTTGGGCGCATTGGCCTTGGGAGCGTTGGTGATTGGCGGGTCGGCGCTGGCCGGTGTGGTCGTCACGGGCTTCGGTCTGGGAGCGGTCGTGCTGGGTGCACTCGTTCTCGGTGCGCTCGCTCTGGGCGGTATCGCTGCCGCGGTGGTGATCGCGGCGCTCGGGGTAGCTGCGATCTGGTTGTCTCCGGTTTCGATCGTCGGTTCGATAGTCGCCGTATTCGTGCACTTGGCGTTCACGATCGTCGGGTTGGCGATCCTGATGGTTGTCGGTGTCCTGATGGCTTATCTCGTGGCCGGTGTGGGGAAGATGCTCGCCATCGGCACGTTGGTAGCCATCGTTTCGGCGTGGGGATTCGGCACGATCGCCTCAGCGCTGCTGATCCTCGGTCTGCCGGTCATCGGGTCTTTCCTCGCGCCGCTGATCTATCTGGTGCTGATCGCGTTGCCGGTTGTCAGTGGGATGCTGCTGCTGTTGGGCGAACTCGCGGTGAGCATGGTGGCCACGGTGCTGACCGTGGGAATCGGGCTGTTGCTGATCGCCGGTCTGACGGGCCTGATTTTGGTCGGCTCGCTGGTGCCCATGGTGCTCATGCCGTGGACGATTCCGTTCGTCCTGATCGCGGACTTCGTCTTGGCCGCGGTCGTGGCGGTCGCGTTGTCCGCGCTGTGCATCGGTGCGGCCGCGCAGACGCTGATCGAAGGCGGCGCCTTCCTGCTGGCGGCGCTCTGCGCGGCCATCGTCATCCTCGCGGCGTCGTTCGTCAGCGGATACGCGCTGGCGGTGGTCGAGGTCGCCGCGGACGCCATCGCGGCGGTGGTGCTGGCCATCGTCTGCCCACCACTGACACTGGCGGGCGCACCGCTGATCTTCGGCGCGATGTTGGCGGGCGTGCTTGCCATGGTCGCGACCACGATGGTGGTCGGTAATGTGGCGGCCGTCCAGCTGGCGGTCGGTGCCCTCGGGCTCGGAATCGTTTGGGGCGTATCAGTTCTCGCGTTCGCGGCTTTCCTGCTCGTCGTCAGCGCGCTGTTCCCTCCGCTGTGGCTGGTCACGGTGCCGGTCGCGGTCGTGTTCGTCGCCGCGATCTGGCTCGTCGACGCCGTGGGTGTGGGTGCGGTCCTGATCGCACTGGCCGCGGTAACCCTGGTCTGCGATGTCCTCGGCGTCGCCGTCGGGATTGTGGTGGCTGCGGCTGTTGCGGTGATCGCGTTGGCTGCCACCGTGATCGCCGCGGTGCTGACGATTCCGTTCCTGCCGTTCGCGATCCTCGCGGTCGGTCCGGCGGTGCCGGTTTCGACGGTGATTCTCGCCTTGCTCGCGGTCGTGGTGGGCTGCCTCCTGTGCCTGGCGTCGATTACCGGTCCGCTACCGGTGTTGTTGGTTTCGAAATCGACCGGAGTGCCGAACACTCGAAGCCTGCGCAAGCGTGTCAGCGGAAAGCCGGTGGCGGTCGATGTCGACACCGCGCGGGTTGTGGCTGGGCTGCAGAATCTGCTGGCTCCGAAAGCGGCTGCGACCAAGGCTGTTTCGTCGGAACCGAGCCTCCCGACCGTCGGCGTGGGTGTGGCCGATGGCCCGGTGCGCGAATCAGCCAATCGGTTCGTGTCGGTAACGCTGTGATCCGTTGACCGCGGTGCCGGGGTCGGCCCTCCGGGGTCGGCCCCGGCCCATCTCCCGGCTACTGTGCCTGCGGTAACCCGACGCGCGCGTATATCGGGTCATGCCGCGAAACAGTGAGGCCGTCGCGCCATCCCCAGCTCGTCGGACTCGTAGCAGGACAGGCACTCCAGAGCCGTTCGATTCGACCGGCGGAACGACCCTGGACAGCAGTGCATCGGATTGATCGGGAATCGAACGGCGAAGTACTCACGACCGTTCCGCCCCCGCTACGCCCACGATCGTGCTGGTGAGGGCGAGGTTCAGCTGGAGAGCATGTCCCGGAACTGTTCCGCGAAAAGGTATGCGTCGCCGGGCCATCGGGCGGACAGGTAGTTGCGGTCGCGGACGGTGAAGGCGCCGGTGTGATCGGTGGCGGTGCCGTGCCGGGTGAGGACCGGGTTGCCGCGGACGTATTGGTCGTTATGGGCGAGGGCGGCGCGGACTTCGTCCTCGACGTATTCGGGGTAGGTGCGGTAATAGCGGCCGCGGCGCCAGGCGGTGAGGTAATAGGCGGTGCGTTCGAGGTATTTCGGGAGTGTTGTTGTGTTGCGGTCGTATAGGACGCTGTGGCCGGTGCCGGGGTCGATCGTGCGGGCGAGCAGGACGACGCCGTGGCAGATCGCGCCGACGGGGCGGTTCAGCTGCCAGAACTGGGCGACTTTGGCCCGCAGCACAGTCGATTCCAGGAATTGGCGGACCCCGGACGCGTGGCCGCCGGGTAGGAGGAGTCCGTCGTAGTCGGTCGGGTCGAGATCCTGCCAGGCGAGGGGATCGGCGAATTCGGGGCTGCGCTGCAGGCGGCGGTAGAGGTTCTTCGCTTCGGGTTTGGCGCCGAGTTGCCCGAACAGCACACCGGTCAGCAGTAGCGGATCCGCGGCGAGTGGGGTTCCCCGGTATTCGGCGGCGAAGACGACCCGGTGTCCGGCGGCGGTGAGGACGTGCCAGGGGACCGCGACCTCGGTGACGTCGAAATCTGTATCGGGCACGGGGAGTAGGACTTTCACGATCATCCTTACTGATGGCGATGAATATGTTTGCGGTCCTGCGGATTGCGATGCCGGTGAGAGTGTTCTCATGGACAGGGGGCGGTGTAGGGCACCGAGGGGAGCAGCTCGTGCCAGGTGTGGGTATCGATGCCTGCGTCGTGGGTGGTGCACAGGCTTGTCGCGACGGCGTCGGGATCGAGGTAGCCGCGGACCGCGCCCTGGTCGCCGACGGCGAGTGCGATCGTCTCCTCGCGCGGGTCGAAGCGCAGGTACCAGGATGTTCCGATCGGGAGGGTGAGCGGCACATCGGCTTGCCGGATGTGCCCGGGATCGGAGATGTCCCACAGGTTGGCGGTTCGGTCGTCTCCGGCCGAGCCCAGACGACGACCGGAGTGGTCGATGACCAGGGTCGTGATCCGCGCGGTGTGACCACGCACGGTGTCGAGCGGGCGAATGTGACTGGGGTCGGTGATATCCCAGGAGCTGATGGTTCCGCTGGCCCCGCCGCTGACCAGTGTCCGGCCGTCGGGTGTGAACGCGAGGGCGTGCAAAGAGTGCTCCGCCGTGTCCACCGACGCGGTGGGAGCCGTCGCGTTGCGATCATCGGTGTTCCACAACAGAATTCGGTTGCCGTCGTCTGCTGCCGCGATGCGCGAGCCGTCGGGGGAGAACATCGCTACGGAGACGTCTCGGTCGCTTCCGGGGCGTAATGCCTGGATCGGGCGGGGGTGCTGTGGCGAGGATATGTCCCAGACCTGCAGCGCGTGATCCGGTGCGCTGGTGAGTAGGCGGTTGCCGTCGGGGGAGAAGGCGAAGGGAGCATCGCCGGGCAGCGTGCCCAGATCGACGGGCCGATCGACGACGGTCAGGTCCCACAGCCGCACCTGGGCTCCGGTCGTGGCGGCGAGTAGTCGGCCGTCCGGGCGCAGCGCGACCCGCGCTCCGAGCCGATCCGGCGCTCCGGCGACGACCGTGTTCGCCAAGTGGCTCAGTCGGGGGGTGGTGACGTCCCAGGTCTCGACCCGGCCGTCGCTCAGGCCTATCGCGAGATCGTGCCCGTCGCGGTCGAACCCGACGTCGGCGGGCGTGCCATCCACCAGGATCGGGAGGAATCCCGGTGGCGGAGTCCAGGCGCGGACCCGGCCATCGGATCCGGTGGTGATCATGCGATCGGGCGGGAGCATACGCACCGCCCGGATAGAGCCGCTGTTGCCGTGGATTTCCCAGCCCAGTGGGTTGACACGGTCGACGTCACGGGTGATCCACAGCTGCATGGTGCCGTCGGTGCGGGTGACGCCCAGCAGTTGCCCGCCGAAACCGAAGGTGAGGCCGGAGATCGCCGCCCGCCGCGCGTGCTGCTCACTGGTGAGGCGTGGGCGGGCGGGGTCGCGCACGTCCCAGATCCGCAGTGATCCGTCCGCCGTTCCGGCCGCGAGCACGCCGTCGGCGCCGAATTCGATCGCGCCCACCGCGGCTCGGCCGTCCAGCGGAGCCCCGAGCGGTGCCGGGTGGTCAGCGTCCGCGAATGACCACAGCCGGATCGTGCCATCCTCGCCGGCGCTGGCGAGAACGGGAGTGTCGGGGGCGACCGCGAGGGCTCGGACAGCCGCCGCGTGTGCGGTGATCGGCGAAGTGATCCGGGTAATCGCCTGTCGCCCCGTGATATCGAGGAAGGTCAGGGTGCCGTCGGCGCTGGATACGGCCGCGCGGCCACCGGGCAGCATCGCGAGAGCGGTTGCGGCGGAGCCGTTGTCGTAGGAAGCGAGTTGGCGGGCGGCGCGCGGATCGTGCACGTCCCAGAGCCGAATCGTCCCGTCCTGGCCCGCACTGAGCACCTGGGCGCCGTCCGGGGTGAAGGCGACCGCCGTGGCCGGGCCGCGATGCCCGTCGGCTCCCGGCCCGTAGGAGGTGATCGCACCCCGATCGTTGATGTTCCACAAGCGAATTCGGCCGTCCTCGCCCGCGGTGGCGGCCAGTCCACGGGCCGGGCCGGTTGCCAAATCCTCGATGGGAGCGCCCTGGTCCGCGGGAGAGACGATCTCGGTCGGCAGTGTCTGGGTAGCCATCAAGCGGGCGCGAGCGCTGGGGTGGCGAGGATTCATCCGGTAGGCCGACAGCGCGAGCGCGGTGGACGTCGCGGGGTCGCTGTCCTCGAGCCGCTGGGACGTCGCGACCACCTGGCCGAGCCAGGCGTCCTTGCGCTGCTGGCCCGCTGCGGTCCGCTGCGCGATCGTCAAGACCGACAGCACCAGTGCGAGCACGGTCAGCAGTGCGACCGTCGCCCAGAGCGCTCTGCGCCGACGAGTACGGATCGTCGCCTGGGTCAGCGACTCGGTGACGAACTCGTGGGCGAGCCGGTTCGGGGAATCGGTGCGCCGCATCAGTTCCGCGGCGTCTTCGAGGCGGGTTCGGGTGTACAGCAGGGCCGCGGGACGGTTTTGGCGGGCCCATTCGCGGGCGTCGGTTTCGATACGCTGACGGGCGGGTGCGAATTCGCGTTCCTCGGTGATCCATTCGGCCATCCGGGGCCACACGGTCAATGCGAGATCGTGCGCCAATTCGAGTTCGTTGTTGTGCCGCACCAGGATTCGGACGTCGAGAAGGCGGTCGATCACCGTGCTCGTCGTCTGGGGATCGTCGGCCTCCTCGATCAGGGTCTCGCGGGGCATTCGGTTGCGGTGCGCGGCGGTCGGTCCGATGGTCGTCAATGCCAGCAGTACGGTGCGTGCCGCGTGTTTCTCCTGGTCGCTCAGTTGTGACCACCAGCGCTCGGCGCGGTGGGTCATAATGCCTGGGAGACTTCCGATTTCGCGGTAGGAGGCCAGTGTCAGCGTGCGGCCGCGGCGGCGTTCCCACACGATCGACAGTACGGACGACAACAGTGACAGCCGGGACGGATGGTGTGGGTCGAGCGAGGCCACATCCTGCAGGAGCACCTCGGCCAGGGTGTCCTCGACGCGTAGGCCGACGGCGGCTGCGGGGCGGATGATCGCCTCTCGTAATTGCTGCTCCGACATCGGATTCAGGGTCATCGCGCGGTGCTGCAGCGCGGTCGCCAAGGGCGGGTAGTGGGGCAGTTCGGGAAGGTAGGCGATGTCCAGGGTGACGATCACCGTGGTCGGTGGGTCGGCGTCCGGTGTGGCGAGCGTTTCCAGTTCGGACAGGAATCGTTGCCGCAGTTGTTCATTCGAGCATACGGTGAACAGTTCCTCGCCTTGGTCGACGATCAGCAGCCGGGGCCCGCGCCGTACCGCGGCCAATGTCGTGGTCAACGCAGCCACCGGATCGGCCCCCGGCGTCAGGGTAAGAACTCTCCCCGATTCCACTGCGGGGCGCAAACCAGCTGCCACCAGCGAGGTCTTGCCGATGCCCTGTGAGCCGAGGAGCAACAGTAGTTTCGGTGAGCCGCTCGCCTCGACGTCGGAAAGCAGTTGCAACAGTTGCGCTTCGGCGTCTCGGCGGCCGAAGAACAGCTCCGCGTCCTCGAATCGATAGGGCGCCGGACCGCGATAGGGCTCGCGGTTGGTGTCGAAGATGAGCGGTTCGGTGCGTGCGGCACGCCAATCGGCTTGCCAGCGTTTCGGGTCGAACAGCGAGGTGTCGGTGCTGGAATCGTGTGCCGCTCGGCGGCGGGCCTCGGGGATGAGGACCTCCAGTAGCGGCAGCACCGATTCGAAGGTCGCCGGCGTGCGGTGGCCGCGTCGCCAATCACTCACGCGCTGTGCAGTGATGGGCCGTGCTCCCTCGCGCAGGCGGGTATTGGCGATGCGTAGCACCGACTTCGCGGGTGGATTTCCTGCGGCCGTGAACAGCGCGTCGAGACGGACCGCGAATGCGCTGCGCTGGTCGTCTCCGCCGCTACGGTCGAGGGGCTGGGGCGTCACGCGGGTATCCATCGTCGATACCGCTCAATTCCGCGGCGACATCAGCGAAGACTCCGCACCACTGTCGAGCAGCACAATCGCATGATTTCCACCCTGGTGTCGAGCGCGTTCAGCGAATTGTTGTATCGAGCAGACGACCCACTGCCGAGGTACGAGCGCTCCGGTACGAGACGTGTGCCGGAAGTTAGCCGATCGTAGCAGTCGCTCTCGCCTGATCGGCCCCATCGTGCATGGTGCGGCCGTGTCGGGCGTCTGTGTTCGGGATCGGCTCCCGAGCGGCGGCACGCACCGAGCGGTGCGTGCCGCCGCGTCGCGGTCACGGTGCTATGCGACATGGGAGAGTGCGGAGAGCAGGGCGTCCTGTACCGCAGGCAGGAAGCCCAAGTTTCCCACCAGGACCAGGCCGACGCTCGCGCGGAGTCCTGGGTGCCGGTTCCACCATCCGATCGGCCCCCGCCGCGGTCGGTGGCAGCGGGCGATGGTTTGGGCATCGGAGGCGTTGTCCTGGTAGTAGCCGAAACTGACCGGGGCTGAGGCGGGATCGCACAGTCCACGGATGGGATCGGCGACGCTGGGGCTGTTACCGGTGAATCTGGTGTCCAACATGATCGGCCCTCCTCACAGTCGGTTTGATCAGAAGATGACGTTGCGCCACGGACCGATGAGGCCGTCGTAGACGTCCTGGGTGAATCGGCCCTGCCCGACAAGGTCGGCGAGGACGGTGGCGGTGACGGCCTGGCTGACCACGGCCATCACGCCGATCGAACTCAGCGAATTGAGCACACCCGCCATCGATCCGGTGCCGGATCCGGGGGAAACGGCCTGTCCGGCGGTGATTCCGGCGATCTGGATGTTGCGGGATCGGCCGAATTCCCGGGCGGTGTCGGCGGCGATCTGGGTGGGCTGCGGTTCGCTCGGGGCGGTGCCGGCGGTGAGGTTCGACAGTAGGTCGGACAGGCCGCCGCCGTTGCCGGACAGTGCGGACATCTGCGACTTCAGCAGTCCTTCGGCCTGATTGTTGAGTTTCTCGCGCTCCTCGGCGGTCAGTTGCGCGGCGCGTTCGACGATCTGCGTCACCTCGCGCCACTGCGGACCGTAGAGGTATTCCAGGTGCAGGGTCGGGTCGGGAGTGCCGAACGGGGTGGTGTCGGTTTGCGGGTTCATCGTGGACTCCTTTGTCGGTTGTTTTCCTGTGGGGGAGTGATGAAGTGGAGACCCACCGCCCCGACCGTGGCCGGGGCGGCGGGGTCGGTCAGAGGGACACGGTGATCAACCGCGGCGCCTCCGGCTCGGTGGTCGGTCCGTCCGTGGCTCGGGGGCCGACGAGCGGAACCGTGGCGAGCGCGTTCGCGGGCGCGGGCACCGTCTTCGACGATGTGCGCCGCTTCTGCAGCGAGGCAATGATTTCCGCCCAGCTCGCCGTGTCCTTGATGTCGTCCAGGAACTGGTTCCCGGTCGCGGTGCAGCCTCCCGACGAGCCCTGGACGGGACCGTTCAGGTCATCGTGGGCACGGATCGCCGAGATGATGTAGGACCGCAGGTCCTGGTCCAGCAGTGCCAGCACGACCAGCAGGGCGAGCACCGCCAGCGCGATCAGGGCCGCCGTGGCCGCGATCGCCGCGGCCAGCAGCGGTGCTGCCAGCGCGGTGAGCAGCGGCAGAGCGAGCAGTCCGGCGACGAGCGGCAGGCTCGTGGCGATCGCCAGGGCGAGCGCCAGCGCCAGCAGCGGCAGCACGGCCAGCGTGAACGCCCCAATGGCCGCCAGCGGTGTGAGCACGGCAGCTGCCAGCAAGGCCAAGGGGAGCGTGAGCGCCGCGAGCGCGGCCAACCCGAGCAACGGCAATGCCAGCAAGGCCAGCGTGATCGCGATGGCCGGAACGGCGGCCAGGGTGAGCGCCCCGATCGCGGCGAGCCCCAGGATCGCCGGAGCCAGTGCCGCGGCCAGCGGCAGCACGGCCAGCGGCAGCATGGCCAGCGGCAGCAGGCCGAGCAGGGCCAGCGGAACACCGACGGCCAGTAGTGGGCCGACAAGCGCGGCGATCAGCGGCAGCAGCGCGAGAGTGGTCGCACCGATCGCGGCCAATCCCAGCACCGGAGCGACCGCGGCCAGGCCGAGGCCGATCAGCGGCAGCAGGGCCGCCAGCAGCACCGGTCCGAGCACCGGCAGCGCCAGAATCGCCAGCGGTAGCAACACCAACAGCGCCAGAGCTGCCAGCGGAGCGAGCGGCGCACCGATCACCAACAGCGGCAAGACGATTGGAGCAAGCACTGCCGCAAGAGCAATGACCAGTCCACCGATCGCGGCCAGTCCCAGTACCGGCGGTACGAGAACAGTCAGGAGCGGCAGCACCGCCAGAGTGAGCGCACCGAGTCCGGCCAGGCCGAGGATCGGTACCGCGAGCAGGGCCACCAGCGGCAGCACCGCGAGTGTGAGTGCACCGAGTCCGGCGAGGCCGAGGATCGGCACCGCGATCGCGACAGCTAGCGGCAGCAGAGCCAACGCCACCAGCAGCCCCACCGGGCCGGCGGCCAGCAGTAGCGGTGGCAGCAGGACCAGGCTCAGCAATCCCAGCAGCGCCAGCGGCGCGACGACCGGCGCCGCGAGCAGTGCCAGAGCACCAATGCCCGCGAGCGCGGTCACCGGCACACCCGCCAACAGGATCAGCGGCAGGACAGCCACGGTGATCAGCCCGATCACGGTCAGCGGCAACACGATCGGCGCCGCCAAGGCCGCCAGAGCACCGAGCGCGGCCAACGCCAGCACCGGCAACGCCAGCAGCGCGAGGACCGGCAGCGCCAGCAGGCTCAGCAGACCCAGCGCGGCCAGCGGCACGACCACCGTCGCCAGCACCGCCAGCCCGATCGCGACGAACGGCGCCACGGCCAAGGCCAGCGCACCGAGTCCGGCGAGTGCCAGGACCGGCACGGCCAGCGCGATGAGCAGCGGCAGCACCGCCAGAGTCAGCAGACCCAGCAGCGCCAGCGGTACGAGCACACCCAGCAGCGGTACCGTGAGGGCCACGGTCAGCGCGATGCCCAGGCCGATACCGGCCACGGCCGCAACCGAAGTCGCGAGGGCCAGCAGCGGCAGCGCGATCGCCAGACCGAGCGCGACACCCAGCGTTCCGGCGACCATCGCGGTGATGGCGAGCAACGGAAGCACGAGGGCAACCGTGGCCGCGACACCGAGCCCGATACCGAGGACTGTCGCCAGACCGAGCAACGGCAGCGCGATCGCCAGACCGATGCCGATACCCGCCGCGGTCGCGAGGGCCAGCAGCGGCAAAGCCAGCGCCAGGCCGATTCCGATACCGACGGCGGTGGCCAACGCCAGCAGCGGCAGAACGAGAACCGCGGCCAGCGCCAGGCCGATTCCGACACCGATGGCCGTGGCCAGGGTCAGCAGCGGCAGGGTGAGGACTGCCGCGGTGACGAGGCCGAGGACGAATCCTATGGCCAGCGACGGGATCGCGATCGCGATGATGGCGGCCAGGGCGACTCCGGCCAGCGCCGAGAGCGCGGCGAAGTCGAACGGGATGCTGAACAGGATCAGCACCGCCGCCAAGCCGTGGACGATCGCGGTGAGCCCGAGCGCCAGTGTCACCAGCACGGCGGGGGCGACGAACATTCCGAAGACCTGGAAGGCCAGCGCGGCCCCGGCGATCGCCAGTGCGGCGGCCGCGAACGGCGACCAGATCGCCAGGAACATCGCGGCGATGACCGGTGAGATCGCCGTGGACACGAACGGTGCCAGCGGCCCGAAGACCAGGAACGGAATGCTCAGGATCGCCGCCTCGGCGAAATACACGATGCCCGTCACGATCGTGGCCACCGACAGCACGATCCCGACCGCGGCGGCAAGGATGTTGCCTGCCAAAAACACGATGGCCAGCGCGGCCAGTCCCACGATCTGCTCGGCGCCGATGAGAATGGCCGCGACGGCGAGTGCCACGATGCCGACGAAGATCGCGGCCGGGGCGATCGGCGGGAACAGCAGCGATCCGGCGATCCAGGTGCCCACGATCATCAGCACGCTCAGTGCCACCGGAATGCCGCTGGCCACGGTCAGTAGCGCGGACAGTCCGATGACCAGGTCACTGAGGACCACGGTGACGCCGATGCTGCCGAGGGTGACCAGCAGCTGACCGGCGATCAACAGGGGCAGGAGCAGTAGCGCCACCGGCGGGTTGACCGCGATCAGCGCAAAAGTGCCCAGCGTCAACATGATCCAGCTGAAGATGTTGATCACCAGCCCGGCGACGAAGGTGAACGCGGACACCGCCACGGCCATCACGATCGCGGCGGCGGTGACGGCCACCAGGCCGCCGCCGGTGAACACGTAATTCGCTGCGGCCAAGGCCATGACCGCGCCCGCGGCGATGATGCTGTAGGCGAGCAGCGGTATCCACGCGAACGGCAGGCTGTAGGGCATCGCCAGCGCCAGCAGTACGCCGAGCGCCAGTGTGCCGAAGGCCCAGTCGACCGCGGCCAGCAGGCCGAGGCTGGTGGAGGCCGCGAGCGCGAGCCCCGAGACGCCGATCCCGCCGAACAGGAACAGCAGCCCGGCGATGGCCGGGGCCACCACGAGCACCGCGTAGAACAGCGGCGAGAGCAGCGGTCCGACGATCGGCAGGGCGAAGGTCAGGAAGATGGTGGCGATGAAGCCGAACACCACGCCGAAGGCCGAGGCGATGACACCGGCCGACCCGATCAACAGCACCGCGGCCGCCATACCCCACCAGACGACGAACGGGGCGGCGAGATGGAACGCCAAAGCCACGACGGCCCAGGCCATCAGGATGGTGAGGGCCGCGGCCCCGCCCACCGACTCGATGATCAGACCCGCCAGGCCCACGATCCCGATCGCGGCCGCGATGATGACGGCGGCGGCCGCGAACAGGATCAGCGCGGCAGCGCCCAATACGGCCAGCACCGGCAGCGAGATCAGACCCCACGGGGTGAACAGCGACGCCAGCGTCAGGACGGCGAGCATCAGGCCCGACACCACGAATGTCGCTGCCAGGGTGCCGAATCCGGCGATCGCGGTCGCGAACAGCCCGACCACCAGTTCGATCAGCGCGGCACCGAAGATCAGCGGCACCGTGATCAGTCCGAACAGCGGCGCGAGCGCGGCGGCCACCAGTCCGATCGCGATGGTGACCACGAACAGCGCTGCGGTGCCGATCAATCCGAGCGCGGTGACCACGAACGACAGGGCGATTCCGCCCACGACGGTGACTGCGAATCCGGCAGCGCCGAACGCGAGGATCACCGGCGCGACCACTTGGAAGGCGGCAAAGGCCAACGGTGCGGCGAAGATCAGGAACGGAATGGCCACGATCGCGGCCACCACCAGCACGGGAAGCGCGACGAGCGCGATCCCGGCCAGCACGACACCGCCGACAATCAGCGCGCCGATCACCAGCGGCGCGGCCAGCAGGGCCACTATGCCGAGGGCGCCGATCGCCAGTGCTCCGGCGAACAGCAGCGGCACGACGACCAGGAGCCCGAGCGCGGGCACACCGAGCAGCGGCAGCGCGGCATTGTGCCGGTCGATCAGTCCGGTCTGGGTCAGCATGGCGCGGATGTCGCTGAGCAGCGGCTTCAGCGCGGTTTGCGGATCGGCGACGACGTTCAGCATTGGCGCGAGGTAGCCGAGGACGGGTGCGAGCCCGTCGGTGAACGGCGCGACGTAGCCGAGCACCGTCGCGGCGAGCGCCTCGAAGCCGCCGCCTTGCTGCTGGCTGACCTGTCGCAGGCTCTCGACCAAGTGCTGCAACGGATTTCCGTCGCCGACGGTGTCACCGAGGAGCGGTTGCAGCAGTTCCCGCAGCTTCTGGTTCGAACCGTCCCCGTCACCGTCCTGAGGCGAGCCGAACAGCGCGCGGGCCTGTGCGATGAGGTTGTCGATCGCGCCGTTGCCGCTGTCGCGTCGGTACCCGCCCTGCTCGATCGCCTGGCCGACGAAGCCGAGTAGATCGTTGACCGGCTGGCGCAGCGGGCCCTCGGGGAAGGCCTGGTCCGACCAGTCGGCGAGTTGCTTCAGATCCAGCCCGGAACCCGCGACCTGTGCGGCGATCTGCGCCAGTTCCGAGACCGGTGCGGGAACCGAGCCCACCAGATCCTGCGGATTCGTAGTGCCCACGGTCGGCGTCCGGAGCTGATCGAGGATCTCGGGTGCCGAGACCGGCGCCGGAGCGGGTCGAGCCGTGGCCGGACCTGTCGTATCCGCCGGAGCCGGAGGAATCGGGACGCCGAACGCATTGATCGCCTGACCGATCGCATTACCGGCCATCGCCCCCAGATCGGAATCGAGGCCCGGTACGACCGAGCCCATATCGGGCACGGCGCCGATCAGATCGGGAACGGCATGACCTAGCCCGGCCGTGACCGCGCCCAGATCGGGCAGCAAACCGGCATTCGGATCTCCGACAGCCGGGTGCAAATCGAGGCCGTCGAGCGTGGCGACGACGGGCGGCGGCGGGGTGTCGGCCGAGGCCTTGGCGCCGGTCGCCATGGCGCCGGCCATCGAGGCGAACGCGGCGGCGGCATACAGGCCCCGGCGGTTGCGCTTGACCTGCTTACGGTGCCGGCCGCTCTGCGGGGCCGGTTGCGAGTACACGTGCTTGCCAGACATGGGGAACACCTTTCGGTCGAGAGGTTGCAGCAACGCCCGGCATGAGCACCGGGCACTCGAGGCCCGCGAACTCAGGGCCGGACCGGACCGCTTTCACCGGGCGCACAGACCGCCCGCGACACCCCGCCCTCGGCGCCGAGCGTCGGCCCGATGCGGGTGTGATGCAGGCCGCCGTTGTCGACACAGCGGATGAAGGCGTGCTGCCCGGCTCCCGCGCCCGGTTCGCAGATCAGCGCGACCTGGTTGGGCACCGAGTGGTCGATCGAACATCCCTCCGGGACCGGATCGGCTGAGGCCGACCCCATCGCGAACGCGGATCCCGCCACCGCGAACGCCGCGCAGATCGTGACGAACTTCGTGTCGATGAACATGCGCCAAGCGTCAATTGCCAGACGTTTGCTGAGGTATGGCCGCCGTCACAATCCGCACCCGCAGGCATCACTGACCTGCGCAGATGCTTTCTCCGGTGCGGATCCGCTGCGGATTCCGCACGGCGAATCCCGGGACTTGGGCCGACCCGGCGGGCCGCGATACGATCAAGATCATCACATTCTCCAAGGCATTACCCGCTCGGCAGCAACCGGTGGAGTCGTGCGCTCCGCGCCGTCGCGCTCATCGCCACGCCGGAGGTATTTCGGCCGTTCGATAAGCGCCCGGTCATCCGACAACCGATGTGAGGAGTCGATGTGGACGTGAATTCGCACCCTGGCGCCAGGCCCGAGTCGTCGGCCGCCGTGTTTCATCTGGAATATCTCTACGGGCCGCAATGGGCGCCCGTCGTGGCGTTGATCGAGCGTGCGGCCCAGTTGACCGCCGACGAGCGCGAGCGGCTCAACGCCGCGGCCGCGAAGAAGATGGAGGCGGGTATGAGTGCGCTCACCGGCGCCGCCGGTCAGAGCGGGTTGGGTGGGCTTGCCAACCTGCTGTCCGGCCTGGGGCAGGGGCAGCAGTCCGGCAACCCGCAGCCGATGCAGATCGCGGGCGATACGGCGAAACAGTTCGGCCGTTCCCGCAACCTCCAGCTCGCCGGACTGGTTGCCGGACAGTCGATCGCACCCGGTTCCGGAGCCGGAGACCTGGCCGCTGCCATGCAATCCCTCGGCTCGATCGGGACGCTCACCGCCGTCAGCCAGGCGGCCGCCGCGACAGTGCTGTCCGACCTCGTCGGCCAGGGCCGCTTCGACGAGAGTGTTTACGCCGAATTGATGCAGCCCTGGACCAGCGTGATCGGCTGAATCAGTACGGCGGCAAACGGATAGCGCCCAGGCTCCGCCCGGCCACGGCGGAGGGGTGCGGTGCGCAGTGACAAACCGGTCGGTGAGTCGTTGCTCAGGGCCGACGTGGCGTGATCGCACGGACGGCGTCGCGGGCGAAGCTCACGCAGCGGTCGGCGGGAAATTGGGCCGGATCGGTGAGGAAGAGTTTGCTCAGCTGCTCACCGGCGGCCAGCAGGGCGTGGGTGGCGAGTTCGAGATCCGTGGGGACGGTGTCGAGGCGCTGGTCGGCTCCCCATTCCAACAGGCCGCGCAGCTGCTGTCGGGCGAAGGCGCGGGTGGCGTCGGCGTGTGTTCGGACCTCGTCGGGGCTCCCGTCGGCGGGCAGGAGAAGCAGCCGCCAGGACTCGGGGCGCTGACCGGCTGCCCGAAGAAGATTGGCGAACGCCGCGACCAGGGTTGTCTCGGGATCGCCGGTATCGAACGGGGGCATGGCGGCGGCGAGGTCGGCCAGGGCGCGGGCGGCCTCGCGCTGCCACAGTGCGGAGAGCAGGGAGTCGCGATCCGGGAAGGCCGCGTAGACACGGGGTTTGGCCAGCGCGGCCGCGCGGGCGATGGCCTCCATGCTCGCGGCCGCATACCCCTGTTCGAGGATGATCCGTAGCGCCGCGTCGAGGACCTCCTCGCGCCGCACCTCGATCGGCATGCGCGGTTTACGGCGGCGGGGCGCGGCGTCGGTGTCCATATCTGTCAATAGATAGTCGACGCGCCGGGGCGAAGCGTCATCCGGCCCAGCAGCGGTACCGCGCCGAGCCAGGCTCCGGCGAGCGGGAAATGCGGGGCGATGCGTCGGGCGAGTTCGCGTTTGACGATGCTCGCGGGATCCGTCCCGCGCATGATGCGCAGCGCCTCACCGGCGGCGTCGCGGTTGAAGCGACCGGCGGCGCGGCGATCCCGAGCGCATTCGTCGATGAATGCGCGTGCGGCGGTGCGGTTTTCGGCGGTGATCGCCTTGGCGACGGCCGTGGCGGCGTCGGTGGCGTCGATGACGCCGGAGTTGAGGCCGCGGCCGCCGCCGAACGGAGCGAACAGGTGGGCGGCCTCGCCGGCCAGCAGCACCCGGCCGTGTGGGTCCGTGTAGTCGTCGGCCACGACCTGCTGGAAGCGGTACGTCGATACCCACAGGACGTGGTCGGCGTACCAGGGGTCGAGGATCTTCGGCATCCACTCGCGAATGCCCTCGGCACTTGCCAGATGGTCGACATCATCGCCGCGCCTGCATTGCAGATCCACCCGCATGCCGCCGCGGAACGGCAGCCACATGACGTTGCGTCCGTCCAATTCCGGTGTGCGGTAATGGAAACGAGCGTAGGTCTGCGGGGTCGAACTGTTCGGGTGCTCGGCCACGTCGACGATGATGAACGGCAGGTTGTCGGTGTGCCCGCTCATCGAGATGCCCAGGCTCTTGCGTACGGCCGAGCTGGCGCCGTCCGCGCCGATCACGTAGGCGGCCCGGATCCGGTCTCCCGAGCGCAGTGTCACGGTGGCCCCGTCGGGATCGGTGTCGACATCGTCCACCGGTGCGCCCCAACGGAATTCGACGCCGAGCCGCACGCACTCGTCGTACCAGAGCTGTTCGGTCAGCGTCTGTGGCAGCGAGGTCCCGGTGAGCAGACGGGGCAGCGCCGGCACCGGGGTGTGGAAGATCTTCTTGCCGCCGTAGAGGATCTCCATGCCGGGAACCATGATGCCCGCCTCGGCCACCCGCTCGCCCAACCCGGGCATCACCTCCTGTAGCCGCCCCAGCGTCCACGGCCACAAGCCGATCGCGCGGCTACCCGGACGCGGGCGGCCGTACGGCTCGGCCTCCACAACCAGTACATCCAGCCCTTTCATCCGGGCCGCGAGCGCAGCGATCAACCCCACCGGACCGGCCCCCACCACCACGCAGGGAATGTCGACATCGGACTCGGTCATGACGCCTTCCCCGGGGTTAGATACGCCAACGTACGTACGGAAGCGTACTTACAGGCGGGTGCGGTTGACAAGAGGGTCGGTGAGCGGGCTGGACTGCGGGTCCTGGACTGTGATCGCATCGGTTTCGGCGACTACAACGGCGTTGCCGCCCAATTGTTTTGCCTGATACATCGCTGAATCCGAACGGCAGAACAGGCTCTTTTCCGTCGCGCGGGCACGGTCTCCGTCATTGGCAACCGATTCGGCCACCGCGGCCCCGACACTGGCGGTGATCCTCATCGGCACATCGGACATCGTCTCTATCGCTCGGCGCAGTCGCTCGGTCACCGCGTCGACGGTCTCACCCCGCGGACACCCCACGATCACGAATTCCTCTCCGCCCGTGCGCGCGATGATCGCATCGGCTTGCGCTGCGGCACGCAGACATTCCGCGGTCCGCACCAACACCTCGTCACCGATGGAGTGACCGAAAGCATCGTTGACGGTTTTGAACCGATCCAGATCCAACGTGACGACATACACCCCGCCTCACCGCACGGTCCGAAGAACCGTGACTGCCTGGAATCGAGGCCGCGCCGATTCAATAGTTTGGTCAGCGGATCCGACTGTGCGTCCAGTTGGAGCAGCCAATGACAGAACTGCACTGTCGGTAATACCTGTGCGGCCACAAGGATATTGGCCACCGCGATCGACAGGCACAGGACCAGATCACCCTTCAGGAACACCACCGCCACGATCGATAGCGCCGACCAGGCGACGTGCACGGCCAGTATCCGCGGACCGTGGAAGATCGTCACATATCCCCCCATGGTCGCCAACAGAACGATGCCCCACGCCCCGAGCAGACGATCTTGAACCATCACGTTGTTGGCAGTGATGGCGATATCGATCCCCGCGATCCACAACAACGACTCGACCTCGCGCGGCCAGGGCAACAACCACCAGCGCAGTGTCCACGCTCCCGCGAGCGCCACCGCGATGCCGGCTTCCGTCACCCCGATCGATCCGGTCTGCCCGCTCGGTGACAACAGGGTCAACACCGTGATCACCAACATCATCGGCCCCCCGCATCCGATCATGAACTTCAACGGGGCCAGTGCCGAATGGCATTCGAAGGTCTCCACCAACCAGCGATGGCCGCGCGATGGTGGTGCCGAGGTGGACAGGACCCGCCCTGCGAAGTGTCCGTGCGGTCGAATCCCTACAGCGGCGACTGTCCGGGTGGCACGGTGAGCATGGGGGCGAGGTAGTCGCGGGCGAAGGCGCGGGCCTGATCGCCGGTATCCAGGGCGATGCCGGTGTCAGGAGTCAGTAGTAGCGACAGGGTGATCCGGATGTGGAGTTCGGCGACGGTGGCCAGATGCTCGTCGGTGGGTCCGGAAAGTGTTGTGTCACCGTAGAGTTCGCGCCTCCACAGGGCGAGGCAGAATTCCCGGAACAGGGCGATCATCGGGCCCGCGTCGACGGTGAGGCCGGGCAGGATCGCATCGGGTTCGGTCTCGAGCAGCCGTCGCAGCAGCCGGTGGCCGCGCAGGTATTCCACGGTGTAGGCGGTGCTTTCGGCCAGTCGCTCGGTGACGTCGGTGAGCCCGGCGACCGCCGCGGTACTGCCGGCCAGATACTTGCGGAACTCGTCGTGCAGGACGGCTTCGGTGAGTGCGTTCTTGTTCGGGAACTTCCGGTACACGGTCGCGCGCCCGACCTTGGCCCTCTTGGCGACGTCCTCGACTGTCGAACGCCGCCAGCCCACCACCGCCATCTGCTCGACCGCGGCGGCCAGGATGCGCACGGTCACCTCGTCGGGGTCGTCGAGCAGCCGTAGCACCGCCGGATCGGGATCGGTGAGGCTGCGCAGCCATGCGCTCTCGGTCACTCGGTCGCTCTCCTTCTTGCCGTGGCGTCCGCCTGATCGTATGTTCGATACAGAAAGTCATAATCTGTATCAACGGTATCATTGCTTGTCGCTGCCTGACCGGATTCGCCGAAGGAGTCGAGTCCAGAGGGGAAAACTGATGCGTGAGCTCAACCTGCTGGCCCCCGGCACGCTGCGCTGGCTGGATCGCCCGGAGCCGAAGCTGCTGCGCGACGATGACGCGATCGTCCGGCCGTTCGTGGCGAGCCGCTGCGACTCCGAATGGACGGCAGCCAGTTCCCTTCTGCGAGTTCTGCGTTTCTGCTCGAGGGCGAGGCTTCTGGATCCCGTTTTCCGGGATGCGTTCGGCGCTCCGGCTTTCGCGGGACCGTGTGCGGTCGGGCACGAATGCGTCGCCGAAGTGGTCGAGGTCGGGCCGGCGGTGGCGGCGGTAGGCGTGGGTGACAAGGTGGTCGTGCCGTTCACGGTGTCGTGTGGGGACTGTGATTACTGCCGCCGCGGCCTCACCGCGAAATGCGTTACCGCTCGGCGGGATTCGGGACAGGAACGCCCGTTGGCGTGGTACGGCCACGGTTCTCCTACCGGGCCCTACGGTGGAATGGTCAGCGACTTCTTCCGTGTGCCATACGCCAACCACATGCTGGCGCGCCTTCCACACGGCCTCGAACCGCTGCGTGTAGCGGCGGCTTCCGACAACCTCACCGATGGATTCCGCTGCGTCGTACCGCATCTGCGCCATCGACCGAACGCGCGGGTGTTGGTGGTCGGCGGTCTGGCGCGTTCCGTCGGTCTATACGCTGCTGGGATCGCGGCCGCCTGCGGCGCACAGGTCGACTATCTCGATTCCAGCCCGGAGCGACTGGCGGTCGCCGAAGCGCTCGGCGCGCATCCGAAGGAACGCCCCGGTCTTCTTCGATTTCCCCGGCCGAGCGAGTCCTACGAGGTCGTCGTCGACGCCTCCAATGTTCCCGCCGGCGTTCCTTTCTCGATCCGCTCCACCGCGCCCGGCGGCATTTGTGAGGTGCCTAGCTACCACATGGCCGCATACACCGCTGTGCCCCTGATGCATATGACACTGACCGACATCACCCTCCATGTCGGCCTGAGTCACCCCGGCGCCATCCTGCCGGAAGTGCTCGCCTGGGTTCATGACAACGACTTCGCCGCGGAAAAGGTCGCGCCGGAGGTCTCGGATTTCGACGACGCCCCGAAGGCGTACGGCACGAAGCGTGTGACCAAGCCCGTGCTGTATCGAGCGCCGCTTACGCGATCATTGCCAACTGCCGCAAAATACTAGAGCCACTCCGAAAGTTTCACGATGACCCCGTTCGGATCCTTTACCCGGAACTCCCGCTCGATCACGTCCGCCCAGTAGATGGTGCGGATCGGTGTCTCTATCTCGACTGCCTCGTCACGAAGTCGATCGTATTCGACACCGATATCGGACACGGCGAGAAAGATGACAACCTCGTCACCACTCGCGTACCTGGGCGTGAAATGCGGTTCGCCGGGGTCGACGAAGACCAGATTCATCGCACTGTCCTGCGGAGACACCACATAGAAGGAATCACCACACAACTTCTCCTCGAAACCGAGATGGCGCATCATGAATTCCGCCGAGACCCGCGGGTCCCGCACGGTCAGGATCGTGCCGCTGGCAAGGATTCTCATGCTCTCCTTCCACAGGAACGAGTCGCGAAGCTGCATCGATCCTAGTTTTGGAGCCGCACAATGGCTTATCCATTCCCGGCGTTACGGGGTTCGGGTCGTGTGTGCCTGCCAGGCGGTGTGCAGCGCCGTGGCGATCAGGGTGGGATCGGATCCGCCGTGATCTCCGTGCGCGCTGAGTCCGTGCGCGTGGTCGAACACCAGGAATGGGCCGTGGGTGATGCCGCGGCGGTACGCGTCGGCTTCATCGGCGTATACCTGCTCGCCGTAGTGGTCGTCGGCCAGTACGCGGCGGGTGTGTTCGGTGTCGAGTCCGATTCCGGTAGCGATGGCGAGCAGGGTGGCTTCGTCGGCGAGGGATTCACCGCGTTCGAGGTATCCCGACAACAGCCGTTGCGACATCGCTTCCGCGCGGCCGTGTTCGGCGGCGAAATGAATCAGCCGGTGGCTGGTGAAGGTGCGAGTGTGTCGGGCGCGGGCCAGGTCGTAGCGCAGGCCTTCCTCGGCGGCCACCCGGGTGACCTCGTCGAGGAGGCGTCGAGCTTCGGTGTCGGTGATACCTCGGTGTGCGGCGAGGAAGTCGGCGACGGGCAGGGGAGTGTCTCCGGCGGAGGGGTCGAGTTCTATGCTGCGCCACACCACGTGCACGTTGTCGCGGTGCGGAAACTCCGCAAGAGCCGTGGCCAGGCGGCGATGGGCGATCATCGCCCACGGGCAGGCGGTATCGGCGAAGAATTCGATGATCATGGGAGTCCGAACGCTCACTGCTGTTCCTCCGATCTATGGCGGACCGTGCCCGGCCGGACGCGGTTTTGCGGACCGCCTCCGGGCGGGCAGTCGCTGGTCACACGGTCAGCTGGCGGGTCATCTGGAGGAGTTCTTCGACGTGATAAATCTCGGTGATCTTGCCGTCGAGGACGCGAACGATGTCGGTTCCGTTGAACGCCACGGGCTTTCCGGTCGCGGGTGTCCCGAAGGCGTCGCCGGTGTGGCGGCCGGTCATCTGCCAGTGGTTGACCACCCAGCCGTCGCCCAGTTCGGTCTGAAACAGGATTCGGTGCTCGGTGTCGGTGAATCCGTCCCGGACCTGCGCGATCAGATATCGCATTCCGTCGATCGCGCTGGTGGTGCCGGGTACGGGATTGTGATCGACGAGATCCACGGCGAAGACCTCGTCGACACCGGCGACATCGCCGGTGTCATACAGCTCATAGTTGCGGTTGGCGACCCGCAGCGCAGTGGTCGCGGCGGCGCGAACCATTTCGCGTGAGGTGTTGGCGCGGGGGTTGATGTCGACAACGAGGGGAGTCATGCCGTTCTCCTTCGGTTGAGTGAACAGGGCCATGACCGATATAGTTCCCTCAGGGAATCAGTTACTTCAAATGAACTAATGGAGCGATCGTGAGTGACCTCGACCACGTATTGCCGGAGTGTCCGATCGCGCGGTTCCTGACCGTGCTGGACGGTCCGTGGGCCACGCTGATCGTGCGGGAACTGCTGACCGGTCCGAAACGCTTCACCCAGCTGCGCTCCGCGCTTGCGGGCATCAGCCCGAAAACGCTGTCGTCGCGTTTGCAACGTTTCCAGGAGACCGGACTGGTGACGCGCACCGCCTACGCCGAAATCCCGCCGCGCGTGGAATACGAATTGACTCCCGCCGGTCAACGCCTCGACGTCGTTCTGGCCACAATGGCCGACTGGGCCGAACGAGACCTTCCTCGCGTGGTCACGAACAGCGACGGGAGTGCCCTCGCCGCGGATCGTGCAGGCGATTGATCTACTTACATCGATCACGTTGGTAATCGGGCGGGCCGGTGAATCGGCACGCGATAATGAGGGGCGAGGTTTCGGCTGACGCATTGAATTGTGCTGGTGATTCGGTGTGGCGACGAGGGGCGAGTGGAGGTGACAATATGGGCGCGCCGGCGGGTTTGGATTGGGAATGGGCTGTGGCGACTGGTGGCGCACTGACCGGTAGGCAGCGCAGACAGTTGATGGGCTATACCGTTTTGCATTTTCCCGCCATGGTCGCGGGGCAGGTGAGGCTCGTACTGGGGCGGCGTGGTAACGGCCGGGTCGATTTCGCCGACCTGCATCTGCCGGATTCCAGGCTGGCCCGGGCGGCGGAAAACGAAGCGCGCGAGGGCCTTACGCCGCATATGTTGGCGCACAGCTACCGCACCTACTTCTTCGGCCGTGCCCTCTGCGAGCTTCATGGCGTCGCCTTCGACGACGAACTCGCCTATGTTTCTTCGCTGCTGCACGACATCAATCTCGAAAACCCGACTCCCGGTAGATGTTTCGCGGTCACTGGTGCTGAACGCGCGGTCGAACTAGCGACCGCCAACGGCGCCACTTTCGAACGAGCTCAGAAGATCGGTGCGGCTATCGCCGCGCACATCACCCCTGGTGTCGCTGACGATCTGGGCGATCTGGGGTTCGTCTCCGCGGGCGCGGCGGTCGATGTCGTGGGCGCCCGGTTGTGGGAGCTGGATCCCGCCTGGGTCGAGGACCTGCTGCGCCGTCATCCTCGACACAACTTCAAACAACACGATATGGCCGCCCTCGACAGGGAGGTCGAAGCCATGCCCGAAGGCCGTATCAAGTGGCTGATAGCGTATACCGCCTTCCGTCGCCGGGTGCGCACCGCTCCATTCGCCGAATAGCGCTGCCGGACATCATCGATCACCCGCGCGAGGCGCTGCACGCCGCCGTCGCTTGCCGGTGCCCACATCGAACCGCCGCTCTGTACCGGGACATGCTGGGCGGTCATCGGCGTTTGATCAGTGTTTCGCCGCGCAGCGCGATGTCACGCCGCACGGTGGGTGTCCTGCCGTAGGCGGAACGAAATCGGCCGAGGTCGCGCCTTGACCTCGAGTTGACTCGAGGTTTCAGAATGTGTCGTCCGGAACATCTCACAAAAGAAGGCCGCGATGCCGACGCTCGACCGCATCATCGAAACCGCATTGTATGTCGATGACCTCGACCGCGCGCGCACGTTCTACCGTGACGTCCTGCAACTCGAGGCCGTGCTCGACTCGGAAGTGTTGTGCGCCTACGACGTAGGCGGACACAACGTCCTGCTCTTGTTCGCGCGCGGTGCCTCGACGGAAACAAAGGTGCTGCCCTCCGGTCGCGGCTTGCCGACGGGAGAAATCCCGCCCCATGACGGCAGCGGCCCGCAGCATATCTGTTTCGCCGTGTCCGAGGATCAACTCACCGTATGGGAGGCGCACCTGAGCGCACACGGCATCCCGATCGAAGGCCGAACACAATGGGTCCGCGGCGGCCGAAGCATCTACTTCCGAGATCCCGACGCGCACCTGCTCGAGCTCATGACACCCGGCAACTGGCCGACCTACTGACCGCACCCGTGATCACCGTGTTGACGCTGTTGTCGTCGAGCGGGCAGTCCGGGACGGTCGGGGTTACGCAAGCCGGCATCGCGGCCGCGCTCGCGGGGGCGTGGACGTTGCGCTGGCGGTTGTTGTCGTGGCCGGGTGAGGTCGAGTGGCTGCCGCTCGTCTCGACGATATCTGCCGACGGGGATCTCAACGTGACCCGCGCACACCGTGTTCGAGCAGGGTGAAGATTGCGTCGAGGGCGGCGCGGGGGTCGGGTTCGTCGCCGACGAACTGGGGGATCTCGAGGACGTAGCGCGCGATGGCGCGGGCGGTGATGTCGTCCGGTGCGAGGTCGAGCTCGGTGGCGATGGCCGCGGCCAAAGGGGCCTCGCAGCGGATCCACAAGCGGCGGGAGTATTCGCGCAGTGCGGGCGTGGCCATGATCAGCTCGGTGCGCCGGCGGATCTGCGGGCTCGGATCGGTGAGGAAGGGGCCGCGGCTGGCCATGAACTCCCGCAGCGCCGCCATCAACGACTGGCCCGCCGGGCGCTCGCGAACCGCGGCGAGCAGGCTTTCGCGTCGTTCGACGCCGTCGTCGAACATCATCGCCTCCTTGCCCTCGGGGACGTGGCGGAACATCGTCGGTACCGAGATGTCGACCGCGTCGGCGAGTTCCTTGACGCTGACCTGGTCATAGCCCTTCTCCAGAAACAGCCGCTCGGCCGCTTCGGCGAGAGCCCGGCGGGTCTGGGCGTTCTTGCGTTCGCGGCGTCCGAGTGGTTCAGCGTGCATGTCTGCACCTTATCAGAGATCGTAAGTAGGTTAAATATGTAAGTCACTTGCATTTTTAAGTCGGTCATGTTTCGCTGGAGCGGTCACCAACTACCGAGGTCTCGAAGAGGGATGATCCAGATGGGTTTTATTACCGAAAACAGCGACGGCACACCGGTTCTCATTGTCGGCGGGAGTCTTGTCGGCCTGTCCGCGGCCGTCTTCCTGTCCTGGCGGGGCGTCCCCGTCGTCGTCATCGATAAGCATCACGGCAGTTCATCGCACCCGCGGGCGATCGGATTCACGACTCGCACGGTCGAGCACTTCCGCCAGGTCGGCGTCGAGGTACCCATGTCGCCGCAGAGCATGGAGCCGCCGCGGCGGGCGCGTGTGGAGAGTCTGGCCGGGAACTGGACCGAGGAGTATCCGTGGACTCCCGGCGGCGGCGCCTACGGCGCCGAGCAATCGCCGGTCCAAGCGATCGCCATCACGCAGGATCGACTCGAACCGCTGCTGCGCGAGCGGGCGCGGGAACTGGGCGCCGACTTACGTTTGGGCACCGAACTTCTCGGCCTCACCCAAGACGACGGCGGCGTGACCGCCACGCTGCGCCGCCGCGACGACGGCCACGAATACCGCATGCACGCCCAGTACGTGGTGGCCGCCGACGGCGCCGACAGCGGTATCCGCACCGGCCTGGGCATCGAGCGCCACGGCGTCGGACCGCTGTCGGTGCAGCGCAGCATCCTGTTCCGGGCGCCGCTCGAGGAATACCTGCGGCACGGAGTGGTCCAGTTCGAGATCGAACAGCCCGATTTCCGGGCGTTTTTGACCACCTACTCCGATGGCCGCTGGGTGCTGATGCTGTCCGACGACATCGAACGCGACCCCGGGCAGCAGATCGAGGTCGTCCGACGCGCGATCGGCCGCACCGACATCCCGATCGAACTGCTCACCACCGGCCGCTGGAAACTGGCGGGCCTGATCGCCGACCGGTTCTCGGTCGGCCGGATATTCCTGGCCGGTGACGCGGCACACCAATTGCCGCCCAACCGCGGCGGATTCGGCGCCAACACCGGCATCGACGATGTGCACAACCTGGCCTGGAAACTGGCGGCGGTCCTGTCCGGGTGTTCGGACTCGCGACTGCTGGAAACCTATGACGCCGAACGTCGCCCGATCGCGGACCTGCGCCACGACCAGCTGTTCGCCCGTGCCGATTACAAGGCATACCTGAAGGGCTCGAAATCGGACACTGTGGTGCTCGACGACGCCGCCATCGAACTGGGCCAGCTGTACCGCTCCACCGCCGTTCTGGGCGTGGACGATTCCCTGCCACAGGCTCAGCGGCCTGACCGGTGGGCCGGGCAGCCCGGCACGCGCGCGCCGCACCTGTGGGTCACCGTCGACGGGCACACGCGCTCGACGCTGGATCTGATCCGGCACGACTGGGTCCTGCTGTCGGTGGACGACCGCTGGCGTGCCGCGGCCGCACAGGTGAGTGAGAAGCTCGGCATCGCCATCGATTTCGATCAGATCGGTACCGATGTCGAGCTCGACGAGCCCGGTGTGTTCGAAGGCGCCTACGGCGTCGAGGCCTCCGGCGCGACGCTGATCCGGCCCGACGGCTACATCGCCTGGCGGACCCGCACCGCGCCGCAGGATCGTGCGGGAGAACTCGCGAGCGCTCTGGCCACCACTGCCGCTGCCGCGGGCGTCTCGACCATGACGGATGCCCCGTAGGCGGGCATACCGCTGAAGCGCGTTGCACGGGATGGAATGTGTTGCAGTGCAAGGGATTCGAAGCCCGCCGAGTATTTCGGTGATCAGTGGGTCGGTGGCGGGTTGGCTGTCGAGGTGGCGGGTTTGCCGAGCGTGGCGCAGACGGCGGCGTCGATCAAGGCTTGGTCGGCGGCGTGGGATTTCGGTTCGGCCAGCCCGAATATGGTGGAGGTGAAGACGGTACGGGTTGGGCTTGGAACAGGTGGTGACACTGTGCGGCCCGGTGTGGGGGCACGTCGGCCAGGGTGAAGGCCGCCAGCGCGGCGGGATCGTCGATGTCGGTGGGCAACCCGCTGCTGTGGTCGAGCAGCATGCGCACTGTGATACGCCGACCGCATTACGAGAGCTTGCTCGCAGGTTGATGTGTCACTTTCTCGGTAACAATGGCTCGCATTCCTGGGCTTGTTGGTTGTTTCCGCATGGCAAGGCAGCTGGTGCCCCAACGTAACGGCAGTTGTTCCGTTGACGACATGGTAAGTGATCTGCATCACATAATGAGGAGAGTGGCCATGAGCATCAAGCGCATCGCCGAATTCGCGGAGACACTGCTGACCTCGGTTGCCGTCGCGGTCGTCGTGTCCGTGGCCGGTGCCCCCGCTACCGCTGACGCGTCGACTGCTCAGTGCGTGACCGACGTCGACGCTTCGGGGGACAGCGGCATAACCTGCACGGCGCGAGGCGCCGGCGTGACAACCACCCTGAGATGCGATTCGACCCGGGTAATTTCGCAAAGTGGCAGCGTTTACACGCTGTTCCCGCATTCGTGCAGCGGCCAGATCAGTGGGATCGGCTCGGCGGGCGCCACCTTCGACGGTGACAGCCCGGTCACTGTCGACAGTGCCGTCGGTGCTGTCAACGCGGTGAACACCCAGGGCTTCAGTGGCAGGTTCACCGAGAAGGGCAACACGATTCAAGGCACATGCACAGGTTCCGTGCTGAGCGAGATGTTGGCTCCCTTCACCGCCTCGATCGGCAATGCCACATGCACCACGACGGTCGATGTGCTCGGCGTGGGGGCGGCGACGGTGACGGGCACCGGGTCGACCCTTCGTGTGGTCACCACACCGGATGTCGCGGTCACCATCACCGGCCCCAACCTCGCATTGACCACTTCCACGGCGTTGCTCGGGTCCTGGAGTCTGGCCTGCGCCACATCGGTCACCATCAACCTCGGTGCGACCCCGATCGTTTCGGTGACGCCCTGCTCATAGGAATACGACTCGGGCCGGTCAGAATTGCGAATGTAATGCAGATCACATTCGGTCCGATTTGATTCGCAGAGGGACAGATCTTCGATGCCGAGAGAGCGAGCGTGTGATGAACACGAAAATCCGCAGTCTGATCCGAATCCCTGTCGGGCTCGGCGTGATTTTCCTGGCCCTGCTCCTGCCCGGCACCGTCCAGGCCGCGCCGTCCGGTGACTGGTCGATGTGGCAGTACGATGCCGCCGGTTCGCGGTACAACCCGAACGAGAACGTCATCAAGCCCGCCAATGTGGGCAATTTGCAGTTGAAGTGGGCGTTCGCCTTTCCGGCGGCCGTGGCCGCGTCCAGCCAGCCGGCCGTGGTCGGCGGCACTGTTTACGTGGGTGGTCGCGACGGGAAGATGTATGCGCTGGACGCCAAGTCCGGTGCCCAGAAATGGGCGTTCGACGCGCACACCACGCTCGGGCATGTTCCGACCTACGGGCTGCGGGACGGACCGGCGGTCGCGGGCGGCACGGTGTTCTTCGGCGACAACTCGGCGAACCTGTGGGCGGTGGACGCGCAGACCGGGGCGCAGAAATGGGTCCGCCAGCTGGATACGCATCCATGGTCGATCATCACCAGCTCGCCGCTGGTAGTAGACGGCACCGTATACATCGGCACCTCCAGTCAAGAGGAGGGCCAGGGCGCCAATCCGCTCTACGCTTGTTGCACCTTCCGCGGCAGTGTCGCGGCGGTGGACGCGGTGACCGGCGCGCTGAAGTGGCAGCACTTCACCATCGCGGCACCGCAGCCGACCGGCGGCACGCCGGCCTACGCACCCAGCGGCGGGGCGGTCTGGTCCTCGCCGACGATCGACCGCAATTCGCGCACGCTGTTCTACACCACGGGCAACCCGTACACCGGTACGGATGTGGGAGCCGAGGCGATCGTCGCGCTGAACATGGACACCGGTGCGCAGAAGTGGGTCAACCAGCTCACGCCCAACGACACCTGGAACGTGCGCTGTCTGACACCGCCGGCCGGCGGAAACTGCCCGGTTCCCGGACGTGACTTCGACTTCGGTACCCAGCCCAACGTCTTCACCATCGATGGCCGACTGTTGGTCGGAGCGGGTCAGAAGACCGGCATCTACCACCTACTCGACGGACAGACCGGCCAACTCGTCTGGCAGTCCCAGCTGTCGGTGCCGCAGTCGCCGATACCGGGCGCACAAGGGGCCGAGTCCCTGGCGGGCATCCAGTGGGGTGCGGCGTATGACGCCAATCGCCTGTATGTCGCTACCTATCAAGCCAATCCGGGCAAGCTCTTCGCCCTGGACCCGAGGGACGGTCATCAGATCTGGAGTACGCCGAATCCGGCGACGACGTGCCCGCCCGCCGGCGGCGTCCAGCTGGTCGATCAACAGTGCCGGGCGATGCCGAACGCGGTATCGGCGACGCCAGGCCTGGTCTGGGAGGGCAGCGTGGACGGCCACATCCGGGCCTTCTCGGCCGATACCGGTGCCATCGTCTGGGATTTCAACACTCTACGGCCCTACCTCGGCGCCAACCTGATCCCCGGCACGGGTGGTTCACTGAACGGCAACGGCGCGGTAATCGCGAACGGGATGCTGTACACCAATTCGGGGTATCTGCACCCGATCACGCAGGGCCTGCCCGGCAATGTCCTGCTGGCCTTCGGATTACCATGAGCGGATCAAAGTCTGGCGCCACGAGATCATTCACGTGAGATCCGGCAACATGAACGGGCGTTGTGTGATGTGTTGGGAGTCTGCGGCCTCCTAGCCGTAACGTGATCTCTTCAAATTCCGTGCGACTCAGGACCGCCTGAACGAACAGCTACGCTAGCAACATCCACCCTCAGGCGAGGAGTTCCAGCACATGGCGACGGCGATCCGTCACCCCTCGATCACGGCGTCGGCGGCCGAGAACGACAGTCTCGATGACTACGCCCCCGGCCCTCTCGCCCGTGGTCGATGTTGGAATAGACCTCGGAGAGGGCTCTCGACTACCGAAATCGGCAGGCGGCTGGATCATTTCGGCTTCGCATCCGCTAGCGACATTTCGACCGAGCACCTACACCGCGAAGGGATCGAGGGAATCCGCTGAGGATGTGAGTCCGGCCGAAGGTGGTCAACCGTCTGTGCGGCCGAGGGCGGGTCTGCTCCGCCACAGCGCGATTCCGATGTCGACCAGTTCGACTCGGTCGAGGCGGGCGATGTCGTTGAGCGGATGCCAGGCGGCGAGGTCGGTCGAGCCATTGGTCTCGTTGCGAAGTTCGCCAGCGGTGATCCGGCCCTCGTACACGATTCGGAGTCCGTGGAAGTCGGCGAATTCACCTTCGGTGCGTGGGAATACGCGGTTGATCGAGTCGATACCGAGCAGGCGGGTGAGGTCGACCAGGTACCCGGTCTCCTCGGCTACCTCACGGACAGTTGTGGCGATCGGGTCCTCGCCGTGGTGCATTCCGCCACCGGGCAGCGTCCATTGCTTGGTACCGTCGGCGCTACCCACCGGGCCAGCAGGATTTCGGTGGCGCCGACTGTGTCTCGCACGCACACCGCGTAGGCGGCCACCCGAAACTCTTTCCTCACTCTGGGAGGTTACGCAATCAACATTCGAGACGGCTCGACCACCTATGCGACGCGCAAACGTGCCGTCCAATTTGCGCCAGAGTCGGGCGGCGTACCGCTGCAGAATGACCCCATGGACCTCAACTTGAAGGACAAGGTAGCCCTGATAACAGGGGGGAGTAAGGGAATCGGCCTGGCCATCGCGAAGGACCTCGCGGCCGAGGGGGCCCGGGTCGTGGTTGGGTCGCGGACCGTGTCCGACGCCCTCGCGCAGCTGCGCGACAACCAGGGCGTCACCGTCGTGCCAGTGGACCTGGCGACGGCCGAAGGGCCGGGAGAGCTCGTGTCATCCGCGATCGAGACCTACGGCGGAATTGACGTTCTGATCAACAATGTCGGCGCCAGTGAACCGGGGCCCACGTTCGCGCAGATCGACGACGACGCGTGGCAGCGGATCTTCGACATCACGTTCTTCAGCGCTGTGCGCGCCTCCAGAGCCGCCATTCCATCACTGATCTCACGCGGCGGCGGCGCGATCGTCAACATCAGTTCCATCAACGCGAAGCTGCCCGATCCGGCCATCGCGCACTACAGCGCCGCCAAGGCCGCGCTGTCGAACCTGAACAAGTCGCTCGCCATCGAACTCGCACCGCACAAGATCCGGGTCAACGCGATCTCTCCGGGCCCGGTGCGGACCCCGTTCTGGACCGATCCGGGCGGGTTCGCGCACATCGTGGCCGGTGCCGCGGGTACCACGCCGGAGAAGGTCGTCGATGAGGTGGTGCCGCAGAACATGGGCACGCTGACCGGCCGATTCAGTGAGGCCACCGAGGTCTCCGCGTTGGCCGTATTCCTCGCCTCCGACCGGGCGGCGAACATCACCGGCGCCGACTACGTTCTCGACGGCGGCACGATCAAGACCGTCTGACGGTCCCGGCGACATTCCGGCGGTAGCGCAATTCCAGAAGAATTGTGGCATACCGCGCCAACGCGGAGCGGTGTCGCCGCGGTGCACGCGCGTATCGCTCGGCTGCAAAGGGATTGGATCCAGTTAACCAGGGGGATCGGATTGCGTTGCTCGACAATGTGAGTCAACTCGCATGCCGAACACGCAAGGTGGGCTGGACCGGCCGCGGTCTGCACCTTCGGCAGGTATGTTATCCAAGCGGAGAGCGTGGCTGGCGTGAGGGAAGCCCTGGGCAAGATTATTCGATATGGGCGGCGCCTGTTTCAGCTCGATGGCCGAGGGAGATGGTGCGTCGAGGGCCGGAGGATCCGGCGCTCGCCGACTTCATGATCGAGCCGCTTCGCCGGTGGGCTGCCGCGGTGGCTGAGAATTTCGTTTAACTTGCGGCGCAGGAACATTCGCTGCGAAGGGTCGAAGACTGCTGGGTCGACACTGAGTCGGCGCAATGTGCGCGGTACAGCAATGGGGAAGGAAAGTTCGGTGGACGGTTCGGCCACGTCCACGTCTCGCCTCTGACCGGCATGGCGCTTCATCCGATCGGTCCAGACATGCCCGGCGCTTCCGTGTGATGGCAGGCATCGAACTTCGCAGGAGGCGTGACCGCTCAACTGCGTCGGTGGCCTGATTCGTCTGTGAACTGCTGCTTCCTTCAACTCGGCGGGCTCACGCCGTGGCGGGATCTTCTTCGTCTTGTGATGTCGATGAGGTTTTCGGCTGGCTGTGTCCGCGAGGGAGCCTCGGCACACTGTCCGCGCCACGAACCCGACCGGGATCGTTCGAGCGGGCGAACTCCACGGGCGTCTGGCCGTAGCGTTTCTTGAAGGCGCGAATGAAGTGACTGCTGTCGGAGAACTGCCAGTGCGCGGCGATTTCGGAGACCGTCGGCCGTCGGCGCGAGGTGATCAGGTCCTGCCGAGCGTGTTCCAAGCGGCGGTTGCGGATATAGGTCGTCACCGACTCACCCGCCGCGGTGAACGCTCGTTGCAGAGTTCGCGCGGAGACATGAAGCTCACGGGACAGCATCGCCGGGCCCAGGTCGGGGTCGGCGAGGTGGCGGTCCGCCAGTACCTTCGCCGCCTGGACGAGCGCGGGCCCGAGTCCGGGCTCGCCATCGTCGAACCGACCGGCCACCACCGCCTTTGCCAGCTCGATGAGTGCGCCGTGCGCCGCGTACACGCCGACCGGGCCGAGGTCGGCCACGGTGGTGTGAATCATGTTCGTATGCGCCGCGAGCAGACGCATTTCGGCCGAGGTCGCCGATTCGGTGATGCTGCGGTTTCGCAGCCGCGGCTCGAGCATCGCGGAGGGCAGCGTGAGAATTTGCACCGTGGTGTCCGGCGCCGCTCCGAAATGCAATGGCGGTCCGTGCCGCAGCAGGAACTGCCCTGCGGTGACGGTGTATTCGGCGCGATGGGGCGAGCCGCTCAGCATCCAGGTGCCACGCCGCACCACATAGATGCGCACCTGATCGTCATAGCCGAGCGGAGTGCCACCCGTGCGAATGTCGCTCGCACTGTCGAGGTCGGTGATCGCCGCGTCGATCACCTTCGCCACGCGGCTTCTGACCCGGAAATCACCGATCGTGACGGCGCTGAAGGTCGGTAGCGGGAACCCATCGCCGACCTGCGTCTGCCACCCGTGCCGGAACACGTCGAAACCGCGCGATCCCGCTCCGGGGTCGGTGGAATCCAGCGAGAACCCACCGCGGGCGTCGAGGACCTCCGCTGCCGTGCTGTTCATCGTCGACCGATCTACTCCGCGTTCGTTTTCCGGATCCGCCCGTGTGCTCAGCGGCCGGAATCGAGTCTAGCGACGCGAGTGTTCAGGGGAGACGGTCACATTCTGGGCTGCGGTATCGAATGTTCCATTCGTTTGGCGCGCTTGTCCAATCCCGCATCGCAGCGGTTTCCTACGCTGCGTTTTATGAATTCGCTCAGCACATCGGTATTTCCGCGCCACTGCGATATCCGAGTGCGGCAGGGCGATCTCGGCCGCGCTGACGCAGTCAGCACGATCGGGATCGCTCGCTGGCTGGAGGATGCCCGAATCCATGTGCGCATGCCCCGCTTCGAGCAGCTCGGCGCGCACGGTGAGTTCGGTTCCCACCGGATCATTTTCGTCAGCCAATGGGTCGAACGATCGGCCCGCGTTCACCGTACCGACGCCGATATCCAGGTGCACACCGGTATTCGGCGCATCGGGCGATCGTCGTTCACCTATGAGCAGGCCGTGTTCGCCGGTGATGAGCGGGTGGGCGGCGGCGGGGCGACGGTGCTGCATCTCGGGCCCGACGGACCGCTGGCGCTACCGGACGAGCTGATCGCCGATCTCGCCGATCTGGCGCTGCCGGAGATCGGCGAGGCTGCCGCGCCCCGCGCGGGAGCCGAACGCGCGCAACGGGGCTACTACCCGTTCTTCGTGCGCCTGCGCGCCCGCATCTCCGACGTCGACTCCAACCAGCACGTCAACTATCTCGCCCTGCTCACCTGGTACGACGAGGCCGTCGCGGAGTTCACGGCGGCGGCCCTCGGTGCGGACGGGCTCGTGCCGGACCTGTCGGCCTCGTGGTATCGCATCGACTACCTCGGCGAGGTCACCTATCCCGGCGACTACGAGATCGGCGTGCTCGTCCGCGCTCGGGGAGAGGGCAGCGTGGCCTACGAACTCGGACTCTTCCACGGCCACACCTGCCTAGGCATCGCCGACGCGATCGGACCCCGAGGTGCGTTGCCCGCCAAGTCTTTTGCCTCTGTGGGCCCGCGTTGACGCACCACGAACCGATCGCGCTGGACATCACCGGCGCCGACATTCAGGCCGAAGCGGCCCGAATCCGCCGGAACGGTCCGATCGCCCGGGTCCCGTTGCCCGGCGGCGTGCCCGCATGGTCATCGAAGCGATCACCCACGACGTCCTGGATGGGTTGTCCACCTTTGCGGCCGGCTCTGTGGTGGATCTACGGGCGCGGTTCGCCTGTCCGGTCCCGATCCGGGTGATCAGCGAATTGATCGGCGTTCCTGAGCATTTGGCATCCGACCTGCATGCCTGCGTCGACAGATTCTTCGACACCTCCGACACCGGCCGGGACGCACCGGCCGACTACCTCGAAATGTCACGTCTCGTAGGCGAACTCGTCACCTACCGCCGAGCCGTACCCGGCGACGACGTCACCACCGCGCTGACCGCCACCTACGACGAGGAAGGCGCACGCCTGACCGAGAAGGAGCTGATCGACACCCTCATGCTGATCATCACCGCCGGTCACGAGACCACCGTGAACCTGCTGGACCACGCGATCTGCGGTCCTCGCCTCCTATGCCGCCGCGGGCCGCGACCCGCGACTCCACGGCCCCGACGCCGACGCTTACGGGTATGACGTGAAGGCGCTTGGTCGCACGGGTCAGGGGAGGAAGACGCTCCACAGGTCGTCTCGCACCTTGGTGACGGCGTCGGTGATGGACTGCGCGACCTGGGCGGGGTTGTGGAACGCGTAGTCGCCCACCGCGCTGACGCTGCCGGGGGAGAAGTCGGTGCCGGTGAGCTGGCTGATGGCGTAGCCGGTGGTGGTGACCGCGACGCCGAGAAGGTAGCCGATCTGCCCGCCGTCGGCTTTGAGGGCGTCGCCGACAACCGCTGAGCCGTACCGGATTTCGCCACCGGTATCACCGCGGGAGACGGCGATGCCGAGCTGGGCGTCGTCGAGGAAATTGCCGATCGTCCCCAGAACGGCGGCGGTGCTCGTATGTCCGGACAGCGTGGCGGCGAGGTCGGCGATAGCGACGAACTGCCCGGCCTGATCGGCCGCACCGGACAGGTCCGGCGGTGGTGCCGGGGTGAACGGCGCGCCGACCGGGCCGATGATCGGATTCGGGGTGCCGGATGCGCCTGTCCCCGAACCGGATCCGCTGCCCGCGGGCTGGTCGACGAGCTGGAAATTCTCCCGGTGCATCGGGACATCGTGATTCGGCCCGGTGCCTACGAGCTCCTCGTCGACCGTCGGGGGATCGTCGGCCTCCGGGCCGTTGGGATCGCGGGTGCGGAAAACATAGATGCTCGGCGTTGCGGGACCGAGCGGTGGCACATCCACCGATTCCCCGGGTTGCACTGCGACGCTCGTCGTTTCGCCGGAGGCTGGGTCCTGATAGGACACCACCTCGGTGTGGTCGGTGGTGTTCGTGTACCGCAGTCCGGTCGCCGTCGGAGTGAACCCGGGACCGTAACCGTCCTGGAGCGGCGGCGAATCGGGATCGACCCAGCCCTCGCCCGGCTGGGCGTCGGCGGGGAACACATAGCCGCGAATGTTGATGGGGGAGGTGGTGTCGCTCGTGCTCACCTGAGCCGCGGGGGCAGCGAGGGTGGGTGACGGCATCGAGACGCCCGCTGTCATCAGCTGGGTCATCACCGCGAGTCCGGTGCGGAGGATCGGTGACGGAGTCGGAAGCTGTTGGGCCGGAACGATCGACGCGACAGGCGGGGTCGAGGGGTTCGGCGCGGCCACGGTCGCCGGGACTGGATCGGGCTGCGCGGAGGACGCCGAAGCGGCGACGGTTTCGGTTGATGTCGCGGCGGGTGTGCCGAATTCGACGCTGTCGGCCGGTGTTCGGGCCGAACCCACAGCCGTGGACTGCTCCACGATGGTTCGCGAATTCGCTCGATCCTCTCCGCGCGATGGCGTGACATGCTGTGGCGCAGATGATTTCGACGCTGCTATGGCCGCAGGGATCTCGATGGCCGCAGTGGCGGGCACGGCGACTCCCGAGCCGTTCGCTGCGGGTGGTGAGCCGAACCCGCCCTCGCTCGAACCGGGCTTCGGCGACGCCGGTTTGGCGGCCGGACCACTCGGCGGCACGGCGTCCGTGCCGAGATGAGCGGGCTTACCTCCATGCGCCTGATGATCGGATGCACCCGCCCCGCCCGCGTGTCCGCCACCGTCATGCGGATCGGCCGTGGCCACCGCCGCGCCGAACAGAGTCAGCGCCGCACTCGCCGGTAGCCCCCACACCAGCCGCAACAGAACGACTCGGGCGGGAATTCGATCGTGACGCATCAGTTGATCTCCTCGAGGAACGGAGTCGACGGCACGCGTCGACTCGTCGACTATGAGCGCCATCGCCCGTTCCAGAGGAGAAGCCATCGGACTCGCGGGACAGAACGGCTGCGTGGACTGTTTCCCCGCGTACCGGCCGCGTGCCGGTCGGTCCGCCCACCCGACTATCGGTCCCGGGGAGCCGAGCGGTGTCGATCCACTCGCACCGTAATCCGGCTGCCCGAAAGCCACCGCCGGGGCGGCGTCGGGGTCCGACCACCATCGGCCCGCGAGCGTTCATGGTCGTGGCTCGGGCGATCCGGCGATGACAGGTGACGGTCCGCTTTCGACCTGCTCAGCGGGTCCGGAAGTCGCCCTGCCTATTTCAGGAGGAGGTAGGTGGTCGGGCAAGCGGAACCCCTGCCCGGTGGTGATCTCCGAGCCGATCCGGATGGGGCCGCCGACGGGCACGGCAATGGTTGGATCGACGGTCAAGATGTCGCGAGCGATGTCGATGCCGGGCATGATGTGGGTGAGTGTGAGGCCGTGCTCGTCGAGTCGGAACGCGCCGACGGTGGTGACGTAGTAAACGGTCTTGCCGCGCCGTCGTGCGATGCGGCCGTTGAATGTTATCTCTCGAACGCGTGCGACGAGTTTCGGGCTACCGACGGGTTTGATACGGATCCGGCCGCCGTTCACCTCACAGGAGCCCCCGTGGCGCCAGGAGCCGACGAAGATGATCGTCCGGGCTCCGTCGGTGATATCGATGAATCCGCCGGGGCCGATCGAGTTCGCGACGCCTGGTTCGGTGCGCGAGACGTTGACGTTGCCGTCGCGATCGAATTCGAGCATGCCCAGGCACGCCACGGCGAGATCGGTGCGGTAGCGGTGGAACATCCACGACGAGCTGTGCAACGACCGCGGGGACAGCGCCGCGCCGAACATGCCGCCCGGCGCTGGAATGCCGCCCAGGACGCCGGATTCCAGCGAAAAACAGAATTCGTCCGCGGCGTCGCTGTCGGCGAGGACGCGGGCGACGACCTCGGGGAGGCCGGTGCCGATATTGACGATCTCGCCGCGGCGGATGTGCGCGAGGAGCAGCGTCGCGGCCAGCCGGGCGACGGCATGGTCCGCGCGACCGCGCGCGGGGGCGGTGCCCAGGATGCGGTCGAGGATATCGATGCGGTCGAGCATGCGTCTCGTGCCGGGATCCGTCCCGGGCAGGAAGCAATTCCATTGGCGCAGCTGAGGCACCGACGCGGTCTGTTCGCCGCGGCGCGACACTACGATCGCGTCGATCGCGCTGGCGGGAAGTGCCGGAGCACAAGGTCTTTCGGAGTCGGACAGAATGCCCGCCACCATGACGACGACCTTGCCGCCGTTGGCGCGTGCGGCCATTGCGATGTCGTGCATCTCGGTGAGGCATGCCGCGCCCTCGAAATACACATTGCCCTCGCGGTCGGCCCACGGGGCGAAGAACAGGCCGACATCGATCAGGGGCAGCCGATAGCGCAGGGCATCGCCGTCCGGTTCGGCCAAGCTGCGGCCGGAGCCGGGACACAGCGCGGAACCGGGGCCCACGCGAGTGTCCATGAAGGTCCCGACGCCGACCGAGGTGCGCTGCGTCGAAACCCCCTGCGCCTGAGCCTCGATCAGGAGCGACAACACTCCTTGGGGCAGCAGATGTAGGCGCAGATCCCCCGCCGCGCCGAGGTGACGCAGCGCCGGCACGGTCTGAGTGTGAGCGGTGATGACGGTGTCGAGCAGTCCCGGTTCGGCGAGATCGTCGAGGGTGCCGGGCAATCGGCCGCGCCCGCCCGCGCCGCCGCAGTGGATCCAGGTGAGACCGGCTGGGTGTCGGCGGGCGCGATAGCGGTCGCGGATCGCGAAATACAAGGTCGAGGCGCGTCCGTGCGCGCCCAGCCCCGCTCCGGCCACGACCGCGCCGTCGGGAATCATCGCCGCCGCGGTGCGCGCGGAAACGAAAACCGGTGCGGCATCACGCGGCCGGTAGTCGGGGTCGTACCGCTTCCACGTGGGCAGCCAGCGCGCCAGATGCAGACCACACCACAGCCAATCCGCGATGCGATGCGTGGTCACGACTGGGTGCTGGTTGGTACGCATGGGAAAACTATGCGTGCCCTGCTCGCCCGGCAACCGATGCCGAAGCCACCTGTGGCGGGGTCTTTGGTCCTTTCGCGACGTCGTCGCGCGTGGAGGCCGGGCGTGGATTGTCGGCGTCGCGACGATCGGTCACGGTGGCGCTCGCATCGAGGGCGCGGGCCAGTGCGACGAGTACGCCGAGGGCTCGGCCGTGCTGGTCGATGAACGCTCGGCGGGCATCGCCGCGGCGGAAGGTGATGAAGGCCTTGCCGGTGTGCAGTTGCCAGGTGTGCCAGAACAGCATCGGGACGAGCAGCGCGAAATTGACTGCGCCCCAGACGATCCAGGCTCGCTCATCGAACCAGCCGTGCGAGGGCATGACGGTGGGGAAGATGTTGTAGATGCCTATCGTCAGCATCAGGACGGGCAGGGTATAGATGCGGGCGGTGATGTACAGCTCGGGGCGGCGCATCACCAGGGGGTAGATCTCGGCGACCGCCAGAATGCAGATGCTGCCCGCGAAATGCTCCTCCTGGGGTGGGTAGCCGCCGAAGGTGAAGCACAGGTTCCACGAGGTGTAGATGAAGTTCCAGGCGACGGTGGTGAAGGCGATCAGTTCGGCATCGGGTCCGGCGGTGATCTGCCAGAAGCGTGGGCTGTAGGGGATGGTCAGGCACAGCCCGAGCCCGACGGCGGCATTCCAGTAGTTGCCCAGTTGCGCGTCGCGCAGTGTCGCCTCGGCGATATTGAGGAACAGGATCGCGTAGGGGAACCAGAGGAACCTGGGATGGCGTAGCAACCGCCACATTCTGCCCTCGCGCTGTTCGGCTACCGATACGCGCATGGCGCCGACAATCGTGAGCGGTATGAGCACCGAGAGAATCTTGGCCCAGGAGAACCAATTGACCAGTCCTATATCGCGGCCCGGTCCCCAGATCCACAGCGGGAAGGTCAGTATCGACAGCCCCCATACCCACAGCGAGGCACGCGGGTGCAGTTGCATGTAGCGGACAATGGCCCACAGAATCGCGCAGAACGAGATCATCGCTAGCGCGGTGATCCAGGTGAACGGCGCGGGATGGCCGCTCACGGTCTCGGAAGTCGCCAACAGTGTCATGATCACAGCACACTCCGGGCGAACTGCCGCGGTCAGGAGCGGAGGTCCCATCTCGGCGGTGGCCAAAGTCCATTCCGGCGTCACCCGTCGGGTATCGGGGACGAAGGTCCCGGCTGAACGAGTCGAGCTGCTCTCCCTCACGGCGCGGTCCAGGAGCAAAGGTGGTGATCGGTCCGGTACCTGCCCCTTTGGATGGTCCGTCCGTTTCGAAACTCGCCCAGGAGAACAGCCATGATCGACAACGTGCCGGCACACCGTGATTTCGACGATGCCCCCAGCCGGATCGTGTGGCCCGATCCGAGTCCGCTCAACTCGTGGTGGGACGCGGTGATGCACGGTGAAGTCCTGACGGTGCCCCGTGCGCCGGGCCGTCTGCACTGAAACCGGTAACCGGCTCAACCGAGAGGTGCGATCCGGCGCAGTAGTTCACTGTGGGACGAGCCGCAAACTGCCCTGGTCGAAGGTGAGAAGTGATGGTGACCAACGGCTCTGGGGAGCTTTCTCGCGTCAGCGGATGATTTTCTCCACGACGCGACCGCTCTTGTCGGGGGAGCGGGCCCTGCGGGGCAACCGACGAATCGCGCGCCCCCGAGAAGCAAGGCCCATCATGACAATATCAACGCGACATTTCGCATTCGCCGCCACTCTCATCGCCGCGGTTTCGTTCGGGTCGGCATGCGCCACCAACACCGCACCGGCCCCGAGAGTGACACCGCCGACCACCACCTCGGCTGCTCATACCCAATCGGCCACGTCAGCGCCCCGAGTGCCGATTCCGACCTCCCTGGCGCCCGCCCCCACCACGGTGGCGGCCCCCGAACCCTATGCGCCGCAACAGCCTGTCGCTCCGGCCCCGTTGCCGGTGACTACTCAGGCCCCCGCGCCGGAGGTCTACTATCCCAATTGCGCCGCGGCGCGAGCGGCGCACGCCGCGCCGATTTATCGCGGTGAGCCCGGCTATCGGCCGGGTCTCGATCGAGACAACGACGGAATCGCTTGTGAGTAGACGCCGACTCTGCCCAACGCCGCCACCATGGTCTACCGTTGACAGATCGGTTCACCGTGGAGGTCGTGATGCCCGAATCCGCGGATCGCGATGAGCCGCTGACATTTCGGTGGCTCGGGGTGGCCGGGGTAGAACTGCGCATCGCCGGGCAGGTCCTGCTCATTGATCCGTTTCTGACCAGGCCGCCGTTGCGGCGCTTGCTGTTCGGTCGCGTCGAACCGCACCCGGCCTTTCTCGAGGCGCTGCTGCCTCGCTGCGACGCCATCCTGGTCAGCCACGCGCACTGGGACCACCTGCTCGATGTCCCTGCCATCGCGCGGTATACCGGTGCGGCCGTGTTCGGGTCACCCCACACCTGCCGGCTCGCGGAAGCCTGTGGCGTACCACCGGAACGGATCAACCTCATCCGCGCCGGCGACCGGTTCACCCTCGGCGCATTCGACTGCGACGTGCTCGCCGCGCACCACGGCCGTACTCCGCTCGATCCGCTGATCAATGGCCCGCTACCGGCTGATCTGCGGCCGCCGTTGCGGCTGCGCGACTACCGTATGGATACTTGCCTCGGCTTCGCCATTCAGGTCGGCGGCGTGCGAATCCTGCATCTGCCCGGCCGTGCCCGCCCCGCGGATGTGTTGATCATCGCGGCGACCACGAATCCGAGACGGCACGCCGCATTGCTCCCCGCCGTCGGTGCGCGGGTGGTCATCCCCGTGCACTGGGACAATCTGTTCCGCCCCATCAGCGCCCCGTTGCGCCCGATGCTCGCGCCACCCGCGCAGGCCTGGCCGCCGTTGCACCGTATGCAGCCGCGAAGTCTTGCACCGCTCGTCGATCGGCTCACACCGGGCGCCCGACTGCTGATCCCCGATCCCTTCACCGTCTATCCGCTCGCGACGCTGGCGGCCGCGGGCGGATAGTAGCCGGCGTGGTCCACTTGCTCGGGCGGCGAAGACGCGGCCGATGTCTCGACACCGACGCGGGAGAGTTCGGCCAGGACTGCCGCAACCGCCGCGGGGACAGCCGCCGATACCGGTTCGGACATACCGACGCCGAGGTCCAGACAGGCCACCTCCACGGCAATGACGATCAGTTCTTCGGGAAGTCGGCCCAGCGCCTTGCCGAGCCGGACCGCGTCTGTGAGTCCGAGAGCGTGTGAGCTGGTTGCCGCGGGGGTGTCGGCCAGGGTCTCGATGGTCAGGCGTCGAATGCGGCCGGGGACGCCGGGTCGGCATAGCAGGGCGTCTACCACGACGATCAGATCCATGGCGGCGGCCGTATCCAGCAATCCGGTCTGGTCGCCATCGTGGATGGCGACGAGAACTCCAGGGAGATGAAGGGTTTCGATTTCCGTGACGACCGCGGGCCCGACGCCGTCGTCGTGACGGAACGGGTTGCCGGCGCCGATCACCATCGCCCGCGGCATCTTCACCGGCGCATCACGTCGAGCGTGAGGAAATGCGCCGCACAGGAAATGCAAGGATCGTAATTGCGGATCATCCGTTCACACAGCGCGGTCAGTGCGGTGTCGTTGAGCTTCAGGTTATCGGAGACGATGCGACGCAGACCGTCCTCGATGGCCGACTGGTTCTGTGAGGTGGGCGCGATGATGGTGGCCGAGCGGATGACGCCGTCGGCGTCGGTCTCGTAGCGGTGATAGAGCAGCCCGCGCGGCGCCTCGCTTACCCCGTGGCCGGTACCCGCCCGGGGCGCGATCGGCACCGCGGGCCGGGCGGGGCGCTGATAGTCCGCGATCAGCCGGAGCGCCTCTTCGATCGCGTAATAGGTCTCGACGCAGCGAACCAGGATGCTGCGGAACGGGTTTCGGCACGAATCGGCGAGACCGATCTCGGCGGCCAGTTGTCGCGCCGCCGGTGAGAGCGTGGAGTGGTTGAGGGAGTACCTTGCCAATGGCCCGGTCAGATAGTGGTGCCCGTCGACTGCCGCATGTAGTGCGGTGGAGTGGGGCACCTGCCATTCGGTGACGTGCCGGGGAAATTCGGCTGCCGTGAACCCGCCTCCGGCCGCGGTGTGCACGTCGCCGGTTTCGATCGGATAGCGGTCGCCATGGGCGGCAAGCAGATCGTGCTCGAGCTCCAGATCGGGGAAGTCGAGACGGGCGGCGAATCCGGCGGTCGTCACGATGTAATCCTGTGCGCGGCAGAGCTGTTCGATCAACACCGCCAGTTCGGTGCGTTCCGGTGTCCGATGGAAGCCGCCGACGCGTACGTTGATCGGGTGGATCGCCCGGCCGCCGAGGAGCTCGAGGATACTGTTACCCGCTTTCTTCAGCGCCAACCCTTGCTCGACGAGGTCTCGATGGTCGGCGGCCAGGGTGACGGCGTCGGGGTAACCGAGGAAGTCGGGCAGATGGAGCAGGTGAATGTGCAAGGCGTGGCTGGAGATCCATTCCCCGCAGTACAGCAACCGCCGCAGCGCGCGCAGCTGCGGATCGAGCTCGACGCCGCACAGCTGCTCGAGCGCGTTGCAGGCGCTGGTCTGGTAGGCCACCGGGCAGATGCCGCAGATGCGGGCGGTGAGGTCGGGTGGTTCGGTGTAGGCGCGGCCGCGCAGAAAGGCCTCGAAGAATCGCGGCGGCTCGTAGATGTCGAGCTCGGCATGCTCCACTCTGCCGTCGTCGACAATGATGCGCAATGCGCCCATGCCTTCCACCCGAGCCAGGGAGTCGACCCGCAATTGCCTATTGCGAGTGGTCATCTCGTGGCCTTTCCGCGAATTCCGCTGCGGTGGCGGCGAATGTGGTGAACACTCGATCGATATCGTCGGTGGCCATGCCGTTGATCCGCAGAATCGGTAGCAGTGCACCGACATTCGGCTGCTCCATCGGGCCGAAGCAGCCATAACAGCCTCGTTCGTAGGCCGGGCACAGCGCACCGCAACCGGCGTGGGTGACCGGTCCCAGGCACGGGGTACCGTGGGCCACGGTCACACAGGTGGTGCCACGACGTTTACATTCGGTACAGACGCTGGTGGTGGGCAGGTCCGGGGTGCGACCGGCGAGCAGGGCATCGAGCGTGCCGAGTAACTGACGGCGGTCGATCGGGCAACCGCGCAATTCGACATCGACCGGTACATGCGCCGAGATCGCGGTAGAAGTGGCCAGCGTCGCGATGTACTCGGGACTCGCGTAGACCAGCCGGGTGAACTCGGTGACATCGGCGAAGTTGCGCAGCGCCTGGATACCACCGTGGGTGGCGCAGGCGCCGATGGCCACCAGAGTCCTGGACCGGTCCCGGATTTCGGTGATGCGAAGCAGGTCGTCGGGTGTCGTGATCGACCCCTCGACCAGTGAGACGTCGTAAGGGCCCGGTTGTACGGCGCTGGATGCCTCGAGGAAATGCGCGATGTGCACGCGATCGGTAAGGGCGAGTAGTTCGTCCTCGCAGTCGAGCAGGGTGAGCTGGCAGCCGTCACAGGAGGTGAACTTCCAGACCGCCAGTGTCGGTGTAGTCATCACAGCTCCCGTACTGCCAGTAGTGGTTCGGCGGTGGCGTAGTCCACGATCGGTCCGTCGCGACACAGCAGCAACGGGCCGAGTTGGCAATGGCCGCAGCGCGCCACCGCGCACTGCATATTGCGTTCCAGGGAGACGCGGATATCGGTTGCGGCGAACCCTTTTCGCCGCAATGTCTGTGCACAGAAGCGCAGCATCGGCTCCGGACCGCACAGGTACGCGGTGGTGCGGGCGGGATCCAGCCGCAGCCGTGCCAGGGGTTCGGTGACGAATCCGACCTGGCCGGTCCAGCCCCGCGTGGGCCGGTCGACGGTGTTGTGCAGTTCGATTTCGCCTGCGATCCAGCCGGTTTGCTCGTCGCTGTACAGGCGGTCGGCCGGAGTGCGGGCACCGGCGATCACCACCACTCGGCCGAACTCGTCACGGTGACGCAGCGCGGTCAGGACGACCGGGCGCAACGGAGCCAGGCCGACGCCGCCTCCGACCACGACCAGGTCCCGTCCGCGCGCCGATGCCAGGTCCCAGTCGGTGCCGAAGGGGCCGCGGACCCCGATCACGCCGCCGATCTCGGTGGCGCACAATGCCGCGCTGACCGTCCCGACCGCGCGGATCGTGTGGTGGAGTCTGCCGCCGGTTTCGGTCGGGTCGCCGCTGATGGAGATCGCCACCTCGCCGATGCCGTAGTGGTAGAGCATCATGAACTGGCCGGCTCGGTACGGCTGTGCCGCATCGTGTACCGGAGCGAGAGTGAGGGTTACGGTGTCGGCTGTCTGTGGTGTGCGGGTTGTGACACGGTAGGGGAGCATCACGTCGTCGGATGTGTGGGCAGGCGCCGTCGCGGTCATCGGGCGCTCGCCTGGTTCGGATTGCTGTAGAGGTCGAGCAGCCGGGCCCGGGTGGATTGCAGGCGGTCGAGTACTACCTCGAACAGCAGCAGGGTCAGTGTGCGCCCGAATTCCGCATCCGCCTCGGCGAGTGCGGACAGTGCGGCGGCATCGAATTCGATCGCCGTCACCGGTTCGGCCGTGCGTGCGCCGAAGCTCCAGCGATAGGGCGGGACCAACCACGACCAGCCCAGCAGATCTCCGGAACCGAGCGTCTGCACGACGAGGTCACCCCGTCCGGGAACGTGAGCGTCCAGCAAGATCCGGCCGTCGCGGATCAGCCAGCACCGGTCGGCCACATCACCTTCGGTGATCAACCGATACTCGGCCGGGAACGACACCACACGCGCGATTCGCGCGAGATCCTCCAATTCGTCTGGCCGCAGCGCGGACAGCCGCGCGAATTCCGACAGGTCGCTCGCGGTGATCACGACTCGACCTCGGCCAGCCGAGCCACTTCGGCGGTCAGGTCGATGCCAGCGGGGCACCAGGCGATGCAGCGGCCGCACCCCACGCATCCGGAGCCTCCGAATTGATCGTGCCAGGTGCCGAGCTTGTGGGTGAGCCACTGACGATATCGGCTCGCGCCGGATCGGCGTACGCCTCCGCCGTGCAGATAGGAGAAGTCCAGCTCGAAGCAGGAGGCCCAGCGCTGCCAGCGTTCGGCGTGGTCGCTGGTGAGATCGGCGAGGTCCTCGGTGCTGGTGCAGAAGCAGGTTGGGCACACCATGGTGCAATTGGCGCAGGTGAGGCAGCGGCTCGCGACGTCGCGCCAGTGCGGGGATTCGCGGGAATCGCGCAGCAGCGTGGGCAGATCGACGTCGGGCATGGCCCGGCCCATGCGACCGGCCGCGGCCTCGACTGCCGCGCGGGCGTCGGCGATCTCGTGCGCGGAGGCGACTCGTGCGGACACCTGGGCGAGGATGTGCGCCCCGTCCTCGGTGCCGATATCGACCAGGAACCGATGACCGTCGGCGTCGATGCGTTCGGTGAGTGCGAGATCGTATCCGGGTCCGGTGCTGGGCCCGGCGCCCATCGAGACGCAGAAGCACACGCCACCGGGTTCGGTGCAGTTGACGGCCACGACGAATACACCCTGCCGCCGCCCGGCGAACGACTGATCGGGATACCGTCCATCCCCGAGCACTCGGCCGAGGACTCCGATAGCGGCGAGGTCGCAGCCGCGGACGCCGAGAAAGGCCATCGGTTCGGGGGTTTCGGTGAGCTGTGTCGTGACCGCGTCGGGTCCGATATCGGCGATCTTGCGCCGGGGTGGGTGCAGGAACTGTTTCCACGACCCTGGACCGGCCGACTGTGCGAACACCGCTTGGTCGGCGCGGCGATATACGCGGTAGCGCCCAGGAGCGGTTTCCACGCCCCAGCCCTGAGGCAGCTGCGATCCCGACTCCAACTCCTCGAGCACTATCGCCGCATCCCGCAGCCGTGGCCCGATGACACGAAAGCCGTTGCCGTGCAGGACATCCACGAGGAAGTCCAGGTCGGTTCGATCGATGACTGCGCTCTGTCCGGGTAGCATCACGATTCTCGATCCCCCTGCGGTGTACAGGTTTCGGTTCCGAGTCTGAACGCGACCGGGTGCGGCGGACGAGGGACGAAAGTCCTCATGATGACGTGAGAAGGCACTGTTCGGCCCGGAAGCACACCACCGTAGCGGACGTGCTGACCCGGATCCTGGCCCACCGCGACTGCCCATGGGGTTTCCGTCGCCAGGGACACTGAAGGCGGCGGGCGGCATCGAAAGCACCCGGGATCGAAGGACTTTCGGCCGCATCGAGTTGAAGTGCGAGCTCTCTACGCTGAGATGATGCAATCGCACAACGATGTCCACCATCTGGTGTCGGCGCCCGTGGTGGTCGGGGTCGACGGGCCTGCGTCGGACGCGGCATTGGATTGGGCTGCCGATCTTGCCCTGCGGCGTGGTCGGGAGTTGCGGATCGTGCATGGGTTGGATCTGGCGGGAGTGGTCGCCCGGTACGGCGAGCATGATGCGCGGGTGCCGATGTTGCGGGAGACGGTGCGTGCCCGCGGCGCGGCCGTAGTGGAGCGGGCCGCGCGGCGGGTTGGCGAGCAGGCGCCTGGATCGCGGGTTTCGACCGAGGTGTCGGAGTCGGGGCCGGCGGAATTGTTGGTCGGTGAGAGCGCGCGTGCTTATCGGTTGGTGCTCGGTCATCGAAGCGCGAGTGGGCTTGTCGGGCATCTGGGTTCGACCCTGGTGTCCGTGGCGAGTCATGGGCGGGGCGCGGTGGTGGTCGTCAGGCCGGATGCGGGTGGGGAATCGTGGGTGCGTCGTAGCGGGCCGGTGGTGGTCGGTATCGATGGCGGGCCGGTGAGCGAGGCCGCAGTGGCCGCGGCGTTCGAGGAGGCGTCCGAACGGGGCTCGGAATTGATTGCCGTGCATGTGTGGAGCGAGCGAGACCTGGGGCGATTTGCCGGGACATCCGGGCCGCTCGGTCCGGTGGCGGACTTTCGTGAGCTCGAGAGTGAGATCGTGGGTGAGCGGTTGGCCGGTTGGCAGGAGAAGTACCCGGAGGTGGTGGTTGTTCGGCGGCTGTACCCGGCTGATGTGGTCGCGACGTTGCAGCATTGGTCGCAATCGGCGCAACTGATGGTGGTCGGCAGCCGCGGGCGGGGTGGATTTCTCGGGCTGCTGCTCGGGTCGACCTCGAATTCGCTTGTCCAGCACGCTCAGTGTCCGGTCATGGTCGTTCACCCGGTCGAGTCGCAACCGAGGGCGCGGTAGGGACTTCGGCCACTGTGGCGGGGCGGTTCTATACGCAACGATGAGTATGCGGCGCAGCGTAATTCGGCTCCGTTGTGCGAATGCACCGTATCCGAACGCTGCCTCGAGCGGGCATTCGGCTGTGCCGTCCTACTTCGATCGGAGATGAAACAATGTACGCACGAGATATCTTCAGCCGTCCGGTTGTGACCGCGCGTCCGGAAATGCCGCTGTCGGAAGCGATCACGTTGCTGACCGAACGTGGGTTCGCCGCGCTACCGGTCGTCGACGACACCGATCGCGTCCTCGGCATTCTGTCGGAATCCGACGCTCTGTCGACGGGAACGGCATTGCGCGAGGCAGCCGTCGAGGCGGTGATGACAGTTCCCGTCGAGGTCGTGCATCCCGATACCGAGGTCTCCGCCATCGCGACCCTCATGTTGAACCACCGGCTGCGGTCGGTGCCGGTCGTCGAAGCGGGGATTCTCGTCGGCATAGTCGCCCGGCGCGATCTGCTGCGCGCGCTCGTGCGGAATGACGCCGCGGTCGAGACGAGAATTCGTGCCCTGCTGGACATCTACGCCGGAAGTCGCCGCCAGTGGACGGTGCGGGTGACCGACGGCCGGGCCGTGGTCGGTGGCGGCTTCGCCGATGCGGCGGAGCAGCGTGTCGTGTCCGCCTTGGCGCTCACCGTGGACGGCGTGGATCATGTCGAGATCTTCGCCGACGCGCGGTCTCCCGAACCCGGGGCCGCGCCGCTGTCGGAATGGATGCGGCAGCAGAGCGACGAGAGGATCGGCTGAGCGGTCACCCGCCGCCGGGATTCGTCCCGGGCCGAGGATGGGTGAACGAGTAGAACACCCCGACGTTGTCCGGAACCGGTGGCGGGAGATGGGTGTCGTCGGTGCGGGCCGTGAGCCGATTGTGCACGGCCACAACGCCATCGACACCCTCGATGAGTACGGACACGATCTCGACCATGCTCTGGCGTTCCACCTCTCCGGCCACCGTGACCACGCCGTCGGCAACCTCGACGGACACCGCGTCGTGCGGAATGCACATAGCGCGAGTGAGTATCTCGATGCGGATCTCCGCAGCCAGTTCCTCGTCCGGGCGCAGATAGACCGAAAGGATGTCCTTGCGGCTGACGATGCCCACGAGCTCGCCGCGGGCGTCGAGTACGGGTGCTCGTTTGACGTCATGGCGAGCGAGCGTGGCGGCGGCGGAAGTGAGCCGGTCGGTTGCGGACACCGTGACGACCGGGGTGTTCATCAGGTCGGCGGCCGTGCGGGCGACGCCGGAGCGGGCGAAGGCGCTGCGCGACAGCAGATGTCGGATCCAGCCGAGCGCCGCGCCGCCGGTGCGGGCCTGCCTGCCCAGTAGATCGGCTTCGGACACGATGCCGGTCACATGTCCGTCGGCGTCGAGGACCGGTGCGCCGCTGATGCCGTGGTCGCGCAGCGTGCGCACCACGTCTCGAAATGTCGTCGTGGTCGAGACGGTCACTACCTCACGAGTCATGACGTCGGTAACGCGTTTGTGTTTCATAGTTTCCGAGGGTGGGCGTATGTGCGAGCCTCCGCCAGAGGCGTCGTTCCCGAACCCGCGGTGACGAATATCCTTCTCCGGCGGAGTGTGTCGACAAGTGTCGGCGCAAGAGTCCTCGGCCGCCGATGCCGTGGGCGGGAGCACCTCCTGGACGTCTACGAACGACTCTTCCGACGGACCCGTGCCGCGCGGTCTCCTGACATCACAACCAAAACTGTTCCGGCGCGCGACGGGGCGAGCCGATCTGCTCGAGGAGTAACGATGCGTATCGGAGTGATCGCACCGCCGTGGGTTCCGGTTCCGCCGCCCGCCTATGGTGGTACCGAGGCCGTGGTGGACAATCTGGCCCGGGGGCTGGCCGGGCTGGGGCACGATGTCCGGCTGTTCACCGTGGGTGAATCGACCTGCCCGGTTTCGCGAGAGTACCTGTACGACAAGCCGTTCGAGCCCATCGGTGTCACGGTGCCGGAGGCCGCGCATGTGCTGGCGGCCTACGAGGCGTTCGCCGATGTGGACATCATCCATGATCACACCGCGTTGGGGCCGTTGATCGGACCGCGTGCGGATGGGCCGCCGGTGGTGTCGACGTGTCATGGGCCGTTCGACGAGATGAACCATCGCAATATCAGCGCATTCGCGGACCGGGTGACCGTGGTGGCGATCTCGCACGCGCAGAAGCGGCTCGGCGCTCCGATTCCTATTTCCGCGGTCATCCATCACGGTATCGATCTGGACGGCTATCGCTACGGGGACGGCGGTGGCGGATATCTGATGTGGATCGGGCGGATGTGCGCGGCGAAGGGCCCCCACCGTGCGTTGGAATTCGCCCGCGCCGCGGGCCGGAAGTTGGTGATGGTCTCCAAGATTCGCGAGGCTGATGAGCACGCGTTCTATCAGCGGCACGTGCGGCCACTGCTGGGCCCGGACGACCCGGAGCCCCTCGAGTTGCCCATGCCGGAGCGGGTTCGGCTGCTGCAGCGGGCGGACGCGCTGCTCAACCCGATCGACTGGCCCGAACCGTTCGGACTGGTGATGGCCGAGGCGCTGGCTTGCGGTACCCCGGTGCTGGCGTTTCCGCGCGGTGCGGCGCCGGAGATCGTCGACCACGGGCACACCGGATTCCTGTGCGCTGACCGAGATTCCATGCTCGCCGCGATCGAGGCGATTCCCACCCTGAACCGCCGCGCCTGCCGCGCCGCCGCCGAGCACAGATTCGGGCTACAGCGCATGGCTCGCGACCACATCGCGCTCTACCAGCGCGTACTGCACGACCGCGGTGTCCGCAGGACGGTTGCCGCCGTTCCGGAGATCTCGGGTGTCGCCTGACCCATCCAATCCTGAGGATCTGCAATGACGAAGCCTTACAGCGATATTCATCATCTGGCGTCGGCCTCGGTCGTTGTCGGCGTGGACGGCTCGCCAGCCGCCGCGGCAGCAGTCGATTGGGCCGCCGACATCGCGGCGCACCGTCGACGCACGCTACGCGTCGTGCACGGGACGAGCCTGGAGGGCCTGATCCGATCCTACGGCCGTGCGGATTCCCGGGTGGCCCCGGCGCTGGCGGCCATCCGGGTACAAGCGGCGGCACTGGTGGAGCAAGCGGCACAGCGGGTTCGCGCGGCCCATCCGGCGGTGCGCGTCACGACCCAGGTGTCGGAGTCGAGTCCGGCGAAGCTGCTCGTCGACGCGAGCGCGCAGGCGTATCAGGTGATCCTCGGCCGCGGCGGGGCCGGGTTCGGCTCGACTCTCGCGGCGGTGACCGCGCACGCGCGGGGTTCGGTGGTGGCCGTCGATGCCATACCGGAGGCGGGGGTTCGCAGCGGCCCGGTCGTGGTCGGAATCGACGGCAGTCCCGTCAGTGAGGCGGCGACCGCGGCGGCGTTCGAGGAGGCAGCGGAACGTAGGGCCGAGCTGGTAGCGGTCCATATCTGGAACGATCTGGATCTCGGCTGGTTCGAGGGAGTTTCGGAGGTGGCGCTGCCGATTGCCTCCATCGGGGAGTCGCAGCGCGATGTGCTGGCCGAACGGTTGGCGGGCTGGCAAGAAAAGTATCCCGATGTGAAGGTCAGTCGTCGGCTGTATCCGAGCGGGCCGGTCGCGGTACTGCGGCAGCGGTCTCAGGGCGCCCAACTGCTGGTGCTCGGTAGCCGCGGGCGTGGCGGTTTCCTCGGAATGCTTCTGGGTTCCACCTCCAATGCGCTTGTCCGGCAAGCTCATTGTCCGGTGATGGTGGTTCACCCGAATGGCTGAAGACGCGCCTGATCGTGTGGTCTTGGAGATCGGCGGCCATACGGGCCTGTTGGTCGCAGCGGGTCACTTCGTGTTCGGCGGTCGACTACGACGGCCACCACGAGCGAAGCGAGGGCGGAAATGGTGGCGAAACGCTGTGGGGCGTGGACCCGTTGGATCTGGCCGGTCGCCAGCTCATCCCCTGTGCGATTCTCCAACAGGGCGGCGTGCCGGTCAAAGGCGTATGACGATCTCCACGACGCCGTCGTACAGGTGTGCGGTGACCGGCAGATCGCAGTCCATGAGCAGACGCAGCATTCTCGAATTGTTCGGCAGGACTTGGGCGACGAGTCGTTCGCGCCCGCGTTCGCGCGCGAGTTGCGCGAGATGTTCGAGGAGTTGAGTACCGATGCCGTGATCCTGTTCGTCGTGTGTGACGACGAGTGCCGCCTCGGCGTCGCGGTTGCCCTCCAGCGCAATGAAATTCGCCATGCCGATCAGCTGGTCGGCGCGGTAGGCGCCCACGGCGCAATGCGCCGGGTCACGCTGGGCGAGTGCGGTGGCCATCTCACCGAGCTGGTGCGGGAGCGGGCCGAAGAAGCGGAAGTAGCTTTCGCGTTCGTTCAGCCCGGTGTGCAGCTCCCGTACCGCGTCGACATCGTCGGGGCCGAGCTGGCGGAAGGTGATGATGTCGGCCGACATGATCAGGTCCATGCGGAATCGGCGGGAACGGTCGCGGTGCGACCCGCCGCGGCCGTGGTTTCGCGGGCCAGGAAGGTGGTGAGGTCGCTGATCGCGCTCATCAGCGGGGCGGGGAATACCACGGTGGTGTTCTTGTCGACGCCCAGTTCCACCAGGGTCTGCAGATTGCGCAGTTGTAGGGCCAGAGGATGGGCGAGCATGGTGTCCGAGGCTTCTCCCAGCGCCGCGGCGGCCAGCGCTTCCCCTTCGGCGGCAATGATTTTCGCGCGCTTCTCGCGTTCGGCCTCTGCCTGACGGGCCATGGCGCGCTGCATGGTGTCGGGCAACTGGATATCCTTGAGTTCGACGAGAGTGACCTCGACCCCCCATTCGAGCGTGGTGGTGTCGAGGATCTTGCGGATATCGGCATTGATGGCGTCGGTTTCGGCGAGTGCCTGGTCGAGGGTGTGCTGGCCGACCACCTTGCGCAATGTGGTCTGGGCGATCTGATCGATGGCCGCATATACGTTCTCGATGGCCACGACGGCCTTCTCGGCGTCGATGACGCGGAAATAGGCGACCGCGGAAATGTCGACGCTGACATTGTCGCGGGTGATGATGCCCTGGGACTGGATCGGCATGGTGACGATGCGCATCGATACCCGCTGCATGCGGTCGATGATCGGAACGATCAGGTTGAGCCCCGGATCGCGCACGGCGATGAGGCGGCCGAGGCGGAACAACACACCCTTCTGGTATTGGAACACGATCCGGATCGACAGCGCGGCCGTGATGAGCAGCAGCGCCGCGACGACGATGAGGACGGCAATGAGGACTCGCATGGCTTTCTCCTGTTCACAGGCCGCTCGGATAGGTTTCGGGCACCACCCCGGCGAGCCAGTGTTCGGTGGGGTCCAGGGGTGTCAGAGCGGCAGTGTGGTCGATATGGATCACCGCGTCGTAGCGGTCGGCGAAGCGGCTGTGGAAGTAGTGGCTCTGCCGCTCGGTCGTCGGCTGATAGATCACGCCGATGGCACGCTCGAGGCGTGGACGGCGCAGAATTTCGGTGACAGCGGGCAGATCGGTACGCAGATACAGCGAGCCGATTCCGGTGTCGTGCAACAGTTCTTCGACACTGCTGGGCAGCGCCGGACGCACCGCTTTGCGTTCCGCGGGCCCGTCCCACCGGCCGGCCGCGGTCACAGTGCCCTCGCAAGTGGTGAATCCGATACTGACGCAGACTTTTCCGTAGCGTTCGCGCACGAGTTGGCCGAGCGTGAGCTGACCCTCGGCCGCGAGCTCACTGGCTCGGCCGTCGCCGACGTGGGAATTGTGTGCCCACACCACGATTCGTGAACCGTGTCCCAGGTGTGCGGCGAGGGCGCCGAGAGTGTCGGCCATGTGCTCGTCGCGCAGATTCCACGATGACACTCGATCTCCGAACATCGCGCGGTAGTAGGCCTCGGCGTTGCGAACGGCCCACGCATTGCGTAGGGCGTCGAACAGCGCGTCACCGTCGTGCAGCCGGATATGCGCGGCCGTGTTGCGTTGCAGGTCGACCAGTTGCCGCACCACATCGGCCTGACAGGACGGTCCGGCGCCGAACGCGGCCGCGAAACCGTATGCCTGGCCGTCATTGTCGGATGTGCGATCGAAACATGCGTAGCGACGACGGGCGCGTTCGGCCGCGACCGGATCTACCTCCTCGAGGTAGGCGATCACCCGATGCATCGAGCGGTGCATGCTGTAGAGGTCCAGGCCGTAGAACCCGGCCGTGGGGCGACCGGCGTGCCGTTCCTCGTCGTTGTAGAGCCGTAGCCAGGTGACGAAGTCGCGTACCACGGTGTTGCGCCACATCCAACCCGGGAATCGCTCGAATCCGGCGAGGGCCTGTTCGGCGGTCGGGTCGGTGTCGTCGCCGCGCACATGGCGGTCGACCCGGTAGGCGTCGGGCCAGTCGCCCTCGATCGCCACCGCGTGGAAACCCTTGTTCACGATCAGCCAGCGGGTGATCGAGGCGCGGGCGGCATAAAAATCCTCGGTGCCGTGCGAACTTTCGCCGATCAGCACGATGCGGGCGTCGCCGATCAGATCATCGAGCGCATCCTCGGGAGGAATTCCCGCGGGTGCGGCGAGGGCGGCCTCGCGCAGGACCGCGACCGGATCGGGACGGTCGACGGCCACCTCGGTGGCGGGTGTGGCCAGCAGCGTACGTACCTCCTCGTCGCCAACCTGCCGGAAATCCCAGAAGGCATGTCCGACCGACAGGAACGGCGCCGGCATGGTGGCGCAGACTATTTCGTCGACCAGCGCGCCGAGTTGGCGGCACGTCGACTCGGGCGCGGCGGGAACCGCGACGACGATGTGCTTCGGCTCGGCCGCGCGCACCGCGTCGACCGCGGCGAACATGCTGGAACCCGTGGCCAGGCCGTCGTCGACCAGAATCACCGTGCGTCCCGCCAGGCTCAGCGGTGGGCGGTCGTCGCGGTAGGCGCGTTCGCGGCGGCGTAGCTCCCCTGCCTCCTCCCGGGCGACGCCGCGGATCTGTTCGGTGGTGAGCCGCAGGCCACGAACGACATCGTCATCGATCACGATGCGTCCGTCGGGCCCCAATGCGCCGAAAGCGAATTCAGGCCGACCGGGCACACCGAGCTTGCGGACGATCATCGCGTCGACGGGCGCGTGCAATGCGGCGGCGACCTCCCATGCCACCGGGACACCGCCGCGGGCCAGCCCGAGCACTACCACGTCGGGATCGTCGCGGTAGTGCTCGAGCAGCTCGGCCAGGACCCGCCCGGCCTCGCGGCGGTCATGGAAGACGGGTTGAGGAATGTCGCGCAGCACAGGTGGGGTCGCTGACATGTGTTTCTCCGGATGTGATTACGGCGCGCAGACCGCCTCGACGAACTCCCCGATCTTCTGCTCGGGGAGTCCGCGGGCGAGATCGGCCTCGGTGATGATGCCGACCAGCCGGTTGCCCTCGATCACCGGCAGCCGCCGGATCCGATGGTTTTCCATGATGGCCAGTACGTCGGTGATCCGGGTATGCCCGTCGACGGTGATCAGCCTGCCCCCGGCCAGGGTTCCGGCCGAGGTTCGCGCCGGATCACCCCCCTCGGCAATACATTTGACGATAATGTCGCGATCGGTGATCATCCCGATCGGGAATCCATCACTGGCGCAGACCGGCAACGCTCCGATTCCCAGGTCGCGCATTTTGCGCGCGGCGACGGTCAACGGGGCATCGCCCGGAATCGTTTCGACGCCGGTGTGCATGATCTGCTCGGCGGTTGTCATGAGCGGTCCTTCCCGATGGACGCGTTGCGGACAGGTATGCGCTCATCGTCGTCGCCTCGGCACCGTGAGCACGAGGGCCGAAGGTCAGCGATGTCATCTGCCGTGACGGGCGTACAGGTGCCGGAGGTCCCTTCGCTGGTGGCCTTTACGCTCTGCCGCCTGTGCCGGTCGCGTCGTTGACTGAGGTGTGAGCCGTGATGCGCACCGATCGGAGACGAGATGAGCAGCGTGAGTGATCCCCGCACAGTGTCGGCCGGCTCGACTCGGTGGGAACCGATCGACAAGTCCGCGGCCGAGACAGCGGGGGCGAATCTGACCGACTACGAGACCGCCCGGCGCGAATTCCGTTGGGAGGCAGCCCGGTTGGACTTGGCTGGATTGCCGGGCGGTGGGGTGAATATCGCCTACGAGGCGGTTGACCGGCACCTCGGCGAGCCCGGTACCCCTGCACCATCGCTGAAATGGCTGTCCGCCGCGGGTGGCTGTACGACGTTGAGCTGCGCTGACCTGGTCTCGTTGAGTAATCGGTTCGCCAATGTCTTGTGCGCGCTCGGCGTGCGGCGCGGGGACCGGGTGTGCACGCTGCTCGGTCGTACTCCGGAGCTGTATATCGCCTCGCTCGGCGCATGGAAGGCCGGATGTATTGTGTCGCCGCTGTTCTCAGCGTTCGGCCCCGAACCCGTGCGGCAACGTCTCGCGATCGCCGAAGCCTCGATACTGATCACAACCGCGGTGTTCTACCGGCGCAAGGTCGCCCCGATCCGGCACACCCTGCCGGCACTGCGGCATGTGATCGTCACCGACACCGAGACCGATCTGCCCGGGGTGGTCGAGCTGCCGTTGGCCATGGTTACCGCCGAGCCCGAATTCACGATCGTGCCAACCGAGTTCGACGACCCGGCGCTGTTGCATTTCACCAGCGGTACCACCGGCACTCCCAAAGGTGCGCTGCACGTCCACGGCGCGGTGCTGGCGCATCGCGTGACCGCGCGCTATGCGCTGGATCTGCGTGCCGGTGACGTCTTCTGGTGCACCGCCGATCCCGGGTGGGTCACCGGCATGTCCTACGGGGTGATCGCGCCATTGAGCCTGGGCGCCACCGTGATCAGCGACGAGGCCGAATTCGATGCCCGCCGCTGGTACGACATCCTCACCGCCGAACGGATTTCGGTCTGGTACACCGCCCCGACCGCGCTGCGTATGCTGATGCGCTACGGCGACCGGTTGCCGTCGGATACCGATCTGTCGTGCCTGCGGTTCGTGGCCAGCGTCGGTGAACCGCTGAACCCGGAGGTCGTCGCGTGGGGTGCGAAGGTGCTGGGGCGACCGGTGCACGACAACTGGTGGCAGACCGAGACCGGCGGCATCATGATCGCCAATCTCGCTGCGGCGCAGGTGCGTCCGGGTTCGATGGGTCGGGCGCTACCCGGCATAGATGCGGCCGTGCTGCGCCGGGACGCTCACGGGCACGTGGTGACGATGGACGGTGCGGCCGTGCCCGCGGAGACCGGTGAGATCGCCATCCGGACCGGCTGGCCGTCGATGTTCCGCGGCTACTGGAATCAGCCTGCGCGCTATGCCAAGGCGTTCTCCGACGGCTGGTATCTCAGCGGAGATCTGGCGTGGCGCGACGGTGACGGCTACTTCTGGTTCGTCGGCCGCGCCGACGACGTCATCAAATCCGCAGGGCATCTGATCGGGCCGTTCGAGGTGGAAAGCGTGCTCATGGAGCATCCGTCGGTACTCGAGGTCGGAGTGATCGGGGTGCCCGATCCGGTGGCGGGAGAGGTGGTGAAGGCCTTCGTGGTGCTACGCCCCGGATACCTGCCGAACGAAACGCTGCGTGCCGAGCTGACCGCCTTCGGTCGCCGTGCTCTGGGCGCGGTGGCGCCGAAGGAGATCGCCTTCACCGAAATCCTGCCACACACCCGCAGCGGGAAGGTGATGCGGCGATTGCTGAAGGCCCGCGAACTGGGCCTGGCCGAAGGTGATCTGTCGACCCTGGAGGGAGCGTCGTGATCGTTACCGAACCGATCGCGCCAGCCGTATCGACGCCGCGAGCCGAACTGCTGCGCACCATGATCCGCATCCGCCGTTTCGAGGAGCGCTGTGTGCGCCTCTACAGCGAGGAGAAGATCCGCGGTTTTCTGCATCTCTATATCGGGGAGGAGGCCGTGGCCGCGGGCCTGCTCGGTGAGATCGGCCCGGGCGACGCGGTCGTGTCGACCTACCGAGAGCACGGCCACGCCTTGGCCCGCGGTTTACCGATGGCCGACCTCGTGGCCGAGATGTTCGGGCGCACGACGGGATGCAGTCACGGCCGCGGTGGCTCCATGCATCTGTTCGATGCCGCGCGCCGGTTCTATGGCGGCAACGCCATCGTGGGCGGCGGTCTGCCGATTGCCGTCGGCCTCGCGCTGGCCGACATGCTGGCCGGTCGCGACGCGATCACGGTGTGCCTGTTCGGTGACGGCGCCGTCGCGGAGGGTGAGTTCCACGAATGCTTGAATCTGGCCGCGCTGTGGCATCTTCCGGTTCTGTTCGCCTGCGAGAACAACCGGTTCGCGATGGGTACCGCACTCGCCCGTGAGCACGCGATGACCGATCTGGCGTTACGCGCGGCCACCTACGGGGTGGTGGCCTGGCCGGTGGACGGGATGGATGCCGAGGCCGTCGCGGCGGCCGGGCGCCGAGCGGTGACCTCGATCCGCGGTGGCAGCGGTCCGTGTTTCCTGGAACTGCGGACCTATCGGTTCCGGGCGCACTCGATGTACGACGCCGATCGTTACCGGGACAAGACCGAGATCGCGGAATGGAAGCATCGCGATCCGATCACCCTGCTGTCCGACAGGTTGCGGAGCGCCGGGGAACTCGAGGACAGTGGTCGAGCCGCCCTGGAAGCCGAGGCCGACGCGGAACTGGATTCCGCGATCGCGGCCGCGGAAGGGGGCCCGCTGGAACCGATCTCCGAGCTGACCCGACACCTGTACGCGGAGCGACCATGACCAGTTATCGAGAGGCTGTACGGGAAGCATTGCGGGAAGCGCTGATTCGCGACGAACGCGCCTTCCTGATGGGAGAGGACGTCGGGGCCTACGGCGGCTGCTTCGGGGTCAGCCGGGGCCTGCTCGAGGAATTCGGTCCCGACCGTATCCGCGATACCCCGCTGAGCGAGTCGGCCTTCGTCGGCGCGGGGATCGGCGCCGCACTCAACGGTGCGCGGCCGATCGTGGAGGTGATGACCGTCAACTTCAGTCTGCTGGCGTTGGATCAGATCCTCAACAATGGCGCGACCCTGCGGCACATGTCCGGCGGTCAGCTCGGTGTGCCGCTGGTGATCCGGATGGCCACCGGCGCGGGCCGCCAACTCGCGGCACAGCATTCGCACAGCCTCGAATCGTTCTATGCGCACATTCCGGGACTGCGCGTCGTGTCCCCGGCGACAGTGACCGATGCCCGGGGCATGTTGTGGTCCGCGTTGCAGGATCCCGATCCGGTGGTGATCTTCGAGCCGATCGCGCTGTACAACAGCGAGGACGAGATCGGCACGGACCCGGGGTCGGCCGATCTCGACCACGCGGCTGTCCGTCGGGCCGGCGCCGACGTCACCGTCGTCTGCTACGGCGGTGCGCTGCCGGTTGCCGAAGCGGCGGCCGAACATCTTGCCGGAGAGGGCATCTCGGCTGAAGTGATCGACCTCCGTACGCTGCGTCCGCTGGATGAGGCGACGGTCTTCGACTCGGTGGCCCGGACCCATCGGCTGGTCGTGGTGGACGAAGGCTGGCGCAGTGTCGGAATCGCCGCCGAAATCGCCGCCCGCGCGGCCGAACACGTCTACTACGACCTCGACGCGCCGATCGTACGCGTGTGTGGGGTCGAGGTACCCGTTCCCTATGCCCGCCAGCTCGAGGAGGCGGCGTTGCCGCAGCCAGGGTCGGTGGTCGCCGCGGTCCGCGATGTGGTGAGCTGAGATGGCCGAGTTCCGGATGCCGTCACTGGGCGCGGATATGACCGAGGGCACGCTGCTGCGCTGGCTGGTGCACCCCGGAGATGCGGTGCACAAGGGCGATATCGTGGCCGAGGTCGATACCACCAAGGCCGCCATCGAGATCGAATGCTTCGACGACGGCGTGATGGGTGAGTTTCTCGTGGCCGAGGGCACGACTGTGCCGGTCGGCACCGTCCTGGCGACGATAACGCACGCGGCCGAGCCGGCGCCCGCGCATGCCGATGTGCACGCCACCCCGCTGATCCACAAGCTCGCCGAGGAGGCCGGTCTGGATCTGGCGGCCGTGCGCGGCTCGGCGCCCGGCGGGAGGATCGTGCGGGCCGATATCGAACATGCTGTGGCGCAGCAGGAGTCGGCAAAAGCGGCGCTGGCCACTCCGCGCACCGCACCGACGGACACCGCCAGCGGTGTGCCTACGGTCACGCGCGCCACCGGTTACGCCCGTCGGCTCGCCGGTGAACTGCGCGTAGATCTGGCCGAGGTCACGGGTACCGGGCCGGCCGGTGCGGTCCGCGGCGTAGATGTGCGTGCGACGATCGGGCAGGCCACCCCGGAACCGGAAACGCCCGCGCCGATCTCGAAGCGATCAGAACCGCCGTCACGCGACGCCGACGCCGTACGAACGATGATCGCGGCGGCCATGACCCGGTCGAAGCAAACCGTGCCGCACTACTACCTGTCGGCCACGATCGATGTCGACGCGGCGGTTCAGCGATTGCGGGAGATGAACCGCTCACTACCCGTCGCTGAGCGATTGGTGTTGCCCGCCCTGTTATTTCGTGCGGTAGCTCGTGCCGCGCGAGTGGTGCCGGAACTGAACGGGCATTGGATCGATGACCGCTTCCAGCCGGCCGCCGACGTGCACCTGGGTGTGGTGGTTTCGCTGCGCGGTGGCGGCATCATCCTGCCCACCATTCCAGATGCCGACACCCTGGACCCGCCCGCGATGATGGCGGCGATTCGCGGCGTCGTGGCGCGGGCTCGGGCGGGACGGTTGCGCTCGGCCGATGCCACACCCGCGACGATCACTGTCACCAATCTCGGTGATCTGGGCGTGGATTCGGTGTTCGGCGTGATCGCCGTGCCTCAGGTGGCGATCGTCGGCGTCGGCGCCGTCGCCGAACGCCCCTGCGCCGTGGACGGATTGCTCGGCGTGCGGTCACAGCTGACCGCCACGCTGTCGGCGGACCACCGTGCCAGCGACGGCGCGATCGGCGCTCGTCTGCTCAATACCATCTCGGATCTGTTCCGGCACCCGGAGGAGTTGTGAATCGTCATGTCCGACACCATGTCCCGAACAGCGGCAGAAGATCTGGTGCGTGAGTCGCTGGCCGGCTTCGCCGATGCGGACGAGCTGGCCGCTCTGCCGGGTGACCAGGCGCTGCGCACAGCCCTGGAACTCGATTCGATCGATTTCCTCACGTTCGTGGAACGATTGTCGACCGGCTCGGGAAAGCGCATCGATGAGGCGGACTATCCCCAGCTGCGCACCGTAGACGACTGCGTGGAATTCCTGACTGCTCGGCCGCGGTGAACGATTGGGGCCGTCGATTTCTTCGACGGCGGGCTTACCGCACGGTGTCGATCCGGAAGACCGGGTAGTCGGGGGCTATGCGTTCGAATTCGGCCGGTGCGGCGTCGGGTGGAATGGGGAAGTGCGGACGCGCACCCGGCGCTACGCGCAGGTAGTGCCACAGCACCGGTGCGCGCAGGGCAGGATCGACCTCGATCAACCGGACCGATTCGGTGTGACCGTGACGAAGCAGGGCCTGGCCCCGAGCCGCGTCCAGATTGCGGACCCAGTTGGTGTTGCGGCCGAGCATGGAAACGATATAGCGGTGGCCGTCGACTTCGGTGAGAACCATTGGGAACCACACCATCCGCCCGCTGCGGCGACCACGGATGCCGAGCGCGGTCACTCGGCGCGGAGCGATGCCGAGCGCGAAGAGGAAGGCCGAGACGCGATTCTGCAGTCGGGCGAAACGATTGGGGTGGCCGGTGCGGTACAGCCGGCGTAAATAGGCGTGATACCACTCATGTAGTCTGCCCGAAGCGATCTCTCGCAAGGTCTTCGGTCCTTTCTATCGGCGTATTCCGTCTGGCTCGCACCCGGATTCCGTACTCTCGTAGTCGTGAACGGCGCTGGGGACCCTCAGCAGGTCGGCGACAACCCGTCCGGTGATCCGCTATCGGTCGATCGTGAGCGTCCGAACCCGGCGCAAGAGGTCGAACTCGTTGCCGAGTTGAGGGCCACACGCGCAGAGGAAGCCGAACTCGCTTCGTCCACGTGCCGGCGGGCCAGTCCCTCGTAGCGCGATCATTCCGAAGGCAGTCATTGGCTCGAGACTCCCAGGATTCGCCACCGCGCCGCCGATGGGCAGGGCGGTGTGTCACAGGTCGTTATGACATTGGGCCTGAACGAGTAACGCGGACACAGCCGGGTCTCCGGGGGTGGGCACGATACGGCGAAGCCGGGGTCGTTGGACTCTGATGTGGGGCGGTTTCGTTGAGCACGCTGAGTGCGTGAGCATTGCGCGAACTATGTCGACCCGGACGCCGGGTGCGCGGTCTGTGATCGACCAGGCGGTCGATCGGCTGTATGTCGAGTTCGACAATCGGGTACCTCGGCGGACTGTACGGGAGGTCGTTCGTCGATGCGTCGACGATCTGGCGGGAAGTCCCGCCGCCGCGCTTCCGGAACTCGGTGAACGGCTGGCGCGGCAACGACTGCTCGAAACCGTGCGGGCGGATCGGGTGGGAACGTCATGAATACGCGAGCCGGGCGACACGCCGTTGTGGTGGGTGTCAACGGGTCGGGGGCTGCGATGAATGCGGTGCGCTGGGCGGCGTATCTGGCGTGGCGCCTGCATGAGTCGTTGACGGTTGTGCATGTCGCGCCGCTGATCGGTGAGCACGCCGCGGTGGCGTCCTCGCGGGGTAGCAGGGATTTCGCTCCGGAGCGGTTCGAGTTGGCACGGATGGTCGTCGACCAGGCGGTCGCTCTCGTCCGGACGTGCGTATCCGATCTGGATGTGCATACCGAGGTGTACTGCGGCAGTGCGGATTCGGTACTGGTAGAACTGAGCGGGCGGGCGCGGTTCGTGGTGGTCGGAGCGCAGGAGGTGGTCGGCACGGCATTGATCGGGCCTACCACGATGCGGGTGGTCACCCACGCCCACTGCCCGGTCGCGGTATGGCGCGGTAGCGCTGGGCGGCCCGTGCCTCGCCTGCGGCCGGTGGTGGTCGCGGTGGACGGCACACCGGTGAGTGAACCTGCCATCCGCTGCGCGTTCGAATTGGCGTCGGCCTGCGGAGCTTTGCTGTCGGCGGTGCACGTATATCCCCCGGGGCTCGATCCCATCGGTCGATCGGGCAGCGGGAAAGCCGAAGCGCGGTCGCTGCTTTCGGCGTTGCTGGCCGGTTGGCGCGAGAAGTACGCGGATGTGCGGGTCAGCGAGACTGCTGTCCCCGGTAATGCCGTCACCGTACTGACCGAGCTGAGCGGCACCGCCCAACTCCTGGTGGTCGGCAGCCGCGGCCGAGGCAGCGCGGCGGCCGCGGTACTGGGTTCGACGAGTCGTGATCTGTTGCACCGCGCGGCATGTCCGGTTCTGGTGTGCCGGGAGGAGCATCGCTGACCGTTGTCGGCGACTCAGCCGGAGATCTTGATTCCCGGAGTAAGCCCCCAGACGACCAGGGTCAGCAGCAGATCGGCGGATACGACCACGATGATGCAGAGCTTGATCGCCCGACCCGCCGCGTTGCCCACTCCCTCCGGGCCACCCGCGGCGAAGAAACCGTAGTAGCACTGGATGAATGTCGTGATGGTCACGAACACAACGGCTTTCAGTAGTGACCAGAGCACATCGTGTGGCAATAGGAACTGATGGAAGTAGTGCTGGAAGGTGCCGGCGGCCGCGCCGCCGCGCAGCCGCACGGTGAGTGCGGTGGAGAGGTAGGCCCCGGGCAGGGCCAGGCAGTACAGCGGGACGATGGCGATCATGGCCGCGATCATCCGGCTGCTGACCAGATAGGGCAGTGGCCGAATGGCCATGGCCTCGAGTGCGTCGATTTCCTCGGAGATGCGCATGGCCCCGAGTTGGGCGGTGAATCGGCAACCGGCTTGGGCGGCGAAGGCGATTGTGGCCAGGATGGGCCCGAGTTCACGGGTGGTGGCGAAGGCCGAGATCGCACCGGTGAGCGGTCCCAGGCCCAGGATCTTCAGCGAGGTGTAGCTCTGGATGCCGACGGTCACGCCGCCGATACCGCTGATGATCCCCACGATGGCGAAGGTGCCGCCGCCTACGATGAGGTTTCCGTTGCCCCAGCTGACGTCGGCGAGCAGACGCCGGACTTCCTTCGGATATCGCGTGAGCGCCACCGGCATCGCGCGGACCGCACCCAGGAAGAAATACACCTGATGACCGACCCGCGCGAATTGATCGCGCACGGCCCTCAGGCCTGCGGAACCTTGACGATGTCGCCGGGGCGGATGACGTTCGGATTGGTCAGCGTGGTGGGGTTGGCGGCGACCAGTCGGTGGTAGAGGTTGCCCGATCCGTAGTACTGGGTGGCGATGCTCCACAGGGTTTCGCCTTGGGCCACAGTGTGTTCGATGTAGGTGTGATAGTCGGGCACGATCTTGGTCCCGAGAATGATCGGCACCACGACCTTGTCGAGTTCGGCGCCGTCCTTGGGGGAGGTGTGGAACACCTCGACGAAGATCCGGTCGAGCAGAAAGCCCGCGTTCGAAACATCGACGATGATCTGGAATTGGCTGTGTCCGCCGGACCCGTCACCGGCCATGAAGTAGCCGGTCACCTCGTCGTGGCCCTCGTGCAGGCGATAGTCGAAGTTGGCTTCGAAAGCGCCCCCGGCGATTCCGGCGATCTGGATCCGATCGCCGACCAGGTCGTAGGGTTGGGGCTGCTGCATGTGAATCGACATCGGAGGGCTCTTTCGTGTACGGCACAGGCGCCGGGCGGCTGAGGCGTCGTGAGACGCCTGTACCGATTGCACTCCCGGTCCTCGGGGTTCGAAAAGTGGCTTAGGTCATCGGAATCGGTGGTCTATCGACTCGAACCGGTGGCGACCGAACCCAGCACACTGATCAGACAGACGCCCGCGATGAGATTGATTGCCGCTGTCGCGATTTGGGAGTCGTGATCGGCGGATACCGTGAACGGCAAGATGACCGCGGCCGCGGTGCACAGCGCGGTGATCCAATAGAAGAAGGTCAGCGGGCTGGGCATGAACTGCAGCAGTAGATGCAGCAGACCTGTTGCCAGCAAGGTGATTCCGGCTGCCCCGAGCGCGTACGTCGTGGTATTGGCGGTGCCGTAGGCGCCCTCGTGTTCCGGGGCGAGCACGGGGATGCCGAACACGCCACGGACCAGAAGGATCGCCACGATGACGAGTAACGCCATCACCACCGCGGTGCCGATACCGCCGGCCCACAACCGGCCTGCCCGAATGCGCGCCGGCGGGTGTCGGGGCTCGGCGGGGGCAGGTTCGAACGGCACGTCGCGGCCCGACTGCTCGTAATCGTTCATGCAGAGCCTCCTCGCATGTCGCTCCTCGGGTTCAGCTCGCGAGTCCTACCCGATGACCGTGCCCCTGGTCGGCGAATGTGTCCGTCGTCCACTTGAATTCGAGGTCGACTGTGAACCCGCCGTCGTGTGTGGAGTAGCTGATGTCGAGCTCCCGCTCGACGTGTTCCGGGACGGTGAGATGCCCCGGTGTCCCGAGTCGCCCATATCCGAGATCGTGGCGGGCGTCGAGATGGTCGGCGATTCGGCGCAACTCGGCCGCCAGCTGAGCCCGGGTCAGGCTGCGGTGGTCGTGGAATATCAAGCGATTCCCCATGACTTCCAGCACACACCGCAAAACCCTTGCCGGATAGGGGCTGATTGCTCTATCCGAGGTTGCCGATTCACGCCGTCGGTGGGAACCGACACGTCCGGGGCGCTCGAGCCGGAGCCGGGCGTGCGGGGCCCTTCGACACCTGCGTGTGGTTGCTGTCGAAGGACTTTCGGCCCACTCCGGGGCGACCGATCGTCTCTATTGCGGGTTCATCCGGCGCGACAGAGTGGGTTCGAGACCGGTACCAGCGCACGGGAGGCGAGGATGAGCAAGCAGGTGAGCACACCCCCGGCGGGTGACCGGCCGCAACCCACCCCGCCGCAGCGAGTTCCGGTGTGGCGGTTGTGGTTGTTCCCGGTGGTCGTGATGCTCGTCGCGCTGGGTGTATCTATTTGGTCGTCCGCGCATCAGACGTCCGAGCCCGCGGCGGTGACCCTCGGGTACAGCCAGTTCCTGTCCGACGTCGACTCGCACCGAATCAAGACCATCACCCTCGAGCCCACCGGCCGTGCCTCGGGGACCCTGAGCGACGGGCACGACTATGTCACCACTATTCCCGCACAGGCCGGTTCCGGGCTGCTGGACCGGCTGGAGAAGGCCGAAATCTCGGTGACGGCCACACCGCCCGCGACCGGCACACCGGTGTGGTCGCAGCTGCTGTCGTTGCTGCTGATCATCGGCCCGTTCGTGTTCCTGTTCTGGTGGCTGATGCGCCTCGGGCGCGGTGGCGCGGGCCAATTGGGGTCGGCGATGGGCGTGGGCAAGTCCAAGGCGAAGGTGTTCGATACCGAAAGCCCGCACACCACCTTCGACGATGTCGCGGGTTATACCGGCGCCAAGGCGGAGATCAGCGAGGTGGTCGACTTCCTGCGTGCGCCGGAGCGGTATCGCCGGGCCGGGGCGGTTGCCCCGCGCGGAGTGTTGATGATCGGCCCGCCCGGTACGGGGAAGACATTGTTCGCCCGCGCGGTAGCGGGACAGGCCGAGGTCCCGTTCCTGTCGGTGGCCGGTTCCAGCTTCGTGGAGATGTACGTCGGTGTCGGGGCCGCTCGGGTGCGCGACCTGTTCGCCGAGGCCCGCAAGCGTGCCCCGGCGATCGTCTTCGTCGACGAGATCGACGCGATCGGATCGCGCCGCGGCGGGGCGGGGTCGGTGGTCGCCAACGATGAGCGCGAACAGACCCTCAATCAATTGCTCTCGGAGATGGACGGTTTCGATCCCGCCGTGGGTATCGTCGTGCTGGCGGCGACCAACCGCCCCGAAGTGCTCGATCCGGCGCTGTTGCGGCCGGGGCGCTTCGATCGTCAGGTCACCATTCCACTGCCGACCCTCGCCGAACGCGCGGCGATCCTGGTGGTCCATTGCCGCGGCAAACATCTTGCTCCGGATGTCGACATGCAGGTGATCGCCCGCGGCACTCCCGGTTTCTCGGGAGCGGATCTGGCCAATCTCGCCAACGAGGCCGCGATCTGCGCCGTCCGCGACGACCGCGACGTGATCCGGGCCGCGGACTTCGACACCGCTCGCGATCGAATTCTGCTCGGCCGCCGAGAAGGCTCCAATGTCCTTCTGCCGGAGGAGAAATACGCGGTGGCTGTGCACGAGAGCGGTCACGCCCTGGTCGCCGCCTTGTCGGCACACGCCGACCCGGTCGCCAAGGTCACCATCCTGCCCGCCGGGCAGACCCTCGGCACGACCGAGCAACTGCCGCTGGTGGAGCGGCATCTCTATGGCGAGGACTATCTCGCCGACACCCTCGCCGTGCGCCTGGGTGGGCGGGCCGCGGAACTGGTCGAGTTCGGCCAGGGCTCTACCGGGGCCGCCAACGATTTGGCACAGGCCACTGATCTGGCCACCAAAATGATTCGCGAATTCGGCCTGTCGGCCGCGCTCGGCCCGGTCGGCTATCCGCAGGGGGGATCGGTGTTCCTCGGTGGCGGAGGCGCGGAACTGTCCAGTCGCCCGTTCGCCGAAGCGACGCAGACCGCCATCGATGGCGAGGTGTCACGGCTGCTGCGCGAGGCCGAACGCCGGGCCATCGACCTGATCGAGTCCCACCGGGACGCGCTGCGGCGACTGGTCGCGCTGTTGCTCGAACACGAAACCGTCGACGGTACAGACGTTTACGAGCTGATGGGTCTCGCTGGCCCGGACGACCACACCGGATCCACTCCGGCTACCACCGTCGCACCGCACCGTGGGCCCCGGCCCGCATCCGCCCCTCCAGCGGGCCTGCGACAGGACGGCGCGGCGAAATCCACCGTGGGAACGTGAGCGATCACGGTACCGGGGTGTCCCACAGCGGGAAACCTCCCGCACCTTGTCAGAAGGTGAGTACGAGACGGCCGCGGACCCCTCCGGCTTCGAGCATGCGATGCGCCTCGGCGGCCTGTGTCGCGGGGAATGTGCGGGCAACGCGCAATGTCAGTACTCCGGCGGCGGCCAAACGGCTCAGGTGATCGAGGGTGGCGGAGTCGTGAATGTGGTCGGTGACCATGATGTAGTGCACGCCGATACCGCGTTCCGGCTCGATGTTTCCGCTCAGTCGGGGCGGTCGCAGGGCGACATAGGATCCGTTGTCGCCGATGGCGGGCAGGACGGCGCTTCCCAGCAGCGCGCAGTCGATCACGCTGTCGACACCGCCGCGAGCCTGTTCACGGATGCGCTGAGCGACATCGGGGCCGCGCGCGACGACGACATCCGCACCGAGGTCGGCGACCAGCTGCCTGTCCCGCGGAGAAGCGTCGGCGAATACGGTGAGACCGCGGTGTTTGGCCAATTCGACGACATAGCCCCCGACCGCCCCTGCCGCGCCGGTCACCGCGATCGTCCCGCTGGGTCGGGTACGGGCGGCGTCGAGGGCGAGGTAGGCGGTGAGCCCGTTCATCGGAAGCGTCGCGGCCGTAACGGCATCGGCTCCCGCGGGTATCGGCGCGACCGAATCACCGGAAACCACAATCCATTCCGCGTATGCTCCGCCGCCCTCCAGAACAGGCCGGGTGATCGCGACGACCCGGTCCCCGACCCGCCACCCGGACGCCGGGTCGGCTTCGTCGACCACACCGGCCGCATCCCAGCCCGGCACGTACGGCGGCGTCGCGTCGCGATAGCGGTCGTGCGCCACACCGGCCCTGGTGACCAGATCCGACGGATTCACGGTGGCGGCCTCGACCCGAATCCGGACCTGTCCAGGCCCCGCATGTGGCTCGGGAACCCGCATCTCGCGCAAGACCTCCGGACCACCCGGCTCGTCGAAACCGATCGCCAGCATCAGCACTCCCTCTCCGATTCGCTGGGTGCAACCGCGATCGGCCCTGCCGATGTTCCCGCAGCAAGGCAGGACCCGGAAGGTCGGCGCAGTCCGCGGACAGGCGTTGTCGAATCTCGTTAGCATGCGAGGGTGCTGAACAATGCGCGGATCGAAGCCCGTATCCCCACTCGAGATCTTGCCCGTGCCCGGCGCTGGTATGCCGAAAAGCTCGGCCTCGAACCCGTGGAGGAACGTGAGGGCGGTCTACGGTACGAGGGCGCGGCGGGCGTGTTCTGCTTGTTCGCCTCCGCCGGCGCCTCGGATGGCTCGTTCACCCAGATGGGCTTCTATGTCGACGATATCGAAGCGGCGGTCACCAGCCTGCGTGCTCGCGGGGTGACCTTCGAGCAGTACGACGGTGCTGTGAACGGGATCATGGACATCGACGGCAACTACCCGAGCAAAGGCCGCGGTGAACGAGCCGCCTGGTTCCGCGACAGCGAGGGCAATATGCTCGGTATCGCCCAGGTGGTGCGCTGATTAGTCAGGACCGCCAGGTGGCCGCTCTACCGTGGTGAACGCACCCGCACTGGATCCCTGACGTTCTAGGTGTCCTGAAGTCCGGTGTGGCGCACGGCCCGAGCCGTTCGCTCGACCAGTATTCGCCGATTCCCAATACCAAGGCGTACCTGAGTTTTCGATCCTTCCAAGACGGTTTCTGGTGGACAGCAGCGTGTACCGCCTCCGAGACCTGCGATATGGGCGCGATCGTGGTCAGGGCCGATCCGACCCTCTCAGCCACGTTTGTTTCTCCGGTTCGTATTGCAAGTTGCCCGATCCGACAGACCGTATGGTCGGCGGCCTCATCCCCGGTTACGGAGATGGCGAGCTATCTCGGCCTCGACCTGCCGAGCGTGAGCTTTGGGGTAATGCTTCGCGATATCCTGCGCCGCCCTGGCGATATCGGCATGGGCAACATTCGTCGCCATGCCGGCCGCGATCACGAGCGCTCTGGCCGCCTCTTTGATATCGATCTCCAGGCTCATAGGAACTCCCTTGTACCTGCAGGGTATCCACCACTGTGGTGCTGGTTCGAGCATCCTCTCGGATAAATAAACGCTGTAGGGCCTTTCGTCACCATCATCCGTATCGACGGCGTGTCCATCGTCGACACGTCGGACCGGAATGCTCACGCGAATTGCGCGTCGGTAGGTGAAGGTAAAACGCCGTTGAGAATAGAATGTCCGCGGCGTGTGCGGCGGTGAGCGTCATGGCGAATTCCTGGATGTCGCGCAGCAGCTGGAACAGGTCGCTGCGGGTGACGTCTCGGCTGTAGGTCCAGCGGAATTCACGTCGTCTCCGATCACGCCTTCGTCGAATCAGCCGTTGTTCGTCGGCTCCGACGCGTTGCCGTCGTCGGCGGTTCGGGCGGTTTGCTCCACCCGATGGGCCTTGACATCGGCCTGCCACTTCTCGAAATCGCCACGCATCACTTCGATCTGGCGTTCGAGGGCTTCCCTGGTGTCCGCCCACCACTTCTGCGCGGCCTCCCGCAGGTCCGCGGCGGTCTTTTCGAACTCGCTGCCCTCATGTTCGAAGGCCGCTCCCAGCTCCTCTCGCCGAGCCTGCAGCGCGGCGCGATTCTTCTCCCGCGCGGCGGCGGACGCCTCTTCGAACTGCTTCACCTTGGACGCGAGATCCATCAGCGATTCCGACAACGGCTTCATGGTCGAACCTCTCGAATTCGGCGATCCCCCAGAGGGATCCTGCACAACAAGCCTGGCCTCCCGTATCGATCGGCCCAAGGGCACAAGGTCATTGGTTGCGATTTCGGTTCAGCGTGCACACGACGGGATCGAGTTCCGAACGGGCACGACGAGAAGGACTTTCGGCACTGGGTTCGCACGGTCGCTACCCGCACCATCGAGATACGACACCCAGCGCCGACGCGACGGAGAACATCGTGACCACTCGATACGAAACACCGGGACCCGGCGCGACGGCCGTGCTGACGGCGTTGCGAGTCACCGGCCTGTTTCGCAATATCGGTGAATTGCGTTATCAGGGAAGGCGTTCTGGCCGGCACGTCGCCCTGCCGGTGTCATATCTGTTGACCGACGACAGAGTGGTCGTCCGGGTGGCCCGTGCCGACACGAAGACGTGGTGGCGCAACTTCCGAACTCCGCATGCGGCATCGATCCGGATCGATGGCCGATGGCTGACCGGAACCGGGCGCATCGTGGCGCTGGGATCGCTCGAGCACGAAGAGGTGCAGGCGATCTTCCGGCAGGCCCATCCGCACGACCGACGCTGGGAGCCCGACCCGTATCTGGTCATCGACCTCGGCCGCCCCGTGCGGCGCGATCGAGTGAGGACGGGTTCGTTTGTGTGGTGGCGGTGGTTCTCGTTGGTGACCGTGGGGGAATTCCTGGGGTTTCTCGCTCCTGCCACGGCGGGTGCGTCGACGATTGACGCGGGCGCGGGGATGGTCGTTGCCGCGGTGCTGCTGAGTGCGGTCGTGGAGGGCTCGACGCTCGGCTGGTTCCAGGCATTCGCGTTGCGGCCGGTGCTGCCGCGACTGCCCGCCGCGCGCTGGACGGCGGCGACAGTGGGTGGTGCGTTGTTCGCGTGGCTGTTGGGTCTGATTCCGATGCTGTGGGGCGAGCGGATCGGTCGCTGGCCGACCTGGATACAACTGCCCCTCATGGCGAGCGTGGCGCTGACGATCGTCTTCAGTCTCGGTATCGCGCAGTGGATCGTGCTGCGGCGCTGGACCGATCGCGCCGAGTTGTGGATCTGGGCGAATGCGGTCGGCTGGGTGCTCGGCCTGCTGGCATTCGGACTGGTGGCCATGCCGCTGTGGCATCCGGGTCAATCGAGGACCGACGTGCTGCTGGTGGGCGTCCTCGCCGGACTGGTGATGGCCGCGGTGATGGCCGCGATCACCGGAGCCTTCCTGCGCGCCATCGTGCGCGAATCGCATTTGGTCGCCGGACTAGGGACCTCGGTCCCTCGGCCCGACTACCCCCGGCTCTAGCTCGTCATACCGGGACCGCAGTGAAATTGACTGTGTCAGAACCTGTTACGTCAGAAGGAGTTAATCATGAGCAAGCTTGCGGTCCGGCGTCGCCCGATGCCCATGCTGGGCGATTTCGCCGAACTGTGGAATGCGTTCGCGCCGAACGTCGCTCCGTTCGGCGCCCATCTGATCCGGGTCGAGGACAGCATGGACGATGGTCGTTACGTTGTCCGCGCGGAACTGCCGGGCATGGATCTCGCCGATGTCGATGTGTCGGTCCAGAACGGCCGGTTGACCATCAAGGCCGAGCGCACCGAAAAGCATGAGGAGAAGGGCCGTTCGGAGTTCAGCTACGGCTCGTTCGAGCGCACCGTGACGCTGCCCGCGGGGGCCGATGAGGACGGTATCGACGCCTCGTACGCCCAAGGGATTCTGACCGTCAGCGTGCCGCTGGCCGAAGAGAAGGATCTCGCCCGCAAGGTCGAGATCAAGAACGGCGAATAACCCACTCCGGCCACCCGCGACAGCATCAGGAGAATCGACGATGAGCATCGAATCGACTCGAGATACCCAGACCGAAGGGCCGATCCGGCCGGTTCGACTGCGCGGCGAATTGGATGAACCGCTGTCGCGGTGGCTGTGGCTGGTGAAATGGATTCTCGCGATCCCGCACTATGTGGTGCTGTTCTTTCTATGGATCGCGTTCACGGTGCTGACCGTGGTGGCCGGATTCGCGATTCTGTTCACCGGCCGCTATCCGCGCGGGATCTTCGATTTCAATGTCGGGGTGATCCGGTGGTCGTGGCGGGTACAGTTCTACAGCTACGCCGTGCTGGGCACCGACCGGTATCCGCCGTTCACGTTGCGCCCCACCGACTATCCGGCCGATCTGGAAGTGGAATATCCGCAGCGGCTGTCGCGCTGGCTGGTGCTGGTGAAGTGGTGGCTGCTGGCGATTCCACACTATCTGGTGGTGTCGGCGATGTTCGGCGGGGCGGTGGCGCTGAGCGAGGGCGGCTCTCGGAACAACGCCACCGCTATTCCGCTGATCGGGGTGCTTGTTCTGATCGCCGCGGTGGCCCTGTTGGTCACCGGGCGCTATCCGCGAGGGGTATTCGATTTCGTGCTCGGGATCAATCGGTGGCTCTATCGCACGCTCGCCTACGCCGCCCTGATGCGCGATGAATACCCGCCGTTCCGTCTCGACCAGGGTTCCGAGTGAGATGACCGAGAAACCACCAGCGCGGCAGGGGGTTTCGGCCGCAGTGGTGATCATCGCCGTCGTCGCGTTGGTGATCGCCGCGCTCGCGTTGTTCGCGATAGTGCGGCACGCCAGCAACGAGTCGGGTGCGCCCGGCTCGCCGCCGGTGACGGCCCCGCCCGGTGCGTCGGCGGGGCCGTCCAGCCCGGCCACAGGGTCTCGGGCCACGACACAGGGGCAGCCGACGCCCGACGGATTCGCCTATCAGCCCCTGTGGCCGTTCGGTGGTGTCGCCGATGCGGTCGCCTGGCAGCGCGAGGCGAATCCGGGCGGGCATCAGCCCTGGCATCTCGACGCGGGTCTGATCGCGCAGATGTTCACCCAGCAGTATCTCGGTTATACGAATGTCGACAAGATCGTGAAGACCGATGTGCGCGGCGAACAGGCTTGGGTGAGTGTCGGTTTCGCCAATCCGAACGGACAGTCGGCAACGGCCGCGATCGTGCATCTCGTGCAGATCGGCACCGGATCGGATCGCCCGTGGGAGGTGGTGGGCACCGAGGACAGCACGCTGTCGTTGACCACACCGGGCTATGGCTCGACAGTCCGCGCACCGGTTACCGTCGGCGGCCGGATTACCGGCGTCGACGAAAGCCTGCGGGTGCAGATTCGAGCGCTCGGACATCAGCAGCCGGTGGGCGAGGCGCCGCCGACGGCGGCCGGCGGGACGAACAGCCCGTGGTCGGTGACCGTTCCGTTCTCGGGTGCGTGTCCAGGGGCGCTGACCGTCGCGGTTGCCACGGGCGGGCATGCGGCTGGCGTCGAACGTTTCGCCATCACCGGTGTGCGCTGCTGAGAGCACAAAGGCCCTCGGGTTCGCTGGCTTTGGGCCGCAGCGCGAGCGGCGGCACGACTCCTACGGTGATTACGCGACCGGAGCGCATTCCGGCGACGCGGTCCCGAACGAGGAGGCCCCGGGATGAATCGGATCGAACGGCAATTGCTTTCGCTCGCGGACTCGTTGCGTGAAGCGCCGGATACCGGAAATGTGCGCAGCGTGCGGCGTGCGGTGCTCGCGATGGCGGGCGAGGCGCGAGCCTTGGACCTCACCGATCCGGATCAGCGGGCCGTGCGCCGACTGTACGACTACCTGGATGCGTCGAGCCTGCGCGCGGTGCGCGATCGGGCGGCGTGGCTGACCGGCGAACGGAGGGATATCGAGGACGGTCTGTCGGCGGTGCTGGCCGCCGGTCGACGCGGCGGATCGGTCTACCGGCTGTCGTGTATTCGCGATGATCTCGAACGCCTGGGTCGCCGGATCGATGCGGTGGAGCCGGCCGAGCGCGGGCCGCTGCGCGATCTGTTCGGCTATGTCGACGAGCGGAACCGGCAGGCGCTGGAACTTGCCGTTCGGGCGACCTGGACCGTTCCGTGGGCGCTGTCGCGCGCGGATACACCGGCATCACAGGGAGCGTTCAGTGACTGACCGAATAGCTTCGTCCACAACGGATTCGCGACCGATCCTCGCGGCGGTCGATGGTTCGACGGCGGCCTACCACGCGGCGGCATGGGCCGCGATGGAGGCCGCTCTGCACGGGCGGCGGCTGCATTTGCTGACGAGTGTGATGCTGCAGACCGGATTCGGTCCCGCGCCCGTACTGGGCGGCACCAACCGGGACTGGTTCGACATCCAGGGTGAACGGGTGCTGACCGAGGCCGTTCGAGTGGTGCGCGCCGCAGTGTCCGACGCGCTGGACATCAGCACCGAGATCACGGAGGCGCCGGTCATCCCGGAGCTGTTGACCCGCTCGAGCGCGGTGCGCATGGTGGTGGTCGGTAGCCGCGGGCTCGGTGCGTTCGGTCGGGCCCTGCTCGGCTCGGTGAGCTCGGCCCTGATCTACCACGCGAACTGCCCAGTGGCCGTGATCCACGGTTCGCCGGCTACCGATCCGGTGTTGGCGGGCCGACCGGTGCTCGTCGGTGTCGACGGCGGTCCGAACAGTATGCCCGCCATCGAGATGGCATTGGAGGAGGCGTCGCTGCGCAAGGTGGGGCTGGTGGCGCTGCACGCGTGGAGCGACACCAGCGGTCTGCACCGGACGGAAGAAGCGCTGGAGGCGATCCGGGAACAGGAGGAAGCCCGCTTGGCCGATCATCTGGCCGGGTATGCCGAACGCTGTGCCGATGTCGCGGTGACGCGGATGCTGATGCACGACAACCCGGTTCGCTCGTTGGTCGAGGCCGCGGAGAACGCGCAACTGCTCGTGGTCGGCAGCCGCGGCCGCGGTGGTTTCGCGGGTATGCTGCTGGGCTCGACCAGTGCCGCCGTGGCGCAGTCGGTGGAATGTCCGATCGTGGTGGTCCGCGGCGCGGTGTGATCGCTAGGGTCGATCGGCGCGGGACAGGTAGGACGTCAGTTTCACCATCACGGCGATGAACGCGGCGATGGCTATCGTGGCGAGGACCCAGGGCATGGATTTCTCCTTCACGCGGTGGGCAGATTCGGGGGTGCGGGGAAAAGAGTGGGGGAGTGGGTTTTTCGGATCGGCAGTCCCAGCGCGGAACGGTCGCACGCGGTAGCCAGGTCGGTGGCGGTCACGATGCCGGTCAGTCGGCCCGCGGGGTCGACCACGGCGATCGCGTCGAGGCTGGGGCGCAGGACCACGCGGGTGGCGGCGTCGGCCAGCAGGCCGTCCTCGGCGAGGATGCCGCCCGGTGGCAGGCGGCGTGCCACCCCCGAAATCTGTGTGGTCGCCCGGGTGGCGGCCGGTACCGCCACCACGTCGGACCAGGCCAGGACCGCGAGCGGATGTCCGTCGAGGTCGACGACCGGGAATACGCGATGGCCGCTGTCGGGCGCGGACGAGTGCAGCAGGCGATCGATCGACCACTGCGCGGGTACGGCCAGCGCGGGGCTGGTCATCACATCGCGAATTCTGCTGTCGCCGAGCCGATGTCGCAGGCCCGCGACGGCGAGTTCGCCCAGGGCGGCGGTCTGCAGGTACCAGCCGAGTAGCAGCAACCACAATCCGCCGAGTTGATGAAAGACGATCAGCTCCCCGACACCGAGAACCATGAGCACCGTGCCGAGCGTGCGGCCACTGCGCGCGGCCGCGGTCGCCGCGCGCAGACGATCGCCGGTGCGGGCCCAGATCAGCGCACGCATTACCCTGCCGCCGTCCAGCGGTGCGCCGGGCAGCAGATTGAACAGCGCCAACAGTGCGTTGGTCGCCGACAGCCAGACCAGTACGGCCACGACGGCAGTGCCGGGAACGAATGCCGCGGTGATCACGGCCCCGACGAAACCGCCGGCAGCCAGCAGGAGGCTGGTCACTGGTCCGGCGATGGCGATGCGCAGATCGGTTCGGGCATCACGAGGTTCGTCGCTGAGCTCGGAGACGCCGCCGAGCAGCCACAGCACGATCCGGTCGACGCCGACACCGCCGCGGCGCGCGACGACCGAGTGCGCCAGCTCGTGCGCGGCGAGCGAGGCGATCAGCGCCAGCGCGCCGATGGCGGCGATGATCCAGAGCCACCCGGGTGAGCCGCGTCCGGTCAGCGTGCTGTGCAGGATCCAGGTGAACAAAGCGATCGTGACCAGGACCGACCAATGTACGCCGATCCGGATGCCGGCTATCCGGCCCAGTGGCAGGGTTTCGGTGGGCATGCGGACTCCTCAGGGTCGGTCGGTGAGTCCCTCGGCGACCAGGATTCGGTGGGCGTGTTCGGCGGCGGAGATGCCGTCGGGCCCGAGTTGCTCAGCGCCTGGGAGCTGTTCGAGAGCGTGGGCGAGGACCGCGACCGCTTCGGTCAGCGTGCGTACGCGGGCGCGGAGATACGCGGTCGCGTCGGCATCGGGGCCGAAGGTTCCGTCGAGATCGCTGCCGCGCAACAGTTTCCGCAGATCCGCAGGCAACACGGTGAAAACGTGCTCGAGTTGGCCCGGGGAGAACAGATCGGTCAACGCCTCCGTGACCGCGCCGATGAGGGCGGCGGCCTCGTCGGCGGTGACGCGGGCGGTGGCCGCGAACTGGTTCACGAACGCGGTGGCGTCGTGTGGAGCGGGCACCTGGTTCGGCATCCAGCCCTCGAAGAATGTGCCGCGCAACAATTCCGGTAGCTGAGCGCTGAGATGAGCGGCGGCGGAGACGCCGAGCTGGTCGCGTACGGTGTGCAACCACGCGCGCAGCGCGCGGTGGGCGAAGGCGCGGTCCTCGGTGTTCAGCGCGTCGGCTACCGCGTGGACCCAGATGTGGGCGGTGTGCACGGCCGGGGCCAGGGGATCGTGGTGATAGGGCACGGTGGTCGGCTTTCTATGGCTGAATGGTCGAGGATTTCGGTTCGGGCAGGTGCAATTCCGCGGCGACGTCGGATGCCCATTCCCGAATGGCGGCCCAGTCGCGCAGATCGCCGTAGCGGGCACCGCCCATGGTGCGGTAGATGGCGCGGGCGAACAGGTCGACCCCGGCGCGCTCGTAATGTCCTGCGAACGGCCGGTACTCGCGCGGGTGGATCGAATCACGCAGGGCGGCAATCTTTGTCGGCACCAAGCGGCCGATTCTGCGTCCGATCGGCCCGACCAGCGCCGGACCGAGACCGACGCTGAACATCCACACATCCGACTTCGCCAATTGACGTCGGTGCTCCTGGATATAGGACACGGCATCGGGGAGAAAGTCGCGATTGTGGATGGCGCTGCCGATGACCACGGCGTCGAATCGACTCAGTTCCGGTGCGTGCGCGACATCGGCGACCTCCACCCGGGCCCCACGCGCGGTGAGTTCGGCTCCGATGAATTCGGCGATGTCACGAGTGGATCCCTGCGCCGTCGCGTAGACGACAGCGATGCGTTTGCGTTCCGGCTCCATATGTCGAGCCTGCGCGCCGGCCGCGGCGAGAATGAGAGGCGTCCTACCCGATGTATGGGGACCATCGGCCTCTGTCGATTCACTCGCGTCCGCGGGAACCTGAGTGAACAGATGCGATCTACCAGGTGCGGAGGAGTACGACCGTGATGATGTGGTACGGCACCGGAATGAGCGGATGGGCCTACGGGATGATGGCGGTCGGCATGATCGTCTTCTGGGCGCTCGTGATCGGCGGCATTGTCGTGTTGGTCCGCTACGTCAGCCGCGCGGCCGGGATGTCGGTCTCCGGCCCGGCTCGGCCCAGCCCGCAACAGGTGCTGGCCGGTCGGTACGCGCGCGGCGAGATCGATGACGACGAGTACGTCCGGCGTATGAAGGTTCTGGATTCCGACCCGCTGCCGTAATGACGAGGACGGTCCCGCGGCTTATGGGGATAGATGTCGGAGGACGACGCCCACCGATCGGAACAGGATGAGAGGGGCAGTGAATCATCGTGTCCGACACCATGTCCCGTGTGCGTACCGCCCTGGACCTCGATTCGATCGACTTTCCATGCACGATGGACGACTGCGTGGAATCCCTGACGGCCGAGTCGCGGTGACCGGCCCAAGCGGCGGATGGGACCCGCGCTGGACCATCCGGCACAGCCCGATACGGCCCGCGGTCGCAGATGAGGCCGTATTCAGCGTTGGTTCCGGCGGATTCGCGATCCGGGCAGCGCCGGAGGAGAGCGGCGACGCGTCGCCGGGCGTGCTCGCGGCGGGGGTCTACGCCGGTGTCGGCGCGGAGCAGCATCTGCTCGAGGGGCCGATCTGGACCCGGGTGGAATCGTCGGCGAGACCGGCGGCCGAGTTCGTGCTCGATCTGCACGACGGAGTGCTTTATCGGCGGAGTGGCTTCGGGGAGAACGCGTTTCGCAGCTTGCGGTTCGCCTGTGCGCTGCGTCCCGGCGTGATGGGCATGCGGGTGTTCGGCGATGTGCGGCCGGGTCCGCCCATGCGGGCTCCCGGCGCACAGTGCGGGGTCGTCATCGAGTACGAACAGGTGCTGTCCATGGGGTCTGCCACCGAGACGCGTTGTCTGCGTGTCGAATCGGAGGGCGGCGCGATCGTGGGTGCGGCCGCGCAGCGTGTGAACGGTGATGGACTGGAGCGGGTGGCGGCGTTCGTGGTGGAGTCACTGGATCGAACGGGGGCCGGTCGCGCCGCGCGGAAGTTGCAGCGGGCCTGGCATCACGGATTCGACGAACTACTCGCCGACCATCGGGCTGCCTGGGCACGGCGATGGTCGGAGGTCGGAATCGAGCTTCCCGATGATCCGGAGACCGAGGTGGCGGTGCGGTACGCGCTGTTTCAGCTGTGGTGCAATGCCGACGCTCACGGTGAATCGGCGGTGGGGGCGCGGGGAATCTCCGGGGCGGGGTATCGCGGGCATGTGTTCTGGGATGCCGATGTCTTCGTTCTGCCCGCGTTGGTGAGTATGGATCCGGCCGCGGCGGCGGCCATGCTGGAGTACCGGCGAAACCGGCTGGGCGCGGCGCGGTCTCGCGCACGGGCCGAGGGGCGTCACGGTGCGCGGTTTCCCTGGGAGTCGGCGGCGGACGGCACGGATGTGACGCCGCGCACCGGCTTCCTCGGCGGCACAGCGGTCCCCATCCGCACCGGTGCGCAGGAGGAGCACGTCACCGCCGATATCGCCTGGGCGGCAGATCATTACGCCGAATGGATCGGATCGACTCACTATCTCGAATCCGACGGCCGCGATCTGCTCATCGAAACGGCTCGATACTGGGCCTCACGGATACGGTTGGGTGAGGACGGACGCGGCCACATCGATGCGGTGATCGGACCGGACGAATATCACGAAACCGTCGACGACAACGCGTACACGAATGTCATGGCCCGCTGGAACCTTCGGCGCGCCAGTCGACTCCTACCCCGAAGCGCGGTGGAGGCCACGGAATTCGGTTTATGGAAAGACCTGGCGGAGCGCATCGTCGACGGGCTGGGCGCCGACGGCCGCTATGAGCAGTTCCGTGGCTACTACGGTTTGGAAACACTGACCGTGACGGCATTGGGCGGTGGGCCGGTCGCGGCCGACGTATTGCTGGGGCAGGCGCGGGTGGCCGGGTCACAATTGATCAAACAACCCGATGTGCTGATGCTGCATCACCTGGTGCCCGACGAAGTCGCGCCCGATTCGCTGGCAGTCAACCTGGAGTACTACGGGCCGCGCACCACGCACGGATCCTCGTTGTCCCCGGCGGTGATGGCGTGCGTGCTCGCGCGGGCGGGTCGTCCGGACGAGGCGCTGGAGGTGCTGCGTCCGGCGCTGCGGATGGATCTGGACGATCGCAGCGCCATGACCTCAGGCGGATTGCATCTGGCCACCATGGGCGGGGTATGGCAGGCCGTCCTGATGGGGTTCGCCGGGGTGCGGGTGCGCGGGGGCGTGTTGTCGATTCGACCGTCGCTGCCCGCGCGATGGCCGCGGCTGGGCTTGGCCTTTCACTGTCTGGGCCGGCGGATCCGGCTCGACCTGTCCGCGGAGGGCGTGCGTGTCGTAGCCGACGGGCCGATCCCGGTGTCGGTGGGCGATACCGAACCGGTCGTGGTGACCGATGAATTGTTCTGTCCTACTCCGAGTAGGGAAACGCTGTGAGCGACATTCTGATTCGAGACGGAGACGCGGTTCTGGAGATGGCCCACGCCCTCGCGGAGGCGGTCGGTGGTGGGATGAGGACGATCCCGGCCGAGGTAACGGACGACGAATTCCTCGAGCAGCTCGCCGCCCCGGACGTGATTCTGGGCCTCGTCGCGCTCGACGGTGAAGGATGGGGGATCGCTCGCCAGGCGACCAAGCCCGTTGTCGTGGTGCCCGCGGCCGCGCGGCCGATCACGGCGATCCATCAGGTCTTGGTCCCACTCGATGGGACCGACGAAACAGTCTCGGCGGTGGCCGAGACGGTGCGCCTGTTCGGTACGGCCGGGACCGAAATCGTGGTGCTGCACGTCTTCGACGCGGCCACGACACCCGAATTCTGGGATCAGGCCGCGCACGCACGCCCGGTATGGGAGCAGGAATTCCGGGCCCGATACTGCACCCCGCACTTTCCGGAGACCACACCGACGCTGACGTTGCGCAGCGGTGCGCCCGGAGAGCATGTGGTCGATCTCGCCGCACAGCACGCCGACCTGATCATCCTGGGGTGGTCTCGGCGACTGGATCCGGGCCGGGCGCAGACGGTACGCCGGACGGTCGGCGAGGCCCCGGTGCCGGTGATGCTGATTCCCGTTGGGGCCATGGGGCGCGGACCATGGGCAGGCTGATCAGCGCGAAAAACCGACCTCGCCACCGGGTGGGTGGTTCGCGTGGGGTCGAAATGACCACGGCGGCAGCGCTATTCGCATTCCCGGTGTTAATTTGAGGTGATGATGCGGATCCGGGTCACCCCGCGGGACGGCACGCCGTCGGGCAATGAGACGACCGACCGGAGACGGTGGTGGGTGGTAGCGCAGGACCACGTCGCATCGCCGAGGCGCACCGATGAGCGGTACTCCCTGATCGTCGGCTATCACCGGCCTCCGGTACCGCGACATCAGGCACTGTCCAGCCCGAACGGAATTCTGCCCACCCTGACCGCGCTGTTTTCCCGAGGGCTGCGGGGTATCTGGGTTGCCGCCGGGGTGGGCGACGATATCGACGAAGGCGAGCACGAGGTTCCGCTCACACTTCTGCGAGTGAGCGCCGAGGAATGGCGCGGCTATTTCCATCGCGCCTGCAAGGACACGCTCTGGCCGATCCTCATGTCCGAACCGCGTCGCATGCGCTTCGACGCCGGCGCCTGGACCCACTACCGCGCGATCAATCAACGCTATGCCCAACACATCCGCGCGCAGGCGGCGCGCGGTGCGGTCGTCTGGCTCCACGACTACAACCTCTGGCTCGTCCCGGGCCTGCTGCGCCGCATCCGGCCCGACCTGCGTATCGGACTGTTCCACCACACCCCGTTCCCACCGCCGCACCTGTTCGCGGCGCTGCCCACGGCCGATGAGATCCGCTGTTCCCTGGCCCAATTGGACTGGGCGGGATTTCACACCACCGCATTCGCCGACAACTTCGGCCACACCCTCGGCGAGCAGCCGACACTCCCGGCCGTGGGCGTCCACCCCCTCGGCATCGACCGTGCGGCGATCGAAGCACTCGCCCGCCACCGTGCAGCCGAGCTGCCGTCAAAGCGATACACGCTGGTGCTGTCTGTCGAGCGTCTCGATTACGCCAAAGCCCCTATTCAGAAAGTCGACGCGTTCGCGACGGTGCTGGATCGCCGCCCGGACCTGCGCGGCCGGTTGATGTTCCGGCTCATCTGCCCGCCGCCGGAGTCCGGCATCACCGCCTACGACACCACCCGCAGCACCCTCGAGCGGCGCATCGGCGAAGTCAATGACACCTGGCGCGGCGACGGCTGGCAGCCCATCGACTACATTTCGCGCACGCTGCCACTGGCCGAGGTCATCGATCATTACGTGGCCGCGGACGTCTTCTGGGTGACTTCGCTGCAGGACGGCATGAATCTGACCGCCAAAGAATTCATCACCGCCCAAGCCGCCGTCATCGAATCCGTTGTCCCACCCGGGGTGCTGGTGCTGTCCCGCTACACCGGTGCCGCGACGCAACTCGGCGACGCCGCTCTGCTCACCGACCCCCGATCGCACGAGAACCTCACCAACACCCTGACCCATGCCATATCTCTCGACCACACCGAACGCCGCCGCCGTCTCCACCACCTGGCCAACCTCCTCGGCCACGACCACCCCGTGGACTGGGCAACCCGCATCATCGCCGACATCCAAACCGGCACATCCCACTCGGTCCCAACGCCGATCACACCCGAACTGTGGCAACCCATCGAGTAACGCCCAGCGGCGTCCTGAACCTCGTCGAAGTTCGAGTCAGCGCCGCGTCCGCGGTGCAGCCGCCTCGCAGTGCAGCAGCGTGAGTGTTTCGGGCACAGCCAGATTCGTGGTGGGCAGGGTCAGATCGGCCGCCTCGTGTTTGCTCGTCGCGGTGCCGAGCTCGTGGGCTATTGCGCGCAATTGGCCGAGTACGAGTTCGAAACCGTCGTCGTCGTGGGCGTCGGCGGCCAGCAGGAGCTGATCTTCGAGATCGTCGAAATCGGCTCGATGCGAGTCGTCGACGCGGAATCGTCCGTGGCCCAGGATATGCACGATCATGGTCTGTCCTTTCTCGTTGCTTCAACGATCGCCTGCCGGAACGGTCGAGAAGAAGAGGACTTCGTGGCCGGAGGACGGGACCAACGGCCCGGCGCGCAGCGACGAGAGGATCTGTCGGTTCCGCTTCTCGCCGCCGACGCTGAAAGGAGCAATTGCCGTTTCGGCCTCGGAAAGGACGAACAATGGACTCGCTGCGCATCATCGCCGGTAGCGCCAATCCGAGGTTGGCGGATGCGGTCGGGGCCCAACTGGGGATCGGGTCGAGAAGTGCTGGGCTGGAACGGTATCCGGACGGTGAGGTATTGCCGCTGGTCGATGACGTCGCCGGTGAGGATGTGTACATCGTGCAGCCGACGTCGCCGCCGGTGGCTGAGCATCTGGTCGAGCTGTTGCTGCTGATCGATGCCTGCCGTCGCGCTCGGGCGGACCGGGTCACCGCGGTGGTGCCGTACTTCGGGTACGCGCGGCAGGACAGGCGGTTCGGAGCGGGCGCGTCGGTCGGCGCGAAAGTCGTCGGCGAGGCGATCGCGCACGCGGGCGCGGATCGGTTGATCGTTGTCGACCCGCACACCCCGAATCTGGAGGCCATATGCCCGGTGCCGGTCGAACTCGTCAGCGCCGTGCCACTGCTGGCGCACACCCTCGCACCGGCGCTGTCGGAGCGGACCGTCGTCGTGGCGCCGGATCCGGGGGCGGTCGAACGGTGCGAGCAGTTCGCCTCGGTCATGCGGTGTTCGATCGCGATCGTGCGCAAACATCGCGAAAGCGGGACTCGCGTTTCGGCATTGGAGTTGCTCGGTTCCGTGGACGAGCGTCCGGTCGCCATCGTCGACGACATGATCGCCACCGGTGCGACGCTCGAGGCCGCGACCAGGCTGCTGCGTTATCACGCGCACAGCCTCGTGGCCGCGGCCACGCACGGTCCGCTCACCAGTGGCGCGACGTCACGTCTGCAGGCGGTGGGGATCCACCGGATCGTCGTGACCGACACCGTGGCCCAGCGGGAACCGTCTCCCGTGCTGGAGATCTGCTCGATCGCGCCGCTGCTCGCCGAGGTTATCGCCCGGTTGCACGGTGCGATGCGGATCCCGCACGCGGCCGCGACTCATCTTGATGGGTTCGCGCACGGGTCCTAGGCGGCTCGGGTGCGGTCGATCGCCGGATCAACCAGCGGCGTAGTTCGTCGGCGCCCCAGACGATGACGGGGAACGGCACGACCAGCGCGACCATCCAGGGCGCCGGAGCGGTCGTGCCGAGCAGGTACTGCAGCGGCGGCAGATAGAGGATCGCGCCGGTGAGTGCGATCTCGAATCCGATGCCCCACAGCAGCATCGGATTGCTGAAGACGCCGATCGAGCGCAGCGACGCATGCTCGGTGCGTGCGGCGAAGGCGGTGCCGATCTGGCCTGCGACCATCCCGGCGAACATTGTCGTGACGGCCTGGCCATAGGCGTGGTGCAGTGGGCTCGCGGGTCCGGTGGGTGCGCCCGGACGCCATCCGGCGCTGAGTAGGACGGCGAAGAACCCGAGCAGCGCCAGGACCGCGCAGATCACCCCGAGGAACAGCCAGGCGCGGATCAGCATCGGTGCGCGGATCACCGGTTCGGAACGTCGACGCGGTGGGCGGGTCATGATTCCGGGCTCGGCGCTTTCGCGACCCAATGCCAGTGCGGGAAGCGTTTCGGTGCCGACATCGAACGACAGCAGCAGCGGCACGGTCAGCGGCAGCGGCACCGCACCGCCGGACAGGGCGAAGACCAGGAACGGAACGACTTCCGGGGTGGCGTGGGCGAAGATGTAGAAGATGAATTTGCGGATATTGTCGTAGCCGCGCCGCCCCGCCTCGACGGCCGCGGCGATGGTGGCGAAGTTGTCGTCGGTGAGGACCATGGTGGAGGCCTCGCGGGCCACGTCGGTTCCGCTGCGGCCCATGGCGATTCCGATATCGGCACGCCGCAGAGCCGGGGCGTCGTTGGCGCCGTCGCCGGTCATGGCGACGACGTGGCCGGTGGCGCGCAGGGCGTCGGCGATGCGGAGTTTCGCCTCGGGCGAGGAGCGGGCGAAAATCAATTCCGCTGGGCTGGAGAGTAATTGGTCGAGTTCGTCTTCGCTCATCCGGGCCAGCTCGGAACCGGTGACGATGACCGGATCGCCGTGGACGATGCCGACGCGGCGGGCGACCGCGGCCGCGGTGAGGCCGTGGTCGCCGGTGATGACGATGACACGGATGCCCGCGGTGTGGCAGCGGGCGACGGCAGCGGCCACCTCGGGGCGCGGCGGATCGACGATCGCCACCAAACCCAGCAGGGTGAGACGTGATTCGGCGCTGTCGATATCGCGAGGCGGCGGTTCACCGGGAATCAGTCGGCGGTCGGCGACGGCGAGCATGCGGAAACCCTCGGTCGCCCGGGCGTCGACGAGCTCGGCCAGTTCGGTGCGGCGCTGGTCGGTGAGCGGGATCGGGTCCGCGCCGCGGGAGAGTTCGGTCACGCACAGCGGCAGTACCGATTCCGGAGCGCCCTTCACATGCACCCATATCGCGTCCGATTCGTCGATTGTGGACATTCGTTTGCGCACGGAATCGAAGGCGAACTGCCGCAGGCGGTTTCCGTGGTGTGACCCGACGAGGGCGTGCGCGGCGACGAGGACCGCGACATCGGTCGCGTCACCGACCAATGTGCCGTCGTCGGTGACATGCGCGTTGTTGCATGCCGCCATCGCCGTGGCCAGCCGTCGCAGAGGCGCGGAAGGCGTTGTGCGGTAATTGGTTTCACCGTCGATGTCGACCCGGCCCAGCGCGGTGTGCACCTCGGTGGCGCGCATCCGATTCTCGGTCAGGGTTCCGGTCTTGTCGGTACAGATGACATCGGTGGAACCGAGTGTCTCCACGGCCGACAGCCGTTTGACCACCGCGCCCCGCTCGGCCAGTCGCCGCACGCCGATGGCCAGGGCGAGGGTGATCACCGGCAGCAGCCCCTCGGGCACGTTGCCCACGAGCAGGCCGACCGCGAAGATGACGGCATTGAGCAGTGACAGTCCGGCCGCGAAGGTCGCGATCGGAATGAACGCCACGCCCAGCAGCACCGAGATGAGCGCGATCAGCCAGGCGACTCGGCGAACCTGATGCTCGAGCGGGCTCTCGTCGGCGTGGACCCGTTCCGACAGCGACGCGATGCGACCGAGTTCGGTATCCATCCCGGTGGCGAAGACGAGCGCACGCGCCTCGCCTTGCGCGCAGGTGGTTCCGCTGAAGACGATGTCGCGCGCGTCCAGCAGCGGTACCTGTGTGTCGAGCAGATCGGCGCTGCGGTTCACCGGCGCGGATTCGCCGGTCAGCGCGGACATGTCGACCTGGATCGCACCGTCGATCAGCCGCGCGTCCGCCGAGATCCGGTCGCCCTCGGCGATCACCAGGACATCGCCGGGAACCAGTTCGGTGGCCTCGACCTCGGACTCCCGGCCGTCTCGAAACGCTTTGGCGTGCTGTGGAATGAACGCCGCCAATGCCTCCACCGCGTGCTCGGCGTGACGCTCCTGGGCGAAGGCGAAGGCCGCGTTGAGCGCGATCACCGCGATGATCGCCGTGCCGATGGTGACGATGCCGACCGAGAACGCCAAACCCGCCGCCGCCCAAAGTAACAACGCCAGCGGATGGGTGAACTGACGAGCCAGCTCACGCGGCCATCGCGGTCCGCCGCGTCGGCGCAGGGCATTGGGGCCGGCGTGCAGCAGTCGCCGCGCAGCCTCCCGGCTGGAGAGGCCGGATCTGGTGCTGCGTAGATCGCGCAGGACCAGATCCAGATGCGCGGTCGGCTCGACGGCCCGCGGCAGGCTCATCAGTAGTACTTGTCGACGACGACCTTCAGTGCGCTGGTCTGCTCGGCGCGGTCGAAGGTGTCGTAGGCGAGTTCGAACTGGTCCATGGTGAAGTGATGGGTGATCATGGCGCTGGGGTCGAAGCGATGGCTTTCGATGAGTTTGATCAGGGTGGGGGTGGAGTGGGTGTCGACCAGGCCGGTGGTGATGGTCAAATCGCGGATCCAGATGTTCTCGAGGTGCAGGGTCGCGGGTTTGCCGTGCACGCCGATATTGGCGACGTGTCCGCCCGGACGCACCGATTCGACTGCGGTCTCGAAGGTTTCGGGGATGCCGACGGCCTCGATCGCGACGTCGGCGCCGAGACCGTCGGTGAGCTCGCGAACGATGTCGAGGGCGTTGTCGCGGCCGCTGTTGACGATCACATCCGCGCCCAGTTTGTGGGCGGCCGACAATCGGCTGTCGGCCAGGTCGACGGCGATGATGCGGGCCGGGCTGTAGAGCCTGGCCGTGGTGATGGCGGCCAGTCCGATCGGTCCGGCTCCGATGATGGCGACGGTGTCGCCGGGACGGACGTTGCCGTTGAGTACGCCCACCTCGTAGCTGGTGGGCAGGATGTCGGCGAGCATCAGCATCTCGTCGTTGGGGATGTGCTCCGGGATGAGATGGGTCGAGGTGTCGACGAAGGGAACGCGGACGAGCTCGGCCTGCGTGCCGTCGATCAGATGCCCGAGCGCCCAGCCGCCGCCACCGAGGCACTGCCCGTAGCGGCCCTCTCGGCAGAACCGGCAGGTGCCGCAGGAACTGATGCACGACAACAGGACTCGATCACCGACGCGGCGGGTGTGCACGCCCGAACCGACGGCGACGATATGCCCGACGGCTTCGTGGCCGAGGATCCGGCCCGGCGTGAACTCCGGGACGTCGCCTTTGAGGATGTGCAGATCAGTGCCGCAGATCGTGACCGAGGAGACCTCGACGATCGCATCGGTCGGCTCTTGAATCGTCGGATCGGGAACCTCGTCCCAGGATTTCTGTCCGGGACCGTGAAAGACCATTGCGCGCATGAGTACTCCTCGGATGGGTGATCGGCTCCTCACTCGACGGTCCACCGCGAGCGGTGCCCGCCGAAAGTGCCTTTGGTCCCCGCGGTCCGAGGCCATGTCCCCTCCATGTCAACCGGCGCGGACCGCAAGCTGGACGCAGTACGGCGATGCCGAGGAGGCAGTGTGGATACCGAACCCGCGATCTCGATCGCCGATCTGGTGAAGACATTCGGTTCGGTGCGGGCGCTGAACGGATTGGACCTGACGGTCCGGACCGGGGAGGTGCACGGATTTCTGGGGCCCAACGGGTCGGGCAAGACCACGACCATCCGCGTTCTGCTCGGACTGCTGCGCGCGGATGCGGGCTCGGCTCGGGTGCTCGGCGCCGATCCGTGGCGGGACGCGGTCGCATTGCACGCGCGGATGGCGTACGTGCCGGGCGAGGTCACGCTGTGGCCGGCGATTACCGGCGGGGAGGTGATCGACCTGATGGCTCGCCTGCGCGGCGATGTAGATCGCCGCCGCCGTGACGAGTTGCTGCAGCGATTCGATCTGGACCCCAGCTGCAAGGCCCGCACCTATTCCAAGGGCAATCGGCAGAAGGTGGCGCTGGTGGCCGCGTTGGCCTCTCGCGCCGAACTACTGTTGCTCGATGAGCCCACCGTCGGACTGGATCCGTTGAAGGAGGCCGAATTCCGGCGCTGCGTCGAGGAGATGAAGACGCAAGGACGCACGATTCTGCTGTCGAGTCACATTCTCGGTGAGGTCGAGGCGCTGTGCGATCGGGTGAGCATCATCCGCGACGGGCGCACGGTGGATTGCGGAACGTTGTCGGAGCTGCGGCATCTGACCAGAACCGAAATCGCCGTGGAAACCATACGCCCGCTGACCCGATTGCGGCTGGCGGCGGGTGTACACGACCTGGTCGGCAACGGTCGCCGGGCGCGTTTCGCTGTCGATGCCGCGCATCTGGATGCGGTCGTGCGCATGCTGGGCGATCTCGGCGTGCGCAGCCTCACCTGTACGCCGCCGACGCTCGAGGACATCTTCCTACGGCATTACCGAGCCCGATCCGAACCCGTGTCGGAGCACAGCTCGTGAATACCCTCGAACGCTGTCGGGAGATGTCGCACCGCAACCTCGCCGGCGCGGACGCGCTGCTGTCGTTCGTTCTGCGGCGGGAGCGATTCGCGGTGCCGTGCTGGCTGGCGGGTATCGCGGCGCTACTGATCTTGCAATCGACCGGCAGTCAACGGCTGTACGCGACGCCGGAGAAACTCGCGCAACTGCGCGCGACGATGACCGCCAGTTCCGCGGCGCTGGCCATGAGCGGTCCGGCGCGGTTGCTGGACAGTGTCGGCGGCGAGATCGTGTTCGAGATCTTCGCCTACTTGTCGATCGTGACGGCGTTGATGAATATGTTTCTCGTCGTACGGCATACGCGTTCGGACGAGGAGACCGGGCGGGCGGAGCTGATCCGTTCGGCTCGGGTGGGCCGCCGTGCTCCCGCCGTGGCCGCGCTCGCGCTGGCGGGGCTGGCCGACTGCGCCGTGGTCGTCCTCGTGGCGGGTGTGGCCGTGGTGACCGGACTTCCGGTCGGTGGATCGGTGCTGTTCGGGTTCGCGCTGGCGGGAGTGGGTGTGGTCTTCGCCGCGCTCACCGGCGTCGCGGTGCAGATCTTCGAAAATCCGCGCGGCGTCTACGGTTTCGTCACCCTGGCGATCATCGCCGCCTATGTGCTGCGCGCGATCGGCGATGTGAGCGGCGGGGCGGTGTCCTGGGCGTCTCCGATCGGCTGGGGGCAGCGCGGCTATCCCTACGTGGAGGACCGGTGGTGGCCGCTGCTGTTGTCCGCCGCCGCGGCGCTCGCGTTGTCCGGCATCGCGTTCGGGCTGCTGGATCGGCGCGATTTCGGGGCGGGGCTGCTGCGCTACGGCCGTGGTCGAGCGACCGCGTCGTGGGCGTTCGGATCGCCGCTCGGGCTGGCGTGGCGACTGCATCGCGCTGCGCTGATCGGCTGGACCGCAGGTGTTTTCGCGCTCGGCGTCGCCTACGGTTCGTTCGCCGAGAGTATCGAGGACTATCTTGCCGACTATCCGGAGATCGCCGACTATCTGCCCGGTGGTGTGGCCGATGCCGTGAATTCGTATCTGTCGCTGTGCCTGGTGATCACTTCGCTGCTGGCCGCCGCGTACGGTATCGTCGCGGCGTTGCGGGCGCGAGGTGAGGAGACGGCGGGCCGGGCGGAGCTGGTATTGGCCAATCGGACGAGCCGATCCTCTTGGCTGGCAAGTCATCTCGTCGTCGCGGCGTCGGGCGGTCTGCTGGTAGCGGCCGCGGGAGGTTTGGGGATGGGATTCAGCTACGGGCTCACCATTTCCGATGGGTCGCAGTTGCCGCGGGTGACCGCGGCCGCGCTGGCCGAGGTTCCCGCGATTTGGTGCGCGGTCGCGGTGGTAGCGCTCGGTATCGGGTGGTTGCCCAGGGCCGCAGCGGCATTGGCGTGGTCGGTGTACGCGTACTGCGTCGTCGGGGTGCTGTTCCTCACCTCGTTCGATCTGCCCGGGTGGTTCGACGAGGCCTCGCCGTTCACTCATACGCCCAGAGCGCCGCTGGACACCGTAACCGCGGCGCCCATGATGACCATTACCGCGATCGTCCTGGCCCTCGCCGGAGTCGGACTGGTGGGGTTCCAACGCCGAGATGCCGGATACTGACCGACTGGAGGCTTCGATGCCCGACCTTCGAAAACGCCAGAGCCGCGCACCGTCCGGGCTTTCCTCGGATGAGGCGGCCGCTCGATTGGCGCGGGCGGGCCAGAACATCTTGCCGCAGCGTCCGCCGATTCGCTTGCCACAGCGGGTGCTCAGCCAGCTGCGCGATCCATTGATCGCGGTATTGCTGGTCGCGACGGTTTTGACCGCCGCGACCGGTGACTGGCCCGACATGTCGGTGATCCTGCTCGTCATCGTCGTCAACACGACAGTCGGTGTGGCGCAGGAACTGCGCGCCGACCACGCGATCGCCGCGCTCACTCGGCTGACCGCACCGACCGCGCGAGTGATCCGAGATGGGCGGCAGTGTGAGGTGCCTGCCACCGCTGTCGTGGTAGGGGATCTGCTGGTGCTGGCCGAAGGCGATATCGTCGCGGCCGACGCGACCGTGAGTGAGGCGGCGGCTCTGCTGGTGGACGAGTCCGCGCTGACCGGTGAGTCGGTGCCGGTGGACAAAACGGGTGCCGATGAGGTGTCGGCGGGGACCGTGGTCGTGCGTGGTCGCGGGCGCGCGGTGGTGACCGCGATCGGCGCGGCCAGTGCGACCGGACGTATCGCGCGGCTGCTGGAGCGGGGGCCGGGCCTGACGCCGTTGCAGCGCAAGCTGGTCGATGTCGGGCGGTTGGTGGCCGGTGCCACGGTCGTGCTGTGTGTGATCGTGCTCGGTCTGGGGTTGTGGCGTGGCGAACCGGTCGAACTGATGGTGATCACCGCGATCAGCCTGGCCGTGGCGGCGGTGCCGGAATCATTGCCCGCGGTGGTGACACTCGGTCTTGCGATCGGTGCGCGCCGAATGGCGGAGCGGCACGCGTTGATTCGCAGGTTGCCTGCCGTCGAGACGCTCGGATCGGTGACGGTCCTGGCCACCGACAAGACCGGCACCCTTACCGAGGGCCGCATGACCGCCTGCGCCCTGTGGACGCCGGGCGGTGCGGCGGTCGTCACCGGGTCCGGATGTGCGCCAGAGGGTTTCGTGCGTATCGGTGACCGAGTGCTCGGCATGGCCGACCATCCGGCGATTACCCAACTGCTGTCGGCGGCGGCTTTGTGCAACGATGCGCGGCTGCTGGCCTCGGACGGCCGGGGCGAGGAATGGGCCGCGGTGGGGGATCCGACCGAGGTGGCACTGTTGTGCGTCGCGGCCAAGTTGGGTCTGGAACACGAAAGCCTGGAGGCGAATGCGCCGCGCGTCGGCGAGCGGCCCTTCGACAGTGATCGGAAACGGATGAGTACCGTGCATCGGCTGCCGCACGGCCGATACCGGGTGATCTGCAAGGGTGCACCCGAAGCGGTGCTGAACGCCGCTGTCGTGGAAGATGTTTCGGTCCACGTGCGACAGACCGCCGAACAGGTGGATCGGTGGGCGCACGCCGGGTACCGGGTTTTGGCCGTCGCCGAGGGGGATCGGGACGACTGCCCGCGGGACGGGGATCAACTCGAGCGCGGACTGCGTCTGCTCGGCCTGATCGCCCTCGTCGATCCGCCCCGGCGCGCGGCCGCCGACAGTATCGCTGCCTGCCGCCGAGCCGGTATCCGGCCGATTCTGATCACCGGTGATCACCCGGGCACCGCCCGCGCCATCGCCACCGAGGTGGGGATCATCGGCCCGGACGATGCGGTGGTGGATTGCCGTGCCGAGCCGGGGCTGCCGCCGGCGAATGTCTACGCGCGAGCCACCCCGGCCCAGAAGCTCGACATCATCGAGGCGTTGCGTGCGTGCGGTGAAGTGGTGGCCATGAACGGCGACGGCGTGAACGACGGACCCGCACTGCGCCGCGCCGACATCGGTGTGGCGATGGGCGGACGCGGCACCGAGGTTGCCCGGCAGGCGGCCGATCTCGTGCTCGCCGACGACAATCTCGGCACCGTTGTCGCCGCGGTGGAAGAGGGCCGCAGGATCTACGCCAACATCCGGCGCTTCCTCGTCTACGGGCTTTCCGGTGGGGCGGCGGAGATCGCGGTCATGATGGTCGGACCGTTCCTCGGGTTCGCGTTACCGCTGACCGCGGCTCAGATTCTGTGGATCAACCTGCTGACGCACGGTCTGCCCGGTGTCGCTCTGGGCGGGGAGCCCGCGGACCCGCGGACGATGAGGCGAGGTCCCCAACCGCCGACTCAGAGGATTCTCGGTGGCGGGCTGTGGCAGCGCGTGCCGCGCATCGCCGTGGTGCTGACCGGTGTCACGCTCGGCGCGGCGGTGTGGGCGCAGCACACCGACCGGCCCTGGCAGAGCATGGCGTTCTTCACGCTGGGGGCCACGCAGCTGGGCGTCGCGCTGGGCTCTCGGTCGCGGCTGTGGTCGCGAGCCAATCCGCTGCTGCTGGTCGCCGTCACCGTGGCGTTGGCTCTGCAGCTGAGCGGGCTGTATCTACCTCCGCTGCAACACCTTCTGGGCACCCAAGCGCTCGCACCCGGTGATCTGCTCATGGCCGGTGCGCTGTCGACCCTGGGTTTCGTCGCGGTGCGGCTGGACCGAGCGGTGCATCCGCCCGCCCGACATTCGAAGTGAGAATGAACAAGGAGAGACCATGAATCTCGACGAGATTTTCGCCGCCGCGAAGGATTCCATGACCGTGCGACGCGTCTTCGCCGAACCCGTTGAGAAGGACGGCGTCACGGTCATCGCCGCCGCGACCATATCGGGCGGAGTCGGAGGCGGCGGCGGTACCGACGGGGAGGGGCAGGAGGGCTCCGGCGGTGGGTTCGGCGTGGGCGCCAAGCCCGCCGGTGTGTACGTGGTGCGCGATGGCAAGGTCAGCTGGCAGCCCGCCGTCGATGTGAACCGCTTGATGACGGTGGTCGGCGTAGTAGCGGTCACCGCGCTGATCGTCGGCGCGCACATGGCGAAATGGCGTGCGCGACTGCCGATGTGAACGATCAGCGCAGCCGCGCGCCCAAGGCCAGGATCGTGACCCCGAGCGCCACGCAGATCGGCTGGAGCCAGCTGCCGGTGCGAATCAGCGCCAGTTGCACCAGGATCCAGCCGATCAGCGCCGCGCCGCTGACCAACGCGGCCGTCCCGGCCCGTCGATCCGCCGCCGCTGCCAGATATGAAGTCGCCGCCATCGGCAGGCCCACGATCAGCGCGAGCATGACCGCGGCGAATGTCGGGCTGTGCCAGGGCAATCGCCCCTCCACGGCGCTCCCGAGCGATATGACGCCGGAGCCGAGACCGGCCGCGCCCGCGAAGGCCCAGACCGCCACGATTCCCGCCAGCAGTACCAACCAGCGATTCGCGCGTGCGCGCGTATTCGTTCCCATGATTCGACTGTGATCGACGAGCCGGGCAGCCGACAGGGACCAGAGTCCTCGGGCGCGGGGCCGCTGGGCCGTCGTCCACCGATCGCGTGCCGAGGACCTTTCCAGTGAGGACTTTCGGCCGTCTCGCCCACCGGCGCCGACGGGCGATGCTGAAGCCAACCTGCTGAAAGGCGACAGCGATGACGAACTCGCACCCGGATCCCGACACGATCCGCGCCGCGCTGACCATGGCGGTGCGCGCGCCCTCGGTGCACAACAGCCAACCGTGGGTGTGGCGCGTGGGCGACCGCACGGTCCATCTGTACGCCGATGTGACCCGGCATCTGCCGTATACCGATCCGGATCAGCGCGAGCTCTTGCTCAGTTGCGGTGCGGCGCTTCATCATCTGCGTGTCGCGTCGAGGGCGGTCGGTTGGGAGCCGCTGGTGCGTCGAATTCCGAATCCGGCGGATGCCGACCATTTGGCATCGGTCGAGTTCCGGGCTTGCACGCCGACCATCGAGTCGGTGGAGCTGGCCCGCGCGATCGCCGCGCGGCGCACCGACCGCAGGCGCTACACGTCCTGGGACGTACCCGCCGTATATCTCCGGGCAATCGAAGGGGCCGCGGCCGCGAACGGCGCCCTGGTCACCTTCGTGGAGCCTGGGCCCGCAAGGGCGCGGCTGATGCACGCATTCGAGCGAGCGGCCTGGCAGCACGCGCAGGACTCCGGCTACGGCGCGGAGTTGGCGCAGTGGAGCGGTCGCTATGCGTCGGCGCAGGGTGTACCCGCGCGCAGTGCCGTCGTGGCGACCGATCCGACGGTGCGTCCGTTCGCCAATCCCGGCCTGCCCCAGACGATCGTGCGTGATGTGGACGCGGTGGATCGGCTGCTGGTGGTGAGCACGACCGGCGACGATCGGCTGTCACGGTTACGGGCGGGTGAAGCGGTCAGCGCGGTACTGCTGACCGCCACCAAGCTCGGGCTGGCCAGTTGCCCGCTCACCGAGCCGCTCGAGATCCCCGAGACCCGCACCATGATTGGCACCGATGTGCTCGCCGACGGCGGCTGTCCACAGCTGATCATTCGAATCGGCTGGGCGGCAACCAGTTCCGAACCGGTTCCGGCAACGCCTCGACGGGCGCTGGACGAGGTCGTGTTCCCGCTGTAGGCGGGGCACGAAAAGAGGGTGAGTGAGATGACGAACTTCTCGTGGTGGGCGCGGCTGCTGTGGCGGGCGCAGCCGTGGGACCGCAATCCGCTCATGCGGTCCTCGGACCGATTCGAAGGAATCGTCCGAGTGGCGGCGGTGCTGATCATCATGGCGGCCGTGCCGATAGCCGGAGCCGTGGGAACCGCCGGATACACCGCCTCCGCGGAGCATATCCGTCAGGACAACGCGGGCAAGACCGCGATTCGCGCGACGGTCGTCGCCGACCCGGAGAAGCGGACCGGCTCGGGGACAACCCGATTCGACGCCGCGGTGAGCTGGGATCAGGCGCGAGGCGCCGGACGGGCGACCGTGGCGGTGTCGTCGGCCACGAAGCGGGGTGACGGCGTGACCGTCTGGCTCGGACCCGACGGACGTCCGGTCGAACCGCCGGTCGCCCCCGGCGTCGCGGTGACGAACGCGATCGCGATGGGGCTGGGACTGTTGGCCGGGGTGTGTCTGGCGGCGGCCGGAGTCGTGGAGGCCGTGCAGTGGGGGTGCAGGCGTCGTCACAGCGCCGAATGGGCACGGGAGTGGCAACTGATCGCCCGCCCGATCGGGCAGGGCAACTGACGGAGTAACGGAAAGCGCAGGAGGACACCATGACCGAACAACCCATCGTCGCCGCCGTCGACAGCTCGGCCGTCTCGTATCACGCGGCCGCGTGGGCGGGCGCGGAGGCCGTACTGCGGGGCAGGCCCCTGTACCTGATCAATTCCGTCAATCTTCCCGTCGGATGGGGGCCGGGGGCGATGCTCGCCGACGGCGATATGGACTGGATGCGCAAGGACGGGGAACGAATCCTGGGTGAGGCCGAGCGCATTGTCCGCGTGGCCGTTCCGGAACCTCTCGAGATCATGAAGGAGGTCACCTTCGATCCGATCATTCCCGATCTCGTCGAAAAGTCCCGGCGCGTGCCGATGGTGGTGGTCGGCAGCCGTGGCCTGGGCGCGATGCGGCGCGGGCTGCTCGGCTCGGTGAGTACCGCGGTCACCCGGCACGCGCACTGCCCGGTGGCGGTGGTGCACGGCTGGTCGACCAACGATCCGGTCGCGGCCGCCAAGCCGATTCTCGTCGGTGTCGACGGCAGCGACAACTGTGTGCCCGCGATCGATTTCGCGTTCGAGGAGGCCGCGCGGCGCAAGGTCGGTCTGACCGCCCTGCACGCGTGGAGCGACGTCGGCCTCGGCATGGAGGTGCCGATGATCGGCTGGGACGACAGTATCCGACAGTCGGAGGATGCGGCCTTCGCCGAACGTCTGGCGGGCTATGCGGAACGGTATCCGGACGTGACGGTCCGGCGAATCATGGTGCAGGACCGCCCGGTTCGCGCGCTGGTCGACGAATCGGACAACGCCCAGCTGGTCGTGGTGGGCAGCCGCGGGCGAGGCGGCTTCACCGGCATGCTGCTCGGATCGACGAGTAACGCGGTACTGCATTCGGTGGAGTGCCCGATGGTGATCGTGCGCCATCGCGAAACGGAACAGCAGGCCGAATAGCGACTCGCCATTGTCCGTGCCACGCCGCGCGCCGAGGACCGACTCGGTGCGCGGCGTCGGTGCGTTGCGGGGGCGCAAGGGCGCAGTACTCCTCGATCGGGGTCGGAGGCCCCTATCTACGGCGGGCGCCATCGCGGACCCTTGAACCGACGGCGGCGCTCCCCCTACACGGAATATCGAGATGACGGCCATGAGCGACAGCGTGATTCATACACCCGCACCGATCGGCCGGGCATCTCGCGCGGTCATTCGATCCCTTCTGGTCACCATCGGACTGCTGATACGACATCGGATTCGCCTGCCCCGGAACAACGTCGGCCTGCGTATCGGTTTCGCGAACGGCACCGGCGCGCGCGTGTTCCGGGAGACGGTGATCATCGATTCGGTTCCGCGCGACCCGTGCGTGCTCCTGGTCGAGTTCGAATTGCGCGCGGTGCGCGGGCGCGGGCATGCGTTGTTCCGCCGGGAGAGCTTGCTCAATACCTTGTTGTTCGCCGGCTTCCCGGGCCTGGTTTCCAAACTGTGGCTCACCGACGACGAACATGGCGCCTACCGCGGCCTGTACGAATGGGATGGCCCCGCCTCCGCGGAGGCGTATGCGCGTGCTTTGTGGCGGGTGCTGGCGTTGGTGAGCGTTCGCGGTTCGATCGACTATCACGTGCTGCCCGGACTGCGCCGCGTCGATCTGTTCGAATCGGCCCATCGGACGGACGGCCACGGGGAGTGGTGGCGTCCGACCGAAATCGGAACGACACTCAATCGCGGTGTGTCATAGCGTGTTCGAGCAGCAGGCGGCGTTCGGCAGCGGCGACGGCGCGTCGCGTGGCCGGGAGGGCGTCGGGGGTGACCGAGATCGATGTGATGCCCATGCGGACGAGGTGTTCGGCGAATTCGGGGTGAGACGAGGGGGCCTGGCCGCAGAGCGATGAGGTGATGCCCGCTCGGCGCGCGGTGGTGATGATGCGGTCGATCGCGTGCAGGACGGCGGGGTCGGATTCGTCGAACAGGTCGGCGCACTGGTCGGAGTCGCGGTCGACGCCGAGGATGAGCTGGGTCAGATCGTTGCTGCCGATGGAGACGCCGTCGATGCCGAGGCCGACGTACTCCGGGAGCCAGTGCACCACCGAGGGGACTTCGGCCATCACCCAGCGGTGCAGGCCGCGCGCGCGGCCCAGGGGACTGGCGTCGATCAGCGCCAGACAGGCCTCGAGCTCCCAGCGAGTACGCACGAAGGGGATCATCAAGTGCAGGTTGGGGGTTCGCTCCCGCACACGCGCGAGGGCTTCCAGCTCGAGGCGGAACAGGTCGGGTTCGCGGATATATCGGTAGCAGCCGCGGTAGCCGATCATCGGGTTGCGTTCGTCGGGTTCGTATTCGGCCCCGCCGGACAGGGCGCGAAACTCATTGCTGCGCAGGTCGGTCGCCCGGTACACCACGGGCCGCGGTGCGAAGGCCGCGGTGATGCGGGACAGGGACTCGGTCATCGAGTCGACGAAGGTGTGCTGCTCGCCGCGGGCGATGAGCGCGCGGGGGTGGTGGCCGCCGAGCGCCTGGGTGAGCAGGGTTTCCGCGCGGAGCAGTCCGACACCGTCGGCATCGGAGGCGGCCATTCGCTCGGCGACTTCGGGCAGGGCCAGGTTGAGGTAGATCCGCGTGGCGGTGGTCTCGGACGAGGCTGTGTGCGACGGGGATTCGGCGGTCATGTGAACGGAGGTCGCGGTCGCGGTACGGACCTGTCCGGTGGTGCCGTCGACCGTCACCCAGCGACCGTCGGTGAGGGTGGTGGTGGCGGTGCGGGCGCCGACCACGCACGGCACGCCGAGTTCTCGGGCGACAATAGCGGCGTGGCAGGTCATGCCGCCGCTGTCGGTGACCAGCGCCGCCGCTCGGGCGATGGTGGGCAGCCAGTCGGGATTGGTCATGGGCGCGACGAGAATTTCGCCGTCGCGCAGTTGTGAATCCTGCGTCGGCGACGACAGGACTCGCGCGGCGCCGGTGGCCGTGCCGGGCGCGGCGGCCAGACCGCGCAGCAGCACCGTATCGGCCGCGGTGGTCTGAGGCTCGTCGTGCAGGGTGGTGATCGGCCGCGCCTGCACCAGCCACAGGTCGGCGTCGTCGAAGGCCCACTCGACGTCCTGGGGACGGTCGCCGTGATGCTGCTGTACCTGCAGCGCCAGTCGTGCCACGGCGAGGACCTGAGAATCGGTCAACACCGTCGAATCGACCTGTGGTACAGGTAATTGCACGCGCTGGTCACCGTCGGCGCCCGCTACGATCGCGTAGGTTTGATTGCCGGGATGGGTGGCGATGATCGTCGGCCCGGCGGCGCTCAGCACGTAGGTATCGGGGGTTATCGCGCCCGACACCACCACCTCGCCCTGGCCGTGGGCCGCCTCGATCACCACGCGATCGCGACGCCCGGTCGCGGGATCGGCGGTGAAGGCGACGCCCGAGGTGCGGGCGGTGACCATCTGCTGTACGACCACCGCCATCTCGGGGGTCTCGGTCATATTGCGGCGGGCGCGGTAGGTGAGAACTCGCGGGCTGAACAGCGAGGCCCAGCAATCTCGCACGGCCGCGATCAGATCGCCGTCGCCGCGGACGTTGGTACGGGTGACGTTCATGCCCGCGAAGGAGGCTGTCGCACCGTCCTCACCGACCGCGGAGGACCGGACCGCGACCGAAACATGTTCTCCGAGCGCGTGGTACGCGGCCAGGACGGCGTTCTCCAGATCGGCATCGAACGCCGTGTCCAGGACGAGCTCTCGCATCCGTCGACACAACTCCTCCAGCCGTTGTCCGTCGGCGGCGGCCCGCAGTGCGGCGGTGTGCAGCGCCCGTAATTCCGGCCCGTGCGGGCCGTGTTCGATCACCTTGCGGTAGCACTCGCGCAACAGGACGAATCCCGGCGGGACGGGCAGTTTCGCCGCCACCAGCTCACCCAGATTCGCGCCCTTGCCGCCCGCTCGGTCGGCATCGTCGAGCCGCAGTTCGTCCAGTCCCGCCACGTAGTCGCCCATCACGGCTCCGATCCACTCGGTGTGAAGCATTGGTGTGCAATCAGATTCGCCGATGGCGGGCCGGGGGGCGACGGCCGAAGGTCCCTGATACCGGGGACGTCGGCCTCGGGCCGGGATCAGTGCGGGCGTTGCTGTTCGGAGCGGAGTTTGGACGCGTAGACCGCGGCCTGGGTGCGACGTTCCATGCCGAGTTTGGTCAGCAGGCGCGACACGTAATTCTTGATCGTCTTCTCCGCCAGGAACATTCGCTGGGCGATCTGGCGGTTGGTGAGTCCTTCACCGAGCAGGTCGAGCAGGGTGCGTTCCTGGTCGGTGAGGGTCGCCAGTGGTCCGCCGGGTTCGGTGTTGCGGCGTAGGCGGTCCATCAGCGCGGCGGCGGCGCGATTGTCCAGCAGGGAGCGGCCGGATCCGACGGCTTTGATGGCCGCGGCCAGTTCCATGCCTTTGATGTCTTTGACGACGTAGCCGCTGGCCCCGGCGAGGATGGCGTCGAGCATGGCCTGTTCGTCGGTGAAGGATGTGAGGATGAGGCAGCGCAGCTCCTCGTTGTGCGAGAGCAGCTCGCGGCACAGTTCGATGCCGTTGCCGTCGGGTAGTCGTACGTCGAGGACGGCGACGTCGGGTCGCAGGGCGGGAATGCGGGCCAGCGCCTGGGAGACGTCGCCGGCTTCGCCGACGACGGTGAGCTCCGGGTCGGCCTCGAGCAGGTCGGTGAGACCACGACGAACGATCTCGTGGTCGTCGACCAAGAACACCTTGATCATGGGGTGGTGTCCAATCCGATAGCAGGGGTGAGATCACCATAGGTCCACAACGAACCCCGAGGTATGGCCGAAAGTCCCTTATCCGCCGCGACGATTCAGTTACCGCGGCATTCCAGGACGTCGGTGATCGGTCGGCGCGGGGTCGGCGGCAGCTCCTCGCGGTCGGGGGCGGTGCCGATGCGGATCACGACCTGCGGGACCGTGCCGTGCGGCAACAGGGACGCCACCGTGCGGCGACCGGCGGCCAATTCGGTGATGTGGGTGATCGGGCAGGTCGCCAAACCCGCCGCGGTGCATTCGAGCAGGACCGCCGACAGGGCCTCACCGGTGCGCAGCCACCGCAGCGGAGTGTCGTCGTAGGAGCTGAGCACGGTGAGCCGGGCCTGGTCGGTGGTCTCGGCGCGGCGGGCGGAATGTGGTGCGGACGGGAAGTTCCGCGCGACGCCGACGCGCGCCTGCTCGGCGTCGGACACCAGCGCGCTCGGGGGGATTCCCTCCGGGGTGTCGGGATGCCCTGCCCACCACTGCAATTCGTGCTGGTACATCATATCGTGGCGGCGGGCCGCGTCCGCGTGCTCGGAGACCGCCGCGAGCCGTCGGCGCGCCTGCTCGCCGAGGACGTCGAATTCCAGATCGTGGGGTGTGACCAGGTAACGCAGTTTCGACACGATATCGACCCAGTGCTCGGGCGGGTCCATGGGCAGCCGGTCGGTGTAGCGGTGGTCGATCGCCTCCGCGCGGACGCCGATGCCGCCGGGTGGGTCGGGCCAGCGACGAAACTCGATGCGCGCCAGATAGTCCGGCTGCCCGAGATCGGGCAGCCGCTCGGTGTCGGTGTGCCAACCGTGGGCGGCGAAGGCGGTACGCGCGTGGTGCAGCACGGCGCCGCAGCTGATGGTGCGCTGGCGGCCGTACGGATCGGTGGCGGGCAGCATGCGATCCGGGTCGGCGTACAGGTGCAGCCGGGTACCGTCGAATACCCAGTGCCACGGCTGGGTGTTGTGCACCGAGGGCGCGCGGACGGCCAGCCGCATGACCGCGAGCAATGTCCGATGGTCGGGTACAGCCGTGGCGGTCATGTGGTCGCTTGTCGTCATGATTCGAGCATCACCGACGGGGCCCGGTGCGTACTACGGCCTTCGGGCTCGTACCACCGGGCCGATGGTCACTTGCCCGGCAAATCACCGCGCGTCCGATCCCGCGGAGCGCAGGCGGTCGAGCGCGGCGAGCAGAAGTCGGTGTGCCTGTTCGGCGATCTCGGCCAGATCGGGTTGTTGGATCACCTGCGGGAGCACTCGCGGATCCGCGGTTTCCACCATGGTCGTGGGGCGGGTCGCACGGATCACGACATTGCACGGCAGCAGCAGTCCCGCTCGCGGGTCGGCGCGCAGGGCGCGTGCGGCGAGCCCCGGATTGCAGACGCCGAGGATGAGGTAGCGGTCGATGTCCTCTCCCAGCTTCTCGCGCAGAATCGCCTGAACATCCATCTCGGTGAGGATCCCGAAACCCTGGTCGGACAACGCTTCTCTGGTCGACCGCACGACCTCGTCGAACGGGTCGGTCAGTTCGACGGCCAGCGCCAGCGGCGGGGTGACCGGAATGCGGACCTCGGTGATCAAGCGTCCCGGATCGGTCACTTCGTCGGGGCCCACCAGATACACCTCGGTCGCCCGGCCGATCGGCCGGTATCCGGATTCGCGCATCCACTGTTCGAGGGCGAGATACGCCGAGGGTAGTCCGCCGTAGCCGCCACGATGGCAGGTGCGGGCCACCAGGGCCGCGGGAGCGATGGTCACCTCCGCGCCGGAGGCGGGACCGAGCATGGTTCCCGGTTCGACGGGAATTTCGAAGTCCACCAGAATCGCGTCGTCCGTGGCCGGTTCGTCGCGGTAGCAGATGGCAGGAGAGCCGGACGCGGTGAGTCCGGCGCGGCGCACCGCCGCGCCCAGGGCGCGCATGCCGCTGCTGAGATCCTCGCCGAGCCGGTCCGTGCGAATCTGACGTGGCACTCGAAGGATCGCCTGTGGGACGGCTTCGCAGACATCCACCCGGTAGTTCATCGCGTAGTCCTGTTCAGTGTGGTTGTGGGGTGAGCTGGGCGACGATGCCCGCGGCCCAGGCGCAGATCTGGCCGCGGTTGCGATAGTCGCCCGCCACCTTCCTGGCCATCGCGGCGGCGGGGAAACCGCGAGCATCGGAGGCGAGACGGCCGCCGAAGATGACGAAATCGCGGGCGCCGACGCGTTCGGCGACCTTGCGAACGGCCTTGTCGCCGAGGATCTTCGGTGGGTTGGGTTCGTCGAGTGAGTGATCGAGGGGGCCGCTGCCGAAAAGCCATACTGGGCGTTGGCGCAGTTGTTTGCCGAAGCGGCGGGCGAAGCCGCGTGCGTGGCGATGCCAGCGTCCGGCGTAGAGCGCGCCGCCCAGCACGACTGCGGTGTATCCGTCGAGTGAGCGGATGTCGTGGGCGTCGGCGACCTCGACGGGGATGTGGGCCGCCCGCAGTTCTTCGGCGATCCAGTGCGCGATCTCGGCGGTGCCGCCGCGCTGGGAACCGTAGGCGACCAGAACCGGTGACTGGGTCATGGTGAATCTCCCGATACGAGATGGGGTGGTAACGATTCACCGTCTCAGTGGTGGAGATTCGGCAGTAGAGGCGTTCGGTTCCGACGCCTGGGCCTTAGGTCAGGTACGAGTTCACGCCAGCGGAGCGGTCCACCGCACCCGGGTCCCGGGGCCCAACGGCCCGGCGGTCGTCGCGGTTGTCAGGGAGTATGAGCCCTTGCGTTGTTCGGCTCGGCTGGCCAAATTGTTCAGGCCGCTCGGAGTCAGGTTGGACGGAACCCCGCGTCCGTTGTCCTCCACCACCACGTCGACATCGTCGGCGATGGTGATCGAGATCATGAGCGTGTCCGCGCCGGAGTGCCGTACGGCATTGGTGACCGCTTCGCGCACAACGGCTTCCACGTGATCGGCCAGTTCGCCGTCGAGTACCGACAGCGGGCCGCTGATGCGCAGCGAGGTCCCGATCGCGGTGTCGGCGGTCGGTTGGTGGACTGCGTCTTCGATGCGCTGCCGCAATCAGGTGATGCGTCCGTCGCCGCCGTGCAGATCGAAGATCGAGGTGCGGATCTCCTGCACGACGTCCTGCAGCTGGTCGACCGCGTCGGAGATGCGTTCGCGCACTTCGGGTCTGCGACTGCGGGGAATAGTGCCCTGTAGAGTCATGCCGATCGCGAACAGTCGCTGGATGACGTGATCATGCAAGTCGCGAGCGATGCGGTCGCGGTCGCTGAGGACGCCGAGTTCGCGCATCTGTTCCTGGGCGGCGGCGAGCTGCATCGCCAGTGCGACCTGGGCGGCGAATGCCGTTGTCAGTTCGAGGATTTCGTCATCGTAGGGCGGCTGCTCGGGTGGACGGGCCGCGACCAGCAGGCCCCGGGTGGCCTCGGCGGTGCGCAGCGGCAGCAGCAGAACCGGCCCGACGGTGGGGAGCTGTTCGGTCAGGCCCGCCGCATCGGGCGTGGGGAAGCGCTGTGCGGAACGTGTGTGGAACGCGGCGGCGATCGGGGTACCGAAGATGGGCAGTTCCTGCTGGGCAAGGTTGTCGCAGGGGCCGTCGCATCGGGTGATCCGCAGCGCCGCCGCATCGTCGACAGGTATTTCCGGATCGATCGGTTCGGCGAGGAACGCTTGCTCGGAGCCGGTGAGGCGGCGGGCGTGTTCGACCAGGTGTGCCAGGACCTCGGTGGAATCGGTGCCGGCGAGGAATTCGGTGGTGATATCGCGGGTCGCGGCGATCCAGGCCTGTCGACGTCGGGCCGATTCGTAGAGTCGAGCGTTGTCGATGGCGACTCCGGCCGCGGCGGCGAGGGCTTTGACGAGGATCTCGTCTTCGTCGGTGAACAGCTGTCCGTCGAATTTCTCGGTGAGGTACAGGTTTCCGTACACCTCGTCGCGGATGCGAATCGGTACGCCCAGGAAGGTGCACATCGGGGGATGGTTGGGCGGGAAGCCGACCGAGGCCGGATGGTCGGCGATATTGTCCAGGCGGATCGGTTTGGGTTCGTCGATGAGGACCCCGAGCACGCCGCGGCCTTGCGGCAGGTCGCCGATGTGGGCGCGCATGGCGTCGTCGATGCCCTCGTAGACGAACTGGACCAGTTCGTGGTCGAGGCCGCGCACCCCTAGTGCGCCGTAGTCGCTGCCGACCAGGGTGATGGCGGTGTGCACGATGGTGCGCAACGTTTCGTCCAGTTCCAGTCCGGCGGTGACGGTGAGCATCGCCTCGACGAGACCGTCCATCCGGTCGCGGGCATCCATGATCTGGTCGATCCGGTCCCTGACCTCGCCGAGTAGTTCCCTGAGTCGCAGCTGGGACAGGGTTTCGCGGACGGAATAGGCGTCACTGTGGGTGTGGTCGGTCACCGGATGGCCTCCTTCGTCTCGGCTGGCCTGTCCGCGAGTCGCAACCGTGGGACTCAGGAGGGCGAACCAATCCTATGCGCTTGTTCCTGCGCGGCAGAAGAGATCGAGGAGGCGGCGCAAGAGGCTAAGGTCTGTGGTTTGTCCGGATTTGTCGATCGGGGGCGGTTCAGGGGACTTCCGTCCCATCGCGTGCGACGGCGTGCCCTATCGCCCGGGGCGTTTGCTGCGTGAAATCGGGGTGGACGGTAGGTCTCGCGCAGAATGGGAAGGCGGCGAACATGTCGATAGTGACATTGACGATGAATCCGGCGGTCGATATCGCCACCAGTACCCCGCGGATAGTACCCACCGACAAGATGCGGTGCGCGGCCCCGCGTTTCGATCCCGGTGGCGGGGGGATCAATGTCGCGCGCACGGTGGCCGCGCTGGGCGAACCGGTGACGGCGTTGTTTCCGGCGGGCGGGGTGACGGGTCGTCTGCTCGAGCAGCTGGTGGACGAGGCGGGTATCCCGATGCGCCTGGTGCCCGTCGCGGGACAGACCCGGGAGAACATGTCGGTGACCGATCTGGCGTCGGGTGCGCAGTATCGGTTCGTGTTTCCGGGAGTGTCGCTCGATGACTCCGAGCAGCGACGCTGTCTGTCCGAGGTTGAGGAGATCTCTTGGGGCGCACAGCTTCTCGTGGTCAGTGGGAGCTTGCCGCCGGGTGTGCGCCCGGACTTCTATCAGCGTCTGGCGGATCGGGCGGGGGAGTGGGGGGTGCGGCTGGTGGTCGATACGTCCGGCCCGGCGCTGAGCGCTCTGCGAAGCGGAGTCCATCTACTGAAACCGAGCCTGCGGGAATTGAGTGAGTGCGTCGGACGTCGGCTGGCCGAGCCGGACGAGCAGGTCGCCGCCGCACGCCAATTGATCGCCGAGGGCGTGACGAATATCGTGGTCGTCTCGCTCGGCGCCGAGGGAGCGCTGGCAGTGACCGCGGAGTCGGCGCGATGGTTCACCCCGATCCGGGAGCCGGTCATCAGTGGTATCGGAGCCGGTGATGCGATGGTCGGCGGTATCGCCGTGGGTCTGTCGCGCGAACTCGAACTCGCCGACGCGGTGCGACTGGGCATCGCGGCCGCGACCGCGGCACTGGGCACACCGGGCACCGCGCCGGGGCGGCCGGAACACATGGCCGAGCTGTACGAGGAACTCACCTCTCGCGCCACGGTGGCGGGCGGCTGACGGAGGTGCCGAACGTCGTTGCGGGCGAGGACCTGTGGATCTCGCGGCGAGATGGTGTGGGACCGAGAATGAGGCGATAACAGGCGACAGTTTCCCAGCCGGTGTTCTCGGCGCCGGCGGCTGCCGGAACAGGCGTGGATCATGGCCGAATTGCATCCGCTGGATACGGGTTTCATCGAATTGGAAGATTCCGACCGGCATATCAGCCTGGGGATCGGCGCGGTGGCGATCGTCGCCGGAGAGCCGCCCACGCGAGACGAGTTCACGGCCGCGTTGGCCGCGGGTTTGCGGCGCAATCCGCGCCTTCGTCAGCGGGTCCGCCGCGCACCCTGGGACCTGACCGCGCCCGTGTGGGAGGACGATCCGAATTTCGATCTGGCACACCACATTCGATGGAAGGCGCTGCCGCGTCCCGCCGACGAGGAGTCGTTGCGGGAACTGGTGGCCGAGGAACTCGCCGAACGATTCGATCGCGACCATCCGCTGTGGGAATGCCTGGTGGTGGACAATCTTGCCGGGGACCGGTGGGCGGTGCTGGTGCGCGCGCACCACTGCATGGTGGACGGCATTTCCGGGGTCACCCTGTTCGAGAACTTCTGTGATCGGGTGGCCGGAGACGGTCCGGTGCTGGCGTCCGAAAGGCCCGCCCGACCCGGTCTCGCCGATCTGGCCGTACGTGCGGCCAGGTTGCCGCTGGACGCACCACGACTCGCGGTCTCCATGCTGCGCGCGCTGGCGCCGGTGCTCTATGCCGCCGCGCGCCCGGCCGCCGGATCCTCGTTCAACGGTCCGATCGGTCGGCAGCGCCGATACGCCGTCGCTCGCGCGACGCTGCCGCAGATCCGCGAGATTCGAGAAGCCTTCGGCGTGACCGTCAACGATGTCGCCGTCGCGGCGGTGGCGTCGGCCTATCGCGCCGTGCTGCTGCGCCGCGACGAGCAACCCGCGCACGGCACGGTGCGCGTGCTCATACCGGTCTCGATGCGCACGGCGGAGGCGAAAGATGTTTTGGACAACCGGGTTTCGGCGCTGCTGCCGATCCTTCCGGTCGAGGTGGCCGATCCGCTGGAGCGGCTGACCGCGGTACATGAGCAGATCTCGGTGCACCGGTCGCGCGGTGAAGCCGACGCGCAGCGCTCGCTGTTGTCGCTGGCGACCCTGTTGCCGTCCGCGATGGTGGCGTGGACCTTCCGGCTGGCATCGCACTATCCCCAGCACACGGTGAGCGCCCTGGCGACCAATGTGCCCGGCCCGCGCCATCCGCTGACCATGCACGGGCGCGAGGTCCTCGAGATCCTGCCCTGCATCCCGATCGCCATGCGGCTGCGCACGACGATCGCCATCCTGAGCTACGCCGATCGGCTGGTGTTCGGGATCACCGGCGACTACGACAGCACCCCGGATATCGATCTACTCGCCGAGGGGATCGAAACCGGTGTCGCCGAACTGCTTTCGCGGTCGCGCTCCGTTGTGCTCAGCGACCGGCCGTGATGCCCTGGGCAGTGCAGGCGGCGCGCAGGGCGCGCAGGGCGTAGTGCCGCCACCATCTCGGCGAGTGTTCGATCGTCTTCGACCAGCAGCACCCGTGGTGGGGCGGCGACTGGAATCGGTACGTGGAATCAGCCCCTTCGACGCCCGAGCATGCGGCGCGCTGCGAGAACCGTCGCACCGAACGCGATTACGGCGGCTCCGGACAGCGCTGCGGATGTGGGCAGCGTGAATGCCATTGTGAGGCAACCGATCAGTCCGTGGGCTGGGATGGCGCGGGGGTGGCCGGTTCTCGTCTGCGGTGAGTGTCCAGGCGGAGGCGTTGGCGATCGCGTAGTACAGCAGCACGCCGAAGGAGGAGAACCCGATCGCGGCGCGCAGATCGGCGGTCGCGGCCGCGACCGCCACGAAGAGGCCGATCCAACCGGGCGGCCGAACCGGTAGATGATCCGTGCGCTTCCACGCAAGCACCCTGTCATCGGCTCGATCCGAGCGCAACGATCAGGAGGGCCGCGATCATATCCGTTGAGCTGTGGACCAGGCTCGCAGTGCGTGGTCGACGGTGGCGGGCAGGGGTTCGGTGGTGTCGAGGACGGTGGCCCGCGGCCACGGGGCGATATCGGCGGCCATGGCGGCGGCGATGGCGGGTGTGGCGTCCGATTCGCTGTCGGTGCGGGCGGCGATGCGTTCGGAGGTCACCGATTGCGGGGCCCGGCACGTGAATTCGAGCAGCTCGGTGTGGGTTTCGGTGGCGAGTTCGGCCGCGCGGCGGCGCTGTGCGGGGTCGGTCCAGCTGGCGTCGAGGATGACCGAACGACCGTGGGCCAGATGGGTGCGGGCCTGGTCGAGCATTGCGGTGTAGACCGCCGCTTTGGCCTGTGGACTGTAGGTTCCGTGGCCGTATTCGCCTGCGGCATCCGGTATTTCGCCGCCCTCGCGGAGCCGGGCGCGGACGTGGTCGCTGGAGATCACGACCGCCCCGGTGGCGGCCGCGAGTTCGGCGGCGACGGTGGACTTTCCCGTTCCGGGCAGCCCGCCGACGAGTGCCAGCCGCACCGCCCCCGCCTCCAGATGTCGCAAGGCGATCTCGGCGTGGCGGATCGCGTGGTCGGCCGATTCGGCCTCCCCCTGTCCGTGGCGGATGCAATTGACCTTGGCGCGCACCACGGCGCGGTAGGCGATGTAGTGGTGGCGCAGTGCGGGCGGCGCGGAATCGTCGGTGCGCGTGCAGTATTCGTCGATCACCTGCGCGGCCGGGTCCGGGTGTCCGAGGAACTCCAGATCCATGGCGAGGAAGGCGATGTCGTCGAGGCGATCGAGGCGGCGCAGATCGTCGTCGAAGTCCAGACAGTCCAGGACGCGGAAGCCGTCGGGTAGGGCGAAGATGTCTCCGGCATGCAGATCACCGTGGCCGTCGACGATGCGTCCGTCGGCGATTCGACTGTCCAGCAGGGGTTTACGGCCGTCGAGGAAACGGTGTACCAGGGTGGTGAGGCGTTTGATGTTCTCGGCGGGGATCGGAGGATCGGTGAGCCCGTCGAACAGCAGCGACCAGCGCTCGCGCAGGGCCTCGACGGTGCCCGCGTGATCCACTTCGGGACCGCGGTCGGCACCGTCGTGGAATCGGGCGAGCATGGCCAGCAGTGACGACAGCGCGGCCCGCGCGCGTTCGGGATCGTCGAGCATGCGGGTGAGCCGGGCGCTGTCGGGCATGCGCCGCATCACCAGCACGGGTTCGCTCGGGCCGCCCTCGGGATCGTCGAGGTGGGACACGCCCAGGTACACGTCCGGGGACAGTCGGCGGTTGAGTTCGAGTTCGCGGGCGATGGCCCGTTCACGACGTTCGAGGGTTGAGAAGTCGAGGAAGTCGGTGAGCACCGGTTTCTTGATCTTGTAGGCGCGCTCACCGCACAGCAGCACCAACCCGATATGGGTTTCCTTCAGATCGGCCCAGGGCATCTCGAGCGAGGTCATGGGTTCAGCATCCTCTCAGCGGCTGAAACGGAACGCGCGGCGATGGATTCGATGTGCCGGGGTACGTACGCGACGGACCGGAACGGGTGGGCGCGCGCGGAAGAACCAGTGTTTGGTGAGCTCGGCCAGAGCGAGATAGAGGGCGATCATGACGGCCAGCGCGAGGAAGAAACCACCGGGCAGGGGCCGGAAGCCGAGATCGCGAGCCATCGGTGTGGCCGGGAGCAGCGCGCCGACGCCGACCGCGGTGAGCGTGGCGACGAGTAGGGCGACGCTGGGTCGGCTGCGGAAGAACGGGCTGCGGCGGGTGCGGATCACGAACAGCACGAGCGTTTGGGTGGCCAGTGATTCGACGAACCAGCCGGTATGGAACAGGACCGCGTCGGCGTGGAACAGCCACAGCATCACGGCGAAGGTGGCGAAGTCGAAGACCGAACTGATCGGGCCGAAGACGAGCATGAAGCGGCGAATCAGGCCGATGTCCCAGCGCGCCGGGCGGGTCAGTTGCTCGCCGTCGACGGTGTCGGTGGGGATGGCGAGTTGGCTGGCGTCGTAGAGCAGGTTGTTGAGCAGGATCTGTGAGGGCAGCATCGGCAGGAACGGGAGAAAGGCCGAAGCGCCCGCGGCGCTGAACATATTGCCGAAGTTGCTCGAGGTCCCCATCAGGACGTATTTGATGGTGTTGGCGAAGATGCGCCTGCCCTCGACCACGCCGTCGGCCAGGACGCCGAGATCCTTTTCCAGCAGGACCACATCGGCGGCGTCCTTGGCGACATCGGTGGCCGAGTCCACGGAGATGCCGACGTCGGCCGCGTGCAGTGCCAGGGCGTCGTTGACGCCGTCACCGAGGAAGGCGACATCGAGTCCGGTGTGGCGCTGAGCGCGCACGATGCGAGCCTTCTGCTCGGGATCGATGCGCGCGAAAGCCCTTGTGGTGGAGAGCGTTTCGGTCAGCGCGCGGTCATCGAGCCGGTCGATGTCGGATCCGGTCAGCGTGTTTCCGGGCGGTAGTCCGAGTTCGGTGCAGACGTGGTCGGCCACGACCGGGTTGTCGCCGGTGACGACCTTGACCGTGATACCGAGATCATGCAGCCGCCGAAGCGCTCGGCGCGCGGTCGCTTTGGGCGGGTCGAGGAATACGAGGATGCCGCGCAGGGTGAGACCGGATTCGTCGTCGGTGTCGAGTGTGCGCAGGCTCGGCGCCGGGCGGGTCGCGACGGCGACGACCCGGTGGCCCGCGGCGAATTCGGCCTCGAGCGTGGCCGCCGCGGTCGGCGTCACCTCCGCACAGCGAGCGAGCACCGCCTCGGGCGCGCCTTTGGCGATGACGATGCGGTCGCCGCCGGGTTGGTCGACCAGGACCGAGACCATACGGCGGTTGTGGTCGAAGGGAAGTGTGGCTATTCGCGAAAACGACTGTGCCGCGGCGGGTAACGCCGCTGTCGATTCCCAGAGCGCGGTGTCGAGCCGATCGCCGCCGGTCAACTGCCCATCCTGCACGGCAATGTCGGTGGCGGCCATGCCGAGCACCAGCACCGTGTCATCCGAGGTACCGTCCGGATCGAGTGCGCGCATGAATTCGATGCGCCCGTCGGTGAGAGTGCCGGTCTTGTCGGTGAACAGCACCTCGATATCGCCGAGGTCCTCGATGCACACCATCCGCTTCACCAGCACCTTGCGCCGGGCCAGCCGCCGGGATCCGGCGGCGAGACTGGTGGAGACCACCGCGGGCAGCAGCTGCGGGGAGATCCCGACCGCGATCGCCAGGGAAAACAGCAACGCGTCCAGAATCGGTCGGTGCGCAACCACATTGACCACGAAGATGCCCGCGGTGAGCGTGGCGGCGACATAGACCAGCAGCATCGAGAATTTGCGCAGCCCGATCTGGAATTCGGTATCGGGCTGGCGCTGTCCGAGCCCGAGTGCGATCCTGCCGAACGCGGTCGCGCCGCCGGTGGCGATGACGACGCCGCGGGCGTGGCCCGCACTGACCACGGTGCCCATCAGAGCGCAGCCGTCGACGCAGGACTTCTCCACCGGTTCGGATTCTCCGGTCAGCACGGATTCATCGCAGTGCAGCCCGTTGCCCGACAGTAGTCGGATATCGGCGGGCACGAGTTCGCCCGGACGTAGTTCGACGATATCGCCGGGCACCAGCCGGACCAGATCCAGTGACCGGCGGCGTCCGTCGCGAATCACGGTGACGGTGTGGTGGATTCGCTCGTGCATGGCCTCGGCGGCGCGCTCGGCCCGATATTCGTTGACGGTGCCGAGGCCGACCGAGACGAGCAGGATGGTTGCGATGACGACCGCGTCGGAACGTTCGGCCAGAAAGAACGAGACGCTCGCGGTCACCGCGAGCAACAGCAGCAGCGGTGAGCGCAGCTGGCGCAGGAGGACCGGCAGGAGTCGGGCTCGGTGGGTGCGAACCGCATTGGGTCCGATCGCCCGCAAGCGCCGATCCCCTTCCGCGGTGCTGAGACCTCTCGCCGTGGTTGCCAGGGCATGGAGAACCGCGTCTTCCGTTCGACCGCTCGCGGTCGAGACGGTCAGTGGCGTGACCGCTTCATCGACTGGCATCGGTGGGCCCGATCGCTCAGGCCGTGGGCGCGTTGTCGACGGCCAAGATGTCGGCGAGTGGACGTCGTGGGGTCGGGGACTCGGTGGATTCCGGTGCGGTACCGACCCTGATCAATGCCTGCGGCAAGGCTTTTCGGCCGGTCAACTCGGCGACGATCGTGCGGGCGTCCGGTAGTTCGGTGAGGTGGGTGAGGGTGCAGGTGGCGTAGCCCGCGACGGTGCAGCCGAGCAGGGACGTCGAAATCGCCTCGCCGCAGCGCAGGACGTTGTCGTGGTCGTCGGTATCGGTGGACAGCACCAGGATGCGAGAGTGGTCGACGACTCCGATCCGGCGGGATTCCGCGGCAACGACCGGGAACGTGCGCCCGATGGCGACCCGCGCCTGCTCCTCCGTGGCGACCAGAGCGGAGCGGGGGATGCCGGAGTCGGCGACGATATGTCCTGCCCACCACTGCAATTCGGCCTGATAGTCCGAATTGTAGCGGCGGAGGGCGGCGGTGAGTTCGGAGGCATCGGCCAGGCGCGGGCGGCTGTCGTCACCGAGGACATCGACCGTGGCATCGGCCGGATCGATCAGTGCGCGCAGGACCGGCTCGAACCGCTCCCAGCCGGTCGGCGCGGCGAACGGCAGCCGGTCGGTGCGACGCGTCGCGATGGCGGCGGCGCGGTCGCGGTCGGCGTCGGTCACGATGTGGGCCGGGGTGAATCGAAGCGTCGCCAGATGGTCGAGGTGATTCGGATCGGGGAAGCGCGTGGTCAGGCTGCGCCAGCCCGCGGCGGTCATCGCCGCGCGCAGATGGTCGAGCATGATCCCGCAGCTGAGCAACCGCTGCCGCCCCGAGGGGTCCGCGGCCGTGAGCACCCGCCCGGGGACCGCGAACAGGCGTAATGACGTGCCGTCGAAGACCCACCGCCACGGTTGGCTGTTGTGCAGCGACGGGGCGCGGCTCGCCAGCAGGACGGCGTTTTCGACGATTTCACCGGTAGGCACGGCGTTCATGAATCCCACGGTAGGAACTCGCGGGCTCGGGGCGGAGAGTCCTTGGTCATCGGTCCCGGGTGCCTTCGGTAGCGGCGTGGGACCTGCGACCCTTTCCGGCGCGATCGCGGTGGGCGCAGGCTGATGTGGTGCAGGGCGATGAAACCGGCGTGTGCCTCGATCCGCGGCGTTACGACGCGGTGATTTTCGATATGGACGGCGTGGTGACCGACAGCGCGCGCATCCACGAGGCCGCGTGGAAGCAGATGTTCGACGAGTTCCTCGGGGATGCGCCGCCGTTCACCGAAACCGATTACGAGCGTTTCGTGGACGGGAAGCCGCGCACCGGCGGTGTGGCCGATTTCCTTGCCTCCCGCGATATTTCGCTGCCGTGGGGTGCGCCGTCGGATCCGCCGGAGGCGGTCACGGTGTGCGGGCTCGGCAATCGGAAGGATCGGTTGTTCCTGGAGCGCATCGGGCGCGACGGTGTGCCCGCGTTCGCTTCGACGGTCGCGCTGGTGCGACAGTTGCGCGCGGCGGGCGTCGGGACGGCGATCTTCTCCGCGAGCCGCAATTGCGCGCAGGTGCTCGCGGCGGCCGGGATCGGTGACCTGTTCACCGTGCGGGTCGACGGGCTGGTGGCCGAAAGTCTCGGGCTGGCGGGCAAACCCGATCCGGCGATGTTGCTCGAGGCCGCGCGCCGACTCGGCGCCGATGCCGAACGCACGGTGGTGGTCGAGGACGCCGAGGCCGGGGTCGCGGCCGGACGTCGGGGTGGTTTCGGTTTGGTGATCGGGGTGGACCGGGTGGGGCATGCCGATCGGCTGGCCGCGGGTGGCGCCGATGTGGTGGTCACCGATCTGGCCGAGGTCGGGCTGCGCGACGGCTTCCGGCGGATGTCGGAGTTGCCGGACGTGTTCACCTATTGGCCGCGGGTGGTCGATGTGCTCGATGGTGAAAAGGTCGCGGTGCTGGCGGATTTCGACGGCACCCTGGCCGAGATCGTCACCGATCCGAATGCGGCGCGGCCGGTGGAACACGTGGGAGACACGCTGGGTCGGTTGGCGCGGCTGTGCCCGGTGGCGGTGATCAGTGGTCGGAACCTCGACGATCTGCGGGAGCGGGTGGGCGCGAGGGGAATCTGGTATGCGGGCAGCCACGGATTCGAGCTGCTCGCTCCGGACGGTACCCACCACGTCCACGAGGCCGGTATCGCGGCCGAACCCGTGATCGCCGAGGCGGCGGCCGAACTGACGGCCCGATTGCGCGAGATCGTCGGAGTCGTGGTGGAGCACAAGCGATTCACCGTCGCGGTGCATCATCGCAACGTGGCCGCCGGGCAGGTCGGGGCGGTGGTGGCCGCCGTGCACGAGGTCGGGCGGCAGACCGGGTTGCGGGTGACCGGCGGGCGCAAGGTGACCGAGCTGCGCCCGGATCTGGACTGGGACAAAGGCCACGCGCTGCGCTGGATCCTGGAGCGGCTCGATGGGCCCGCGTTGCCGATCTATCTGGGCGACGATCTCACCGACGAGGACGCCTTCGACGCGATGGGCGCCGAGGGCGTCTCGATCGTGGTGCGCCACAGTGAGAACGGTGATCGCCGCAGCGCCGCCCATTTCGCCGTCGACGGCCCGGCGCGGGTCCGGGAATTCCTGGATCGGGTCGGCGAGCTGTTGTCCGGTGCGTCGACCGCGAGCGCCTCGGAGTCCTGGCTGCTGACCTACGACGGCTACGATCCGGCGGCGGAGAAGTTGCGTGAGGCGCTGTGCACGGTCGGCAACGGGTATCTGGCGACCCGGGGCGCGGCGCCAGAGGCGCGGGCCGGGGAACGGCACTATCCGGGGACCTACCTTGCCGGGGTGTTCAACCGACTGTCCGATGAGGTGTCCGGGCGCACGGTGGAGAACGAGAGCATGGTCAACGCGCCGAACTGGCTGCCGGTGTCGTGGCGTATCGACGGGAGCGATTGGTTCTGTGTCGATGAGGCGGAAATGCTTTCCTACCGAAAGGAATTCGATCTGCGCCGGGCCGTGCTCACCCGCCGACTTCGCTACCGCGACGACGAGGGGCGCATCACGGTGGTGTGTCAGCGACGGTTCGCCGCCATGCACGCGCCGCATGTATGCGCGCTGGAAACGACTGTGACACCGGAGAATTGGGCGGGGCTGCTGACCGTTCGGACCATGATCGACACCGGCGTGCGCAACAGCCTGGTGGAGCGCTACCGGGAACTGTCCGACCGCCATCTGACCACACTGTCGACCGCGCGACCGTCACCGGGAACGGTGCTGGCACTCGTGCGAACCAGCCGATCCCACATCCTGATCGCGACCGCAACCCGCACGGTAATTAGGCACAATGATGAATATGTCGATGCGACAACGCGTCTCGTCGACGAATCCGACGGGATCGGCGACGAGTTCGACATCGCTGTGCGCCCGGGGGACACCGTAGTTCTGGAGAAGGTCGCCACCGTGTTCACCGGCAGGGATCGCGCGGTGTCGGCCCCGGAGGTGCAGGCGGTCCGTGAGTTCGGCGATCTCGGCGATTTCGACGCGCTGTTGCGCGCGCATTCGAACGCGTGGGAGCACCTGTGGGCGCGGTTGCGTATCCATTTCGACGGTACGGCGGAGGCGGCCAGGACTGTGCGGCTGCATATGCTGCACCTGGTGCAGACGCTGTCGCCACACACCGTCGACCTCGATGCCGGTGTCCCTGCCCGCGGGCTGCACGGGGAGGCCTACCGCGGGCATGTGTTCTGGGACGAGTTGTTCGTGCTGCCCGTGCTGAATCTGCGGATCCCGACGATCAGCCGATCGCTGCTGGAGTATCGGCACCGACGGTTGCCCGAGGCGCGTCGGCTGGCGCGCGAGATCGGTTGTGCCGGAGCGCTTTTCCCCTGGCAGTCCGGAAGCGACGGTCGGGAGGAGAGCCAGCAGCTGCATCTGAATCCGCGGTCGGGTCATTGGCGTGCGGATGCGAGCCGACGGGCGCATCATGCCGGGATCGCGGTTGCCTATACCGTGTGGCAGTACTACCAGGTGACCGGGGATGTGGACTTCCTTGCCGGCACGGGCGCGGAACTGCTGGTGGAGATCGCGCGGTTCTGGGCGAGCAGCGCTGTCTACGATGCGGCCGACGATCGCTATCATCTGCGCGGGGTGATCGGGCCCGATGAATTCCACTCCGGATATCCGGACCGGCCGGACGATGGAATCGACGACAATGCCTACACCAATGTCATGGCGGCGTGGGTGATTCGGCGCGCGCGTGAGGCGCTGGACTCGGTGGCGCCGCGCGTGCGAGGTGAGTTGATGGAGACGCTGGGGGTGGCCCCGGGGGAGTCCGCGCACTGGGCGGAGGTGGCCGATCGGTTGGCGGTGCCGTTCCACGATGGGGTGATCAGTCAGTTCGCCGGGTATCGCGAACTGGCGGAACTGGATTGGGACGACTACACCGGTCGGTACGGCGATATCGCCCGCCTGGATCGGATCCTCGAGGCCGAGGGTGACGACGTCAACCGGTACCGGGTCGCCAAACAGGCCGACGTGCTGATGCTGTTCTATCTGCTGTCGGCTGACGAGCTGCGAGAGTTGTTGGGGCGCATGGGCTATGATCTGCCCGGCGAGATGATTCCCCGCACGATAGACTACTACCTGGCCCGCACGACCCACGGCTCGACCCTCAGCGCGGTGGTGCACTCGTGGGTGCTCGCCCGCGCGAATCGCCATCGTGCGCTGGAGTTCTTCGGCACGGTCCTGGAATCCGATATCGCCGACATCCAGGGCGGTACCACCGCCGAGGGGATTCACCTGGCGGCCATGGCGGGCAGCGTCGATCTGTTGCAGCGCTGTTTCACCGGCCTCGAGATCCGGGCGAGCCGCCTCATCTTCAACCCACGCTGGCCGCGGGCACTGTCGGCGCTGAGCTTTCCGATGGTGTATCGCGGCCACCGCCTGACCGTCCGGATCGACGCGGACTACCTCGAGATCGGATCCGATCCGGTTGTGGCGCCACATATCGAGATCGACTGCCGTGGACGCCGGGTCCGGCTGGCACCGGGCGAGTCGATCCGGATTCCGGTCGGCTGAGGTCCCTGGACACCGCTGTGCGACGACCTTCGGCCCTCGTGGGTCCGTGCCTTCGGCGGGCACGCTCGCAGGAGATGGTTCGACGACAGGAGGCATGCCATGTCCGAGGTTTCGAAGCCGATTCTGGTCGCGGTCGACGGGTCGCGGATCGCGCTGCAAGCGGCGCGGTGGGCGGCGGTGGAGGCGTCGCTACAAGGGTGTGCGCTGCATATTCTGACCTCGTTCGGCGTCGCACCCGGTGAGGGCTTGGACGCGGTGGTGGCCGCCAGCGAACGGCAATGGTTGCGCCAGGACGGGGAGCGGGTGCTGGCCGAAGCGGAGTCCATAGCGCGGCACGCGGCTCCTGAGGTCGCCGCGAACATTACGACCGAGCTCACGTTCGATTTGATCATTCCCACCCTGATCGAACGGTCGAGGCAGGTGCGGATGGTCGTGGTGGGCAATCAGGGGCGCGGTGCGATCAGCCGGGCGGTGCTCGGTTCGGTCAGTACCGCGATCAGCAGGCATGCGCACTGTCCGGTGGCGGTGGTGCACGGGGACGCCGCGACCGGACCCGAGTGGTCGCGTCTGCCGGTGCTGGTGGGCGTGGACGGCACGATCAACAGCGCGCACGCCGTCGAGGTCGCCTTCGACGAGGCGTCGCGGCGCAAGGTCGGCGTGGTGGCGCTGCACACCTGGAGTGACACCAGCGGTTACGACCTGCCTGTGGTCGGCTGGGAGGGTATTCGCGAGGGTGAGGCGGCGTTGCTGGCGGAGAGCCTGGCGGGCTGGAGTGAACGGTATCCGGAGGTCCCGGTGGAGCGGGTCGTATTGTGCGACAAGCCGGTTCGGTCGCTACTGGAACGCTCCGAGCGGGCGCAGCTGGTCGTGGTGGGCAGCCGCGGCCGGGGCGGTTTCGCGAGCATGGTGCTGGGCTCGACCAGTACCGCCCTGCTGCATCTGGCCGAATGCCCGGTCATCGTGGCGCGGTAGCCGGGCTCGAAAGACCTTGGCGACAGGGACTTTCGGCCGCATCGGCGGCGGGACCCGCGCTTCTACGGTGAATCCACGGTCGGCGAATACGTCGGTCGCGGACTAGCGAAAGGGTTCGTGATGCCTCAGCAGCAGACCGACGTCCGGCATCTGGCCTCGGCGGCCGTGGTGGTCGGCGTCGACGGCTCGGAAGCCTCGGACAAGGCTTTGGACTGGGCGGCCGGGCTGGCCGCGCGGCGCGGGCGAGAACTGCGGATCGTGCACGGTCTGGATCTGGAAGGGATGCGGCAGGTGTACGGGCGCTACGACGTCTGGGTGCCGCCGGTGGAGGATCGGCTGCGCGCCCAGGGCGCGGCGCTGGTGGCCCGATGCGCGCAGCGGGTGCGCGAGGCGCGGCCGCAGCTGCGGGTCGAGACCGAGATGTCGCCGGAAGCGCCGTCGGTACTGCTGAAACGCCACAGTGCCACCGCGTATCTCACCGTGCTGGGCGCGCGGGGAACCAGTGGGTTCCTCGGGCATGTGGGCTCGATCCTGCTCTCGGTCACCAGCCACGCCTCCGGGCCCGTTGTGGTGGTGCGCGCGGATCCCGAAGCCGTTGACACCGTGCGTGATCGGGGTCCGGTGGTCGTCGGTGTGGATGGTAGTGCGGTGAGTGAGGCCGCGCTCGGGGCGGCATTCGAGGAGGCCGCCGAGCGTGACACCGATCTGGTGGCGGTGCATGTCTGGAACGATTTCAGTTTCGGCATGTTCGCCGGGGATCCGTACCTGCTGTTCCCCGTGCCGGATATCGAGGTCGCCGAACAGGCGGTCCTCGCCGAGCGATTGGCGGGCTGGCAGGCCAAGTATCCGCAGGTGCCGGTGACGCGCAAGGTGTATCCGTCCGGTCCGGCGTCGGTGCTGGACACGCTGTCGGCCGATGCGCAATTGGTGGTGGTCGGCAGCCGCGGGCGCGGCGGTTTCACGGGATTGCTGCTCGGGTCGACGTCGAATTCGCTGGTGCAGCACGCTCATTGCCCGGTCATGGTCGTGCATCCGGAGAAGGGCTGAGACGATGAGCGATTCGAGTCGCGGTTGCGCGATCGTCACCGGCGGTGCGCGCGGGATCGGCGCCGCGGTAGCGGCGGTATTGGCGAAGGAGCAGATCGGGGTCGTGATCGCCGACCTGCTCGACCGGGACGGCTCCGCCCTGGCCGAGGCGTTGGGTTCGAATGTGACCTTCCGGCATCTGGATGTGACCGACGAAAAGAACTGGCTCGCGGTGATATCCGACGCGGAGGCGGTCTTCGGGTCGCCGCGGATCCTGGTGAACAACGCGGGGATTCTGGACTTCGGCAGTGTGGAGACCGAGACGCCGATGATGTTCCGCCATGTGCTGGATGTGAACCTCTACGGGCCGTGGCTCGGTATGCATCACGTCGCCTCGCGGATGCGGGTCGCCGGCGGTGGGGTGATCGTCAACATCTCCTCGACAGCGGGGCTCACCGGTTATGCCGGGCTGGGCGCCTATGTCGCCAGCAAATGGGGCCTGCGCGGTCTCACCAAAACGGCCGCACTGGAATTGGGCAACGACAACATCCGCGTCTGCTCGGTGCACCCGGGCCCGATTCACACCCCGATGACCGCGGGCATGACCGATTCGGTGGCGGCGACCCAGCCGATGCCGCGCTTCGGCGAGCCGGAGGAGGTCGCGGCGATGGTTCGATTCATCGCGATGGAGGCGACGTTCTCGACGGGGTCGGAGTTCGTGCTCGACGGCGGGGCGACTGCTGGGCAGGTGCTGGCTCTGTCGAGCGAATCCTGACCGGACGGTCCGAACAGCGGAATGGCAGCCAGCGGCAAACGGTGTCGGCGCGTCAGGATTACAGAGGGCTTTGGACTCTTTATTGCGGAGAGATTGCCTGATGATATTGATGCGCCCCCGGCAAACGACCGGACCTAGTCTCCCGAGGTATTGCGCGATGACCAGTATGTGGACCGAAGTGCAGGCGTCGCCGATCACGGTGACGGTGCTCGGCGTTGCGCCGGGGGTCGAAACGGAACGGGCCGGTCGTGTTGTCGGCGCGGTAGTGCGGCGGCACCGCCTGCGCGAACCGGTGGCGGTGCGATTGTCGTGCGCGGGCGGTCCTTCGGGGTCGGCGGTCGTACAGGTGAATCTGCGAGTCCACGGTCGTGCGGTCCGGACGCAAACCGACGGGCCGAGCGGTTTCGCCCTGACCTTGGCCGCCGGGCGGCTCGATCGGCAGATCCACCGGGTGATCATCGGTCCGGCCGCACCCTGGTGGCCGGAGCCGGGACGTCCCGCGCTGGCCTACGCCAGCAGGCATACGGAGATCGTCCGCCGCAAGAGTTTTCGCCTACCGACCTGCACTCCGAGTGACGCGATCGGCCTGCTGGACGCGATGGACTTCTCGGCGTTCCTGTTCACCGATATCACCACCGGGACGGACGCGATCGTCTACTGGGCCGGGCCATCGGGTGCGCGTCTGGCGCGCCAGCGCGCCGACCGAAGCGCCGCCGACCGATTCGATACTCCGCTCACCGTCGATCCCGGTGCGTGTCCGGTAATGACCGCAAGCCAAGCGGCCGCTCTGCTGTGCCGTCAAGGTCTGCCGTTCTTGTTCCACAGCGATCCCCACAGCGGCCGCGGCCAGCTGCTCTACCGCCGCTACGACGGAGACCTGGCACTGGTCACAGCGCGGTGAGCGGCGGAGGATTACTTGCCGTCCCGAAAAATCAAGAGCGGCGGCCCATTTGCCCACCGCCAGGGCGGTGACCGTCACCGATCGCCACATCCACACTCACATCATTTGTTTCATCGAGGCAAAAGATCTGACGCGGAGCCGGGGACCGCAGGTCAGGTGTCGGACTCCTGCCGGACGTAGACGCCACCCCCGGGATGGATCTCCATCTCCGTCACACGGGAATCGTCGACGACGAACTGGATTCGAACGCCGGGCTGGCGGCGCACTGTGAAGGTGCGCTCACCGGTGGGCTCGAGCACTACGGCCTGACCGCTCGCCACGTCGAGGGTGAGGTGGTTGTGGTCGAGCCGCACCCGTGGCCGTAGTTGACCCATCAGGTAGTCGCCGGTGAACGTTGCGAGGCGCTCAGGGGCGGATAGTCCCTGCTGGGGCAGGCGGCGAAAGACGATGGGGGAGACCGACGGTTCGAACGGTACGGCCAGCGAACTCACCTCGCCCTCGGCATCGGTGGTGAAGGTGAGGGTGAGCGCGGTCTCCACCGCTGTCAGATCGAGATCCCAGGTCTCGAAGTGGCGGTGTCGCATACCCAAATCCAGGACTCCCAGGCGAGCCGTGAGCCCGTCCGCGCCGGCGGTGACGCGCAGCGTTCCATAGCCGGGATGGTGGTATTCGCCCAGATACGCGGCCTCGGGATGAGCGTGGGGAGTCGCGGCGGAGGCCGCGCGCTGGCGTTGGGTCGCCTCCTTTGCACCGTCGTTCAGGTTGGCCTGTACCCAGCGCGCGAGGTCGGAGACGGAGGAGTAGATGCTGCCCGCCGGGCCGCATACGGGAAAGTCCTTGGGCGGCATCTCTTCGCGAATGCCGTCGCGTTCGCGGTAGCCGCGACTCCAGTCCGCGGTGCGGCGCGCGTCCTGGTGGCATGAGCAGTCGCTGTCGGATTCCCTTACATGAGGTTGTTGTATTGCCAGACCTCGCGGAAGGTCCGGTTCGGTTCCAGATGGCGCAGCCGCTGTTCGACCATCTCGCGGCGGCTCAGCTCAGGGTTGGCGTACCAGGCGAAGTCGTGGCGAGGCAGCCCGGAACGGTGACAGCGCAGGTCGCGGGCAGTAATCAGCTCGGTGGCGATTGGGTCGTGTAATCGCAAGCGCGGCAAGTACTCCCGGACCGGTCGATCCCATTCCAGCAGTCCGTCACCGACATCACTAAGTCCGAACCCCCGAGCCAGGACCACGTGCCCATCCCGAACGACTCCCACAGCCATGCCCGGTACCGCGAAGCGCTCCAGCTCGCCCTCCAGGACATGAGTGAGTTCGGGGATTCCGGCACTCGTCTCGGTGGTCACATCGACTCCTCCCGCATCGGTGAAAGGCACGAAATTCGTTGAGATGGACCACTATCGGCCCCTCTTCCTGCGAGCCTAATCGGCCGCGCGCTACGGGGCGGCCCGGTTCGAGATCAACAACGCGGGCTCGGTCCGGGCATTGGGTCGCCTGGTGGCGGGTCGCGCCCATTACTTGTGAAGGTCTGGTTGGGTTTTCGCGCGCGTGTCAACGATGTATTGCTAAGTGTTTGCTATAGCTTGTTCCATTGTCTGGCACTGTTCGACGCCGACTTTCGGATCGGAAGGGAGCCGCGAAAGCTATGCCGGAAAAGACGATCGGGCGGCGCGGGTTCTTCTCGGTCGCTGGCGCGCTCGCCGTCGGCGCGGCCGTCGGCGGCGGCCTTCGCTCGCCGACCGCTTATGCGTTGCCCGCCTCGGACAGTGGTAGAACGCGCAATGTCGCCGAGGAATTGGCGCGGGAGATGCTGCAGATCGGCGAGGACAATTCCGATCTGACCCTGGACTATTTGAAGATCCTCATCGATCAGGGGCTGCCGAAGACCGCCGATCCCAAGAAGGTGGTCGTGGTCGGCGCCGGCCCGGCCGGTTTGACGACCGGGTGGCTGTTGAAGAATGCCGGGCACGAGGTAACCGTGCTGGAAGCCAACAGCAATCGCACCGGGGGACGGGTCAAGACATTTCGTGACCGGTTCGAGGACAAGCGGCTGTACGCCGAGGCGGGAGCGATGCGGCTGCCGGACAGTCATCCGCTGGTGCTGGCTCTCTGTGACAAGCTCGGCGTGAAACGCAGGCCGTTCTATATCAGCGATGTGGTGCCCGATACGCCGTCCCCACTCGCCCCGCCGCCGGTTACCTACACGTCCTTCACCGGCGAGACGTGGACCAATCACAATGGCGGACCGGCCTATCGCCCGCCGGCCGCGGCCGGTCGAACATTGATCCGCGTCAATGGCGAACGAGTCACCCGCGCCGAGTACGCGGCCGACCCGTCGCGGATCAACCGGACTTTCGGTGGCGCGCCGTTCGGTACGACGACCCGCGCCGCCCTGAACGCGGCGATCGAGAAGTACGTGCGAGGTGTCGACCAGCCGATCGACCGGCAGATCGGCGACTGGTCGGTGATGTTCGAGAAGTTCGAGCATTTCTCGACTTTCGATTTTCTCCTCGCGCAGGGCTGGGAGCAGCCGCAGATCCAGGCCGTCGGCACATTGGAGAACCTCAGCTCCCGGTTGCACTACGGCGTCATCCCGATGCTGGTCGACCACGCCCTGATCCGGCCCGACGCGACTTTCTGGGAAATCGAGGGCGGCACTGCCACGCTGACCGACGCGTTGACCCGAGAGCTCGGAACGACGATCCAGATGGGCTGTCGAATGACCCAGCTGAGCCAAACCGATACCGGAGTCCGGATCACCACCGTCAGCGAACAGGATCGTGACGATGTACCGAGCAGGGTCCCCGCCTCGACTCGAACCATCGATGCCGATTACGCGGTCGTGGCGATCCCGCTGAGCGCGGTCCGTTTCTGTACCTTCGAGCCGCCGCTGTCGTATTCGAAGCGGCGCGCGGTCATCGGGATGCATCAGGACGCCGCGACGAAAGTGTTGCTGGAGTTCAAGACTCGGTTCTGGGAAAGCGGCGCACAAGGATTCCGTGGCGGTGGCTGCGTCACCGACAACCCCAACCGGTTCGCCTATTTCCCGTCACATGTCGACGCACTCGATGGCGGCGACCGACCCGCGGGCGGCGTGGTGTTGGCCAGTTACACCTGGTCGGACGATGCCCTGCGGTGGGATTCGCTGACTCCGGACGAGCGCGTCGACCAGGCCCTGCACGGCCTCGCCGACATCTTCGGCTCCGATACGGTGCTGCGGGAATTCACCGGCGTGGGGCTTTCACAAAGTTGGATGCAGGCCCACTACGCCCTCGGTGAAGCCACCATCGCGATGCCGAACCAGTTGACCGAACTGCATCAGGCGACCCGCACCGTCGAAGGCCGAGTGCATTTCGCGGGCGATCACACCACACTCAAACCGGCGTGGATCGCGGGCGCGTTGGAGAGCGCCGTCCGCGCCGCTCTGGAATTGCACTCCCGCCGCTGACAATACAGACACGCCGATGCGCATACGCAGTCTCCTCGGTTTGTGGTCCGGTCCGGGCCTCGATCGAGCCCTGGTGGGAGATTCGGCGCGGCGGCGCTTCCGGATAGCGGTAGATCCGTCCTCCGGCAGATGAGGGGGTGGGGCGATCAGGGGTTTACTGTCGCCGCCGGATCGGTGAGGTTCTAAGTTCTGTTGTGTCGCTACGGGGAGGCATTTTGTTCGAGCTGGATCGCGAGAGACCGGGTTGGTTTATGAGGGTGTCGCGTATCGCTGTGGGTGTCCTGGTACTGGCGTGCGTGCCGGTCACGAATGCCGTTGCCGCGCCTGCCGCTGTTTCCTACACCGGTGGGGTGCCGGTGGCATCGTGCCTGAACGATGCGCTGGCGCTCAGTCCGGAGGAGAACCGGCTCGGCGCCACGCCCGCGGATCAGTTCATTCTGCGGGCGGGTTTCGGTGGGGCTGTCGGTGAGTTCGTGACCGAGTTGTGCGGTAGCTCAGGGTATTCCGATGCGGTCACGGTGGTCGAGCGGCGGTCGGCGCTGCTGTGGCGGTCGGCGGTCGATCGTGTACAGGGCCGGACAACGCGGGGTGCGCTCGCTGCCGGTGACGACAGGCCGCTGTATTGGAGCAGATTGGCCTTCGCCGCCGCGTTACGTCGTTGGTCGCCCGCCGACGCGGTGACCGGCACCCAGCGGCAGCATTTGATCGATATCCTCGATTCCGTCAGCCGTGGGCAGCGCGATGTGGACTTCGGCGGTGATTCGGCGAAGCGGGTGCTTGTCACGGGATTCGATCCGTTCGGGCTCGACCGCGATGTGCGTACCGCGAACCCTTCCGGGGCAGCCGCTCTCGCATTGGACGGGACTGTCATCGATACCCCGGCCGGACCGGCGCGGGTCGAGGCCGCGTTGTTCCCGGTGCGTTGGCGAGATTTCGGCGCGGGGATGGTCGAGCGCGCGCTTGTGCCGTCGTTCACCGCGGGGCCGAATCGGGTCGACGCCTTCGCCACGATCAGTCAGGGCGGTCCCGGCGAGTTCACCCTCGAGTACACCAATGGCGCATTTCGCGGCGATTCGCCCGACAACGAGAATGCCTGCTATCTCGGGCCCGCGCCGATTCCTGATGATGTGCCCACCGTGAATCCGCGTCCGCAATGGACGGTTTCGACACTGCCCGTCGACGCGATGGCGGCCGCGACCAGCACGCCATTCCCGGTGGTCGCCAATCGCGTGGTGCGCGAAATACCGCTACCGCCCCCGGCGTTCCTTCCGGCGACCACCGTATGCGGGCTGGCCACACTGCCGAATCTGGCCCCTCGGATGCCGGACGGGCCGAGCACGCCGTCAGTGGCGATCAGTGGTGGTGGCGGCAACTACCTGTCCAATGAAATCGCTTATCGCGCAACGCTACTGCGTGACGCGCTGGAATTGCGAGTCCCCGGCGGACATATCCATACTCCGATCCTGACCGGTTTGCCGGATGACCCGACCCAGTTGTCCGCTCCCGAATTCGAGCGCAACCGCGCCGCCATCGTGTCCGAAACGCAAGCGCTGATCGGCTCCGCGGTGGCGGATCTCTGATCGCCCAGGTTCACGCTTGACGCGCTCTACGTTCGCCGAGTAGAACTTAGATCGTCAGTGACGAACTAAGTTCGTCGAATGTCGAGATTCAAGAGGTTGATGATGCGAGTTGCCGTGGTCGGAGCCGGGCTGGGAGGTCTGGCTCTTGCGCAGGGTCTGCGTGGTGTTGCCGGTGTCGAGGCCGAGGTGTTCGAGCGTGACCCGGGGATCGTCGCGCGATTCCAGGGCTATCGGCTCGTGCTGAACCCGATCGGTTTCCAGGCGGTGCGCGACTGCATCCCGACGCGTTGGCACGCGCTGCTGGACGAGATCGTCATGCCTGCCGCCGCCGAGCAGCTGATCCTGGATCCGCGGCTGAACGAGATCGGCAAGCTCGGCGCGGGCCGGACCGGCATCGTCGTCGACCGGCAGGTACTGCGTCACCTACTGCTGACCGGCGTTACGGTGCACACCGATGCCGCGCTGACCGGCTACGACGTGTCGGCCGACGGTACCGTCCGGGCCCGGTTCGCCCGCCGTGCCCCGGCCACGGCCGACCTGCTCGTCGGCGCGGACGGGGGCAATTCCGCGGTCCGCGAAGTGCTGTCGCCGCAGACCATCCCGACCGACACCGGCGTTCGGTTCGTCATCGGCCGCACCCCGCTGACCGACGAGTTCGCCGCCCTGTCCAAAGCTTACGGTTCGAAGATCGCAGGCGACGGGGTCAGCCTGCTGCTCGGTGCGATGCGCTTCCGTACCCCACCGAAGCAGGCCGCCGAGCAACTGGCCCCCGAAGTCACGCTGCCCGATATCGGCGACTACGTACGCTGGGTCATGATCCTGCCCCCGAACGGTTCGCTGCAGGACCTGTCCGCGCAGGACGCCGTGCTCTCCAGGATGGATGGCTGGCATCCGCAACTGCGCGCGCTGATCGAGCAGGCCGATCCGGACAACAGCACACTGCTGTCCATTCGGGTGGTGGAACCGGGTGAACGCTGGGCGTCCGGCCCGGTCACGCTGCTCGGCGACGCGATCCACGCCACCTCCCCAACCGGGGGCAACGGCGCGAACACCGCGCTGCGCGATGCCGACCTGCTGCGCCGCCGCCTGATCGAGGCCGACGAAGGCCGCCTGGATCTGCGCGGCGCGGTCGAGCACTACGAGCGGCGGATGTTCGAGTACGGGGCCGAAGCCGTGCGCAGCAGTCTCGAGAAGCTGCCCGCCTTCGCCCCCGCCTCCACCTGACATCGGTCCCGCTCGTGGCTGCGCGGGGAGAGTCATATGTTGAAATCGATTGCAAGCCAGCATAATTGGGGTCGCTGAATGGTCGTGCTGATTATTCGCAGGCCGATCCGGTGCGGGTAGATTCGAGCGCGAGTTCGAATGCGAAGCACGAGAGGTTGATATGCGCTCCCGATCGATGGCCCTGTGGGGTTTCACCAGTCCGCTGTTCGCCATCGCTCTCGGTATTACCGCTCCCCAGGCCGTTGCGACGACCGCCGTGTTGGCCCCGTGGGTTTCGTGCACCGACTTCTGGTGCCGCAACGAGACCGACGACACCTACCGTGTGGACGTGATCGTCGATTGCGGTCTCGGAGTGCAGCGCGTCACTCGGGCCTATCTTCCGGCGCACAGGACGACGAGCGTGAACGGTGGATGCGGTAGTCACAGCGAACCCTGTCTGAGTGACCACAGCGGTTCGTGCAGCGAGCCCAATCCTGTCTTCGGGATCAGGTACGAAAATGTGGTGATCGACAACGGCCCGATTCCACCCTGGCCCTTCGGCGGCACCGGCTCATCGTTCTGACCCGATCCGCCTCATAAAACTGCTGCACCCTGCGGTCACCGGAACAGGCTCCGGGTTCGCCGTTCGATGCGTTTGTCGAGTTCGGCCATGGTGATCGGTTGCGCGTCGAACCCTCGCAAGATCGAGTTCCAGTTCGCCGCTGCCGCCACGACGATTTCCGCTGCCAACCATTCGGACTCGGCGCTCGATGAGCAATGCAGCAGCGCCTGATGGTGCGGAACCACTCCGAGCAGCCGCTCGACCTCGACGAATTCATTCCTTCGTTCCGGCGCGACGGGCAGGATATCGATCCAGACCACCGAGCTCCCACGCTGTAGCACGGCATCCCAGCCATGGGCGTCCCGGACTCCGCCGAGCTCCGCGACGAGGCGCTGGAACTGCTCGGGATCGAACTCGCCACCGAACGTCAGGTACGCGATGGACTTCACCATCGATATCCCCATGCCTGGTCGCTGCCTTCCAGAACCACCGAGCGAGGATACCGGAGATTGCGTCCGGCCCTGCCAATGCCGCGACAGCGCCCCGGAAGAACTCGTGGTGCGCCAGACATCGCGCCTGCCGCACCACGAGTCCGAATCAACCGGACCGGCTTCCGGCGTACACGTTCACCAACGGGCGGTGAGCCGGATCGGCGGCAGACCTTCCTCGTGGCGCAGCCGGTCGGCGAACGCGGCGAGCTCGTCGAGTGCGGTATCGGACAAACCCGGGGCGACGCGGCTGACCAGATGCACCGTGCGATTGTGCCGATCGAGTGCCGACTGTCCGTCGATCACGTTGGGGCCGAAGCCGATTCGTTTCGACAAGGAGGTTTCTCGCGTTTGGGACACGTTCGGACTTCCTCCGTTTCATGAAAACCTGGTGGGCGCGTTGCCTCTTTGGAGGCAATGACGGTTTCGGTGATGATCACACAAAACCGCGGAGTTCCCGGCCGAACTCGCGGCCAAACCAGCAGATCGAGACCAACCCGCGCCGACACCGGTGGCGGCGAACAACAAGCTTGATGGTCCGGGGGAGACCGAATCCGCAACTCGCCGGGCCGATTCGGGTATGCCGATGGGATCGTATAGGCTCATCCCTCGGTTCGTCGTCGAGAACTGAGCGGCGCAGGAGGGCGCGAAGCGTCCATCGAGCCCGAAGGGCGACATTGCGTGAGTGATCAATCGATCACGCCGATCGAACCGACCGAGGAGTACGGCGACGATTTCGGCAGCGGGAAACGGCTGTCCGTAGGCAGTTTTCGCCATGTGTTCGCCGAGGACCATTGGGAATGGTCGGACGAGCTGTACCACCTGTTCGGCTATCGTCCGGGCGAGGTCCAGCCCAGCGCCGAGCTGCTGCGGCGGCATCAGCACCGTGGTGGTCGTAGCGATATCGTCGAGGACCTCGTTTCGGGATTCGAAACGGGCCGAACCTTCTCGGTGTTTCACCGCATCGTTCCCCGCGGCGGGGGTCTGCGATCGATAGTCGTCGTCGCCGATCGCGTTCTCGGAGAACGGGATTCGGTGGCGGGGATAGTCGGCTACTGTGTCGATCTCACGGACCTGATCGCCGGTCAGCGTGACGAGTTCTTCACGTCGGAGTTGGCGGAAATATTGCGCGGCCGGTCGGCCATCGAGCAGGCCAAGGGCGTTCTGATGGGGTTGTTTCGGCTCAATGCCGATCACGCGTTCGGATTGCTGCGGTGGCGCTCTCAGGAAACCAACGTCAAAGTCCGTGATATCGCGGCGCAACTACTCGCTGAGCTGCACACGTTGCCGCCGATCTCTCAGGAATTGCGCCGACACGTCGAGCATCTGGTGCTCACCGTCCACGATCGCATTCCGCGCCGATGATCGGGTCGGCCACTCGGCGGCGGGGCCGATACTGGCATCGAGGGGCAAGCGGCCGCGCAGTAGTGTGAAGCGTTCACCTGCGGGGACAGGTGTTCGGCCGGACGAGAGAACTGATGTACCCATGAGCGACGCGCGACAAATCCTCATTCCCGGCGAAACCTGCTGGCAGGTCGCTCGAGCCGAGCGGCTGGCGTGCATTGTCGACGCGGCGGACTATTTCCGCCACGCCAAGTCCGCGATGTTGCAGGCGCGCAAGCGCATCGTGCTGATCGGCTGGGATTTCGATACCCGGATCAAGTTCGAACCGCGGGAGAAAACCCTCGACGGCCCGAATCGGCTGGGCGAGTTCCTGTCCTGGCTGCCCAAGCAGCGACCGGATCTCGACATCTATCTGCTGAAGTGGAATGTCGGCGCGTTCGCGGCGATCAGCCGCGGGATGACGCCGATCTTCATCGCCAATTGGCTGACCGATCGGCGATTGCATTTGGAGATGGACGGCGCGCACCCCCTCGGATCGGCCCATCATCAGAAGATCGTGGTGATCGACGACGCGCTCGCCTTCTGCGGCGGCATCGATATGACCGTCGACCGATGGGACACCAGCGACCACCGCGACGACAACCACTACCGAACAGCGCCGAACGGCAACCGGTACGGACCTTGGCACGACGCGACCACCGCCGTCGACGGTGCGGCGGCGAAGGCGATCGGCGAACTGGCCCGGGCGCGCTGGAAGGCGGCGACCGGACAGCAGTTGGCCGCGATCGACGAGATCGCCACGGACACACCGTGGCCCGATGGGCTGACGCCGACGATGCGATCGGTCGATGTCGGCATCGCGCGGACCTTCCCCGAGCTCGCCGACCGCGCCGAGGTCCGGGAGATCGAGGCGCTGTATCTGGCGGCGATCGCGGGCGCCACCCGAACGCTCTACATCGAAAGCCAGTACCTCGCCTCGCGCACCCTCGCCGAGGCGATCGCCGCGCGGTTGCGCGAGCCCAACGGTCCGGAGATCGTCCTGGTGTTACCGCGGCACGCCGACGGCTGGCTGGAACAACAGGTGATGGACGGTGCGCGCCGCCGCCTGCTGCATCTGTTGTGGCAGGCCGACTCCGAGCATCGTCTGGGCGTCTACTACCCCGTCACCGAGGCGGGTGCGCCGATCTACGTCCACGCCAAGATACTGGTGATGGACGATCGGCTGCTGCGGGTCGGATCGTCGAACCTCAACAATCGCTCCATGGGCTTCGACACCGAATGCGACCTGGCCGTCGAGGTCACCGCAGACACCACCGACGGCGCGGCGCTGCGCGAGATCATTCTCGGTATTCGCCGCCAACTGCTGTGTGAACACCTCGGCGCCGACACCGCCCGGTTCGACACCACATTCGCCGAAACCTCGTCACTGCTGCGCACCGTCGACACATTGCGCGGCACCGGCCGTACCCTCGTGCGCTTCGACCCCGAGACCGTCGAACACGAGGACAGTCCCCTCGCCGAAAACGATCTGATGGACCCCGAACGCACCCCACCCAGCCTGTGGGACCACCCCGTTCTCGGCCGCGGTCTTCGCAGGCTCAAGGCGGGGGGACGGTTGCCGTTGTTCAGTCGGTGACTGCGTCGGGGTCCATTGCCTGGGTGGGGCGATGATTGTGGTGGACACACGATCGTGAACGTCAGCCTGCCCTCGATCATCGAGGATCTGAGCGTGACTTCGGTTCAGGGACAGTGGATTCAGGAGTCCTACGCGGTGCTGTTCGCGCTCTGCTCCTGGTGGCCGGGCGGGTCGCCGACCTGGTCGGCGGGCCGCCGGACCTGACAAACCTTTCCCGGCCAGCGCTGCTCGGAGAAGGATTCCGCCGCGTCAGAACATGTCCTGCCCCAACGGGTCACGAGACGTTGCTCGAAGCGTTCGAGTGGGAGTTGGAGGAACATGCGCGCACTACGGGCTTGTCGATCTCGGGTCGCAGCGACCGCTGCGGACGGTCGAACAGGTCCGGGCCGCGACAGTGACGCGTGCGGATCGGATCGAGGCCAGGCGAATTCGTGCCCTGGCGCGTGATCATCGGCAGCAGGAGCAGATTCAGCGAGCGATGGACGACAGTCGGTGCCAGATCGACCGGGAGATTTCGGAGCCCATCGGCGATCAGGATTCGTGAGAACGGCGGCGACCGTATCGGTGTCCACCGATGAGTTTCACCGGCGTGGCCGGTCATATCCGGCACAGCCAACCTAGGGAGAGGGCATCGCAATGGTCGAGTTGAACGCCGAACAGGTCCGGCGGGCGATCGTCGAACATACCCGGCGGCTGGCGGAATCAGCCGCCGCGGCCGGGCCGGACGCCATCGTGCCGACAGCGCCGAAGTGGACCGTCACCGAACTGGTCGAGCATGTGGGCCAGACCCAGCACTGGGTCGCGGAGATCATCGAGCGGCGCATTACCGACCCCGCACAGTTGCCCACGAAGATGGCCGTCCTGCCCGCCGACCCGGGGCAGTGGCGGGCGTGGCTGTCGGAGTCCGCGCAGCGGGTCAGCGGCGCGTGCGCCGATGACGCGCTCGACGCGCCCGTCTTCAACCCCGCGGGCGATGAGCGGTCCGGGACGCGATTCTGGTTGTCCAGCATGCTCAATGAGGCGGTCGTGCACGGCGCCGACGCCGCTGCCGCGGCGAACCGACACGCCGAGATCGACGCCGATATCGCCGCCGCACTCATCGGGAATCACTTCGCGATGTTGACCTCGCCGACCTGGGAGATGCAACGTGCCGAATCCGCCCGCGCCCTTCGGGGCGCCGGGCAGCGGTTGCAGTGGCTGGCCACCGACATCGCCGAGGGCGCGGGCGCATGGTCGGTCGAGCGGCGGTCCGACGGGGCAGCGTGGCAGCCCGGAATCCAGCAGGCCGATGTGACAGTGAGCGGTCCGGCTCGATCGCTGCTGCTGATCCTCACCCGACGACTGCCGCTCACCGACCGCGAGGCGACCGGCATCAGTGTCGACGGTGACCGCGACCTCGCCCAGCACTGGCTCGACAACACCGCCCACATCAGCGGCTGACCAGCAGGACGACACCCGCCGTCACCACAGACACCGAGGAGAATCCCGGACACTCAGTGCCGCAGTCTATTTCGCGCATCGATGGGAGATCGAGCAGGCGGCCCTGTGCGCCGAGGTTTTTTCGGCCTGCTCAGCTCGCCGCCTGCGTCCACGTCCTCGACGAACCGGCGATTACTACCAATTGCCCTCTGCCCGAGGGTCATTGGATCGATTGGGAAACCGACGATTCCCGCGCCGTTTGGTGAGACGACTTGGTTGCCGAGATCGCGTAGTAGTCGAGTAGGCCGTCCTCATAGGCCCGCAGCCAGTTTCGGCACCAGCGGTTCTCGAACCCGACCTGTCGCATCCAGGCATCGTATCCATGCCATACGTGCTCGCCGATCGCTTCGATCTCGACCTGCCCGAAGCCGGTCGTCCGAAGGGTTGTGGCGAAGGATTCGATCGGGGTTACGACGTCGATGCCGGTGCGGATGGTCTCGATCAACGGCTCCAAGCGGCGGGCCGCGTCGTCGGTCGTGGTGAAGAATGTCGTTACGACCAGAAGGCCGCCAGGTTTGAGGACTCGGTTCGCTTCGGCGGCGAACCCTGCCAGATCCTCGAAGTGCTGTGCCGCCTCGATCGAGAGGCAGACGTCGAAGGCCGTACTCTCGACCGGCATCGAGAGAGCCGACCCCTGACGGAACGACAGTCGGCCTCGGTGTGCGGCAAGCACATCGGCGTTGATCCGCTGCGCGCGGGCGAGTTGATCGGCGGAGATGTCGAGGCCGACATACTCGTCCGGGCCGAATTCGGCCATGGCCAGCGCCGCGCCGACACCGATACCGCACCCGACTTCCAGCACGGTGTCGGTGCGCCCGACATGAGCTCGGCGCAAGGTTTCCCGGTACAGGTCGGCCTGGCTGGCGGTTCTCTGCTCTGTGGTGATGGAGCCGGTGGTGATGTCGCCGGTCCAGTATCCGAAGTTGATGAAGTGACCGGAGAACAACCTACTGGCGCTCAGATCGTTGCTGCCGTACATCCTCGCTCGCAGGACGGCGGCGGTGTCGTGTGCAGTCATGAGTTCCATCGTCACCGGGAACACGGTCCGCTGCACCGAAAAAGGGCGGGCGACGTGCCGGTCAACCCGCTCGCTATCTTCTGAGGAAAGAGGTTGTCCATGATTTCGATGGGCGCGGTAAGCGTCCCGGAGGGTGAAGAGGTGCTGATGGTGTCCATCGCGATGGTGCCGACGGAGGCGGCGGACGATACGGCGTTGGTCGCGGAGCTCACCGATCTGGTGAATCGGGTGTACGAGGTGGCCGAGGAGGGGTTGTGGCGTGAGGGTGCCAGCCGCACAACGATATTCGAGCTGGCGGGGTTGATCGCCGACGGGCGTGTCGCCGTGGCGCGCGATGAGGACGGCCGAATCGTCGGTGCTGTCTGCATTCGGCAATTGGCCGATGACGTAGGCGAATTCGGTATGCTGGTGTGCTCGCCCGAGCAGCGCGGTACCGGAATCGGCCGGGCGCTGGTCGATTTCGCCGAACGTCACTGTGCCGATCGGGGCGCGCGAACAATGCAGCTGGAGCTACTGGTACCCCGCGGCTGGGCGCATCCGGTGAAGGAGTTCCTACGCGGCTGGTATCTGCGGCTCGGATACGTCCTCGAGCGTAAGGGTGAGCTGGAGGAGGACTACCCGCACCTGGTGCCGCTGCTCGCCACTCCGTGCGATTTCCTCGTCTTCCACAAACCGATGCGCTGAACGATCGCATGTCGTCGGCTCGATGGTGGCGGCATTTCCGCACGGGTAGAACGCTGTTGTGCGCATGACGACGATTCGCGTTACGCATATGGGCGACCGAACGCGCAGGGCCGTCGGATCGGAACCGATATGCGCCGCGGCCGCGACCGGTATTCGGGGCGATAGTTCTCTGAACCGTCCGATCGGCCCCACACTGGGGACGTAATCGGTCGAAGTGACCGGTACGGAGGTTTCGAACAGGGACGGTGCAGCCGAGATGACGGACACGGTCACACCCATCGCCGCGGCGCGGGCCGCCGAGGTATTGAAGCAGGCTCGCCGACGATGCGAACCCGCACTGCGGGAAGCGATCTCAGCGCTGCCCGACCCGTTGGATCTGATGGCGGCCTACCACATGGGCTGGTGCGACGCCGAGGGGAATCCGACCGACGCGGGATGGGGGAAGGGCTTGCGAGGGGCACTGGTCTTCGCGGCGGCGAACGCGTGCGGAGTCGATGGCCGAACGGTTGTTCCCGCGGCGGTCGCGGTGGAACTGGTGCACAATTTCACGTTGATCCACGACGACGTGATAGATGTCGACCGGCTGCGTCGAGGCAGGGCGACGGTGTGGACGGTATGGGGTGTGCCGCAGGCGATCTGCCTCGGAGACGCGCTGCATGCGCTCGCGATTCGAGTACTGACCTCCGCGTGGCCCAGCGCGGTCGGCGTCGAGGCGACGTCGCGGGTGGAGTCGGCGATCGTGGAGCTGTGCCTCGGCCAGAGCCGAGATTGCGCATTCGAGAAGAGGGTGGGCGTGCGGGTCGCGGACTACCTGGCGATGGCGCGGGGTAAGACCGGCGCGTTGACCGGGTGCGCGACCGCGCTGGGCGCGCTGTGCGCCGGGGCGGACTCGGCGACCGTCGGTCGATTCGAGTCGTTCGGTCGCGAACTCGGTCTGGCGTTCCAGCTGACCGACGACATCCTCGGAATCTGGGGCGACCCGGTGAGGACAGGTAAACCCATCGGTGGGGATCTGATGCGCCGCAAGCGATCGTTTCCGGTGGTGGCGGCCCTGTCCTCCGGAACGGCTGCCGCGGTGGAATTGGAAGAACTGTATCGATCGGCGACGCCGATCACTGTCACCGAGGCGGCTCGTGCGGCCGTCGCGGTGCAGGCCGCGGGCGGGAGGAGAGCGGCCGCGCTGCAGGCCGACGAGCGAGTCGCGGCGGCGATCGCGGCACTACCGAACCCGAACAGGGCTCAGGATCTGCTCGCGTTGATCCACTTCGTCACGCATCGAAACCATTGAGCCGCAAGGACTGCGGGAAGCTACGGACTTTTCGGTTTCTCAGGCGACGCCCAGTCTGAGCGGCGTCTTGCTCCGGTCCTCATCGGAATTGCGGGCCCGGTAGCTGCTGACGGCGGCTCGTAGGGCGGTGATCTTCGACTGGATCGGGTTGTCGGGGTTCCAGGCCACGCCGAAGGCGCATTCGGTGAGGTCTTCGACGTGGAGGTAGCGGAGGTCCGGGCGGGGGTAGAAGCTGGCCGCTACGGCGGGGACGAAGGCTATGACTCCGCCGAGCGAGATCGTGGACAGGACGGATTGGAAGCTGGAGCCCTGATGCGCGGCGAAGCGCACCGGGGTGCCGTCGGGGCGGGGGTTGGCCGCCCAGAAGTCGTGCCCGGCTCGGAATGTGGGTGGTACCAAGCTGATAACGCGGTGGTCGGCCAGATCCGCCAGGCGGACGGAGCTGCGGTCGGCCAGTGGGTCGTCGCTCGCGATGCACACCATTCGGGGTTCGGTGCTCAGTGGTTCGCTGTCCAGATATTCCGGTACCGGCAGATGGGTGAATGCCGCGTCGATCTCGCCGGACTGGAGAGCGGACAATTGGTCGCTCAGCCGATCCAGCACCCGAACCTCGGGGCCCGCAACGGGATCGAGGTCGGTGAGCGTGGCGATGACACCGCGGGTGGGCGGCAGGGCCGCGAAACTCTCGCATACGCCCAGCCGCAGGCGTTCGGGCCCGGAGGCCATGCCGCGCACGATATTTCGCAGATACTCCGCGGCGTCGACGACGTTCCTGGCGGCCGGAAGCACCGCTTGGCCCGCGGCGGTCAGTTCGACACGGCGGCTGGTCCGGTGGAACAGCTCCACGCCGAGTCGTTCCTCGAGTGAACGAATCTGCTGGCTCAGTGCCGGCTGGGTGAGATGCAGCCTGCTGGCGGCGCGGCCGAAGTGGAGTTCCTCGGCGAGGGTCAGCAGCAGTCGTAGCTGGTGGGCGGTCGGATCGTCCACGCCGGCAAGGAAATTGCGAGCCTGGTTCATAACCTACACTTTATCAAACCGAGCCGAATTCTAATCGGTACACCGTTGCCGGTGACAGGGTACGCCTGGCAAGCTGATGAAGACACGCCGCATGGCGGCACGCCATTACGACAATTCGCTCGGCGATCCATTGGCTCGGGGATTGCTGTGCGCGGCGTCGGTATGGATCGGTCGATAGGGAGTGGCAGAAGCGGCTATTTCCCAGCGCATTCGCCCGAGGGGATTCGAACCGGAAAAGGGGGGTGATGCCGCGTGCGCATCGAAAACAAACAAGCCATCTCGAGGCGGTCGGCCGGGAGCGGACGATGACCGTAAAAGTAGGGCTTGTGTGGGATGCGGCCGGCTCCGTCGAGGGCGGGCGCGGTCTGTTGGAATTGGCTCGGGTCCATGAACTCGACGCCTTCCTGATTTTCGACCACCTGATCAACACATTTCCGAGCCAAGCGTGGGATACGGACTTCACCTACCTCGCGTCGGCCCTGCCGACACCGGACCGATGCCTCGACTTCGCCACGGTGCTGGGCAATTTCGCCTCGCATGCGGGCCCGGTGCAACTCGCCGTCGGCGTCACCGACCCGCACCGCAGGCATCCGGCGGTATTGGCTCAAACGGCGCTCACCCTCGCGCAGTTCACCGAGCGGCCGCCGGTACTCGGGATAGGAACGGGGGCATCGGAAAACCTCCAGCCCTATGGTGTGGCACACGATCATCGAGTGGGCAGGGTCGAGGAGGCCCTGCGGATCGTGCGGATGATGCTGGACGGTGCGGGCCCGCACGACTTCGAGGGTCGCCATTTCACCCTGGATCGGGCACTGATGGGTCTGCGCGCCCCCGAAGGTCGCGAACCACGGCTGTGGGTCGGCGCGAACAGGTCCCGAATGCTCACATTGACCGGTCGGTACGCGGATGGATGGCTGCCATCGGAACTCGTGGCGCCGGACGAATACGCACGCCGGCTGAGCGTCGTGCGGAAGGCCGCCGCGGCGGCGGGTCGGGATCCGAATGCGATCGTGGCTTCCGGCGGTATACCCATCGTCGTGGCCGAAACCGACCGGCGGGCCCACCAACTGTTGCACGCCAACCCGATTCGGTTCCTTGCCTTGCACGCGAGCGCGGCCGCGTGGGCGTCGCACGGCGCCGTACATCCATTCGGCGTCGAATACAAGGGGCTCACCGAGCTGCTGCCCCATGTATTGACCCGTGGTGAAGTACGGCAGGCGATGGCCGCCGTTCCCGAACGGATAGTCGCCGAGCAGGTGCTCGTCGGAAGCAGACAGACGGTGCTCGAACGGATCGGTGCGCTGGTCGAGGCGGGTCTCGAACATCCGATGCTGATTCCGGTTTCGGCGATGGCCTCTCCCGATGACGCGGCGTACACCCTCGAGACAGTGGCCTGGCTCGCTCGCGAACTGCGGGCCACCTCACCGATTGGCGAAACAATCTCATGACCAGCATCGGCATTGTCGGAACCGGCATTTCAGGGTTGCAGCTCGCATTGCGACTCCAGCAACTGGGCATCGAGGTCGTCGTCTACTCCGCACAGGAGCTCGATCAGCTCGCATCCGGGAGGCCCCGCAATTTCCCGGCCCGATTCGGCCCGACTCAGCGCCGGGAGACGCGGCTCGACGTCTTCGATTGGGAGTTCGCCGACGCACAGGTGCGCAGATGGGATGTCGCGGTCCGGACCGACGAACGCGAACTGACCTTCCATGCGGATCTGCGGCCGCCGTCGAGCGTCGTGGATTTCCGCATCTATCTGCCGCACCTGTGCGCGAAGTTCGTCGATCGGGGCGGCAAGGTTGTCGTCGGCGCGCGGCCCATCGCGGAGTTGGCCGAGCGGCACGACCTGATGGTCGTCGCCAATGGGGACCGCTCGATGCGCGAGCTGTTCCCTCGGGACGAGACACGATCGGTATTCGACGGCCCGCAGCGGATCCTTTGCAGCGGTTTGTATTACGGGATCAGCGAGGAAATGCCGAATTCGCTGGATCTGTACCTGCTCGCCGGTATCGGCGAGATCCTGCGGATGCCGTTCCTCTCCCCGCAGGGCAGGGCCGACGTGCTGGCGTTCGAGGCCGTCCCCGGCGGACCGCTCGAAGCGATCTCGCATGTGGACTCCGACGCCGATCCCGAGGGTTTCCACCGCGATGTGCTCGCGCTGCTCGGCGAATTCACCCCGCGACTGCGCGAGCGCATCGATGCGCGAACGTTCGCACTCATCGGACCGGGGGAAGTGGCTCAGGGCGGGGTCACTCCCGTGGTTCGCCGGGGTTGGGCGCGTCTGCCGGACGGTAAGTGCGCGATCGCCATCGGCGATGCGTGGATCACGAACGATCCGCTCACCGCGCAGGGCGCGAATCTCGGCTCGCACACCGCATTCGAGCTCGCCGACCTGATAGCCAGAACATCGGATCGGTACGACGAGCGATTCTGCCGGGCGGCCTCCGAGCAGCTCTGGGTGCACGCACGAAATGTCGTCGAGTGGAGCGCGGCATTTCTCGGCCCGCCGCCCGCGCATACGGTCGGGCTGTTCGAGAAAGCGGCCGAGGACAAACGGATCGCGGAAGCCTTCGTCAACAACTTCAACGACCCGGTCGCCCAGTGGCGCACGCTGTCCAGCCCAATGGGAACCGAATCGTTCCTCGCTGGCTTCCGTGCGGAGTGAGGTGAGCAATCCAGATATCGATCACGCTCCGACAGAAAAGAGAATCATGCGATTCAGTATTGCTTCACTTTCCTTGTGCGTCTTCGGAATTACGACCGGTGAGTTCGTCATCGCCGGTATCCTTCCGGACCTCGCCTCCGATCTCGGCGTGTCGATTCCGGCCGCGGGTCTACTGGTTACGGCGTATGCCATCGGGATGATCGTGGGCGGGCCGACGTTGACCGCGCTCACCACCCGGTATCCCCGGAAACCCTTGATGGTGGTGCTGCTCGGCGTCGCCGTCCTCGGCAACCTCGCCTCGGCCCTGGCGCCGACCTACGCCGTATTGTTCGCGGCCCGGCTCATTACCGCGAGCATCACCTCGACCTTCTTCGCCAACGCGGTCGTCACCGCCATATCGACCGCGCCGGAGGGCAAACAGGCGTCGACGGTGTCGAAGCTGGTCTTCGGGATGAACGTGGCGATGATCGTCGGCGCGCCGCTCGGCACCTTCGTCGGTTCGCATTACGGGTGGCGCGCCACCTTCGCGACGATCGCCGCGGTGGGCACGCTCGGATTGCTGCTCGTGCTGTGGCTGGTGCCGGCCGTGGCGAGCGCCGGTGGTTCGGTCGTCAGCGAGCTGCGTGTATTCCGTAGTCGCGACCTGCAATTGGCGATTGTGGTGTACGCGGTCGCCAATGCGGGGATATTGATGGTGTTCACCTACTTCGCGCCACTGCTGACCGATGTCAGCGGGTTCTCCAGCGGCTCCATCGCGATATGGCTGTTGGTGTACGGCGTCGGCGCGACAGTCGGCAACCTCACGGGCGGTCGACTGTGGGACCGGGCGAAGATGCCCTCGCAGATCGGGTTGCTCACGCTGCTGGCCCTCGCGCTCGCCCTGATGTGGGTGACGAGCGACATCACCGTGATCATCGGGGTATTGGTGTTCATCATCGGTGCGCTGGGCTTTGCCGTGATACCCGGAATGCAGGCTCGCGTACTGGGTACCGCGAGCGCGGCGCCCACCCTGGCCCTGGCGGTCAACGCCTCGGCGTATCAGGTGGCGGCTGCGTTCGCGGGATGGATGGGCGGCCGGGTCATCGTCACCAGCGGACTGCGGTCGATGTATCTGGTGGCAGCCGTGATCACCGCGGCAGGTATCGCGTTGAGCTGTCTGGCGTGGTACCGGGACCGCATCGCCGCGGAAGCCGAGCGGACGAGTGCGCCGGTCGCCGAACCAGGAATGGCGGGACAGCCGTGATGCGCGCGAAATAAAATCGAAAAATCCGACCACCCCGCCGAAGCATGCTTCGGCGGGGTGGTCGTAGTTGTTCGACAAAATGGAAACCCCCGAAAAGCATTGGCACCGAAATCAATGTGATTGCCGCCTCCCGGAATGCTCGACAGAAAAAGCTTGCCGGGCTATTTGAGCGGGGCTAGGATGAGGTTGTTCTTCGATACAAGCGTGTAGAGATTGGGGGGCCGTTTTTCGGCCGCACGCCGGGGGGTAGATCATTTCCTGTGCTTTGATGGCCGAGTTATGTATCGGCAAAGATTCCGCCTGGCAGGCGCAGTCGATTTCGCCTCGGTTCCGATATCGGTGATATTTCCGGGCGTCCATGTCATCGCAAGTCGTCGAGAGTAGTTATGAGCACAAGCGTCGATAATAGTTCAGAATTCGTCCATAAGCATATGTCGGAAGCCGTCGCCGCGGATGTGCTGCGCCTGGTTTTCGCCCGGCGCCGGTGCGCCGAACAGAACACGCCCTGCGACGAGAGCCCCTGCGGCGACTGTTTCGCTCCCCACCTGAAGAAGGTGGTCAGGTTCGTCGAGGCGGGTAAGCCGGTGCACTTCGTCATACCCGCCTTCCCCGTCAAATCCCGCAACCGGCGCAAAACCCTTGGGCGACTGCCGGATATGGCCGAGACACTGGCCATCGAATCGCTGCAGGGTTTCTGCGATCGGATCTCGGCGGTGTACGCACCGGGCGCGATCGTGACGATCTGCTCCGACGGCCACGTCTTCAGCGATTCACTGGGCATTCCGGATGCGAACGTCGACGAGTATGCCGACGAACTGCGCCGGATGATCCGATCCACCGGCGGCGGCTCGATCGGGCTGTACGGACTGCGCGACGCGATGCCGGAGATGACCTGGGACGAGCGGCGTCGTCGCCTGCTCGACGAGTTCGCCACGAGCATCGACTCCATTCGCGAATCGGTGAAGACCGATCCGGAAATGCGGCGAATGTTCAACGGCATTCACCGGTTCATGGTCGAGGACAATGCGGTGCTGATGCCGGAATTGAGCGCTACGCAGCGCCGGAATCGGTCCAAGGAGACCGCCTACGAGGTGGTGCAGCGCAGCCAATCCTGGAGTCGGCTCATCCTCGGGGTGTTTCCCGACGCGGTGCGGCTGTCCATCCATCCGCAATCCCATCACAGCGAAAAGATCGGCTTCCACCTGCTGCGCACGCCGGACAACTGGCTGACCCCGTGGCACGGGGTCGTGCTGGACGACGGCACCAAATACGCGCTGATCAAACGCGCCGAGGCGGAATGCCTCGGCGCGCGGCTGGTCTGGCGCAACAGCCGCCCGAGCCATTTCGTACTCGCAACCCAAGGAGCGATATGACAAACAGCACGCGTCCGTCCCTGCTCGGTGGGACCGACCTGGCGCCCTTCGCCCGCGTCATCACCGCAGCCGCCGCCGGGCAGACCCTGGCCGATGTGCCGATCGACGATCTGCTCGCCACCAGTCTCGCCACCAAGGTCACCGTGCTGCGTGGCTACGGTCTGCTCGAGAAGGAGGAACTGGAGCGGTACTGCCGCGCCGCGGGCGAATTGCTGCGGTGGGACTTCGGCACAATTCTCGATTTGGTCGTCCAGGACGATCCGAAGAACTACCTGTTCGACAAGGGCGATGTGCCGTTCCACTGGGATGGCGCCTTCGCGGCGCAGGTGCCCCGGTTCTTCCTGTTCCAGTGTGTGCGGGGGAGTCGGCCGGGCGCGGGCGGGGAGACCGTATTCTCCGACACCACAGCGGTTTACCGCGAGGCTCCACAGGAGCTGCGCGAGCTGTGGGCGCAGAGCACGATCACCTACCGCACCGACAAACTGGCCCATTACGGCGGACTGGCCAAATGGCCGTTGCTCGGTACGCATCCGGCGACGGGTGAGACGACGATCCGCTATGCCGAACCGCTCGACCCCGCGAAGTATCTCAATCCGCTGTTCCTGACCTTGGAGGGCATCTCGCCCGAGGACGGCGTCCGGGTGATGGAGGACCTGCGCGATCGGCTGCACGACCCGCGCTACTGCTACGCGCATCCCTGGGAGACCGGCGATGTCGTCGTCGTCGACAACCACGCTTTGCTACACGGGCGCAACGGATTCAGCGGATCCGCCGAGCGCCACGTGCAGCGCATTCAGATCATCTGATCGCCGAAAGGTCTTACGCTATGCCAACACCTGTCACCGAAATCGCCACCGAGTACGACGTGGTGATCATGGGCGGAGGTCCGGCCGGGTCGACGCTCGCCGCGATGCTGTGCCGCGACACCGACCTGCGGGTCGCCGTCTTCGATCGAGAAGTGTTCCCGCGCGAGCATATCGGGGAGTCCGGCGCGCATCCGCTGGTGCCGGTTCTGCAAGCCAGCGGGGCCCTGGAGAAGGTGCTCGCCAGCCAGTGCTGGATTCAGAAGTTCGGCGGAATCTTCCAGTGGGACAACGATCGTCCGTTCGTCTCCTTCTTCGACCACGCCGACTATCTGGCCGACGGGGTGCACCGCTGGTCCATCCACGTCAACCGGGCCGAGTTCGATACGGTGCTGCTCGATCACGCCGAAGACAGTGGCGCACAGGTCTTTCAAGGTGTCCGAATCACCAAGTTCCTGCCCGGTGAGGGGCATGCGACCGTTGTGCTGGAGGACGGCAGCGAGATCCGGGCGGGCTATTTCATCGATGCGTCGGGCCGGGCGAATCAGGTCGCGGCCCGCGGCTCGCGGCGGGACAAGCAGTGGCTCTCGCAGTTCCGCAATATCGCCGTCTGGTCGCACTTTCGCAACTGCGTTCCGGCGCAACGGATACCGGGCGCGTGGAATATGTTCCGCGAGAAGAACCTGTCGCCCATCTACTGCACCGCCTTCGAGCACGGGTGGGTGTGGTACATCCCGACGCCGCGTCCCGCGGATGACGGTGGCCGCGAAATTGTCTGGTCCATCGGCATCGTCACCAATCCGGACACGATATCGCGGGTCGATCTGCGCGATCCGGAAGTCTTCGCCAAGACGATCCACTCGATTCCGGTGCTGCGCGACCTGGTCGCCGATGCCGAGCCGGTACGTCCGGAAATGCTGACCGCGACCAACTATTCGCGTATCAGCGATAGTTTCGCCTCCTATGACGAGCGCTGGATGGCGATCGGCGATGCGTCCTACTTCGTGGATCCGCTGTTCTCCTCGGGGATGTCGTTCGCGGTGACCCAGGCGTGGGCAGCGGCGCTGGTGCTGCGCAAGAGTTTCGACGCCGACGTCGACGAGCAGACCACACGGGATCTGTGGCGGGACTACGACGTCGAATGGCGCGGGATGGCCGAGACATTCGCGCTCGGCATCGACCAGTGGTACCACGAGATCTCGCGCACCCACCCGAACAGTACGTACTGGCAGCGCGAAAACCGGGCTGGCACATTGGAAAACGCCACCGAGGCCACCTTCCAGGCGCTACTCAACACCGCACTGGTGCCCGATCTGCTCAATGTGATGACCAATGGCAGCCGGGACCCGCGCGATCTCGCGACCGAGGGCCCCTACCTGCAAGCGGTGACGGCCGCGGATACCGTGGAACTCGCGGCCGCCGACCGGATCATGCTGGCGCCCCAGACCCGGATTCGCGCCAGCCTCGCCGCCGATATCCCCGGATTCAAGGGCATGTCACCGCCATTCGAGATCCCGCAGCAGGCCCGCGACGGGCTCGCCCACTATTGGCTCGACCCGATCGCCAACACCGATTCGGCCCCGGCCCCGCTGGCCGATGTGATGCCGTGTCACCGCTTCTACTCCGAGGTCGATCCCGAGGTCGAGGTGCGGTGCCTGGAACGTGATGGCGGACAGGAACTCTGGGACGCGCTCTCGGGCGCGCCGGTGCGGTGGTCCGCGCTGGCGCCGACGCTGTCGGTGTTGCAGGGACGGGCGCTCAAGCGTTTGCTCCGCGCGGGCCTCGTCGTCACCGAAACCCACCCCGATCCCGAGGAGATATGAGATGAGCTCCGAGTTGCTCACCGCCATCGGCGCGCTGACGCCCCAGCTGACCGACGCCGCCGGTAAGGCAGATGCGGACCGGCGGCTGTCCGACGAGACCGTCGCCGCGATGCAGGCCGCGGGTGTGTTCCGGGCGGCCGCGCCCAAGCGGTACGGCGGCGGTGAGGCCGCACTGCGCACACATCTCGAGGTGGCCGCCGCGGTGGCCGCGATCGACGGCAGCGTCGGCTGGCTGACCGCGCTGTGGAACGGCAACGACTGGTGCGTGGCCCACTTTCCCGAACAGGCGCAGGACGATGTGTGGGGCAGCTCGCCCGATACGTTGATCAGCGGAACCCTCAAGCCCAGCGGTCCGGTCCACCGGGTTCCCGGCGGGTATCGACTCAGTGGCGCGTGGAGTTATGCCTCCGGGATCTGGCATGCGTCGTGGGCGATCGCCTCCGCGGTCCTCGAGGATGGTCCGGCGGCATTCCTGGTGCCGCGCACGGACTTCGAGATCGTGGACGAGTGGCATATGGCGGGGATGCGGTCGACCGGCAGCAACCGGTTCGTGATCGAGGACGCGTTCGTGCCCGAGCACCGCGTCATGCGCCTGGGCCCGCTGGTGGCGGGTGCGCACGCTACCGATTCGGTCGCCGCGGCCTTCCGCACCGCCATGGTGCCGACGCTGGTGCTGATGGTCGTCGGCCCCCAGCTCGGGCTGGGCCGCGCCGCGCTGGCCCACGTCATCGCCGCCGCGGGGAACAAGAGCATCCCCTTCACCAATTTCGACCGCCAGTCCGATTCGGCGGGCTTTCGACTTCAGATCGCCGAGGCCGCCACCGCGCTGGACACCGCCGAACTGCACGCGTACCGCGCCGCCGACGCCCTGGACAGGCACGCCGCCGAGGCCGTGCATCCGGACGAACTGCTGCGCGCTCGCTACCGCGCCGACGCCGCGGTCGCCGCACGCAGCGTGCATCGTGCGCTGGAAATCCTGATGACCGCCCACGGATCGAGTGGTTTCGCCGATGCCAGTCCGCTGCAGCGGATTTGGCGTGACGCGAGCGTGGCCGCCCGCCACGGCATGCTCATACCGCAGGTCAATCTGGAGATCTACGGTGCGGCTCTGGTCGGCGCGCGGAACACGGTGAGCCCGTTCGCCTGATGGAATGCGCGGCATTCGTCGACGTCGACGAAACCCTGGTTCGCGACATCACCTTCCTGTCGCTGTTCGCCTTCGACGCCGAGCGACGCGCCGATATCGACGGCCCCGCCACCCTGCGCGAATTCTTCGCACTCCGCGCACAAGGGCTGAGCCGCAGCGAATCTCATCGCTGGTTCTACCGGCACTGGGCGGGTCGGGAGGTCGCCGACGTGCACCGGGTCGGACGGGCCTGGTGCACCGCGCGCATCGCCACCGCGGGATTCTTCAATCCCGCGGTGCGGCAACGCCTCGCCCTCCTTGCCACGTCCGGGGGCCCGAATCGTGCTGGTATCAGGCTCGTTCGAGCCCGCGCTGCGCCCGATCGCCGAGCTGATCGGCGCGGACGACATCCTCTGCACCCGCTTGGAGGTCGACAACGGCCGCTACACCGGCCAGGTCACCTCGACCATGGTCGGCGACGACAAATCCACGGCCCTGCGCCGCTACGCCGCCCACACCGGAATCGACCTCGCCCACTGCACCGCCTTCGGCGACCACCACTCCGACACCGCCATGTTCGACCTGGTCGGCCATCCGGTGATCGTCGGCGACGCGGACCGCGCACTCGACGACTATTCCGCCGAGCGACTCCCGGGCTGAATCAGTTGTTCGGCGAACTATCTTTCTTCGCAATTGCCATCACGGCATGGAAAATTCCGACTTGCACCAGGTATTCGCCCTCTGTCTGCGAATAGACCAGGCATCTGCTGGCTGCGGCGATATGGTCGGCGGACGTCATGTGCACGACCTGATCTACCTGCGGATTGTCGGCGCTGCTCACGTAATGGGCCTCTCCGTGTGACACACTGCCCCCGACCCGGATTTGCCGAGTGTATCCGAGATGCCTTCTGTGGGCGTCGGTATCGGCGAGCGACGGCCCGACCGTGGACTTGCTATGTGACCGGTGTCACATAGATCGGTTCGGTCTGCGGGCATGTGCCCTGCGAAGTCCTGGTGTCCTATTCACGGCGGCTCGGTTGGGCCGCATTCTCGAAGGCAGTGACACCGATGACGATGATGCGACGTTGTGCTGTAGCGGCGATGGTTCTGGGGGCTGCGGTGGCTGGTGCGACGGCCTGCTCGGACAACAAGTCCGATTCGAGCGGCCCCACGTCCATGAGCTCGATGCCGGCGACCTCGTCGAGCACGAGTGCCGCCGCGAATCTGGTGGGGCCGGGATGTAATGCGTATGCCGAGCAGGTTCCGACGGGGGCGGGGTCGGTGAGCGGGATGGCTCAGGATCCGGTCGCCGTCGCGGCTTCCCACAATCCACTGCTGACGACGCTCGTTTCGGCGGTGTCGGGCAAGCTCAATCCGCAGGTGAACCTGGTCGACACCCTCAATGGCGGGCAGTTCACCGTATTCGCTCCCGTGGACGCGGCGTTCGCGAAGATCCCCGCGGCGACGGTGGATTCGTTGAAGACCGATTCGGCGACCCTCACCAAGATCCTGACCTACCACGTGGTGCCGGGGCAGATCGCGCCGGACAAGATCGCCGGTCCGCACAAGACCGTCGAGGGCGCCGAGGTTACGGTGACCGGTTCGGGCAATGCGTGGAAAGTGGGCGACGCGTCGGTGATCTGCGGTGGTGTGAAGACCGCCAATGCGACGGTGTACATGATCGATACCGTCCTCATGCCGCCCGCCTGATCCGCCTCGTATTCGACACGGTCCCCGCGGACCTCTCCCGGTAGGAGCAGCCATGGCTCGACAGTCGCACCCGGCATCGCTCTCGACGCGAGTACGCGCGTGACGGCCCCCGACGAGTCGCGGGTCATCCGCCTGTTCCCGCAGACCGGGCCCTCGTGTCCGGTGGATCGGCCCGGGGGCGAGGAGGATCTGGCCCGCCGCCTGGTCGCGCTGCTGGCCGATATCGGCCGGGGCGACCGGGACGCGTTCACCGAGTTCTATCGACTGACCAGTCATCGCGTCTTCGGGCTCGCGGTGCGGATGCTGCGCGAACGCACCGCGGCCGAGGAGATCGCCCAGGAGGTGTATCTGCAGGCGTGGTCGCTGGCCGCACGATACGACCCGCAGCGCTCCAGTCCGATGGGTTGGCTGATCATGCTGACCCATCGGCGCGCGGTGGACCGCATCCGCAGCGAACGCGCCGCCTCCGACCGCGATGTCGTCTACGGACACGCGCACCTCGGTCGCGATCACGACGTGGTGGTTGAGGCTGTCACACAGCGATTCGACGAGCAGGCGGTGGTGCGGTGCCTGGGCACGCTGAGCTCGCGCCAGCAGGAAACCATCGCACTGGCCTATTACAGCGGGCGCACCTATCCAGAGGTGGCCGACGAACTCGAAATCCCTTTACCCACAGTGAAATCCCGCATTCGAGACGGATTGAAGCGGCTCGCGGCGTGTCTGACGGGAGGTGACCTACGGTGAATACCGACGACCTGCTGGACCAGGTCTATCCCTATGCCCTGGACGCGGTTTCCGATGAGCAGCGCCGCCGGATCGAGCAGGCGCGCGATGCCGTCGATCCGGAGCTGGCCGCGCGGTTCGACGCGGCGGTCGCCCGCGTGCGTGACACGATGGCCGATCTCACCGTCGTGGATTCGCTGGCTCCGCCCGCGGGATTGGAGGCCCGCGTACTGGCCGCGCTGGACCGCAGCGTCGGCGCGAAAACCGATGAGCCACAGAAGCTTCCGAGCAAAACCCGGTGGCGCTGGCTGGCGGCCGCCGCGGCGGTGCTCGTGGCCATCGGCGCGGGCGTGGTCGCCGGAAACCGGCATACCGAATCCCCGCCGTCCTCGGCGCTGACCACCCTGCGCATGATCGAGGAGCAGCGCGACGCGGTGACCCGTTCGTCCGGTCTGCCGAACGGGGGCACGATCGTCGTGCACACCTCCCCGGCGCTCGAACTCGTCGCCGTGAGCTTCGAGGGCGTGCAGCCACCGGCCGCCGGGCACAGCTACCAGTTGTGGATGGGCCCGACCGACGAGGGGTTGATGCAGTCGGCGGTTGTTCTCGTTCAGGTGCCGCGCGAACCCTTTGTGGCGCATTACATTCCGTCGCAGAAGATGGCACTGACCGTCGAGCCCGCGAGCGGATCGCCGCAGCCGACCACCGAGCCCATCGCCCAGATGACCCTGGATTGAGTGCGATGAAGGAGCAATCGGGCGGTCGGATCAGGGCGATGACCGCGGGTGTCGTGGCCGCGGCGACCGTGCTGGGCGTCGGGCATCTGGTCGCCGCGTTCATCGATCCCGCGGCCTCGCCGTTCTTCGCGCTGGGCGCCTCGGTCGTGGACCGGACGCCACATGCGTTGAAAGACGCGGCGATTCGCTGGTTCGATAGTAATGACAAACTGGCGCTGTTCGCGACCATGGCGGCGGTGATGGCGGTCGGGGCCGCGATCATCGGCCTGCTGGAACGCCGACGGTGGTGGGGGAGTGCGGTTTTGGCGGCACTGGGCGGTGTCGCGATGGCCGCGGCACTGCACAGGCCAACCGCGACAACGGCATTCGTGCTTCCGGGCGTGATCGGCACCGCGGCGGGCCTGCTCGCGCTCCGGATACTGAGCGCTCGTCCGAGCGCGGCCCCGGCGACATCGGGAGTCTCGCGACGGAGATTCCTGCTCGCCGCGGCGGGTGTCGGAGCCGTGGCCGTCGGGGCGGCCGCGACCGGGCGTTGGCTCGGAACCCGGTTGCGTGACATTGCCGCTGATCGGGCGGGATTTGCCGTGCCGCAGGCGAACCCGATACCGCCGCCGGGCGAGGCGGACGCGGCGATCGAAGGGGTCACCCCGTTCGTCACCGCGACCGACCGGTTCTACCGAGTCGACACCGCCTTACAACTCCCGGCCCTGACCAGTGCGCAATGGCGGCTGCGGATCCGCGGAATGGTCGATCGCCCAATGGAATTGGACTTCGACCGCCTGCGGGAGCGGACTGCGGTGCGGCGGACGATCACGCTCACCTGCGTGTCCAACGAGGTGGGCGGCGATCTGGCCGGAACCGCGGTATGGACCGGCTACCCGCTGGCCGAACTGCTGCGCGAGGCGGGCGTTCACCCCGAATCGGATATGCTCCTGTCCCGCAGTGTCGACGGATTCACCGCCAGCACACCGGTTTCCGCGATCATGGACGGTCGCGACGCGTTGCTCGCGGTCGGTATGAACGGGCGGCCGCTGCCGATCGAGCACGGCTATCCCGCCCGGCTGGTGATCCCCGGCCTGTACGGCTATGTCTCCGCGACGAAATGGGTGGTCGATCTCGAACTCACGCGTTTCGATCGGGCCCGGGCGTACTGGACGCAGCGCGGATGGGCGGCCGACGCCCCGATCAAAACCGCCTCCCGCATCGACGTTCCGGCCGCATTCGCGAAGGTGCCGGTGGGCCCGGTCACCGTCGCCGGTGTCGCCTGGGCGCAGCACCGCGGCATCGTCGCCGTGGAGGTCCAGGTCGACGACGGGCCGTGGCAGGCCGCGACGCTCGCCGGGGAGTACTCCAAAGACACCTGGCGGCAATGGTATTGGCGTTGGGACGCCTCGCCGGGCGCGCACACCCTGCGGGTGCGCGCGACCGACGCCACCGGCACGCAAACCGACCACCGAGCCCCGCCGTTCCCGGACGGGTCCACCGGCTGGCACAATCGCGTCGTCACCGTGGGGTGATCCGTTTCGAAAGTCAGGACAGCTGCACAATCGCGGTGGCGCGCCCGAATACTCGGCGAGTGCCCTGTGTCGCGGTCAGAGATATCTGCGCGGTCCCGGAACTCGGATCCAATGATTTGACGCGACCCGCGAACACCACTTCGGCGCGTTCTCCGGCTTCGAATACATAGACGGGGCTGGTCATGCGCACGCTGTACTGCCGGATCGCGCCCGGATCGCCAACCCAGTCGGCGAGGAAACCCGCGCCCAGGCCCATGGTCAGCATGCCGTGGGCGACGGTGTCGTCCAGCCCGACCGTGGTCGCCGCCGTGCGGTGCCAGTGGATGGGATTGGGATCTCCGGAAACACCCGCGTAGTTGACCAGATCGCCCAGGCTCAGTCGAAATATGCGCTCGGGCAGTGGATCTCCGACATTCGTCGATGCGCAGGATCGGGCGAGCGGGTGCGCGTTCCAGTTCTCGTCGGTGTGATCTTCCGTCGCGGCCCCCAGGGGTACGAGCGCGGGCAGGGGCAGATGCGTTCGGCCGACGTCGTGGCGGAGCAGGCGAGGCATCAGGGTCGCGATATCGCTGTCGTCCTCGGGCGCGTCGGAGCGGGCCGTGAAGCTGGTGTACGCGGTGATGGCGCGTTCGCCGCACTGGTTGCGGACATCGTTCTCGACCACGAGCAGGTCGCCGCCGAAGGCGCGCCGGAACGAACACAGCGACAGGACACAGGTGAGCGTGTCGCCTGTCACGACCGGGCGATGAAGGTGGAGAACCTGATCGGTCTGCACCGCCCACGCCAGGTCCACCTCGGGCAGCAGTGCCGACAATGCCTGTTGGGCGGTGCCACCCAGCAGACTCACGAAGGTCGGCGGTGCGAGCAGGCCGGGGTATCCATGCCGTTGGGCCTCGGTCTCGTCGAAATGGACAGGGTGATAGTTCTGAATCGCCCGCGCGAACTCCCGGATCTTCTCCCGCCCCACCTCGTAGTCCCGCGCGACCCGATAGCGGTGGCCGATCGGCATCGCTATGCGGGCGGTTTCGGCGGAGGACTGCATGATCGGTCTCCTCGGCTGTCGGTTGGCTTCGAGCTGTGAGTCACATCACACACTAATTGTTGATCCGACAGAACTTCGGCTCCGACTCCGTTGTAGCGGCCCTCGGGCCGACGCGTGCGCATTTGCTCCTGATCCTGTCCGTTTCATCGTTCGGAGGATGCTCGTGAGTGGATACAAGCCGTTTTATACCGAGGTTCAAGCTCATTACGACCTGTCCGACGATTTCTTCGCGCTGTTCCTGGACCCCAGCCGCACCTACAGCTGTGCGTACTGGAAATACCCGAATTGCACCCTGGAGCAGGCACAATTGGCCAAGATCGACCTCGCGCTGGGGAAATGCGATCTGCGGCCCGGAATGACGTTGCTGGACATCGGATGTGGGTGGGGCGCGACGATGATGCGCGCGCTGCAGCGCTACGGGGTGAACGTGATCGGGCTGACGTTGAGCGAGAACCAGCAGCGATACGTCCAGTCGCTGCTTGATGCCCGGCCTGCCGACGGGCTGCGCGCCGAGGTGCGGTTGCAAGGGTGGGAGGAGTGCGACGACAAGGTCGATCGCATCGTCACCATCGGGGCCTTCGAGCATTTCCGGCAGGAACGTTACGTCGACTTCTTCGCCTTCGCCTACGGTGCGTTACCGGCCGACGGCGCCATGCTGTTGCATACGATCGTCGTGTACGGCTTGAACTACTTGCGCGCCAACGGTATTCCGCTGTCGACCGATGATGTGGATTTCATGCGGTTCATCCGCACCGCCATATTTCCCGGCGGCCAGTTGCCGCTGCCGTTCGGGCCGAAACCCCGCGGCGTGCGCGACTACGCCAGGGAAGCCGGATTCGAGGTGACCCAGATTCAGCCGCTGCAGCTGCATTACGCGAAGACGCTCGATCACTGGGCGGGCGCGCTTCGGTTCAGCAAGGACCGCGCGATCGAGCTCAGCAATGAGCAGACCTACTACACCTACCTGCGCTACCTCACCGGATGCGCGGACAAGTTCCGCACCGGCCATATCGACGTCATGCAATTCACCTGCCAGAAAAACGACCTCCGCGGACAGGAGAAGTAATGCACACCGCACCCATATGGGTCCGAATCCTCGCCGCCGCAACGGTCGCCGCGGCGGCTGTCGTATCCCAGGACGGCCCCGCGACAGCCGCTCCCGTATATCCGGCTCCCGATCCCGACGGCTTCTACGCGGCTCCGTCCGATATCGCGGGATGGGAACCGGGGGAGGTAATCCGCAGTCGCCGTGTGCAATCCGCGATTTTCCCGGCGGTTGCGATCTGGCAGCTGCTGTATCGGTCGACCAATTCGGCGGGAGCTCCGATCGCGGCCGTGACCACGGTGCTCGTTCCGCCGGGCGGCCCCGATCGGCCACTCGTCTCCTATCAACCGTTCGTCAATTCCCTTGGGCTGCACTGTGCTCCGTCACACGCGCTGTTCGACGGCTCGCTGCGCGAGGCGCCCGCGCTCAATCTCCTGCTCGCTCGCGGTTGGGCGGCCGCGGTGCCCGACCATCTGGGGCCGACGAGCGCGTACGGGGCCGCGCAGCTGGGTGGGCGGCTGACCCTCGACGGGATCCGCGCCGCCCGGCGCTTCGGCGCGGCCGGATTGTCGAACAGTCCGGTGGGCATGCTCGGTTATTCCGGTGGCGGGATGGCCACCGGCTTCGCCGCCGCGCTCGCCCCGCGATACGCACCCGAGCTGCCGCTCGTCGGCAGTGCGCAGGGCGGGGTTCCGGTCGATCTGGGCAAGCTCGCCCTCGATGTCGGTCGGTCACCGAATCCGCTGTTCGGCCTGGGCTTCGCGGCCGCGGTCGGGCTCGAACGCGAATACCCCGACCAGGTGCATCTGGATCGACTGCTGAACCCGGCCGGTATCGCGCTGCGGGCCCGGCTGGCCGATGCGTGCACGAACGAGATCATCGACGCCGGAGCCGACCATCGCTTCGACGACTACTTCGACGGCCCGCTCGAAGCGGACACACCCACGGTGGAGGTGTTGCACGCGAACAGCCTCACCTTCTACCCGGGTGTGCCGCGCGTCCCGATTTACGAATGGCACGGTGCGGCGGATGTCGTTTCCCCGCAATCGGTTCGGGAGATGGCCGCGCGCTATTGCGCCTCCGGCGCCCTGGTGGATCTGGACCTCGTCCCCGGCGCCGACCACGGCGGCGCGATGCTGCCGGGCGCGGTGCGGGCGATCGAGTATCTGGGGGATCGCTTCGTGGGTAGGCCCGCAACGTCCACCTGCTGAGGACCTCGGGCGCTCCAGATCGCATTCGAATGTCAAAGCATTCGGCATTCGCCTCATGACCGATCGTCGTGCGCCTCGCCGCGAGCCTGTCGGCGCAGTCGGTGGACCGGATGAGTGACGAGACGGCGGGAGATCCCCGGGGGCGCGGGATGTGGGCGGTGGTCGCCGGTTCGACGGGCGGGATCGGGCGCGAGGCCGCGTTGCGGTTGGCAGAGGACGGCTATTCGGTGGTGGTGTGCGGTCGTGACGGCGATGGTGCGGAGGAGACGCGCAAGCTGATCGAGTGGGCCGGTGGGCGGGCGGTGGATGTGGTGGCCGATCTCGGTGATTCCGCGGCCGTGCGCGGGTTGATCGCCGAAACTGTCGGGCTGCTCGACGGCGCTCCCGTCGAGGTGCTGGTCAACAACGCCGGTGAGACGGGTTGCGGGCCGGTCGATGATGTATTCGACACGGTATTCGCTCTGAATGTGAAGCTGCCCCTGCTGTTGACCGCCGCGTTCGCCCCGGCAATGGCCGAGCACGGAAGGGGCGCGATCGTCAACGTGGGTAGTTCCGGCACGGTGACCGGGGCCTCGGGGCGAAGCGTGGTGCAGGCGGCGACCTCGGCCCTGGTCATGTTGACGAGGTTGTGGACGGCCGAGTACGGGCCGCGGGGCGTGCGGGTCAATTCCGTGGATGTCGGTGGCGCGCACGCCGCTCGACTCAGTGGGCCCAGCGCGGTGGCCGAGGCCATCCGGTTCCTGGTCTCACCGCGCGCGGCTTCGATCCAGGGCGCCGTATTGACCATGAACGAAGGCGAACTCGCGGTCGCGGGTTGCCGATGGCCCACTGCATCCACGTAACGTGTTGCGATCATTCATGTTTCGGCTCGAGCAGAGTGGTGATCATCGTGGTGGCGTGCCAGCGTTCGAAATCCTGGTGGCTCCAGCCGCGTTCGTCGACCAGGCGCTGATAGTTCGTGTGCTGCAGTTGTAGCCACAGCACATCGGTCGCGGCCCGGGCTTCGATGCCTTGCCGCAGCGAGCCCGTGGCCTCGATGGCGGCGACGACGCAACCGGCGGTCTCCAGCAGTTTCTGCTGCGTGGATCGCAATAGGTCCGCCAGATCGGGATCGGTGCCCGCGGCCTGCTCGAGCACGACCTGCAGCGGGCGCACGCGCCGCATGAGGGCTGCCGTATTGGCCGCGAACTGCTCGAGGAGCTGCCGTGGGTCGGCGATCGTGAGAATCTCCGTGATCGTCGAGCCGACCTCCGCCGCGTCGCCGCCGTCGGCGGTGAACTGATGGGCGAGGGCGAACAGCTGGGCCTTGTTCCCAGCGGCGAAGACTGTGGGACGGGAGACGCCCGCGTTGGTCGCGATCTGATCGATGGTGGCGCCGGCGTATCCCCGTTCCGCGAACACCTCCGCCGCGGCCCGCACCACGATGTCCCGAGTGCGGCGCGCGGCCTCCTCGCGCACGGGGGAACGGTAGGCGCGCTGCGCTCGATTGACGTCTGCCATATGCTCGAGTTTACTCTCAGTCATGTCATTTTATTAGCGATCAACCCAAGTTGTGAGCCCCAACGCCTCGACCCCCTACCACCCGGGCCGATCGCCGAGCGTGGTGCCTCGGTGAGCGGGGATGTGTCGGCTTCGACCGATGTGTTCTCCTGTCACCCCCCGCGGAGGCCCGCCGGAATTGTTTCTGTCGGCGATAAGCATATCAGTGGAGAGAGAGAACCTCTCGTAACGTCCGGATGTAACGATGTTTCGAGTCGTCGATTCCGTCCTGATCTCTATTCTGTGAATAGGAAGAGTTATGGATCAACACATCGAATTGAACCCCGACGGGCTGCGCGCGGCAGCCGCGGACTTCGACGATGTCACCGACTGGCTCGGAAAGATCAGGAAGATCCTCGAGGATTCCACCGGTGCCCTGGGTGAGGCGTGGGGCCACGACAAAGCCGGGAAGAAGTTCGCCGACGGGCCCAAGGGGTACAAAGCCGGTAGAGACAATTCTTTCAAATCGCTGTCCCAACTCGCCGATGTGTTGGAGCAGAATGCGAATAATCTGCGCGACGCCGCGAAGGTTTTCGAGGAGAACGAGAGAGCGCAGTCGCGATGAGATGTGAAATGCGACTCGATCGACGATGCGGAGATCTCCGGTGATGAATGAGCGGCTGCAGGCGGATGCGGCGATGATGCTGGAAGCGCTGTCCGAACAAATGCGGGGTATTGCCGAGATCCAGCGTGATCGGGCGCGACTCACCGCGACCGCCACGGCATGCGACAAGCGAATCAGCGTGACCGTCAATGCCGACGGCATTCTCATCGAGACCCGATTCGCCGACGATATCAGCGATCTGTCCTATGGCGAGATCGCCGCTGCCGTCACCCAGGCGGTGCAGGCCGCGGCCAAGAACGTGAGCCAGCAGGGCCATCGGCTGATGGAGCCGCTGCGGGAGCGTAAGGACCGACTGCCGCACCTGTCGGACCTGGTCGAGGGCATGCCGGATTTCAGGTCCGTGATTCCGGCGCCGCAGCCGGTATCGACCGCGCCGCCGAACTCGCCCGAGCGCCGATACGACGACGAGGATTCGGGATTCGGCGATACCGAGCCCGTCGGACGCCGGTCGATGGTCAGAGACCACCACGAGTGAGGTCGCTGCGGGATGAGTCTGTATCTGCCGCCGGAGCTGCGCTGGCTGGGGTGGATCGCGGGCGGCGCGTGGCCCGATGGTGATGAGGACAAGATCTGGGCGGTTGCGAACGCCTACAAGCAGGCCGGTGAGGCGCTGCGGAAACTGACTCCGGAAATCGAGGATGTGAAACGCACCGCGGTCTCCGCGTATCCCGAGGGCGCCGGCGGGGACAAGATCAGCGCGTTGTTCGATCAGATGTTGAGCGGCGATCAATCCATGGATTCGTTGGCGCGTTTCATGGACCAGATCTCCGACGCGATCGAGGAATTCGGCGCGTCGGTCCAGGCCGCGAAACTGATGACCATCCTCTCGCTGGTGGCGCTGGCCCTCGAAATCCTGTGGGCATGGCGGTTTCCGCCCACCGCACCGGCCGAGGAGGCGGCGGCGGAAATGGCGACTCAAATCGCCGTGCGCCGCATGGAAGTTCAGATCCAGAAACGAATCGCGGCCCAGGCGCTGTCGGCGTTCGCGAAGTTCGCCAACCTCGGCAAGGGGTGGGCGGTGAAGATCCTGGAGGGGGCGCTGATCTCCGGCGGGCTGGACGCGGTGGTGCAGGTCAGCCAGATGGGACCCGGTGGGCATCGGAAGCATTTCAACTGGAAGGAATTCGGGACCTCGGTGGCCGCGGGCGGCGTCGGTGCGCCGTTCGGCCGGGCGGCCGCCAACTGGATCAACAAGTACACGACGAAATTCCTCGGGAACAAGCTGGAGAATCCGTGGGTCCGGTTCGGCAACGGCGCGGTCGTGGGTATCGGTTCCAGCCCGGTGTTCGGCTTCTTCGGTGGTATCGGCGCGGGCGTGGTGAGCGGTGACTGGTCCGAGACGCTCGGCAACCCGCACAGCTGGGTCGGCGGTGTGGCGCACGGCGGGTTCGGGGGCGGGGCCAAGGGTTACTTCGGCAACAACCGGTTCGGTGGCAAGGGCTTCGAGGTCGAGTGGAAGCTGCCGGGGGGGGGGTGCGTCGGGGCGCGGTCCGGGGCGGGACGAGTTTTCGTTCGATCCGGGTGGGGGCGAATCCCAGGGCTCCCGCAACGGGTTCGGGGGCGGGCGCGCCACGATCGAGGAATCGCCGGTCGGATCGAACAGCGCGCGGGGTGGCGATCGGGACGTCTTGGATGGTTCCCATTCGTCCGGCCACGGGGCGGGATCGCCTGGGGGCGAACAGGGTTCGCGGGCGACGCACCCGGCCTCGTCTACCGGGGATCGCAGTTCGGAGGGGCCGGTCACGCGGCCTTCCGGTGGTAACTCGCGGTTCGGCCACGGCGGTGACGGTAGTTCGGATGCGGGCAGCTCGGGTCTCGGACGTACCAGCACTGGGTCGGAGGTTTCGTCCAATTACGGTGAGCACGAGAGGCTCTCGAGCAATAGCTCGCACCCCTCGGATGCTTCGTCGATCGGCAGTTCGGGTTCGTCGAATGGTTCCGCGGCGGCCGCGGGCGGCCGAACCGAATCCTCGGCGGCGTCGGGTCATTCCGGCAACAGCGGAAGTTCGTCCGGCACGAACGCGCTGAAAGCGCCGTCATCGAACCTGTCCGAGCACGGCCGCGGCTCGTCGGTGACCGGCGGGGCGAGCGACCGGCCCGCAGGCGGTCCGCCCGGCACACGCGCGGTCCCCGGGAGCGACGGTTCGGCGTCGCAACCGCCCAAGAGCGGCATCCAGTCGTCGCGCTCGGCATCCGACCCGAATATCGTTGCGGGACAATCGCAGCGCAGGCCGCCGTCGGTGTCGTCGTTCGGGTCGGCCGATTCGGAGCCGCTGCTGCGCAGGCCGGGGCCGGCGTCGTCGTTGGGTTCGAATGAATCGGAGCCGCCGCGTCCTTCGCCGTCGGTGGGTTCGGGTGATTCGGAGCCGCCGCGTCGTACACCGTCGGTGTCGTCGGTGGGTTCGGATGATTCGCAGTCGCCGCGCCGGTCGGTGTCGTCGGTGAGTTCGAACGATTCGCAGCCGCCGCGTCGTCCGGGGTCGGTGAGTTCGAATGACTCGGAGCCGACGCGTCGTCGCCCGGTGGGGTTGAATCCCGATGGGCCGCCGCAGGGTTCGCGGGTGACGCCGGGCGTCAAAGTGGTGTCGCACGGCGATCGACACGTTCGGTGGGCGGCTGAGGACCGGGATCGCCCCGACCGAGAGTCCAGCCAGCCGCGCAAACCTGGCACCCGGTTGACGTGAGACACCGAGGGCGACCGAGCACAGCTCGGCCTCCTGGCGCAGCCGCTGATAGCTCCCGCCCTGGCCGCTCAGGTCCTCAGGTAGGACGCGCCATTGAGGTCCAGCACTGTGCCGGAAGCCCATTGGGCTTGTGGGGAGGCCAGATACAGGACCGCGGACGCGATCTCGGCGGGAGTTCCGACTCGTCCGAAGGGGCTCTGGGCGCGCACCGCGTCGCCCTCGGCGCTGGCGAGTTTGGCCTGCTGCCGCTCGGTGCCGACGAATCCCGGGGCCACCGAGGTCACCGAGATTCCGTGGGGGGCCAGGGCCACCGCCATGGATTGGCCGAAGGTGTGGAGTCCGGCCTTGCTCGCGGCATACGCGGGGAAGTCCGGCTCTCCTCGGAACGCACCGCGTGAACCGACATTGACGACGCTGCCCGGCGCGCTGCGGTCGATGAGATGTCGTGCGACACAGTAGGTCAGGTTCACCGCGCCGAGCAGATTGACATCGATCATCTTCCGCCAGATGTGTTGCCACTGCGCGTAATCGGTGTCCGCGACGGAGTGCTGGGTGGCGGGCGAGGTGGCGACGGCGGCATTGTTGACGAGAACATCGATGCCACCCAGACCACGCACGGCCGTGTCGGCGACCTGTTGCGCGGTATCCGGATTACCTAGATCGCCGGTCACCATGATGTGTCCGGAGCCGGGCAGGCTCTCCAATGTCCGTGTCGCGGCGGCCGTATCGGCCCCGTAGTGCACCGCCACTCGATCGCCCTGCACGGCGAATGCCGATGCGACCGCTCGGCCGATCCCGCGCGAGGCGCCGGTCACCAGTACCCGCCTCATCGCGCGAACACCTGCTCGTCATCGCTGAACGCCTTGAACTCCAACGCGTTACCGGCCGGATCGTGGAAGAACATGGTCCACTGTTCGGCGGGCTGGCCGGGGAATCGCAGATACGGCTCGATCACGAATTCCGTACCGGCCGTGCGCAATCGGGCGGCCAGCGCGTGGAACTCGTCGGGAGGAAGCAGGAGACCGAAATGCGGAATCGGCACGTCATGTCCATCGACCTCGCTGGTTCCCCGCGCGTGATCCTCCGCGGCAACGATATGGGTCACCAGCTGGTGGCCGTGCAGGTTCCAGTCGATCCAATGGTCGGTGGAGCGGCCTTCCGCGAGGCCGAGCACACCTCCGTAGAACGCGCGGGCGGTGTCGAGGTCATCGACCGGTATGGCCAAGTGGACGGCCGGGCGGGACGACATGGGTCGGTACTCCTTCACATAGATCGTATTTTCAAGTTGCCAGCGCCATGTCCGAATGTCAACATTAGGACATGACCTCTTCGTTGCCCAAAGCCGCCCGTCGCGGGCTGTCCCATGAAGCCGCCGATGTCATCCGAGGAGCGATCTTCGCCGGTGATTTCCCGCCCGGTGCGCCACTGCGCGAGGTCGAACTCGCCGCGGCGCTGGGCGTCAGCCGCGGATCGGTGCGGGAGGGCCTGGCCGTGCTGGAACGTGAGGGGCTCATCCGCAGCGGCTGGCATCGCGGCACCACCGTCATCGAGGTCACCGCGACCGATGTCGAGGAGGTCTACACGCTGCGCGGTGCGTTGGATCGGCTGGCCGCGGTCAGCGCTCAAACCGCGGCCGACCCACAACAGCTCGCGCCGCTGGACGAACTCGTCGACGCGATGGCGGCCGAAGTCGCGGGCGAGGCATCCCCGTCGCGGCTGCTCGCGCTCGACCTCGCCTTCCACGACCACATCTACGACGCCGCCGGAAATCAACGGCTCAGCCGGGCCTGGCAGGGACTGCGATCGCAGGTGTATCTGTTCCAGTCCCGCCGCATCGCGCTCGGTTACGACTACTACCGGGATCGGGTGATCGACGAGCATCGCGAACTGGCGACACTGCTGCGTTCGACCGATCGCGACGCGCTGGCCCGCTGCGCGGAGGAGCACGTCGACTCGGCGCGTCGCAGCCTACTCGCCCATCTGCACGACTGAGTTCAATCAAGTCTTGACTGGTTAATATTAACCATGCAACATTGAGGTATGAACGAGATGTCCTTCCTGGCCCAGTCCGCACTTCCCTTGATCTGGATCGTGATCGCGGTCGTCGGTGCGCTGATCCGCACGCGGCACAGCCCGTCTCGGCAGGCCGCGTTGGAGACGTGGCAGCGGTGGTGGGCGGTGGCCGCGCTGGGGTGCGGCAGCCTCTGGATGACGATCGCCTTTCTGACGATTCCGACGAAGATGGCCGAGGCGATCGGCTTCGATACGTCGGCGTTCCAGTTCGAGATCGCGTTCGCCAATCTGGGTCTGGCCGTGATGGGTTTCCGTGCGGCGTCGTCGTCGGCGACCGCGCGCGAGCGGATCACCGTGGGCCTGGGTGCGGGCATGTTCCTGTGGGGTGCGCTTGTCGGTCATGTCTTTCAGTGGTTCGCGCACGGTGATCACCAGCCTGGTAATACCGGTGGAGTGTTGGTGTGCGACTTGCTGTTTCCCGCGGTCATGATCGTCCTCGCCCGCCGCGCGCAGCGGCTGGCCACCACCGAACAACCGGTCTCCGCGGCTCGCGCCTGAGCGAGCCATTGCGAACCGATCCCCGCCAGTTGAGAAGAGGCGTCAGATGTTTCGAGAAACACAGGGTGGTCGCGGCCGGGGTTCCTGGGCGGTGGTCGTCGGCTCGGCGGGGGGAGCCGGTCGTGAGATCGCCTTGCGGTTGGCCGAGGACGGGTATTCGGTGGTGGTGTGTGGGCGCGACGGCGCGAGCGCGCGGGAGACTCGGCAATTGATCGAGTGGGTCGGGGGTCGCGCGGTGGATGTTGTGGCGGATCTTGCTGATTCGGCCGCGGTGGATCGCTTGGTCATCGAGGTGTTCCGGTTGCTGGTGGGTGAGCCGCTCGAGGTACTGGTCAATGTTGCGGGGGAAGCGGATTACGGTTTGCCCGAGGACGCGTTCGATACGGCGTTCGATCTGATTGTGAAGACGCCGTTTCTGTTGACGGGTGCGTTCGCGCCGGTGATGGCCGAACGCGGCCGGGGCGCGGTCGTGAATGTGGGTGGTCTGGACGGCATGGCGGGACTGGGGAATGCGGTGCGGGCCGCGGTGGCGGCACTGGATTCGTTGATCCGGCTGTGGGCTGCCGAATACGGCCCGCGGGGTGTGCGGATCAATTCCGTGGATCTGGACGGCGGCGGTGAATCCGATGCGATCGCGGAGGCTGTGCGGTTCCTCGTATCACCACACGCGGCCTACGTTCAAGGCTCCGTATCAACCATGAGCTGACTGCCCCGGTTCGAGCTCGGCGAGCAACTGCTGCTTGATGGGATGTGTTGTGGTGCAGACCAATCCGAAGGCGGCCTGCCGGTACAGGCGGGCCGCTGTCGAATGCGGGTCCAAGGATCTACTGCCGGTCGCGACCATGACGGCCGCGGCCGCGGCGAGGTTCGCGTGAGAGATATCCGCGCGCAGCGAGTAGGTCAGGTCCGCGTTCCCCAGCGCTGGCACGAATCGGTCGCGAAGCAGCTCGTATCGGGTCTCGTGCGCGGCGACGAGGGCGTCGTCGCCGAGGGCGCGCAGTTCCGTGAGATTTCGGGCCAGAATGCCGAGTGCGAGAACCCCATTGGTCCAGTCGGCGAGGAGCAGCCGATTCGGATCGGGACCCGTTATCGGTTTGATGTCGATGAGATAGTCGGCGGGCACCCGGGTGCCGTCGACGGTGAGTTCGACTGTGGCGCTGGCGTCGGCGGCGATGAGCGAGAGCCTGCGCGGATGCAGGCCGTCGACCTCCTCGAGCGGAATCAACAGTGAGGCCAGTGATTCCTGGTCCCCGCGTACTCGAACCGATGCGCCGAGACCATGGATATGGCCCCATCCGGTGACGAACGGCGCTCGGCCGGACAGGACGAAATCGTCGCCGTCGCGTTCGGCGAACAGTGTTGGGGGAGAATAGGTCCCGGCATAGGTGACCCCGCACCGGAATTCGCCCGCCGCCATCGGGGCCAGGTAGCGGTCGCGCAGTGCCGTATTGCCGCTGACGGCGAGTCGGCGCAGGGTGCCGGTGTGCTGGGCCCAGACGAATCCGGTGGACAGACAGCCCGCGATGAGGGTCGAGGCGGTGTCGATCACCGCATGCGGGGTGATCCCCTCCTCGAGGAGGAATCCGTAGAACCCGCGCCGAGCGAGTTCATCGAAGTTCTCTCCCGGTATCCGGCCGGTCCGGTCGACCTCGGCGGCATGTTTGCCGAGAACGTCCTCGACGAGCGACCGCGCCTCCTCCGCCCAATCCTTCGCCATCCGAGCACCCTTCGTCACGAAAGCATTCAGCGTAATTCAACGGCCGCGGCGCGGACTCCATCCCGCGGTCGCCGCGACGATCCGCACCGCGGCGCGACTGATCGGTGTCAGACCCTCGGCATCGACCTTGTCCATCGTGTCGCAGGCGTCGAACAGATAGGGCGGCGCTGTGATGAGTTGCACCAGGGGAATTGCCTCGCGGTGGAAATGCGCGCCGTCGGTGGGCGGTTCGGGGAACATCGCGTCGGGCGCGAGGATCAGCGAGCGCCGCAAGCGCTGCTCGGTGACGGCGTCGCGGACCACGTCCTGGAATTCGGGACTGGTGAACCACCATCGGACCTCCGGATCGGCGGTCGGAACGAGTTTCCCGTCCTCCGGGCGGCATTGGCGTGCGGCGTGTTCGAGGTGTAGTTCGGCCACCACGTGCGGGAGCAGGTCGTCGCGGTGGCGGTCGACGAATGCGCGAATACCGGCGAGGTTGGCCATATGGCCGCCGTTGAGCAGGAACAGCAGGTTGTGCGGTCGCTCGCCCACCGGCACTCGGGACCAGTAGGTGGCCGCGGCGAGGACCAGGGCGATGCCCGAGGCGTCCTCGACCGCGGATGCCCAGGGCGCGTCGTGGTGCGAACCGATGATGACCCAGTGATCGGAGGCGCCGGTCAGGGTGGCGATGATGTTCTCGGTGGTGGCGTCGGTGGTTTCGCAGGTGGTGGCCAGCACGCCGGTGCAGGGGCCGTGCGCCATCATGTCGAGCACCCGCAACGAGTCCGACCGCGTCATCCACATGCCGGGGATCGGTCGGCGGACGCCGTCGTAGGGTACGTAGTATTCGCAGGTCTCCCACGGGAAACCGGTTGTGGCACCGAGGTATCCGGCCGCTCCGGCGGCGATCGCGGGCTCGGCGACCTGGTGCATGCGCGGTCCGAACGGCCAGGTCTGGACCAGGGTGTCGAATTCGCCGTCGGGGTCGTAGGCGCTGATCGCGATATCGCGCAGCGCGGAGACGGGAGCTTCGACGAGGCCGACCTCGTCGACCGCGAGAAAGCCCGGCGGCACGCTGATTTCCTCGGTCATTCGGACCAGCGGCCCGGTTGTGGCCGCCGACGGTGCGCTGAAGGGTAGGGGAAATCCGCGTACGAGGATCTCCCGGCCGGGATCGTCGTCGGAGCGGACGGTCAATGTGGCCGGGCCGGACAGCCAGCGGGGCACCTCGACCGGTTCGGTGCGCACCGCGCAGCCGAGCCCGCGCAGCCGCTCGACGAGCCAGTGCCGCACCGATTCGTCGGCCGGATATCCGGGTCGTCGAATACCCTCGGCCACAATGGTTTCCATCCAGGCCAGCATCTCGTCGGTGGTCGGCAGCAGATGCATGCGATCGGGCATGTCGCCAGCCTATCGGCCACGCGACGAAGGAACCGCACCCCCCAAGATGCGGTCCCTTCGTCGACGCGACCTACGCGGCGTCGGTGGCCAACGGCACCTCACCGGCGGTCTTGCTGTAGCCGAGCGCCTCGACGATGCGACCCAGATGTACGCGCATGAGATTCACGCCCTCCACCCAGTCGTCGACGCCGGGACCGAAGCGGTACTGCCAGCGAATGGTCGCGCGCTCACCGGCCACGATGACCTCCTGCGGCTGGAACTGCGTCGAATCGTCCTCGACCAGCGTCTTCCACCACAGCAGGCATTCCGCACCGCCTTCCACGCGCTCACCCGTCGGCGCGGGTTGGACCGATTCCATGACGCAGTGCTCGTCGATCAGATCGTCGAGCAGCTGGGGCGCGCGCTCGACGAAGGCGCGGTTGAACAGGTCCATGACCTCGGCGGTACTGCGAATCGGCATGGGCACATCCTCGAAAGTGAAGAGACGGTGACCAGACGATTCTGTCGAGCTCGAAACCGCCGGAAAAACAATCTTTTCCGGTGCCAGCGACAAACACGGTTTTTGACGCCAGCTCGCCCGTGTCACGAGACCACCCCGCGCGCCGTGGTGACCAACTCGTCCACCAGCGCCTCCGGGGCCTGGTCGGTCCACATGACGACCGAGTCGATCCGGGGCGCGTCGGCCACCGGCAGTACATGCGAACCGCTGTCCGCGTGCCGCCGGGCCATGGATTCCGGGGCCAGCCAGATTCCCTGCCGCCGCGCCGCGATGATCGGACCGTCCTCCACATCCAGAACCGCCGGATCGCGCATCGACCGCCCGGGCCGCAGGGCATCGACCCAGCCGCGTTCGGCGGCGGCGGAGGCGAAGATCGCCGGAAGCACCACCGGATCCGCGGCCAGCTCGGCCAGTACCAGCGCGTCGTGGTCCGCGAACCGATGGTCGCGAGATACCGTCGCCACCCACGGTTCGGATTGGATGACGGTGTGCCGCAGCCGGGTTCCGTCGAGGGGCAGCCAGCCGAAGCCCGCATCCGCCCGTCCCGATTCGAGGGCCCGCAGTCCCTCCGGCATGGTCCGCACGCTGACCAGGTCCACCCGCAGGCCAGGCACCGCCACCTCCAGGCCGTCGGCCACCCGGATCAGGAACGGCGCTGTCTGACAGGGGCAGCACACCACGCGCAGCCGGTTGATCGATTGTCCTGCAACGCAATTCACCCGTTCAGCCAGCGTCACCCAATCATCGATCAGGGCCTGCGCCCCGGCCGCCAACGCCTGTCCGGCCTCGGTCGGCCGCACCCCGCGCGAACCGCGGACCAGCAGCGGCGCGCCGAGGGTGCGCTCCAACTGCCGGATCTGGGCCGACAGTGTCTGCTGGGTGATGTGCAGCAGCGACGCCGCCCGGGTGATATTGCCTTCCACCGCAACCGTCAGGAATGACTGAAGCAGTCGAATATTCAACTCCGGCAACGCATCACGTGCTATCGGTTCGCGCAGCCGCCGATCCCATTCCTCCGCACCGAAATTCGTCATCGGCACGTCAGAGCTCCGCGTCGACCCGAGCGTTGCGGGTGCTCCACACCGCCACCGCGGCGAGTCCACCCACCACCGCGCCGAACCACAGCACCGCCCGCAGTGCCAGATTGTCGGCGATCAGGCCGCCGAACAGCGCGCCCAGCGCGATGGCGAGATTGAACATGGCCGTGTTCAAAGCCGTTGCCGCCTCGGCGGATTCGGGTGCGGCGCGCAGAATCCAGGTCTGCACACCCACCGGGATGCCGCCGAAGGCCAAGCCCCACACGATCAGCAGCCCCAGCCCCACCGTCGAGGTATCGCCCGCGAGCGCCAACAGCACCAGCACGGCCGCCAGCAGTCCGGCGATGGCGATGAGCGTCCGGCGAATATCACGCCCGCCCAGCGCGCCGGTGACGAAATTGCCGATGATGCCCGCGATTCCGAAGCCCAGCAGCGCCGGACCGACCATGGCCTTGTCCACCCCGGCCACATCCTGCAGGATCGGGCTCACGAAGGTGAAGGCCGCGTAGTGCCCGCTCACCAGCAGGAAGGTGACCAGCACCCCGGCCCGCACCACCGGATTGCCGAACTGTTCGGCCAGTGTGCGCAGCCGCACCGGCTCGGCCGCGGGCAGCGGCGGCAGCAGGAGCAGCAGCGCCACGACGACCACCAGGCCCAGCCCGCCCAGAACGCCGAATGCGACGCGCCAGTCGGTCAATTCGCCGATCAGCGTCCCGGCGGGAACGCCGAGCACATTGGCGGCGGTCGCACCCCCGAAGGCGATGGCCGTCGCGCGCGGAACGAACCGCTCCGGCACCATGCGCACCGCGATACTCGCCGCCAGCGCCCAGAATCCGCCGATGGCGATGCCGATCAGGAAACGCGCGGCCAGCAGCACGGCGAAGCTCGGCGCGAACGCCGATATCAGATTGGCCCCGACCATCAGGGTGATCAGCCCGAGCAGCACCACCCGCCGATCCAACCGGCCGATCGCCACCGGCAGCAGCGGCGCGGTGGCCGAGGCCACCAGGCCTGGCACCGTCACCATCAGTCCGGCCGTGCCCTCGGAGACGTCGAGCGCCCCGCCGACCGATGTCAGCAGACCCACCGGCAACGCCTCGGATGTCACCATCGAAAACGTGCCCGTCGCCACGGCCGCGACACCCAGCCAGCGGCGCAGCGAGACCCGCTCGGGCGGGGATTCCAATGCCGGGGAACCGACAGCGCTCACCATGAGCAAACTCCTTCATCCATGAGAAACCCCGCGGTTCACGCTGACCCGCGAGGCTGGTTTTAGAATGGTCAGCCCGGCCGGGCCGAACAACGACGAAAACAGCAATGCCGCATTAACCGCGGAGTAAGCGAGACAGGAACTTCGTGGAACTGCGCGATATCGAGATCTTCTTGACCCTCGCCGAGGAGCTGCACTTCGGGCGTACCGCCGAGCGGCTGCACGTCACACCGGCGCGCATCACCCAGGCGATCAAGAAGCAGGAACGGCAGATCGGGGCGCTGCTGTTCGAGCGGAGCAGTCGCAGCGTGCGGCTCACCACGGTGGGTGAACAACTGCGCAATGATCTGCTGCCGCACTACGAGGGATTCACCTACAGCCTGCGGCGCGCCAAAATGGCCGCCACCGGGCAGACCGCGGTGTTGCGCGTGGGCCTGATGCCGTTCAATATCAGCGAGTTGCGCGCGTTCTGGGACGAGTTCCGGGAACGACATCCGATGTGGCAGTTGCGACTTCGTCGCATGCACTATACCGATCCGTTCGATCAGCTACGCAGTGGCGAATACGACGCCGTGGTGCTCTGGCTGCCCGTGCGAGAACCCGATTTCGTGGTCGGGCCGACGCTTTTCCATGACGCCCGAGTGCTCGCGGTCGCCGACGATCATCCGCTCGCCGACCGCAAAACGGTGACGCTCGAGGAGTCCGCCGACTATGTGCACGCCATGGCGCCGCTCGCGGTGCGCTACTGGGAGGAGGGATACCTGCCGTTCACCACGCCCGCCGGTCGCCCGATCCAACGCGGCACGCCATCCCTGCATGCCGACGATCTGATCGATATGGTCGGCTCCGGCGATATCGTGCACACCTTCCCCGCTCATGTGACCCGGCACTGGGGCATGTCCAATATCCGCTTCATCCCCGTCACCGACATGCCGCCGCTGCCCTATGCGCTCATCTGGCGTGGCGACGCCGAGAGCGAGCCTATTCGGGCGCTGGCCAAAGTGATCGGCGATCTCGGTCCGCGCCCGCTCTGACGGGATCGCGATTGACGCAACCCGATGGTTGCAATACTATTGCAACCAACAAGTTGCGACTAAGTGAGGTGGCTTATGGGATTCCCCGATCGCATCGAGCGGACGATCGAGCTGGCGCATCCGCCGGCGAAAGTGTGGGATGCGCTGACCACGGCCGAGGGGCTGGGGACGTGGTTCGGTAATGAGGCGGGTATCGAGCTGCGGCCGGGCGGTACGGGCTGGATGCGCTGGAACGAGGGCGGGCACCGTGCCGACCTGCGGGTGGAGCGGGTGGAGGAGCCGCGCGTATTCGGCTTCACCTGGCATATTTTCGGGCTGCCCGAAGAGGATCCGCGCCGAACGTATGTGGAGTTCACGCTGGAGCCGGTGTCGTCGGGCACCCGGCTGACCGTGGTCGAATCCGGCTTCGCCCAGCTCGCGGAGGACGCGTACAAAGTGGCGTTCGAGGGCAATGTCCGCGGTTGGCGCAGTGAGCTCGACGAGCTGGTCAGCTACCTCGATGCGGCCTGATCGGGAGGCGATTGCCGAACAGGTCTTCGTGGCCCTGGCGGACCCGAGTCGGCGCGCGATTCTCGCCGCGCTGGCGTCCGCCGGGCCCGCCACGGCGACCGATCTGGCGACCCGATTGCCGATCACCCGGCAGGCGATCACCAAACACCTGACGCTGCTGTCCGAGGCCGGTCTGGTGACCGCCGAGCCGGGGGAGCGCCGTCGGGTGCGTTACCGATTGTGTTCCGCGCCAATGCAAGTGGCGCAACAATTCCTGGCCGCACTCGCGCGCGACTGGGACGGTCCGCTCGATGCGCTGAAGAACGCCCTCGATCGGACCTGAACAACGATTCGACACCGAACAGGGGTCAGGCCATGAAAACACCACCGATCGTTTCGCAGAACGACTGGGAGACAGCGCGTCTGAAGCTACTGGTCAAGGAGAAGGAGGTGATGCGCGCGCACGACGCACTGGCCGCCGCACGGCGCCGCATGCCGTGGGTGGCCGTGGACAAGCAGTACGCGTTCGACGGACCTGGGGGCCGGGCGGATCTGCTCGATCTGTTCCAGGGCCGCCGCCAATTGATCGTCTACCGAGCGTTTTTCGAGCCCGGCGTCGTGGGCTGGCCCGAGCACGCGTGTCGCGGCTGTTCCATGATCGCCGACCACGTCGGCAATCTCGCCCATCTCAATGCTCGCGACACCACGCTCGTATTCGCCTCGCGCGCACCGCAATCCGAGATCGAGCGGGTGAAGGCGCGGATGGGCTGGACGATGCCGTGGTACACCATCACCGACGAGTTCGATGTGGACTTCGGTGTCGACGAATACCACGGCACCAACGCGTTCATCCGCGAGGGCGATCGGGTATATCGCACCTATTTCATCCACCGTCGCGGCGATGAGACCCTCGGCAACACCTGGAGCTACCTGGACATGACGGCGCTGGGTCGTCAAGAGATCTGGGAGGATTCGCCCGAAGGCTATCCGGCGGATCCGCCGTACCAGTGGTGGAATTGGCACGACGAGTACGCGGCCGCGGTCGACGAGACCGGCGCGCAATGGCTGGACCGGGTCGCGGGAGCCATCGAGCGCGGCGAAGCGAGCGGCACGAAAAAGCAAGCGCCGCAGGACTGCTGCCAGCCTCCGCGGCCTCCCGCCAATTGATAACGATCGGTTCTGACTCCAGCCCGAACCGATCTTTCCGAGTGGTGAATCTCGGGTGCATAGGCTCAGATCTGTTGTGCGCGTCGATCAATGATGTGCTTGGCTTCGACCAGGCTCGCATCAGGAACCAGCTCACGGTAGATCTTGATGGCCTTGATCTTCTGGTCGTTCCGCAGCAACTCGTCCACTTCCACCAGTTGTGCGTCGGAGAGCCCGAATTCCGGAAGGCCCAGATGCTGCATGATCAGATCGAGCTTGCGGTTGACCAGGGTGAGTTTGCGGGCGATGTGGAACTCGGCCTGTAGTGGTCGAAGTGCCATAGGGATGCTCGGTTAGGCTGGCAGTGGTGATCGGGGTTCGGCATCTGTTTCTGGCTGGCATCGTGGCGGCGAGCGTGGCCGCGTGCGACGTGTCGGAGTCGCCGAACACGACGTCGGCTCCGACGCTTCGCACGGCCTGCGACGCCGATGCGGCGACCGGAGCCGTCTTCACCACCGCGGCGCGTCCGGATATGCCCTTCACGCTTCAGCTTCCGCAATTGCGGGGCTGGCAGGTGACGCCGATGGAAGGGCGGGAACTGGCGTTGCGTCGCGCCGATCGGCACGCGGGACGGACGGGCAACGCGACCGTCACTCTCGACGTGTCCGAGCCACGCAACGTTGCCGACAATATAAGCGTGTTCACCGGAATCCAAGGCGACTGGCAACACTGGCGAACCGAGACCGTCGAGGTGTGCCGCCGGGGCGGCTATCAGGCCACCGGAATTCTGCCCGCGTCCGGCGTCGATGGCGTCGACCAATACCACGAGTTCATCGGATTCGATTACCTCGCAGGGGAAATGCTGTATCCGATTCGAATGTCGGTCGAGGCCACGGCCGCCGATCGGGACACCTACCAACCCGATATCGATACCTTCGTCGACGGATTGCAGGTCGTGCCGGCCAGCTGAGCCGCGTCGTTCAGATCGCCCGCTCGCCCTGGTCGTGCGCCAGGATCATGTCGCGGAGCGAGAATCCCCGTTCTGTCAGGCGCGGGTCGGCGTAGGCGGGCTCACCGGTCGGTGTGGCGAACCGGACCTCGATCCCGGCGTCGCTCAGGGTGGCCCACGGGACCGCGGCCTCGGTCGGATCGTATTCGGAATCGGGGAGCAGGAAAACGATCACGGTCGATCCTTTCGACACGCTCGACAGTCGCGGGGTGACGCGCCCTCCTGCCGATGATCGCGCGACATGATCTCACCCGCGGGCGGCGACAGATCTTGTGTGTCGAAGTGGAGCAAGAACCCCCGCTCAGCGAAACGCCGAGCGGACCCTCGTGATCAGGCGTCCGCCCACGACCGCGGACAGCGGGGCCAGGAACCACAGGATCCAGACGTAGGGCGTCACCCAGGCCAGCCCCACAGTGATCGCGAAGACCGCGGCGACCGCGTAGGACGCGTCGGCGCTGGAACGCAGATCGGCGGGCGTGGTGGCCTCGGTGAGGATCGAGCCCCGGGCGGCCAGCTCCTTCACCACGCCCTCGCTGGCGAAAAGCGGTGCGGCCGTTGCCGCGAACAGGCAGATCGCCAGCTTGTTGTCCGGGGCATGGCCGAATACCGCGGTCGAGTACGGCAGGACCGCCGCGAACAGCAGCAGCGGCGCATGCCACGCCAAGGTGTGGCGATCGAGTCGATGCACCTCGTAGATCAGTGTGTGGTGGCGACGCCAGACCGACCACAGCAGAGAGAATGCCAGCACGAACGCCAGGAACGAGGCCCGCTCGTGCCAGAGGAATGTGGCCAGGGCATGCGGATCGGCCAGCTGCTCACCCTCCGGCCGCTTGATCTCGATGACCAGCAGGGTGATCGCGATCGCGAGTACGGCATCGGCGAACGCGCCGATCCGATGCGGCTCCCAGCTCGCCTCCGATACCTCCGCGCCCCGTTGCGGTTTCATCAAGCCTCCATCGGTCGTCCACATGCCATGCGGCGGTGGCGAGACTACTGGCCTATGAGTGGGGCGGCACGCCGTGGCGGGTGGTGATCAACGGGGGAGCAGTTGGCCGTTCCGAATACGCCGCGGCGTCGCCTGCTGTGGTTCGGGCTGGCCGGAATCGCCACGGGCCCAGGTCTGCTCGGTCACCGAGAGGGTGTCCGGCTCGTCCCAATGCAGATCGCTCAGTTGATACGGCAGATCCGTACTGTTCGGATCCGCGCCGGTCACCGATGTGATCTTGCCGGAGTCGGTATCGACCATGAAGACGCTGTCCGTGGTCGCCGGGCCGGATTTGAAACCGCCGAGCATCGCGAAACGACGCCCGTCGGGCGCGGTGACAGCGTCGCGCAGCACGGTATTGGATTCGACGACGCCGAGGTAGCGAATTGTGCCGTCGTTCGCTTCGACATACAGGTCGTTGAGCACCGCATAGGCCCCGGCCAGTTGCGAACGGTTCATCAACTTCCCGCTGGGGGAGCTGGCCAGCGCTTTCGTCTGCACCGGCGCGTCCTGTGAGCCGCCGCGGGTCGGAAACGGCGGCAGGGATGTCGGGGCGGCGTCGGGCGAGGAGGAGCTGCTCGGCCGGTCCGATTTCGGACTCGCGTCATCGCACGCCCCGGTGAAAAAGACGGTGGTGGTAATGCCGACGAGAACCGTCGCCGACAGATATCGCGAGCTTGGCATCGGTTCTCCTTGCCGCGTGATCTCAGGCCATCGAGGCGAGCCAGTTGTGCATCCAGCCGGTCGCCGATTCACCGCCCACGTCGTAGTGCGGATAATTGACGTGAACCTCTGATCCGTAGAAGGTCTGCAACTGCTGAGCAACCTGTTGAAATCCACGATAACTCAGCTGATCCTCGAGCGTCGGCAGGCCCCCGTGGGCCATCAGATCGGCGATGAGGGTCTGGGTTTCGGTCTCGTATCGCACCAGATCCGCCGGATCCAATCCGCTTGCCTGGACGGCCAATCCGGCGAAACGGGCGACGAAATCGTTCGACGGTGTCGCACAGTAGAGATCACCGACCGCGCAGATGGTGTGCGTTCGCGCGGTGAGCGCGCCGAAACCACCGGGTCGCGGTCCGCCGATCCCGGACCCGGGCACCGGCGGGCCGACCAGCAGATCGTGCGGGGCGCGCTGCGGATCGGAGATCAGGCCGACGCCCGCGATTCGATCCGGGGACACTCCGCCGGAGCCGGAACCGATCAGGGCGGCCAGATCGCCCGCGGCGTCGGCGCCCTGGCTGTAGCCGACCAGCGCGATCCGGGTCGATGCGCACCGCCGCGCCATCGCGACGACCAGTTGCCGCGCACGGCCGACCGCCTCGACCTTGGAGTGTCCGTAAACCTCTCGCTCCCAAGGGAATGCGGTCGCCGCGTAGTTCACGAAATCGGTGCGCACCGAATCGGGCAGGCCGTCGGTCGCCAGCGCGAGCATGCCGCGCGGCGCATCCCCGCTGTTCTGATCGGAGGTCTCCCAGGTTCCCGGCACGGCGACCACATATAAACCGGGACAGGGCCTCTCGGCCCGGGCGGGCGCACCGGCCCAGACCATGCCGACGGTCAGCGACGCCGCGGCCGCCAGCATCGCGGCGGCCCGTATTCCACGCATGACTCCATCCCTTTCAACAGCTCAGGATGCAGAGAGAACTCGGGGATTCGAGAACCGGCCGGGAGCGGGACACCGTCCACCGGTACGACGAAGAGACTTCCACAATCTTGATACTTCCGAACGGAAGCGTATATCACATCGGTGCGCCCTGAACAGCCTTTGTGCGCTCGCGGCGATTTCGAACGGCCTCGTATCCACCCTGGACAACGCGGTGACCGGCGAAAATTCCTCGTGTACGCGGCTTCCGTGCGCCGAGTCGAGTGCTCGTTCACTGGTTACGTTTAACGAATCGCCGATATTTTGATCGACTGTGCAATGAATCGATCTTCTAAGTTTAACTATGCGCAACATATCGTCGAAATGAACCGTTGGATGACATGCCAAGGAGAACCGTGACGTCGACCGCCCTGCCACTCGCACACGAGGCCGACCGCCATGCGCGCGCCGCGATTCCGCGCCGCTTCCTCATGTGCCGCCCCGACTTCTTCGAGGTCAGTTACACGATCAATCCCTGGATGGACCCGACCGAACCCGTCGACCGCGCGCTCGCCGTGCGGCAGTGGGAACATCTGTACGCCACCTACCTCGCGTACGGGCACAGTGTCGAACTCGTCGACGGCGTCGCCGGTCTGCCCGATATGGTCTTCGCGGCCAACGGCGGAATCGTGGTGGGCGACAGGGCCATGGCGGCTCGGTTCACCTATCCGGAACGTCAGGGCGAAACCGCCCTGTACGCCAACTGGTTTCGCGACAATCACGGCGGGCAGGTCGTCGTGGCGAGTGAATTCAACGAGGGCGAAGGCGATTTCCTGCGCGCCGGTGAATTGATGTTGGCGGGCACCGGATTCCGGACCTCACCCGCGGCGCACCGCGAGGTTCAGGAGTACTTCGGCGTACAGGTCATCTCGCTGGAACTGGTCGATCCGCACTTCTATCACCTCGACACGGCGCTGTTCGTACTCGATCACGCCACGGTGGCCTACTATCCGCCCGCGTTCAGCGAATCGAGCAACGCCCTACTGCGCCAATTGTTCCCGGACGCGATCATCGCCACCGATGCCGACGCGCGGACCTTCGGACTCAATGCCCTGTGCGACGGCGCGAACGTCTTCCTGGCCGCCGCGGCGACCGATCTGCACGCCGCCCTGCGCGAGCGCGGCTACAACCCGGTCGGCATCGATATGTCCGAGCTGCTCAAGGCGGGCGGCAGCGTCAAATGCTGCACGCTGGAGATCGACCGATGACCACGGCCACCGCCGGCGAGACCGGCCGCGCATCGAGCGCCGCGCACGTCGCGCACAACTACAATCCGCTGCCGGTGATCGCCGAATACGCTGCGGGCGCGTGGATCACCGATACCGACGGCCGCCGGTATCTGGATATGCTCGGGGCCTACTCGGCCATGAATTTCGGCCACGGTCATCCGCGTCTGGTGGCCGCCGCGCGCGCACAACTCGAGCGGATGACACTGGTCAGCCGCGCCTTCGACCACAATCTGCTCGGTGAGTTCGCCGCCCGGCTGACCGCATTGACCGGCACCGAGATGATGATTCCGATGAACACCGGCGCGGAGGCGGTGGAAACGGCGATCAAGATCGCGCGCAAATGGGCCTACGAGGTCAAGGGTGTGCCCGACGGTCGGGCGGAGATCATCGTGGCCGCGGGCAACTTCCACGGCCGGACCACCACGATCGTCGGCTTCTCCGACGATCCCGGCGCGCGCAACGGATTCGGGCCGTACACGCCGGGTTTCATCAGCGTGCCCTACGGTGACGCCGACGCGGTAGCCCGGGCGGTCACTCCGAATACCGCGGCGGTACTGCTCGAACCGGTGCAGGGCGAGGCGGGCGTGATCATTCCGCCGCCGGACTATCTGCCCGCGGTCCGCCGACTGTGCACCGAACGCGGTGTGCTGTTCGTCGCCGACGAGGTGCAGTCCGGGCTGGGCCGTACCGGAACAACGCTTGCCGTCGAAAGGGTCGGCGTCACACCCGATCTCGTGGTGCTGGGCAAGGCCCTCGGTGGCGGAATCGTCCCGGTGTCGGCCGTGGTCGGCCGCCGCGAGATCCTCGGTGTCCTGCGCCCGGGGCAGCACGGCTCCACGTTCGGCGGCAATCCGCTCGCGTGTGCGGTCGGTCTGGCGGTGGTGGAACTGCTGTCGGACGGGTACTTTCAGCGCCGGGCCGCACGCCTGGGAGACGTACTGGCCGAACAGCTGAACCGGCTGCGCGGTCGCGGGGTGAATCAGCTTCGCACCGCCGGTCTGTGGGCCGGTATCGACATCGATCCCGAGCTGGCCACCGGCCGTCAGATCTGCGAACGTCTGGCCACCCGCGGCATTCTCGCCAAGGACACCCACGGCTCCACCATCCGCCTGTCGCCGCCGCTGGTCATCGAGGAAGACGAATTGGTCTGGGCCGTGGGGGAATTGGGCGCGGTACTCGCGGAACTCGAGAGTAATCGCGGCGTCCGCCGGTGAGTCTCGCCCGGTCCCGATCAGTTGCCCCCGGCGCTCCCCTCCGACCCGGGGCGTTGGTTCCCGCCGCCCGGAGCGATGCTCGGCGGGGCGCTCGGTGTCCGCGATGTATTCGTCGACTTCGGTGCGCTGGTCGACGGCGCGGATGATTTGGGCGCGCTCGTCGAGGGCGTCGATGAACTCGGTGCGCTCGTCGAGGGCGCCGAACCGCTCGTCGTCGGCTGCTGTGTGTCGGTGCTGCTCGGTGGGGGCGTGGTCGCGGGAGACCGGCTCTGCGTGGGTTGCGCCTTCTCCTCGTCCCCGCTCGTCGGGGGCTTGTCGGGCTGTCCACTCCCGCCGGTCCAGAGGTGTCCGACGGTGGTGACCTGATCACCCGAGATCGACTTTCCGGTGACGCCCTCGAAACCGGTGATCGCCAGGATCGCGATGACGAATCCCACCACGCTGGTGGCGATGATCAGCGGCCAGCGCAGGCGATACCGACGGCGTAGCTGACCGGTATTCGGTACCGGCGGCCGAGGATCCAACCGGGGGATGGCTACGGTCGGATCCCCGTCGAGGGGCCGTCCGGCTCCCGGTGGTCGGTTGTTCGGATGCCCCGCCCAGCCGTTGTTCGCCCAGCGCGGGTTGGGGCCGCCCATGCGCTGTCCGGGCACCTGCGGCAGGAGCTCGGTCTCCGCCCGGGTGTTCGGGTCCGCCAATGCCAGCGCCGCCTCCTTGGTGCGCTGCGCGGCCTCCTTGGTCTTGCGCAGCGAACGCAGATACAGCTCGCCGCCGACCGTGGACACCACGCTCGCGATCCCGGCGCCCGCCACGGTGCCGCCCACCCCGAGCGTCGATCCCAGAAAGGCCGCGGTCACCGCCGCCAGAGCCGCCGCGAGGACCTGCGACGGTTTGATGCCGTCCTTTTTGCCGGAGTTGCCTTTCCGATCTTCGCTCATCTTCCCGATCTGCTCGCGTCGTTACCGCTTCGATTCCTCAACGTTATAAGCCGTCCGGTCTGTTTGGCTCGTCGCGCGAACGTGAGGAGCGCCACTGTCGCTGCCGAGATGATCTCTGCGAGTTGATCTTCCGGCGCGGCGTGGCCGTCGGATGTCATACCGATTCGACATTGCCGCGCATGCCGAACCCGCGCTCCCGTTACCTTCGAGCATTCGATATGCAATACTCATTTGTCAGACCGGAAGTTTCCTGCGACCGATGTGGTGGTACCGGTCGCGGCGGGAATGTGGCATCCCAGCACATCAATTTCAGAAGATATGAAGTGAGCTTTTCTCGATGAGCACGACCCCTCGCCTGCTGGGCATTCTGATTCCCCTCTCCATTACCGTGGCCGCCCTCGCACCCGCCGCCGCGGCCGCCCCGATCGGACGATATGTCGCCCTCGGCGATTCCTATGCCGCCGCGGGCACGCTGACCGATCTCGCCGACGGCCCGCTCGGATGCGCCCGCGCCCGCGACGACTATCCCGGCGATCTGGCTCGGACCCTCGGCGTCGCCCAGTTCGTCGATGTCAGTTGTGGCAGCGCCACCACCGCCGATATGGCCCGCCCGCAGGTGACCCCGGCGGGGGTGAACGCACCCCAGTTCGACGCGCTGACCCCGGATACCGACCTGGTGACGATCAGTATCGGCGGCAACGACTTCGGTTTCGCCGATATCGCTGTGCGATGTGGTGCGCTCGGAATCGTCGACCCTGTCGGCGCACCCTGCCGTGCCCTACTGAATCTCGGCGGCGACCAGATCGGCGGGCGGCTCGCCGATGTCGCCCCGCGGGTCGGCGCGGTGCTCGACGAAATCCACCGCAGGGCGCCCCACGCCACCGTCGTCATGACCGGATATCTGCCCATCGTGCCCGCCATCGGCGGCTGCTGGCCGAATATGCCGATCGCCTCCGGCGATGTGCCGTTCCTCGCGGAGGTCACCGCGAGGCTCAACGGCATGCTGGCCGATACCGCGGCAGCGCACGACGCGCGGTTCGTCGATCCGGCCCCCCAACCCGGACACGATGCCTGCCAGGCCCCGGGGCAGCGCTGGGTGGAGGGTCCGGTGCCCGATTCGCCCTCGCTGTCGGTACATCCCAACGCGGCGGGGCAGGCGTACATGGCGCAGCGCGCGGCGGACGGCTTGGCGCGCTGACGCCGACGGACGGGTTTGCGGCATTCCGGCCACCGTTTCCCGCCGGACTTCTACGCTGATCGAGTGGCCGTGGTGGTCGGCGTGCACGGGATCGCGCAACAGTACAGGGGTGGCTATCAGTTGGCGGCCGCGTGGCTGGTCGCATTGCGCGACGGCCTGGTCGCGGCCGGACATGCCGACGCGGCAGAGCGTTTGGGGGTCGACGATCTTCGAGTGGCGTTCTTCGGGGACCTGTTCCGTCCCGCGGGCGCCATGTCGGCGCAGGGGCCGCAGTTCACGGTCGCGGATGTGAAACCGGGGCTGGAACGCGAGTTGCTGACGGCGCTTTACGACGAGGTCGTGACGGTGGAACCGGAACTCGCCCCGCCCGAGGACTCGATGGGACCGGGCCGGGTGGGGTTGCAGGTCGTGGTCGCGAAGCTGCTGCAATCGCGCACCTTCGCCGGTGTGGCGCAGCGGACCTTGATCGGCAATGTGAAGCAGGCGGTGCGGTTCCTGGTCGAGCCGGATGTCAAAGTCAAGGTGCTGGAACGGGTTTCGGCCATGGTCGGGCCCGATACCCGAGTGCTGGTCGGGCATTCGCTGGGTTCGGTGGTGGCATACGAGTTCCTCTGCTCGGCACCGTCGTCGGTGCGGACGCTGATCACCCTCGGCTCACCGCTCGGCGTGCCGAATCTGATCTTCGATCGCCTCACCCCCGCGCCCGACGGCGGCAAAGGGGTTTGGCCGCAGGGCATTTCGAATTGGGTGAATATCGCCGAGCGCAACGATGTGGTACCGCTGCGCAAAACCCTCGCCGAGCTGTTCCCGCCCACCTCCGGCGGCGCGGGCGTGCTGGACCGGCTCGTCGACAACGGGGACGAACCGCACGCCGTCGAGCGCTATCTCAACGCGGCGGCGACCGGCGCGGCCGTCGGGCAGAGCCTTGGCTGATCCGCCGGTACTGGTTGCGGTCGGCACCCAGCATTACGCGCGCGAGGATCTGGCCGCCCTGGACCGGGTGCCGAACTCGCTGGCGCAGATCGTGGAAACCCTTCGCGCGCTCGGTATTTCACCCGTGGAGGACGAAGGTCCGGGATATCTGCTCGATGTGGACCGCGCCCGGCTGTTCGCGGCCCTGCGCGGTGCGGTCGACCGGGCCTCGGTGGTCATCGTCTACTACACCGGCCACGGTGTGCAGTTCAACAATAAGTACTACCTGCCGCTGACGAGTACGCGCTCCGACCTGCCGGGCACCGCGATCGCGACACGGGAGCTGCTCGAGGACTACTTCCTGCGCCTGGACGAATACGGCGAGCCCGCGGCGGAGCAGCCGACGGTCCTGGTCATCTTCGACTGCTGTTTTTCCACCTCCGCGCTCATCGAGGGCATGCACAGCCTGCTCCAGGGCATCGGTAATGCCAATCTGTGGGTGATGGCCAGCGCCGATACCGTCGAGTACGCGCAGGACGGCGCGTTCGCGAAGGCGCTGAGCGAATATTTGCGCAACCCCAGAACCGGTCCCTCGCAACGGTATCTGAGCCTCGAGATCCTCGTTGGGGAGATCAACAGCGCCATCGCCCGCGCCGGAATCGATCAGGAGGCGCGCTGGTTCCCGCCCGCGCGTCGCGGCGTGACCGGGCTGCTGCCGTTCTTCCCGAACCCCGGTTTCCAACCACACGTCGCCGGTTTCACCATCGACGAGCAGCGACACTGGCCCGAATTCGACGGCTTCTACCTGACCGGCCGCGACGGCCGCATTCGCGCCCTCGAGGATCTCGCCGAATTCCTCACCGGATCCGGCCCCGGCATCGCGGTCGTCACCGGCAGTCCCGGATCGGGGAAATCGACGCTGCTCGCCCTGCCCGCTCAGCTCAGCGCCACCCGCACCCGAGAGGAGTTGCTGCGCACCGGATTACGCAATCCGCTCATACTGCGCGCGGGTGCGCTGCTGCCCGAGGAGCTCGAGGTCGTCGGCGTGCACGCGCGTGGCCTGAATACCGACCAGGTCGCCGCCGCGATCGCCGGATCGCTCGGCGTGCCGGGCGCGACGGCCAATGCCGTTCTCACCGAATTGGTTTCGGCCAAAGACTCGACGACCCACCGCGTGGTCGTGGACGCGATCGACGAGTCGGTGACTCCCGCCGATCTCCTCGAATTCCTGCGGACGCTGCCGAAGGTGGCGAGGATCAGGGTCGGCGTCGGCATGCGCGGGCATCTGCTCGATCGGCTCGCGGCGCCGGATCTGGTCATCGATCTCGACGCCGCGCGGTATCGCGATCGGACCGCGCTGATCTCCTATGTGCGACAGCTGCTCGTCGCGGCGTTCGAACCCGGCGTCACGACGGCCTATCGAGACGCCGAGGAGGCCGCGACGATCGTGGTCGCCGAGTCGATCGCGGCGAAAGCCTCCACCGCCCAGACCGATTCGTTCTTCATCGCCCGCTCGCTGGCCCTCGCGGTGCGTTCGCGTGCCGAGCCGATCGGCGAGGTCCCGGCCTCGGTGGCGGCGGCATTCGACGAGGATCTGGGGCGGTTCGGGCCGCGTGCGGAGATCGCGCGAATTCTGTTGGCGGCGTTGGCCTGGGCGAAGGGGCCCGGACTACCGTGGGAGAACGTCTGGGTGCCGGTGGCGCGCGCGATCGCGGCCGTGCGGGGCGGTCCGGCGATCGATGACGACGATGTGCGCTGGCTGCTGCGCCACGCCGGGTCCTACATCATCGAAGATGTCGGCCCCGGCGATCGATCGGTGTTCCGGCCGTTCCACGAACTGCTCGCCGCGCATCTGCGCGGCGACGATCCGGCGGCGGGTATCGGAGAACAGATCGTGCGGGCGCTGCTCGCGCAGGCGCGAGCGACCGGGTCCTGGCGCGACGCGCATCCCTACATTCGCACCTATCTCGCCGAGCACGCCCGCGACGCGGGTGCGGAGTGGGTGGAAGTGCTACTCGCGGAAGCGGATTACCCGGCGGTCGCAGATCCGGCGATTCTCACCCCGGTGCTGAGCGCGCTGGCGCCCGACGATCCGATGGTTCGCAGTTACCGGCGCGCGAGCCCGCTGCTCACCGATGATTGCGCGGACAATCTCGCCCACCTCGCCGAGGCCGCGGCGGCGCTCGTCGCCGATCCGGAGCTGTTCGCCGCCTCGACCCTGACCCCGACCTACCGAACCGTGCGCGTCTGGGCGGCCCGCGACGACAGTGTGCTCGCGTTCCGCGCACATCGTTCGTCGATCTCCGATATCGCCTTCGGGGCCGATCCCGGCGGTCGCCCGCTGTTGGTGACCATCACGCGCGGCGGTGACGAGGACGAGGTATGGGATGTGCGCACCGGGCGACCGCTCGGCGATCCGGCCGAGCAGGACGGTGAGCTGCGCATCGACGCCATCGGGATGGCCGGGACACGAGAGTTCCTCGGCGCGGACCGGCTGATCGGCGTGGACAACCGACTGCTGCACATCAGACGCGAGAATTTGGCGCTGGTGGTCACCGATGCTCGCACCGAGGAGATCGTCAGCACAATTCGCGTTCCGGTGGCGCTGGGATCGTGGACGCGGGCGATCCTGAACGCGCGCACGCTGATTCGCGACTTCCAGGATGTGTTCGGCGGGAGTCTGCCGCTGGCCGTCGGATCCGGGGTCGACGATCGACTGCTGCTGGCGACGGGGGATCGGCGTGGGCTGGTCCGGTTGTTCGCCGTGGACTCCGGTGCCGAGGTGGGGCAGTTGGCGGGGGAGAGTCGTGAAATGGTTGTGGCCCTGGCATTTTCGCGGGAGTGGAGTGGGGACTCGCACGAGCTTGCCGTGGTGCATCGCGGTGGGGAGATTCATTGCTGGGATCTCGTCGGTCGTCGCGTGCGGGCCACCGCGCACGCGGGGGAGGGGCATCTCACCGCGATCGACTTCGGGATATCCGACGATGTGAGAACTTTCATGATCGGCTACGGTGACGGCCGGATTCGGATCGACGGACGTGTCCTGCGCGGCCACAGCGAGGCGGTGAACGCCGTGGCCCTGCCCGGATCAGGATCATCGATCGCGGCCTCCGCGGATGCGCGGGGTACCGTTCGCGTCTGGGACCTCGGATCGGAGTCGACCCCGCCGGGGCGTGGTGACGAGGTGCCGAGACTGGCGATCGGTTCGGCGAATCATCTTGCTATCGGGACGGATTCGGGTGAGGTCCGTGTGATGACCACGCGACCGGACCGGCAGTGGTCGATCTGTCACCGCCACTCCGCCGCCATCGCCGCGATCGCTTTCGGCTCCGGTCCCACCGGCCCGCTGCTCGCCACCGCGGATACCGCCGGTCAGGTGCGGCTGTTCGATGTGGACGGCAGAAGCCTTGTCACACAATCGGTTCGGGTGGACGGAACGGTCGAGGCCATCGGCTGCGGCACGCTCGCCTCGGGCCTGCCCTTCATCGCCGTCGCACAACAGTGGCCCGGTGAGGTCCGAGTATGGCGGATCGACGCCAAGGGCCGAGCGCACCGCGTGACCCGCCGAGACCTCCCACGCCCCGATATCCGCGACCACCTCACCATCGAAGCCCTCACAGGCAGCCCCACAGGCGAGGTACTCGCGCTGACAACACTACGACCACCCACATCGGACCCGACCACCCTCACCCTGTGGAACATCACCACCGGCGAACAACTCTCCAACCACACATTCACCCGCCGCCCCACCGTGGCCTTCGCAACCGCCCCCGACGGCCGCCCGATCATAGCGGCGACCGCCGAGAACGAACCCATCCAAACCTGGGACGCCCTAACCGCCACACCACTGTGGAACCCCTTGCCCCACAACGGAAGCGCCCAAATCACCGCCCTGAACCTCACCTGGACCCCGGACAACCGCCCCCTACTGACAACCGGCGACAACACCGACACCATCCAAATCCTCGACCCCCTGACTCACCACCCCCTCACCACAATCCACCGCCGCTCAACCCCGAAATCCGTCGCCCTCACCGCCGATATCCTCTGCGTCCGCGACGGCGACGGGCTCGCGATGCTCAGGGTGGCGGATGTGCTGAAGTGAGCCATGGGTGCGCCGGATTCGATCGGGATACCTCTTGCGGGCGGACTGATTTGTCTGCCATCGCCAGCCGCCGACCGGACAGCAGTTGAATCGAACTCCGCAGGGCAGGCCCGAAAGCCAACGGCGCGAACGCATCTCGGACAATCGACTGTCCGCCTGTTCGGGGCGAGGCGCGCCAAATGTGGGCGGTGCGCTATTGCTCACAGAGCCCCGTACTCGCCGACGAGTCGGCCGCCGACCCAGGTCTGCAGGACCTTCGTCTGCCAGAGCGCGCGGCCGGGTTCGAGGGCGAACGGGTTCTGGTCGACCAGGAGGAAATCGGCGTATTTGCCGGGTTCGAGGGAGCCGATCATCGTCTCCTGGTGGGCGGCGTAGGCGGCGTCGAGGGTGAAGGCGCGGTAGGCCTCGGTGGGGGTCATGGCCTGGTCGGGGCGCCAGCCGCCGGTGGGTAGGCCGGATCGGTCGGTGCGGGTGATCGCGGCGTGGAGGCCGTCGAAGGGGTTGTGGGAGGAGACCGGGAAGTCCGAACCGGCCGCGATTCTCGTGCGCTGGTCCAGGAATGTTCGCCATGCGTACGCGCCGGTGAGACGTCGTGCGCCGATTCGGGTTTCGGCCATGTTCATATCGTCGGTGGCGTGTACGGGCTGCATCGAGGCGATGAGGTCGAGTCCGGTGAAGCGCGGGATGTCCGATGGCGCGAGGACCTGGGCGTGTTCGATGCGATGGCGCAGTCGGGGTGCGCGCGAGGTTCGCAGGACCTCGTCGTAGGCGTCGAGCACCATCCGATTGCCGAGATCGCCGATGGCGTGCACGGCCACCTGATAGCCGGCCTCGACGATCTGCCGTACGCGCGAGGTCAATTCGGCCTGGGTCAGCTGTGGCAGGCCCCGGGCGTCGGGCTGATCGTCGTAGGGTTCGAGCAGTGCCGCACCGTGGCTGCCGAGTGCGCCGTCGACGAAGAGTTTGACCGTCCGGATGCGCAGCGTATCGGCCACGGAATCGGTGCGCGCCTGCGCGCCGAGGGCGGTGAAGGCCTCCCAGGACAGAAACGCGTTGATCCGCACCGACATTCGGCCACTGCGGGCGCAGTTGTACAGCGCGGCAACCTGATCGGCATTGGTGGAGGCATCGCTGACCGCGGTGAGCCCGGCCGCGAGCATTGTGCGCTGGGCGGCCTGGAGATGCTCCTCGTGATCGGACAGCGTCGTGGCGGGCGTCTTGCGATCCACCAGTTCGGTGGCGGCATCGATCAGTACGCCCGTCGGCGCGCCCGCGGCGTCGCGAACGATCCGGCCACCGGCCGGATCCGGTGTCGAGACACTCACCTCCGCGGCCCGCAGCGCGGCCGAATTCGCCAGTCCCGCATGGCCGTCCACGCGACACAGCCACACCGGCCGATCACTTGCCACCCGGTCGACATCGGCCGCGGTCGGCAGTCGGCCGAGCCCCCAGACCACCTCGTTCCAGCCCCTGCCCAGCACCCACGGCCGATCCGCATGCTCGCGGGCATAGGTCCCGATGACCCGCAGCGCGTCGTCGAGCGAGCGCGTCTCGGACAGATCGACCCGACTCGCGACCGCCCCGAGATTCCAGACGTGCCCGTGCGCATCGTGCAGCCCCGTCAGACACACGCGGCCGCGCCCATCGATCCGCCGAGCGCCGCCGGCCTCGCCCGGATCGAGCGCCTCGACCTTCCCATCCGCTCCCACCAGCAGACTCCGAAATTCGCGCAGCCGACCATCGCCCGTGGGCGTGAACCCGCGCACCCCGTCGACGAGCACCCGTTCGACCACCGGCCGCGGCGCGTCCTGCGCGCACCCGGCCACCAGTCCGGTCGCGGTGACGCCGATCAGGGAGAGGATGTGACGTCTACTGAGTTGAGCAGGCTCGGCCGAGTGACCGCAGTTCGGGCACATGAAGTTCTCACTCTCACGGGCGGGTCGAAATGCTGGAAAACACGAGCGGTGCGTTTGTATTCTATTGCAGCGGTGGCTATTTCGGTTCGAACTTCGCCCGGACGTTGTCCAGATAGACGCTGCCGTGGACGGGTTCGCTCAGCGTCGCGTCCAGTAGATCGCGCGGCAGCGGTCGTCGTTCCGAATATTCCGTGCGCGCCTCACGCCGAAAGGTCGTGCCGTCGGGTGCGGGTTCGAGGCTGTAGGTGACGGTGTAGCCGACGTCGGGCCTGCCGAACGGCTCCTCGGCCGAGAATTCGAAGACCTTCCCCCGCTCGGCCCGCCGCACGATGTAGTCCAGCCTTGTTTGCAGCCCGGTGACCGGATCGCGGATGTGGTCGGCGAAGCGCGCGCCGACCGCCGCCGACCCGCGTGTACCACCCTCCACGCGTTCCGAGGAGGGAATCAGCTCAGGCCAATTCGCCGGGACGGAGACCAGGTCGTACAGGTCTTCGGGCGACGCCGCGATGGTCTGCTCGACCGCTGTGATGATGGTGATCATCATGTCCTCGGTTCTGTCTCGACGAGTCGATCGTGCAGCAGAACGAGGTCTCGCCGCTAGCGAGATGAGGTGCGGATCACTCCCGCCCGCAGCTCGGAGACCGTGATGTAGGGGGCGTAGTGGCCCCCAGAACGGGGGGATTGAGCGGGGCGTGAAATCTGTGCCACAGTTCAGCACGTCCCCAGTTCTGGGGAATTCCCTTGTGAGAAAAGGTAATTCAACTTGTTCTCTCCGAACAGAGCGGCCGCGGTGGCGACACTGGGTGTGCTCGCCACCGCGATAGCGCTCGCCGCGCCCCAGGCGGGGGCCACCGTCACCAGCATTCGCGTCGACCACGGGCAGAGCTTCGGCAGCTCGGATCCGGCCCTCGGCGCAGGGTGCTCCTACCCGGTGGTCGCCACCACGGATCCGGGGCAGGAGGTGATCTTCGTCGACGAGGCCGACGGTCATCCGATCCGTGGGGGGTTCCAGCCCGCGGTGGTGATCGCCGACGCCACCGGAACGGCCCGCACCACCTGGACGCCGGCCAATCGGGGTCAGCACCGGGTGCTGGTGGCCGAATTCCGCTCCGACGACGACTTCGACACCTACTCCCACCGTGCGCCGTACACCGTGGGAACCGGTATCACCGTCGGACCCAACTGCGTGGTGCTGCCGTAGGAGCGGCGAGTACCGGCGGGACGTCTACTTCAGTAGTTCGATCGCGGGTGCGAACGCCTCCATATCCGCTTCCAGGACAGTGAAATATGTGATCCCGTAGCGGTCTCGGCATTCGCGCACGCCGTCGGCGATCTGCTGCGGTGTACCCACCATCACCGCCGGGACCTCGTCGATCCGATCATCGGTGAATCCCGGGACGGCCGCGCGCACCCGCGCACCCACGCCGTCCCGGTCCGCCGGTGCGCCCACGCCCCACACCAGCAGATTGAGTTCTACCCGATCGCGGCGGTCGCCGAGCAGATCGCGGACATACGCGGCGCGCTCGGCGACCTGTTCCGGTCCCGCGACGTTCGGCGGGGCGTCCTTCGGCATCACCGCGCCGGGCAGGCCCACCACGTCGGCATGCTGAGCGGCGATGCGCAGCAAGCGATTTCCCGAACCGGCGATCAGCACCGGCGGGCCGCCTGGTCGCGCCGGGGCCGGCTGATACGCGGGGTCGGAGTGTAGTTTGCGCATGGTGAGCACGGTCTGTTCGATGTAGTCCACGCGCGCGCCCGGGCCCGGCATCGCCATCCCGATCGCGTCGAACTCCTCCCGCACATAACCCGCGCCCAGTCCGAGTTCCACTCTGCCGCCGCTGAATTGGTCCAGTGCCGCGACATCGCGAGCCAGCAATGCGGGGTTGTAGAACGGGGTATTCAATACGCAGGTACCCAACCGGATCCGCTCGGTGACCTCCGCGGCCAGCATCAGAGTCGGAAACGGCGCGGGCATTCCGAGATGATCGGGCACCGAGAAGACGTCGTAACCGAGCGCCTCGGCCCGCCGGGCCTTCTCCGTCACCTCGCGACGGGTGCTTACCGAGAACATATTGACGCCGAAGCGGAATCCACGAGTCATAACTTGTTTCCTACCATCCACTTTCGGATGCTATGGTTCCGGCTCGGCCGGCCGACCGGTACGGCCGCGGTTACCTCGGGGGTCTCCTTGTTCAATTGGTATGTCGCGCTGCTCGCGATCAGTGGTATCGCCATGATCGCCATGGCCCTGGTGAAGCACGGGCAGAGCACGACCGCGCGCTCGATCAACTTCATCTTCGGCGCGGTCTTCGTCGGCTACGCCTTCTACCTCGCATTCCTGTTCGACGGCGGTTCGTATCTGATCTTCTTCCAGGCCTTCATCGTCCCGGTGCTGATGGCGGTCAACTTCTTCCGCAACCGCACCCCGCGGCCGAAGCTCACCGAGACGCAGCGGGCCTGGCGGGAGTATCAGCAGTCCGAACAGCAGCGGTAGGGCGTACCGTCCAGCCATGGCTACATATATCGATCTGCTGTACCAGGTGCTGGCCGCGGAACCGGATGCGGTGGCGTTCGTCTGGAAGGACGGCTCGCTGACGTATCGGCAGACCGCGGAGCGGGTTTCGCAGGTCGCGCACGCGCTGCGGGCGGCCGGGCTGGGGCAGGGCGACGGGGTGGCCATGCTGTCGACCAATCATCCCGAGTCGTTCGTGGTGATGATGGGCGCGATTGCGGCGGGGTGTCGGTACACGTCGTTGCATCCCATGGGATCGGCGGATGATCACACCGCGGTATTGGCTCGCGCCGAGGTGTCGGCCTTCTGTTACGAGGGGCGTTTCGACGAGCATGTTTCGACGTTGCGCGGTCTGCCCGAGGTGATCTGGCGGCTCGACGAACCGGCGTATCTCGATCAGCCCACGACGCGGCCGCGGATCGAGGTGCTTGCCGACGATCTCGCCTTCCTACCGTTCACCGGCGGTACGACCGGTGTGCCGAAGGGGGTCATGCTGCCGCACCGGGTGTTGGTCGCCAATGCGCTGATGACCTTGGCGGCCTGGGAGCTTCCGGAAACACCGCGCTTCCTCGCGGTCACTCCGGTATCCCATGCCACCGGGCTGATCCTGCTCCCGGTGCTCGCGCGCGGCGGAACCGTTGTGCTGCAACAGAAATTCGAACTCGAGGAGTTCGCGCGCAATATCGCCGAGCATCGGCCGAATATGACCTTCGTGGTCCCCTCGATCCTCTACGCGCTGCTGGACGCCGGAACCGATCTGTCGGGCTTCGAGACCATCGTCTACGGCGCGTCACCGATGGCTCCGGCCCGGCTCGCCGAGGCCATCGAGCGGTTCGGGCCGATCTTCATGCAGATGTACGCCCAGACCGAAGCGCCCAATACCGTCACCGTCCTGCGTCGCGGCGACCACACGCCCGGCCGTCTCGAATCCTGTGGGCGGCCGGTGCCGGGCAATAGCGTGAAGCTGCTCGATCCCGACGGCGACGAGGTGCCGATCGGGGAAATCGGCGAGATCTGCGTGCGCGGACCGCTGGTCATGGACGGCTACTGGAAGGCGCCGGATCTGACCGCCGAGGCCATGCGGGGCGGCTGGCTGCACACCGGCGATCTGGCCCGCGCCGATGAGCGCGGCCTGCTCACCATCGTCGACCGCGCCAAAGACATGGTGGTCACCGGCGGATTCAATGTCTACAGCCGCGAGGTCGAAGACGTTCTCGTCCAGCATCCGGCCGTCGGCCAGGCGGCGGTGATCGGCGTCCCGGATCCCAAATGGGGAGAGGCGGTTCTGGCCGTGGTGATCACCAACGCGCCCGTGACCGCCGACGAACTCATCGCATTCGTCAAGGAGCACAAGGGTTCCGTCCACGCGCCCAAGCGGGTCGAATTCGTCGACTCCCTCCCACTGACCGCCGTGGGCAAACCCGATAAGAAACAATTGCGCGCCCGCTACTGGGCCGACACCGATCGGCAGGTCGGCTGAGCGGTCCCGATCGGGTCCGGGCAGACTGGTCGAGCGATGAAACTGCCCGAACTGCCTGATCTTCCCGTGCGCGCCGCGCTCGACGAGGTGTGCGAGACGCTGGCCGCGCGCGGAACCGCCGTGCTCGTCGCGCCGCCGGGCACCGGTAAGACGACCCTGGTGCCATTGGCTTTGGCCGCGGCGGCCGACGGGCGCGTGGTGGTCGCCGAGCCGCGGCGGCTGGCGGCGCGGGCGGCCGCCGCGCGGATGGCGGCACTGCTGGGCGAGCGGGTCGGCGACACCGTCGGCTATTCCGTCCGTGGCGATCGGCGCGTGAGCGCGGGCACTCGCATCGAGGTGGTGACCTCGGGTCTGCTGGTGCGGCGATTGCAGGGCGATCCGGAACTGGCCGGGGTTCGGACGATCGTGCTCGACGAATGTCACGAGCGGCATCTGGACGCCGACCTGCTGCTGGCCCTGTTGCTGGATGCGCGGAACGGCCTGCGCCCGGACCTGCGGGTGCTGGCCACCTCGGCGACGGTGGCCGCGGATCGGTTGGCGGATCTGCTCGGCGACGATCGACCCGCGCCGACGCTGGAGGTGCGGGGGCGAACCTATCCGGTCGACATCGCGTACGTGCCACCGATCAAGGGCGAGCGAACCGAGACGCAGGTGGCACGGGCGACCCGGACCGCGCTGGCCGAAACCGACGGGGATGTGCTGGTCTTCCTGCCCGGTGCGGCGGAGATTCGGCGGACCGCGGCGCTGCTGACCGGGCTGCGGGAGGTCGATGTGCTGCCGCTGCACGGGCGTCTGTCGGCGGCCTCGCAGGATCTCGCGCTGGCCCGGGGCGCGCGGCGACGCGTCGTATTGTCCACGGCGGTAGCCGAATCCAGCCTGACCGTGCCCGGCGTGCGCGCGGTGGTGGACTCCGGACTGGCCCGCGTGCCGCGCACCGACCACCGGCGCGGACTGTCCGGGCTGGCGACGGTTCGGGTCTCGGCGGCCGTCGCCGACCAGCGCGCCGGGCGTGCGGGTCGCGAAGCGCCGGGCCGGGTGTGGCGATGCTGGCCGGAGAACGAACACGCCACGCTGCCCGCCTATCCCGAACCGGAGATCCGCACCGCCGACCTGACGCGGCTGACGCTGGAACTCGCGTGCTGGGGAACACCCGACGGCGAGGGCCTGGCCTGGTGGGATGCCCCACCGCCCGGCCCGCTGGCCGCGGGCCGAGAAGTGTTGCGGGCCTTGGGAGCCGTGGCCGCGGACGGTTCGGTGACCGATCGCGGCAGGAGGATGGCCGCGCTGGGTCTGCATCCCAGACTCGCCCGCGCCCTGCTCGACGGTGCGGCCGTGGTCGGGGCGCGGACCGCCGCGGAAGTGGTCGCGCTGCTCGACGACGACACCCTGGCATCCGGAGTCGATGTGGTAGAGGCGATCCGCGCGCTGCGTCGCGAACGCCCGTCGCGCTGGAAGCGGGAGGCGGAGCGATTGGCCCGTCTCGTCGAGGGGACTGCCGATGGCGAGGACGATCCGGCTTTCGTTGTGGCGCTTGCTCATCCGGAACGTCTTGCCCGGCGACGCGCCGCGGGATCGACGAGTTACCTCATGGCCGGTGGCACCGCGGTGACCCTGCCGCCCGGCTCCGGCCTGGCCGATTCGGAATGGCTGGCCGTCGCGGTGGCCGCCCGCGATCCGGGACGGTCCGAGGGCCGTATTCGCCTGGCGGCCAACGCCGATGTGGAGCTTGCCCGCCGCGCGGCCCCGAGCCTGCTGGCCACGATCGAGGAGGTCGACTGGGTCGACGGGGATGTGGTGGCCCGTCGGGTGACGCGCCTGGGCGCGCTGGTCTTGTCGGAGCGGCCGCTGCGCGATCCGGATTCCGGGTCGATCGCCGCCGCGCTGCGCACTGGGTTACACACGGTCGGACTGGGCCTGTTGCGTTGGGACGCGGAGACACTCGCGCTGCGCCAACGCCTGGACTTCCTGCAGCGCACCCTGGGCGCGCCGTGGCCGCCGGTCGACGACGAGGCCCTGCTCGCCGATCTCGATGCCTGGCTGGGCCCGGAACTGGCCACCGCCCGTCGCCGCGCGGACCTCGAACGCGTCGACACCGGCCGGGCGCTGCGCCGCCTGCTGCCCTGGCCCGCGGCCGCCCGTTTCGACGAGCTCGCCCCGGAACGTCTGGAAGTCCCGTCCGGCAGCCGAATTCGCGTGGACTACTCCGGCGAGCGCCCGGTGCTGGCCGTGCGGGTGCAGGAGGTGTTCGGCTGGTCCGATACGCCCGCACTGGCCGACGGGGCGGCCCCGGTGCTGCTGCACCTGCTGTCCCCGGCACAGCGCCCGGTGGCCGTCACCGCGGATCTGGCGTCCTTCTGGAGCACGGGTTGGCCGCAGGTTCGCGCCGAGCTGCGCGGCCGCTATCCCAAACATTCGTGGCCGGAGGATCCGGCGAGCGTTCCCGCGCACCGCGGTACGGCTCGCCGCGCGTCGCGCGGGTAGATCTCGGAACTACTGCGGCGGCTGCGGAGGCGGGGTCTCGGACGCGCAGACGGCGTAGGCGACGACCTGGCGCGAGGAATGGCTCGCGACCTCCCAGCCGGAATCGTCGGCGGTCGGCCTGCTGTATTCGAGAGTGTCCGGGGCCTGGCCGTTTCCGGCCTCCCATCCGCCGCTCGTGGCCTTGGCCCCGTCCGGACAGGTCGCGACGGACGCCTTGCCCTGCGGCCCCTTGACGACCTGATAGGTGGTATCGGCATGGGCGATCGGGCCGGGCCCGGCCGCGGCGATCGCGACGCCCGCCAGCGCAACGGTCACCCAGTGGGTGGGACGACGTAAATACATATTTCCCCTTTCGATCGCATGGGTTCGTCGAGACGTATTCGATGCCGCGGCCGCCGTGGATGAGAATTCGAATTGTCGCGTCCGCGTGGAATCAGACGGTCGGGATCGGCCGGGTGGTCAGATACAGGGCCGGGAGACCGCGGCGGCGGACCATGAATTCGGCGATCACGAGATTGGGCAGCCAGGCGAGGAAGGCCAGCGGGGCATAGGCATTGGCGGAGAGGGCGGCGAAATCGGCGTCGGGCCCGGCGAAGGGGAGCTGTATCAGAATGAGGGCGGCGAATTCCAGGCGCAGCGTGACCGCGGCGTAGGTCAGGGCGAAGCAGCGGATCATCCAGGCCTGATGGGAGGCGATATCGCGGTCGCGCACCGCGCGGAAGGCACGCCAAGCCGTCCAGGGCCACAGCACGGCCAGCGCGCCGAAGCCGAAGAATCCCACCATGCCGGCGGAATTGAACGGCGCCATGACGAGGGCCGCGACGCCGCCGACGAGAACCGCGATCAGGTAGATCCGTCCTATGGCGCGGTGAATACGAATATGCCGCACGCGAATTCGTTTCGCGAACTGCCAGGGTCCCAGTGCCAGCGCGAGTCCGGCGAGGACGATGTGCAAGTAGAAGGCCACCTGAATCGGCCAGGGTCTGGCGGCATAGGTCGCCGCGAGTCCGGTGTGTGCGCGGGCGAGCGAATCCAATGAGCCCTGGGCGTATTGGCCGACGAAGTACGCCGCGACGGCGACGGAGGAGAGGGTGACCCAGGCCCAGCTGGAGCGGGCGGTGGTCGTGATGGTCATGACCCGAGAAGACACGCTGACCCAGCGGCAGGGTCAACCGTTAGAGAGTCTCACTCTTGCTATTGCTTATCGCCCCGATCTGGTTATAGGCTCTAACCAAGTCGATAGCTGCTTACCAACGCTGTGAGGACCACGCCCATGAGCGACATCAGCGCGTCGAAGACGCAGACCACGATGCTCGGAATCGTCCTGATCGCCGCGCTCGCCGCGGTCGACAACCGTTCGACCGAGGAATGAGGAAACATCATGTCCATCACCACATCTGGGCCCGAGTCGACGCATCGCGCGGCCGACCGGCTGCCGCGCTGGGTCACGGTCTCGGCCTGGCTGGTGCCGGTTCTGATCATCGGTCAATTCGCCATGGTCGCGATCGTGCCGGTGCTCGCCACACTGATCGGCACCCTGCGCGGCACTCGTCGAGGCGCACTGCGCTGGGCGGCCGTCGCGCTCGCCGTGGCCTATGCCATTCCGCTGATCCGCTGGGCGACCGAAGCCGATCCCGCGCCGAGTCTGTCCAAGGATATGCATCCCGTCCTGGCCGCGGTCATCGTCGTGGTGAGTCTCGGCTATCAGCTCGTGCGCCTGCGGCGGCGAGGCTGAGGGCCGTAATGGCGTGGAGTACAAGGCAACTCGCCGAACTAGCTGGTACCAGCGTGCGCGCTGTGCGGCACTATCACGAGATCGGCCTGCTGGCCGAACCCGAACGGCGGTCCAACGGCTACAAGCGCTACGGCGTGCCGGATCTGGTGCGCCTGCTGCGGATCAAACGCCTCATCGATCTGGGCTTCTCGCTGGCGCGGATCGCCCAGATGGGCGATATGACCGACCATCCCGAACAGGCGCTGCGCACCCTGGACGCCGAACTCGCCGCGACCGTCGAACGGCTGCAACGGATTCGCGCCGAACTGGCCCTGACGCTGCGCCAGGCCACACCGACCGACCTGCCGCCCCGCTTGGCGGTGGCCGCGGTCGAGGTGGACCTGTCCGAGGCCGACCGTGCGCTGGCCGTCGTGCTGACCCGGGTGCTCGGCCCCGCGACCATCGAGGCCTACGCCGACATGCTGGAGACGTGGTTCACCCATCCCGCGGTCATCGAATTCGGCCGATTGCCAGCCGATTCCGATGAGCGCGCCCGGCGCGAGTCGGCGCAGCGTCTGGCCCGATTCGTGCGAGAGCTGTTCGGCAGCCGTCCGGAACTGCGGGAGATCGGCCTCGCCGCGCCGCACGGGCCACGGGTCGCCACGGAGACGATCGTGCTGGCCCTGAACGAGCTGTACACCCCCGTGCAACTCGATGTGCTGCGCCGCCTCGCCAAGCTGCTCGGCGGTGTGTGAAGGTTTGTGAGCCAGGCGATCGTTCACGGGCGTGTGGCCTCGTCCACGAGGGCGTCGATGATCTCGTCGACGCCCGAACTCGATTCGGCGGGAACCTGATTCAGGATGATCGTGATCGCGCGGTCGGGGGCCGCGCCGCCCGCGGTGTAGAAGCCGGGGATGCTTCCGCCGTGGCCCCAGACTTCGACGCCGGAGGCGGTGGTCTTGCCGAACAGTCCCAATCCGACTCGGTCCGCGGAGTGCGGATCGGCGACGGTGCGGCGCATCTCGGCCAGCTGGGCGGGCGGTACGACCGCGCCCGAGAGCAGGGTGAGGAAGAATCGGTTCAGGTCGTGGCCGGTGGAGATCATCGCGCCGTCGGGCAGGCCGCCGTTGGGGTCGATATCGGTGATATCGGTACGGCCGCCGTCGTTTTCGAGATAGGCGCGCGGGTGCGGGCCCCGGATGACGGCCTCGGCCGGGTATCGGGGCCAGTAGGTGTCGCGCAGTCCCAGCGGGTTGATGATTCGTTGGGTCACTTCGACATCGACAGGCGTGCCGGTCACTCGTTCGATCAACTGCCCCGCCAACAGGTAGTTGGTATTGGAGTATGCGAAACTCACGCCGGGGGCGAAGGTTGCGGGTTGATCCAGGCCGAGGCGGATCAGATCGCCGATCGAGTGATCGCGGGTGAGCGCCTCGACAAAGTCGAGATCCAGCATGGTGAGATAATCGGGAATCGCGCTGGTGTGCTGCAGCAGATTTCGGACGGTTATCGCGCGGCCGTCGCCGCCGGGACCGGCGACGGGCAGATAGCGTGCCACCGGGGCGTCGAGTTCCACCCGGCGCTGCGCGACCAGTTGCAGGACCACCGAGGCGACGAAGGTCTTGGTATTGCTCGCGATTCGCGCCCGGGCGGCGTCGGGGAAGGCCGCTCCCGTACTCGTATCGGCGACGCCGCTGGTGAGCGTGAGATCACGACCGTCGCGGGTCAGCACCAGTTGCGCTCCGGGAACCGCGGCGTCGTGCACGAGCCGATCCAGCAGCGTCTGTAGGCGCGCGGCGCGATCGGGTGGATGTCGGTCCGCGCATCCGCCGACCCCGACGGGTATGGCCAGAACGAGCGTCGCCGCCACGGCGAGGGGCCATTTCACTGTCGTACCTCCTGCTCCGATGTCCTCAGCCAACACCCTGCCGTAGGGGCACATACAAGGACTCTCGGACGTATCGGACATCGTTCCGTGCTCTTGTCGATCAATCTTGTTCGGGTGCAACTCTGTTCGGTATCTGGTTCGGTCCAGGTGGGTCCGGTGTGGAGGGATCATGAGCGAACAGATGTTGCCCCGTGAGCGTCGTCGGACGCGCATGCGGGCGGCGATATTCCACATCCGCACCCTCGACTGACCGGACGAGCATCGGCTCGAAGGTGACGGTTCGCTGACATTCGCCGGATACCCGCGTGCCCGCCTGGTGTGGGCTGCCTCGCGACGCGAGGATTCGGTACGACCGCCGACCCCGGCGGCCGGTACCGAACCTTCGAAAGGCTGGCGCGATGGCCGACTACACCGATCTGCGGGCGCTGTTCGTCAATTGCACGTTGAAACGTTCGCCGGAGCCCAGTAATACCGGGGGGCTGATCGATGTGAGTGCCCACATCATGGCGAAGAACGGTGTGCGGGTTTCGCATATTCGCGCGGTCGATCACGATATCGCCAGCGGGGTCTGGCCCGATATGACCGAGCACGGGTGGGAGACCGACGAGTGGCCGGTGTTGCAGCGGCAGGTGATGGAGGCCGATATTCTCGTTCTTGCCGGGCCGATCTGGTTGGGGGACAACAGTTCTGTGATGAAGAAGGTCATCGAGAGGTTGTACGGGAACTCGTCGATTCTCAACGAGCGTGGCCAGTACGCCTACTACGGGCGGGTCGGCGGCTGTCTGATCACCGGTAACGAGGACGGCATCAAACACTGTGCCATGAACGTTCTCTACAGCCTGCAGCACCTCGGATACACGATCCCGCCGCAGGCCGATGCGGGGTGGATCGGTGAGGCCGGTCCCGGACCGTCGTATCTGGATCCCGGCTCGGGCGGGCCGGACAACGACTTCACCAACCGCAACACCACCTTCATGACGTGGAATCTGCTGCATCTTGCGCGAATGCTGAAGGACAACAACGGAATTCCCGCGCACGGTAACCAGCGTTCGGAGTGGGACGCCGGATGCCGGTTCGACTTCGAGAATCCCGAATATCGCTGAGTCGGACGAACAGTTCCCGGTTTACGAACCGAGCCGCACCGACGGGCTCTGCAGCGTGATCGGGCTGACCGCGGCGTCCAGGTCGGGATCCAATTGCGTGATCACCACGATGCGCCAGCCGTCGCCGCTGTCGGCGAGCAGGGTCTCGTAGGGGATCTTGGCCAGGGCGTTACCGTCGTCGTCGTGCCATTCCCAGGTGGCGGAGATGGTCGCGGCGCGGGCGTTGAGGATGCGGATCGTATGGCCGCATTCGACGCCGCGTCGGCGTTTCGCCTCGTGGGCCGCCTCGAACATGGTGACGTACCCGTTGACGACCTCCGCCGCATTGCGCAGGGTGACCGCGCCGCTGCTGGACACCGACAGCATCGGCACGGCGAAGTAGTCGAACAGCGTCGGCAGATCGCCGGTCAGCAGGCCGGGCAGAGCCTCGAGGTAGCTCTCGTACCAGCGACTGATCTGTGTGGTGAGCTCGGTTGTCGACGAGGTGTTCACTGGCTGCCTCCGAGGAGTGGTATCGGTGATCGCGAGTTCGAACCTGTCATGCGTCATAGGCACGATAGCTCGTATTCGCGCTGATAGACGCGATTGGCGTCCCGGTCCACGAGTACGGCGGGGTCCTGGGCAAAGCCTGAGGAGCTATTCGGCGAGTGTCACCGAGTTGCCGTGATCGGTGATGGCCGAGCGATGGTTGCCGCAGGCCGCGGTGTCGCCGCTGGCTCGGGTCGCGGTCACCTGGCCCGCATTACCGGTCGGATAGGTGAAGGTCGCGGTGGCGGGCGTTTCGGTGGCGCAGTTGCCGGTGGTCATGCCGTAGTCCTCGATCCAGACCGCGGAGGAGGGGCGCAACTGCTTCTGACCGGATCGGGTCCACAGATAGCCGATCGTGGACTCCTTGCCGGTCGTGGTGTCGGCGACGGCGGCGACCCAGCGGGTCGCGCCGTCGGAATGCGCGTCGACCTTCCAGACGCGCAGCCGGTAGGGCCTGCCGACGGCCCAATCGTAGGGGAGTTGGCAGTGCCAGCCCACGCCCTCGCCGCCGAAGGTCTCACACGACGCGCCCGGTCCGGCCTGGGCCGCGCCCGGGGAGTTCCATACCGAGAAGATCGCCTGGCGGCCGTGTGGAGTCTGCTGGATGCCCATGTACCCCCCGTCGCCGCCCTCGAAGCCGAACTGGTGCGCGAAAAACCTTGTGGGACCGGGCTTCTGCACCGTCACCGTGGTGTCCAGATTCCACATGCCCGCGCCGGAGTAGCCCCACCACTGATGAACCGCGGCCTGCGCGGCCTCGGCCGGGGCGGCCGTTCCGGACAGTGCCAGCAGGCTGAGCAGCATCGGGACGATGAGGCGAGCGATCGGATTGCGGCGCATGCCTTTCCTCCGGTACGAGTATCGAAAGCATTGCGGGACAAGGTATTCGCTGGTGATGCTACGACGTGACAGGCGCTGGTCGCGTGATGAGCCCACCGGGTGGGCTGGTGAATAGGGGGTCGCCCGGACGACATCTCGGTGACGAATCGTCGACCCCATGAGAGCGATGCCGGTAATATCGGGGGCCTCCTTCCAATGCGGGATCGGTGAGACGCGCGTGAAACGCGCGTGAGATTACCGCCCTGAAAACTCACTCCCAGACGTGGATCGGCCATTCGATCCACCGATTCGGACCCACACCGAATGGGGAGGAAATTCATGGGGCAGGCGACCGATACCATCCTGCTTCGCCTGGCGACGACGGCCGGGATCCACGACCTCGTATTCCCGGCCTCGGACACCGGCCGCACCCGGGTGCGCACGCTGCTTTCGGCGGTGTATCAGCTGCCCTACGCAGTGATCCACGACGTCACGGCGGTCGATGTACTCGCCGCGGAATGCGCGGAACCGCTGTATCCGGTGATCCGGCGGACCGGGAATTGGACCCAGACCATGCCCGGGCACATCCGCACCGATGTCGATATCGTCGGCAGCGACGGCGCCGATCCGAAATGGATCGATGTCGTGGCGGATCTGGCGGCCACGGTGGTGCTGGACATCGATCCGGGCGAGCTGGATTCGTTGCGCATCGGCCCGCTCGGTGATTTCGCCACCCTCGACGAGTTCCGGGCGAAGTTCCGCTATATCGACCTCGACGCGTTCATGCGCGAGAACGGTCTGAGCACGGTCGAACAGTTGCGGCGCGCGTTCCGCTATCTGCTCGCGGAGGTGAAGGTCAAGCCCGCTCCGGCCTTCGACCCGGCCGATCCGGCGGCGAGTCGCCGGTTGACGCTGCGGATCGGAATCCTCATCCGGGAGACCATCGATCTCACCGCCGCGCTGCGCGATGTGCGGCACATGCTGGCCGCGCAGCCGCCGATCGTGAACGAACTGCGCGACGGCGATTTCGCCGAAACCATTTCCCGTACAGCGCCTCTGGTGGTCTTCCCGGCCACGGCGGTGACCGGCAGCGGATTCACCCAGGACCAGATCATCGCCTTCTTCGCCGCCCAGCAGATTCTCGCCGTCTTCGTCTGATCGGCACATCGAAAACCTTTGAAGGAGTAGCAATGCCACGCTCACGAGCCGCGGCGGAGGACGCCGGAGGCGAACCTCCCGAGCAGTCGCGGGATGTGCAGGAATCGCCAATCGCCATGTCGCACGAAGAAATCGAGGAATATCGCGCGAAATTGCGGGCCCGGTACCACGAGCCGTGACGATTCGGCGCTCGACATCCCTTTCCCATCCAGCTAGGAGAACAACCCATGACACTCCGCTATGTGCGTGTCTTTCCCTCGTTCGATTACGTGTCCCCCGCGATCCGACCGACCGGGAACCTGGTCGTGATCGGTGCGGCGACGGCCGGTGACGCGAATGTTCCGGTCCAGGTGAGCACGCCCGACGAGGCGCTCACGAAATTCACCGCGAAGAACTCCGCGGCGTCGGCGCTGTCGGCGTCGCTCGCCACGGCCATGCGCCAGAATCCGAGCGCGACCCAGTTCTGGGGCATTCGCCAGGACACTGACATCACCAAATCCCTGGTGGCCGCCGAGGCGCTCAACGTTCAGTTCGTGGTGCTGGCCAATACCGCGCTGACCACCGATACCGCCAAAACCGGCGGGGCCATCGCCGCGCTGCGCGATCACGTTGTCACCGTATCCAATCGGGTGGACGGCAAGGAGCGCATGGGCGTGGCGATGCTGACCAAGGGCGTCGCCGAGGCGACGCTGGTCGCGGGCGCCCTCGCCGACGACCGCATGGTCTACGTCGCGCATCAGAGCGACGACGACGCCGCGGCCGCGGTCGCGGGCACGATCGCCGGATATCCGCCCTACACCTCGATGGTGCTCAAGCAGGTCGCGATCAGCAGCGCGCCCTTCACCGCCGCGCAGATCGACACGCTCAACGGCAGTGAGGACGAATCGAATCCGATTCCGCCCGGCATCAACGGCAACGGGGTCGTGTGGCTGACCTCGCCCACCCTCATCCCGGGTGGCGGCGTCTATCTCGGCGAGGGCTACACCGGCAATCGCGCGGGGCTGAAGTTCATCGATGTGCAGCGCACGATCGATGACATCACCTTCCGGCTGAAGGCCCGCATGATCGGTTCCATCGGCAATCTGCGCATCAGCCGATCGGGCTTGCGCTCGTTGATCGTTCAGATGGAGGCGGTGCTCAATCCGCTCGTCGCCGGCGGCGTGCTGGAGAGCTTCAAGGTCAGCATTCCGGTGCTGAACCTGCTCGACGCCGATCCGGCGACGCTGTCCCCGGCGCAGGTGCAGGCGGTCAAGGACGCGCACACCAGCCGTATCGCGCAGGTCTTGGTGAGCGTCGAGTACGCGGGCGCCATGCACCGCATCAACATCAACCTGAAATTCAACTGACGGCCGATCCGCGAACCCTAGGACAGAACAATGCCCAACTGGAACACCCGACTCGAAGTTCGGCTCGGCAGCACGGTTGTCAGCCCGATCTCGCAGTTCACGCCCACCTTCAATGTGCCGCACACCGTGGTGCACAGCGTCGAGGCCGACAATCTCGGCTACGTCCGCCAGCCGCAGACCTTCACCTTCACCATGACCGTGCAGGCCTTCGCCTCGGTGGTCGCCGACCTCACCCAACTCGCCATGACCGGCAAGGAATTCGAGATCGCCGTGGCCGAGAAGACCGGCACCGACTGGTCGTTCAAGGCGCTGAAGTTCAGCCGCTGCGTCATCACCTCCGCCAACCCCAGCAATGTCGTCATCGACGGTGTGCCGCAGGCGACCTTCACCTGCATGTGCCTGCAGCCGGGGATCGAGTAGGTCGTGGCCGACGAATCCCGTTGGGATACCGAGGCTTCGGAGACCGCGGCCGAATCCGTCTACCACTTCCCGGTGGAGGTGGAGGTGGTCGGCGAACTGGGCGAAGACCAGCTGCGGCAGGTCGCCAAGTACGTCTTCGACCAATTGCACACCACATTGCGCAGCCGCGGCTGATCGCGGCACGGCTGGTCCAGGTTCACGACAGCGAGAGGAGGACAGGACATGCCACCGGAAACCACGGGCAGCACCGTCATTCCCGTCAAGGTGCGGATCATCGGTACTCCCTCCGCCGCGGACCTGGACAAGCTCGGCGCCTCGGTGACCCGTGCGGTCGGCAAGCAACTACGCGCCGCGAATTCGGCAGGGAACCAGGCGAATACCTCGATGGTCGATGCGTCGCAGGAGATTCGCCGACGGCTCGCGGGAGTGGAGCATGACCTGGCGACGGGCGTCGGGGTGCGTTCCCCGGCCGCCGTCGCCGACCTCGAGGCCGACAAGCGCCGGTTGCTCGAGGCGCTCACGGATGCGCTCACGACGCGGCTGGAAGATATTCGGGCGCAACTGAAGTCCGGTATCGGCGTGCGCTCGGAGAAGGTCTGGGCGGAGCTGGCCGCGGACGAGCGCCGATATGCCGGTGAGTTGGCCGCGGCGCAACTGCTCGCGCAGCAGGCCGGGGCGCTGCGGCCGACCCCCGAACTTCCGATCAACTGGCTGCTCGGTAGCCAGGAGCGCGGCCTGAGCGGGGAAAGGATGGTCCGCCAACGGTATTACCCGGAGTCGACCGTTCTGCCGGAGAACTTCGAGGGCATCGACCTGGTCCAGGGCGGGACGCGCACGCCGCTGTCGGGAACCACGATCTACCGCAAAAAGCCGACACCGATGACCTCGGACAGTTTCCGGATCGAGGGTGGCACGGCGATCCAGGTCAAGACCTTGCAGAACAGCAGCGATGCGTATCAGAAGCCCAATGCCGTCAGGAAGGTCCTGAACGAGTATGTCGAGCAGCTTTTCAATTTCGAACGTGAGATCTCGCTGAACGAGCGGCGTGGTGCGGAGGTCTACCACGCAGAGCACAGCGGCGAGGTGGACCGCAAAATCCTGCACGTCGAGCTCGACAGCGAACCGACAGCGACGCAGCTGGTCGATCTGGAGAAGATTCGGGAAAGCTGTGAGCACAACGGTATCGAGTTCATCTACCACACACCCAAGGAACCGCCTTCGCTGGCGGTGCCGGGCATCACCGGTCTCGCTCTCGGCGCGGCGGGCGCGATCGGACGTGAGTCCCGGCGCGCGGAACAGCGGTCCGAACAGGGATATGCCCCGGTCGGCCAGGCCGCCTACGCCGAGGCCCCCTGGTACGAACAACTCGGCAGCTTCTTCCGCCTCGACTGGTTCGAAGCCGATGTGCGCGCGCCCGAGGCCGCCGACCTCCCGCGCTGGCGTGCCAACGTCCGGCGGCACGCGGATGCCAAGAAGATCGGCGACACATTGCCCTTCGCCTGGCAGACCCGCGACCGAACCCGCCCGGGCGATCACACCGTCGATGTCGTCGTGCGCTACCGCAAGGGGCCCGACGGCCGCTGGCTCGTCGAATCCGTGGGCGACGCTCCGGACGGTTTCACCGCACCGGATCTCAATCGCGTTGTCGACGGGAATGTCAGCGACCTCGATGTCGCAATCATGCTGAAGATCGGAGGAGCGTAGTGACATCGACGATTTCGGTCACCTTCTCCGGTCCGTCGACGCTGGACGATCCGCAGGCGGTGGAGACCACCGTTCGCGGCGCGATCTCCCAGGCGGTGCTGTCGTGCCAGGACGAGGGTATGTCGCGCGACCCGGGCCATCCGGCGACGCTGGCCGAACTCGCGGCCGGGGGACTGCCCCGCGAGCGCGAGATGCTGGTGCTCGGGGACATTCTGCGGATCGGGCCGACCGCGACCAGTCCGGTCCTGAGCATCGGCCACGACGTGCCGCAGTGGGTGAAGGCGGGCGGCTATCTCGAGGTCGAGACCGGTGATCCGGTGCGGGCGGTGAACTGGGGCCGATATCTGTTCGGCGAGCGCGGCTTCGCGGTCCTGACCTCGGCCGAGCATCCCGGGCGGCTGATCGTGCGAGCGCTGACGACGCCGTTGCGCGCCAAGGACTTCGGCGGCTTCGTACCCGCGGTGAGCCATGAGCCGGGGCATGCGGGCGCCGCCGCGACCGCACCGGCCAGCGGTGCGACGCTGCTCACCGACGCGAGCCTGCAACCTCTGCTCGTGTCCACCGCCGAGGGGGTTCGGTTGTATCGCCGGTACTCCGCGCAGGGGCCGGGCGATTGGGCGGGGGAGAACATCGAGCGCGGTCTGACCCGGGCCGGTAATGCGGGAGCGCTGAATCCTGCCGATGTGCAGGAGGTGCTGCGCGCGGTTACCAGTGAGCACGCCGACGACGCGAGTATCGCGCATCTGCTTGTGGCACTGGACCGTTCGCTGTTCGCCGCGATGGGCGTGGCCGATCGCCGCCGCTATCTGCTGGCGTTGCTGCGCATGGCAGAGCGGGCGGCCTCCGGGGTGGACGGCGAGCAACTCGCCACGGCGATGGTCGAATTGATCGCCTCGTGCCACTCCGCGTCCGAACTGCGGGCCCTGCTCGAACCGCTGGCCGCCGACGGATCGCTACTGAAGCTGTTCAGTCAGTTCGACAAGCCCACCTTCCGCCTGTTGCTGGCGGTGGGCGAACATCTGAAGGCGGATCCGGTGGATACCGGCGAGCTCATGGACATGCTCGTATACCAGCTGAAACACCCGATGTCGGCGCTGGAGGTCATCGAATTCGTCGGCACCGCCTACGACTGGCTGCGCGGCACCGTGAGCAGTCTCGGCGATCTGCCGCTGCTGCCGGTGGAACTCGGCGGGAGTCTGCCCAAACTCTACGAACTCTACGTACTGGTCTGCCGCGCAACGGGAATCGTGCCGGTGCCCATACCCGGCGTGATCGCCGTGGCCGGGCCGTCCGATCCGGAAGCGCTGGCCAAGGTGCGCGCGCTGCTGGCCAGTGCGGGAACCACCGGGCGCACGGCGCTGGCCGGGCTGAAGTTCATCGAGGCCATGGCGGGTGTGCCCGGCGAGATCGGCAGCGCGCTGGCCCGCCGGTGCGCCTACGTGGTGCTGCTCGAGATCCTGGCCGCGTTCGTGACGGCCGTGCCCGAGCTGAAGGCGGCCGAACTCGCCGAACGCATTGCCGCACAGGCGCGTTTGTTCGAGGCGCTGGCGGCGTCGATGAAGTTGAAGGAGGCCGGTGAGGTCGGGCGGCTCATGTGGCTGCTGCCCAAATCCTCCGCCGACGATGTGCTGCGACTGCTGGCGAAGGCGCCCAAGCGAGCCCGGACGCTGACGCGCTATCTCAGTGCCAGCGCCGAGGCCGAGGAGTCCGGCAAGCGGCTGCTGACCGCGCTGCGGATCGCCCGGACAATGGAGGAAACCCTCGGTCCCGCAAGCGAACTCGCCGAGGACCTGCTGCGCGGCGCGCACCGGATCATCGAATCCGTCTCGGCGGCGCCCGCCTGGTCGGGCGATGCCGTGCAGGCGGTGCTGCGGCAGGTGCCTGAGGCCGAACTGGCGGATCTGCTGCGCATCGCCGGGCGACTCACGGTCGATCAGTGCGCCGCGTTCTCACCCGCCGAATTCGCGCGGGTGGCGCGGGCGCACCGCGCGCTGGAATTCGTCGTCGAGGCGGGCGCGCACGCGCTCGCGCCGACGGCACGGGCCTTCGGCACCAACACCTCTCGCTACGAGCACTTCCTGGCCCGGGTGGCCGCGGCGCGCCGGCGACTGGGCGCGCAGGAGTATCACGAACTGCTCGAGCGGTTGGCGGCGGGCAGCACCGAGGGTTTCGACGATTCGGACTGGCTGTCGGAGATCACCGGCTCAGTGGAGAAGACGTTGAGTTCGACCGCGCGGCCGACGATTCCGGCCTCGGCGCTGGGCGATATCGGCGTCATCTCGAGTAAGGACGGCTTCCGCCGCGCGGTGGCGCGCGTCCTGCGCGACGATCCGGGCCATCCCCTGCGATTCCTGCTGGACGAGAACGGATCCCTGCGCTCGACGACGGGGGATTTCGCGCACTGGTTGGAGAATCCCGAGATCACCGAGGCCGGACATCTGACCAGCGCCAAATCGCTCGGCGAGGCGGGCGGGGATCAGCTGGTGGTGATGTCGACCTACCGAAACCGCCTCGCCAGCAGCACGATCGAACATCCGTCCCGGGGCGGGTTCATGAGTATCGACACCGCACTCGAGATCCGGGGCATCCCGGTGGATCCGGAGACCGTCGTGGACTGGGTGTCCAAGGGGCTGCTCGATCCGCTGGAATTCGATCGCGCCCGCCGAGTGCGCTATCGGCCGGTATCCGAGCAGCCGCTGCCCGCCTCGGTGCGGGTCGAGGAGCCCCTGATTCGTATCCATACCGACGAACTCCCGATCGAGGAGATCGAGGAGTCCGGTGAATCACTGCGACAACTGCGGAAGGAGCCGGACAAGTGACGGCGCAACCAGTACTGATCGGTCCGGTGCCGCTGCTGTATGTGCAGAGCGTCTCGATGACCGAGGGATATCAGATCCAGCGCATCGCCGACAGCAAGTTCTCCCAGGCGATCGCGCCCACCCGCAAGGCCATCGCGATCGAGGCCATGCTGCTGGGTCCGGATCGGCTCGTGACCAAGAAGGCGCTCGAGGTTTTGGCCCTGAATTCGCGGCTGCTGGTCGCCGCGACCGCGACCACCCTGGCGGTGACCGGGATTCCGGTCGTATGCGGCCTGACCATCAGCCTGGATATGCAGATCACCGATCTGCGCTTCACCCAGAGCGTGCAGAAGCGGGACGCGATCGATGTGTCCATCAGCCTCGAGCACGTCCCGCGCGGCACCGCCAGCGCGTTGGCCGGTGAGATCGCCGATCTCGCGCTGGCCGCGGGCAGCGCCGTATTCGGCGGCGCCGCGACCCCGGCAGCCGTACCCGCCGTCCCGTCGGTGCCGCTGTGAACCGCACCGTCCACGTCGACCACTTCGTGAGGCCCGCCCGATGACCACGACACCGCATCATCCATATCTACGCATCCCGATCGACGCCGATCAGGGTTTCCCGCAGGCGCTGCGGATCTCGCTGGGCCAGCGCATCTATGTGCTGTCGGCGCATGTGAACGTCACCGACGAGGAGCTGCTGCGCGCGACGACGCCGTTGCGGCTGCCGTGCCCGGGCGCGTTCCTGGCGCTGGAGGTGTCGGCCGAGGAGACCACCGGAACCCGAGTCCTGTTCCGGCGCAAGGTCGTTCCGGATCTGGAATATGAGGCTCAGGAGCTGGCGCTGCTGTTCACCGATCTGTCGGTGGATCCGCGCAATATCAACGGGTCCGGCGCGTACGGCTCGTCCGTGGTGGGAGGGGTGGCGCTGCGATGGGCTTCGTGATCTGGTACCAGCTTCGATTCCGCACCGACCCCGACGCGACACCGTTCCTGCGGGCCTCCAACGATCTGCTGGGCGGCGGGGTTCTGGTGGACGCCGCGGTCGAGACCAAGGCGACCCTGGGCCCGCATCCCTCCACCTTCGACATCACCCTGTGGGATCTGCCACTGGACGAGGCGAAGGATCTGGCCGAACGCACCCGCACCCGATCCGGTTCGGACACACCGATTCTGGTGGAGATCCAGCTCGGCTACTTCGATCAGCCCTCGACCCGGCGGGCGACGGTCATGCTGGGCGCGATCACCGAGACCCGCAACGAGGTCGCCGCCGACGGGAGCCTGCTGACCCGGATCAAGGGGCTCGAGCGGGCGGGATATCTGCTGCGACGGCAGGACTATCCGTATCACAAACCGGGGGAGTCGACCTTCGAGGAGATTCTGGCCGATCTCGAACGCCGGACGAGGGTGACCATCGGCCGCCAGGGCGTCACCGGATCCGATCGCGATCTGACCATCGCCGCGGGCACCGCGCTCAGCGCCCTGGGCGATCTGGCGACCCGGGCGGGCGTGCCACTGGCGGTGCGGGCCGGGAGGGCGGTGCTCGGCACGCTCGGAGATCCGCTGCCGGGCGCGCGGTTCACCGCGGCGGAGAACATCATCGGAAAACGCCGCTGGGACAGCGGATCTCCGGATCTGCAGGCCGCGTCGGGTACCACCACCCGCTACGAGCTGAGCGTACTCGGCGATCCGATATTGCAGATCGGCGCTCGGGTCCTGCTGGAGGACAACGAGTCCCATGATCTGCGCATCGAATCGGTGCAGCATCGGTTCAGCCTGCGCAGCGGATACACCTGCGAGGTCACGCTGCTCGACGTCGACGCGGCGCATCGGCCCAACGCCGTGGACGGCGCGCACGCGGTCGCCGACGACTTCCAGTCCATGACCCGCTCCCTGCTCGCCGACCATCCGACCGTGGACATCGGGGACGTCGCCACCTACAACAGGGCGGGCGCGGGCGACAACGGCGGTCACCGCGCCACCCTGAACTACGGTCAGCGACGCGCGGCCTCGAGCGTCGACGATCCCGTGGACAACCGGCTGGTGCTGCACGACAAGCCGATGGCTTCCGTATTCGCCTGGGATCGAACGGGATTGATGGTGCCGGTGTATCCGGGCATGCGGGCGCTGCTGCTGCACAACGGCGGTGAGGTCAGCGACGCGGTCGCGGGCGGATTCCTCTGGTCGCGCCACGCCGATCACCGCCCGCCCGCCAACGAGCCGGGCGACTACTGGCTGTGCCTGCCGACCGGCGTCTCCGATGGGCGGCCCGCGGGCAAGGGCGTGAACGATCTGACCGACGCCACCGGCCACCGGGTGTTGCAGGCGGTCGGCCTCGGCATCGAGGTCGGCACGGACACGCTGCCCGAGGTCGGTGCGCGACCGACGCCCCCGGCCGGTGAGACGCTGATCATCAAGCACGCCAGGGGAACCACGGTGACCATCGCCGAGGACGGCTCGGTCTCGGTCACCACCGACGGCAAGGATGTGACCCTCGGCAACGGGCAGGCCTCGATCGCGCTGAGCGGCGGCACGATCACCATGACCGCCGACACCGTCAAACTCGCCGCCTCCTCGGTGGAGGTGGGGTGATGGCACAGGTACTCGTCGTCGGCGCGGTGATGACGTGCTCACATGCGCCCATTCACGTCACCGGCAGCACGGTGCTGAAGGTGGCAGGTCAACCCGTGCTGGTCGAATCGGATTTCACCACCGCCGTATTCGACTGTGCCGCACCGTCTCCGGGCCCGTGCAAGAAGCTCGGGCCGATCACCGCGGGCCTGTCCACCGTGCTCAGGGTCGGGGGCAAAGCGGTCGTGCTGAGCAGTGCCGTCGCGGTGACCCTCGGGTCGGGTACGAGCGGCAAGCTCACCGTCACCGATCCCGGCCAGACGATTCTCGACGCGAAGTGAGAGCGACCATGAATACACCGAACAACACCGGAATCCGGCTGGAGAAGGGCGATCTCGTCATCGAGAACGGAGCGATCGCCACCCGTTCCGGACTTCCCAATCTGGCGCAGGACCTGCAGATCCGGCTGCTGACCCCGCTGGGCGGGGACCGCTACGACATCCGCTACGGACTGGACTACGAATCCGTGTTCACCACCCCGGTGAGCGCGCACGAGATGCGGGATCTGCTGCGCCTGAACATCGTTCGCACCCTGTCCGGCGACTCGCGGGTACAGGAGATCCGCGACATCCAGGTCAGCGATCCGGGGATCGACCCGCGCCACCGGGTGTGGCAGGTCGTGGTGTCGATCATCACCAGCGACGGCGTCCCGGCCGTGCTGACGACCACCGTAGGAGCACCGGCATGACGCAATACGGCGTGACCGAGGACGGTTTCGTCCTCAAGGGTTTGACCGAGATACTGGCCTCGGCGCGACAGCGCGCCCTGGACGCGTTCGGGCCCGATATCGATCTGTCCGGCACCAGCGTGCTGACGAAACTGCTGCAGGCGACCTGTGACGAGGACGCCATGCTGTGGCAGCGCCTCGAGGACGTGTACTACAGCCAGTTCGCCTCCACCGCCTCCGGCGCGGATCTGGATCTGCTCGGACAGGACATCGGGCTGTCGCGCAACTATCTGTTCTCCGAGGGCCAGGCCGAGCTGACGATCGCGAATGCCGTTGCGGGGCGGACGTATACGCTGCCCGCGGGCACGGTGGTACTGGATCAGTCCTCGCCGGTGAATGCCTACTACACCACGGCCGCGGTGCGCCTGACCGCTCAGGCGCCGAAGGCGACCGTGCTGGTGCGCGCCTTCGTGGCGGGGTGGGAGGGCGATATCGCCCCGAACACCCTGGCGCAGGTGGATCCCGATTACCTTCGGGTGCAACTGAACTACCCCGACACCATCACCATCGCCGCGGTCAATCCGGCCGCCTTCACCGGTGGTGAGAAGCAGGAGACCGACACCTCCTACCGAGCCCGCCAACTCGGCTTCCCGCGCGATATGTGGACTTTGCAGAGCGTGCGCGCGGCGGCGCTCGGTGTGCGCGGCGTTCTCGATGTGCTGCTGTCGGATTCGCTCGGCGGCGTGGATGTCACGCAGAGCTTTTTCGGTCAGTTCGCCTTCAACGAGCGCGCCTTCAGCGGTGAGCGCGAGTTCGGCGAGCCCTATTTCTTCGATGTCGTCGTGGCGCACGAATTCGCCCGCCCTTGGCGCACAACCGGTTCCGTGACCGGGATCTACGAGCAGGTGAAGGCCGAGGTCGATCGGGTGCGCCCGGTGGGCATCCATCCCAACATCATCGAGGCCAACCACATCGAGATCGGCTTGCGGGCCACGGTCGTGATCGAGCGCGGCCAGGACGCCAACTCGCTGCGCGCCGCACTGCTGGATCGCCTGTCGCAGAGTCTGGGTGTGCTGCGGCTGGGCGCGGATGTGCTGTATTCGCAGGTGATGTGCGTGCTGGCCGAACAGCCGGGCGTCGTGGACGTCAAAGATCTACGGCTGCGCCGATTCCCGCCCGCACTGGGCCGAATCACATTCGGCGGTGAGCTGTTCGGCATCGATCCGATCGAGGCCGCGGTGGGGGAGAGTCTCGCGCTCGCGCCGACCGAGATCGCGCTGTTCCGGCAGGACAGCGGCCTGATCGATATGCAGGTGGTGAGCAGATGAGCGACATCGACCTGTATCCGGCCGCGCTGGATCGGATGGCGGGCACCCTCACCCCACCGTTCGCGGCCGGGGCCGATCGCCTGGACCTGCGCTTCGCCAGTGGCGAGGGGCAATCCTCCGCGCCGTTCCTGCCCTACGATTTCGCCGAGCATCGGGCCCGGTACGGCACCGATCCGCGGATCCGCTACATCGTGCGGATCCTGCGGCCCGTGGTCGACGATCTGTCGCTGCAGATCGCCTACACCGCGCCCGGCTCCACGAAAACCGTTGTGACCATGGCGATTCCGGCGGGTACGCCGGAGGGCTCGTCGCTGATCGTCCCGCTGGGCGTCGACGCCGCCACGGCGGTGCTGAAATCCGCGACCGTGGCGGGGCCGTCGAGCCAGACCACACCCGCGGTGCAGTACACCTTCGGATTCACCGCCCTGCTCGGCGATCTCGCCGCGCTGCTGTGGGTGCTCGGCGGCGACCGCGATGTGATCGCGTCCCAGTTGGGTCGGGTGCGACATCAGAGCGCGGTGGCCTCGGCCAGCGGGCTGTCACTGGATCTGATCGGTTCCGATCTGAGCATCCCGCGATTTCCCCCACTGCCCTACGGCTTCTCCGACGACACGATCGCGCTGTATCACCTACAGGACGACGCCACGAGTACCGCGGTCGTCGACTCGACGGCCCTCTACACCGGCGCGGGACATCCCGGACGACGCGCGGCGTCGGTGGTCACCGGCGTCGACGGCCGGTTCGGGGCCGGGATGCGCTTCGACGGCACGGGCGATATCCGGGTCGATGATCACAGCGACTTCGCGGTGCCGGACAAAATGGGCTTCACCGCCGAATGTTTCGTACGCCCGGCGGCGGGTGTGGGAACCGGGGCGGTGCTGTCCAAACATGCCGATCTCGATCCGGCGACCCCCGGGTGGAGTCTGCACATCGGGACCTTCCGCGGGCTGGAACGCAATGTGCTGCTGCTGCTGTCGGACGGTACGAGCACGGGTCGGCTCTCGCTCTACGCCGATGTCTCCCTCGACGTGGACCGCTTCCACCACCTCGCCGCAGTCCTGGATCGGGATCGGCGGGTGGCGCGGCTGTACGTCGACGGCGTGCTGCGCGCCACGGCCGCGGCGAATCTCGGCGCGCTGACCAATACCGCGCAGCTGTGCATCGGCTACTCCGGCGCGGCGAATTTCAGCGGGCCGTTCTCCGGCACGATCGACGAGGTCCGGATCTCGCGGCGCGCGCTGACCTCGTTCGCGCCCGTACTCGGCGAGGACGATGCGAACTACCGGCGGCGGCTGGCCGTATTCCAGCGCTGGAATCTCCCGACACCCGCCAATATCACCGACCGGCTGAACGAGGTCGTGGGCCGGATCAACGGGTATTCGCGTCCGATCGCGGTGTCGGATGCGTTCGATCGCTCGCCGATCGGCCTGCACACCATGACGATTCGCCCGAGGAGCCTCGGCCCCGGGGAGTCCATCGATGCGCGGGGCCGCCGGACCAGCTCCCAGGCCCAGGTCTGCGGCACCGTCGCCGACGACCGTTTCGATGCCCGCTGGCTGGTCACCTATCAGCCGTCGGTGCTGATCACCATGGACGACGCCGGACGCATCCGCCAGCCGCTGCGCGCTCCGCTCGACACGCTGATTCAATTGCTGCTCGACGACGGCGGCGTGTATTTCCCCGACCTGCACATCGGCGCGTTCGATCCCAACGCCGGTGATCTGCGCGCGGTCGGGCGGGCCGTGGTCTTCCGGTGCCCGGCGGCCGTTCGCGCCCGGGTGGCCGCGCTCGTGCATCGCGCCGGATTCTCCTGGGTGCGCCATCGCGCCGACACCGGCGAGATCTACGCCGCGATGGCCGACACCTCGGCGCTGCAGATCATCGGGCCCACCGGTGAGTGGTACGACAAGGACACGGCGTCGAATCGGACGTATCCGCTGTCGCTGGCCCCCGTTCCGCCCAGGGAGGCGGAGGTGCGCTGGACCGTGCTGCAGGCAGGACCGGGGCGGGCGCGGCTGGCCATCGATCCGGTCGCGAACACCGCTCAGCTCACCGCTTCGGCCCCCGGTGAGGTCACCGTGAAAGTCGAAGTGCGTCTGGGCGGTTCGAGCTACAGCGCGATGCGGCGGTTCACCATCGGAACCAGCGGTGTCGAGGCGGGCATCTCGATCGGCTCCGACGGCGCCTACGGTGTGTCCGAATCCGTCGCGGGCACACCGGACGACAGTGCCTACTCGCCGGATTACCTTGTCGCGGTCTCGGATCCGGTGCTGACGGTCGCGGTGCCCGGCTCGAATCGCTTCCAGGGGCCGGTCGCCACCCGCCTCGGACGTCTGCTGGCGATTCTCGCCCGGATGCCCCGGGTCGCACCGAACACTGTCGAACCGATTCGCCTGGTGTCCGGCTGGACGCCGGGCGGGGCCGGACTCGACGGTGTTGGTCGGGCATTCACCCTCGACGGTGGCGCTCGCGGGCTCAGCCCGGCGAGTATCGCGGCGATCGCGCAGAGTGTCGGATTCGATTATGTGCGCAATACCGGCACGACCGTGCGAATCGCTCATCACGGGCGGCGCAATATCGCGCTCGACGGTCCGAAATACGTCGAAGAGGGGTCCGTCACACCGATTGCAATGCTGCGCCACGACAATCCGGTCGGCGGGGTGCTCGCGGGCACGACCGTGGGCGTGGTGAATCAGGGCTCCTCGGCGGTGTCGCTGCTCGATTCGACCACCGGCGCGCTGCTGCGCGACGGCATCGCGGTGGATCCGTTGCCGGTCGGCATCGCGGCGAGTCCGGATGGCAAGCGCGTCTACACCGCCAGTGCAGGCTTCCTCTCGATCACCGCGATCTCGGTGGACGATCGCGCGGTGGTGGCCAACACCCCGCGCACCTTTCTGCCGTCGGCGCCGGTGGCGATCGCGGGTCATCCGACCAAGCCGCTGCTGGTGGTGCTCACGCCGGGGTGGGTGACGACCGTCGACGCCAACACCCTGGCGCTGGTGAAGCAGTGGGTGATACCGAATTCGGCGTCGGGCCGGGCGTTGGCGCTGGATGCCGCCGGTGCCGTCGCGTGGGTCGCCTGTGACGACAAGACGCTGCGCGGCGTCGATATCGCCTCGGGCGCTTGGACTTCCGCGGTGACGCTGCCCGATGTTCCGATGGCCATCTCCGCGAGCAGCACCGTCATCTGCGTGACCGGTCCGAAGACGCTGTGGGTATTCGACGCGGGCACTCGCGCGCTTGCATCGACCTATTCAGGACTCGGTCCCTATCCGAATCGGGTGCGCGTGGACGAGGGCGGGGGGTATGTGTACATCGGGGAGTCGATCTCCAATCGAATCACCCGCCTGAAGGTGCTGGGCAGCAACAGTTTCGAGGTCGCCACCAGTACACCGCCCGGAATTCCGGTGGCGCTGATGCCATTCGGCGGCCCGGTCCTCGCCGTGCTGAGCGGCGATCTGGGCAACAGTCGCGGCGATGCGGTCGTGACCGTGGCCGGTCCCACCAGATCCGGTCCGACCCTGCCGATCACCGCGGTATGGCCGCTGGCTCCGGCCGGTGGGCGGCGGCTGGTGTGGTCGCAGGTGAACGCCGACGAGGCCGTCGCCGCCCTGGACGGATCGACCGGTGAGCTCGCCGAGCTCACCGCCAGACTGGCCGGGACCGTACAGGTGCGGGTGCGTGCCCCGGCAACGGCCAACGCGCCCTATGTCGTCCGGGTCGGATTGATTCAGGAATTGCTCGACCTCGAGCGGGCCGGGCAGAAGATCCGCATCCGCCGCGATCAATACGAGCGACTGATGAACGTGCTCAACGAATTACACCCGATCGGGGTGGAATTCCAGACCGGCGAGATTCGCGCGCGCGTGCCCGAACTGCAGACCGGCGATCTGACGGCCTTCCCGGCCTACACCTATCCCACCTACCGATTGCGCGGGCAGCAGCTCGCGCGTCCCCTCCGAAAGGACTGACCCATGGGCCTTTTCACCCGCACCTTCAGCCACAAGAAATGGGTCGACGCGGTCGACCGGGTCACCGCGGGCGGTGACAACGGATTCAACGTCCGATTCCAGGCGCTGGAGGTCGATCTCGACAACATCAGCGCCGCGTTCAATACCGTCGCCTCGGGCCTGCCCCGGCAGGTGACGCTCAATCTGGTGCCGAATCTGACCCAGGCGGGCACCAATGGATGGACGCATGCACTGGGCACCGCCAGCAAGGGCGCCACGAAGGGCGATGCGGCCGGTATCCAGCCGGTAGCGCTGCCGGGGACCGGCACGATCAAATCCTTCCGCGCACTGGCCGCCAATACCGGCAACGGCACCCTGCGGCTCGAATTGTGGCGTCAGGAAATGACCACGTCGTATCAGTCGACGGTGGCGAAGATCGTGGCGCAGAAGACCACTCCGGGCCAGACGCTCGATCAGACGCTGCCGCCCAACGCGGGGACCGAGGGTCTGGACCCGAAGTACACCTATTTCATCTCGGCGCGGCTGGACAGCGGTGATCAGAACGACACGGTCGCCATCTACGGCTTCCAGATCGTCTGCGTGACCAATTAGTCGATCCGATATCGAAGAAAAGGAAACAGTAATGCCGAATCTCAATCCCCATGGGCGACTGGTCGTCCCCTATATCGCGGGTGATCAGGGCATCGGGCGTCCGTTGCCCCAGCCGACCGTGATCTGGACCAGCCCGAATATCCGCCTGGTGACCAAGGATCAGAAGGCGGCCTTCCTGAAGCCCGAATACTGGGACGATCCGACCGTGCCGCCCTGGGACGGAAAGGTATTCCTCGGCACGGCCTACTACCTGTTGGTCCGGGTGCTCAACCGGGGTGATTTCTCGACGGAGCCGCACGATGTCCCGATGCCACTGAAGGGCATTTCGATGGAGGGCTGGGTGTCGAATTTCGCCGCCGGTTCCATCGGGCCGGTCAGTCAGATCGAATCGCCGCCGGATCCGGACAACAACGGCGACAGCGCGTTCAGCGGTTACAACGACGGCGTCGTGCCGCCCAACGGGCAGCTCGTGGTGGCCAGCAGCGGATTCTGGGTGCCGCAGGAGGGCAATATCCAGAAGTACAACAACGGGCATGTCTGCATCGGCGTGAACGTCTACTCCGAGGGCGGCGACCCCATCGGCGGCGGCGGTGGCGTGATCCACGTGACCGCCGAGGGCGAGGGCGACACCTATCCCGCCGATGGCAAGCAGCTGCTCGCCCGGCCGGTCACCACCCGCCTGGATATGCTCGACAACACCCACCATGCCCAGCGCAACATCATGATCACACCGAAACCGCTGGGGGCCAAGCTGGTTCGCAAGGTCCTCGTCGAGGTCCCGGCCACCGACCGCTGCCCGCTGGAGGCGGAGGTCGCGCTGCGTCCGGCCGCCGTGGCGCAGGGATCGCCGGAGCTGGTGCGGGCCGCCGCCGCGGCCGGGCTGAATCATCACCACTGCCCGCCGGATCCGCTGGAGAACGTCAGCATCGACGACAACGGCGATCCGAGCCACGAGGTCGGGGTCTACCTGAAGCCGGGCGAGCAGCGGTGGCTCACCATCACCGTCGATGCCGCCGAAAACGAAAAGCCCGGCGACATCTATGTATTCGATATCGTCACCACCGAGGAGGGCAATCACAAGGTGTACGGCGCGGCGCGCATGTACGTGGCCGTGACGCCCGCAGGCTGAGCGGTGGCGGCTCGCGGTCAGAAGTCTCCGCCGCGCACGGCGGCGTCCATCTGGGCGTAGGCATTGGCCGCGAGCCGTTCCAGCAGGGCCAGTTTCAGATGGGTCGCCTGCTCGGTGAGCTGATCGAATCGGGTCGGGCTCAGGACCGCGACCCGCAGCCGGGTCTCGGCGCGGACCTCGTTGGCGAACGGCTCGCCGATGAGCATGGGGATCTCGCCGAAGGACATGCCCGCCGACAGCGTCACCAGGCGGTGATTGCGTCCGTCGGCACCGTCGAAGCCGATGCGGACCCGGCCCTCGAGGATCAGGTAGAGGCCCGATCGCGGAGCGCCGCGTTCGGCGACGATTTCTCCCCTGGCGATGGTGTGGACCTCGAATTCCTTTGCCAACCGGGAACATTCGTCGGGTTCGAGGGCGGCCAGGGCGGGATGGTCCTCGACGGTCAGCGAGGTGCACGCGGTCGTGTCGGCGGGACGGTACCGGTCCAGCACGATGTTCTCGCACCATTCGGTCGCGCTGTCGCGATCGACGAACACCCGCCCGCGCGGATCGGCGGGATCCAGGCTCGAGACCGTATGTCCGAGTTTGGCTTCGGGATCGACGATGGCCACCTGACAACCGGTGGCGGCCAATTCGGCCTCCAGGCCGTCGATCATGCGCACGGCGATCGCGCTCACCTCGCCGACCCGGTGCAGGTCCACCACCAGCGCGTCGAGTTCGCCCGCCTGCTCCTCGATGATCCGCACGGCCCGTTCCGCGCCCGCGAACAGCAGATCGCCGTGCAGTTCGTAGACGCGGGCCCGATGTCCGTACTCGGTCAGCACCGCGATCTCGTCGGTATTGCGGCGCAGCCGCGACGGGATCTCGGCGACGGTGTACTCCGAGCGGATCGCGGTCTGGGCGGACCGACTGACGTGCAGGAAGTGCAGTTCGAGCCGCTGGGACAGTTCGCGGCAGGCGGCCACGCCGCGCACGCTGTTGCCGTGCGCGTCCAGGCGCGGGGAGTAGACGGCGATGCCGATCTGGCCGGGCAGTACCGCCAGAATGCCGCCGCCGACACCGCTTTTCGCCGGGAGGCCGACCGTGCTGACCCAGTCGCCCGCGGCGTTGTACATCCCGCAGGTGGTCATCACGCTGAGCACCTGTTCGGTCAGCGGGGCCGAGAGCGCGCGGTCGCGGGTGAGCGGGTTCACGCCGTTGTTGGCCAGCGTGGCGGCCATGACCGCGAGATCGCGGCAGGTGACATCGACCGAACACTGGCGGAAGTAGCGGTCGACGGCCTCGTCCGGATCGGAGTCGATGATGCCGAACGAGCGCAGCATGTACCCGATGGCCCGATTGCGATATCCGGTGCGCGCCTCGGAGGCGTAGACGGCCTCGTTCATTGTGAGATCGCGTCCGGCGAAGCGGGAGTAGCAGCGCAGGATGCGGGCGAATCGGTCGGCCGGGTCGCGGCCGTCGATCAGGGCGGCCGCGGTGATGGCCCCGGCGTTGATCATGGGATTGCGCGGGCGTTCGGTGATCGGGTCCAGACTGATCTCGTTGAACGGCTCGCCGGAGGGTTCCACATCGATACGCGCGGCCACGGCGGCCGGGCCGCGGTCGGCCAGCGCCAGGGCGTAGGTGAACGGTTTGGAGATCGACTGGATGGTGAACGCGGTGGTGTCGTCGCCGGTCCCGTAGATCCTGCCGTCGGCGGTCGCCAGGCACAGCGCGAACGAATCCGGTTGCACCGCGGCGAGTTCGGGGATGTAATCGGCCAGCTCACCGGACATTTCCGCCCGGCAGAGTCGATAGACCTCGGCGAGGATCCCGGCCACGACACCGGGTCGGGGAACCGCTGTTACGGGCTGGGCCACGTGATCACTGTATGCGGCGGGGGTACCGCGCGGTCCGCATGGTCGCGCGTGCGGCATCGTATCCGCCCTATAAGTGATTGGGGGATCTGGAGAACTTCGCTCCCGTGATCGAACTCCTGAAGTAGCCGCACCTGGCTTCCTACACGGCGCTGATATTCACCTCTGGACAAACTGTGCGGCTACTCACATACTTGTGGTCGGTATAAGACTCCAGGTAGGTGATCGGTCGTGAGTATGCAGAGTCGGTCGGTTGTCAGGCAGTTCTGGGACGACCACCCCAGGCGTTCGGTCGATACGCTCGGCCGGCAGTTGGCGATGGCGCGTGAGCTGACCGTCGGTGTCGTCCTCGCGATCTTGCGGGGGCGATTCAACTGGCGGGAGTTCGTGCGGCAGTGCGCGTTCATGTCCAGTGTGTCGGCGATTCCCACGATGATCGTGGCGGTCCCGATCGGCGTCGTGGTCTCGCTGCAGGTCAGCATGGTGATCCGGCAGGTGGGCGCCGATTCGTTCGTCGGGGCCGCGGTGAGTATCGGAGTGGTGAAACAGGGTGCGCCGCTGGTCACCTCGATCATGATCGCCGGTGCGGTGGGTTCGGCGATCTGCGCCGATCTCGGATCGCGGACGATACGCGAGGAGATCGACGCCATGCACACCATGGCGGTCGATCCGCTACAGCGATTGGTCGGCCCTCGGCTGGTGGCCGCGACTCTGGTGAGCGTAATGCTCTGCGGTTTCGTGGTTTTCGTCGGTTTCGCGGCCACCTACGGCTTCTTCGTCTACGTGCAGCACGGTACCGCGGGATCGTTCCTGGGGGCCTTCGTCGGCTTCGCGAGTTCCAACGATCTGTTGCTGGCCCTGTTCAAATCCGCGCTGTTCGGATACTTCACCGCGATCATCGCCGGGTACCACGGATTGCACGCCCGCGGCGGGCCCGCGGGCGTGGCCAATGCGGTGAACGCGGCCGTGGTGCAGTCCGCCCTGGTGCTGCTGGGTGCGAACGTGCTCGTCTCACAGATCTACAACACCGTCGTTCCGAACCAGGTGATGTGACCCATGGCTGCTACCTATACACCGGCATTGTTGCGGCCCAAGCGGATTGCCGCCGCTCCCGCCCGTGGCCTCGCCCGCGTCGGGCATCTCGTCTACTTCCTGATCCAGTCCCTGCTGGCGATTCCCGCGACGCTGCGGCACTATTCGCGCGAGGTGTGGCGGTTGGTCTCCGATGTCACCTGGGGCAACGGCACTTTGGTGGCTGGCGGCGGCACGATCGGCGTGATGATCGTGATGTGCGCGTTCGGCGGCATCACGGTCGGCATCGAGGCGTTCGGCAATCTGGATCTGCTCGGACTCGGCCAGGTGACCGGGGCCATTTCGGCGCTCGGGGGCACCCGCGAGATCGCCCCGCTGCTGGCCTCACAGGCCTTCATCGTCCAGGCGGGCTGCCGGTTCACCGCGCAACTGGGCGCGATGCGCATCTCCGAGGAGATCGATGCGCTCGAATCCATCGCCATCCGGCCGATGCGCTACCTGGTGACCACCCGCATCATCGCCGTGGCCCTGGTCGCGGTGCCGCTTTATCTTGCGGCGCTGTCGGTTTCGTATATTTCGACCGAGCTGACGACCACCGTGGTCGGTGATGTCACGCACGGTACCTATCAGCACTACTTCGAGACCTTCCTGCTCTCGACCGATCTGTTCTATTCGGTCGTCAAGGTGGTCGTGCTGGTCGTGTTGTCGGTATTCATCCAGTGCTACTACGGATTCTTCGCCACGGGCGGGCCGGAGGGCGTCGGGGTCGCCGCGGGCCGGGCGATCAGGATGTCGATCATCGTGACGGTGATCGCGAATCTCCTGATGTCGCTGAGCTTCTGGGGAACCGTGGTGGGCGCGGCCCGGATCTCCGGATAGGGAGCGATCGCGTGAACGTCGACGACATGACGTGGTACGGGGACCTCGCCCGGCGGGTGCTGGGCGAGATGAACCGCGTGGTGGTCGGGAAGCCGCAGGCCGTGCGAATGATAATGGCCGCCATACTGTCCGGCGGCCATGTGCTCGTCGACGATCTGCCGGGTCTGGGCAAAACCCTCATCGCGAGATCGTTCGCGGCCGTGCTGGGGCTGGAGTCCACCCGGGTGCAGTTCACTCCCGATCTGCTGCCCGCGGATCTGGTCGGCTCGTCGATCTATCACATGGGGACAGGTGCGTTCGAGTACCGACCGGGCCCGATCGTGACGAATCTGCTGATCGCCGACGAGATCAACCGCACGTCGCCCAAGACCCAATCGGCCCTGCTCGAGGCCATGGCAGAGGGGCAGGTCAGCGTCGACGGCGTCACGCGCACGCTGCCCGCGCCGTTCGTCGTACTCGCCACCGAGAATCCGATCGAGCACGAGGGCACCTACGCGCTGCCGGAGGCGCAACTGGATCGCTTCGCGATTCGCGTGCGGCTGGGTTACCTCAGTGCGGCCGAGGAGAAGATGCTGCTGCGGCGGCGGATGGACGGCGGCAGCGGCGGCCCGCTGGTGCGCCGCGTACTCGATGCCGATCAGCTGCTGCGGATTCGGTCCGCGGTCGACGCGGTGGCCGCCCACGACGACATCCTCGAATACATCGTGGCGCTGGTCCGGGCAACCCGCGGCCATCCTCAGGTCGAGGTCGGCGCGAGCCCCCGGGGCGAGCTGGATCTGCTGCAGCTGTCGCGCGCGCACGCGCTACTGCAGGGCCGGGATTTCGTCATGCCCGAGGACGTCAAGGAACTCGCCACTTCGGCACTGGCGCACCGGATCACGCTGCGGCCCGAGACCTGGGTGCGCAAGGTGAGGGGGGAGAACATCGTCGAGGAAGTGATCGGCCGAATCCCGGCCCCCCGCACCGAGCGCTCGGCGCGCGATATGTGGGAGGTCGACGAGATTGCCGGATGAGAGGGCGAATTCCGGGGAGGGCCGTGCGGCCGTTCGCTCGGCCTTCGTTCTCGCGGCCGTCGTCGTCGCCGTGGTCGCGCTGGGCGGCTATCTGCCGGAGGGTTCCGGCCCGGACGAATCCGCGCGGGCGGAAAAGCCCGCCGTGCTGCCGCTGGCGATACTGGCGGCGGTTGCCGTCTTCGTCATCGGCACGTCGGTCCTGTCGTTCGCTCGCCGAACCCGGGTGGCGGTCGATGCGGGGCCGCGTCGTCGCGTCGCGATGCGCCGGATACCCGGGCGATACGTGATCCTCGCCGCGGTGTCGCTGATCGGACTCACCGCGGCGGGCGGGGCCGTCGCGCACTGGATTCCCCACCCCGACCGGGATGATCGGACTCGGCAGTCCGTTCGTTCCGAAGAAGACGAGCGCCGGAGCCGACCGATACCCACCACCGGACACACCCCGGAGACCATGAGCGACAAAGACTTTCGCATCATCGGCGCGGCTGCCGGGGTGACCCTGCTGGCCGCCGTGACCGCACTCGGCGCCGTCGCCGTTCGCTCGTCCCGCGGTCGGTCGACCGAACAGCCCTCCGACGAGCAGGCCGCACTTCACGCCGCGGTAGCTCGTGCGGCCATGCGCGCGATCGCCGAAACCGAAGACCCGCAACAGAATCCGCGCGGCCTCGTCATCGCGTGCTATCGGGCCATGGAACGGGAGTTCGCGACCGTACCCGGACTGTTGCCGAATGCCTCCGATACGGCCTCGGAGGTGCTCGCGCGCGCGGTCGCGGTCGGTGTCGTGGACGAGGACACCGCCACCCGGCTGGTCGCATTGTTCGCCGAGGCGCGATTCAGCGCCCATCCGATGACCGTGCGGCACCGGGATGAGGCGATCCTGCTGTTGCGGGCGGTCCTGAACGGGCTGGCGGAGGGGCGATGTCGATGAGATTCGATCGGGTGCTGATCGGTGCGCTGATACTCGCGGGCGTCGTGGAGGGTGTGAGCCTGCTCGTGGATCGCCGCGTGCTCGGCATCGCCGCGGGTGTGGTCCTCGCCGCGATCGTGCTGGTGGTCTGCGGGCTGTCGACCGATACCGGCCGATTCACCCATATCGAGCCCGCGGCGCAATCGCAATGGGAAGAGGCGGTTTCGCGCTGGCGGACGCGCAGTGTGGCGCTGCTGCGCCACATCGACGGCTCGCGGGGGGAGTGGGATCGGCACATTCGGCCCGTGCTGGCACAGGAATTCCAGCTGTCGATCGGATATCGCGCGGCGATCGGGCCCGCTGAGCTGAGCGAGCTGGGATCGATCGCGCTGGGGCCGGACCTGTGGGTGTGGGTGGATCCGTCCGCGGTCGCGGTGAGCGCGTGGGATCAGCCGGGACCCGGGCGCGCGACCTTCGTCCGGATCATCGATCGGATGGAACGGATGTGACGGACTCCTGGTACCACCCCACCCCGCTGGCGGTCTCGCTGACCCTCTGCGCGGGACTCGTCGCGGTGCTGGCACTCGCGCTGGGCAGTCCGGAACTGATGATTTTCGCCGCACCGATGATCGGATGGGTGTCGGTGGGCTGGGGTGTTCCGGCGGTGGCCATCCGGGTCGGGACGGCCGACGAGGAGTCCGCCGCGCTGACCTGCTTCGAATCCGAGCGCGTCGAGGCGGAGATCGTCATCGATATCGCGGCGTCGGAATTCGGTGCGCATATCCCGCCCGTGGCGGGACTGTCCATCGAAACACACACGCGCACAGCCACATCGATGACGATCGCCGTCACCGCCGAGCGATGGGGGCGGTATTCGATTCCGATCGAGATCGCGGCGGTGACCCGCGGCGGCCTCGCCGTCGTCAAGTCGCGCCACCGTCCCGTCCGACTCACGGTTCATCCGCTGGTGGTCGTCGATACCTCCGCGGTGCCGGATGCCTCGGTGCGGATGCGGGTCGGCGGGCATCCTTCCCGATTCCCCGGCGCGGGTTCGGAATTCGCGGGGATTCGGCCCTTCGTCTCCGGAGACGGTCCGCGATCGGTGAATTGGCGGGCCACGGCTCGGCGCGGCAGCCTGTACGCGACCGAACGACGGCTCGAGCTCGCCGGCGATGTGGTCATAGCGTTCGACGCGACGCTGCATCGGACCGGATCCGCGTTCGAGCCATTGGATCGCGCCGTACGCGGCGCCGCCGAGCTGGCGTGGTCGGCCCTGCGGTCCGGCGATCGAGTCGGACTGATCAATATCGGCGACCCGGCCGGATGGTATCCCGTCCGCGGCGGCCGTCGGCAGTTCCACGGTATCGTCGCCGTCCTGATCGATCCGGAAAATGTTCCGGCGCAACGATTCTCGGGAACGGTCCCGCCGCCGGTCGCCGTACCCGCCGGGGCGACCGTCGTCGCGTACTCGGCGCTGCTGGACAGCGGGTTCACCTTGTCGCTGCTCGAATTGGGCAGGCGCGGACATCGGGTGGTGGTCGTCGATGTCATGCCGGAGTCGATGGTCGACCACCCCGATCCGCTCGTCGGGCGCCTCTGGTCGTTCGAACGCGCGGGAATGTATCGGAATATGGGTATCGCCGGTATCGAGGTGAGACGATGAAATGGCTACGCGCGGCGGCGTTTTCCGGGGGCGCTGTCATGGTCGGGGTTGTCGCGACGCACCCGTCCCCGCTCGGTGCGGGGTGTTCGGGTGTGGTCGCGGTGCTCGCGCTGGCCGGTCTGTTCGGCCGCCGCTGGGCGGTGGTCGCGGTGGTGGCGGCCGCCCTCGGGCTCGCCCTGCTGCATGCCGGTCTCGGATCGGCTCTGCTCGGTGGTTTCGGTGCGACGGCCTATCTTGCTGGCACACAGTCGAATTCGTCGATGGATGTGCGCGCCGGCCTGAGCGGGGCGGTGCTGTTCGGTGCGGCGGCCGCGCTGGCCGGTGCGATCGGACCGACGCTGCCCTGGGCGCTGGTGATCGCACCGGTCGCGGCGCTGATCGCGGTCGTGGCGCCGCTGCGCGCGATCAGAGCGGCGGCGGCTCCGGTGACAAACGAGTGAAATCGCAAGCCGCGCGGTTTCTTCGGCGTTTCAGCGGTCGGTTGCGATGATCGTCGCGGAGGGCGAAATGATCACAATACAAATCGAAGAAGTATGTGCCGCACCCGTGGACTACGCATTTCGGTACGTCGCCGACTATCGCAATACGATTCACTACCTGTACGGGCTGTCGAAATTCGAGCCCGTCACCGAGCTCGACCAGGGGGTCGGCGCGGTATTCGACGGTTCCCTCGGACTGGGTCCGGTGACGCTGAGCTGTCGGATGCGAGCCGTCGATTGGGATGAGCCGACGCTGATCCGGTCGAAGTCCGTGCGTGGCCTGGACACCGAATTCACCTACCGATTCGCCGCCGTGGACGCGGAGCGCAGCCGGGTCGGGCTGTCGATCGACCTGAACTTCCTCGGATTGGCGGGCCGGGCCATGGCCAAGGCGGTCGGCCCGTTCATCGACTCGGCCCGCAAGCAGACCGGAACCCGATTGGCCGAACAGGTCGCCGCCTACTACTCGGCGCAACGGACCGCCTGAGCGGGGCGTGACAGGCCCGCGAGCTGAATTCGCGTGCCTGCCAAGGACTTCGGGCTATCCGGCCTCCCGCTGGGGCAGCGGAGGTGAATCGGATTCGTCGTGTGCCAGCGCGAGTGTCCGTTGCGCCCGCCGCGCCTCCTCCGAGGTGATCTCCGAACCCGCCATCGCCCAGCGCAGAATCGGCGGCGCCATGAGCGAGGTGACCACCGCCACCAGAATCAGGATGGTATACGCCTCGGTGCCCAGGACACCGAGCCGCAACCCTGCCATGGCGATGATGACCTCGATGACTCCGCGCGCGTTCATACCCGCTCCGAGCGCGATCGATTCGCGACGACTCAGGCCGCTCGAGGCGCCGCCGATATACGCGCCGAGGAATTTCCCGACGACGGCCATCGTCACCACTCCCAGCGCCGCCAGTAACAGCGGCACGGTCAGCAGCGCCGACAGATCCATGCGCAACCCCGCCGTCGCGAAGAAGATCGGGGCGAGCACCGACATGACGACATTGTTCAGCGGGGCGAGCGCGGTCAGGCGCACACCGCTCGAGCCGATCAGCACCCCGCACAGGAAGGCGCCGAAAATGGCTTCCAGACCCATGGCCTGTGTGGCCGCCGCGGCGGCGAACAGCAGGATCACCACCGCCGGAATCACTTTCGCGCGCTCCCCGTCCCCGTCCACGCGGCGCATGACCCGCCGCACGAGCGGACGCCCGATGACCACCGCGAAGGCGACCACTCCCAGCAGATATCCCAGTGACGACAACACGGTCGCGGTCCGCAGCCCGTGCGTGGCCATCGCCGACACCAGCGACAGCAGGAACCAGCCGACCGCATCGTCGAACATCCCGGCGGTGAGAATGAGCTGACCCACATCGCGATGGGTCAGCTTCAATTCCATCAGCGTCTTCGCGATCACCGGAATCGCCGACACACAGATCGCGATGCCCATGAACATCGCGAATACCGCCGGGGTCGTATTCTCCGGCCGCAGCGGCGTCGGGGCGAGGTAGCCGATGCCGACGCCGATCGCCAGCGGGACGATCAGACCGGCGAGGCTGACCTTGGCCGCGCGGGGCAGCCGCTGTCGAAACTGGTTCAGGTCCAACTGCATTCCGGCCAGACCGACCAGGAGCAGCACCCCGAGTTGACCGACCGCGTCGATGAGATGCTGCTGTTCGACCTGCGGCGGAAACAGCCAGTGCGATATTCCGGGCGCGAGATGCGCCAGCACGGAGGGACCCAGCAGGACCCCGGCCAGCAACTCGCCCACGATATTCGGCATGCCGAGTCGGCTGGCCGCGCCGCCCAGCACACGGGCCGACACCAGCAGCACCAGCAGCTGGGTCAGGAATACGAGCATCCCGTGCGCCGGGATCGGGGTGATCGGACCCCCGGCGAAGATCATCGATCGCCTCCGCCGTGGTTGGCCCGGCGGGTGATCTTCGCTCCGATCTTGCGCCAGTCGCGATTTCGGACCGCCACCAGATCACGGGTCGCGTAATACGCCGCCGCCGCGCTGTGCCGCACTTCATCGCGATAGAAGGCGCTCGCGCGGCCCAGCACCTCGGTCACCCCGTGCTGCATGTAATGGCCGCGCACGTAGGCGGGGCTGCGGAATTTGCCCCAGGCCAGCACCTGTGCCATCGGGATCAGGGTCAACGCCGTCGCGGGCGACCGTTCGGTGGAATCGGTCTGCTTCCACGTCGAGGGCACCAGGCCGCTGTCGGACAGCGCGGCGTAGATGCGGTCGCACGCCTCGGCGGTCTCGATCTCCTTGTCGCGGTAGTCCTGCATGGCCTGGCAGGCCTTGCGGAACAGTTCCGCGCAGTGCGGATTGTCCTGGCCCTGCATACCGCGATAGGGCGGCTGCTCGAGCACGGAGAACACCGTGGGGTTGTTGGTGCGGTCGAAGGCCCACAGGGCTTCCATCAGACCGTTGCTGCCGTAGAGGGTGTTGATGGTCCACACCCGGAACCAGGCATTGAACAATTCGAAGCTGTCGAACGAGGTGAAGCTGTATCCGACCAGCTTGTCGTAGTATTCGAAGCCGCGCTTGACCCACGTCTCGAGATATTCGAAGCGTTCGGGTGCGAAATCACCGGTGCGCACGCCGTCGATGAGGCGATCGGCCAGCACGTTCACGGCCATCGCCGTGATCGACAGGCCGCTCGAGGTGAGCGGATCGATGAAGTCCGAGGCGTGCGGAAGCAGGCACCAGCGATCGCCCACAATGTTGCGGGACTGGAATTGCACCCGGCCCGTGCGTGCCACCGGCCGGACCGCCTTGGCATTGCGCATCTGCCGGGCGAAGGTTGGGAACCGGTTCACATGCGCCCAGAATTCCTCCTCCGGGGATTCGTTCTCGTTGACCGGATACCGGTCCAGATCGAGGGAGATGCCGACGCTGCACAGCGGATTGGTGGACTGCGGATGGTTGTCGAAGGGGATCACCCAGACCCAGCCGCCCTCGAACAGATGGTGCAGTGTGCCCTGTGAAAGTGGTTGCGGCATCTTGTGTTCGCTGGCCGGGGGCGCGACCTCGTCGAAGGGCAGGACGCCGACGAAGTGACCGAACAGCGTGCGGGTCCGGGTCTGATATGTGGGCGGGTCGACCCGCAGCTCCAGTTGCTTGCCGAGCAGGCTGTTCATCCCGCCGGCGTCGACGACGTAGTCGACGCGGAACTCGCCCTTGTCCACGGTCGCGAGTGTCGCTCCGTCGGAGTCGAATTCGACTCCGGTGACGAAGGTGTGGTTGTACCCGTCGGCGCCGTAGGACAGCGCGAGCTGATACGACCAGGCATCGATGTCCTGGCGGTAGTAGTGCACGTCCGGCCCCAGCGGCGCGCTCAGGGCCGGGAACTGCGCGCAATCTGTGCCGCGCACGGGTTCGCCCTCGCGATGATGCACGAAGCTGAAATTGCGTTTGACGCCACAGGAACTCGTGATCTTGCGGCGTACCGAGCCGTAGGCGGCCATATCCGCGATCTCGGGCACGTCGTAGCGGGCGGCGAGCACGCGAAGGCCCAGGGTGGTCTCCGGAATCGTCGACTCCCCGATGGCGAATCGGGGATGTCCGCCGCCCTCGAACAGCACGACCCGCACACCGTGGCGGGCGAGGATCGCCGCCAGAATGGAGCCGCCGATGCCGCCTCCGACAATCGCCACATCGTATCGACGGGATTTGTTGTTGTTCATGGGGTTTCATCTCCTGTTGTCATTGCGGTCACTACCGCGGCCGTGGTTTCGGGAAGTTCGTCGGCCGGGCGATCGGCGAGCATCCGGGACTCCGCGCGCCCGAGCAGCGCGAGGTACGCGTCCACCGCCTGCGCCAGCGGCGCGACCAGCGGCAGCGATCGGGCCCGCCCGCGCGCGATAGGGAAAACGTGATCACCTGGGCGGCTGGTGTTTTCGTGCAGATGATCGGCGAGCAGGGTGCCGCCGTAGGTCGACGCCGCGATGCCGTGGCCGCGCCAGCCCGCCGCGATCAGCGCGCCGTCGTGGCGTACGCCGATGACCGGCAGGGAGTCGAGGGTCAGGCCGATCGGGCCGGACCAGGCGTGGGTCAGGGGGATATCGCGCAGGCCCGGGTGCAGCAGATCCACGGCGGTCCGCAGATAACCCGTGTCCAGCGGGACGTGTCCGTCGGCTCCGCGGCGGATCCGGCCGCCGCCGACGATCAGGCGATTGTCGGGGGTCAACCGGTAATACGGTGCCACCGTGCCCATCTCGACCAGGGGTTCGTGGGCGAGCCGGGCGAGATCGGCCAGGATGTCGCCGGTGAGCGGCGCGGTCGCGGCGGCCTGTACGCGCAGGCCGATCACACCCGTGCCGAAGGCCGCGCCGCCGCTGGTGCCGTTCACGGCGAGAACCACACGGTCGGCGACTATTTCGCCGCCGTCGGTGCTGAGCCAGGTATCGCTGCCGCGGTGGATGCGGCGGACCGCGCTGTTCTCGTGGATGGTGACGCCGAGTCGCTCCGCGGCAGCGGCCAACTGCCGAGTCAGGGCGGCCGGGTCGAGGGTCGCGGCCGGGCCGTAGCGCATACCGCCGAGGTAGCGTCCGGGGCGGTGCGGCAAGGCATGGGCGGGTACCGCGGCGATGTTCACTCCGAGCGCCGCGGCGGCCGCGAGTTCGCGCTCGATCATGGTCATCGAGCGCCGGTCCCGCGCCACCATCAATTGCCCGCCCCGCGTCAGACCGCAGTCGATGCGATGCCGTGCGCACACCTCGAGCACATGGTCGACCGCGCGCTCCGACCAGAGGTACAGCGCCCGGGCGGTATCGTCACCGAAGCGCTTGCGCGCCAGGGGAAGCGGCGGTCCTATGCGCGGCCCGACCAGTCCGGTGCCCCGAGTGCTCGCCCCGCCGCCGACCCGATCGGCCTCCAGGACGACGACATCGTGGCCGGGATCCCGCTCGACCAGTCGCAGCGCGACCGACAGCCCGGTCAGTCCAGCTCCGACGACGGCGGTGCGGCAGCGGCGGATCCCGGTCGGCGGGGCGCGATGTGCGGCGGGCTGCTCGGTCCGCCATACCGGCTCGCCGTGGTGATATGCGAAATGTTCTGCGGTGTGGGACATCTCATCCTCACAGAGCGTTGGTCACCCGGGCGAGACACCACACGTCTCGCAGGCGGATGCGGTGGGGGACGGCGAGATATTCGGGTGTGACGAGTTGGGGTCGCCATTTGAGCTTGAACGCCAGGGCCGATTCGGCCGGATACAGTGCGCCGCCGCGGGTGCGAATGGTGTTCATCACCCAGGCGACGAAGGCGCTGTGCCCGGCCTCGACCACATACTCCGGTGCGAGACCGACGAACGGGGTGAGGCCCAGATGCAGCCAATTCGCGCCTTCGTCCCGAAACCGTTGCGCCGCTTCGGCGAAGATGTGTTCGACCACGCCGGGGGGCGAATCGGGCAGCCGCCGTTCCAGGTCGGCGAGCCACCCGCTGTGCGTGCCCGGGACGGGAGAGAAGCTGAAGTAGGCGATCGGCCGCCCGCCCAGCTCGGCGACGAACAATCGGCGGTGCGATTGCAGTTCGTCGCCGCGCTTGCCGATCAGAAACTGCAGCTCCTTCGCATGCCTGCCCTTGTCCCGCAGCCAGGTGGCATCGATGGCGTCGAGCTGTTCGGCGAATTCCGGCCGGGCCAGACGTTGCGGATCGGCCTCGGTGACGGTGACGCCCTCGCGTCGTGAGCGGTTCACCATGCCGCGGGTCTTGTGGAATCGTCCGCCGCCCAGCCCGAATCCGGACAGATCGATGCTGTACGAGCAGCCGAACTGATTCACCGAATATCCTTCCCGCGCGGCCTGTTCGGCATCCGGCCGCAGCAGCTGCACGGCGATGACGCGCCGTCGTCGGCGCGCCGCCGCGTCGGTGAAGGACCGTTGCAGCCGGGCGCACTCCTCGACCGGGGCTATGGGGCCGGTGAACTGCACCCAATAGTCGCGGCCGAACGGGCGGTACACGATCATCCCGGGCGAGCCGTCGACGGTGAAGTACTCGTTGCCGCTGTTGAGTGCCAGAAAGCTGGAGGAGTGCCGACCGTAGGCGCGGACCGCGGCCAACGCGTCCTCCGGCGACGTCGCGGCGGGGCGAGCTGGTGTCGCTGTCATGTTCCGTTGACCCACATTTCGTCGTGCGTATCGGCGATCGAATGGATGCGGCGTCGGTCGTGCAGGCGGCCGAAACTCCGGTCGTGCCAGATCAGGGGCTGTCCCTCGGCGCTGTCCACGGCCGCGACCTCACCGACGATCAGTACGTGATCGCCATAGCGCCGTGCGTCGATCAGCAGGCACACCGCCCATCCCAAGGTGTCGTTCAGCACGGGTACGCCGAGGACGTGCCGATGATCGTGGCCGTCGAATCGGGTGCCGGTGGCCGATGCGAAATCCTCTGCCAGTTCGCGCTGTCGCTCGCCGAGCAGATGCACCCCGAAGGTGCGGCTCTGTTCGATCGAGGCCAGGGTGTACGAGCCCACGGCCAGTCCCGCCAGCAGCAGCGGCGGGCGCAGCGACAACGAGGTCACCGTCGACGCGGTGAGCCCGACGGGTCCGCTCGCCGCCTGCGCGGACACGACGCACACACCGGCGGCGAGTTTGCGATACAACCGCAGGCAGCGCTCCGGAGCCGGTGTGGCACTGTGATCGGCCCGCAGCAGCATCAGACGCCCTCCAGGGTTTTCCCGCTCGCGGCGGTCCATGGCCCGGCCAGTCGCCGCTCGAATTCGGCGAATGCCGGATGCTTCTCGGGCTCGAACGCGACCACGAAGGACTTCATGAAGTTTCCGAACAGGGCGCGGTCGCCACACAGATGGATCGGGATGACGAGCAGCGCCCATTCGAATCCGAACACCAAGGCCCACAGGCCGACCGCCACCGACTGGGTGATGGCGCTGTGCATGGTGTTGTAGAGCACGTAGTAGATCCGGCCGACCTCGCCGTTCTTGGATCGCAGATTCGCGATCATGCCCGGGATGTAGCCGATGACATCGATGTAGAAGAACAGGATGATCGCGGGAATCCAGCGGACTTCACCGATATGCGCGACGAACAGATACAGCGATACGACGAGTCCGACGCCGAATTCGAGCCGGCGGAGTCGATAGGTGGTCTTGGTCTCGAAAAGGTTGAGATGGTCCATGGCGATTACCTCGGATCAGAGAGCCGATATCAGTGGGTCAGCACCTGACCCGTATCGTCGGTGCGGGCCAGCTTCCGGGTCACGACCGCCTCGACAGCGGGATCCCCGATGATGGACGACCCGTTGATCAGGCGGGATACGACGAGGGCAATGCCCTCCTTGAGCACCTTCGTCGCGATCGGCTCCAGCACCCCGGTGAGGCTGGGAATGCCGAAATCGAAGGTCGCCTCGAATTGGACCGAGGAGCCGGCGCGGACCGGATCGACGGCCCAGGAACCGCGGAAGATGTGGAAGTCCCCCGACAGCTGTTCGAAGATGATCCGGCGCCGATCATGTTGGAAGTAGTCGACTTCCGACCAGCGCAGCGGGCCGTTGCGGAAGTAGACCTCCCAGTCGCTGACCGTATGTCCGTCGTCGCGGGTCCGGACGGTGACATCACGCACCTCGTCCACCAGCTCGGGGTATTTCTCGAATTCACTGATCCGGTCGAATGCTTCGTCGGCGGAGACCGATTCGGAGCGCAGCTCGATGCGGAGGCTTCTCATGTGTCAACCCTTCTGTCTACTGCCGCCCCGCGCGGTGGTCCGCACGGCGGCCTCGAATCGTTCGAGAAAGAATTCGACGTCGTTGTCGTTGAGTACGGCCGGGGGTGTGAGCCGGAGAACGTAATCGGAGTTCATGGACAGGTTCGCGACGACATCGTTGTTGACGAGATCCAGGAGCAGTTCTCCGGCGACACCGGGTTCGGCGATTTCCACGGCGATGAGCAGCCCGGCCCCGCGGACCTCGCAACCGTGGTGGGACAGATGTGTTTTCGCGATCCGGGTGGTTTCGCGCAGCAGCAGTTCTCCGAGCACGGCGGCCCGCTCGACCAGTGCGTCCTCCTCGATCGCACGCAGCGCGCCGCAGACGGCCGCCATCGTGATCGGGGCGCCGGAGAAGGTCGACGTGTGCAACAGGGGGTCGCGGTCGAGCACGGCGAACAATTCGTCGGTGGTGACGGCCGCGGCGACCGGCATCACGCCGCCGCCGAGTCCCTTGCCCGACAACAGGATGTCCGGACATACCCCTTCCCGCTCGGCGCCCCACCACGCCCCGAGCCGGCCGAGTCCGGTCTGCACCTCGTCGAGGACGAGCAGTGCGCCGTACTCGCGGCACAGCGATCGCACCGAACGCAGATAACCCTCGGGCGGTATCAGCACCCCGGCTTCGGCCTGAATCGGTTCCACGATCACACACGCCTCGTCCGGATGCTGTTCGAGCACCGCGGCCAGTGCCGCGGTATCGCCGAACGGGACGTGCGCGACGTGCGGGAGCAAGGGCCGGAACGGATCCTGGAAGACCGGTCGGCCGTTGACCGACAGCGCCCCCATGGTTTTGCCGTGATAGCCGCCGACCATCGAGATCAGATGCTGACGGCCGTTGAGGCGCGCCAATTTGATCGCGGTCTCCACGGCCTCGGCCCCGGAGCCACAGAAGTGGACCCGGTCGAGACCGTCCGGGGTGACCGCGGTCAGCATCTCGGCCGCGCGGGCCAGCGTCGGCTCCAGGAACAGCCGGGTGCTGATGGGGTGGGTGCGCAGCTGCCGCTCGACCTCGGCCACTACGGTCGGATGCCTTGCGCCGGTGAGGAATACGCCGTAACCGCCGAAGTTCAGGAAGCGCTGGCCGTCGCCGGTGGTGAGCCATGCCCCGTTCGATTCCACCTCGACGTGACCACCGAGCATGCTCGCCAATCGCGCGCGGCCGCCGCTGAGGTTGCGCTGGAATGTCGCCGCGATCTTGTCGTAGTCCGATGCGATACGCAGTTCTGTCATTACCGAACCTTCACTTGATGCGGAATACATCGCCGGAGAGACTGGCCGCGATCGCCTCGTGGCTGGTCGTCCGCGAGGGCGGGTGGAAGCGCAGGCATTGACAGGCCGAGGCGAAGTAGGCGGTTTCGGGGGAGGAGATGAAGGAGATGCCGCCCAGCGCCGCGACCGCTTGATTCGCGGCGTCGATGATGGCGTCCTCGGCGCCGTATCGGGCGATGGTCACCTTCGCGAATGCCGCGTTGTCGGTATCGGTTTCGACCAGGAGCCGCCCGATGCCCTCCAACAGCGCGGTAGCGGTTTCCAATCGGATGCCCATCTCGGCGGCGCGTTCGCGGCTCAGGGTCGGCTTGGCCAGGGCGCGGTCCACGAGTGCGGAGGCCATGCCCAGATAGCAGGAGGCGATGATCATTTCGAACCAGATGAAGCCGACGGTCTGCAGTTCGTCGAGTTCGCCCTGGCCGCCGACCGTGGCGGGCATGACGAGTTTCTCGTCGACGAACACATCGGTCAGCCGGACTTCGTCGCTTTCGGCCCCCGCGAGGATGTCGGTGGACCAGAACGGATGGATCGAGATGCCCGGCGTCGCGGCCGGGAGCAGCACCACGACGCCTTCCCGCTCACCGGACTCGCCGACGACGGCCGCGCTGGCCGAGAGCAGGTCCATCGATCGGGCCAGACTGCAGGGCCGTTTCGAACCGCTGACGACGATGCCGCCCTCGGTGCGACGGCCGTTCACGGCGGGAGTCAGGATGCCCTGCCCCGGATTGCCCTCGGCGAAAGCCGATGCGATGAGCAGATTCTGGTCGGCGACGCCCTCGAGCAGGGCCCACTCCAGGCCGCTGGATCGCAGGCTGTCGGCCAGGGTGAAGATCGTCGCGACCGAGAAGTGATGCATCGCGCTGGCGACCGCCAGCGAGGGAGACCGGGCTCCGATCGCCCGCATGACGTGGACCGCTTCGACCGGCCCGACACCCATTCCGCCGTATTCCCGCGGGATCAGCAGGGCCGGTCCACGGTGTTTGCGGAACATATCCAGCGCCGGGCTGCCCGGGCGTTCCAGATCAGCCAGCGGCAGCTGGGAGAGTTCGTCGAGAAGTCCGGGAAGATGGGATTCGCAAAGGGCGTCAGCATATTCGAGGCTACGCATTGTCGGAATTGCTCCTAGCGGTACTTCGGTGGGGTCCGGCCGTCGGATATGGCGACGCCCTGGATATGGGTGGTCCGCAACGTCGGGTAATTCGCCTCGCCGTAGACGCCGCCGGTCAACCCCGTCCCGCCGTGTGAGGGCAGGGCCGCCGCGAAGGAGATGTGAGATTCGTTGATCTTCAACAGCCCGCCGTTCACGACATTGGCGAGCAGTTGATCGATCACCTCCGGATCCGACGCCCACACGGAATTGCGCAGTCCGTAGAGGTTGGAATTCACGAAATCGATGATCGCGTCGAGCAGCTTGCGATCGTCGGTGGGCTCGGGCACGACGACCGGCAGCAGCGGGAAGAAGGTCTCGTGGCGCACCGCGTCGAGTTCACGCGATCTGTCGAGTCCGTCGACGCGAATCACGGTGGGCTCCAAGAAGAATCCGGCCGGATCCTCGGTGCCGTCGACCGCCAGCCCGCGGCCACCGGTCAGCACGGTCGCGCCCTTGTCGGTGGCGTCGCGCAGGCAGGCGTAGAAACCGTCGTTGCGCAGCACCGGTGACAGCAGCACCCCGCTCTCGTCCGGATAGCCGGTCCGCAGCGTGCCCGCGGCGGCCACGAGCCGCTCGAGCAGTTCCTCGGCGATCTCCGGATGTGCGATCACCTGATTGGGAATCATGCACAGCTGCCCCGAGCCGTAGAAGCCCTCGATCAGCGCCTGCGCGGCGTATTCCGGATCGGCGTCCTTCCACACCACGACCGTGTCATTGCCCGCCAATTCGAGGATCGGCTTCTTCCCCGCCTCCACGCAGCGGCGTTCGAACGCGATGCCGTTCTTGGAACTGCCGAAGTACATGATGTCGTCCACGTGCGGACTGTCCAGCCACGCCTTCAGCAGCGGTCCGGGATCACCGCACACCGCGTTCAAAACGCCTGCGGGCGCGCCGACTTCGGCCAGGGTCGGACCCAGCAGGTTGTTGACGGCGTACATGACGCCGAGCGGACCCGAGCGAGGAGCCCGGATCACCACGGCATTACCCGCGGCGAGGATCAGCCCGCCCATCAACGCACTCGTCATGGGCGCGTTGGCGGGCGGATTAAGGCACACCACGCCGTCGGGTTGGCGGCGGACGATATGCCGGCGCCCGTCGACGCTGAACTCGCGCCACAGCTGTTCGCGGAAGTAGTCGCGGGATTCGACCCGGCAGGAGTTGAGCATCCCGGATATCTCCCATTTGGCGAGATCGCGCGGGTGGCCTTCCAGGGTGAGCAGATGTTCGATATTTTCGGCATTCTCGGTCAATAGCGAGTGCATGCGCTCCAGGAAATCGTCGATTCGCAACGACAGTGGCGCGGAACGCCATTCGCGCGCCGCGGCGGCCGCGCACGACAGCGACGCCGCAACGGCATCGTCGTCGGCAACCGCGACCCGGCCGATCACCGCATCGCCGTCGAGATCGTGCAGCGACAGTTCCCCGCTGTCCAATCTCCGCTTCAATGTGAGGCTCGCGAAGGAGTCGTCGAGCAAACTGCGCGGGTCGAGCACATGGACCCATTTACCGCTGTAGATGTTTTCGCCGGCAATATAACTGCCGTATGAGTAGATATCGGTCGACGGCGATTTGATGGCACTGTCGAGCGCGTCGGCTGTCATGAGACCCCCAGGACGGAACTGCTTGTGGCCCAGCGTGATCGGATGTTCCGGTGTTCGGTCCCGGATGATCATGCTGCCGGGACCCAGTGTCGATCACGCGCGTGAAAGAGGCCTGAAAATCGGATGTCGATCGTTTCTGCGCGATTTCATCGTCCCGGTCTCGGGCGATCCCGCCGGTGATTCAGCTGGTCGGAGCCCTGCGCGGCGACGGGATGAGCAGCCGCACGGCCGCCGCGCACCCGCCGCAGGCGAGCAACACGACGATCGGCAGCAGTGCGCTACCGACCCCCGATGAACCGGCGATGTCCAGTCCGGTCAGCATGTAGCTGCCCGGCAGCAGCCGAAGCCCCGGTGCGGAATCGCCGTCGACGCCGATATCGAAGGCCGCTGTCGCCGCGATCGATGCGATCACGAGGCCGAGCCCGACCCGACCGTAGAGCCGCAGCAGCGCCGTGGTCATCGCCACCGCGGCGAATACGGCCGCCGCGGCGCAGCCGTACAGCGCTGCGGCATATCGATGATCGACGTACCGGCTCGGCAGGGCCGCGAGTGCGAGTGCGAGCACCGCCGCCAGCGCCCAGGAGACGATCGCGGCCCGGCGCGGCGCCCAACCTCGTTGGCACAGCAGGTCTTCGGTCGCGGCTTGGAGCAGGACGATCACCAGCGCTCCGAGCAAAAGCGCGAGGACGGCACGCAACAGCCCGGTATCGGTACTCGACCCGGCGGCGCTACGGTTCGCGACGCCGCCCTGGCTGAGGCGCTCGGCGGTCGCGGCCGAGGTGTCGGGAAGGCCGTCGACACCCGTGCCGAGGGATACCACCAGCTGCGCGGTCACCGCCTTGAGCTGTTCGATCTGTCCGCGGATCTGGCTCTCCATGGTGGGAACCATCTGTTTGGCCGCATTGAGCTGCACCACAACCTGATTGATGGTCGTATCGCCCTGCGCCATGAAGCCGCGGATCTGGGCCAGGCGATCGACCGCCAGATCCAGCACATCGACGAGCCGAGTCTGCGCGTCGACCGGTTTGCCCAGCAGTCCGGACAGATCTTGCAGCTGACGGTCGAGCAGTTGCGCGCCCACCCGCAGACCGTCCAGGCGCGCGGCATTCTGCGAATCGTCCAGACCGCTGACCATCGTCAGCAGGCCGGTCAGCTGATCACCGACGCGCTGTCCGTCCGGAAGGCCGCTGGCCCGAAGGACATCCGCGATCGGCCGCAGTACGGTGTCCATCTGCGCCCGCACCGCCGTCGTGGCCTCCAGCATGCTGCCCACGGAGTCGAGTCCGCTGTTGACGGTGGTCACCCCGTTCTGCAGATCGCCGAGGGTCAGGGTCACCCCGCGCATACTTTCGGCGAAGGTGGACAGCTTGCCGGACAGCTCGTCGATCAGGGCCGAATACTGCTGCATCGCGGCGACCAGATTCTGCGCCTGCGCGACGAGTGGATCGGTCTGTCCGAACAGCTGTTTCACCGTGTTGAGCATGTCGTTGACGGTGCCGTCGGCGTTCGCGGCCGCCGCCTTGAGCCCGGCCGCGGTCAGTGCGGCGACATTGAGATTGGTCCGCGACTGCGAGACCGAGACCAGCAGCCCCTCGATCCCGACCCGGACGGCGGTGGTGGATACCGCCTGTTCCAGGCGCGCGTAATCGCGATCGGCCGGATCGCCGCTCGGTACGACCGTCACCCGGTTCGCGGTGGGTGCGACGGCGGCCGGTCGGGTACTCGGCCCGCCGGGTCGAGAGCTGTTGTCCCCGAAGCCGTCCGGAATGGTGACGACGGCGAGGACGGTGCGGTCCGACAGTTTCCGCGCGGCCTGCGTCGCGGTGGCGTCCTCCCAGGTGTAGCCGGGGCTGGTTTTCAGCGCGGCGATCAGTTTGGCGCCGCGGTCGCCGGGGCCGGGTTTTGCCGGGCCCACGATCGCGACGGTCCGGTTGCCGGAATCTGTTGTCCGCGAGACGAAGCCGACCGCGACCGCGCCACACAGCAGCGGCAGGAGCAGTACACCCAGCAACACCAGGCGTACCACCGTTCGGGGCTGCCGACGGGTATCGGACACGGTCATCGGTCGAGCACCTCTCGGTCGATCGTTTATGGCTGTGCGGTGGTGGTCAGACGCAGATCGGCGAAGTTTGCTGGAGACTGGCGGCGAGCCCGCAGGCCCATACCCGTTCCAATTTCCACTTACCGTCCTCGGCGATCAGCGGAACCTGACTGTTGTTGGGCTGGCCGTAAAAACTGAGGGTGGCATCGGCGTTCGCGGTGCCGTTGCAGTAATCGGTGACGCCATTGATCGTGACCGCGAAGTTCGCCTGATTCAGCGCCGTGAGCATTCGATCGAAGAAACCCGGATCGCCCGCACCGCCCTGCATCAAATCAACTTTGTCCGCGGGTGCGACGGTCGGATCCAATCCGCGTCGCAGCAATCCCTGGAGCAGTTCGGTGGTGGGCGACTGCGGATATTTGCCGCCCTGGGTGCAGTCGGCGGGCGCGGCGGTGCTGGATTCCGGTGCGGCACTGGGCTTCGAGCCTCCGCAGCCGGTCAGCACCGTCGCCGCGACGACGGGAAAGAGCAGCATGGTGACGGTTCGCCTCATGAGATTTCCTTTCGGCGTGATCAATCCTGGATGGCCCCCGCCTCGGCGCGGACCGCCGCGACGGGGGCGGGGTTGTCTGTTTCACGCAATCCGTGGCGCTCGTACCAGCGCCGCATCGGTTCGGGGGCCCACCAATTGGCCCGGCCGAGCAGGGCCATCAGGCCGGGTACCACCAGCACTCGAATGAAGAAGGCGTCGACGATGACGCTCACCATCAGTCCCACGCCCAGGCTGCGCATGAACGACACCTGACCCGCGGACAGGCCGAGGAATACGATCACCATGACGACCGCGGCGGCGGTGACGATCCGTCCGGTGCGGGCGAGTCCCAGCGCGACGGCGCGGTTGTTGTCGGCTCGGGTCCGCCCGGACCGCGACCATTCCTCCTGCACCCGGGACAGGACGAAGACGGCGTAGTCCATCGACAGCGCATAGGCGATGCACAGCAACAGAACCGGGACGATGACACCGGTATGGCCGTAGACGACCGTGCCGAGTCCGCCGAGATGTCCGTCCTGGAAGATCCACACCACCACCCCGCCGGCCGCGGTGAGCGAGACGGCGTTGGTGATGAGCACCTTCAGCGGCAGCAGGATGCTTCCGGTCATCATGAAGGTGAGAATCAGCGTGATCGCGACGATGATCGCCAGGACCAGCGGTATGCGGTCGGTGAAGCCGTGCAGATTGTCGATATTGCGCTGGGTCATGCCGCCGAACAGCGTGGGAGCCGGTGCGCGAACGGATTTGAGCGCGCTCAGCTGTGCTTTGCCGGCGTCCGAGTACGGGTCCCGATCGGTGGCGATGGTGAGATACGCGGAATCGCCCTTGAGCGCGGAGTCGAAGGTGGCGGCGCTGATCACCTTGCCGCGCTCGTAGATTCCGTTCGGGCCGGTGACCCGCAGGACGCCGTCCACGGTGGACAGGGCCATGGCATAGCCGGTCACGTCGGCGGGTGATTTCACGCCCGCGGGAAGGACCGCCTGCGCGGTGCCGGCGTAGTTCTGGGTGAAGTCGGACCGCAGGATGTCGCCCGCCTGACGCGACAGCGTGGTCGTCGGGAGATTGCGATCGTCGGGGTAGGCGAGTTTCACGCCCAGGAACGGCAGGCCCAGCAGCAGCAGGACGATGACGCTGCCGCCGACGACCGCGAGCGGCCGTCGGGATGCGAACGTCGCGATCCGGTACCAGATCGACCGCTCCTCAACGCTTTCGACGCGTGCGGTCGGTGCGGGACGCCGTCGCCGGAGCAGCCGTCGGATATCGAATGCGTCGATGCGGCTGCCGAGCAGGACGATGAGCGCGGGCGCCAACACCAGAGCGCCGAGCAGGGACAGCAGGACGGCGGTGACGCCGCCGTAGGCCAGCGACCGCAACAGGTACTGCGGGAATACGGCCATGGCCGACAGCGTCAACGCCATGGTCAATGCCGAGTAGGTGACCGTGCGCCCGGCCGTGTTCATGGCGATGATCAGTGCGCGTTCCGTCGACGCGCCGTGGGACAGCTCCTCCCGATACCGGTTGAGGATGAACAACGTGTAGTCGACGGCCAGGGCCAGACAGACCGCCGTGGCGATATTGGTCGCGAAGACCGACACATTGGTGAACTGGTAGATCTGCCACAGCACCGCCGTCGTGCCGACTGTGGCGAGCAGCGCGATCGCCAGCGGTAGGAACGCGGCCACCGCGCTGCCGAAGATCCACACCAGCGCCAAGAAGGTGATCGGGGTGACGATCGCCTCGAAACGCACCAGATCCCAACGGGATTGCTGTTCGACATCGCTGTAGGCCATGGCCGGTCCGCCCACCGCGACGGTGACGCCCTTCGCATCCAACTCCAGTGACTTCGCCAAATCGCGGGCGCGCGCCGGGGCGTATTTGTCACCGCCGACGATCCGCGCGATGACCAGCCCCGTATGCCGGTCGGCGCCCACGAGCGGCTCGGCCAGCTGCTGCTGCGGCGTCGTCCAATAGGAGAGGATCTGCTTGGCGTAGGGCGAATTGCGCAGGGCGGCGACGATGGACTCGCCGCGCTCGCGCGCCGCCGGACTGTCGACGCCGTCGGCCGCGGTCACCGTGAAGACGAGCGGCATGCCGCCCGCGTCGAAACGTTCGTCGAGTACCTGCTCGGCCCGGATCGACTCCGAGGTCGGAACATCGAAACCGCCGGCCGGTAAGCCGGTGACCGCGGGAATCGCCAACACCGTCGCGCCCACGCCGAGCAGGAGTGCGACCGATGCGATTGCCCTGGGGAACCGTAGCGCGAATCGCGCCAATGCCGTCAAAACCACCGGGACCCTCCCATGTGCACCGAGGTGACCGAGAATCTGACAGACTCTCGGTCTGTACCATACTTCAAGTCGCTCACATGTCAACAGTCGGTTAGCGAGGGAAATAAAAAACCGCAGGTCGAAGTGGGTATTCGAACCTGCGGCCGTGCGGGACTGTCTGTAAGGGCTCTGCGGTATCAGTCGGGGGTGTCGGCCCGCAGTCCGCGGAACATGGAGAGCATCACCAGCTCCACATCATGGGACGCGGTCTCGGGATCTTGCGCGAGCGCGATCGCCAGCGACGCCTCGGCGAGCAGGCGGAACACCATCTGCGCGGTGGTATCGAGGTCGACCGGTCGCAGCAGGCCGAGCCGGGACAGCTCGTCGAGCAGGCCGCGGATGAGCGGAAGCGCCACTTCGCTGTCGAGTTCGCGGGTGCGCTCGACGCCGAGCACGCCGGTGACCTGGCGCAGCAGCGATCGGGTGTCCGCGTCGGCGGCGTAGCGCTGAATCGCGGTGCGGGCCGCCACTTCCGCGCGGTCCCAGGGCTCGAGGTCGGGCGCGATGGCCGATTCCGCCACCGCGCCGATCACCACCTTCTCCGCCGCGAGGTAGACCTCGGCGAAGACCTGCTGCTTGTCCTGGAAGTGGTGGTATACGGCGCCCTTGCTGAGCTGCGACTCGCGCGCGATGTCGTCGACGGAGGTCGAGTCGAAACCCTTCTCCACGAACAGCTTCCGCGCGGCATCGAGGATCGCAGTCTTCGTCAGCGCGGCATACATATCGCGCCTGCTCGCCTTGACCTCACTCACGATTCGAGCATACCCGGCAGACTGTGGGTCGGTCTACGACTTTCGGTCGGTCTGTGAGGCGAGACTCCTTTGTCCGGCCGAGTTGCTGGACGCGGCCGTGGAATTGCTGTCGGGTCGTCTCGTTCTATTCGAATCAGTAGAAGCATGCTGCTTCGTTGCTCGCCAATTGAAATCGAATCCGCAGTTTGCTGCGAATTTCTTCGCAATCTTCGCGAACAGATATGTTCGTAAACCGAATGAAAGCAGTTGGAAATAGTTCTGTGATTTTCATAAGAATGTTGACAGCTGAGAGGGTAAATGATAGAGTACCGGCCAGTCGTTGCCGGACGTATTAACTGCGTGCGACCGGTCGGTTCACCCTCGCAGGGAGGCGGTGAATCGGCGACGGAATGGAGGATTGGGCGGTAAGACCGCGTGGTCTGCGTTTGATCAGGGGCGAGGGGAAATAATCCGCCCGATCGAAAAATTTGTGACTCGGGGGGATTTCCTGCCGATCCGGAGACGGTATCGATACGGATTCGAGCTTTCAAAGCTGCACCCGACCGCGTTACCCGGTATTTCGGGGGGCAATATCGCATGCCGGATGCTGCCCGCCGAGGGGAGGACTGGAGTCGATGTCAAGAATAGCACTCAACATTCTCGGACCATTGCAACCGGCTATAAACGGCGTGGAAGTTCAAGTGCCCGGCCGTAAGCTCCAAATCATCGTCGCGACTCTCGCGCTGCGCGCGGGCGGCGAGGTGCGCCGCGACGAGCTCATCGAGGAGCTCGATCTGCTGCGTTCCAGCGGAAATGCGGCGAACACCCTGCACGCGCACGTGGCTCGGGTACGGCGCTGGCTGGTCGGCCACGGCGTCGACCCGACCGTGCTCGAATCGACCCCGGCGGGATACCGGCTCGGTGTGTCGCGCTCGGCGGTGGATGCCCACCGGTTCACCGCGGGTGTGGAACACGCGTTGAGCCTGGCTCCGTCGGTGCCGTCGGTCGTCGCGGCGATCCTCGAGGAGTCGCTGGGCCTGTGGCGCGGGGATGTCCTGCTCGATCTGGCGGACGGTCCGCTGGCCGCCGCGGCCGCGGACGAACTGCGGCGATTGCGCAGTACGGCGCGCGAAACACTGCTGGACGCCTGGATCGCGCTGGGCGATGATCGTCGGGTCATCGCGACCGCGAAACGATTCATCCGCGACGACCCGCTGAACGAGCGAATGCGAATCCATCTGATCACCGCGCTGCGTCGCGCCGGGCGGCAGGCCGAAGCGGTCGAGGCCTACAAGTCGGCGGAGCGACTGTTCCAGGACGAACTGGGCGTCGGGCCCGGTGACGGGCTGCGCGAGGCGTTCGTGACCACCGTGCGGAAACACCGTGCGGAAACCTACACCTATTCGGAGTTCTGAACAGGCACAGAACCTTTCGACTCTCCGCCGAAGCCGGTGGAACTCGGGCTTGTCCCATCCGATGCGGGCCGGATAAGTTGGGTCGGGTTCGCGGGTGAGTCGGAAGGGTGTGCATGATCACCGTTCTGGTCGTCGACGATCAACCTCTCGTTCGCGCCGGTCTGGCCGCCCTGGTTCGCACCAGCGGTCGGTTGACCGTCGTGGGGGAGGCCGCCACCGGCGAGGACGCGGTCGCCCTCACCGAACTCCATCAGCCCGACGTCGTCCTGATGGATATTCGCATGCCCGGTATGGACGGCATCACCGCCACCGAGAAGATCCTCGCCACCGCCTCCGCTCGACCGCCGCGGGTGCTCATCCTGACCACCTTCGACCTCGACGAGTACGTCTACTCCGCATTGCGCATCGGGGCGTCGGGCTTCCTGCTCAAAGACACGTCGCCGGAACAGGTTCTGGCCGCGATCCACGCGGTCGCCGCCGGCGATGTGCTGATCGCCCCGGCCGTCCTGCGCCGCCTGGTGGAGGAATTCGCGGCGCGGACCGAATCCCACCGAGGCCCGCATCCGTCGCTGGAATCGCTGACCACACGCGAGGTCGAGGTGCTGCGCCTGGTCGGCAGGGGGATATCCAATATCGAGATCGCCGCCGAACTCTGTGTCAGCGAGAGCACCGTCAAAACCCACCTCTACCGCAGTATGACCAAGCTCGGAATCCGCAGTCGCGCCCAGGCCGTCGTCATCGCCTACGAGACCGGACTCGTGGTTCCCCGCCGAAATTAGCGGCGTCCCTTCGCGATCAGTTCCGCGACGCCTCGGGCGCCGCCCAGGGCACGGTCAGTAGCACGACATATCCGCCCTCCGGACGAGGCCGGGCGGTCAGTGTTCCGCCGTAGAGCCGAGCGCGCTCGCGCATTCCGAGCAGTCCGTGGCCGGAACCGCCGCGTTCGATGCGCGTGGCCGGATGTGCGGGGGAGCCTTCGGAATTGGTGATCGTCGCGGTCAGTTGCCGGTCATCGCGGCGCACTTCGACGGTGGCGTCACAGGGGCCGGCGTGTTTGATGACATTGGTCAGCGCCTCCTGGACGACCCGATACACGGTGAGCTGCAACCCCGATGGCAGCTCCTCGACCGCGCCGGTCACGTCCAGGCCGGCGTTCACGCCGACGCCACGGACTCGCGCGATCAATGTCGCCAGTCCCGCCACTCCGGGGGCGGGCTCGGTCTCGACGAGCGTGGTGGCGGATTCGACCGGAGTTTCGCAGGTGCGCAGTAGTTTCAGCACCCGGCGCAGCTCCTCGAGCGTTTCGCGGCTGATGCCGTCCACGGTCTGCACGGCGGCCCGGGCCGTGGCCGGATCGGTGTCGAATACGTAGCGGGCCAGCCCGGCCTGCATCGCTATCACCGAAATATGGTGCGCCACAACGTCGTGCAGCTCCCGGGCGATCTGCAGACGTTCCTGGGCCACCGCGTGTTCGACCCGATGCTCCTGCTCGCGGCGCAATTGCTCGGTCGCCGCGGCCAATTGCCGGTTGCGCATGCTCAGCCGTCGCGACACCTCCGCGACGCCCCACACCACCGGGGGCACCGCGACGCCCTGCACGATCGCGACGACCAGCGGCACCTCGGGCGCCATCAAACCGCTGTAGAACAACTCGGCCCCGAGCAAGGCCGCGCCGATCGCCGCTTCCCGAGGTGATTTCATGGCGGCGACGGTGTAGAAGGCCAGCATGGGGCCGTAGAAATTGAGGCTCGGAAGATAGCCCAGCGCAAGGTAACCGGTATACGCCGCCGACACCACCACCAGGATCGACATCGGCGCGATTCGCCGCGCCGCGAGGGGAAGACATATCACCGCGGTCAGGACGTAGGCCGCCGGACCGAACGGCGGCCATCCTCCGGTGCGGAATACGGTTTCGGGGTGGTACACCGCGCCCATCAGCCACATGGCCGTGCAGAGGGTGAGGGCCATCGCCACATCCACGATTCGTGGTTGCCGGCGTCCGAATTCCCCAGCGCTCATTTCCCGAACCCGCCCGCCCCGCGATCGACTTCCACCGTTGCTCCGTCGACTCTAAACAGATCTAGTTCAGCTCCGCGAGTTTGCGCAGGCTCCTGGTCATTTCGCGGCACAGCCCGGGTTCGATCAACTTGCCGACCGAGCCGTCGAGCGCGCCGCCGAAGAGTTCGAGTACGAGTTCGACGACGCTGCCGGACCGGGTGGCAGCGACGGTGTAGGACAGGCGCGCCCGGAAATCCGTCGCGCCCCGGCCGGACAGTTCGAGGTTGGCGCCCGGCTCGTAGGTGGTCACGATCCAAACGACCGGCGCCGGGGGACCGTCGAGTTGGAGCCGCTGGGTGAAGGTGGCGCCCACCTCGAAACCGGTGGCGCTCCCGCCGTCCCAGGCCGCGTGCACGGTGAGCCATTCGCCGTAGCGGGTCCGGTTGGTCAGCAACGCCCAGACCTGTTCGGGCGGTTTGGGCAATTCGATCGTGCCGACTCCCTTAGCCACGCTCGCCTTCCTCGTGGGTGAAGGCCGAATGGAAGACGGCGATATGGTTTCCCAGGGGATCGCGCACGTGTGCGAGAACCACGATGCCGTCGGGCCCCGGCATCGGCGGGTCGATCAACTTGCCGCCCGCCCGGGTTACCCGCTCACATGTGGTGACGACATCGTCGACCTCGATCGCGAAAATCGCGTAGTTGGCGGGCAGCGGGTTGTCGGGTTCCTGCTTGCTGTCCCAGAGCCCGCCCAGCGAGATTCCTTTTCCCTGCGTCCGGATAATGCGGTAAGAGTCGCCGTGACCCGCGGTGAAGGTCCAACCGAACACGTCGCTGTAGAAACGTTCCAGACCCACCGGATCGTCGGTCCCGATCTCGAAAAAAGCAACCCCATTGCCCATCGCTGTAGTGTGTCCTTCCCTGCCCGGCGAATGAGCCGGCGGCGGTTGGTATTTCGTGCCGATAGTAGGTAGACGGTGATCCCCCGCCAACCCCTCCGTTTCTCCTATCGCCTGCCGATTGATGGGAAACGCACCCCCTATACATCTTTGACAGTGAAATTAGACGAAACGGGTATGCGGTGACATCAGGCGACGGGTTGTTTTCCGTATGGCGCGTTCGTCGTGCAGTCGACGGGGAGTCAACCAGGGTGGTAGGCGCGAATGCGCCGGGAGTCGACACGGTCCGTGACAGCGGTCGTATCAGGTCGGCGTCAGCTCGGTATCAGCCGGTCCGGCGAACGTATCCATCATGACAACCGAGTTACAGAACATCATCGACGAGATCGTCGAATCCGGCTTCACCGGAATCACCCTGCGCGTCAACGACAATCGCGGTGAGTGGGTCGGCAGCGCCGGGCTCGCGCGGCTGGGCGAGGCCGCGAGTCCGCCGATCGACGGGCATATCCGGATCGGCAGCAATACCAAGACCTTCATCGCGACCGTGATGTTGCAGCTGGTGGCCGAGGGCAAGGTCGAACTCGACCACCCGGCGGCGGACTACCTGCCCGAATTCGGGCTGGATCGACGCATCACGGTGCGCATGCTGCTGCAGCACACCAGCGGGGTGTTCAACTTCACCGGCGAGTACTTCGAGGACGGGACGGTCGTGCCGGGCATCGTCTGGTCCGGAAAGGAGTGGGTGGACAATCGTTTTCGCACCTATCGGCCGGAGGAACTGGTCCGGCTGGCGCTGTCGAAGCAGCCGCGGTTCGAGCCGGGGACCGGTTGGAGCTACGCCAATACCAACTATGTCCTGGCCCGACTGCTGATCGAGAAGGTCACCGGGCGACCCATCGCCGAGGAACTGCGCGATCGCATCGTTGCCCCGCTCGGCCTGTCGGGCACCGTCGCCCCGACCACCCAGCCCGATCTCCCCGAACCACACGCCCACGCCTACTACCGCTACGAGGAAGCGGGCGAACAGCATACGGTCGATGTCACCCGCCAGAATCCGTCCTGGATCTCCAGCGGCGGTGACATGATCTCCACCACCGGTGACCTGCACACCTTCCTGTCCGCGCTGATGGGCGGAAAGCTGCTACCGGCCGCGCTGCTGGACCAGATGCGCACGCCGCATCCCGAATTCGGTTACGGTCTGGGCATTTTCGTGCAGGAGACCGATGGCGGCACCGTCATCACCCACAATGGCGGCATCGCCGGTCACGGGGCCCTGATGTACAGCACCCTCGACGGCCGCAAAACCTTGACCGCCGCGCTGAACTATGTGGACGATCCCGGGATGTCGCTGTCGCAGGCGTTCCAGGACGCGACCAAAAAGCTTGTCGCGGAGGTGTTCCGGGCCGATTAGGCGTCATTCGGCGGGCTGAACCGAGCCGAGGACGTCGGGATCGAGCCGTCCCCGGACGCGGAACCAGCCCGCCACCATGGCGACGACCACGAGCAGGAAGGCCGCCAACGTGATCCGCCCGATCTCGGCGTCGAAGAACATCAGCGTGATCACCGCGACCAGGAAGCCGAGGGTCAGAATATTGAGCATCGGCGCGAAGGGCAGCCGGAAGGCGGGCCGCTCGTACTCGCCCCGCTCGGCCTTGCGCACGAAGATCCAGTGGCAGATCATGATCGACGCCCAGGTGCCGACGATGCCCAGGCCGGCCAGATTCAGCACGATCTCGAAGGCCTTGTGCGGCACCACCAGATTGAGCACCACCCCGGCGATGCCGACCACGCTGGTGATGAGAATGCCGCCGTAGGGCGCGCCGTGATGGTTCATCCGCTGGGCAAAGCGGGGCGCAGCGCCCGCGACGGCCATCGAGCGCAGGGTGCGCCCGGTCGCGTACAGCCCCGCGTTCAGGCTCGACATCGCCGCGGTGAGTACCACCAGATTCATGACGTCCCCGGCGTGCGGGATGCCGATCGAACTCATCACCGTGACGAACGGACTCTCCTCGGCCGAGTAGGCCGTCCACGGCAGCAGCAGCGTGAACAGGATGACCGAACCGGCGTAGAACAGGATGATCCGCCACATGATCGAGTTCACCGCCTGCGGCACCACCTCCCGCGCATTGGCGGATTCGCCCGCGGCGACACCGATCATCTCGGTGCCGCCGAAGGCGAACACCACGCCCAGGGCGATGGTGAGCATCGGCGTCAGACCGCGCGGGAACAGCCCGCCGTGCTCGGTGATGGTCGAGATGCCGGGCACATTGTCACCGACCGCGGTGCCGGTGACGATGAATCCGATCGCCAGCAGCATGAACACCACGATGGTGGCGACCTTGACCAGTGCGAACCAGAACTCCAGCTCGCCGAACATCCGGACCGACAGCAGATTGAGCCCGACGACGATCGTCAGGGCGATCAGCGCGAGCAGCCACTGCGGCACGGGCACCAGAAACGACCAGAAATGCGCGTACAGCGCGATCGCGGTGATATCGGCGACCAGGGTGGTCGACCAGTTCAGAAAGTACAGCCACCCCACCGAATACGCCCCGCGCTCACCGAGGAATTCGCGGGCATAGGACACGAACGCCCCCGAGGAGGGCCGGTACATCACCAGCTCCCCGAGCGCGCGCACGACCATGAAGGTGAAGATCCCGCACACGATGTAGACGATGGCGAGGGAGGGTCCGGCCAGCGCCATCCGTCCGCTGGCGCCGAGGAACAGCCCGGTGCCGATCGAACCGCCGATGGCGATCATCTGGATGTGGCGTCTGCGCAGTCGCTGCTGATAGCCGAGGTCCCCGATATCGGTCCGGTCCTGCATCGAAACCTTCCCCGGCGGTCGAGCGGTGATACCGCTCGACTGTAACGTGAATCACCGTCGCGGAAGCGGACTTTCGGCGTACGCCGTCATCGAATCTCGGGCAGGTCGCGCAGCTGCCGCCGGGAGGTGATGGCGAGTTTGCGGAAGATGCTGCGCAGGTGGGCATGTACGGTGCGGGGGCTCAGAAACAGTTCGGCGGCAACCTCTTTGGAGGTGGCCCCGTCGGCGACCATGCGGGCGATGCGGATCTCCTGTCCGGTGAGGCCGACGTTGCTCGCCGCGGAGCGGCTGCGGGCCTGGGCGCCGGTGGCCTGCAATTCGGCCGCGGCCCGGGCCGCGAAACCCTCCGCGCCGACCGACGACAGCAACTCGTGGGCGCGGCCCAATTCGACTCGGGCGTCGCGGCGTCGGCCCTGACGGCGCAGCCATTCGCCGTAGACCAGATGGACGCGGCCGCGCCGGACCAGTCCCGGCCAGGCGTCCAGCAGCGAGATGGCCCGCTGGTAGAGCTCCTCGTCGTCGTGCACCAGGGCCCGGGCATAGGCCTCGATGCCCAACCCCCAGGGCCTTCCGCTGGCGCTCGTGCGTTCGATGAGCGCCGCCAGCGCGGAGCGCGCCTCCGCATCGCGCCCGCAGCGCACCGCGGCCTCGATCAGTTCGGGCAGCGCGTGGCCGACCACGCCGATATTGCCGCTCGCGACGGTTTGGCGGGCGGCCCGCAGCGCGGCCGGATAATCGGAGAGACCGTTGTTGAGCACCGCCGACGCGTACTGCACGCTGATGCTCATATGCGGACCGATCCGCGACAGCAGCCCCTCGGCCTCCGCGCGTCGGCCCTGTAGCGCGGCCAGGTGCACGCGTGCGTAGAAAAGCGGTGCGGCGCCGGTGGCTTCGGCGATCGCCTCCTCCTCGGCGATCAGTTCCTCGGCCGTGGCGAAGTTGCCGTTGTGCGCGTTGACGGTGGCGAGCATGGCCAGTCCGAGCTGCAGCAGCCGGAACGAGCCCGATTCGCGCCCGGCGATCGTGGTGCGGGTGGCGATATCGCGCATGGTGGCCGGATCCCACATCTCCAGGGCCAGTAGATAACCCAGATTGGGCCAGCGCGTCCACACCGGATCGCCCACATCGGTCACCACCGGGCGCAGAATCTCCACGCCCGCGCGAATCCCACGATCGGCCAGCGCGACCATGCCGTTGAGGATGTGGTCGGCGCTGCGCACCAGACCGGGCGGCGCGGACGGTGCGGTGCGCACCGCGCCGATCACCGTGGCCAGCCCGCCGATCTGGGTGCTCATCTCGATGGCGTCGACATAGACCAGCCGCGCCTGGGCGGGATCGCGGTCGGCCAGTTTGGCGGCGGCGCGCAGCAGATGTCCGGTGGGCAGATCCTCACCTCGGAAGCGGGCGAAGGAGATTCGCGCGCGCAGAATGTCCACGCGCGGATTGTCCGGCGGCAGCGTGGACAGCAGTTCGGAGGCGGTATCGAAGTCCCCGGCCGACAGTTTGGCCTCGACCGCGGCCAGAATGCGCTCGATCCGCAGCCGCGGATCCAGCGTCAGCTCCGCCGACCGTTCCAGGAAGGCCGCCGCCGCGGCCACTCCGCCGCGCGCCTGCGCCCGGGCCGCGGAGGCGGCGAGCGCCTCGGCCACATCCTCATCGGGTCCGGCGCTGGCCTGGGCCCGATGCCAGGCGACCCGGTCCGGATCGGTACTCGGATCGCTGACCTGCGCCAGCGCGTAGTGGGCGCGGCGACGCTGCGCGTCGGTGGCCGCGCGGTAGGCCGCCGAGCGGGCCAGCGGATGTACGAAGCGCACCCGATTTCCGACCTCGATCAGCGAAACATCCTGCGCGGCGGTGCGTTCCAGACCGAGCAGGGCCGTGGCCCGCCACAGCAGACTCGGATCGCCCAGCGGTTCGGCCGCGGCCACGGTCAGCAGCTGCCGGGACTGCGGCGAAAGGCCCTGCAGGCGAGCGTGGAAGCTGCGTTCGGCGGCGGCCGGGCCGGGCAGCTCGAAACCGCCGGCCATTCCGGTCAATCCGGCCGTGGCGGCCAGTTCCACCAGGGCCAGCGGATTGCCGCGCGCCTCGGACAGGATGCGGGCGCGTACGCGTTCGTCCAATGGGCCGCGGATCGCGCGGGCCAGCAGTGCGCACGCGTCGCGCTCGCCGAGCGGCTGGACGTCCACCGTGCGCAGATGATCGAGCCCGTTCGGCCGCTCCCGCGTGGCGAACACCATGGCCACCCGTTCCGCGCCCACGCGGCGTGCCACGAAACCCATGGCCCGGGCCGAGGCGTCGTCGAGCCAATGCGCGTCATCGATCAGACACAGCAGCGGCCGATCGTGTTCGAGCAGTACCCCCAGCGCCGCCATGCCGACCAGGAACGGATCGGGGACACCGGAATCCATGCCGAACGCGATCCGCAGCGCCCGGCGGTGTGGATCCGGAATGCCGCCCAGATGCTCGCGCGCCGAGACGCACAGCTGATGCAGCGCCGAGTACGGCAGCTCGGTCTCGAACTCCACGCCCGAGGCGCGCACGATCATGAAATCCTCGGCCGATTCCGCCAGCCGATCCAGCAGCGCGCTCTTGCCTATGCCGGCCTCTCCCCGCAGCAGCACCGCGCCGCCCCGGGATTGCCCGGCCTCATCCAAAAGCGTTCGCAACCGGGAGATTTCGTCCTGCCGACCCAGCAATCCGTCCATATGTCTTCGATCATTGCCGACGGTTCGGCTTAGTTCCAATAGGCAACAACTACCGACGCGAACGATACCGGTCGGCCACAAGGCTGAGAGACGAGGGAGACCGGGCGACCGAGGAGGACTGGATGATTCCGACACCGCCGATCGATGTGACCGGCCTCGACCCGATCACCGCACGCGTCGAGAACAACGGACCGACCGCCGCCCTGGTCTGTGCGCTGGGCGACGACGTCGATGATCCGCTGGCGTGGCTGCGCGCGCATCGTGAGCACATCGACGCGGCGCTGCATGGTTACGGCGCGGTGCTGCTGCGCGGCCTGCCCCCTGAGATGAGCCTGTTCGAGGAGGTGGTCACGCTGATCGGCGGACGCACCGAGATCGGCGTGAATATCGACACCTCCACCGAATATCGGCCCGATGAGCGCATTCCCATGCACAACGAGGACTCCCACGCCGCGAGCTGGCCGCGGCTGCTGTTCTTCATGTGCGAGACACCGGCCGAATGGGGTGGCTACACGCCGATCGCGGACAGCCGGTCGGTGTTCCAGAGTCTGCCGCAGGATCTGTTGGAACGCTTCGCCCACGGGGTGCGCTACACCCGGACCTATCGCGACGATCTCGGTCTGGGCTGGCGCGAGGCGTTCCAGACCGATTCCCGCGCGAAGGTCGAAAGGTACTGCCGTGAACACGGTATGGCCTTCTCCTGGGACGGGCCGCGCCTGCTCACCAGTACCACCCGGCCCGCCTGGCGCGACGAGCCGCGCTCCGGGGCGCGGGTCTGGTTCAACCAGGCCAACCTGTTTCACCTCGCCGCGTTGGGGGATGAGGTCCGCGAGGCCCTGCTGGAAGCGTTTCCGGAACGGTATCTGGCGCGAAACGCCCACTTCGGCAACGGAACCCCCATCCCGCCCGAGGATCTGCTGCGGGTCGAGCAGACCTACGACGACTGCGCGCTGACCCTGCCGTGGCACCGCGGGGATCTGCTGATCATCGTCAATATGCTGATGGCGCACGGCCGTACGCCCTATCGCGGCGCGCGCCGCATCTGGGTGGCGACGGCATGAGCGACGACCTGGATCGGTCGATCACCGATCACATAGCGCGCATCTGGTGCGACGTACTCGACCTCCCGCAGGTCGGCCTCGCCGACAACTTCTTCGATGTCGGCGGCACCCCGTTCCAGCTGCTGCTGGTCAAGGACCGGCTGGATACCGAACTGGCGACCAGCACCGAACTGGTCAGCTTCTTCCGCTATACGACGGTGGCCGCACTGGCCGAGCACGTCTACGGAAGGACGGCCTCGAACTGAGCGTCCGCATTCCGCGCCGCCGCCTTCACGGGAACTTCGGACCCGCGCTGACCGACATCTGTCGTGTGGACGGGAGCGGGATGAGCAAGCGGGATACCGAGATGTCGACCGAGCAGTGGTTGCTCGACCTCGAGCGGTCGCTGCGCCGAATCGAGCGCTCGGTACTGGACGAGACGCGGATCGGGCACCTCGGCCGATCGGTACTGATCCTGGCGGCCGCGGGCGTGGCGATCACGGCGTCGAGCGCGCTGGCGACGCCGGTGGTCATGAAGGGCCGACCGGGTTTGATGTTCGTGGCCCTGGTCTTGGCGGCGGCCGTGGTGGTCGGCACGGGATTCGGCGTCACGGCACAGCGATTCAGCTGGAGTTGCGCCAATGCCATCCTGTGCGGCATCGCGGCGGTGATTTCCGTGCTGGCCTTCTGGGCCGGGAGCACCGGGTCGACATTGCCCGGCGCGGGCTGGTTCGTGCTCACCGCCGCGTCGCAGGCGACGCTCACCGTCACCTGGGCCGGAATCGCGCTGCGTGACCACGATTACATAGTCACATAGCCATCTATGAATCCGGCCCGTTCATCGTGCCGGGCTCGATCCGACCCCGACACTCCAATCGCGAAGACCGCGGTGGGCGATATTCTCGGCTAGAAATTACTCAGCTCACCCCGCACGCAGGTCCGAACGGCTGGAAGGGGATATGAGAATGGGCGCCGGACACGAGCATTCCCACGCCACCGCCGACAGTGACCGGCGCTGGCTCGCCGGGGCGCTGGCGGTGATCGCCGCTTTCATGGTGGGTGAGGTGACCGTCGGTCTGCTGGCCAGGTCGCTGGCGCTGCTGTCGGATGCCGCGCATATGCTCACCGACGCCGCCTCGATCGTCTTGGCGCTGTGGGCGATTCGGCTCGCGGCGCGTCCGGCGGCGGGGCGGATGACCTTCGGGTGGAAGCGGGTGGAGATTCTGTCCGCGCAGGCCAATGGGCTGACGCTGCTGCTGTTGGCGGTCTGGTTGGCCTATGAGGCGATTCGGCGGCTGATCAATCCGCCGAAGGTCACCGGCGGGCTGGTGCTGGCGACCGCGCTGGTCGGCATCGTGGTGAATGTTCTTGCCACCTGGATGATTTCGCGCGCGAACCGGACCAGTCTCAATGTCGAGGGCGCCTATCAGCACATCCTCAACGATCTGTTCGCGTTCATCGCCACCGCGGTCGCCGGTGTCGTCATGGTCGTCACCGGTTTCACCCGCGCGGACGCCATCGCGACCCTGGTCGTGGTCGTCCTGATGGTCAAGGCCGGAGTCGAATTGATCCGCGCGTCGAGCCGCATCTTCCTCGAGGCCGCGCCCGCGAATCTGGATCCCACCGAGATCGGCCGGAACATGGTCGCCCGCGCCGATGTGGTCGAGGTACACGACCTGCACATCTGGGAGATCACCTCCGGCTCGCCCGCATTGTCGGCGCATGTGCTGGTCGCGCCCGGCAGCGATTGCCACGCCGTATGTCAGGATCTGGCGAACTGGCTCGACGAGCAGCATCACATCGAACACACCACGCTGCAGGTCGATCACGCGATGCCGGAACTGTTGGAGATCGGCGGGTCCGGCGCGCATTGCGAGGATGCGCACGGTCCCAGCCATCGGGCCAACTCCTGATGTGGCCTAGCCGCCGTAGAGGCGGATGAAGTCCTGGATCGGATCGACCGCGGGCACCGTGTAGGTCGACGAACTCCCGTCGACGTGGGTCTCCTCGATGTATCGGGCGGGTTCGGCGGGCAGGTGACGCCATCGCGCCCGTGGATCGACGAGCTGCTCTCGGTCACTGTTCGACGACATGAAGTCCCCCTCCGGAATCGTGTCACCCCATGCTACCGGGAGTCGAGCTCAGTGGAACCAGAGTCCGGATGCGTTGTCCGGGTAGTGCATCGCGTCGAGATGATAGGACCCGTGCGCGTTGCGGACCAGATATCCGGCCCATCCCGCGTCCATATTGCAGACCACATCGTCGCGGTTGCAGACCGAAAGGACCGGGAAGGCACCGAAATTCGCGTCGGTGCCGCGTAGCGGCGCGCCGACGAGGAAGGTCATCGAGGTGCCCGCGAGGCCCGGTCCGCCGGGCCCGGCGCGGCGCTTCGGATCGGCCAGCAGGACGGCGTCGGCGTTTTTCACCCACTGGTGCTCGCTCACCCAGGCGTGCACCAGACCCGCGCCCTCGGAGTGCCCGATCAACTTGATGTGATCGGCGAGGCATTTGCGCCGATGCGCCCAGAACAGCCGATTGATCTCGTCCACACCGGATTTCGGATCGAAGGTCTGGTACTCCACCCGCTGATCGGCCACCATGTAGCTCGAATTCTGATGGCCGCCGTCGCGTCCGAAGGTGAAGCCGCCGACGCCGAGTGACCAGGATCCCGAGCAGGTGGGCGGGCCGGCCGCAGCCGGCCCGCCCACCGCGGCCAGGGACCACACCACGGCGGTGACCGCCGTGAGCGCCGCGAATCGCCTGGGCATGCTAGAAGAAACCGCCGCCGTCGAAGCCGCCCCCGAACGGATCCCGGCCGCCGCCTCCGCCGCCACCGAACCAATCGAATCCGCCGCCCCCGCCGCCGAACAGGTCACCGCCGAACATATCGCCCCCACTGTCGCCGCCGCCGAACAGATCGCCGGAAATGTCTTGGGCCCCACCGTCTCCGAACCAGTCGAATCCGTCACCGGCCTGACTGGACCAGTCGCCGCCACTGTCCTGACCGAACCAGTCGTTCCCGCTGTCCTGCTGGAACTGGCTCAGCCAATCGTCGCCGCTGTCCTGTCCGTTCTGGCTGAACCAGTCGTCCCCGCTGTCCTGTCCGTTCTCGCTGGACCAGTCGTCGCCGGAGTCCTGTCCGTTCTGGCTGAACCAGTCGTCGCCGGAGTCCTGTCCGTTCTGGCTGAACCAATCGTCACCGCTGTCCTGACCCGCATCGTCCCCGCCGCTGTCCTGCTGCGATTGACCCGGCCAGTCCCCGCCGCTGTCCTGGCCCGCATCGTCCCCGCCGCTGTCCTGACCCGAATCATCGCCGCCGTCCTGTCCCGGCTGGTTCGGCTGCTTCGGACCCGACTGCTCATCGCCCGGCCCGCTCGACTGGTTGGGATTGTTGGCGGAGGTGTTCTGGTTGGGGGAGCTGGACGGTTTCCCCTTCTTGTACATGCTGTTGAGCTGGTCGATCTCACCCTTGTTCAACGGCGTGGCTCCGCTGTTGCACCGGTTGATCACGGGGGCCATGATGTCGCAGCCGCCGCCCTGGCTGTGATCGAGTCCGATGGAATGCAGGAGTTCGTGCGCGACGACTTCGGTCCGGTCGCCGGAATTCAGGGAGCGATTGTTGGCGTCGATTTTGACGAACGGTCCGGTGGCGTCCATTCCGCCCAGACCGGCCACACCGGCATCCAACTGCGCGCGGGTGATATTGATCGCGCCCCGGCCCGATCCGGGTTTCAGCACAATGTTCAGGCCCGGGGTGGAATTGAGATGTTTGACCCCGGCCTCGACGTCCGGATCATTGATCTTGTTGTTGTAGTGGATGATCGCCCGGCCGTCACTGTCGTAGCCCTGGATCGGGGCCTTGAAACCGAGACTCGGGGCGGCCGCAGAGGCGGTGGCGGTGGTTGTCAGCGCGAGGGCGCCGGGCCCCAGCAGACTTCCCGCGAGCAGCGTGGCGAATAGCCGGGGTGCGCCATTCGCGGGTGACTTTGCGGCTCGATGCTTTCCGCGATAGTTGCGACGATTGGCAGCAGTCGGCATAGGGCGGAGACCTCCGTGTGCACTTCGGGTGAGCGTTTCTATCCAGCCCTGAATGGCGGCTGATGCCAATGGATTACGCATCAGTCGCACGTCATGAGGATCGATCTCCACATTTCGGACCGGCACAATGCACAGTACTGGCGCACCGGTCGACGAGGACAAATATGTAAGCCAGGACTTAATGATCGAATACCGACCTTGTGCAGTCCGACAGGATCTGCCGCGATTTCCTGTGCCGGAGGAGGTCTCAGAGACCCGCGTCGGAGGCGATGCGGTGGGCGGTGTCGACGAGGCCGTCGACGAGTTCGGCGGTCGGCGCGCCCGCGACCGCCCGGTTGCGCGGGTCGTCGACGATGCGGCGCAGCACGCCCTCGGCGATGACGGCCAGCTTCCACACGGCCAGGGTGTGCCAGTAGCTCAGCGCCTTTCGGTCCCGGCCGGTGCGGTCGAGGTACTCGTCGACCAGTTCGTCGCGGGAGGGAAAGCCGGGGAGATTACACATCTCGAGTCCGGCGAAGGTCGGCTCGCCGGGCGCGGGCCAGTAGGCGAGCAGGGTGCCGACGTCGGCGAGCGGGTCGCCCAGGGTGCTCAGTTCCCAGTCCAGGACCGCGGCCACCGCGCTGGTACCGGGGGCGGTGATCACATTGCGGATGTTGTAATCGCCGTGCACTAGGGCGATTTCGCGCTGTTCGGGCACTGCGGCCAGCAGCCGCTCGGTGAGCCGGTCCAGCGCGGGCAACTCGCGGGTCTTCGACCTGTCCCACTGCGCCGACCAGCGTTTGAGCTGGCGCGGGGCGTAGGGTTTGTGGCTGGCCAGATCGTCGAGCCCGGTGGCCGTCAGATCGACGGCGTGGATGCGGGTGAGCGTGCGCGCGAGCGAGATTCCGGCCGTACGGCGCTGGTGCGGGGCGAGCCCCGCCGCGCTTTCGGGTCGATCGATGACGAGCCCGTCGACATATTCCATCAGCAGCAGCGCCGCCTCGCCCTCCTGCCGCAGCCCGTACACCCGCGGGACCGGGACGTCGGTCGGCGCGAGCGCGGCCAGGATGCGCGCCTCGCGGGCCACGTCGTGGGCGGAGGCGAGTAGCCGGCCCAGCGGCGGGCGCCGCAGCACCCACCGCCGGTTGTCGCCGTCGGTGATCCGGAAGGTCAGATTCGATTGCCCGATGCCGACCCGTTCGACGTGAAAGGGCGCGGCGCAGTCGATTCCGAGCTCATCCAGCCACGTGCCGAACGCGGCGTCGTTCAGCTCGAATCCGGACGCGTCGGCGGTGGGTCGGATGATCTCGGCGGCGGCGTTCGCTGTCATCCGGCCTCCTGAATCACACTGCGGCAGTAGCGCGAACCTTACCGGGCGGCGTGGCGAGAGTGGTCGAAAAGCCGGGTCAGCGCCGCGATGCTCTCGTCGTCGGCCGGTGCGACCAGGGTCGCGGCGTAGTCGGCGACCAGGTTGTGGAACCGATACCGTTCGGGCACAACCTGTTCCAGCAGATGGACGTCCACGAGCGCCTCGAGGATGGTTTCCGCGGTGTCCACCTCGAGATCGGCCAGCGCGGCCACGGCGTGGATATCGAAGTCGCGACCCGGATACAGGCCGAGCAGTTGGAATACCCGTTGCTGATCGGAGGACAGATCCTGATAGCTGGCGGTGAGGGCGGCCGAGACGCTGCGCGAACCCGCCGACAGATGTTCGAGCCGGTTGCCCGGATCGCGCAGCCGCATGGCCAATCGCTCGATCGGCCACACCGGCCGAGCGCGCAGGCGGCCGGCCGCGATCCGGATGGCCAGCGGAAGATAGCCGCACAGGCGTACGGTCTCCTCCACCGCCTCCGGCTGCACCAGTACCCGGTCGTCGTTGACGATCGAGGTGAACAGCGCCGTGGCGTCCGCCGGCGAAAGTACGTCCAGTGACAGGGTTTTGCAGACCTCCAGGTCGACGAGGCGGCGTCGGCTGGTGATCAGCACCAGGCAGTCGGGGGTACCGGGTAGCAGCGGCCGGATCTGATCGGCGTCGGCCACATTGTCCAGGACCAGCAGCACCGAGCGGCAGGCCATCTTGGCGCGCCACAGCGCCGCGCGGGCCTCCGGATCGGGCGGAATCGCCTCGCCCGGCACCCCTATCGCGCGTAAGAGCCTGTCCAGTGCCGCAATCGGCTCCAGGGGCGCGCTGTCGGCCGCGTGTCCGTGCAGATCGATATAGAGCTGCCCGTCGGGGTAGTGCGGACTGAGCCGATGGGCGGCGTGGATCGCGAGGGTCGTCTTGCCGACACCGGCCATCCCGTCGATGGCCTCGATCAATACGGTCCGGCGGGTCACATTCGGCGGGAGGTCGGCGAGCAGCCGGGTCAACTCCGCGGTGCGCCCGGTGAAATCCGCGATATCGCCGGGCAGTTGATTGCTGCCGGTCCGACCCGCGTCGTCCGGCTCGTGCTCGCGTGAGGCGAAATCGACCACGCCGGTGGGGGATCCGCCGAATGCGGGCTCGATCTCGTCGCGCAGGATCCGCCGGTGCAGTTCGCGCAGTTCGCGGCCCGGTTCGATGCCGACCTCGTTGGCCAGGCGGCGCTGGGCGTCCTGGAAGACCATGAGCGCCTCGGCCTGGCGTCCGCAATGGTAGAGGCCGAGCATGAGCAGTGTCCGAAACCGTTCCTGCAGTGGGTAGGCCGCGACCAGGGGGACGAGTTCGGAGACGGCCTCGGCGTGTCGCCCGCGGGCCAGCTTGATTTCGGCGCGGTGCTCGAGCGCGGTCAGGTACCGCTCCTGTAGCCGCCGGCGTTCGGCCTCGACGATCGGACCCGCCAGGCCGCTGAAGGGTTCACCGCGCCACAGCGCCAATGCCGAATCGGCGTGGTCGGCCGCGGCCGCCAGGTCGTTTTCCCGCCGGGATTGTTCGGCCGCGGCGATGCGACGGTCGAAGGCGACATGATCCAACAAAGCCGGATCACCGTGTAGCACATATCCCGTATCGGCCCAAACCAGTGATGATTCCGAAACATTACACACGCGACGCAGTGCCAATGCCCGCCGTAAACGGCTGACGTAGGTCTGAACACCATTGCGCGCATCACTCGGCGGGTGTGCCCCCCACACGCCGTCGATGATGGCATTCACCGTTACCGGCCGGTTCATCTTCAGTAGTAGTGCGACGAGTACCGCTTGTTGTTTCGCCGGTCCGAGCTCGATTTCGCGGTCTTCCCGCCATGCTGTGAACGAGCCCAGCACGCCGTATCGGATCTGCGGTTGCGTCATGGACAAAGCCCTCCTGAACCACATGCAGCCACTGATGAGGATAGGCCCGTACGGGCCTCGCTGAAGTAAGAACGGCCGGAAACCTCCTGTGTGACCAGCGATTTAGGTATGAGTACAGCGACAGTTACGTCGGCTGGGACATCCTGATCGAGTGTGCTGCAACATGATCCGGGGGCCACGATTCGTCGATCGGTCGAAAAAGCACCCGGTTCTCAACAGCCCACCTGATTACCATGCAGCACACCAGCCGAGTCACCGTTTCATCGTGCTACCGAGGCGCGCCGACAGGGCGTGTCGCCCAGGCGGATTCGAAATGGGCGACAGGTGCGGCGGCGCTCGGCTGGGGGCACCGTCGCCCCACCATCGTACGCATACCGGCGGTCCGGTTCCGTGGCGTTTACGTACCAGCGGGTACGAGCCGGGTTCCGGAACGTCGAATAGATCGAGATCAGCAGCCGTGCCGATGCCGGGGTACGCCGCGCTGCCGAGCCATCGACCGGATACGAAACGCTCGCCACGAACGGGCTCGTCCGGTTACCAACGGATCGATATCGCCGAAAACCGGTGATAAGCGAGGAACTCTGCCATGCAATCCGGTAATGAACCACGGCTGCGCAACTCGACTTCTATTCAGAAAGAGCTGTGGCTGGCCCACGAGCTGGCCGATATGCCGAACAACTGCATTGTCTACATCGACATCCACGCCGATCTGGACATCGGTCGCTTCGGCGTCGCGTTGCGTCATGTGTTCGCCGAATCGCGCGCGCTGCGCGTGAATTTCGTGCGCGGCTCCGACGGGCCGATGGTCGTCGAGCGCGATGCCGCCGAATGGCTACTGGCACATGTGGATCTGACCGGACAGCCCGATCCGGTCGCGGCCGCCTACGATTATATGGCGCGCGACCGCGAGACCGGTTTCGATCTGGAACGCGATTGGCTGCTGCGGGTCACCCTGCTCGAGATCGGCTCCGGACGCTACTTCCTGTCGATGTGTTTCGACCACATCATCATGGACGGTGTCGGCGTCGCGGCGTGGGCACAACGCGTTCTGGACGTATACGACGCGGCCATGGCCGAAACTCCGGTCGGACCGTCTGGATTCGTCGGAATCGACGAGGTGATCGAGGGCGATCTGACCTATCGCCGCACCCAGCGGGCCGCCGACGGGGAATTCTGGCGTCACCATATACCGGGCGGTATCGATGCCTTGCGACTGCCCGGTCACGCGAACGGGGCGGCGAAGCCGGGCAGAGTCGGCGCCACCCACGGCTTTTCCGGTGCGGAACTGAACGCATTGCTGACCGCGGCCGAATCGGCCGGGGTCAAACTGCCCTATCTGTTCATGTCCGTCGCCGCCGCGGTCATCCAGCGCTATGCGCAGCGCGACGAATTCTGCGTGCAGATTCCGGTATCGAATCGAGGCGGCGTGGCGGGCCGCACGCCCTGCCAGCTGTCGGATACCGTTCCACTGCTGATCAATTCGAGCCGCGATCTGTCGCTGCGGGAGTTGGCCTCGCGGATCTGCGACAGCTTCGCCAGCGTCAAGGGTCACCTGCGCTACGGGATGTCGGATATCCGCCGCGACGCCGGGATACCGGCGAACTCCGAGTCCAATCCGTTCGGTCCGGTCATCAATGTGATGTCCTTCTTCGGCGCGCTGCGGATGTCCGGCGGCACGGCCGATCTGCAGCTGTATTCGGCCGGTAACAGCGGGGACCTGTCGATCGTGTTCTACTACGAAAGGCAGTCCAGTCGGGGCGGCTACCTGCGGTTGGAGGGCGACTCCCGGCTGTACACCGACGAGGATCTGCGCACCTATCTCGAATCCATCGCGCGCTGTCTGCGACAGGCGATCTCGGATCCGAGCGCGCCCATCGCGGCCGTGGATATTCTCGGCCCGGACCGGGAATTGGTCGTGGGGGAGTGGAACGACACCGCGGTGCCGACCGATCCCGAGGCGACCCTGGTGGGATTGTTCGAGGATCGGGCACGGCGCGCACCGGATGCGATCGCGGTGGCAGCGGGATCGGCGGAACTTTCCTATCGACAACTGAATGCCTGGGCCGATCGCGTGGCGAGGTCACTGACCGCGCGCGGCGTCGGACCGGATCGAGTTGTCGCCGTGGCCTTACCGAGATCGGCCGAACTCATCGTCGCGATGCTGGCGGTGTCGAAGGCCGGTGGCGCGTATCTGCCGATCGACCCGGGCCATCCCGCCGACCGGCTGGCATTCGTGCTTCGCGATGCCGCACCCGTCGCCGTCCTGACCGATGCCGCCACCGCGAAATCACTGCCCGACAGCGCAATCGCGACCCTGTTCCTCGAGGAGATCGACGAGTCCCCGCACGACGATCGACCCCTGACGCCCCCACGCGCCGGCAATCTCGCCTATCTGATCTACACCTCCGGCTCCACCGGCACGCCGAAGGGCGTAGCCGTCACCCACGGCAATGTCGCCTCGCTGTTTCTCAGCACCGCCGGGTGGTGCGAATTCGGATCCGGGGATGTGTGGTCCTGGTGTCATTCCCAGGCTTTCGACTTCTCCGTCTGGGAGATCTGGGGCGCTCTGGTGCACGGCGGCCGGGTCGTGGTCGTGCCGTGGGAGGTGGTGCGCACACCCGCGCGGCTGTGGGACCTCATCGTCGAACAGGGCGTGACCGTCCTCAATCAGACGCCCTCGGCATTTCAGGCTCTGGCCGACGCCCGAGCCCTCTCCGCGACCACCGAAGCCCCGTTGCGCATGGTCGTATTCGGCGGTGAGGCACTGAAGGATACCCATCTGCGGTCGTGGTACGCGGCCGGACGGGGTGCGGACCCGGTGCTGGTGAACATGTACGGGATCACCGAGACCACGGTCCATGTGACGAGACTGGAGCTGTCCGCCGCTCGGGTCGCGCCCGGCGGCAGCCCGATCGGGTCGCCGCTGGGGAATGTGCGGGTTTTCGTCCTGGATTCGGTACTCGAACCGGTGCCGGTGGGCGTCGCCGGTGAACTGTATGTGGCGGGTGCGCAATTGGCGCGCGGATACCACGGCCGGGCCGCGATGACCGCGGCCAGATTCGTGGCCGATCCGTTCGATCGCCGCGGCGGTGGGCGGTTGTATCGCACCGGCGATGTGGCGCGCTGGAACGGCGACGGGACGCTGGAATTCATCGGCCGGGCCGACGACCAGGTGAAGGTGCGGGGCTTCCGGGTGGAGCCCGGTGAGGTGGAAAGCGCTCTGGCGCAGCATCCTTCGGTGTCACAGGCGGTGGTGGTGGCCCGCGACTCCGGTGTGGACGGCGACAAGCAGTTGATCGGATATGTCGTCGTCGATCCGAGCAGCCCCGTCGACGGCGCGCAGGTGCGCCGGTTCGCGGCCGATCACCTGCCCGAGTTCATGGTGCCGACCGTGGTGCTGACGATCGACTCGGTGCCGCTGACCGCGAACGGAAAACTGGATCGCCGCGCGCTGCCCGAGCCGGAATTCTCCTCCTCGGCGGCGTATCGCGCGCCGGGTAACGAGCGCGAACTCGCCCTGGCCGAACTGTTCGGCGAAGTCCTCGGGCGCGACCGGGTCGGCGTGGACGACAGCTTCTTCGAACTGGGCGGGCATTCGCTGTCGGCCACTCGACTGATCAGCCGGATTCGGGTGGTCCTGGGTGTCGAGGTGCCGATCCGGACGGTCTTCGACGCCCCGACCGTCGCCCGGCTGGCGGTCGGGCTCGACGCCGGGGTGCGGGTGCGCCCGGCCCTGTCGGCGCGCCCGCGGCCGGAGGTGACGCCGCTGTCGTTCGCACAGCGGCGACTGTGGTTCATCCAGCGGCTGGAAGGGCCGTCGGCCACCTACAACATCCCGTTGAGCGCGCTGTTGAGGGGCGCGTTCGACACCGCGGCATTCGCCGCCGCGTTCGGTGATGTGGTGGCCCGCCACGACAGTCTGCGCACCGTATTCGCCGAGATCGACGGGGTGCCGTCGCAGCGCGTCCTCGATCTCGGGAGTATCGAGATGCCTGTCACCGTCACCGCGGTGGATCGGTCCGAGGTGGATGCGGCGATCGCCGAGGTCGCGCGATACCGCTTCGATCTGTCCGCCGGCATTCCGATCCGGGCCGATGTGTTTCGGTGTGGTGAGCACGAGTGGGCGCTCGTGCTGTTGATTCACCACATCGCGGGCGACGGCTTGTCGGCGGCGGCTATGCTGCGCGATCTGTCGGTGGCCTACGCGGCGCGGCTCGAGGGCCGCGCGCCGGGCTGGAAGCCGCTGCCGGTGCAGTACGTGGATTACACACTGTGGCAACGGGAATTGCTCGGATCCCCCGATGATCCCGACAGCGTCGTCGCACGGCAGTTCGACTACTGGCGGCGTGAACTGGCCGGAGTGCCGGAGCAACTGCGATTGCCGACCGACCGCCCGCGCCCGCGGGTGGCGACCTATCGCGGTGACATGGTGCTGTTCGGCATCGATCCCGAAACCCGGGCCGCGGTCGAGCGCATGGCGATGCGCCGGGGCGCGACGGTGTCGATGGTGCTGCAGTCGGCCCTGGCGGTGCTGCTGTTCAAACTCGGTGCGGGCGAGGATATTCCGATCGGCGCGCCGATCGCCGGACGCACCGATGCCGCACTCGCCGATCTGGTCGGCTTCTTCGTCAACACCTGGGTGCTGCGTGCGGCCGTCGCGCCGGAGGCCACCTTCGTCGAGATTCTGGACCAGGTCCGGACGAAGGCGCTCGCCGCCTACGAGAATCAGGACGCGCCGTTCGAATTGCTCGTCGAACTGCTCAATCCGACCCGCTCGGCGGCCCACCACCCGCTGTTCCAGGTGCTGCTCAGCTTCCAGGACAGCACCCTGTCCACGCTGGAACTGCCCGGGGTCGAGATCACTCCCATGCCACCGGCGGGCACGACCTCGCGATTCGATCTGACCTTCAATATCGGCGAGGCCCGGGGCGTCGCCGGGTGGGACGGCTTCATCGAATACGCCACCGATCTGTTCGACCGCTCCACGGTCGAGGCGATGGCGGATCGTCTCGTGCGGACGCTGCGCCAGCTGGTCTCGGATCCGGAAATCCTGATCGGATCGGTGGATGTCCTCGGCGGCGCGGAACGCGAACTGGTGCTGCGGCATTGGAACGACACCGCCGTCGAGGTCCCCGATTCCACCGTGGTCGCACTGTTCCGGGCGCAGGTCAACCGGACGCCGGACGCGGTAGCCGTGTTCTGTGGCGTGACGGCGATGTCCTATCGGGAACTGGATTTCCGTGCCGAACGCCTGGCGCGGATATTGACCTCGCACGGTGTGGGCCCGGATACCGTTGTGGCGGTGGCACTGCCGCGCTCGGTGGAGCTGATCGTCGCGCTGCTGGCGGTGCTGAAGGCCGGTGGGGCGTATCTGCCGATCGATCCGGCCTATCCATCGGATCGGCTGGCGTTCATTCTCGCCGATGCCGCGCCGGTGGCCGTGGTGATCGATTCGGTGACCGCGAAGGTATTGCCCAACAACGAGATACCGCATCTGTACGTGGACGCACTCGACACCACGGCGGTGGGCCACACCGGTCGAAAGGCCGCTGTGCGGCCGCAGAATCTGGCCTACGTCATGTACACCTCCGGATCCACCGGGACCCCGAAGGGCGTCGGGGTCACGCATCGCAATGTGCTGAATCTGGCCTGTCAGTCCTGGTCGACGGGTCCGGGTGAGCGGGTGCTCGTGCATTCTTCGATGGCCTTCGACGCCTCGACCTACGAGATCTGGCCCGCGTTGATCGGCGGCGGCGCGCTGGTGCTGGCCACCGAGCAGCGTTCGGATCCGGCCGAGATCATCCGACTTGTCGAAACGCGTTCGGTGACAAGAATGTTCGCGACACCGGCGCTGCTGTCGGTGCTCCTGGATCGGGCCGAGGCGCTGCCCGGCGATCCGTTTCGCAGCCTCACCCAGGTGATTGCCGGTGGCGCCGAACTCAGCTCGGCGATCGTGCGCCGACTGATATCCGACGCGCAGGTCGTCAATGGGTACGGTCCGACCGAGACCACGGTTTTCGCCACGGTGTTCGCCGCCGATGTCGCGACCGCGGGCGAGGCCGCCGTGCCGATCGGCTCGGCGCTCGCGAATGTCCGTGTGTTCGTGCTGGATTCGGGTCTGGCGCCGGTTCCTCCCGGGGTGCCCGGGGAGCTGTACATCGCCGGTGCGCAGCTGGCGCGCGGCTATCAGGGCCGGGCGGGATTGACGGCGACGCGATTCGTCGCGGATCCGTTCGACGCCTCCGGTGGCCGGCTGTATCGCACCGGCGATGTGGTGCGGTGGAATGTCGAGGGCCAGTTGGAGTTCGTGGGTCGGCTCGACGATCAGGTGAAGATCCGCGGCTTCCGGGTCGAACCCGGTGAAGTGGAAAGCCTACTGGCGCAATACCCTTCGGTGTCCCAGGCGGCGGTGGTGGCCCGCGACGCCGATACCGGCGGCAAACAGCTGGTCGGCTATGTGGTTCCCGGCAGCGCCGGTTCGGCCGAACTCGACGCGGCGCAGGTGCGCGGATTCATCTCCGAGCGACTGCCCGATTTCATGGTGCCCGCGGTGGTGATGGTGCTCGACGCGATGCCGCTGACCGCGAACGGGAAACTCGACCGCGCGGCCCTGCCGGATCCGGAGTTCGCCTCGCTGGTGGCCTATCGCGCACCGGTCAGCGAGCAGGAAAAGGTGCTGGCGGGGCTGTTCGCCGAAATCCTCGGACTCGATCGAGTCGGCGTGGACGACAGCTTCTTCGCGCTGGGCGGGCATTCGCTGCTGGCCACCCGGTTGGCCAGCAGGATCCGGGTGGCGCTGGGGTTCGAAGTGCCGATTCGGACGGTGTTCGACGCTCCGACGGTCGCGCAGTTGGCGACTCGCTTGGATGCCGGGGTGCAGGTGCGTCCGGCCCTGTCGGCCCGCCCGCGGCCCGAGGTGGTGCCGCTGTCGTTCGCGCAGCGGCGGCTGTGGTTCATCCATCGGCTCGAGGGACGCTCGGCCACCTACAATATGGCGCTGGCGGTGCGGCTGTCCGGGGCCGATCTGTCCGCGCTGGCCGCGGCGCTCGGCGATGTGGCCGCGCGGCACGAGAGTCTGCGCACGATTTTCGCCGATGTCGACGGCGTGCCCGCTCAGCGGGTGCTGGAGGTCGGCGATGTCGAGGTGCCCATCGCGGTGATCGACACGGCCGCAGCGGAATTGGATGCGGCGGTGACCGGCGCGGTGCGTTACGGATTCGACCTGTCCTCGGAGATTCCGCTGCGCGCCACCATGTTCCGCACCGGTGCGGACGAGTGTGTGCTGGTCCTGCTGATCCACCACATCTCCGGTGACGGTTGGTCGCTGACGCCGCTGCTGCGGGATCTGTCGACGGCGTACGCGGCCCGCCTCGACCGGCGCGAGCCAGGATGGCGGCCGCTGCCGGTGCAGTATGTGGACTACACGCTGTGGCAGCGGGAGCTGCTCGGCTCGGCGTCCGACGCGGACAGCGTGCTGGCGCGGCAGTTCGAGTACTGGCGACGCGAGCTGGACGGTCTGCCGGAACAGTTGCGTCTGCCGACCGATCGGCCGCGGCCGCGCGTGGCGAGTTATCGCGGCGATATGGTGTATTTCGGCATCGACACCGAAACCCGCGCCGCGGTCGAACAATTGGCCGCGCGTGAGGGCGCGACGGTATCGATGGTTCTGCAGTCGGCGCTTGCGGTTCTGCTGTTCAAACTCGGTGCGGGCGAGGATATTCCGATCGGATCGCCGATCGCCGGACGCACCGACGAGGCGCTGACCGATCTGGTGGGCTTCTTCGTCAACACCTGGGTGCTGCGCACCGCGGTCGTGCCGCAGGCCCCGTTCACCGAGATCCTCGGCCAGGTCCGCGCGCGTGCGCTGGCCGCCTACGAGAATCAGGACGTCCCGTTCGAACTGCTGGTGGAATTGCTGAACCCGGTCCGCTCGGCGGCACATCATCCGCTGTTCCAGGTCACGCTGGCATTCCAGAACAACACCCTGCCCGCACTGGAATTGGACGGTGTGCGGATCGAGCCCTATCCGGCCTCGACCGCCACCGCGCGCTTCGATCTGTTCTTCAATATCGCCGATGCCCCGGCCGGGCAGGCGTGGAGCGGATTCGTCGAATACGCGACCGAACTGTTCGACCGGTCCACCGTCGAGGCGATGGCCGGGCGATTGGTGCGCGTGCTGCGCTCGGTGGTGTCGACGCCGGAGCTGCCGGTGGGGTCGATCGAGGTCCTCGGCGTGGACGAACGTGAGCTGGTGCTGCGCGCGTGGAACACGACCGGGCGGCACCTGCCGGACACGACCCTGGCCGGTGTGTTCGAGGCCCGGGCCGCCGCGCACCCGGATGCGGTGGCGGTGGTCTGCGGTGACACCGAGCTGACCTACGGCGACCTCGACGGTCGCGCCGCGCGGTTGGCGCGGGCGTTGATCGCCCGCGGCGTGGGCCCGGACACGATTGTCGCGGTGGCATTGCCCCGATCCGCGGAGCTGTTCGTGGCATTGGTCGCGGTACTGAAGGCCGGTGGGGCGTATCTGCCGATCGATCCGGCCTATCCGTCGGATCGGGTGGCGTTCATTCTCACCGATGCCGCTCCGGTCGTTTTGGTGACCGACGCGGATACCGCGAAACTGTTGCCCCGCAATGAGATACCGCAGCTGTATCTCGAGGATGCCGCGGACGGTCCGGATCGGGGCGTCGTCGTGCGAGCGCAGAATCTGGCGTACATGATCTACACCTCCGGGTCGACCGGTGTGCCCAAAGGCGTCGGCATCACGCACCGCAATGTGGTGAACCTCGTCGCGCAGGCCTGGCGGGTGAGCCCCGAGGATCGAGTGCTGGTGCATTCGTCGGTGGCGTTCGACGCCTCGACCTATGAGATCTGGCCCGCCCTGTGCGGCGGCGCGACCCTGGTGGTCGCGACCGAGCAGCGCTCGGACCCGGCCGAGATCACGCGCTTGGTCGAAACCCGTTCGGTGACGAAGATCTTCGCTACGCCGCCACTGCTGTCGGCCCTGGTCGAGCATCTGGAGCTGTTGCCGGGCAACCCTTTCCGGAGTCTGACGCAGATCGACACCGGTGCCGATACGCTCACCGCCGGACTGGTCGAGGCGCTGAAATCCGCGTGTGCCGGTGTGCGCGTCGACAATCTGTACGGACCCACCGAGGCGACGGTGAATGTGACGTCGCTGGCCGTGCCCGATGGCCTCGCCGGTGTGGTGCCGATCGGTTCCCCGGTGGCGAATACGCAAGTCTACGTGCTGGATTCGTGGCTGACGCCGGTCCCGGTGGGCGTTCCCGGGGAGCTGTATGTCGCCGGTGCGCAACTGGCGCGCGGATATCGCGGCCGGTCCGGACCGACCGCCGCGCGGTTCGTGGCCGATCCGTTCGATACCGCCGGTGGTCGCCTGTATCGCACGGGCGATGTGGTGCGGTGGAATCGCGACGGGATGCTGGAATTCGTGGGCCGGGCCGATGATCAGGTCAAGATCCGTGGTTTCCGGGTCGAGCCCGGCGAGGTGGAAACCGTTCTGGCGCAGCATCCCTCGGTATCGCAGGCGGTTGTGGTCGCGCACGACACCGACTCCGGCGGTAAACAGCTCGTCGGATATGTGGTGGCCGACGGCTCCGGGCCGGTCGTCGGCGAGGATGAACTGGTCGGACAGTGGCGTCGGGTCTACGACGACCTGTACTCCGCCGCCGAGGACAGCCGCGACACCGGTTCGGACAGCACCGAATTCGGCTCCGACTTCGGCGGCTGGAACAGCAGCTACACCGGAACCGCCATCCCGATCGAGCAGATGCGCGCTTGGCGGTCGGCGACCGTGGACCGCATTCGAGAACTGCGCCCGCGGCGGGTGCTCGAGATCGGCGTGGGCTCGGGTCTGCTGATGTCGCAGCTGGCCCCGGAGGTCGAAGAGTACTGGGCGACGGACTTTTCCGCGCCCACCATCGCCGCCCTGGAACGGCAGCTGCGCGAACTCGACGCCGAATGGACCAGCCGGGTCTCACTCAGCGTCCGCGCCGCCGAGGACACCGCCCGGCTGCCGGAGAACCATTTCGACACCGTGGTGCTGAATTCGGTGATCCAGTACTTCCCGGGCGAGGCGTATCTGCGCAAGGTCCTCGGCCGGGTGCTGCGCGTGCTGGCCCCCGGCGGCGCGGTATTCGTCGGCGATGTGCGCAATCTGGCGCTGCTCGAGGAATTCGCGACCGCCGTGCAGATCGCGCGGCACGGAAACGACGATCCGGCCACGCTCGACGACCGCGTCCGCCGCGATATCGCCGCCGAACAGGAACTGCTGGTCGCCCCCGAATACTTCCTGAGCCTGTGCCGCGAGGCGGACGGTTTCGACGCCCTCGATATCGGACTCAAGCGGGGCTACTGGGTCAACGAGCTGAGTCGCTACCGCTACGACGTGGTCCTGCACAAGGCTCCGGCCCAACCGCTGTCGGTCGCGGCCCTGCCCCGAGTGGAATTCCGCGACCGCGATCGGCTGCTCGGGCTGCTCGGCGAACGACATACCGACGGCCTTCGCATCACCGGAATTCCGCATGCCGCAGCCGAATTCGGCCTCGGATTCGAAGGCGTTCTCCCCGCCGCGACCGAGCGGACCGGCCCGGGACTGCTGCCGGAGGATCTGCATCTGCTGGGACAGCGCTTCGGCTACCTCACCGCGGTCACCTGGTCGGCACAGCCGGAGCGGATGGACGCGGTATTCGTCGACGCCGAGACGGCCCGCGGCCGATCCCTGACCGATATCTACGCCGCGCCCACTCGATTGGGCGAACCCGGCTCCTACACGAATACTCCGCAGGCGGGCCTGCTGGCCGCCGATGTGCGCCGATTCGCCGGTGAACGGCTGCCGGAATTCATGGTGCCCGCGGTGGTGATGGTGATCGACTCGGTGCCCCTGACCGCGAGCGGCAAACTGGATCGCCGGGCGCTACCCGATCCGGAATTCGCCTCCTCGGTGGCATACCGAGCGCCGGGCGGTGTCGAGGAGCAGATGCTGGCCGAATTGTTCGCCGAGGTGCTCGGGCTCGATCGGGTCGGTGTGGACGACAATTTCTTCGCCCTCGGCGGACATTCGTTGTTGGCCACGCGGCTGGTCAGCCGGATTCGGGCGGTACTGGGCATCGAGGTGCCCATCCGGACGGTCTTCGACGCGGCGACCGTGGCGCAGTTGGCGACCCGGCTCGACACCGGCGTCCGGGTGCGGCCGATGCTGTCGCCGCGCCCGCGACCCGAGGTGGTGCCGCTGTCGTTCGCGCAGCGGCGACTGTGGTTCATCCATCGGCTGGAGGGACCGTCTGCCACCTACAACATCGCCCTGGCCGTGCGATTGACCGGTGTGTTCGACGCCGCGGCGTTCGCGGCCGCGGTCGGTGATGTGGTGCTGCGGCACGAGAGTCTGCGCACGATCTACGTCGAACCCGACGGCACACCCGCCCAGCGGGTGGTCGAGGCGAGCCGGGTCGAGGTCCCGGTGAACGTGACCGAGGTGGCCGCGGCCGAGCTGGACGCGGCGGTGAACGCGGCCGTACGGTACGGCTTCGATCTGTCGACCGAGATTCCCATCCGCGCCGATGTCTTCCGCTCCGGGGCCGAGGACTGCGTGCTGGTCGTGCTGATTCATCACATCGCCGGTGACGGCTGGTCGATGACGCCGCTGCTGCGCGATCTGGCGATGGCCTACACCGCGCGGCTCGAGCATCGAGCGCCGGGCTGGCGGCCGCTGCCGGTGCAATACGCCGATTACACGCTGTGGCAACAGGAATTGCTCGGCTCACCCGTGGATCCGGACAGTGTGCTGTACCAGCAGTTCGCCTACTGGCGACGCGAACTCGACGGGCTGCCCGAGCAATTGCGCTTGCCCACCGATCGCCCGCGCCCGCGCATGGCCGGATATCGCGGGGACATGGTGTTGTTCGATATCGATCCGCAGATCCGCGCCGCGGTGGAGCGGTTGGCCGCGCGTGAGGGTGCGACGGTGTCGATGGTGTTGCAGTCGGCGTTGGCGGTGTTGTTGTTCAAACTGGGTGCGGGGGAGGATGTTCCGATCGGTTCGCCGATCGCCGGGCGGACCGATGAGGCGCTGGCGGATCTGGTGGGATTCTTCGTCAACACCTGGGTGCTGCGCGCGAGAATGACCGCGGCGCAGTCGTTCACCGATCTCCTCGGCCGGGTTCGGGCGAAATCGCTGGCGGCCTACGAGAATCAGGACGTTCCATTCGAACTGCTCGTCGAATTGCTGAATCCGGCTCGCTCGGCGTCGCATCATCCGCTGTTCCAGGTGTCGCTGGCATTCCAGAACAACACGCTGCCGGTGCTGGAGCTGTCCGGTGTGCGGATCGAGCCCTATCTCGCCTCCACGGCCACCGCGCGATTCGATCTGTTCTTCAATATCGCCGACGCCCCGGTCGGCCAGGCCTGGAGCGCCTTGATCGAATACGCGACCGAGTTGTTCGATCGCAGCACCATCGAGGCGATGGCGGCCCGGTATCTGCGGGTCCTGGCGTCGATCGTGTCCGATCCGGATATCGCGGTCGGATCGATCGATGTACTCGGCGCGGAGGAACGCGAATTCGTGCTGCGCCGGTGGAACGACACCGCCATGGGCCCGCACGACCGCACCCTGGTCGACCTGTTCCGGGCGCAGGTGTCGCGCACTCCCGATGCGATCGCGGTCGTCTGCGCGGATACCAGCCTGTCGTATCGCGAGCTCGACGGCCGCGCCGATCTGCTCGCACACCGGTTGCGCTCGCGCGGAGTCGGTCCCGACGCCCTGGTCGCGGTGGCCTTGCCGAGATCGGCGGAGCTGATCGTGGCGCTACTGGGCGTGCTGAAGGCCGGTGGCGCGTATCTGCCGATCGATCCGGCGTATCCGGCGGATCGGGTGGCCTTCGTCCTCACCGATGCCGCACCGGCCGTGGTGGTCACCGATTCCACCACCGCGAATGCCCTGCCCGGTACCACGACACCGCAACTGCGACTGGACGTGCCGAACGGCGATGGTGTGGGATATCACCATCAGGCGACGCCCGTGCGGCCGCAGCATCTGGCCTACGTCATCTACACCTCGGGTTCGACCGGTGTGCCCAAGGGTGTCGGCGTCACCCACGGCAATGTGGCGAATCTGGTCGCCCAGGCGTGGACGATCAGCTCCACCGATCGGGTGCTGGCGCATTCGTCGGTCGCGTTCGACGCCTCGACCTATGAGATCTGGCCCGCGCTGTGCGGCGGTGCGGCCGTGGTGGTCTCCGGCGAGCAACGCTCGGATCTGGCCGAGATCGCCCGGCTGACCGAAACCCATTCGGTGACAAAGATGTTCACCACGCCGCCGATGCTGGCGGCACTGCTCGATCATGTCGAATCCACCCCGGGCGCACCGCTGTCGACGCTGCGGCGAATCATCGCCGGCGGGGCGGAGCTGACGGCCGATGTGATCGGCAGGCTGCACGCGAAATATCCGGACGCACAGGTCATGAACGGCTACGGCCCTACCGAGACGACGGCGTGTGTCACCGACTACGACGCGCGGGCCGACGGTGTCGGTCCGGTCGCGATCGGCCGACCGCTCGGCAATGTCCGCGTGTTCGTTTTGGATTCGGGCCTGGCACCGGTGCCGGTCGGCGTTCCCGGCGAGTTGTATGTGGCCGGTGCGCAATTGGCGCGCGGCTATCACGGCCGGGCCGGATTGACCGCGGCGCGGTTCGTCGCGGATCCATTCGACCCCAGCGGCGGCCGGTTGTATCGCACGGGTGATGTGGTGCGGTGGAATGCCGATGAGCAGTTGGAGTTCGTGGGTCGGGCCGACGATCAGGTGAAGATCCGTGGTTTCCGGGTCGAACCCGGTGAGGTGGAAGCCGCTCTGGCCCAACATCCCTCGGTCTCCCGGGCGGTGGTGACGGCTCGCGATACCGAGGCGGGCGGCCAGCAGCTGGTCGGATATGTGGTGGCCGACCGGTCCGGACCGGTCGTCGGCGAGGACGAATTCGTGGGCCAGTGGCGTCGGGTGTACGACGACCTCTACGGCGGCGCTCGAGCGGCGAACGGTAACGGCCACAGCGTATCCGGATTCGGCTCGGACTTCGGCGGCTGGAACAGCAGCTACACCGGAGCCCCGATTCCGGTGGAGCAGATGCGCGAATGGCGCATGGCCACCGTCGAGCGGATCCGGGAGCTGAAGCCGCGGCGGATCCTCGAGATCGGCGTGGGTTCGGGCCTGCTGCTGTCGCAGCTGGCTCCCGACTGCGCGGAGTACTGGGCGACGGATTTCTCCGCGGCCACCATCGAGACCCTGCGCGACCAGTTGCGCGGTCTGGACGCGCCCTGGGTGGAGCGGGTGTTCACCGCCGTGCAGGCGGCCGACGATCCGAACGGCCTGCCCGAAGGGCATTTCGACACCGTGGTGTTGAACTCCGTCGTACAGTACTTCCCCGGCCAGGTCTACCTGCGCCGAGTCCTCGAACACGTCCAGCGGGTGCTCGCGCCCGGTGGCGCGGTATTCGTGGGTGACGTACGCAACCTGGCACTGCTCGAGGAGTTCACCACCGCGGTCCAGATCCTGCGCCACGGCGGCGACGATCCGCTCGCCGTGCGCGATCGCGTGCGCCGCGCCATCGCCGCCGAGAAGGAGCTGCTCATCTCGCCCGACTACTTCGTCGATTTGTGTCGTGGGGCAACAGGTTTCGACGCCGTGGATATCGAGCTCAAACGCGGCGCCCACGTCAACGAGCTGAGTCGATATCGCTACGACGTCGTCCTTCGCACATCGCCCGCGCGGCCGCTGTCGGTCGGGGAGGTGCCGAAAGTCGAGTTCCGCGACCATGATTGGTTACACAGACAGCTGCAGGACCGTCAGCTCGGTGGAATTCGGATCACCGATATCCCGCATGCGGGTCTGATCGGTGAGATCGAGGCCACCCGCCGCATCCGGCTGGGCGGGCGGGTATCGGCCGATCAACTCGACGACGCCCCCGATCCGACGGGCCTGCTGCCCGATGATCTGCACGCGCTCGGACAGCGATTCGGATACCTCACCGCGGTCACCTGGTCCGCGCGAGCGGGCCGGATGGACGCGGTCTTCATCGACCGTGCGGTGGTGCGGGATCGGCCCCTGACCGATGTCTACCTGCCGTCGGCCGAGCTGGGCGATCCGGCCGCCTATGCCAATAATCCGCAGGACGCGCTGCTGCCCGCCGAACTGCGCGCGTTCGTGGCCGAGCGGCTGCCGGAGTTCATGGTGCCCGCGGTGGTGACGGTGATCGACGCGCTGCCGCTGACCGCCAATGGCAAACTCGATCGCGCGGCCCTGCCGGATCCGGAATTCGCCTCCTCGGCGGAATATCGGGCGCCGAGCACCGAGCGGGAACGCGCGCTGGCCGACCTGTTCGCCGAGATCCTCGGGCGCGAGCGGGTCGGCGTGGACGACAGCTTCTTCGCGCTGGGCGGACATTCACTGCTGGCCACGCGGTTGGCCGGTCGGATCCGCGCGGTGCTGGGCGTCGAGGTGCCGGTCCGGGTGATCTTCGACGCCCCGACCGTCGCCGAACTCGCCCAGCGCTGGCCACAATTGGCCCCGTCCCGACGACCCGCGCTGCGCAAGATGAATCGGGAGGTGGGTCTGTGATGATCCCATTGTCGTTCGCCCAGCGCCGGTTGTGGTTCATCCATCGGCTCGACGGGCCCTCGCCCGCCTACAACATGCCGGTCGCGGTCCGATTGACCGGTGAATTCGATGAGGCGGCGTTCGCGGCCGCGGTCGGCGACGTCGTCGCGCGGCACGAGAGTCTGCGCACGATATTCGTCGAGGTCGACGGCGTGCCGACCCAGCAGGTGCTCGACAGCGTCGAGGTGCCGGTGGTGATCGCCGACGTCGCGCCCGCCGAGGTGGACGCCGCGGTCGCCGAGGCGGCCGGACATCCGTTCGAACTGTCGACCGAGATTCCGATTCGGGTCACGGTATTGCGCTGCGGCCCTAGCGATTACGTCGTGCTGCTGCTGATCCACCACATCGCCGGTGACGGCTGGTCGATGTCGCCGCTGCTGCGCGATCTGTCGGTCGCGTACGCGGCGCGCCGGAACGGTCGCGCGCCGGAATGGGAACCGCTGCCGGTGCAGTATGTGGACTACACGCTGTGGCAGCGCGAATTGCTCGGTGCGGCAGACGATCCGGGCAGCGTGCTGTCGCAGCAGTTCGAGTATTGGCGGCGCGAGCTGGACGGGCTGCCCGAGCAACTGCCCTTGCCGACCGATCGGCCGCGGCCTCGGACCGCCGGATATCGCGGGGATGTGGCGATCGTCGGGATCGATGCGGCGACCCGCGCCGCGGTGGAGCGATTGGCCGCCCGCGAGGGCGCGTCGGTATCCATGGTGATGCAGGCGGCCCTGGCGGTCTTGCTGTTCAAACTCGGTGCGGGGGAGGATATTCCGATCGGATCGCCGATCGCCGGACGCACCGACGAGGGTTTGACGGATCTGGTCGGATTCTTCGTCAACAGCTGGGTGTTGCGCACGAATGTGACCGCGCGGACGTCGTTCACCCGAATTCTGGGCGAGGTCAGGACGAAGGCGCTGGCCGCCTACGAGAATCAGGATCTGCCGTTCGAATTGCTGGTGGAACTGCTCAATCCGGTGCGCTCGGCGTCGCATCACCCGCTGTTCCAGGTGCTGCTGAGTTTCCAGAACAATGCCGCGCCCACCCTGGAATTGCCGGGGGTGACATTCGAGCCCTACGCATTGGCGGCGACGACATCGCGATTCGATCTGGTGTTCAATATCGCCGACGCCCCCGCGTCGGGCGGGTGGGATATCCATGTCGAATTCGCGACCGATCTGTTCGATCGGTCCACGGTCGAGGCGATGGCCGTGCGGCTGGCCCGGATTGCCCGGCTGGCCGCGACGGATCCGGATACTCCGGTGGGTTCGCTCGATGTCCTCGACGCCGATGAGCGCGAGCGGATTCTGCGTCGATGGAACGACACCGCCGCGGAGATCGCGGGCCGCACCCTGCACGGACTGTTCCACGCGCAGGTCACTCGCACACCGGATGAGCTCGCGGTGATCTCCGGCGACCGCACGCTCACCTATCGGGAGCTCGATGACCGCGCGAGTCGGCTGGCACGGGTTCTGGCCGCGCGCGGTGTGGGACCGGATCGCGTTGTGGCGGTGTCGATGCCGCGCTCGGTGGATTTGATCGTGACGTATGTGGCGGTGTTGAAGGCCGGTGGCGCGTATCTGCCGATCGATCCGGCCTATCCGCCGGATCGGCGGGCATTCGTGCTCGAGGATGCCGCGCCCGCGCTCGTCGTGACCGAACTGGACGAATTCGAACGCGCCGAGGCCGGACCCGATCGGGATGTCGTGGTGCGGCCGCAGAATTTGGCGTATGTGATCTACACGTCGGGGTCGACCGGTACGCCGAAGGGCGTCGGCATCACCCACGGCAATGTGGCGAATCTGATCACCCAGGCGTGGGCGGCCGGGCCGCGGGATCGAGTGCTGGTGCATTCCTCGATCGCCTTCGATGCGTCGACCTACGAGATCTGGCCCGCCCTGTGCGGTGGGGCCGCGTTGGTGCTGGCGAATGAGCGGCGCTCGGATCCTGCGGAGATGGCGCGCCTGACCGAAACCTGGTCGGTCACGAAGATTTTCGCGACACCGCCGCTGCTGTCGGCGATGGTCGACCGCGACTTCGCGAGTCTGACACAGGTGAATACGGGCGCGGACACCCTCGGCGGCGATCTGGTGCGCGCGGTGCGCGACGCCTGTCCGGGCGTGCGGGTGGTCAATCTCTACGGCCCCACCGAGGCGACGGTGAATGTGACGGCGCTGAGAGTGCCCGACGATCTCGACGGCTCGGTGCCGATCGGCTCACCGGTGGCGAATACGCGTGTCTACGTACTGGATTCGTGGCTGATGCCGGTGCCGGTGGGTGTGCCCGGTGAATTGTATGTGGCCGGTGCGCAACTGGCCCGGGGATATCTGGGCCGCGCGGGGATGACGGCGGGACGGTTCGTCGCCGATCCGTTCGATGCGGTCGGTGGGCGGTTGTATCGCACCGGTGATGTGGTGCGGTGGAATGCGCACGGGCAGTTGGAATTCGTGGGCCGCGTCGACGATCAGGTGAAGATCCGTGGCTTCCGGGTCGAGCCCGGTGAGGTGGAAGCCGTTCTGGCGCGCCATCCTTCGGTATCGCGCGCGCTGGTGGTGGCGCTCGATGCCGGTAGCGGCGGCAAACAGCTGATCGGGTATGTGACTTCCGCCGATCCGACCGGACTCGGCGGGGCACGGGTGCGCGGCTTCGCGGCCGAACGGTTGCCCGATTTCATGGTGCCCGCGGCCGTGGTGGTGATCGAATCGATTCCCCTGACCGCCAACGGAAAGGTCGACCGCGCGGCGCTGCCGGTGCCGGAGATCGGATCCTCGGTGGCGTACCGGGCCCCGGGCACCCCGCGCGAACGGCAGCTGACGGAACTGTATGCCGAGGTGCTCGGGCTGGACCGCGTGGGTGTGGACGACAGCTTCTTCGCCCTCGGCGGTCATTCGCTACTGGCTACGCGGCTCGTGAGCCGGATCCGGGCGGTGCTGGGCGTCGAGGTGCCCATTCGCACCGTCTTCGACGCGCCGACGGTCGCGCATTTGGCGCACCGTATGGATGCGGGCGAGCGGATTCGTCCGGCCCTGACCGCCCGGCCGCGCCCGGCCGTGTTGCCCGTGTCGTTCGCGCAACGGCGGCTGTGGTTCATCCATTGGCTGGAGGGCCCGTCCGCCACCTACAACCTGCCGGTGACGGCTCGGCTGACCGGTGCGATCGATATACCGGCCTTGCGGGCGGCGATCGGTGATGTCGTGGCGCGGCACGAAAGCCTGCGCACGGTATTCGCCGAGGCCGACGGTGTGCCTGTGCAGCGGATCCTCGATGTCGAGGGGGCGGTCACGGTTACCGAGGTGGCGGCCGACGAATTGGATGCGGCCGTGCATGCGGCGGTCCGACACGAATTCGATCTGTCATCGGAAATTCCGGTGCGCACCACCGTATTTCGTAGCGGCGACGACTGTGTGCTGGTTCTGCTGATGCACCACATCGCCGGTGACGGCTGGTCGGTCGCGACGCTGCTGCGCGATCTGTCGGTCGCGTACACGGCCCGGTGCGAAGGGTATGCGCCGCAGTGGGAGCCGCTGCCGGTACAGTACGCGGATTACGCGCTGTGGCAACGGGAATTGCTGGGGGAGGCCGCGGATCCGGACAGTCTGCTGTCCCGGCAGTTCGAGTACTGGCGACACGAGCTCGACGGGGTGCCGGAGCAATTGCGTCTGCCGACCGATCGCCCGCGGCCGCGGACGGCCGAATTCCTCGGCGATGTCGTGAGTTTCGACATCGATGCCGAGACCCGCCTCGCGGTGGAGCGGTTGGCCGCGCGTGAGGGTGCGACGGTGTCGATGGTGTTGCAGTCGGCGTTGGCGGTGTTGTTGTTCAAACTGGGTGCGGGGGAGGATGTTCCGATCGGTTCGCCGATCGCCGGGCGGACCGATGAGGCGCTGGCGGATCTGGTGGGATTCTTCGTCAACACCTGGGTGCTGCGCACAGGCGTGGATTCCGGGGCATCGTTCGCGGAAATCCTCCGGCAGGTCAAGGCGAAAGCGTTGGCGGCCTACGAGAATCAGGACGTCCCGTTCGAACTGCTCGTCGAGCTGCTGAACCCGGTCCGGTCGGCGTCGCATCATCCGCTGTTCCAGGTGTCGCTGGCATTCCAGAACAACACGCTGCCGAAGCTGGAACTGCCGTCGGTGGGTATCGAGCCCTATCCGGTGTCCACCGGCACGTCGCGATTCGATCTGCTGTTCAATATCGCCGACGCTCCGGCCGGACGGATGTGGAGCGGGCTGGTCGAATTCGCGACCGAGATATTCGATCGTTCGACGGTCGAGGCGATGGTCACGCGGTTCACCGTGTTACTGCGGCAGGCGGTGTCCAACCCGGGCGCGGCCGTGGGTTCCCTCGATATCCTCCATGGCGACGAATGGGATCTGACGGTGCGCCGGTGGAACGCTACCGACGTGTCAATTCCGGACCGGACGGTGGACGCGTTGTTCCGCGCACAGGTCGCCCGGACGCCGGAGGCCGTCGCTGTCGTCTGTGCGGGAACCGAGTTGAGCTACCGGACGCTCGACGAGCAGACCGAGCGGCTTGCGCGGGTGCTGGTCTCGCGGGGGGTCGGGCCGGATACCGTTGTCGCGGTGGCCTTGTCGCGGTCGGCGGATTTGATCGTGACCTTGGTGGCGGTGTCGAAGGCCGGCGGGGCCTATCTGCCGATCGATCCAGCCTATCCCGCCGATCGAGTGGCCTTCGTCCTCGCCGACGCCGCGCCGATCGCAGTCCTGACCGATACCGCGACCGCCGAACTGTTGCCGGACAATGCGATACCGCATGTCTACCTCGACCGGCTCGACGCCGATCAGGGCCTGGACCGGATCACTGTCGCGCGGCCGCAGAACCTCGCGTACCTGATCTACACGTCCGGTTCGACCGGGGCTCCGAAGGGGGTCGGGATAACGCACCGCAATCTGGTGAGCCTGATTTCTCAGGCGCGGTCGGTGACAACCGGAGATCGCGTACTGGCGCATTCCTCGATAGCCTTCGACGCCTCCACCTATGAGATCTGGCCTGCCCTGTGTGGCGGCGCGACATTGATCGTGGCGACCGAGCAGCGGTCGGATCCGGCGGAGATCGCGAAGTTGGTCGAGACCCGTTGGGTGACGAAGATTTTCGCGACGCCGCCGCTGCTGTCGGCCCTGGTCGATTATGGGCGGACGTTGCCGGACAATTCGTTGTCGAGTCTGACGGAAATCGCCACCGGTGCCGACACGCTCACCGCCGGCCTGGTGGAGGCGTTGAAATCGGTCTGTGCGGGTGCGCGTATCGAGAACCTGTACGGGCCGACCGAGGCGACGGTGAATGTGACCTCATCGGTCGTGCCCGATGGCCTCACGGGAGTAGTGCCGATCGGTGCTCCTGTCGCGAATGCCCGTGTCTACGTGTTGGATTCGTGGCTGCTGCCGGTTCCTGTGGGGGTGCCGGGAGAGCTGTATATAGCCGGTGCGCAACTGGCGCGCGGCTACTACGGTCGGGCTTCGTTGACGGCGTCGCGGTTCGTGGCCGATCCGTTCGATGCGTCGGGCGGGCGGTTGTATCGCAGCGGCGACGTGGTGCGGTGGAATGTCGACGGGCAGTTGGAGTTCGTCGGCCGGATCGATGATCAGGTCAAGATCCGTGGCTTCCGCGTCGAACCAGGCGAGGTGGAAGCCGCACTGACACAGCATCCTTCGGTATCCCAGGCGGTGGTGGTCGCGCGCGAGACCGAAACCGGCGCGAAGCGGCTGATCGGTTACGTCACCGCCGATACCGACGGGACGGAGATCCGCGCCTTCGTCGCCGAGCGACTGCCGGAGTTCATGGTGCCCGCGGTGGTCATGGTGCTCGATTCGATGCCGTTGACCGCCAACGGAAAACTCGACCGCGCCGCACTGCCGCAGCCGCGATTCGCCGCCTCGACGCCGTATCGCGCGCCGCGGACCCACACCGAGGAAGTACTGGCCGCGGTGGTCGCCGAGGTGCTCGGGTTGGCTCGGGTGGGCGTCGACGACAGCTTCTTCGAATTGGGTGGAGACAGTATTCGGTCGATTCAGGTCGTATCGCGCGCCCGCGCGGCAGGTGTCGAGGTGACCCCTCGGGACGTGTTCGACCGGCGGACAGTGGCGGCCCTGGCGGCGGTCGCGGGCGAACGCCCGCTGGATTCGGTGTCGATGGAGTTGCCCGGCGGCGCGGTCGGGTGGATGCCGTTGCTGCCCGCGGCTCGGTTCGTGCGGGAGCTGGGGGCCGGGTTCGACTCCTTCAGCCAGTCGATGACGGTTGATCTGCCGTTGGGCATCGATCGGACGCAATTGGTCGCGGTGCTGGCCGCGGTGATCGATCGCCACGATGTGCTGCGATCGCGCCTGGTCGACGATGAGCGCGGGGCGGGACTCGAGGTCGCGCCGGCCGGATCGATCGACGTGGAGCGATTGCTGCATCGCGTCGACAACGACGAGGTCACCGCCGGATTGGATCCGGCGGCCGGGGTGATGGTGCGGTTCCTGTGGTTCGATGACGGCCCGCGGCGTCCGGGCCGGTTGGCGATCGTGGCGCATCATCTGGTGACCGATGGAGTGTCGTGGCGGATTCTGTTGCCGGACTTGGCATCCGCGTGGCAGGCGGTCGCGGCCGGGCGCACGCCGGTGTGGGCGGCGACGGGGACGTCGGTGCGGCGATGGGCGCACGGGCTCGTCGAACAGGCCGCGACGCTGTCGGAGCAGTTGCCGTGGTGGCGTGCGGTTGTGGACGAACCCGATCCGATGCTGGGCGCACGCCCGTTGGATCCGGCGATCGACGTCATGGCGACCGTGGAACATACGGTTGTCGAAATTCCCGTGGCCGAGACCGAATCGCTGCTGACGACGCTGCCCGCGATCTTCCACGGCGGCGTCGAGGACGGATTGCTGGCCGCCCTGTCGATCGCGGTGGTGCGGCAGCGGATGTCCGGGGATTCGGCGTTGATTCGCCTGGAAGGCCACGGCCGCGAGGAGCATATTGTCGCGGGCGCCGACCTGTCGTCGACCGTCGGCTGGTTCACCAGCATATTCCCGGTCCGACTGCGAGTGGCCGCGACGGCGTGGGACGAGGTCTGCGCCGGTGGCCCGGCGGCGGGCGCACTGCTCAAGTCGGTCAAGGAGCAACTGCGCGCAATCCCCGATCGGGGCATCGGCTACGGCGTGCTGAGATACCTCGATTCCGAGACATCCGCTGTGCTGCAACGGTTCTCGAGCGGACAGATCGGATTCAACTACCTCGGTCGCCTGACCACCGCGGAGCTGCTGCCCGAACGCCTGCGCGGCGGCGGGTGGACCCCGAGTCGCGATGCGGTGGGATCGCTCGCGACCCCCGATCCCGCGATGCCCGCACTGGCGCTGCTCGATGTCACCGCGATGGTCGTCGACAGCGACGCGGGCCCGGTATTGCGTGCCGTCTTCGCGAATCCCACCGGCGCGCTGGCCACGAGCACGGCACGGCGGATGGCCGAGTTGTGGCGCGACGCGGCCGTCGGACTGGCCCGACATGCCGAAGGCTCGGGCGCGGGTGGGTTGACGCCCTCGGATCTGCCGCTGGTGGAGCTGGATCAACGCGAGATCGAGGTGTTCGAACAGCGCTATCCAGGACTGACGGATGTATGGCCCGCGACCTCGATGCAGACGGGTCTGCTGTTCCATCGAGCCTTGGCGGGCAAGGGTTTCGACGCCTACCACATGCAGGTGATGTTCGGGCTGACCGGCCGGATGGACGCGGCCCGCATGCGCGCGGCAGGCCAGGGGTTGCTCGATCGGTATCCGAGTCTGCGGGTGGCCTTCGCCGACGACTCCCGCGGCGTCCCGGTCCAGATCGTCCTCGACGGCGTCGAATTGCCGTGGAAGGTCGTGGATTTGCGCGATCACACCGCGGCGGACCGCGACGCCGCGGTGGAATTGATACTGCGCGAGGACCGGTCCGCGAACTTCGATATCGCGTCGCCGCCGCTGCTGCGGTTCACACTGGTGCTGACCGGTGAGCGTCGCTCGGAATTGATCTTCACCGCCCACCATGTCCTGCTGGACGGGTGGTCGCTGCCGCTGCTGATTCGCGATCTACTGCGCCTGTACGGCGACGGTGCGGCCCTGCCGCCGGTTCCCGACTATCGCGAATTCCTGAAGTGGCTGGGCCACAGAGATATCGACGCCGGGGTGCGAGCCTGGGTCGGGGAACTCGAGGGTGTGCGGGAACCCACCCTGCTGGCGGGCAGCGCGGACAGTACGGCCGCGACGGAGGTCGGCCGAGTCGACGTGCCGATCACCTCGCAGCTCGCACAGGCATTGAGCGAGCGGGCCGGTCGCCTCGGCATCACCCTGAATACGGTGGTGCAGGCGGCATGGGGGATTCTGCTCGCCGCCTCGACCGGTCGGCGCGATGTGCTGACCGGTGCGACCGTCTCGGGCAGACCGGCCGCGATCGCGGGAGTCGACGCGATGGTCGGGTTGTTCATCAATACCGTGCCCGTCCGGATACGATTCGGGCACGGCGAGACGCTGGCAGAGCTGTTGACCGGGTTGCAGCGCCGCCAAATCGCCCTGCTGGAACACCATCACGTCGGGTTGAGCGAGATCCACCGGGCGACCGGTCTGGACGTGCTGTTCGATACCCTCATCGGATTCGAGTCCTATCCCGTCGACCAGGCGGGGATCGGTGCGGCGGTCACCACCAGCGGCCTGACCCTCACCGATCTGCGGCCCGAAGCGCCGACGCACTACCCGCTGACCGTGGTGGCCGGGGCCGCTCCCGAATTGACCATCCGGCTGGAATATCGCACCGATGTCTTCGACAGGCCGACGGTCGACGCGATGGCCGTGCGGCTGGTCCGGATCTTCGAGCAGGTCGTCGCGGATCCCGAAATCGCGGTGGCGGCGATGGATCTGCTGGGCGACGAGCGGGAATTGCTGCTGCGCCGGTGGAACGACACCGCTGTCGAGCTCCAGGACGCCACGCTGATCGGATTGTTCGAGGCGCAGGTCGCGCGCACGCCCGAGGGCACGGCCGTCGTCTGCGAGAACTCGGAGCTGACCTACGGTGAGCTCGACGCGCGCGCGGATCGGCTGGCGAGGATATTGATCGCCCGCGGCGTCGGACCGGACACCGTGGTCGCGGTGGCGCTGCCGAGGTCGGCGGAACTGCTGGTGGCATTGGTCGCGGTCGGGAAGGCCGGTGGCGCATATCTTCCGATCGATCCGGCCTACCCCTCGGATCGGCTGACCTTCATTCTGGCCGACGCCGACCCGGTGGTGGTAGTGACCGATGCCGACACAGCGAAAGTACTGCCGCCCAACGCGATTCCGCGTCTTCATCCGGACGACGACGAGGCGGGCAGCGATCGTGCCGTGGCGGTGCGGCCGCAGAATCTGGCCTATCTGATCTACACCTCGGGCTCGACCGGCGTACCCAAAGGCGTCGGCATCACCCACGGCAATGTGGTGAATCTGGTCGCGCAGGCGTGGACGACGAGTCCCCGGGACTGGGTGCTGATGCACTCCTCCGTCGCGTTCGACGCCTCGACCTACGAGATCTGGCCCGCGCTGTGCGGTGGTGCGACCTTGGTCGTCGCGCGTGAGCAGCGCTCGGATCCGGTGGAGATCTCGCGATTGATCGAGACCTGGGCGGTGACGAAGATGTTCGCCACGCCGCCGCTGCTGACCGCCCTGGTCGAGTACGTGGAATCGTTGCGCTGCAACCCGCTTCGAAGTCTCGACCGGATCGACACCGGCGCGGACACCTTGACTTCAGGATTGGTCCACGGGCTGAACGCGGTCTGTGGCGGCGTCCGGATCGACAATCTGTACGGTCCGACCGAGGCGACGGTCGATGTGACGTCGCTGGTCGTGCCGGAGGGGACGGTCGGTGCGGTGCCGATCGGCATGCCGGTGGCCAATACCCGGGTATACGTACTGGATCCGTGGTTGGCTCCGGTTCCGATCGGTGTCGCCGGTGAGTTGTATGTGGCCGGTGCGCAATTGGCGCGTGGCTATCGGGGCCGGTCCGGGCTGACGGCGGCACGGTTCGTGGCCGATCCGTTCGATCCCCGTGGCGGCCGGTTGTATCGCACCGGTGACATGGTGCGGTGGAATGCCCAGGGCCGGTTGGAGTTCGTGGGCCGATCCGACGACCAGGTGAAGATCCGCGGCTTCCGCGTCGAACCGGGCGAGGTGGAGGCCGCACTGGCACAGCACCCTTCGGTGACCCGCGCCGTGGTGACCGCGGTCGAGACCGAGACCGGCGGCAAACGGCTGATCGGCTATGTCGTGCTCGACCGTGCCGGAGTCGACGGCGCTCGGGTGCGCGAGTTCGTTTCCGAGCGGCTGCCGGAATTCATGGTGCCGACGGCGGTCGTGGTGCTCGACTCGATACCGGTGACCGCCAACGGGAAGATCGATCGCGCGGCGCTGCCGATTCCGGAATCGGCGTCCGCGGCGCGGTACCGAGCGCCGAGCTCTGCCGAGGAGCGGGTGCTCGCCGCGGTATTCGCCGAGATGCTCGGGGTCGAACGCGTCGGTGTCGACGACGACTTCTTCGAATTGGGCGGTGACAGTATCCGCTCGATCCAGGTGGTGTCCCGGGCGCGGGCGCAGGGCGTGGTGGTGAGTCCGCGGGAGGTGTTCGAGCGGCGGACGGTCGCGGCGCTGGCGGCGGTGGCCGGTGGGCGCGTGGTGGATTCGGTGCTGACGGAGTTGGCCGGGGGCGGCGTCGGGTGGATGCCACTGCTGCCGGTGGCTCGGTTCGTGCGCGGTCTGGGGGCCGGATTCGACGCGTTCAGTCAGACGATGGTGCTGGATCTGCCGATCGGCATCGATCGAGCGGGTTTGCTCGCCACATTGACCGCGGTCGTGGATCGTCACGACGTGCTGCGGTCACGATTGGTCGAGGACGAGCGCGGGGCGGGACTCGAGATCGCCCCGGCCGCGTCGATCGATGTGGGACGGTTCGTACATCGCGTCGAAATGATCGAGTCGCGCGAGGATGTGATCGTCTCGCAGCTGGAGACGGCGGTCGGTCGGCTGTCGCCCGCCGCGGGGGTGATGGTGCGGTTCGTGTGGTTCGATGCCGGTGCGCGGCGTCCGGGCCGATTGGCGATCGTGGCGCATCATCTCGCGGTCGACGGTGTGTCGTGGCGAATCCTGCTGCCGGACCTGGTATTCGCGTGGCAGTTGGTCGCGAGCGGATCGCGGCCGGTGTTCGTGGCGCCGGGGACGTCGATGCGGCGGTGGGCGCACAGCCTGGTCGAGGAGGCGGTCCGGCCGGAGCGGGTGGCGGAGTTGGACTGGTGGCGTTCGGTTCTCGACGGTCCCGATCCGATGCTGGGTTCGCGGCCGTTGGATCCCGCGATCGATGTGATGGCCACCACCGAACATGTGCAACTGCGAATTCCGGTGGCCGACACCGAAACCCTGCTGACCACACTGCCCGCGGCATACCACGGCGGCGTCGAGGACGGGTTGCTCGCGGCGCTGGCCGTGGCGGTGGCGCGGCGGCGACAGGCGCGCGGCAGCGCCGAGGATTCGGTGCTGATCCGGCTGGAGGGCCACGGCCGTCAGGAGGAGATCGTCCCCGGCGCCGACCTGTCGAATACGGTGGGCTGGTTCACGACCATGTTCCCGGTGCGGCTGCGGGCCGCGGCGACGGAATGGCAGGAGCTGTGCGCGGGCGGTGACGCCGCGGGCGAGCTGTTCAAATCGGTGAAGGAGCAGTTGCGCGCGCTGCCGGACAAGGGCATCGGCTACGGACTGCTGCGATACCTCAATCCCGAGACCGCCGCTGTGCTGCGGGAGTTCTCGACCGGGCAGATCGGATTCAACTACCTCGGCCGCCTCACCTCGTCGGATCTGCTGCCGCAGCGGCTGCGCGGTGCGGGCTGGACGCCCGCCGTCGACACCGGGCAGTTGATCACGCCGCTGAATCCCGCACTGTCGGCCATGCCCGCGACATCGGTGCTCGACGTCAGCGCGATGGTGATCGACACCGCCGACGGTCCGGTCCTGCAGGCGGTCTTCGCCGCACCCGTGGGTGCGCTGGCGCACGGTGAGGTGGCGGAACTGGCCGACCTGTGGCGAGATGCGGTGGTGGGTCTGGCCCGTCATGCGCGCACCTCTGGCGCGGGCGGTCTGACGCCATCGGATCTGCCGCTGGTGGAGATGGGGCAGCGGGAGATCGAGCTCCTGGAACAGCGGTATCCCGGATTGGCGGATGTATGGCCGCTGACCTCGATGCAGTCGGGGTTGCTGTTCCATCAGGCGTTGGCGGACAACGGGTTCGACGCCTATCACATGCAGGTCGTGTTCGGTCTGTCCGGGTCGGTCGATCCGGACAGGATGCGTGCGGCCGGGCGCGGACTGCTGATTCGGTATCCGAATCTGCGCGTGGGCTTCACCGCCGATTCGCGCGGCGCTCCGATTCAGGTCGTCGTCGACGATGTCGAATTGCCTTGGCGTGTAGTGGATCTGCGCGACGACGCCGAAACGGATCCGGCCGCCGTGGCCGCCGAGGAACGGGATGCGCATTTCGACGCGGCCATCCCGCCGCTGCTGCGATTGACGCTGGTGCTGCTGCCCGAAGGGCGCTGCGAACTGATCTTCACCGCTCATCACGTCCTGCTGGACGGGTGGTCGCTGCCGCTGCTGCTTCGAGATCTGTTGCAGCTCTATGGTTCCGGCGGTGACACGGCCGGGCTGCCCGCCGCGCCGGACTATCGGGACTTCCTGATGTGGCTCGGGCGGCAGGATTCGGATGCCGGTGTGCGGGCGTGGGTGCGAGAACTCGAGGACGTACGGGAGCCCACCCTGCTCGCCGACAACGCCGGGCGACGCGGCGTAGCCGAGCGTGCCGGGGTCGGTCGGGTCGAGGTCGCGCTGAGCGGCGAGACCGCCGCGGCGCTGGGTCGGCAGGCGACCGCGCTCGGTGTCACGGTGAACACGCTCGTGCAGGGTGGCTGGGGGCTGTTGCTGGCGGTGTCGACCGGCCGCCGCGAGGTGGTCGCCGGTGCGACCGTATCGGGTCGGCCGCCCGCGATCGCCGGGGTGGATTCGATGGTCGGATTGTTCATCAATACCGTGCCGGTGCGCGTGCGATTCGGTCCCGGTGACGCCCTCGCCGATGTATTGACCGATCTGCAGGCTCGTCAGGCCGCGCTGCTGGATCACCACCATGTCGGATTGAGCGATATTCATCAGGGCGTCGGGTTGAGCGTCCTGTTCGATACGCTGATCGCGTTCGAGTCCTATCCGGTCGATCAGGCCGGGATCGGACGGGCCGCGACGTCGAGCGAGATAGCCATCACCGAGGTGCGGCCCGATACGCCGTCGCACTACGCGGTCACCCTCATCGCCAATGCCGTACCCGAATTGCACCTGCGTCTCGAATTCCGCACCGATGTGCTGGACCGGTCGACGGTCGAGACGCTGGCCGAGCGATTGGCGCGAATATTCGCGCAATTGGCGGCCGATCCGCGTATTCCGGTGGGCTCGGTCGACACCCTCGGCCTCGACGAGCGTGAGTCGGTATTGCGGCGGTGGAACGAGACCGCCGTCGAGTTCCCGGATACCACGATCATCGAGCAGTTCCGGGCACGGGTTGCCGCCGACCCCGACGCGGTCGCGTTGGTCGGCGGCAATGAGGAACTGAGCTACGGGGAGCTCGACGCGCGCGCGAGTCGGCTAGCGCGGGTATTGGTTTCCCGCGGAGTGGGTCCCGATGCGATTGTCGCGGTGGCATTGCCGAGATCGCCGGAATTGATCGTGGCTCTGTTGGCGGTGCTGCGGGCCGGTGGCGGGTACTTGCCGATCGATCCGGCGTATTCCTCGGATCGGGTGGCATTCATTCTCGGCGAGGCCGCGCCGGTTGTCCTCGTGACCGACAAGAGCACCGCGAACGATCTGCCCCACAGTGCGGTACCGCGGCTGTATCTCGACACGGTGGATCTGCGCAGCGGGCCCGGCTTCGATGGACCTCTCACCGTGCGCCCGCACAACACCGCCTACCTGATCTATACCTCCGGCTCCACCGGCGTGCCCAAAGGCGTTGCGGTCACCCACCGCAACGTGGTGGCCTTCGCGAACAAACCCCAGTGGCGCGATGGATCGCACGACCGGGTACTGATGCATTCCTCGATCGCCTTCGATGCGTCGACCTACGAGATATGGGTGCCGTTGCTCTGCGGTGGGCGAGTGGTCCTCGCCCCGTCGAATCATGACGACCTCGCAGCACTGGGCCGGACACTGGTCGACAACGGGGTGACGGCCGCATTCTTCACCACCCGGCTGTTCGAACTGGTCATCGAGCAGAGTCCCGAAGCATTCGCGGGCCTGCGTCAGGTGTGGGTCGGCGGCGAGGAGATCTCGTCGAAACTGTTGCGGCGTGCGATGTCACGGTGTCCGGATACGCATATCGTGAACGTGTACGGGCCGACGGAGACGACCACGTTCGCGGTGAACCATCTGTTCGAGGCGGGCGCGCCCTTCGCGGGCGCGGCGGTGCCGATCGGGTCCGCGCTGGCGAATGTTCGCGTATACGTGTTGGATTCGTGGCTCGCGCCGACTCCGGTGGGAGTCGCCGGGGAGTTGTACATCGCGGGTTCGCATGTGGCGCGCGGATATCGAGGGCAGGCCGGGTCGACGGCGTCGCGATTCGTGGCCGACCCGTTCGATGCGGCGGGCGGGCGGTTGTATCGCACCGGTGATGTGGTGCGGTGGAATGCGGACGGGCAGTTGGAGTTCGTGGGCCGTGTCGATGATCAGGTGAAGATCCGTGGCTTCCGGGTGGAGCCCGGTGAAGTGGAAGCCGCACTCGCGCAACATCCTTCGGTTTCGCGGGCGGTAGTGTCGGTACGTGATACCGGCGCGGGCGGCAAGCAGCTGATCGGATACGTCGTCTCCGGCGGATCGGAGCTCGACGGCCGGGATGTGCGTCGGTGGGTGGCCGACCGGCTGCCGGAGTTCATGGTGCCCGCGGTGGTGCTGGTGATCGAGTCGATTCCGCTGACCGCCAACGGGAAGCTGGACCGCGCCGCGCTGCCGGAGCCGGAATTCGCCTCATCGGCGGAGTTCCGGGCGCCCGGCAGCGAGCGCGAGCGGGTGCTGGCCGAGCTGTTCGGCGAGATCCTCGGGCGTGAGCGGATCGGTGTGGACGACAACTTCTTCGAGTTGGGCGGCCACTCGCTGTTGGCCACGCGCCTGGTGAGCCGGATTCGCGCGGAACTCGGCATCGAGGTGGCAATCCGGACGGTATTCGACGCTCCGACGGTGTCGCGGTTGGCGACTCGGCTCGACCCGGGCGCACGGGTGCGTCCGGCATTGTCGACCAGACCGCGACCGCAGGTCGTGCCACTGTCGTTCGCGCAGCGGCGATTGTGGTTCATCCATCGGATGGAGGGCCCCTCGGCCACCTACAACATTCCACTGGCCGCGCGGTTGACCGGTGTGTTCGACGCGTCGGCATTCGCCGCCGCGGTCGGTGACGTCGTGGCCCGGCACGAGAGTCTGCGCACGATTTTCGTCGACGTCGACGGCGTGCCCGCGCAGCGGGTGCTCGATGCGGTCGATGTGCCGGTCACCGTGACCGATGTGGCGACCGCGGAACTGGATGCGGCGGTCACGGCGGCGGTACGGTACGGATTCGATCTGTCGGCGGAGATCCCCATTCGCGCCGATGTCTTCCGCCACGGGGGCGACGACTGTGTGCTGGTCGTGGTGATCCATCACATCGCGGGTGACGGCTGGTCGATGGCCCCGCTGCTGCACGATCTCGCCGTGGCGTACACCGCGCGGATCGGCGGTCGTGCTCCCGAGTGGGAACCCCTTCCGGTGCAGTACGTGGATTACACACTGTGGCAGCAGGATTGGCTCGGATCGGCCACCGATCCCGACAGCGTACTGTCGCGGCAATTCGACTACTGGCGGCGCGAGCTCGACGGCATACCGGAGCAATTGCGCCTGCCGATGGATCGGCCGCGGCCGCGGGTTCCGAGTTTCCGTGGGGATCTGGTCCATTTCGACATCGACGTCGAAACCCGGGTCGCGGTGCAGCGATTGGCCGCCCGTGAGGGTGCGACCGTGTCTATGGTGTTGCAGTCGGCGTTGGCGGTGTTGTTGTTCAAACTGGGTGCGGGGGAGGATGTTCCGATCGGTTCGCCGATTGCCGGGCGGACCGATGAGGCGCTGGCGGATATGGTGGGGTTCTTCGTCAACACCTGGGTTTTGCGCACGGCCGTCGCCCCGGCTGCGTCGTTCGCCGAAATTCTCGGACAGGTCCGCTCGAAGGCGCTGGCGGCATACGAGAATCAGGACGCGCCGTTCGAATTGCTGGTCGAGCTGCTCAACCCGGCCCGGTCGGCGGCGTATCACCCCTTGTTCCAGGTCGCCCTGGCGTTCCAGAACAATGCGCTGCCGACGGTCGAATTGGCGGGTGTCGGATTCGAGCCGTATCCGGCGTCGATCGCGGCGTCGCGATTCGATCTGTTCTTCAATGTCGCCGATGCACCGGTTGGGCACGCGTGGAACGGGTTCGTGGAATACGCGACCGAACTGTTCGACCACGCGACCGTCGAGACGATGGCGCGGCGGCTGGTGGGATTGCTGCGGCTGATCGCCTCGACCCCGGAGGTCACGATCGGGTCGGTGGATGTGCTCGACGCCGGTGAGCGCGAGCGCGTGTTGCGCGGGTGGAACGAGACCGCCGTCGATTTCGCGGATACGACCCTGGCCGAGTTGTTCCAGGCGAGCGTGGCGGCGACACCCGATGCGGTGGCCGTGGTGTGCGGTGCGGCGGAGCTGACCTATCGGCAACTCGATCACAGGGCGAAAGAGCTTGCTCGGGTGCTGATCTCGCGTGGCGTCGGTCCCGATGTCGTCGTCGCGGTGGCCTTGCCGAAATCTGTCGATCTGTTGGTCGCGTTGGTGGCGGTCGTGCAGTCCGGTGCCGCGTATCTGCCGATAGATCCCGCCTATCCGTCGGATCGTCTGGCGTTCGTGCTCGCCGATGCCGCGCCGGTGGTCGTGGTGACCGATTCGGCGACCGCGAAAACTCTGCCGGACAACGCGATACCGCAGCTGTGTCTCGACGCGCTCGATGCCGACGAGGACGGCCTCGCCTCGATCGTCGCCGCGCGACCGGAGAACCTGGTGTATGTCATCTACACCTCGGGCTCGACCGGCGTTCCGAAGGGCGTCGGGGTCACCCATCGCAATCTGGCGAATCTGGTGTCGCAGGCCGCGATGGTCGCCGGGGATCGAATGCTGGTGCATTCCTCTGTCGCGTTCGACGCGTCGACCTATGAGATCTGGCTGGCGCTGTGCGGGGGCGGGGCGCTGGTGGTGGCGAGTGAGCAGCGATCCGATCCGGCGGAAATCGTACGATTGGTCGAAACCTGTTCGGTGACCGAGATGTTCGCGACACCGCCGCTGCTGTCGGGGCTGCTCGAATATGTCGAAGCGGTGCCCGGTGATCGGCTGCGGACATTGCGGCGGGTGATGTGCGGTGGGGCCGAACTGACGGTCGGTCTGGTCCGCAGGGCGTGGGCGAGCTGCCCCCGTGTGCAGATCATGAACGGGTACGGTCCGACCGAGACGACGGTGTTCGCGACCGATTTCGATGCCGTGGGTGCGTCGGGTGCGGTTGTTCCGATCGGTGGTCCGCTGGGCAATGTGCGGGTGTTCGTGTTGGATTCGGGTATGCGCCCGGTTCCGGTGGGGGTGCCGGGAGAGTTGTATATCGCCGGTGCGCAGTTGGCGCGGGGATATTACGGTCGGTCGTCGTTGACGGCGTCGCGGTTCGTGGCCGATCCGTTCGATGCGGCGGGCGGTCGGTTGTATCGCACCGGTGATGTGGTGCGGTGGAATGCAGACGGGCAGTTGGAGTTCGTGGGCCGCGTCGACGATCAGGTGAAGATCCGTGGCTTCCGGGTGGAGCCGGGTGAGGTGGAAGCCGTTCTGGCGCAGCATCCTTCGGTGTCGCAAGCGGTGGTGGTCGCGCGGGAGGCGGAGGCCGGCGGCAAGCAGCTGATCGGATATGTGACCGCCGATCGGTCGGGTCCGATCGGTGGTTCGGACGAGTTGGTCGGGCAGTGGCAACGCGTGTACGACGATCTGTACTCGGCCTCCGCGGCCGAATTCGGCGAGGATTTCGGTGGCTGGAACAGCAGCTATACCGGCGAGCCGATTCCGGTCGAGCAGATGCGTGAGTGGCGGATGGCCAGGGTCGAGCGGATTCGTGGGTTGCGGCCGCGGCGGGTGCTCGAGATCGGTGTGGGTTCGGGCCTGCTGCTGGCGAAGGTGGCACCGGAGGTCGAAGAGTATTGGGCGACAGACTTTTCCGCGACCACCATCGACAAGCTGCAGGGACAGTTGGACGCACTCGGCACGGAATGGGCCGATCGGGTCGTATTGAGCGTGCGGACCGCCGAGGACACCGGTGGCCTGCCCGAGAACTACTTCGACACCGTGGTGCTGAATTCGGTGGTCCAGTATTTCCCCGGCCCGGCCTATCTGCGCGATGTTCTCGAGAAGGTGCGCGGGCTGCTGACGCCGGGTGGGGCGATATTCGTCGGTGATGTGCGCAATCTGGCACTGGTGGAGGAATTCGCCACCGCGGTGCAGATCGCGCGCAACGGCGGCGAGGATCCCGTGGCCGTCGGTGATCGCGTGCGCCGCGACATCGCGGCCGAGCAGGAGTTGCTGTTGGCGCCGGAGTATTTCACCGGCCTCGGTTTCGACGCGGTCGAAATCCAACTCCAACGTGGCCGCGCGGTCAACGAACTGACCCGGTATCGGTACGACGTGGTTCTGCGCCGGTCGCCGAGCGATCCGGTGTCGGCGGCGGCGGTGTCGAAAGTGATCTTCCGAGACCATGACCGGTTGCGGGAATTGCTGGCGAGCGAGCGTCCGGAGGGCGTTCGTATCACGGGTATTCCGCATGCGGGACTGATCGGTCAGATCGACGCGACGCAACAGATTCGAACCGGGCAACCGGTCTCCGTCGTCGCGGAGAATGTGGCGTCGGGTCTGCTGCCCGAGGATCTGCACGAGATGGGACAGCGTTTCGGATACACCACGGCGGTCACCTGGTCTGCCGAACCTGGTCGGATGGAAGCGGTCTTCCTCGATTCGGCGACCGTGGACGGCCGCCCTCTGACCGATATCTACCTCACCCCCGCGCCGGTGACCGATCCGTCCGTTCACGCCAATAATCCACAAACCGGCGTGCTCTCCGCGGACGTGCGGCGGTGGGTGGGTGAACGGCTACCCGACTACATGGTGCCCGCGATCGTCATGGTCATCGACTCGATGCCGCTGACCGCGAGCGGAAAACTGGACCGCGGGGCCCTGCCGGATCCGGAATTCGCCTCCTCGGTGGAATATCGGCCGCCGAGCAGCGAGCGCGAGCGCGTACTGGCGGACCTGTTCGCCGAAATCCTCGGACTCGACCGGGTCGGAGTGGACGACGATTTCTTCGCTCTGGGCGGACATTCCCTGTTGGCGACCCGCCTCACCAGCCGCATCCGGGCGGCGCTGGACGTCGACGTGCCCGTGCGGGTGATATTCGACGCGCCGACGGTCGCCGAACTGGTGACCCGCCTGGACGACGCGGCGGACTCGGGCCGGGATTTCGACCCGGTGCTGGTCCTGAAGGCCTCCGGTTCCGAGAAACCCCTGTGGTGCCTGCATCCCGGCGGCGGGCTGGGCTGGTTCTATCAGCAACTCGGCACCCATCTGCCCGATCGGCCGATCTATGCCGTGCAGTCCCGGGGCCTGGACGGTGGACCGATGGCCACCTCGTTCGAGGAGCTGGTCGACGACTACACCGACCGCATACTCGGCATTCAGGACGAGGGCCCGTACTTCCTGCTGGGTTGGTCCTACGGCGGCATCGTCGCTCACGCACTGGCACACCGACTTTCGGAACGCGGAAAGCAGATCGGTTTCCTCGGCCTGATGGACAGCCGACCCCCGGTACGGCTGCCCGACCAACCCGATATGCCCGACGAAGTCGCCGTGGAGGGCGTCCGCGCCTGGGCCACCGACAGATTCGGCAACGAACTCGACTCCCCGGTCATTCGGGAACTGGTCCAGCGCGCCAGCCGGGTCCTCATCAACAACAGCAGACTCCTGGAGGGCTACACCACCCCCGTGCACCACGGCGACGCGACAATCTTCGGCGGCGCCGTGGACGCCGACGGCAACCGAATCCCGGACCTCGCCGCCGATATCGAACAAGCGTGGCGCACAACCATCACCGGCCAGCTCACCGTCTTCGAAGTCGACTGCGCCCACGGCGATTTCGACCGCCCCGAGCATATGGACAAGGTAGGACGCATCCTGCGCGATCTATTGTGACCGGACCTACCGCGGCCCTATTGCCCGTTCCCGCACCAGCTTCGGTTCGGTGTCGCGGGCGGCTGTGACCGTGCGGTGGATGTAGTCGGGGTGGGCCAGCGGGACGCCGAGCAGGACCTCGGGGACGTCGAGCAGGTCGAGGACCTCGGTGGGATGGTCGGCGCAGTCGTCGCTGAGAGCGGCGCGCTGCGCCAGCAGGCCCCGGGTGCCCGCGCTGTCGAGCAGGTCCTCGGCGACGAGGTGGTCGGTGAGGCTCAGCAGGCAGGTCACGGTGTAGAGCTGGCGCAGGGCGCGGTCGACCTCGCCGCTGGTGTGGTCGGTCCATCGGCGTAGCAGGGCGACGGCGCAGCTCGCGTGGACGTGCGGGCGGCACAGCGCGGCGCGCTGGGAGTCCCGCCAGCGGTGTAACAGCCGCTGCGCCAATGCTTCCAGCAGTGCGATGCCCTGCGCGCACGAGTGCAGACCGTCTTCGGTGATGACGGGCGGGTTGGACGAGATATCCTGTGCCGCGGAGTTTCTCGCGGAGACGCGGATACTCTCGTAGCACATGACATTGTTGTCGCCGCCGAAGGTCGTGTTGATCTCACCGTCCACGCGCGCGGTGACCATCTCGTTGTGGCTGTGGAATCCGTGGCCGCCGCACAGCTCTCGCAGCTCCACCAGCGCGGTATTGACCGCCCATGAGGCATGAGCCTTGGCCCCCGAGGTCAGCCCGTGCAGCGGCCGGCCGTGCAGGGTGATCGGCTCGGTCGGGTAGCGGGTGGTCCACTCCTCGATGATGTGCTCGGTCAGATGCCGCAGGGCCAGCGCCTCGGCGGCGATGGGCATGAGGCGTTCGCGGTAGTGCGGGAATCCGAGCAGCCGCTTACCGGAGGCCTCGCGGTGGGTGCTGTAGCGCAGCGTGATCGCCGAGAATCGGCGCAGGACCGCGGCCGCGCCCGTCACGGGGAAGATGCGCTCCTGCGAGAATGTCCCCAGGCACCGCAGATACCGCTCCCGGCTGGCGAATTCGCTGACATACCTGCCGGATTCGTCGATCCGCGCCCACCCGCTCAGCAATGCGTCCAGCGTAATCCGATAGTGATCGAAATGGATCATCCCCGTTTGATTCCCGGGCAGTCCGCCCTTGGGATCGGCCCGGCGAATGCGCACTCCGGGAAACGGCGACGCGCCCTCGGCGGGCCGCAGCGGCACCCGGAACCAGTGGTGACCCTCGTCGGTCCCGTCGACCACGAGCCGAGCCAGCACCATCGCGTGCGTCGCGGAGAACAGACTGTTGCCGATCCAATACTTCGCGGCGTCATCCGACGGCGTGTCGATACGCAGCGATCGATCCTCGTGCCGATAGTGCACCTGCGTCCCGATCGCCATGAGGTTGGTCCCCCGGCCGATCTCGGTCGCCGCGAACGCATACACCCGTTCCATCCGGTCGATCTCGTCGCGATACGCCGCCACCTGCGCGGGACTGCCGTGCGAGAGCAGCGCGCTGCCCGCCAACTGCTGATTGCCGGTCGTGGCGACCAGGGAGATGTCCCAGGCGCTGAGCCAACCCATGGTGCGCACCAGATCGGGAAACCGATCCGCCCGACTACCGCCACACCACGCCTCGCCGCCGACGATTCCCTTGGCGTGCAACGCCTTCGCGCGCTCGACGGTCAGCAGCATGAGATCGTCGACGTCCGATTCGTAGCGGGCGCGCGGATCGAAGAGGGGTTCGTCGAGAAAGTCGATCATCGTCACTCCTTCCGCAGATCGTGGCGGGTCAGGTGCAGGGCCGACAGGGTCGGCGCGACGATGTCGCGCAGGTAGACCCGGCCGTCGATGCCGGTGGAACGCATCAGGGAGCTGCGCGCCTCGGCATCGGGGAGCAGTTGTTCCGCGGGCATGCGGAAGGTCCGCAGCACATGCGACAGATCGGTGAGGGTGCCCGCGCGATCGTCGTCGAGCAGCAGGGCGACCATGTGCTGATAGAACTTGGTGTGCGCCATCTCGTCACGACCGATGAGCCGATAGATGTCGGCGAGCGTCCGATGGCCGGTCTCGATGGCTCGCGTGCGCTGCGACCGATACACCACGAAGGTGGTCAGCTCCTGGATCATGCCGTATATCAACATCTCTCGCGGGCTCTCGTACGGCCGCTCCCACCGTTTCGCCAACACCGCATCGGCATAGTCGTGGAGTTGGTCCTCGGTGCGCTGACCGCTGCGACGCAGATACTCCCGCAGTACGAGCGAATGCTTGGATTCCTCGTACCCCCAGTTGGCGGCGAACCAGGCCTGAGCGTAGTCGCGGCCGAACAGTTCCAAATGAGTGTTGAGATAGTCGGGCAGAAACATCTCGACACCGCAGAACGTCTCGGCATTGGTGGCCAGCTGCTCATCAGCAGGACCGGATTCGACTGCCTCCCAGGCGATATCGTTGAACAGATTCCACCTGCGGGTGCGCTCGGCGTTCTCGAAGAACGTCATGTACTCGCGATGGAAGGATTCGCGCAGCTTCTTGTTCATGAGGCGACGCGGTCGGCGAGCTCGGCGGTGATGAGATCGCACAATCCGCGCACATCGGTTACGGCGTAGAGCTTTTCGTCCGGTAAACGGATGTCGAGTTCCTTCTCGGTCCAGGTCACCAGCTCCAACAGCTGCACGGAGTCGATGCCGGAGGAGTAGAGATCGGAGTCCGGGGTCAACTCGGGGTGCGATGCGGAGGTGAGCTGGCGCAGTCCGCGGCCGAGCAGGGCCAGCAGGTCGTCCTGTGTCATCGGGGTTCCTTTCACTCGGGATCGTCGACGCGGCGCAGACGCCACTGCGACAGGGTCATGTGGCGGCGGGCGAAGGAGTTGATACAGCACGTCAGATAGCGGTCGTAGGTCTCGAAAAGCTCATCGCCCCAGCGGTTTCGGATTTCTTCCTCATGCGCGCGCAGCCGCGTGCGCCAATGGGTGGTGGTCCGCTCGTAGTCCTCGCGCCGCGTGCGCAGCTGCATGACCTCCCAGTAGGGTCCGACGGCCATGATGATGTCCTCCGCGCGCGGGGTCATCCCGCCGGGGAAGATGGTCTCGCCGAGCCAGCGCAGCTCGCGGACCTCCTCGGGGCGTCGGGGTACGCGGTCGCGCAGGCCGGTCTGCAATGCGAAGTAGGCGCCGGGGCTGGTCCACGTCCACGCCCTGCGGAAGTAGTCGCGGTAGCGGGCCACGGCCCGGCCCGCACGCGCCTCCTCGGGGGTGCAGACGTGTTCGATCATGCAGATCGACTGCACCGCATCGAAAGTGTGCGACGGTTCGAAGTCGCGGTAGTCGACGCAGGAGACGCTCACCCCCGGCAGGTCGCGGCGCACGATGTCGTTGTACTGGGCCTCGGACAGGGTGATGCCGTGCGCTCGGGCGACCTGGCGTTCCTGGGTGAGATAGGCGAGATTGTTGCCCCAGCCGCAGCCGATGTCCAGGACCCGGCTGTCGGGGGTGATCTGCGCGAAGTCGTGCAGGACGGCGAGTTTGGCGAGTTGCGCGGCGTCGAGATCGTCGGTGTCGTCGAATACCGCGCAGGTGTAGTTCATTCGACTGTCGAGCCACAGCCGGAAGAATTCGGGATCGAGATCATAACTGACGGCGAGGTCGGCCTTACTGGACATGTAGCGCGCCTTCCAGGTAGCGGCGGCGGGTCTCCTGCCGCCGGGGCTTTCCGGAGGTTGTTCGGGGGACCGTGCCGGGCGCGACGGTCACCACGTCGTGGACGGGAATGCCGAGTGCGGCGGCAACCGCCTCCCGCAGGGCCGCGGGGACGTCGGCGGTCTCGGGCGTGCGGCACTCGGCGACCACCACCAATTCCTCGGACCGCGGACCGGGCCGGGTGCAGGCGACCACGCCGCCCGCGCGCACGCCGACCACGGTTTCGGCGATCCACTCCACGCGCTGGGGGTCGATATTGAGGCCGTTGAGGATCAGCAGATCCTTGACGCGGCCGGTGACGAACAGTTCACCGTCGGCCAGATAACCCAGGTCTCCGGTGCGCAGCCAGCCGTCGGGCCGAAATGTCGTGTGCGTCTCGGGGTCGGACCCGAGGTAGGTGTGCGCGACCGAGGGACCGCGTACCCAGATCTCGCCGACGGTTCGTTCGCCGAGGACATCGCCGGTGGCGTCGCGGACGGCGATCTCGTGGCCCGGCAGGGGTGGTCCGCACCCGACGAGGGTCTCCACGTTCTCGGAGGCATCGGACGCGATGGCGTGTCCGGTGGACAGTGCGGCGGCGTCGACGCGGTCCGTACGGTATCGGCGCTTCGGACTGGAGAGTGCGACCGCGAGGGTGGCCTCGGCCAGTCCGTAGCACGGTGACAGCGCCTCCGGTGCGAGCCCGGCCGGGGCGAAAGTATTCAGAAAGTATTGCAGCACACCATGATTGATGGGCTCGGCCCCGCAGCCCAGCACCCGCACGTGGCCGAGATCCAGCGCGACGATCTCGGCGGCCGGGGTCCGGCGGGCGGCGAGGGCGAAGGCGAAGTTGGGTGCGAAGCTGATCGTGGCGCGTCGGTCGGACATGGCCCGTAGCCACAGCCCCGGATTCCGGACGAAGAAGCGGGTCGGTAGGAAGGACACGGGGACGCCGACCAATAAGGGAGCCAAGACGAATCCGACCAGGCCCATGTCGTGATGCAGTGGCAGCCAGGACAGTCCGCGGCCGACGGCGGGGTCGCTGTGCAGGCCGTCGCGCATGATGGCGGTGCCGTTGGCCAGCACCGCGCTCACCCGCGCGGGAACGCCGCGTGGGGATCCGGTACTGCCGCTGCTGAATTGGATGTAGGCCGTCGCGTCCGGGTCGGCGCGATGGGGGACCGGATGTTCCGGCGGCGCGGCCAGTACGTCGTCCAAAACGATCGGCGTCGCGCTGTTCGCGGGCCGATCCGCGGCATCGCGCAGCGCGATCGAGCGGGCCTGCGCGGTCCGAATCATCGCCGCCACCTGTGTATTCCACGCCGCGCGACGTCCCGCGGGTGGCGGCGGCGGTATCGGCACGGGAATCACGCCCGACCACAGCGCGCCCAGGAACGCCGGGACGAACAGGTGCGGATCGGTGGCCTCCACCGCGACCCGGTCACCGGGTCGCAGACCGGCCGCGCGCCAGCCCGTGGCGGCCGAGCGCACCCCGCGCAACAGCTCGTGGCGGCTGACCGTGATCCATTCGCCGTCCTCGCGAAGGTATTCGTGCGCGGGCCCGTAATCGTTCTCGTAGCCGGCCACGACATCGGTCAGCCATCCTTCGTGCACGCGTCGCCGCCCTTCTCACACAACAGTTTCGGTGATCTTTCGAATTCCAAGTACAACGTGATGCCCCCGCTCGAGCCATGCGCGCGATTGCCGAGGATCGGTCAAATCTTGCGGTACACCGAGGGTCGGGTTCCGGTGTGCCGCAGGAACGCGGTCGACAGCGCGCCCGGGCTGCCGAAGCCACAGCGCGGCGCGATCTGATCGATCGACAGTTCGGTATCGCGCAGCAGTCGCTTCGCCTGCTCCACCCGCAGCCGGGCGAGGAACCGATGCGGCGTCGTCCCGGTCGCCTCCCGGAACACCCGCACGAGGTGGTAGACGCTCAGATGCGCCTCGGCCGCGATATCGGCCAGGGTGATCGGTTCGGCGAACCGCTCCCGCATCATCGCCACGGCCGCGCGCACGCGCCCGTCCTCCCGCATCCGGGGAGCCGCGGCGCGGGCATGCCGGACCAGCAGGTGCACGCTGAGGAACGCGGCCGCCGACTCGGCGTAGAGATCATCGGCCGCGTCGGCCTCGCCGACCGCTCGCACGAGCTGTTCGATCAGCGGATCGCCCGTGGCCAAGGATGCGGCCATGGCCTCGAAATCCACTGCGGGGCCGCCCAATTGCTTCGCGGCCGTATCGAAGGTGTCGCGCGGAATGTGTACCTGCACACTGCGCATCGGCCCTTCGGCGCGATACCGGCGCACGACATGCTGCTCCGGGAGCCTGAGGTCGAGCCGCCCCGGCGCCCAGGTCCGACGGCTGCTCCGCCCGCCGCTGCGCGTCTCCACAACCCCGTGTCCGGCGCGCGGGAGCACCAGATGCAGATCCGCCGCCGCGGGCAAGGCCATGTCCTCGGCCACCGGGGGATGCTCGAACCGCTGCACGAGCAGCGATTGCCACCCGGCGTCCTGCCAGCTGCAGTATGTCCGCCGGACGAACCGGTCCATGTCGAAGCCGAGATAAGGTCGAAGGTCGAAACGAGTCGAGTCGAACACCACGTTGCCGAGGCTATAGAACAGACCGGACGCGGCCGTAAGTTCCCGATAAGTCGACGCGTAACCACCCCTTGTTTCAGGGATACCGCCGATCGATCGCGCACTGGACGATGGACAGCGGCAGTCGGCTCGGGGTTGGAACGATCGAAACGAGGGAGATTCGTGAGCGGCATGGAGATACTGATCCTGGGCCCGATCATGTTGCGGCGCAATGGCGATGCGATCATGGTGGGACCTTGGCCATCTCCGTGCGGTACTGCCACGGCTGCATCGATGTCGAGCGGGCCCGCTGCCAGGACGCGATCCGGACATTGAGCGTGGCGGCCGAACATGCTCGACGCGAGGGAGATCCGCCACGGCATCGACGCTGGTCGAGGAGGCAACGATCTGGGGCTGGGCCAAGGCGCTCGGATTCGACGAGCAGTGGGCCGCTCGGCAGGTCGCCGACAGCAATTCGCGAAGTCGGACGCAACTTCAATTGCAGTCGGCGCCTGCTACGAAGTAATGATCTCAGCGTCGGCGCGCGTAATCGGCGGCTGCCGTCCAGTCGATCATGACGCAGGGTTCGTGACCGATGGTCCAGGCGTCGTGTCCGGGTGGGCAGAACATGAAATCGCCCGCGGCGACCTCGGCTTCGGATCCGTCGTCCATCACGATGCGCATGCGTCCGGATACGCAGTATCCGACGTGGGCCGCCTGGCAGCTGTCGGTTCCGGCGATGGGCTTCACATGAGTCGACCAACGCCAACCCGGCTGGAACACCGCGCGGCCGACCGGTCCGGTATCGGCGTGGACGAGGTCGAGTCGGCCGCTGTCCGACTCGAACGGCCGTGTCTCGTCGGGTGTGTCGAAGCTCTTGATCAGCAGACTCGGCCCTGGGCGCGTGGACATGTCGTCCTCGCGCACCAGGTCGAGATTGCGGAATACGGGTGGTCCGGCGCACAACTTGGTGAGCGCCTCGGCCAGCCGGGTCGTCTCCGGAAGGGTGGAGTTCGCCATGGCCTGCTCATAGGACGGGAACTCCACGATCTGCATATAGGTGTCGTCCTGGTCGCGATCTCTGGTTTCCATGATGTGGGTCGCGGCCCGCTTGCCCTCGGTCGCCGCGAGCCACTCGTCGAGGACTTTGTTGAATTCGTCGAGTCGTATGGTCTTGAACTCGATGGTCTGCACGAATTTGGTCACTTCGGTCACCTTCACCGGTCACCCCACCCGCAGCCGACCGTACGCCGCCGCGGGGGTTCGCGATATGCCCGCCGGTCCCGGAATCCCGGGTCGAAAGTCACCTCCGGTCAGGTGGTGAGCAGGACCCCCGCGTAAGACACGGCGGCGATGGTCACCCAGGAGGCGAGGCCGAGGCCGGCCATTCGGCTGCCGGTGCGGGTCATCGACGACAGGTTGATCATCGCGCCGAGACCGAACAGGGCGGCGGCCAGTAGCAGACCCTGTGTGGCGCTGACGAATTCGAGGATCTCGGTCGGGACCTGACCGGTGCTGCGGATGAGGATCATCAGCAGGAAACCGGCGACGAACAATGGGACGAGCGGTGGTCGTGCGCCGGAGCCGGTGGCGCCGGTCGCGCGGCGGCGGGCGGCCACGAGGGCCACCAGCGGGGCGAGCAGTACCACTCGCATGAGTTTCACCAGCACCGCGGCGCTGAGTGCGGCAGCGCCCGCGGTCTGGGCCGCCGCGACCACTTGCCCGACATCGTGAACGCTCGCGCCGACCCAGCGCCCGAAGGGCTCGTCGCCGAGACCGAGTGGATGTTGGAGCAGCGGCAGCACCGCGATAGCCAGTGTGCCGCACAGGGTTACGACCGCGACCGAGTCGGCGATGTCCTCCTCGCGGCTGCCCGATACCCGGCTGACCGCCCCGATCGCCGAAGCGCCGCAGATGGAATAACCGGTCGCGACCAACAGTGGTTGATCGCCGGGCAGGCCGATGCGGCGGCCCAGCCACAGCGTGCCGAGGAATGTCACGAGCACCACGGTCAGCACCATCATCGCGGTCGCCCAGCCGAGCCGCAGGACATCGGACATGCTCAGCTGCAGGCCGAGCAGGACGATCGCCAGCCGCATCACCTGTTTGGACGCGATGCTCAGGCCAGGACGAGCGCTAGTGCGCACGAATGTTCGCACACCCGGCAGATGCGCGGCGAGTACACCGAGCGCCACGGCCGCGGTCGGCACCGGAATCGCGGGCAACAGGTAGTGGACGATCGTGGCCGATCCGACGCCGAGCGCGGCCACGCACAGTCCCGTGACGCCGCGCCCGCCGGTCGCGCGCAGCGAGGCGGGCGGGCGTAGCCGCAGACTCATGCTTCCTCGACCGGCGGCGCGTAGTCGCGGCGGATGCTGGTGCCGAGCCGTGCGATGTTCGCACCGTAGAGGTGGATCGAAATCGCTTTGGTAGCACCGGCATTGCGCACGCGGTGGATATCGCCGGGCGGTGCGAAGGCCGACACCGCGCCGACCGGATTGAGCACATCCTCGCCCACCACCAGACGACATGTCGGTCCGTCGGGTGCCAGGTGATAGCGTCGCTCGCTCTCCTGACCCTCGTGCACGCCCGCGACGCACCAGGACACGTGGTCGTGAATGGTGGTGTGCTGACCGGGTAGCCAGACCAGGGCGACGATCGAGAACAGGCCGTCCGGCTCGGCGTGCAGGATGTGCTGGCGGTAGCGGTCCGGATCGCCCTCGGACTGTTCGGATGTGAGCAGGCCGGGCCGGCCCAGGACGGGTTCGAGGGCCTGACCCACCAGATCCGCGGTCGGTTGCGGAGCGAGGCCGCGGCCTACGATGTGACGGACCGAGTGGATCAGTTCGCCGAGAAGTTCGGTGGTGCGGGTGGTGATTCCGTCGGAGGTAACGAGCGCGGGCATACTTGCAGTGTCGAGGCGGCTATCCATAACGTCCAATGACGAAATGTTGGCCAATCCCCAAGTATTGCTTATGAATTGACCATCAGCAGCCGATGCTCGCCGCGGCGGCCGCCTCGAGTTCGGTGAGCACCAGTTCGATCGCCGGAACGCGCAGGCGATCGGCCAGGACGAATGCGGAGACCCGGCGCGTGGGCCGTCCCGCCAGGACCCGGCCCTGCACATTCGGATGACACAGGAACGACAGCACCAGCGCGGGCATCAGGGCCACGCCCACTCCCGCCGCGACCAGACTCTGCACGGCCAGATTGTCGTCGGTGGTGAATACGATGTCCGGCACGAAGTTCTCCTCGGCGCACAGGTGCAGCAGATTGGCCCGGCACCGCGGACATCCCGCGATCCACCGCTCCTCGGCGAGGTCGGCGAGCCGGACGCTGTGGTGGCGGGTGAGCGGATGTCCGGACGGCAGCAGGATGGTGAGCAGGTCCTCCATCAGCGCGATTCGTTCGACGTCCGGCGGCGGTTCGGTGTCGGAGCCCTGATAGGTGAAGGCAAGCGCGACATCGCATTCGCCGCGGCTGAGCCGCCACAGCGACTCCGGCGGTTCGGCCTCCTGCAACTCCACCCGCACGCCCGGATGGTTGGCCAGCAGCCCGGCCGCCGCGCGCGGCACGACCGTGGCATTCGCGCTGGGGAAGGCGCACAAGCGGACCAGTCCGGATTCCAGTTTGGCCAGCGCGCGCAGCTGATTGTGCGCCGCCGCGAGGTCGTTCGCGATGATCTCGGCGTGGCGAGCCAGCGTCGACCCGGCCTCGGTCAGTTGCAGCCCGCGCCCCATCCGAATGAACAGTGGCATACCGACTTCCCGCTCCAGGGCCTTCATCTGCTGAGTGATCGCCGGTTGGGTGTACCCGAGACCGCGCGCCGCCGCCGAATACGAGCCGCTGCGAACGACTTCGAGGAACGTCTTGATGTGCCGGGATTCGAGCATCACCGAATCATAAGGAGATCTTTGATCGAAGTCGCCGAACTTCAGCGCGCGTAGGGTGTTCGGATGGGGAATCATGAGCGGCCACTGCACTGTTCGTCGTTCGGCACGGTGGCGTCCGCGTATGCCGAGCATCGTCCGGACTACGCGCCGACCGCCGTGCGCTGGGCGCTCGCGGCCGCGCCCGGGTCTCGGGCGCTCGACCTCGGGGCCGGAACCGGGAAGCTGACCGGTACATTGGTGACGCTGGGGGCGGATGGCGTTGCGGTAGAGCCTGATTCGGCGATGCTGGCGCAGTTGCGGCGGGCGTTGCCGGGCGTCCGTGCGCTGTCGGGGAGTGCGGAGGAGATTCCGTTGCCGGACGGGTCCGTCGATGCGGTGCTGGCCGGGAATGCGCTGCACTGGTTCGATATGGCGGCTGCCGGTCCCGAGATAGCCAGAGTGCTTGCGCCCGAAGGAGTTCTGGCCGGTTTGTGGAATGTCCTGGATACCCGGGTGGATTGGCTGGCCGGGCTCGAACAGGTCAGCGGGAGGGCGGTGATCGGTCCGCGTGACACCGTCGCCACCTGGCGCGCGGCGACGGCGCGCCTGCACCTCCCTGGTCCCGGCCGGGCCGCTCGGTTCGGCGCGCCCGAACAGGCCGAATTCGAACACGGGCAGCGTCGCAGTGCCGACTCGCTCGTCGAGACATTGGCGACGCGGGCGGGTGTGCTGGTCATGTCGGAACAGGAAAGGCAGGACACGCTCGGCCGCATCCGGGCCTATCTCGCGAGCCGAACCGAAACCGCCAGTGGCGAATTCGACCTCCCGATGCTGACCGGTGTGCTGCGTGTCCGGCAGTTGTGATCGGCTGCGCGGATCACCGTGGCCGTTCGCGACTGCCTCGGGCGCTCAGCGCCCGGATCGGCCCGATCAGCGCCCGGTATTGCTGATCTGGGGTCTGGCCGCGCTCGAGATCTGGCCGACCGTCTTCGGCGCGGCGCTGATCGTCTACGGTCAACTCTGGCGAATCGACCGCCTGGGCATCTACTACGACCAGACCCGCGAATCACCGGTTGGTCTGGGGGATTTCGATGCTGATCGGCATGCGTAGCTCGGCCAGATACCACAGCGCGAACTGGCGCAGGAATTCGTCGAACAGCCAATAGGCGTCCTGGGTCGGGGGAATCGCGCCGAGGATGCCCTCGCGCACGGCGAGGAATGGGGGCCAACTGAACTGGAGTAGCGGGCCCCACACCGGTTCTCGGGGAATTGCCAGCCAGTCGGCGATCCGGTCGCCCAGGATGTAGCGGGTGAACGCGCCCAGAATGGGTTTGCTGAGCAGGCTCAGATCGATATTGACGCCGAGGTCGAGCAGCCGGTGGGCCAGATCGGCGCCCTCGGGGGTCGGGGCCAGGACCGGGTCGAGGACCTGACGGGCCTGCGCGTCGGCCTGCTCCCACGACGCGGGAATGTATTCGTCGCGGACGCCGAGCAGATGGGCGGCCAACTGCCAACTGTGCAGGTAGCCTTCGGATTCCGCGGGCGGTATCGGGATCTGCCAGGTGCGGAACGTGCGCATGATGGTGGTGGCGAGGCTGTGCCAGGTCACCATCAGATCGTCCTGACTGATCGGGGTGTGGCCCTGCGGCCAGTGCGACGATTGCGGCAGCAGATGTCGGACCGCGGCGTGGATGATCCGGGTTTTGACGCACGTGACGATCATCTGACCGTCGGGAGCGTAGGCGTTGACCGTGCCGATGTCGTAGCCGAGTTTGGCGGTCTTGGCGATGCGATCCTTCAAATGCGATCCGCCGCGCGAGTAGTACACCGCGAGCGCCTCGTGCGGAATGACCGTGGACATCATGCCGCTGGCGAATGCGTAGAGCACGCCGAGGTAGGTGCCGCGCTTCTTGTTGAATTCGAAGGAGGCGGCCAGTTTGCCGGGATCGGCCCAATCCGGAAGGCGGCGGGCGTCTTCGATGAATTCGCGCAGATTCGCGGGCAGCCCGTCGGGGAGGGGTTGACCGTTGCGGGTCCAGGTTCCCAGCAGCCGGTTCACCTGCGGTACGTCGGTGTGGTCCATTACGTCGGCGACGATCGGATCGGCTTCGGGGTCCCACAGGGTCAGGGGATCGGCGCCGCCGCCGACCCACGGCTCGGCCCTCGCGGTGCGTGCCGTCAGCGCCAGCGCGGCGACCGCGCCCAGGAGTCCGCCGCTGACTCGCAGCGCGTCACGCCTGTTCCACTCACTCATCGCGCTCACCCACCGAATGCGGAGGATCCGGCATCGAGCCGGTAGAGAAGATCTTGAATCAGGTTCCAGGGACTCATCATTCGCCTCTCGATTGTCCGTGGCGTTGGAGAATGGTCAGTAACATACAGGAATAAACGACTGTTCAAGGCCGCTTTAAACAGAGAATCATCAGAAACTTTTCTCGCTGAGGCCGTGCCAGTAGTCGTCGTTCGGCGGATCGGGATGCGGATAGCGGACCGCGACCGCCTCGAGGCCGTCCTTGCGCACCCACCGCCCCGGGCCCACCAGCGTGTCGAAGGTCTGCCCCAGCTCCGGCATCCGCGCGACTGTGCGGAAGGGCTCGCAATCGTATCCGGGCAGCCGCACCGACGGTTTCGTCCATGTGCCCCGGTCGTCCGGTTCGCAGCCGGTGTCCGGCCACATGATGCGCAGGCATCGCTGTGCGATCGAATCCGGGAAGACCGCTCGCAGCCGGACGAATCCCTGCTCGATGAACTAGCGGACCTGTGCCCGGTAGAGCATCGTCCTCGCCGCCTGTCGCCTGTCGCATCGCCCTGGTAGGCCGAATACCCGGAGGGGTTGTCTTCTCACATGGCCGCCGAGTCCGTAGCATTCGGACCGGGGGAGCGATCCGAATCCGATGGGGCAGAACATGAAACCGGACTGGGCCGGTGACGGCGTCGACCCGACCGTTCCGAGTCTGGCGCGGATGTACGACTACTCACTCGGCGGGTCACACAACTTCCGGGCCGACCGGGAGCTGGCCGAGGCCTACCGGCTGCGATGGCCGCACATGTTCCATGCCGCGCGGTCCAATCGCGCGTTCCTGCGCCGAGTGATCCGCTATCTCCTCGATCGAGGGGTGCGGCAGTTTCTCGATATCGGCTCCGGTATCCCGACGGCGGGCAATGTGCACGAGATCATCACCGACGCCGGTGACGTTTCCGGCGCGCGCCTGGTGTACGTCGATATCGATCCGGTCGCGCTGATCATGAGCCGCCGTCTGCTCGCGGACGTGGAATGGGTCGAAACCGTCCAGGGCGACGTTCGCCATATCGACGCCATTCTCACCGACCCTGTGGTGACCACCCGCCTGGACTTCACCGAGCCGGTCGCGGTGCTGATGCTGTTGATGTTGCACGCGGTAGCGGACCCGCTGCGGCCGCTGCTGGCGCACCTGGACGAGCATCTGGTGCCGGGGAGCTACCTGGCTGTATCCCATTCCGCGCCGAGTGATCACTATCCCCCTGACGAACTCGCCGAATGGCTGGCGCTGGCCGCTCGGACCACCACGCCGACCGTCGCGCGCAGCAGCGCCGAAATCGAGGACTGCTTCGGTGATTTCGCTCTGATCGAACCCGGCCTGGTCCCACTGCCGCTGTGGCATCCCGAACCTGGATCCGATACCACCACCTATTGGTACGACGCCGTGGGTGGCGTCGCGGTCAAACCCTGACATCGAGGGCGATACCGAGCGGTGCGACGGTCAGCGGGTTGCGAACTGGCTAACTGGCGGCAATGCTGGTTCCGATATGAGACGTATTCGTATCGGACGTACGCGGGCATCGGTCGAGCGCAGTGCGGCCGGTGGGGTCGAGGGTGGGAATCGGGCGCGGGTGCGGCGGCGTCGGCAGCGAGTGGTCACGGCCGAGCAGCGGCGCGATATCGCGCTGTTGCTGCGCGGGAGTATTTATTCGGAGGTGACGCCCTCGCCGACGGCGACCGGTGAAGAGTATTCGCCGCGGCAAGTGATCGACTTCTGTTTGGATCTGGGGGAGGTGATGCTGTCGTCGGGGGCCGACGCGCGCAGCGTCGAGGTGGCGATTGTCGCGGTGTCGGCGACCTGGAATCTGGCGGCGGTGGAACTCGTATTCTCCGGGTCCTCGATTCATATGGTGTATGCCGTGCCGGATGAGCCGACGATCGCCGGATTGCGGGCCGTGCGGGAGACGGGGGCGGATCTGCATCGGCTCAACAATGTGTACGGGGTGGTCGACGACATCGTGGGGCATCGGATCGATATGACCGAGGCCAGTGGGCGGCTGGTGGAGGAGATGCGGTCGGGGCCGCGTTGGCCCTATGGCGTTGTGGCAGGGGCCATGGGAGTTCTCGGGGTGGTCGTCGCGTTGCAGGCGGGTGGGACCTACTGGTCGGCGCTGGGCGCGTTCGTTCTGATGTTCGTGCTGATGTATCTGGGTCGGGCACTCGGAAGTCGTTATCTGCCAATATTTTTCGTGGCGGTCGCGCAGATGGCGGTGACGACGGTGGTCGGTAGTCTGGCGATCTCCTACAGTCCGATCAATCCCGGTGAGGCGGCGAGTATGGTCGCCGCGTGCGTGGTGTTGCTGCTGCCGCATCCGGCGATCGTGGCGACCGCGCAGGACGCGATTTCGGGATTTCGGAGTCTGGCGCTGGTACGTGGTTTGGGCATCGGTCTGGTGGTGCTCGGCATGGTCACCGGAATTCAGGTCGGTTTGGCGATCACGCGATGGGTGAATCTCGAGGTCGATCCGTCCTCGATTCAATTGACCGGCCTGACGCCGCTGTGGGCGCTGTTCGCCTCGGCGATCGCGGCCGCGGCGAATGCCTTCGCACAGGGGGCCACCGCGCGAGTGGTGCCGATTGCCATGGCGGCGGCGGTATTCACCCAGGTGATCCTGCAGCTGTGCGCCCGTGCGCATATCGGCCTGCAATTGTCGTTGATGCTCGGCGCGGCGATTCTCGGCGCCATCTGCACCTGGACGGCCGCGCGCTTGCGGATCTCCCCGGCGTCGATCATCGTCCCGGCGTTCTGCGGCGCGCTGCTGCCATCGCTGGCCGTCGCGCATTCGCTGCTGCGGTTCATCGGTCATGCGCCGGGCTCGGGCGTGTCGTTCGCGCTGGCCGTGCTCACGACACTTGCGATCGGCGCCGGGCTGGTCCTGGGCAACTTCGTGGCGACCGGCGGAGCGCGCCGGATGGTCGGCATGCGGACCCGGATTCGCTCGGCGAGTTTGGATACCGAGCCGCGGCCGACGGCTCGGGAGGTTCGACCCGAGCCGTAGCCGCGCTCCGGACGAAATCCGGAGCGCGGCACATGTTTTTCGGCTACTGCTTGGCGGTCACCACGGCGTAGAGGGTGTCCCAGGCCTTCGGCTTGGGGCTGGGGGCCATGGTTCGGGGTGTGGTGGGTGCGGTGCCGTTGAGGGTGGCTTCGCTGGGCTTGTATGCGGGTTTGCCCTTGTCGGTGAGCCAGGTTTTGAAGAGGGGGGTGGTGTTGCGGCCTGTTACGGCGTTGGCGGTGTCGATGAAGTCGGCTACCTTGCCGTTGCTGTATTTATGCTTGGTGAGCCACTCGCGGAGGATATTGAAGAAGATGTCGTCGTCGGCGAGGGCGCTGCGAAGGGCCTGAATCGCCAGGGCGCCACGGGAATACAGTTCGGCGGGGAGGACCTTGGCGGGGCCCGGGTCGGTGAGGACTACGTTCCAGTCGATTCGGGTGGAGGTGTCGTAGGCGTAGTCGGCGATTTCGGCGGCGCTGCCGGTGCCGTTGCGCTCCGACCAGAGGTATTCCATGTAGCTCGCGAAGCCCTCGTTGAGCCAGCCGTCCTTCCAGGTGGCGACCGAGGTGGAGTCGCCGAACCACTGGTGGGCGTTCTCGTGGACGATCACCGAATCGTTCTTGCCGCGGGTGAAGAATCCGTCGGTGTAGGTGGGGCGGGTTTGGGTTTCGAGGGCGAAACCGCCCATTTTGGCGTCGACGACGCCGCCGGTGGCTTCGAAGGGGTACGGGGTGAGCACGCTCGACAGCCAGTCCACGATCTCCGGCGTGCGCTCGACGCTGGCCTTGGCGTTGGCCCGGACGGTCGGGTCCAGATCCTTGGCGTAGGCGGTCAGATTCGGCCGGGTCGGCGAGCCGCCGTTCTGGCCGCCGCGCTCGTACTTGCCGACCGCGAGATAGGTGGCGTAGGGAATCTGCGGGGACTTGCTGAGCCAGTTGTGCCGCTTCCAGCCCGGAATCTGCTGGGTCACACTGGTTTCCGTGCCATTGGACAGCACATCCATATCCGCCGGGGCCAGGACCGAGACGGCGTAGGTCGCCTTATCGCTCGGATGGTCGTTGCTCGGGTACCACCATTCGGCGGAGAAGGGTTCGTTGGAAATCAGTCCGCCGTTGGCGTTTTCGATCCAGTTGCGCGCGCCCGCGGCGTTCTGCACGCGCGACGGGATGTCGTTGTAGGCGACGACGGCGGTGAACTGGTCGCCGGTGGCGAGATTGACCGGCATGGTCACGGCCAGCTTGTCGTTGCCCAGGGCGTATTTGGCGGGCCGGTTCTCGACCAGCACCGACTGGGTCTGCAGCAGGAAGTCGAATCCGATCGCCGAGCCCGCCTTCAGATCCTGGCGCGCCTTGGCGGTGATCGTGGTGGTGCCGTTGAGCCGCCCGGAGGACGGGTCGTACTTCAGGTCGATGCTGTAGTTGGAGACGTCGTAAAGGGCGCTGCCGATGTTCGGGAAGACCGGATCGCCGATCCCGCCGATCGGAGCGCGGGCGTTCGCGCCCGGTCCGGCGATGAGAAGTGGTGCTACCAGACCGGTCACCACCAGAGCGGTGATGCGGGCCGCCCCCCTGTGTTTGGCTTTCATAACATTCGATGGAAGCATGGGCAAATGACTTGGGACACACCATGATTCGATGACCTCGCTAGGGGTTGCGGTGGGGTGGTCGGGCATTCCGGTACATCGAAAATCCATGGGGTGCAGGAACTTTGAATTCCTCCTTCGGTCGTGTTGTGAACGATTCACTGATTGAAAGTGATACTCTTCGGCGCAGTGGGGTGGAGTAATTCGGGTGTTCGGCTGTCGTAGATCCATCGATATTCCAGATTGACCCTTTCCAAAAATCACTTCAGTCGTGAGAGAGGCTAACGATGGCTAATCCAACCCTTGCGAGTCGGGCGCTCGGGCGGCAGTTGCAGAAGTTTCGTGAGCGGGCGGGGATGTCGGAGTATGCGGTGGCTCGGGCGATTCAGACCTCGCCGCAGACGTATGGGCGGCTCGAAGACGGGGTGAAGCAGAACGTCTCGAGTATGTGGATCAATGCCATCAGTGACGTGTTGGGGGTGAGTGACGACGAGCGGCGACAGTTGCACATGCTTGCGGAAGAGGTTCGGAAGGAACGAAACTGCGACGGACGTCGGTGGCGGGCTTTCATCAACAAGCTCCGGCCAAGCACTGATCGCTTCTTCGACCTCGAGGAGGCTGCGCGGAAGATTACGTCAGTTCAGCTTACCCTCGTACCAGGTCTGCTACAGACTGTGGACTATCGACGGCAGTTGGCGTGGGCGGAGTTTCCCAACGAGAAGTCCGAGGAAATCGAAGGGCTTCTGGGATTTTTTCAACAGCGTCGACAGCGTCTCCTGGATCCGCAGTTCGAGTTCGACGCATTCATCGCGGAGTCGGTCTTGCGACAGCCAACCGGCGGACCGGGCGTTATGGGTGATCAGCTGCGACACCTCGCCGATTTGGCTGAGCGGCCGAACGTATCAATGAGAGTCATACCTGCCGGAACGAATCCTATTGCTGCAGTGGTCGGTTCGTTTCTCTGGCTAGAATTTCCGATGCTCCCGAAGACCAGGCTGACCCCGTTGCCGGTGGTTTACGTTGAAGGGTATACGGGTGTTCTGTACCTGACGGAGGACGACGATCTCAGCCAGTATCGCAGTGTGCTGCGGACACTTGAGCGTGTAGCGTTGAATCCAGATGCGACCAGGGATCTGGTCCTGAGGATCGCGAGGGAGCTCTCGACGTGAGCATCGACTTATCAACGGCAGTGTGGTTCAAGTCGAGCCGTAGCTATGCGAGCGGTGACTGCCTGGAGGTGGCATACCTTGCCCAGGGCATGGTAGGCATCCGCGACTCCAAGCAGCCCACAGGCCCGGCCTTGCTCTTCACCCCAACGGAATGGTCCGCCTTCACCGCCGACCTCATGACCGGCCGCTTCGGCCACCCCTGATCGCGCTGGGCTGATTTCCCCTTCCCCTTTCAGTTTATACACGATTCCGGAGCCTCATGAGGCGTCGGGTTATGGTCCATAATCGTTGCCTGAATGTCGAAATCGCAGGTGAGGAGTGGTGGATGGGCTATGTGCTCGGCTTTGCGGAGATCGACCGGACCCAGGTCGCGATGGTCGGCGGCAAGGGGGCGAATCTGGGGGAGTTGGCTCGGATCGACGGTATCGAGGTGCCGGGCGGGTTCTGTGTGACGACCGATGTCTTCGCGCGGGTTGTGGCGGGTGTGCCGTCGATCGAGGAGCGGATCGATGAGTTGTCACGGTTGCGGCCCGACGATCGGGAGGCGATCCGGGCGCTGAGTGCGGAGATTCGGGGCGCGATCGAGGGGCTGGTGATTCCCGATGAGGTGGCGGCCGAGATCGTCGGTGCGCTTACCCGGCTCGGCGCGGACGGGGCCTACGCCGTGCGATCCAGTGCGACGGCCGAGGACCTGCCGAACGCGTCGTTCGCGGGGCAGCACGACAGCTATTTGAATGTCGTGGGGACCGCGGCGATTCTCGAACACGTCAGCCGGTGTTGGGGTTCGCTGTTCACCGAGCGGGCTGTCGCCTATCGGATGCGAAATGGATTCGGTCACACGACGGTTCGTATGGCCGTGGTCGTGCAGCGGATGGTCGCGGCGCGGGCCGCGGGCGTTATGGTCACCGCCGACCCCCTCACTTCGGATCGGACGGTCGTTTCCATCGACGCGGCCCTCGGACTCGGGGAGGATCTCGTTTCCGGACTCGTGAACGCCGATATCTATCGGGTTCGCGAGGGCGAGGTCATCGATAGGACGATCGCCGCAGAGCCGGTGCTCTCGGATGCCGAGGCGCTGCGGCTCGCGAGGTTGGGCCGTCGCATCGAAAAGCATTTCGGCAGCCCGCAGGACATCGAATGGTGTTTGGACGGCGAGGAAATCCGCATTGTGCAGAGTCGGCCGATCACCACGCTGTTCCCGATTCCCGTGGCCGCCGACGACGAGAATCACGTCTACGTCTCCGTCGGGCATCAGCAGATGATGACCGATGCGATGAAGCCGCTGGGAATCTCGATGTGGCAGTTGACGAGTCGGGCTCCGATGCGCGATGCGGGCGGGCGGTTGTTCGTGGATGTCACCGCGATGCTGGCGTCGCCGAGTAGTCGCACGGCGGTGGTCGAGGGGCTCGGCAAGTCCGATCCGCTGATCGGGGACGCGCTGCGGAGCGTGGTCGAACGCGGTGATTTCATTCGTGAAGCGGCGGAAGGGGATTCGGTGCGCGCACCGGCCGCGCTGCGCGCTTCCGATTCCGCGCCGATCGAGAGCGATCCCGATATCGTCACCGGGATCATCGCGCAGAGCGAAGCCTCGCTGGCCGAGCTGAAACGCGGCATCCGGGACGTCTCCGGATCGGCGCTGCTGGACTACATCATGGCCGATATCCCAGAGCTGCAACGGGTTCTGTTCGCGCCCTTGGGGTTGCAGGTGATCAAGGCCGGGATGGACGCCGCGGAGTGGCTCAACGAGCGGCTGCGGGAATGGCTGGGGGAGAAGAACGCCGCCGACGCGCTCACCCAGTCGGTGCCGGGGAATGTGACCTCGGAGATGGGTTTGGCGCTGCTGGACGTGGCCGATGTGATCCGGCCGCATCCGGAAGTGGTGCACTTCCTGCAAGGTGTCGAGAAAGCTGGGGAGCCAAGGGATTTCATGGACGAGCTGGCCGAATGCGCCGGTGGTCCGGAGGCGCGCGAGGCGATCGAGGGGTTCCTCGGCAAGTACGGCATGCGCTGTGCGGGCGAGATCGACATCACCCGCCCGCGCTGGAGCGAGAACCCGGTCACGCTGGTGCCGACGATTCTGAGCAATATCAAGAACTTCGAGCCGGGCGCGGGTGCGCAACGCTTCGAGGACGGGCGGCGCGATGCCGAGCAGAAGAAGGCACAATTCCTGCGCCGCCTGCGCGAGCTGCCCGACGGGGAGCGCAAGGCTGAGGAGACCGAGCGGATGATCGACCGCGTCCGCATGTTCGCCGGGTATCGGGAGTATCCGAAATACGGCATGGTGAGCCGCTATTTCGTTTACAAGCGGGCGCTGCTGGGTGAGGCCGCGCGGTTGGTGGAAGCCGGTGTGCTGGGCGAGGCCGAGGACATCTACTACTTGAAATTCGATGAGCTCGCCGAGGTGGTGCGCAGTCACCGGGTCGATGCGGAACTCATCGCCGAGCGCAAGGCGGCGTTCCGCACCTACCAAGGGCTAACTGCCCCACGAGTACTCACCTCCGACGGTGAGACGCTCAGCGGAACCTATCGCCGCGAGGATCTGCCCGCCGACGCCCTGCCGGGAATCGCGGTGTCCGGCGGGACGATCGAGGGTCGCGCCCGCGTCGTCACCGATATCTCGCAAGCCGATCTCGAAGCGGGCGATATTCTGGTCACCGCCTACACCGATCCCAGCTGGACCCCGCTGTTCGTCACGATCGCGGGCCTGGTCACCGAGGTCGGCGGTCTGATGACCCACGGTGCGGTCATCGCCCGCGAGTACGGTCTGCCCGCTGTGGTGGGTGTGGAACATGCCACCGAGCTGATTCGGGACGGGCAGCGCATTCGGGTGAACGGTACGGATGGCTACGTCGAAATCCTCGACGTCGGGCATCGAATCCCTTGAAGGGCTTGATAACTTTGGCGTCACCGCCGCTCGGTCGCTCGAGTCGCCCGAGCACCTCCCCGTGAGAGGGTGCAGGGTATGACGAAACTTCTGCCGGAGACGCCGGCCGTGCCGGTGGTCCGTACCGACTTCTCCGACCAGGCGGCCTGGGAGCGGGTGAAGGCCGGGATCGGTTGGGTGACACCGGATGAGTTCAAGGCCGATGTGACCTTTGTCGACGACCCGACCTTCGAGGGCGTGCCGGTCGCCGATCTGCTGGAGCGCCTGCCGAAGGGCGGCGGGCACGCATTGCTGCTGGTCGTGGACGAGACTACGATTCGGTCGCCCGAATACCCTGTTCTGGTCGTGGATCTCGGCTCGGAGCCCGACCCGGAAGATGACTGGCCGGGCGAGCCCGCGGGGCGATCGTTCCGGGCGCTTCCGCACACGATCCAGGAGATCGAGAACAATCTCTCGATCGCCAATATGGATTGGGAGGAGTTCGCCGACGATGTCGACGACGACGGCGTACGCCGTCAACACATGCTCTACGGTGGCGTCGAGAACCTGGCCGACGCCAAGGCCGTCGGCTAGGCCGGATCCGCTTGGGGCGCTGCGTAAGACCGGCGGTAGGCGTTGGGTGTGAGGCCGACCGTGCCGCGCAGGTGTTTGCGCAGCAGGATCGGGTCGGCGAAGCCCGCGGCGGTCGCGACCTCGTTGATGGGGAGTTCGGTCGCTTCGAGCAGGTGGCGGGCGTGGTCGACGCGGCGCTGGGTGATCCATTCGTGGGGGCGGCCATGTTCGAGTTCTTCCAGAATCGCGATGTCATGGCGCTGGATCGGGATCTGTCCGCCCTGCGCGCCCTGCATCCCGGCCTGCTCGATTTCGAGACGTGGCTGCGCGAAACCGGTTGGGACGGTAGCGAACAGGCGGCGCAGAAGTTCCCCCGGCGACTGGCCGCGTCGTGATCGATTCCGTGGACGAGCGCGGATTCGGCTTGGCGAGTGCGCGTTTCATCAGCGGTACCCAGGACGGACATATCGAATTGGGGGCCCGGGTCAGCCAATTCCTGGGCGCCGAGCGGACTGTGCTGTTCTCGTCGTGTTTCGACGCCAACGGTGGCGTGTTCGAGACACTGCTCGGCGCGGACGACGCGGTGATCTCCGATGAGCTCAATCACGCGTCGATGATCGATGGGATCCGATTGAGCAGGGCCCGTCGGTTGCGTTACCGCCACGCCGATCTCGACGATGTGGAAACGCAGCTGCCGCCCTGTTTCGGGAGCTGATGGCCGGCTTCACGGTGCTCACCGGCGACGCGGTCGCGCTCGCGCGGCGGATGCGATCGTTCGGCATACACGTTGTGCCCATGGCGTTTCCGGTCGTGCCCCGTGGCGCCGATCGCATTCGGGTGCAGCTTTCGGCGGCGCACAGTGCCGAGGACGTGCGCGTGGCGGTCGAGGCTTTCCAGCGGGCGCGCCTGCCGTAACGAGGTGTGCGGGGTGCGGAAGTGCCTGCGCTGTTCGTGCCAGTAGGTGGCGGCGACGGTCGCCCACGCCCCGATCGCGGCGAGGGCGGGAATCGCCGCCCCCGCGGCCAATAGCGCCGTCATGATCGCGTGGTGGGGGAGGCCGGGGCGGGGGTGAGCGCGCCATCCATGACCTCGGTCCACCAGTGCTGCAGCGGGCTCGGGTCGGGCCATTGCAGGATCGGGGTGTCCTCCTCGGCCGGTGGCGTCGGGCCGGACGTGGTGGCGACGTTCATCGCGGCTGCCTCGCTACGAGCGGGACACTCGGCCGCAGCACGCCGGCGCGCCAGATGTCGATCGGTAGCGCTGTCGTTCGTGCGGGCTTTCCGAACCCGTGGTGAGCTGGACGATCCAGGGCAGGGGAGGGTTTGGTCAGCATCAGCATGCTTGCCACCTGCGGTTCACTCCATTCTCCATCGAAGAGACCTCAGATAATCTGTGCCTGTAGGCACAGATATTGTTTAGCACTCGACAGGGGAGAGTGCAAGGTCTGGGGTGAGATAAGCTGCGCCCGGAAACTGTGAGGAGTGGTATGAGTCCAGGGCGGCGCGACGAACATCTGCCGGATTCGGACCGGGCCGTCTACGCGATCTCGGTGGCGGCGGATCTGGCCGGGATCGGCATCCAGACGCTGCGGCTGTATGAGCAGCACGGCTTGATCACACCCGTCCGCAGCCCGGGCGGCACCCGCCGCTACAGCGGCGACGACCTCGCTCGCCTGCATCGCATCACCGCGCTCGTCGAGCGGGGCGTCAATCTCGCGGGTATCGGCCGCATCCTCGAACTCGAGGACGCCAACTCCGAACTACACGCCGCCAACCTGGCCCTCACCAAGGAACGGGACGAACTGCGCGACAGCCATCGCGATCGTTAGTGCTCATGAACTAAGGGCTCAACCACTCGGGCGGCGTGTAATCGTCAGCGCCCGCGAAGCTTCCGGGGGCGGGGACGTCGTTTTCGAGATTGCGGATCTGGGTGGCTTCGTATTGGTCGGCCCGTGGTAGGTGGTCGCGGCCCTCACGATCGCCTGGCCGGATTCGTCGAGTTCGTCGCGGACCGTGGTGAGCAGACCGTGGAAAGTTTCCGCTGCCTCGTTGAATCTGCTCACCGCCGTGGGGAATTGCTTCTGGACGCCGTCGATATGCGCGCCCGAACAGGTCCAGATCATGTCCGTCCAGCGAGTAGTACTCGCGGAACCGAGCGACCAGACTCGACAGGTTCTGGTTGAAATGCCGCAGGCCCTCCTGCGCCTGCCGCACTTAGGCGTCGTTGGTCGGATCCATGACGGCGTCGCTCATGTATTTGTCGTCGGCGACCTGCCACAGCTTCGAAAGCAGCGGCTCCAACTCGCCCTGTAGTGATATGCCCATTGCCCGAAACCCCCGGATGTCGCATTCCCCCTGCTGAATGCGAAACAATCTACCGAGCAACGGTTCTCGCGGCGTCTACCCGAGCGCGTAATTGCCGTGCAACCCATGGCGTACAGCCGTGGTTGACCGACGGTCACGCATCACGCCGGGTCGTGGATGCTCGCGGCGTTCAGATACTCGATGCCGGTGACTATTTCGGTGTGTATGCGAATGAGTCGATTTCGGGGGCCGGGGAGGTCGGCGGCCAGGAGGCGTTGGAAGCGGCCGATCTCCTGCGGGTCGTTGATCTCCTCGGCGGTGCCGGTGACGATGACACACCAGCCGAGCATGGAATCGTGGTCGATGGTGTCGGCCTCGAAGGCCACTACCTGGCGGGTGACGCTGAGCGTGATGCCGGCGTTGGCATTGATGACTATCGTGTCGTCGGCGACGATGTGGTTGACCGGGCGAATTGTGGGCAAAGCGTAACGGGCGAAAACGACCCGTCCGAAACGGGCACCCGACAGCAATTTCAGTGCCTCGACAGTCGTCAGGTCGCGGGACCGGAGTTGTCCGTCCATCGCTATCGTCTCCGAACCATCGTGCATGCCAACAGGTTGCGATGACCGCTTGGAAAATCGACGCCGGTCGCGACAGCCCGTTCTGGCCGGGGCAGTCCCTGGGTTCCGGTCGGGCGCTGATCGGTAACAGGTGACCGGACGATCACTGGATCGTATTGTCTGCCTGATCCTTTCATGTTTCACGACCTCTGGCGAGGGGAAATTCCAAGTGCTAAGAATACTTTGTGCATCTGCGGTGGTGCGGCTCCCGCGGCGGGGGCGTGAGTGACGACCGCGGGGCGTGACACATTGTCTCGGGCCAGGGGGCCATCGATGGCACAGCAACAGGCGCGGTTCGACGAGTTGGCTGTCGGAATGGCCGAGCTCACGGCATTGCTTTTGTCGACCCGCGATGTGGAAGATTCGCTACGGGATCTGGTCAACATCGCATCGGGAATGTTGCCGGGGCGGCCGATGGCCGGGGTGACCCTGCGGCGCGACGCCGGCCCGATGACCGTGGCCTCGACCGGTGCGCATGCCGAGTTGATCGACGAGGTGCAATACAGCGAGGGCCTGGGCCCCTGTCTCGAGGCGATCCAGACCGGCGCGCCGGTATCGGTGCCCGATATCGTGACCGAACGGCGGTGGGGGCGGTATCCGGCGCGGATGCTGACTCACGGGGTGCGGTCGATCTACTCGCAACCACTGGTGGTCGAAGGGACTCCGATCGGTGCGTTGAACCTGTATTCCACGCGGGCCGACGGGTTCGACGATCGAGCCCGCGATGCGATCGCGTTGACCGGCGCCCACACCGGTGTGCTGCTGGCGTCGGCGATCGCTGCCGCCCGTCAAGCGGATCTGACCGATCAGCTGCGGGCGGCGCTGGCGTCGCGTTCGGTGATCGATCAGGCGTTGGGCATGGTGATGATGCAACGCCAATGCACTCGCGAGGCCGCATTCGACGTGCTGCGCAGCACGTCTCAGCAGCGCAATATCAAGCTCTCCGCGATCGCGGCGGAGATGATCCGCACAGTCACCGGCTTCGACCCCTCTCCACCGCATTTCCGATTTGCCGGTGACGGCCGGTGACCGAGGACCGCGATGGACAACAGGCCAGGAGGTGTAAACTCTGGGGAGACGCATACTCACGCACCGTCTTTCCGAGTCCTGAAGCGAGGCTCCGGAATCCGTTTGCTCGCGATTCAGGACACCGATATGGACGACGCTGTGCTTCCGATTCCGCCCACGGCCAGGATCGCTGGCGCTCCGATGTTTTTGCCGCATCAGTTCGTTGATCCCGCTCCGGAACCGGCCGGGAACGCGGCCGCATTCGCCTATTCCAGCGACCGATTGGTGCGTCATCTGTTCGACGTGGGCCTGCAGTTGCACACCCTGCAGGCGATCTTCGATCAGCCGCACGCCACAGGGCGCGAAATCAAGGCGGCCAGTGATGCCGTCGGAATCGTCCTCGGCGATCTGGACATGCTGATCCACGATGCCGGGCTGACGATGCTCGCACTGAGCATCGACAGCATCGGAGCGGTCCGCAGCGGACAGGGTTCCGGGCCTTCGGATTACAACTTGTAGCCGATGGTGCGCAACAGCTGCCTGCGGTCGGTCTGGTCCTGTGGACTTTCCACACCCAGCGGGGGCTGGCCGTCGACCACGCCGACGATGCCGCGGCCCAGACCGGTTTCGGCGATCAGCACCTCCACCGGATTGGCTGTGGCGCAAAAGATTCCGCAGACCTCGGGGACGCGGCGGATGGCGGGCAGAACATTGACCGGGTAGCCCTCGCGCAGGAAGACGATGAAACAGTGGCCCGCGCCGACGGCTGTGGCGTTCTTGGTGGCCAGCTCGGTCAGGTCGGTGTCGTTGCCGGAGTGGCGGATCAGGCGGGGGCCGGACGCCTCGCAGAAGGCCAGGCCGAATTTCAGGTGCGGGCTCGTGCCGACGAGGGCCTCGTGCAGGTCCTCGACGGTTTTGATGAAGTGGGACTGGCCGATGATGACATTGAGGTCGTCGGGCTTATCGATGCGTACCGAAGTCAGCTCCATCGGTCCATGATGCGCCGATCGCGACCGTCGAATGGGGAAAACGAGTACGCGACCGGCGGTGCGGTCAAGGGCGGGGATGGCCCTCGTGCGTCGAGTGCGAACTCGGACTCGGCCACCAGATTCGGCTGCCTACCAGTGCGAACAGTGCCGGGATCGCGATCGTGCGGACCAGGAAGGTATCGATCAGAATGCCCAGGCTGACCACGATGCCGATCTGGGTGAGTGTGATCAGGGGTAGGACGCCGAGGACCGCGAAGACCGCGGCCAGCACCACGCCCGCGCTGGTGATCACCACGCCGGTGGCCGAGACCGCGCGCACGATGCCGCCGGTGGTGCCGTGGGCGGGGGTTTCCTCGCGGGCGCGGGTGACGAGGAAGATCGTGTAGTCGATGCCGAGGGCGACCAGGAACAGGAAGGCGAACAGCGGGACGTTATCGTCCAGGGCGGGATAGCCGAAGACGTTGTGGCTCAGCCAACTTCCCGCGCCGAGTGCCGCGAGCGCGCTGGCGGCGGTCACCGTGACGAGCAGCAGGGCGGCCGGGATCGCGCGCAGCAGGGCGAGCAGGACCAGGACCACCACCGCGAGGATTATCGGCACCGCGGTGCGCAGGTCGTGGCGGGCGGCGTCGCGGGCGTCGAGCGCCTCGGCGTCGCCGCCGCCGACCAGGGCGTCGGCATTCGGGACGGAAGAGAGCGCTTCGCGAATCGATCGGATCGTCGAAAAGGATTCCGCCGAGCCGGGTTTCGCGGCCAGAACCACCGACCAGCGCTGTAGTCCGCCAGCCGGGTCGCCGGTGGGGCGGGCGCTCACCACCCCTCGATCGCGGCTCGTGTCGAGAGCGCGCTGCACGTCGTCGGCCGCGGTGGCTCGGGCGATCACGAGCGTGGGATTGGACGAGCCGGACGGGTAATGCGCTGCGAGCGTGTCGAATCCGTCCACCGATTCCGCGCGCACCCGGAACTTCTCGGTCTGCGACAACCCGATCGAGGTCTGCGCGAGTCCGGCCGTGCATACCGCGAGAAAGGCCAGGGCGCAACCGATCACAACAACGGGTCGGCGCACCACGCGTTCGGCCAGCGCATGCCATGCGCCGGTTTCGGTCGTATCGCGGCCGTCGGCGGGCGGGATCAGCGGCCAGAAGACGCGCCGACCGCACAGGGCGAGCGCGGGTGGCAGGGCCAGCAGGACGAAGGCGGCCGCGACGAGCAGTCCGGCCGCGGCCAGCGCGCCCAGGCTGCGGGTGCTCGGCGTATCGGCGAAAAGCAGGGTCAGCAGGGCGATTACGACGGTGGCATTGCTGGCGAGGATGGCCGGTCCGGCCCGGCGGGCGGCCTGCCGCAGGGCGCGGCGATGATCGTCGTGATGGTGCAGTTCGTCGCGGTAGCGCGAGATCAGCAGCAGTGCGTAATTGGTGCCCGCGCCGAAGACCAGGACGCTGGTGATGCCGGAGGTCGACCCGTCGAAATTCAGGCCGGTCACCCGGGCCAGGCCGGTCCCCACGCTCGTGGCCGCGCGATCGGCCACGCCGATCACCAGCAGCGGCACCAGCCACAGGACGGGCGAGCGGTAGGTGAGGATCAGCAGGATCGCCACCACCAGCGCGGTCACCGCGAGCAGGGTGATATCGGCTCCGGAGAACGAGTCGGCGATATCGGCGCCGAAGGCGGGCCCGCCGGTGACCTGGAGTGAGAGGTCTTGTGGCAGGCCGTTGTCGGCGGCCTCGCGGATCTGGTCGACGCGGTCGGTGAGGTCGAATCCGCTCAGCGCCGAATCGATCTGGACGCGTCCGATCGCGGCGCGTTTGTCCTCGGAGACGAGCGGTTCGGGGCCCGGTGTGCCCGCGGCGCGCTGGACGGCCGCGGCGGTCGCGGCCTTGTCGGAATCGGTGAGTTCGTGGCCGTCGTGTCGGCTCACCACCACGATCGCGGTCGCGGTGTCGCCGCCGGGAAAGTCGGCGAGAGTCGCACGCGCCCTGGCGGATTCGGCGCTGTCGGGCAGGGTGCTCGGTCCGCTCGTGCCGCTGTCGTTGCCGCCCACGCCGCCGATCAGCGCGCCCGCGAGCACGGCGAGCAGGATGAGAATCGCCCATGATCGGCGAGCGATGACCAGCGAGGCATAGCGATCCCAGAAACGCACGGCCCAACTCTTTCAGAAACTTAAGTAATCGACAAGTGCATCGGTACCGCATCGAAGTTGCGGGTAGTCTGGGGCCGATGCGATGCGTGGTCTTGGGAGCGACCGGATACATCGGCGGCCGACTGGCCCCGGAGCTGCTCGACGCGGGGCACGAGGTGCGGGTGATGGCCCGCACGCCCGGCAAGCTGGCCGAGGCGCAGTGGCGCGACCGGGCCGAGATCGTGCGCGGCGATATCACCGTGGCCGAGGATGTGCGCTCGGCGTTGAGCGGGCAGGAGGTCGTCTACTACCTCGTGCACTCGCTGACCCGCTCCGATTTCGACACCGTCGATCGCGAGGCCGCGCGGCTGGTGGCCCGGGAGGCCGCGGCGGCGGGGGTGCGGCGCATCGTGTATCTGGGCGGGATCGCGCCTGTCGGACAACGGCTTTCGCGTCATCTCGCCTCGCGGGCGGAGGTGGGCCGCATCCTGTCGGAGGGTCCGGTGCCCGCGGTGGTGTTCCAGGCCGCGGTGATCATCGGGTCGGGGTCGGCGAGTTTCGAGATGCTGCGGTATCTGACCGAGCGGCTGCCCGCGATGGTGACCCCGCGTTGGGTGCGCAATCGGATTCAGCCGATCGCGGTGCGCGATGTGCTCTACTACCTGACCCGCGCGGCCGACGCGCCCGACGAGTTCGCGGGCGTCTTCGATATCGGCGGCCCGGACGTGCTGACCTACGAACAGATGATGCGCGACTACGCCGAGGTCGCCGAGCTGCCGCGGCGGGTGATCGTGCGGGTGCCGGTGCTGACGCCGTGGCTGTCGGCGCAGTGGGTGAATCTGGTCACCCCGGTGCCGCGGGCGATCGCGGTGCCACTGATGGAGTCACTGGTCAACGATGTGGTGTGCCGGGATCGGGAGATCGCGCGGCATATCCCCGATCCGCCCGAGGGCCGCACGCCGTATCGGCGCGCGGTGGAGTTGGCGCTGCGGCGCATTCGCGATTTCGATGTGCCGACTCGCTGGTCGGATGCGGATACCCCGGACGCGCCGTCGGATCCGCTGCCCACCGATCCCGAATGGGCGGGCGGCACGCTGTATCAGGATGTGCGCTCGCGCCACACCCCGGCGGATCCGCGCACGGTGTGGGCGGTGATCGAGGCCATCGGCGGTGAGAACGGCTGGTATTCCTTCCCTTTGGCGTGGTCGGTGCGGGGCTGGATGGATCGGCTGGCCGGTGGGGTCGGGCTGCGGCGCGGGCGACGCGATCCGAATCGGCTGCGCGCGGGGGAGGCGCTGGACTGGTGGCGGGTGGAGAAGATCGAGCGGCCGCGTCTGCTGCGGTTGCGCGCGGAGATGCGGGTGCCGGGGCGGGCGTGGCTGGAGTTGTCGGTCGAGCCGGACGGGGCCGGATCGGTGTATCACCAACGGGCGCTGTTCGATCCGCACGGACTGGCAGGACATCTGTACTGGCAGGCCATTTCGCCGTTCCACGCGGTGATCTTCGGCGGTATGGCCCGCAATATCACCGGGGCGGCGGAGAAGTCGGCGGACCGATCAGCCCCGCGTAGTGGCCGCGCATGGCCTCGATGAGGGTGCGCAGGACGCGATGGGCGGCGTCGAGGTCGGCCTCGGGGAAATCGGACAGCGCCGAGCGGTTGCGTTCGCCGAGCGGGCCGAAGAAGTCCCGGGCCAGGGCCATCCCGGGTTCGTCATAGTGCAGCAGGACCCGGCGGCGGTCGCTGGGATCGGATTCGCGGCGCAGATGGCCGGATTCGATCATGCGTTCCACCAGGTAGGTCACCGCGGCCTGGGACATGCCCATCTGGGTGCTGAGCTGTCCGGCGGTGAGGGCGCGGCCCTCGGTTTCGGCGTGTGCGACGTGCATGAGCGCGCGGAAATCGTTGGCGCGCAGGTCGTTGGCCCGGGCGAAGACGTGACCGATCTGTTCGGAGACCGCGGTGAGCGCACGGATGTCCTCGGCGATCCGCGTCTCGAGTTCGGCGCGCTGTTCGGGTTCACTCACGTAACGATCCTGCCTCACGTTCCTCAGCGAACCATCGTCTGGTCCTCGTCCGCTATCACAACGGCGTTGCCGCCCATGCGCTTTGCCTGATACATGGCCCCGTCGGAGCTGCGGAGCAGAGAGCGGGTGATCTTCTCGAGATTGTGGTCGCGCAGCCGGGTGGCGTCGTAGGCGGCGGCTCCGACGCTGGTGGTGATCGGGACGGGCAGGTCCCGCATGCGTTCGATCGCGCCGCGCAGGCGCTCGGCCGCCGATTCGATGCTCTCCTCGCGCAGGCAGCCCGCGACCACGAATTCCTCGCCGCCGGTGCGCGCGACCAGCGCCCCTGCCGGGGCGGCGGCACGCAGGCAGTCGGCGGTGCGCACGAGCACCTGATCGCCGCGCGCGTGGCCGAAGGTGTCGTTGACCGCTTTGAATCGGTCCAGATCGAGCATTACCACGTAGACCTCGCCGCGATCGCAGGAGCCGAAGAAGTGGGCGAGCTGGCTGTCGAGGCCGCGCCGGTTCAGCAGCAGGGTCAACGGGTCGGTCAGGGAATCCACGCGCAGCAGCCAGTACACGAAATGCATGGCGGGCAGGACGACCGCGGACACCATGAAATTGGCCAGCACCACACCGAAGGCCAGGGCGACATCGCCCTCGTGGACGGCGAATCCGCCTGTGCCGGTGGCCATCAGCGTCGCGATGAACGTGATCGCCAGCATCGACCAGGCGACGTGCAGGGCCAGGATGCGCGGGCCGTGGAAGATCGCGACGTAGCCGCCGATCGTCACCAGCAGCACGATTCCGGCCGCGCCGAGCAGGCGATCGCGGACCATCACGCTGTTGGCGGTGGTCGCGAGGTCGGCCATCGCGACCAGCCACAGCGATTCGACCTCGCGCGGCAACGGCAGGAACCACCACCGCACGGTCCAGGCGATATCGAAGACGGCCACGACCACGTCCTGCACGATTCCGGCCGGTCCGGTCAGACCGCCGTGCACCTGCACGAGCAGCATCGTGATCAGCAGCGACACCAGTCCGCCCGAGCCGAGGAACACCTTGACCGGCCCGAGCGCCGCATGCGACTCGAGCGTTTCGACGAGCACGTCGTAATCGACGCGATCGCGCCACCAGGTCCGAAGCATCGCTCGGATCTCGGACATGTGGTTAGCGCTTCATCCCGGCGCGGAGCACAGGCAACACGCTAGCAACGGTAGGGGCGATTGTCCCGTTCCGGTCAGCTGCCTTCGTCGACCGTTCTGCCCTCCTCGGCCTGCCAGGTCTGCGGCAGGGTGCCCTGGGCGTCTCGGGGTGCGGGGGAGCGGCGAAACCCCGTCGGGCCTCGACCGAGTTATTCGCCCGAGACAGCGTCCGCCGCGAGATCGCGCAGCTCCGCGAGGGTCGAGGCCTCGTATTCGACGGCGTCGGCGCCGACGACGCCGGAGAGCCGGTCGGCGGGCTGGTCGCGGCAGCGGGTCAATGCGGTGGTGGCCGGTTCGCCCGCCAGATAGGCGTCGCTCATACGCAACTGCCACAGCCCGGCCGCGATCTCGCCGGCGCGTCCGGCCTGCGTGCGCGGTAGGTAACCGGCGGCCTCGCCGGTGATGGCGGCCCAGATGTAGCCGGCGACCAGTTCGTCCAGGCGGACCGGGAGATACCGGATGGGCGAGGCGGTTTCGGTGGCGTAGGTCCGCAGGGGGACGCTGACCAGCGGCCCCCATCCGTCGCGCCGATCGGCGGGCGTGCCGTCGAGATACGCGCCGTCCTGGATCAGCGGGCCGTCGCCGAGGGGCGGGCCATCGGGATTGAGCCGAGTCCACAACTCGTCCAGGCTCGGCAGTTCACCGGGCTGGGTCTCGGCCGGGACCGCACCGGCCGCGGCGTCCTCGGGCGCGCCGATCCACTGCCGGATCGCCTCGTTCGGTGAAAGGCCCTGTGCGGCAGCGTCGCTCAGGCGCGCTTCCCAGGCGAGCAGGCAGTCGAGATCATTTCCGGCCGTCTCGAGGCGGCGTTCGAAACCCGCGGCGTGCTGTTCGGTGGAGGCCCACAGATAGCCGATGAGCACACCGCGCCGGTGTACCGGCAGATAGGTCAGCGCACGACGGGTCCAGTGGCTGTAGGCCGCCGGGGTTTCGGTCATCGGTCCTCCTGCGCCCGATCGGGTTCTCCGCCGAACGCTACCCCGGCTCGAGCGCGACGAAAATGCCTCGATTATCCGATTATTACGCTCGGCTTGCACTTCGGCTTACCGGCAGGTGACACGGGTGGCGGCCCTTTGTGGCGAATGAACGGCTGAGGGCCGATGCCGCGACGATGACGGAAGCGCCGCGCGGCGTGCTGGGCACTGAGACGAACGAATTGCACCGTGCGGCAGCGACTCTGGTGACCACCGTCACCGAGTCGTTGCTACAGGACCAGGCGGTCGTGCAGCGATACCAGCGCCGACAGACCGGCCGCACGGCCGATTTCACCGCCTGAGCGCGATCGACCATCGGTGTTGGGCGGCGGCCATTCCCGCCGCCGCGTCGGCGCGCTCATCGGGGGTGGTGAGGCCGATCCGACGGCTCACCTGGGCGACCTTGTTCAGGACCGCATCGGCCTCGTCGGCCCGGCCCGCGGCGGTCAGCGCGCGGGCGTACACCCGCATCGCCCGCAGCCACCGCACCGTGGCCGCGACCTCGGTCAGCGCCCGCACGGCCTCCTCGGCGATCGGCACCGCGGCCCGGGCGTCGCCGTCGTGCAGGAGCACCTCGGCCAGACGGCCCAGCGCCCAGCCCTCCTGATGTCGGCGGCCGTCGCGGCGGGCCCGGTCGAGCGCCTGCTCGCAGAGCGCGCGGGCGGTCGTGACATCGCCGAGATGCGCGGTGGCGAAGCCCAACTCGTGCAATGCCATCGACTCGAGGCGCAGGCTGCCGACCAGTCGTGCGATGCGCAGGGCCTGTTCGGCGGCCTCGGCGGCCTCCGACCAGCGCTCGGCGAGGCAGTAGGCGTAGGCGATCGTGGCCCAGCTGTTGCCCTCGCTCCACTGGTTGTCGATCTCGCGGGCCAAGTCGATGGCGCGCCGGAAGTGTCCGACGGCGCCATCGGTGTCCTCCTGGAAGGACATGGCCGTGCCGAGCATCTGCTCGGCCATGATGGTGCCGTGCCGGTCGCCCGAATCGCGCAGTACCGCACCCGCATCGCGCAGGGAGTGGGCGGCGCTGAGATCGCCCGTGCCGACCAGCCGGGCCATGGCGGCGGCCAGCTGGGCGCGGCCCGCGGTGCGGCGATCGCCGTCGGTGTAGGCGGCGCGGCCGAGGGCCTCGAGCATCGGTGAGACCTGCGGTAGATGTTCGCCCGCGTCGCCGCCCAGTGCGAGTGACAGCGCGAGATCGACCGCGAGCGTACGGGTTCGGGAATCGGGCTGATCGACGCTCTGGCGATAGAGCGCGACCACGGCGTACCGTTCGGTCATAGCCCATGCGGTGCAGCTTCGTTCGTCGGTGAACCGCAGTCCGGCCGCGTCGGTGGTGGCGTAGAAATCGGTGCCGACCCCCGGATCACGCAGATCCACAATATTTTTCGCCGTGGCCAGGGAGAAGTCCATCAGGCGGTACAGCGCTCGCGGCCATTCCCCCTGCTGTTCGGGATCGGCGACCCGGCGGGCGAACAGGCGCAGCAGATCGTGGTACCGATAGCGCCCGAGTTCGGGTGTCTGCAACATGCCCAGGTCCACCAGGGTTTCGCAGAGCCGCTCGGCCTCGGGCTCGTCCCGGTCGAGTAGCGCGGCGATGGCGGCGATCGACAGGTCGGGCGCGTCGCAGAGCGCGACCAGCACGAACGCGCGCGCGAGTTCGGGTTCCAGGTGGCGATAGCCGAGGTCGAAGACGAATTCGACGCTGGTATTGTCGACCGCGAGTTCGGCCAGCCGACCGCGTTCGTCGGCGAGGCGTTCGGCGACCGCACCCAGACGCCAGGTGGGCCTGCTGGCCAGCTTGGCCCCGACGATGCGCAGGGAGACGGGCAGCCGACCGCAGGCCCGTAGGATCTGGTGGGCCGCCTCGGGTTCCTCCGACATGCGCCGCGCGGATACCATGCGCGCCAACAGCGTTCGCGCCTCCTCGCGGGACAGCACATCCAGCGGGGCGAGTCGCGCGCCGAACAGTTCGGCCAGACTCGACCGGCTGGTGACCAGCACCGCGGCCGAGCCGGTACCGGGCAGCAGGGGCGCGAGATGCTCGACGTCGCGGGCGTTGTCGAGGATGAGCAGCATCTTCTTGTCCGCTACGGTGCTGCGCCACAGCGCGGTTCGCTCCGACGGATCCTTCGGCAGTTCGCCCGGTTCGACGCCGACCGCGCGCATCGCGACCGCGAGCAGCATCTCCGCCGAGCGCGGGTGTTCGTCCATACCACCGAGATCGAGGTACAGCAGGCCGTCCGGATAGTGATCGCGCACGCGATGGGCCAGATGTACTGCGAGCGTGGTCTTTCCGACACCGCCCATCCCGGTGATCGCGATGACCGGGCGACGGCCGCCGTCGGCGGTCAGGGTTTCGGTCAGTTCGTCGATGAGATCCTGGCGGCCGACGAAATCCGCGATATCGGGGGGTAGGCGCGCCGGAGCGCGCGGGAGGTCGAAATCCGTTTCGGCCCGGGGCGATTCGTTCGTGGTGTCGGCGACCGGTAGGTCGGCGGCGAGGATCTGCTGGTGTAGTCGCATCATGCCGGGCCCGGGTTCGAGGCCGAGTTCGTCGGCGAGCAGGCGGCGCGCGTTGCGGTACACGTCGAGGGCCTCGACGCGGCGGCCGCTGCGGTACAGGGCGACCATCAGCAGTTCGTGCCAGCGTTCGCAGTATGGTTCGGCGGTGACCAGGGCCTCGAGGTCGGCGATCGCTGCGGTGTAGCGGCGCAGGTCCAGGGCGACGGCGATGACGGCCTCGCGCAGGGCCGAGCGCAGTCGGTCCAGGCGGGCGCGTTCCTTGTCGGCCCAGGGGCCGGGCAGTCCGACCAGTGGGTCGCCGCGCCACATCTGTTGGGCGGCATTGAGTTTGGCGTCAGCGGCTTCGGTCGATCCGGCGCGGCGGTCGGTCTCGGCGGCGGCGATCAATTCCTCGACGGTGACGACGTCGAATTCCACCGGTAGTCCCAGCCGGTAGCCGCCACGGGTGGAATCGAGCCATTCCGCACCCGCGCCGGGACGGCCGTGGATGTCGAATTGGCGGCGTAGCGCCAAGACGTGATTGCGCAGCACGCTGGGCGCGGATTTCGGCGCGTGGTCCGACCACAGCCGGGCGGCCAGTTGTGCGGTGGACAGGGTCTGGCCCGGTTCGGCCGCGAGCATGGCCAGCACGGTCTGTAACTGTGGAGCCGCGATATCCAACCGCCGATCACCCAACCACACCTCGACCGGCCCCAACATCGACAATCTCAGTACCCCAGGCCCCGCCACGCCCATACTCGAGTCCTGCTGCGCTGCCAACCAAATCCCTCACATTCGGCGCTGCCAGCGCCACTTGCACCCTACTCCGAACAAGTCCATAACGACGCTTACCGAAAACTTACGCACCTGTGCCGCTACGTTATCGGGGGAGCGGAGCGGAATGTGGCCAACTATGACCGTGAAATGGCCAACATCGCGGGTTTCGGTCAGGGATCCGCGCGATGGGCGTAGGCGTTCGCGGGCAGGGTGATCGTGGAGCCGGTGTGAATTTCATAGTCGACCGGCGTGAGTGTCACGGCGGTGAGCGGTGATTCGCCGGAGCCGGTGTTGCGGGCGAAACGGGGGAACGAGCCGCCGCTGATCTGCAGGCGCGGGCGGTGACCCGCGCGGAAGCGGTAGGCGGTGGGCCACAGGTCGACGGTCACGGTGTGCGGGCCGTCGCCCAAGCCGGTGGCGTGCAGGTAGCCATCGCAGACATTGGTCGAGCGGTCGGTGGGGTCGACGTCGCAGAGGCGGACGAACAGGCCCGCCGACGATGCGGAGGTGCGCAGGGTGATATCGGCGCGGACGGGACCGATGATCTCGTAGTCGGATTCGAGCGGTGCGCCGGTGTAGGTGAGGACATCGGGGCGATATTCGCGCTCCCGCTGATCTTTTCGGCCGGATCGTCCGCCGTCCAGAGTGGCGCCGCCGATATCGGGGGTGGGATCGGCGGGGTCGTATCGGAAGTGCCGGGTGGCGGCGGTGTCGGGTTCGGTCGGGGCCAGGCCCGCGCTCGGATGTAGATACCACTGCTGGCCGAGTACGAATCCCGGTGGGTAGGCGTCGAATTCGCGCCACTGCTCGATGCCGCCGACGAACAGGCGCACTCGTTTTCGCTCCGGTTGTTCGCCGCGGGCCAGTCGGCCGAACCAGGTGAGTCCCTCGCGGACCGCGGCCGCCATCATTTCCGTATCGACATGAGCCCAGGGTCCGATGGTCAGCAGCGGGTCGCGGCCCGCGGCGCGCATGGCCCGATAGTCGGCGATCTGCTGGGGCAGGCAGAAGTCGTACCAGCAGCCGAAGATGTGTGTGGGCGCGGTGATTCGGCCCAATCGGTCGTGTACGCGACGGTCGGACCAATACGGTGCGTCGGCCGGTGTGGTGAGCCAGCGCTGGTAGTAGTCCACGTGTTTGCCGGTGGCGGCGCGGTCGGCGTCGGTGAGCGGCAGGGTCCACATGGCTCGAAGTGCGCGTCGGTCGCCGATCACCTCGACGGCGTCGGCGAGATGGGCGCTGCGTTCGAGCAGCGTCATGCGGTGTATCCACTGCACGGCCAGTCCGGTGAAGAATCCGCCTCCGGCATAGAGCAATTCGCGCGCGTCGCTCAGCGCTACGGCGGGTAGCAGACCGCTGACGCGGTCGTCCGCGCCGATCGCCAGCGCCCACTGGGTATAGCCGAGGTAGCTGGGCCCGGCCAGGAACAGCTGGCCGTGGTACCAGGACTGCTTCTCGATCCAGTCGAGGGTGGCCAGGCCGTCGGCCTCCTCGTGCCGGAACGGGTCGAATACTCCGCCCGAGCCGCCGTGGCTGCCGCGCACCGATTGGATGAGGACGTTGAATCCGCGCTGCGCGTAGGGGATCGCGAGAGCGCGGCTGACCATGCCGACCCGGCCGTATGGCGTGCGCGCCAGCACGGTCGGGGCGTCGGGGACATTCGGCTGGTACAGGTCGGCGACGAGGTCGACACCGTCGAGCATGCCGATGCGAATTCCCTCGGTCACCCGGATATCTCGGGTCACTGCTGGCGGAAGCCGCAGCAGGCGGTCGAGCATCGCGCCGTACAGCCGATTCCGCAGTGTCGCCCTCATCTCTGTTCTCCTTTGGGCGAGACGATGATTCGCCGCTGGGAGATATCGTCGAGCCAGTACGCGCGGTCGTCGTCGACCACGAGCAGTTCCTCGAATTTCGCGCCGAAGGTCCCGACGCGGATATGCGGTTCGATGGCCCAAATGCCGGTCTTGGGGCCGGTGTGCAGCGGCCCGAGCTCCTCGGGCAGGACCAGGCGGCTGGCGACATTGAGCAGGAATCCCGGTGAGTGCCAGCTCAATTCGTAGCCGAAGAGTCGTTCGGGCGGGAAGTACGGAAACCGCGCGGCCAATCGGCCGTGCCGATACACGCGGTGGCCGAAGACGTGGCCGATATAGCCGTTGGCGGCGTTCTGGTAGCCCGCGGCGGTCATCTGCTCGGTGACCCATTCGAAGACCGTGCGCGACCGCTCGGGATCGACGAATCGGGCGGGCAGTTCGGAACGCAATCGCGACAAAAACTGCTGAGCGCGTTCGAGTTCGGGATTGGGGCCGACGCTGACGGTGTAGGCGATATCGCCGGTGTAGCCGTCGACGATCGGCGAGCAGTCCAGTATCGCGACATCGGATTCGCCGAGAGTCAGGCCCTCGCCCCGGGCCGGACCCCATTCGTTGTCGGGAGCCAGGGTTCGTTCGGCGAAGGCGGCGATCGGTTTGTGCAGCCAGGTTTTCACGCCGTGGTCGCGCAGGTAGGTCGCCATCCATTCCTGGGTGCGCCCCTCGGTCCACCCGGGTCGCAGCTGCGCCGCGGCCGCCTGGGCGCAACGGAACGACAGCGCCTGGGCGCGCCGGAATCCCGCGATCTCGGCAGCGCTCAGCGGCCTCGCCGATCTGGTGCGCCGATTGGAGATCCACCGCTGTAGGGCATTGGCGGGGAAGGGAAATGGAACGTCGGTGTAGGTGGGCATGGGGATCTCCTTGTCAACGGCTCGCGAATCGACCGTGCCCTCGGCGAGGTCGTAGCGGACATCGAGACCGGCGTAGGCGGACAGCCCGGCGATCGAGTCGCCGGAGCCCGGCCCGATCGACGCCTGGATATTCGGGCCGGTCACATAGCGCCGATGCCACGTGCCGTCGGGGGTGCCGACCTCGATCGCGGTGTCCGGCGGCAGACGGGTTTCCTCCGCTCCCGGGCGCACGATCTGGATCGCCGGTGTGCCGGTGTCGTATACGGCCGATCCGCAGTGGTGGTTGCCGTGTACCGCGAAGCAGAGGGTGAGGTCGCGTCCCCAGTCCGACGGGCCACCGGGCGGATTCCGCTTGTCCTCGGCGGCCGCGGTGAGATGGGCCAGCCCGCAGGCGGTGAGGACCGCTGTCGCGACCAGGCCTGCGACGGGGAGAGGCAGTCTTTTCAGAACAACTCTCATCACGTGCTCCTCGGGCCGCTGATGGTAGTGCGAACTACGATAAATGTAATGACACTCTATTAATAGAGCGTGATGACATAAATCACCTGTGGCTATGATCGACCGATGTCCGAGGCTGCTCCGAACCGTCACGATCGCCGTCGCGCGCGCACCCGGCGGCGGATTCTCACCGCGGCCGACGAGGTGCTCGCCGCCCATGGCGAATCGGGGACCATCGAGCGCATCGCCGAGGTCGCCGATGTCGCGGTGGCGACGATCTACCAGCATTTCGCCGGTAAGGACGACATCTATCTGGCACTGGTCGACGAGGCGCTCGAACGCAACGAGCGGCACATGATGGCCGCCTACCACGGCCCGCGACGACCGGTCGAGCGGCTGATCGATGCGGCGGAGGCGTATCTGCTGTTCTATCTGGAATCGCCGCGCCAATTCGCGATGATCGAGTTCGCGGGTGGTTCGCAGAGCGATCGCGGTACGCCGCGGGCTCGGGAGATGATCACCGAACGGGTGGCGCTGATGAATTCCGCGCTCGAGTCGGTGCTCGCAGATGGTGTTGCGGCGGGGGAGTTCCGGCCGCTGCCGCCCGTGGCCGGCGCGCGATTCCTGTGGGGTGCGCTCAATGGGGTGTTCGCCCTGTCGGCCCGTCCCGACGGCCTGCGTGCCGAACCGGAGCTCATGCGCGAGTCGCTCTATGTCGGTATGGAACTCATCCTCGAGGGCGCGGCCACCGACCGATTGCGCGACGCCGACGGCCGCGTCCAGCCCGCGCTGCTGGCCCGGCTGCGCGAGGCCGTCTCGGTCACCCCGGCCGAGCGGCAGGCCGGTTGAGGTCGTAGGTGTCGGTATTGTCGCCGGTATGGCAGTGCGGCGGACCCAGGAGCAGCGCAGCGCCGCGACGCAGACAAAGGTTATGGACGCCACGATCGAATGCCTGCGCGAGTACGGCTATCGCGGGACGACGACGCTGCTGGTGGCCGAGCGCGCGGGGGTGACACGCGGTGCGCTGCTGCATCACTATCGGTCGCGGGAGGATCTGGTCGCGGCCGCGGTGCGGTATCTGGCGGTCAAGCGGGTGCGGGAGGCGCTCGAGACGTTCGGGCGGCTCACGCTGAGCGAGGATGTGGTCCCGCAGGCGCTGGATCTGTTGTGGCGCATGCATCAAGGGCCGGTGTTCGCCGCGGTGCTCGAGCTGTGGGTGGCCGCGCGCACCGACGACGTACTGGCCGGACAGGTCGAGTCCGGCCGGACAGCCCGGTGCGCCAATACTTTTCGTGCACGGGCGACGCGATCGGCTGATCGCGCACACCACGGCGCTGCGGGCCGGGCAGCGCTATCCGGCCGCGCGGGTCCGGATTCTGCCGGGCTCGGCGCACTGTCCGCAGCTCGATGATCCGACGCCACCGCCGCATTGATCCTCGAATTCGTCGAGCGGTACCACCAAAGCCCCTGTGCGATATCGGAATCCGATCGGCGATAACATGGTCGGCATGGCCGGAATCGAATTCGCGCGTCGGATGTTCGACGAGGATCCCGCATCAGGAAATATGGGAATGCGATTGATCGATGCCGGGGCGGGGGCGGCCGTGGTGGCGATGACCGTGCGCGCGGATATGGTGAACGGTCACGGGATCACGCACGGCGGGTATGTGTTCGCTTTGGCCGATACGGCATTCGCGGTGGCCTGCAATGGATATGGGAGAACGGCGGTCGCGGCCGGGGCGAGTATCGCGTTCCTCGCTCCGACGCGCTGCGGCGACGAGCTGGTCGCCGAGGCGTCGGAGCGGGTTCGGCGCGGACGCAGCGGAATCTATGATGTGACAGTCCGCCGTGGGGAGGTCGTCGTTGCCGAGTTCCGGGGGAACAGCCGCGATATCAGCCGAGAATGACTTCTTCCCGCTGGGTGAAAATGGTGACGCCGCCGGTGGCGAAATTGGCGACGTCGGCGCCCGCGGCATCCATTTCCGGTGATTTCAGGGCCGCCTCGAGCGCATCGGCGGAGTCGAAATACAGGCTGGCGATCATGTAGTACGGGGCCGGGGCGCGGCCGAGTGATTTGCATTTACCGGCAGTGAGTTTCGTCAGGCCGGGGACTTTCAGTGCGATGGGTGCGTGCGTCGCCGAGTAGTACTCGTCGAAGGCGGCTGGATCGGCGGGTTGGCCGTAGCAGACCGCGATACGGAACATTCGGTTCTCCTTCGACTTCTCGTGGGGAGCCTGGCGACGAGGCGGTTCGACCCCTCGACCAACCGTCCATTCGTTCGGTAATTACTGTGCGCGCGGCGGCGCGGCGCGTCAAGGGCCGGGGCGGCGGGCCGATCCGATTCGCATACCGTCGAAGATCATCGTGACCAGGGTGTCGGCGATCTGGTCGGCATCGATACGACGGGCCGGGCGATACCACTCGATCAGGGAATTCACCGTGCCGAAGATCAACCGCGCGATCAGATCGGGATCCAGATCCGGACGCAGACTGCCGTCCTGGGAAGCCTCCTTGACAAGCGCGCTGACGAAACGGTCGAACTCGCGACGGCGGGCCAGCGCGCGACGCTCGATCGTCGTATTGCCCCGGATGCGAAGCAGCACTGTCACATACGGCAACTGCTCGACCAGCACGTGCACGCTGCGGCGGACGAGATGTTCGAGCCGATCGATGGCCGCGCCGGTGGTGGTATCCGGTTCGTCGAGGACGGCGAACAGGGAGTCCAGCGCCCGGTCCACCGCCAGCCGCAGCAGTTCCGATTTACCCGAAACATGGTGGTAGATCGAGGATTTGCTGATACCGAGGCGCTGGGACAGATGATCCATGCTCGCGCCGTCGTAGCCGCGCTCGTTGAACACCCCGACGGCGACGGTCAGGAGCGACTCGAGGTCGTAGCCCGGTCGGCCGACCTGACCGGTGCGGCGGGTGTGCGAGGCAGCCATGTTGACATGTCTACACCAGGCCCTGTCCCAAAATCAGGTCTTGATAACCGAACGAATGATCGGTTATTACTTGAAGCGCGGAGCAATCGAAGGGACAGCCCTCATGGACGAGCAGCCGACCTCGGTGTCGTACACGATCGTCGAGGGTGTGGTCTCGATCGTCCTCGATCGCCCCGCCGCCTCCAATGCCCTGAACCTGGCGATGAAACGGGAACTGCTCGAGGCGTTGTCGACGGCGCGCACCGACCACGGCGTGCGCGCTGTCGCGATCACCGCGAACGGGAAGAACTTCTGCGTCGGACAGGATCTGGGCGAGCATGTCGCGAGCCTCGGGGCCGATCCCGCGCACGCGATGGACACCGTGCGCGAGCACTACAACCCGATCGTCTTGGCGCTGAACGGAATCGAGGTACCGGTTGTCGTGGGTATCACCGGCGCGTGTGTGGGCGCGGGACTGGGGCTGGCGCTGGCGGCCGATATCCGGATCGCCGGTGAGCGCGCCAAGTTCGGTACCGCCTTCACCGGCATCGGACTCGCGGCCGACTCCGGCCTCAGCGCGACCCTGGCGCGCCTGGTGGGCATGGGCCGCGCGAAAAGCCTTTTCCTACTGGGCGATACGTTCGACGCCGCCCGGGCCGAGCAGTGGGGTCTGGTGCATCGCGTCGTCGCCGACGCCGATGTCGCCACCGTGACCGCCGAAACCGCCGCGACGCTCGCCACCGGGCCGACCCGCGCCTACCGCGCGGTCAAACAGCTTCTCGACGCGAATGTCGATGCCCCGCTCGCGGATGTACTCGATCGCGAGGCCGAGGCGCAGCGGCGACTTGGCGCGTCGGAGGATCACAGGTCGGCGGTCGAGGCGTTCCTGCACAAGCGCAAGCCCGTATTCCACGGGCGCTGAGGGAATTTCGAGATGTTGGAACAGACCTTCGACGAAACCATCGCCGCCGATCGGCGCGTCGAGCCCCGGGACTGGATGCCCGAGGGATATCGCAACACGCTGATCCGACAGATCGCCCAGCACGCGCATTCGGAGATCATCGGCATGCAGCCGGAGAGCAATTGGCTCACCCGCGCACCGTCGTTGCGGCGCAAGGCGATTCTGATGGCCAAGGTCCAGGACGAGGCCGGACACGGACTATATCTGTACTCCGCGGCGGAGACGCTGGGCGCGGACCGGGCCGATCTGGTCGAGCGGCTGATCATCGGACGGCAGAAGTACTCGTCGATCTTCAACTATCCGACGCTGACCTTCGCCGATGTCGGGGTTATCGGCTGGCTGGTCGACGGCGCGGCGATCTGCAATCAGGTTCCGCTGTGCCGCAATTCCTACGGCCCGTACGCACGGGCGATGATACGGATCTGCAAGGAGGAGTCGTTTCATCAACGGCAGGGCTACGAGTTGCTGCTGACGATGATGCACGGCACCGACGCGCAGCGGGAACTGGTGCAGGAATCGGTCGACCGCTGGTGGTGGCCCGCGCTGATGATGTTCGGCCCGCCCGATGATCGCTCACCCAATACCGAGCAGTCGATGGCGTGGGGCATCAAACGCCACACCAATGACGAACTGCGGCAACGGTTCGTGGATATGACCGTGCCGCAGGCGCGCGTACTCGGCGTCACGCTGCCCGATCCAGAACTGGAGTGGAACGAGCAGCGGCAGGCGCACGACTTCGGTTCCCCGGACTGGGAGGAATTCGATGCCATCGTGCGCGGCGACGGACCGTGCGCGGCCGAGCGGATCGATCGCCGTCGGGTGGCCCACGAGGAGGGCGCGTGGGTGCGTGAGGCCGCGACGGTCTTCGCGCGGAAGATGCGCGCCGCGGAGGCCGGCGCAGGACGCGCCGCGCAGGAGGGCAGCAAATGAGCGTGGATGCCGATTGGCCGCTGTACGAGGTATTCGTACGCGGTAAGCGCGGACTCAATCACGTACACGTCGGTTCGGTGCACGCGGCCGACGACCGGATGGCGCTGCGGCACGCGCGCGATCTCTACACCCGGCGCAACGAGGGCGTCAGCATCTGGGTGGTTCCCTCGACCGCCATCGTCGCCTCGAGTCCCGACGAGAAGGATCCGTACTTCGAGCCCAGCGGGGACAAGATCTACCGCCATCCGACCTTCTACGAGATTCCCGACAACGTCCCGCATATGTGACCGCCGGGTGGGAGAACGAGCATGACCGACCACGATTCGGCCTACGCGGACCTCGTCGATCACAACGGGCACGGCCAATGGGCCTTCGGCACCGGCTTCGACGATCCGCTGGCCGGGGTGGACACCACGCTGCGCGCCGGGATCGACGGCCCCGACCTGGCGGCCTACTGCCTGATGCTCGGCGATGACGCGCTGATCTCCGCGCAGCGGCTGGCCCAGTGGAGCACCCGTGCGCCGGAGATGGAGGAGGAGGTCGCGCTGGCCAATATCGGGCTGGATCTGCTCGGCCAGGCGCGGCTGCTGCTGGCCCGGGCCGCGGCGGCCGATCCGCGGATGGTGCCCGAATTGCCCTCGGGCTCACCGATTCCGGCCGAGGACGCCCTGGCGTTCTTCCGCGACGAACCGCAGTTCCGCAATGTGCGACTGGTCGAACTCGACAACGGTGATTTCGCGGTGAGTATCGCGCGGTTGTTCGCCTTCGCCACCTATCGGCTGGCGCTACTGCACCGGTTGCGCGACTCGACCGATGCGGTGCTGGCCGCGGTGGCGGCCAAGGGCGTCAAGGAGGTCACCTATCATCGTGACTACGCCGCGCGGTGGCTGGTGACCCTCGCCGACGGAACCGTGTTCTCCCGCCAGCGAATTCGCGATGCCGTCACCCGCGTCTGGCCGTATATCGACGAGCTGTTCGTGACCCATCCCGTCGAGGAGCGATTGGCGGCGGTCGGTGCGGCGGTTCCGGCGGAGGCGCTGCGCAAGGAGTTCGAATCGGTGGTGGCGCAGGTCTTCCACGCCGCCCGGCTCGACGCGCCCGCGGCGCAGCCGGTGACCGGTGTGGGCGGGCGAACCGGACGCGACGGAATCCACACCGAGGCAATGGGTTACGTGCTGGCCGAGTTGCAGGCGGTGGCTCGCGCGCATCCGATGGGCAGGTGGTGACGGCATGACATCGAGTGACAACGAGTGGATTCTCGACCGGGCCCGCGCGGCGGCGGCCGCGGTGACCGATCCCGAGATGCCCATGCTGACCCTGGCCGATCTCGGTGTGCTGCGCGGCCTGGATCGGGCCGCGGACGGCACGATCGTCGTGCGGATCACGCCCACCTACAGCGGATGTCCGGCCCTGGCCGCCATGCGCGAGGACCTCCGATATCGGCTCGCCGCGGCAGGATTCGCGCGGGTGCAGATCCGCACCGAGCTCAGTCCCTCGTGGAGTTCGGACTGGATCAGCGCGGCCGGGCGACGCAAACTCGCCGAGCACGGTATCAGCCCGCCGTCGCCTGTCGGTCGGCCTTCGGCGGGGCCGGTGCCGCTGACGCTTACCCCGCCCGCCCGGCTGGTGCGCTGTCCGCAGTGCGGGTCTGCCGAGACCGAGCGGACCTCGGAATTCGGGGCCACGGCGTGTAAATCGCTGCATCGCTGCCGGTCGTGCGGGGAACCGTTCGACCATGTGAAGGAGATCTGACGTGGCCGGCGCACGCAAGCCGTTCCATCCCCTGCGCGTGGCCTCGGTCGAGCGCCTGTGCGCGGACGCGGCCGCGGTGACCTTCGCCGTGCCCGATGAGCTGCGCGCCGAATTCGACTTTCGCCCAGGGCAATCGGTCACGCTGCGCAAGAAGGTGGCGGGCGCCGAGCAGCGGCGGTCCTATTCGATCTGCGCGCCCGCGGGCGCCGCGCCGCGGATCGGGGTTCGGGTGGTGCCGGGCGGCGCGTTCTCCGGGTGGCTGGTGAACGAGGTGCGGCCCGGTGACGAGATCGAGGTGCAGCCGCCGACCGGCCGCTTCGCGCTCGATCCGGGCACCGGCGGGTGGCATGTGCTGTTCGCGGCGGGTTCGGGTATCACGCCGATGCTTTCGATCGCGGCGACCGTACTGCGGGATCCCGAGGCGCGGGTGACGCTGTTCTACGGGAATCGGCGCGTCGGTTCGGTCATGTTCACCGAGGAACTCGGCGACCTCAAGGACCGTTACGGTGGCCGGTTGCAGCTGACGCATGTGCTCTCGCGCGAGCCGCGCAGCGCCGAATTGCTCAGCGGCCGACTCGATGCCGAGCGCATCCGGCGGCTGCTGCGCGCGTTCGTCCCCGTGGCGGCCGTCGATCATTTCTGGCTGTGCGGGCCGATCGGTATGGTCGTCGATGTGCGCGACGCGCTGTACGAACTCGGCGTCGGTGCGGAGCGTATTCACGAGGAACTGTTCTTCGTCGAGGACAGCGCCCCGCGGCCGGTGCGGCATGCCGACCTCGCGACGACCGGTCCCACCAGCGAGGTCACCATCGTGCTCGACGGCAACTCGAGTACCGCGACGCTGTCGCGCGCGGAATCCGTCCTCGACGGGGCGCAGGCCGCTCGGGCGGATCTGCCGTTCGCCTGTAAGGGCGGCGTATGCGGTACGTGCCGGGCCAAGGTCACCGCCGGGGAGGTGCGGATGCACCGCAACTACGCGCTCGAGGATTTCGAAGTGGCCGCCGGATTCGTCTTGACCTGTCAGTCTTTTCCGATCAGCGACACCGTCACCGTCGACTTCGACGCGTGAGCTTTCCACCACGGAGCCACCATGACCGAGCTCGTCGATTTTCCCGTCACCTCCGCGCCCCGTTCCGCCGACGCGGTGGAACCGATCGAGATCGCTTCGCGCGACGAGATTTCCGCGTTGCAGCTGAGTCGGCTCAAATGGTCGTTACGACACGCCTACGACCGTGTTCCGCACTACCGCAGGGCCTTCGACGAGCGCGGTGTGCATCCGGACGATCTGAAACAGCTCGGGGATCTGGCGCTGTTCCCGTTCACAACGAAAGCCGATCTGCGACAGAACTATCCGTTCGGCATGTTCGCCGTGCCGCAATCGGAGGTGGTGCGCGTGCACGCCTCCTCGGGCACGACCGGGCGGCCGACCGTGGTGGGTTACACCGCGGGCGATATCGACATCTGGTCCCGGCTGGTGGCGCGGAGTCTGCGCGCGGCCGGGGTCCGCGCCGGTGACATCGTCCAGGTGGCCTACGGTTATGGGCTGTTCACCGGTGGGCTCGGCGCGCACTACGGGGCGGAACGGTTGGGCTGCACCGTGATTCCGGTCTCCGGTGGAATGACCGAGCGGCAGGTTCAGCTCATCGCCGAGTTCCGGCCCGACGCGATCATGGTGACCCCGTCGTACATGCTCACCATCGCCGACGCGCTCGAGCGCGCCGGTATCGATCCGCGCGGGACCTCGTTGCGCACCGGCATCTTCGGCGCGGAGCCGTGGACCGAGCAGATGCGGGTGGAGCTGGAGAACACACTGGATCTCGATGCCGTGGACATCTACGGGCTGTCGGAGGTGATGGGTCCCGGCGTCGCGCAGGAGTGCGCGGAAACCAAAGACGGACTGCATATCTGGGAGGACCACTTCTATCCGGAGATCATCGACCCGGATACGGGTGCGGTGCTGCCGGACGGTGCGGAAGGCGAGCTGGTCTTCACCTCGCTGACCAAGCAGGCCTTCCCCATCGTCCGCTACCGCACCCGCGACCTGACCGCACTGCTGCCCGGCACCGCGCGGTCGATGCGCCGCATGCGCAAGATCACCGGTCGCTGCGACGACATGATCATCCTGCGTGGGGTGAATCTGTTCCCGACCCAGATCGAGGAACTGATTCTGGGCCTGGAAAACCTTGCGCCGCAGTATCAGTGCGTACTCGATCGCCCCGACCGGCTCGATCGACTGACCGTGCGGGTGGAAAGCCGCCGGGCGTTGTCGCAGGCGCTGCGCACCGAGGCGGCGCGGTCGCTGGCGGGCCGGATCAAGGACCGCATCGGGGTGCAGGTGGTCGTGGATGTGGTGGATCCGGATTCGATCGAGCGGTCGCCGGTGGGCAAGGCCAGGCGGTTGGTGGATCTGCGACCCGAGCGATGAAGGCGCTCAGGCGAATCCGGGCGGCGGGGTGAAGCCGCCGAACTCGCGCTCGATCAGCTCCGCGAAGCGCAGCGTGGTGTGGTCCTCGAGGTAGGGGCCGATGATCTGCATGCCGTAGGGCAGTCCTTCGGGGGTGTGTCCGATGGGTGCGGCGGTGGCCGGGAGTCCGATCAGGGTCGCGATACTCGGCCAGATCAGGTGAGTGTCGTACCGGTAGTCCGTGCCGTCGATATCGAGCGTGCGCTCGCCCATCTCCGAATGATCGTGAGGGAAGGCCGGTGTCGGGCTGATCGGGCACAGCACCACATCGAATTCGCCGAACAGGCGTCGCCATTTGTCGGTGAGGTCGATGCGGATGCGGTCGGTCCTGATCCAGTCGGCGTGGCTGGCCGCGATTCCGCGCAGTCCGGCGGCCTCGGGGGTGTCGGCGTCGGCCGCGAGCTCGGCGGCCGCCCGGCGGGCCTGCTCGACCTCGGCGGTGGCATCGGCCCCGAATCGCGACATGAGCAGTGTCAGATAGGTTTTCGCGGTCAGGTCGAGATCGGGCAGCAGGGCGCTGCGCCGGGCGACGGTGGCCCCGGCCCGCTCCAGGCCCTGCGCGATTCGGTCGAAGCCCTCGCGGATCACCGACGAGGTGGGGACCAGCGGATGATCGTCGACGATCAGCACCCGGAAGTCGCCGAGTTCGGTTCCGCGCGGCGGACGCAACGCGAGCTGGTAGGCGACCGCCTCCACCTCGTCGGGGCCCGCCAGCAGTAGCGTGGCCAGGGTCAGGTCGGCGGCGGTGCGGGTCATGGGACCGACCACCGCGAGGTCCTCGGAAGCGGGCAGCGCGGGTACGCGCGGCGGTGTGTTGCCGCGGCCCGGCAGCAGTGTGCGGGACGGCTTGTGGGCGTAGACGCCGCAGAAATGCGCCGGGACGCGCAGTGATCCGCCGATATCGGAGCCGAGGGCCAGGGTGACGTATCCGGCGGCGAGCGCGGCCGACGAGCCGCCGGAGGAGCCGCCGGGTGAGCGCGTCAGATCCCAGGGGTTGTTGGTGGTGCCGTAGATCTCGTTGTAGGACTGCCAATCATGCAGGGCCAGCGGCACATTGGTCTTGCCGATGACGACGCCGCCCGCGGACTTGACCCGTGTCACCAGTGCGGCGTCCTCGGCGGGCAGCCAACCGGCGGCGTCGGGGAAGCCCCAGGTGGTCGGCAGGCCCGCGACATTGAACGATTCCTTCACCGCCACGGGAACCCCGAGCAGCGGTTCGCGCTGACCGCGCGCGAGGGCGGCGTCGGCCTGTTTCGCGGCGGCGCGGGCGCGATCGAAATCGCGCACCACCACGGCATTGACCTTGTCGTCGAATTTCTCGATCCGGGCGATGCACTGCTCGAGCAGTTCGGTGGCGGAGACGGTCTTGGCCTGCAGTGCGGCCACCTGGTCGCGTAGCGTCGCAAATTCTGTTCCTGGCATCAGGTCTCCCTCTGATTCGCTGTTCCGGGAGCGATCCTATACGCGAATTGTCGATTTCGAAAAATGTTCCGGCGTAATGTGATTCGGATAAAGAGGGGGCCATAATTCTCGACTTTTGTCATTGGCTCCCGGTGTTGTTTGCATCACGAAATCTCGGCCGGAGGAGCCTTTGGGCCTGGCGGAATATTTGCGAACAGTGACAGTACAGCCACTTGTTGGCAGGAAGTAGATGATGGCAAAGTTGCTGCCATGTTGACGCTCGTCATGACGAAGTATCCGTCGATCGCGGTGCGGGTTCGCCGGACCGGACCGTGGAGTCGCAGTCCGCTGATGCGTCCCACCGATCGGCTGCGGGGACTGATCTGGATCGCGGCGATCGTGGTCGTCGTGTGCGCGGTACCGCTGAGCTGGGTCGTCGGTATGGGGCGATCCACCGCGGCCGCGGCCGAGATTCGCGCCGAGAGCGCGGTGAAAACCGAAGGGGGAGCGGTGATCACCGGTGATCCGAAGCGAGTCACCCGGGCCACGGCCACCGGAACGTACGAACAGCATTACGAGGCCGCGGTGTGGTGGGCCGGGGACGGCCGGGCGACGGTCGAGGTCGGTTCGTCCGCTCGGATCGGTGACGGCGTCGCCATGTGGCTCGGACCCGACGGTCGGCCGACCGATCCGCCGCGGCACGCGAGCGCGGCGGCGTGGCAGGGGGCCGGTGTCGGGTTGGGTCTACTGATCGAAATCTGGGTCGCGGTATCGGCGCTGGCCTGGTTGAGTACCTGGCTGATCGGCCGTCGGCACGAGGACGAGTGGGGTCGGCAGTGGCGGCTGATCGGGGCGCGGTGAGTTCAGCGGGTAGGTCGGTTGCGCACCGGAATCGGCCACCAGAACCAGCGGCCGGACAGGGCGGCGATGGCCGGGATGACGAAGGATCGGACGATGAGGGTGTCCAGGAACAGCCCGAGTCCGACGGTGGTGCCGATCTGGGCGATATTGTGCGCGTAGCTGACCAGCATCGCGAACATGGTGACGCCGAAGACCAGTCCGGCCGTGGTCACGACGCCGCCGGTGTTGACCATCGCGCGGATGATTCCGGTGTTGATGCCCGCGGGCAATTCCTCCTTGAATCGCGCGGCCAGTAGCAGGTTGTAATCGGCGCCCACCGCGACCAGCAATATGAACGACACCGGCGCCACCGACCAGTGCAGCGGATTGCCCAGCAGATGTTGCCAGACGAGGACGCTGAGGCCGAGCGCGGACAGATACGACAGGGCGACCGAGGCGACCACGGCGATCGCGGAGACCAAGCTGCGCAACAGGATCAGGATCACGCAGAATACGAATGCGAAGGCGGCGACGATACTGGTGATGAAATCCTCGTGGGTGAACGCCTCGATATTGAGCAGCGTGCCACCGGGACCGCCGATGCTCACGGTGCTACCGGCCAGCGCGGTGCCCTTGATCGCCTGCAGCGAGGCCGGAATGATCTTGGCGCTGATATCCATCGCCTCGCGGCTGAAACCCTCGTCCTGCGGGGTGACGATCATGCGGGTGACCTTGCCGTCGAGGGAGAAGAACAGCGGCATGGCCTCTTTGAAGAGTTTGTTGTCGAAGGCCTGACTGGGCAGGAAGAAATAGCCGCCGGGATCGCCCGCGGCGAAGCTCTGCCGAATCTCGTCGGTGAACTGGGTGATCTCCGATACCTGGGGGACAAGCACTTTCAGGGTGCTCTGCAACGGGGTGACGACCTGATCGATCTGGGCGATGAAGCCCCTGAGGGTGGTCAGCTGGGTCGCCAGTCGCGGTAGCGCACCGGCCGCGGAGTTCACGCCATCGATCAAACCGCCTGCCATACCGTCGAATCGGCCGAGATCGTCGAACAGGGAGTAGCCGGCCTGCACCGAATGGCATGCGTCGATGTTCGCGCAGTTCGGGATGCTGTCCACGAGTTGTTTCACCGGGCCTGCCTGGGCTTGGAGGGAATGCAGTTTATCGGTGACTCCGGTGAGGGCGGAACGCAATTCGGTGGCCTTGCCGGTGGCCTGATCGATGCCCTGTTCGCCGGAGCCGAGGGCGGACTGCACGCCGTTCACCGCGAGGGTCAGGCGGCCGATATTCCCCGACAGCGATTCCAGATCGGCCAGGCGCTGCCCGAGTAGATCCGTCATCTGGGTGAGGCGGCTGCCGACGTATCCGGCCTGGCTGGTGAGGGTGCCCTGTTCCAGGGGTGCGCCGAGTGGCCGGGTAATCCCTTGTACGCCACTGATTCCCGGTATCGCGAGAACCGCGTTGGTGAGTTTGGACAGGGCGATGAGATCGGCCGAGTCGCGCATGTCGTGGTCGGCCTCCACGATCAGGACGCTGGGAGCCATGATGTTGGGCGGCAGATGCCGGTCGGCCGCGGCGAATCCGACATTGGCCGGGGAATCGCTGGGTTGGGCGCGGCGCTCGTTGTAGCTGACCTGGAAGGTCGGCAGAATCAGCAAGAACAAGGCGAGGACGGCCAGGGAGGCGGCCAGTACCGGGCCGGGCCAGCGCACCACGCGGGTGGCGATGCGCCGCCAGCGGCGCAGCGACGGTTGTTCGCGCGGTTCGAGGAAACCCAGTCGGCTGCCGACCGCGAGGAAGGCCGGACCCAGGGTCAATGCCGCTGCGAGGGTGACGATTACGGCCACCGTGCAGGGCAGCCCCGAGGTGCTGAAGATGGCGAGCCGGGTGAATGCCATGCACGCCGTGGCGCCCGCGACGGTCAGTCCCGAGGCGATGATGATGTATTGGACGCCGGTCAGCGCCGTGTAGTAGGCGGTCGTGGGATCCTCGCCCGCGCGGCGTGCCTCCTGATATCTGCCCAGCAGGAAGACGCCGTAGTCGATGGCCGCGCCGAGCACGATCACCGCCAGCAGCGCCGAGGCGAAGATCGAGACGCCGATGATCGAATGCTCGCCGAGCCAGGCCACGATCGCGCGGGCGACGGCGAATCCCATGCCCGCCACCAGCAGTGGCATCGCCACGGTGATCGGCGAGCGGTAGACCCAGATCAGCACCGCGCCGACGAGTCCGATCGAGGCGAAGATCAACAGCAGTATCGAATCGTTGATCGAGACGAGTTCGTCGTTCACCACCGCGGACGGGCCGGTGAGGTACGCCTTGATACCGGGCGGCGGCGGAAATCCGGCGATGATGTCGCGTACCGCCTGGGTGGACTCCATCGCCAGCGCGGTGCCCATATTGCCTTTGAGGTTCAGCAGCACGAATGCCGCTTTACCATCGGAACTTTCGTTGGCGGGTGCGAGATCGGGGTTGGACCACAGGTCCATCGACGAATTGACGTGGGCGGTATCGGCGTTGATGCGTTGCAGCAGATCGCGGTAGTACCGGTGCGCGGCGCCGCCGAGTGGTCGATCGCCTTCCAGCAGAACGTAATCGAAGTTGTTGGTCCCGGCTCCGCCGAAGTAGTCGCCCATCTTCGCGATCGCCTGCACCGAGGACGCCTGATCGGGCAGGAACGATTGGGCGTGGCCCTCGATCACCTTCTCCAACTGCGGGACCACCGCGTTGAGCGCGCCCGCGGCGACCAGCCAGACCACGATGATCGGAATGGCGAGGACGTAGAGCAGGCGTGCGTAAAGCGGTCGGCCCGGGGCCTTTTCACGATATCGTCGATCGAAGGGCACCGAGAGTTCGGCGCGCGTGCGGGCTGCCAGATCGCGCAGCCGGTCCCGGTTCACGACACCACGACCTTGCAGCTCGCGGCGGCCGACGGTCCGGTGGCGGATTGTTCGTCGCGAACCTGGCCGTCGATGGCGATACGGCAGGAGAGGCGGTCGGCGTCCGACTGTGCGATCACACCGCTCGAGATGGTCAGCTTGCCGGTGCGCACGGAGGTGCGCCAGGGCAGGGTGGCCGTCACATCGCGGGCATCACCGTTGGCGTCCAGATACGACAGCGTGACCGAGGCGTGGGCGGGACCGTCGACCGCGTAGTCGACGACCTTGTCGTGCGGTCGGCCGAGGGCGGGCGGCGTCGGGGAATGCCCGATCGCGAGGTCCGGAATCTCGCTCAGCCGTAGGTGGGCGATATACGCCCCGGCGGTCGCGAGCGTCGCGATCACCACCAGGTATCCAGGCGTGACGCCGCATTACCTCACCCTTCATTAAACGTTACAGCAAGTTACATCAATCAAGATGGGACCAGACGGTAGTACAACAATCGGTGTAGTACAACCGTTCACTGAAGGATCTTTTCCAGCCGGATCAGCGGACACGCGGCCGCGGCGAGGATCGCGCCGATCACGCAGCGCAGGCTCAGGACGGCGAACGGCGGGCCGCCGAATACGACATCCCGCGCGAACGCGGTGATGAGAATTCCGGCGGCGGACAGCGGGATGTCGAGGTCGACGAATCCACGTTCGCGCCAAGTCATCCCGAGGTTCGGGGCAGTAGGTCGGCGAAGCGCGGTGCGCCGGGTTCCGGTGGTAGGCGAGTGGCGCGGGCGGTGAACCTGATGGCGTGATACCAGCCGCACAGCAGGAGGATGTCGAGGAGTTGGCGATCGTCGAAGACCTGGGTCAGGCGTGACCACAGAGCGTCGTCGATATCGCTGTGATCGTGCAGGGCGTCCACGGTCAGCAGGAGTAGGCGGTCGGATTCGCTTGTCCAGCAAGAGTCTTCGGGGGAGCCATGGGTCAGGGAGATCCGCTGCTCGGTGGTGAGTCCGACGCGACTAGTGTTTCGATAATCGAAACGCAATGGACGAGGAGTGTGATGGTGATACCCCGCCCGGGCCGTCCGGTGCGCGGCTCGACGACCGGTCGACCGCTCATGGCGGCGCTCGACCTGCTGGGGCGGCGCTGGACCTTGCGGATCGTCTGGGAGTTGCGGGACGGGCCGGTCGGTGCGCGAGCGCTGTTGGCGCGATGCGCGGGTTTGTCGTCGAGTGTGCTGTATCAACGTCTCGGGGAGCTCATCGAGGCGGGCGTAATCGCTACGGGGACAGCGGGTTACGCGCTCACGCCGCTCGGCGTGGGACTGCACGAGGCGCTCGGCCCGCTGGATGCCTGGGCGTCGCAATGGGCCGAGTCGCAAACCGACACCGGGTCGGAATGACCCTCGCCGGGACCGTTTCCATGTTGAAATGCACGGTATGAGCCTGCGTCTGGGTGCCATTGCCGGAACTGCCGCCATGGCCTGGCCGATCGTCGCGGCGGTACCCGCCGCCGCCGCGCCGCTGCCGCCGGAGTGTCGAACCTCGGGGACGACGGTCACATGCGTCTATACGAATCCGGATTCGCTGAGTACGGGTCGGGTCCTGGAACTGCCGATGCCGGTGACGCGGATACATATCGAAGCGGTCGGTGCGCGCGGGGCGGCCAGTTGCTGTCATACCGTCGCGGCGGGTGGGCGCGGTGCGCGTGCCGGTGGTGACGCGTCGGTGCCGCCGGGGTCCCGGCTGAATATCCATGTCGCCGTGCCCGATCCGGCCAAGAGCACCGGTGGCGGCGGTCGGGGTGGTTCGACCCGGCCGGTGCCGGGTGCGGATGCCACGGCCTATCCGAATGTCCGGGGCGGTGACGGTGGCGGGGCATCGTCGGTTTCGCTCGATCTCGGGGTGATCATCGGTGACGCGCCGGGTCGTCTGGAATTGGTGACCGCGGCCGGTGGTGGCGGCGGTGCGGCGACGTGGGACGGGCGAATGTCACCGGGCGGTGACGCGGGCATGCCCGGCGGCGGCGAACGTGGCGGAGCCGCAGGCACTTCCGATACCGCGTTGGCGCCGGGCGGCGGTGAGAACGTCTTCGGCACCGATCTGCCCGCGGGCGGTCGGGGCGGGCCCGGATACGGCGGCACGGCCGGTGGCGATGTCGGCGTTCAGGGCAGCGGGACAGGCGGTGGCGGAGGCGGCGGTGCGGGGTGGCACGGCGGTGGCGGCGGCGCGATCGGCGGAACCGCCCGGGACGGGCGCGGTGATCCGGATACGCCTCCCGGCGGGGGAGGCGGCGGCGCGTCGCTGGTCCCGCTCGGCGGGACGATCGGTCCGGCCGGATGGGACGAGCAACCGTCGGTCGTCATCAGTTTCGATCTGCCCGCCGCGTGAACTAGGAGGCGACTCGTTCCCAATCGTCTCCGATCACACCGCTCGTCCGGCGGGTTTCGCTCGGTGGTTCGCCGTTCCATCGGACATAGGCGCGCCGGAATTCCCGAGCGTCGCTGTAGCCGGTCTGGGACGCGATCTGGGCGATCGTCATATTCGTTTCGCGGACCAGGAACAGGGCCCGACGCTGCCGAACCCGGTCGCGAATATCGCTGAAGCGTTCGCCGGCCGCGGTGAGTTGTCTGCGCAGGGTGCGTTCGGTGACGAACAGGCGGTCGGCGACCTCGGCCATGGTGATCACGCGGCGCAGATTCTCACCGAGTATGGCCTCGACCGAGGCCACGATGTCACTGCGATCCGGAATCGCCTCGGACATGCGTTTGAAGGCGTCGAGCGAGGCATTGAGATTGGCCTCGTTGCAGGTGCGGATGGGTCGGTCGAGCAGTCGGCTGTCGAAACTCAGCTCGGTGACCCCGCAATCGAAGTCGATCGGGCAGCGGAAGTATCGGCGATATTCCTCGCTGTAGGACGGCTCCGGATACGCGACGCGCACACGCTGCGGGCAGACATCGTCCTCCAGCACCGACCGCGCGGCGATCAGGGCGGTGAACATGGCCTCCTCGGTGAGGAAGCGTACGGTCTCGGGATCCGGGATACGTTCGAGAATGCGCAGGGTGCTCGATTCGGGTCCGCGGTCGAATTCGAAGTCGAGCAGGCTGCCTATCGACCGATGCAGCTGCACACCCAGACCGAACGCTTCCCCGCCATTGCGGCACGAGCGCATCGCGAAGCCCAGGAGACCGAATCGCACCGTCGCGTTCTTCACCCCGACCTCCACACCCCACGGCCCGTCCGGCAGCGCCCGCAGCGCGCGGCGCAGTACCGTATCGGCCTGGCGAAAGGAGACGCGGGTTTCGGGCGCGTCGAGTTGTTCGGGTACCACGCCCGTCCCGCCGAACCACAGCTCGGTGTCGAACCCACGTTCGACGGCGAGCCTGCGCAGATGCAACAGGATCGTCGGGGGGATCACGGCGGCGCTGAACTGCGGATCGAAGAGGTCCATCTCGGGTGAAACTCCTTCGTCGGGCGGATGAGCGAGTCGACAAGATGTTCATGCCCCCCGGGGACCGATGGTTCTCGGACCGCGACCACACCGTCAAGCAACCTCGCAGCAACTTTGGCGTCCGCGCAGGTCAGGGACCGGGGAGAATGTTCCGCGCGGGATATGCTTAGCGATTCTTTTACGCTGTAGCGCTTGACAATCGGTCTCTTGTCAGAGCGCGTGGATCTGGGCCAGGACGGCGAAGGCGGTGTCGGCGGCGTCGAACAGCGCCCACATCTCGGCCGCGGTGGTGTCGTGCAGCGCCGGATCGCGCAGTGCCAAGCCATTACCGAAGATGACGACATTGGCTCCGAGGTCGGCCAGTACCAACAGTGGCCGGGTCGCCACGCCCCGGCCCAGTAGGAGATCCAGACCCTCGCCGAAGAAATAGAACCGCCACAGCGGACCCAGGTCCGCGGCGTAGACGTCCCTGGTGCGGTCAACGATCAGATCGCCCGTCTCGGCGATGGCGGCGACGATTTCGAAGTAGTCGGGCGCGTTGCGCGGTTCGCTGCCGATCGCGGCGACGGATTCGGACAGGTCGACGACCAGGTGGGCGGCGTAGCCCGTCATCGCGACGCGCGCCCCGGACAGTTCGCACCGCCGGGTCGCATCGAAATATCGCGCCCACTGTGGCGCGAGCGGGCCACCGGTGAATTCGGCGTGCAGATTGTCCAGGTAACGGCTCAGCAATTCGAGGCTGATGCGATGCGCGTACTCGCGATCCTGGAAGGCCGCCGGATCGCGCTGCAACGGCATGACCGCGGCCTGCTCGACGGTGTCCAGACCGACCCCGAACAGGCCGCGTCGATCGTGATGCGCCACAAGAATTTCGGTGATCTCGTGCAGCCGCGCCACGGCGGTCTCCAGCCGCGCCAGCGAATCGCCGGTCAGGTCGGAGGTTTGCGAGAGCCGGGCGATGGTGTCCAACTCATCGTCGGACAGCGCGGTCCCGCAGACCGCCGTGGGGGCCGCCGGTTGCGCGTTCGCCGCGGTCCCGACCGGGGCCAGGGCCGCGACGAGCGCGACGAGCACTGTGAATCCGATGCGTTCGAACAGGGTCGAACGGCCCGCCTTCATGCGGACTGTGCGGCTTGCCGGGTCTGGGCGGCCACCTCGCGGGAGGCCGTGAGCAGGGTCCGAGATCCGTCGCGCAGGATCCGTCCGGCGTCGGTCAGCGCCACCCGGCGGGTGGTCCGTTCGAACAGCGTGACGCCGAGTTCGCGCTCGAGGCGGCGCACCGAAACGCTCAGTGCCTGCTGCGTCATATGCAACCGCCGGGCCGCCCGGGTGAAATTCAACTCCTCGGCTACCTCGAGGAACTGGGTCAGCCGATACAGGTTGAGCGGCTCCATGACACGGCCCTTTCTCGGTCGACCACACAGAAACGAGCTACGACGATGTAGTTTATTTCGCCAAGTTCGCGCCACAGGAGGGTATCGGCGGCCGAAATGGTGTGCTGCCCGGACGGTTCGGGGCCCACACCGGGCGGAGGCTCGGGAACGGGACGCGCTCATCGAAGCGGCAAATTGCTGGCGAATCATCGAAGGCGAATATTGTCAAGGGTTTGCGCGGGCGGATTTTCGTACAATATTGCCGGAGTTGAAATATTCCATTGGGCGGGCATTGACGCGGTTGTCTGCAATGTGGAATATGCAGTTGATCGGTTCTCTGGAGAGCTCGAGAGAAGGGCCCGAATTGCTATGAACGATCAACAAACGCTGCATCTGGAATACCTGTACGGTCCGCGCTGGCACGACGTCATGACGATCGTCGAACGCGCCGGACAGCTGACCGCCGAACAGCGTGAACGGCTCAATGCCGGCGCGGCGCGGGCCGCCGAATCCCGGCTGACGGATCTGCAGGGCGTCGCCGCGGGCGGCGGCGGCCTGGCCGGGCTGTTGTCCGGATTGGGTCAGCAGACCTCGGCGCAGCCGTTGCGGATCGCCGCCGCTGTGGCCAAGGAATTCGGCCGCTCGCGCAATATTCAGATCGCGACGGCGGCTGCGGGACAGGCGCTCTCGCCCGGCGCGGGAACGGGCGGATTCGCCACGATCCTGCAGTCACTGGGCGCGATCGGCGCGACGACGACCGTCGCGCAGGCGGTGACCGCCGCGGTGCTGGGCGATCTGGTCGGGCGCGGTGAGTTCACCGAGGAGGTGCACCGGGAGCTGTTGCGCCCGTGGCATGAGGGACTCGGGGACGCTCATGCGTGACTATCGGGCTCCGCGGGGCGCTGATTCGCCGCCGGTGTTCCGCGTGCGTGATGATCGACGGTCGCGGGGGCGGGCTCGGTCGATTTCCGTGCTGGCCGGACTTGTCGCTATCGGTCTGCTGCTGATGGTCTGGATCGTGGTGATATCCGACCGGGCCGTCGCATTGTTATTGCGCTGAATTCGACTTCATTCATCACTGTTTTTTGTATGGCAACGTACGTCACAACGATATTCGTTGCCCTTTTTCTTTGCGCTGCCAATACTTAGCTGAAAATTTGCTCCTTCCGCTGTAAATGGATTCATTTCATGGAAAGGCATGGGCGAGACGTGCAGAAGACATCAGTCACCAAGGCATCGGGTCGGCACAGAAGGAAGACCGACAGGAACCGGCGCGGCCTGTATGCCGCTGCCGCGTTCGCCTCGATCGCGACCGCGACGTTCGGCGCCGAAACCGTGGCGCAGGCCGAGACGACACCCGCGACGGCCACCGCCACCGATGGCGGCGGCGGACCGCTCGGTCAGCTCGGCGCGGCCCTGGGCGCACATCTGGATCCGGGCGCTCGTTCCCAGCTCGAATCGGCGCTGACCGGAGCCCAGTCGATGGCACAGGGCAGCCCGCTGGCCGCCCCGCTCGACAGTTTCTCCGATGCCGTGCGCGGACCGTCGCCCGAGCGACCGGCCGAGCCCGTCCCGCCGGTGTCGGAGGCGACCTTCACGCCGATGGCGGCCGCGCCCGTGATTCATCAGGCTGTGCGCGCGGCGGTTCCGGAGAACGAGGCGGTCGCCAGCAATGGCGAGACCGGTCGCGCGCCCGCGATGGTCGAGGATATCGCCGGACTGGTCGGCCAGATCGCGACCTCGGGGCTGAATCTGAATCAGATCGGCGCGTGGGCCGAACAGGTTCCGGCCGGTCCGTTGCGGCAGCCGGTGCAGGATGTGCTCGCCTTCGTCCGCGATGCCACCGAAATGGCCGGGGCCCGACGCGATTCCGGCGACACCGTGATCGATACGCTGATCGCCCAGGCGCGTGAGGTCTTCGGCGCGCCGGGCGAGGGCGGACAGAATCCGACCCAGGCGCTGCGTGAACTGGTCGAGCCCGTCCTGGCCAGCGCCACGAGCAGTGACTGGTCCCCGGTACTGGCACAGATCGCTCCGGCCTTGCGCGACATCGCATCCGGCGCGGACATCAAGACCGTCATCACCGATCGTCTGACGCCGCTGCTGCAGTCCGGA